>NZ_CP084910.1:472500-1672500 GCF_020535245.1 Asticcacaulis sp. AND118 | reverse complement strand
CCTGCACGCGGGCCTGCGCCTTCTGCAACGTCAAGACCGGCATGCCGCAGCCGCTCGATAGCGATGAGCCGAACCGCGTCGGCATGACGGTGGCCAAGATGGGGCTGGCCCACGTCGTCATCACCTCGGTGGACCGCGACGACCTGGCCGACGGCGGGGCCGAACACTTTGCCGAGGTCATCCGACAGATACGCCGGCAATCGCCGAAGACGACGGTCGAGATCCTGACGCCGGACTTCCTGCGTAAGGATGGTGCGGCGGAAATCGTCATCGACGCCAGACCGGACGTCTTCAACCACAATCTCGAAACCGTGCCGCGCAACTATCTGAAGATCCGCCCCGGTGCGCGCTATTACCATTCCCTGCGCCTTCTGGAGCGCGTCAAGGAACGCGACCCGTCGCAATTTACCAAATCCGGCATCATGGTCGGTCTTGGCGAAACCAAGGAAGAGGTGATGCAGGTGATGGACGACATGCGTTCCGCAGGTGTCGATTTCATCACCATCGGTCAGTACCTTCAGCCGACGCGCAAACACGCCGCCATCGACCGTTTCGTCACGCCGGACGAGTTCAAGGCCTACGAATCGATCGCCCGCGCCAAGGGCTTCCTGATGGTGTCGTCCTCGCCGCTGACGCGTTCGTCGCACCATGCCGGTGAGGATTTCGAGCGCCTGCGCGCTGCGCGCGACGGCCAACTGGCGGGCAAGCGGAACTAGGGCGTGGCGCAATTCCATCTTGAGCGCGTCCTGCCGTACGCGGCCACCGACCTGTGGGCTATGGTCAGCGACGTCACCAAGTACCCGGACTTCATTCCGTGGATCACGGCCCTGCGCGCCTATAATATGACGACGCCGGGCGAAGGCGTGCACGTCTTCGACGCCGACGTGTCGGTGGGTTACAAGATGCTGTCGGAGCGCTTTTCCACCCGTGTCACGCGCCGGGCGTCGGACCTCAGCCTGCATATGGGCCTGTTGCGCGGGCCTTTGCGCAAACTCAACGGCCATTGGCATTTCACCGAGGTCGCCGGCGGGACGCGGGTTGATTTCGATATGGATATGGATTTCAAAAATCCCATCCTCAACGCCATGCTCAAGGCCAATCTCAATATCGCCGTCAATCGGCTGATGGCTACGTTCGAAGCCCGCGCGAAGCAGCTTTACGGAGCTTAGGTTTCGGCCCTGAGGTGCTCCAGCGCCCAGTGCAGGGCGTACATGACCGACTGTTCGCGGATGAAGTCGCGACCGAGGTTCTCGAATACGTGCACATTGGCCTGCGACCTGATCTCCCCGTCCGGCAGTGTGAACGCCAGTCCGAAACAGACCATGCCGACGGGCTTTTCTTCCGAGCCGCCGGTCGGTCCGGCAATCCCCGTGACACTGAGCGCCAGATCGGCCCCCGCCGATGTCAGCGCGCCTTCGGCCATCGCGTGCGCCACCGGCAGGCTGACCGCGCCGTGTTCGGCCAGAACGCTTTCCGGCACGCTTAAGAGCCGCGTTTTCGCGGCGTTGGAATAGGTGACATAGCCTTCGTGGTAGGCGTCGGACGCACCGGAAATACGCGTCAGGGCCGCAGCGATCAGGCCGCCGGTGCAGCTTTCGGCGGTCGTCAGCGTGCGACCTTGCGCGCGCGCCAGGGAGAGGATTTCCGTAGCCAGATCAAGCGCGTCCATGAAGAAGCTCCTAAAAGAAAAGGCGTGGGGTCAATCGACCCCACACCCCGTAATCTAATCGCTTTTCAACAGCAATTACACGCCCGGATGCAGCGGCGCGTCCAGATTGCTGTTGGCGAAGTCCCAGTTGACCAGGCTGTTCAGATAGGTCTCGATGAACTTCGGACGCAGGTTCTGATAGTCGAGATAGTAGGCGTGCTCCCACACGTCGATGGTCAGCAGCGGCTTGTCGCCCTTGGTGAACGGGGTTTCGGCATTGCCGGTCTTCACGACCTTCAACTTGCCGTCCTGACCCAGAACCAGCCAGGCCCAGCCCGACCCGAACTGCGTGGCACCAGCGGTCTTGAAAGCTTCGACAAAGGCGTCGAACGAACCGAAGTCAGCGTCGATCTTGGCGGCGATGGCGCCCGTAGGCTTGCCGCCGCCGTTCGGCTTCATCGAGTGCCAGAAGAAGGTGTGGTTCCACACCTGAGCCGAATTGTTGAACACGCCGGGATTGGTGCCTTCCGACGCCTTGACGATGTCGACCAGCGACTTATCCGCGAACTCGGTGCCGTCGATCAGCTTGTTCAGATTGTCCACATAGGCCTTGTGATGCTTGGCGTGGTGGAAGCTGAAGGTGTTGGCCGACATGTGCGGCTCAAGCGCGTCGGTCGGGTAGGGCAGAGCGGGAAGTTCGAAGGCCATGACATCCTCGGCAGATTTGAAATGATGAAAAGAAAGAACTGAAATCGATATATGGGGGTGGGAATCGCTTTTCAAGGCTAAATTCCATGAGAATAATTCTCAAAATTAGCCTTATAAATGCGCGGGTTATAAAAACGAGACGCGCGGCTCAGAACCCGTCGAAAAGGTTGAGGGTTTCGTCTTTCGGCTCGAATTTCGGCGCAGGCGTCAGCGGTTTGGCGGGCGATTGCGCGGCCACGTCCTTGACGATGCGGTTGGTGAAGCTCGTCTTGTTCTTTTGCAGGCTGGCCAGAAAGTCCTTGGGCGTGTCGGTGATGTGGTACTTGTTCGACCACAGCATCATCTCGACCAGCACGGGCGCGAGGTCCGCGCCCTTTTCCGTCAGGCGGTAGATATATTTGCGCGCGTCGTCCGGATCGGTGGCCTTTGAGATCAGGCCGGCGGCTTCCAGTTTCGACAGGCGGTCGGCCAGGATGTTGGTGGCGATCTTTTCCTCGGCATTGAGAAAAGCCTTATAGGTCGAACGGCCCTTGAACATCAGGTCGCGGATGATCAACAACGACCACGTATCTCCGACGACTTCCAGCAGCAGATTGATCGGGCATTTCGAGCGCGGGCCGCGCCCCACAGGCTCTTTTGCGGCCTTCGGCGCAGGCTTTGCGGGCTGGCGACGACCAAAAGGCGTAGCGGCGGCTTTAACCGGGGCGAGGGCAGTCTTGACCATGGCGCGGACCTTCGATGACGTTCTGAAACCGAGTGCCGAAATCAATAGCAGATAACAAGTGAATTATTTGTTTAATTGCGTTTTGAAATTGAGGGCTGTGAATTGCAAATCGCAATTTTTATACAAGTCTTTGAGAAAGAAAGGTTCTCCACAGATGGCCACAGATGCACACAGATAGACCGAGCGTGTGACGTCGGACGCGGACTGACCTTAAGTTTGGAGAACTCCAGATTAACAGATTGGCGCTTCGCGCCTTTGGAAGGCCCGACCCCGGCAGTATGCCGCTTGAAACTCAAAATCTGTGAAATCTGTGGTTCCCCTAAATGGCTAACCAAGCACTCGGTTCATCTGTGTGCATCTGTGGCCATCTGTGGAGAAACCTAAAAATACCGCACAAAGGCAAAGGAACGCCCGCCTGGCGCCCAGTTGGGAACGTTCATAGTGCCCTGACCGCCGAACATCTCGAATAAGGTTTCGGGCTCACCGCCCTCTGCCGGCATCAGGCGCAGACGCACGGTCTGATCGCGCGGATGGTCGCGACCCACCGACGGATCGTAGGACAGAAGCAGCACGTGTCGTCCGTCCGGTGACGGATGCGGAAACCAGTCGGCATAGGGGCTGTCGGTCATGCGTTGCAGATCGCTGCCGTCGCGCCGGATGCGCCAGACCTGCATCTGGCCCGAACGGTTGGAGTTGAACCACAGCCATTCGCCGTCCGCGGAAAAGTCCGGACCGTCATGCACGCCGTCGCCGACGATCAGGGCGCGTTCATCCGAACCGTCGAGACGGCTGAGATAGATGCCGAAGACGTCCTTCTGATGGATGCCGGCATAGGTGATCCACGCACCGTCCGGTGAGCAGCCGTGGTAGTAGGCGGCGAGGTGCGCGGACAAACGCTTCGGCACGCCCCCGGCCAGCGGCAGGGCATAGATGCAGGCGCGGTCGTATTCGACCTTGTCGGTGATCAGCAGGGTCTGACCGTCCGGCGTCAAACCGTGGTCGTTATTGCAGCGGATGGCGAAGCCCGTATCGATCACTTGCGGTTCGCCACCGACGGGGAGGCGGTATATTCGGCCTTCGCTGTTGAGGATCAGCGTCTGGCCGTCTGGCGTGAAATGCGGCGATTCCCACAATTCCGGCCCCTGCCAGACCACGCGACTTTGACGGGTTTCCAGATCGTAGATTTCGATGGAGCTGCGCAGGCTCATTGGGCGCGCTCGGCCTGTTTAGCCTTGTTCCACAGGGCGTCCATCTCGGCGAGGTCGGACTGTTCCGGCGTCTTGCCGATCCTGGCCAGTTCGGCCTCTATGGTCTCGAAGCGGCGCACGAACTTGGCATTCGTGCCGCGCAGGGCGTCTTCGGGCTCGGCGTCCATCTTGCGTGCCAGATTGGCGATAACGAAAAGGATGTCGCCCAGTTCCTGCTTGGCTTTCTCGGCGTCACCGGCGGCCAGTTCGACCTTCAGTTCGGCGACCTCTTCCTCTAGCTTGTCCAGCACTTCGTTCAGCGACGGCCAGTCGAAACCGACGCGGGCGGCGCGCCTGGTCAGCTTGGCGGCGCGGGTGAGTGCGGGCAGGCCGACCGGCACGTCATCGAGGATTCCGTGCCTGGCCTTGGCCTTGCGCTCGGCGGCCTTCTGCACCTCCCAGGCGGCGTTCTGTTCGTCGGCGGTGCGGTCGCCAGCTTCTCCGAAGACGTGCGGATGGCGGCGGATCAGCTTGTCGGTCATGGCCTGCGCCACATCGTCGAAGTCGAACAGGCCCTGTTCCTTGGCCAGATGGCTGTGGAAGACCACCTGAAACAGCAAATCGCCCAGTTCTTCCTTGAGGTCGCGCATATCCTTGCGCGCGATGGCGTCGGCGACTTCGTAGGATTCCTCGATCGTATAGGGGGCGATCGTTTCGAAGGTCTGTTCCAGATCCCAAGGACAACCGCCGTCTTTCGCTCGCAGGCGGTTCATCACTTCGATGAGGGCATCAATGGGGGCGAGGGGAGCCTTGGTCACTGGATAAACCTTTTGCTTTCAGTGCGGACTGAATGGACGCATAGCGTTCCGGCGTCAGGTCATAGGATGTCATCGCCCACGCGCCAAGCAAAAGAAAAACGACCGGCAGGCCGATAAAAAAGGCCTCGACCCAGAACAGGGCTTCGGGCGTGTTGTGCGCCGCCTTGTTGTCGAACCCCATAAGCGCCAGCGCCGACAGGGTCAGGACCGAGAAGGCGTAGCCCAGCTTGGTGGTGGCCGACAGGATCGACATCAGCGTGCCCTTTTGGTCATGGCCGGTTTCCAGCAGCACCTCGTCGCCGATATCGGCCATCAGCGAGCGCGTGAGCAGCAGATAGGCGGCGTAGGGGATGCCGGCCAGAAACACCGCCACGGCCATGACCGGGAAGTTGTTGTCCGGCACGAAGGCCAGCCCGCCGTAGAGGGCTGCGAAGATGAGGGCCGAGGCGATCAGGGTGCGGTGCTTGGAAAAGCGCTTCGAGGCCCAGTTCCACAGCGGCGCACCGACCAGACCCGCCACGAAATACAGTAGCATGGCGATGGTGCACTCGAAGCGCGTCAGTCCCTTGGTCTGCATGAAGTAGAAGAAGAACAGGGCGCCCATGATGCCCGGCGCCAATCCCATCAGCAGATCGGCCAGCAGCACGCGGATGACGTTGGGGCGGCGGATCATGTCGAAATAGGCGCCGAGCCGCACGTCATGGCTGGTGGCGTCGGACACGCGTTCCGGCACGACCCACAGCGCAATGCCGATGGTGACGGGCAGGGTGACCATGATGAAGACGCCCATCCACTGCACGCCGGTCTGATAGGACTGACCGATGGCCTGAGCCACGACCGGGATACTGGCGACGCAGAGCAGGCCGATAATGTTGCCGATCTGCCAGAAGGCGAAGACCTTGGTGCGCTCGTCGTAGTCGTCGGACAGGACGCTGCCCCAGCTCGACTGGCTGAGCGCCGCCATAGAGAAGCCGATATAGGAGACCAGCAGCCACGTGCCCATATACAGCGCCGAGGCACCCTGCGGGGCGAGAAACATGAAACCGGTCGAAATGAACAATACCGGCAGACACAGCGCCATCCACAGCTTGAAGCGTCCGAAGCGGGTTCGGGTGCGGTCCATGGCCCAGCCGATGACGGGATCGACCGCGATGTCGATCAGCTTGACCGCCATGAAGACGACGCCGACGAGCCCCAGACTGACGCCGATATAGGTGACGTAATATTCCGACAGGGTCACCGCCAAGGGCAGGCCCAGCGCCGCGAACGGGACGCACGGACCGCAGAAGGCGAGAAGCCGGGGCCAGGTGACTTGTTTGGACGACATGAAAAGCCCTGAGAGTGTTTTGTTATCGGCCGGCGTGATTGCCGTATGCGGAAACATAGCACGCCGGATTAATTTGAACAACGTTCAATTTTGGACGCTCAACGCATCGCAGAGGACGTAATCAAACGGTTGCACGAAACCGTCTTCACGATCGGTCTGAATGGATTTCGCTCAGTATAGATTTTTCCTATGCAAAGGGTTGACATTATTGCCCGCAACACCGAGTTTTAAACTAATCCGTAATTCAGCATGTCTCCTCGGCGACGGCGCATCTGTGCCGCCGGATTGCGGGCCTTTTCTGTTCTCAAACTCTAAAGGCGACCGATGGATCACCATAATATTTCTCTCATTACCACACTTGCGTCCGGCTTCGGTCTGGCGTTGCTGTTCGGATTTCTGGCCGAAAAAATCAAGCTGCCGGCGCTGGTCGGCTATCTTCTGGCCGGCATCCTGATCGGACCCTCCACCCCCGGTTTCGTGGCCGACACCCACATCGCGGCGCAGTTGTCGGAAATCGGCGTCATGCTGCTGATGTTCGGCGTCGGCCTGCACTTCTCGCTCGGCGACCTGATGTCGGTGCGCAAGATTGCGCTGCCGGGGGCCGTCGTGCAGATGTCGCTGGCCACCTTTTTGGGGTTCGCGCTGGCGCACTGGGGTTGGGATTGGGGGATGGGGGCGTCGCTCGTTTTCGGTCTGTCGCTGTCGTGCGCGTCGACCGTGGTGCTGCTGAAGGCGCTGGAGGCACGCAACGCCATCGACAGCATGAACGGCCGCATCGCCGTCGGCTGGCTAGTGGTTGAGGATCTGGTGACCGTACTGGTGCTGGTTTTGCTGCCGCCTCTGGCGCATCTGCTGGAGAGCAACGGTTCGGCAGGCGCGGCTTCGGCCGGCAATCTGTGGGTCACCATCGGCCAGACTCTTCTCAGCGTCGGGGCCTTTATCGCCCTGATGATGCTGGCCGGGCGTAAGGTGTTTCCGTGGATATTGTGGCAGATTTCCAAGACCGGTTCGCGCGAACTCTTCACCCTGTCGGTCATCGCCGCGGCCATCACCATCGCCTGGGGCGCATCCGAACTGTTCAGCGTATCCTTCGCTTTGGGGGCCTTCTTCGCCGGCATGGTCATGCGGGAGTCGAAGTTCAGCCACCGCGCCGCTGAGGAATCCCTGCCGCTGCGCGACGCCTTCTCGGTGCTGTTCTTCGTGTCGGTCGGCATGTTGTTCGACCCCAAGGTTTTGCTGGAGCACCCGATGGAGGTTCTGGCGGTTGTCGGCATCATCGTGGTGGGCAAGGCCCTCGCCGCTGCCGCCCTGGTGCTGTTTTTCCGCTACCCGCTCAACACGGCCTTTACCGTGTCGGCCAGTCTGGCGCAGATCGGCGAATTTTCGTTCATTCTCGGTGGTTTGGGTCTGTCTCTGGGCATCCTGCCGCAATCGGGCATGAGCCTCATTCTGGCCGGCGCGCTGGTCTCCATCGCCATCAACCCGTTCCTGTTCGCGGCTATCTCGCCGCTGACCAACTGGGTGCTGAAGCACTCGGAACTGGCGCGCCGGCACGAGCGGCGTGAGGACGTGTTAGCCGAGTTGCCGCACAGTACCGAGGCGCGCTATCTGAAAGGGCAGGTGGTGCTGGTCGGCTATGGTCGCGTCGGCAAGCGCATCGCTGCGACGCTGGACGAGCAGGGCGTCGCCTACGTGGTGGTCGAGCAGAACCGCGAGCGCGTCGAGGAATTGCGCGAACAGAGCAAGGTTGCGGTCTATGGCGATGCGGTCGAGCCCGAAGTGCTGGTGCAGGCCCATATCCAGCACGCCGCCATGCTGCTGGTCGCCACGCCCGATCTGGTCAATATCCACCAGATGGTCGAGGCCGCCCGCCGCGTTAATCCGACGGTCGAGGTCGTCCTGCGCACCCACAGCGAGGACGAGATGAACTTCCTGCGTCAGGAAAAGATGGGCACGGTCTTCTTCGGAGAAGAGGAACTGGCGCGCAATATCACCCGCCACGTCCTTGACCGGTTCAGTCCCAAGGCAGCCTGATTACCTATTATTAACCATAAACGGAGCATGTTCGATGCCGATAGAATCGGTTCAGAACATGTCCCGCACCATGCCCAAAACCTTCGCCATCAATGATAATCTGTCTCCGCTGGATCGGGCCCGCATCCTGCTGAACACGCGCGTGACCAAAACGCCGTCGGTGTTCAAGGCCCTGATGGCCTCGGCAGCGTTTGCGGTATCGGGATTGTGGCTGGCGGCGTCGATGATCGTCGGCCCGATGATGGATCAGGACAAGCCCCAGCCGACGCCCGTGGTCAGCAAGGCCGTAAGCTCAGGCACCGAGGGCGGCTTCCAGTTGTCGGCCAGCCCCTCGGACCTGAAATAACAAGCCTTCTATTTTTGAACGCCTAATTGCCCTGCTTGTAGCGCCAGGCCTCCGAAGCGGCCTTGATCAGGGCCGAGGCCTTGTGCACCGTTTCCTGATACTCGGTCAGCGGCACGCTGTCGGCCACGACGCCGGCCCCGGCCTGCACGTAGATTTTTTCGTCCTTGAACAGGGCGGTGCGCAGAACGATACAGACATCCAGAGACCCTGAACCGGAGATATAGCCGACGCCGCCGGCATAGCCGACGCCGCGTTTCACGGCTTCCAGTTCGTCGATAATCTCCATGGCCCGCACCTTGGGCGCGCCCGAAAGCGTACCGGCGGGCAGGGCCGCCAGCAGAGCATCGACCGGATCGAGGTTCGCCGGGGCGTCGCCTTCGACGTTCGAGACGATGTGCATGACGTGGCTGTAACGCTCGATGTAGAATTTCTGCGTCACGCGCACGCTGGCGGGCTTGGCCACGCGGCCGACATCGTTACGGCCGAGATCGAGCAGCATCAGATGTTCGGACAGTTCCTTGGGATCGGCCAGCAGTTCGGCCTCCAGCGCCCTGTCTTCTTCCGGGGTCTGACCACGCGGCCGCGTCCCGGCGATGGGGCGGATGGTCAGCTTGCCGTCGCGCACCCGCACCAGAATTTCCGGCGACGAACCCGCCAACTGGAAATTGCCGAAGTCGAGATAGAAGAGATAGGGCGAGGGGTTCTGGCGGCGCAGCGAACGATAGAAGGCGAACGGATCGAGATCGAACGGCGCTTCGAAACGATGCGACGGCACCACCTGAAAGATGTCCCCGGCGGCGATGTACGCCTTGGCCTTTTCGACCATGCCGCCGTAGTCCGCCGCCGAGGTGGGCGAGGTCAGGGCCGGTTGCGCGCGCTCCATGGCCACCGGCTTGGGCGGCAGGGGCAGGCGCAGGTCTTCCTCGACGCGGTCGAGCCGCGACAGGGCATCGCTATAGGCCGATTGGGCGTTGACGCCAGAATCCGGCCACACGGTCGTGGCCAGCAGAATTTCGTGCTTCACATTATCGAAGACGCAAACCACCGAAGGACGGCACACGACAGCGTCGGGCAGGGACAGCGGATCCGGATTGGCCGGACCCAGTGGTTCGTACAGGCGGATCAGGTCGTAACCGAACACGCCGAACAGGCCGGAGACCATCGGCGGCAGATCGGCGGGGATATCCAGCTTATGCGCCGTTACCAGCGCCCGCAGCGAATCGAGCGTCGGCGCGCCTTCGGCCTCATAAAGGCCTTTGGCGATAGCGGCTTCACCACGTGAGATTTCGGCACGGTCGCCGAAACAGCGCCAGACGAGGTCGGGACGCAGGGTCAGGATCGAATAGCGCCCCGCCAGCGCGCCGCCTTCCACCGATTCGAACAGGAAGGAGAAGGCGCGCTGTTTCGCCAGCTTGAGATAGGCGGAAACGGGCGTTTCCAGATCGTCGGTCAGACGGCGAGTGACGATAACCGGCTGTCCGGCGTCGTATTGGGCGGCAAAGCCGCTGACGCCGGCGGTTTCGGAAGCGATGGCCGCGCTCATCATTTGGCGGCCTTGCCGGCTTCCGCCGTCTTCGTGTCGGCCTTGATGCTGGCCGGGTTGAGACCCAGAGCCAGGACCGCCGCATTGGGGTTGGTCTTGGTCTTGACCGACGTGCGCGCCCCCTTGCGGACGTTGAAGCTCATGTCCTGAAACAGGCCGTAGGCGACCGATTGAGCGGTCATGGCCGTGGCCTGATTGACCGTGGCGGCGTCGCCCTTGTTGATCGCGGTGACCTTACCGACCACGGTGACCATTTCATTGGCGCGGGCGCTGAAGATTTCGTTGACCTTGGCCGAGAAGATGCGGCCGGCGATTTCCGGGCCGACGCTCTGCTGGGCCGATTGACGGGCCAGGGCAGGGCGGGCCTCGATCTTGAGGCCCATGGCGCTGGCGACGGCCTCGACCGATTCGCCCTTGCGCAGGCGGGCGGCGACCTCTTCCCCCTTGGCCACCACGCGATCGCCCAGCGTCTTCTGCTGCCACGCCTGGATCATCTGGGGCTTGATCTTGTCCAGAGCCGGGACTTCCGAGGGGATGACCTCGTTGACGCGCAGGGCGAAATATTCGCCGTTGCCCAGTTCCGTGACGTCGGTTTCACCCCCCTTGGGCTGCTCGAAGGCGGCCTTGAGGATCGGGGCGTACTGGGCGAAGGACTGACCGTCGGCCATCTGGCCTTCGGCAGTCATCGGCGGCAGGTTAATGATGCGCACGCCCGACTTTTCGGCGGCCGCGGCGAATTCAGCGCCGGAAGACCGCTCCTTTTCGAAGGTTTCCGAAGCCGCATAGGCCAGTTCCTTGGCCTTATCCTTCTTGTATTCCTGCTCAAGCTGATTGCGCACCGTCTCGAAGCCAGTGACCGAAGCGGCGGTCACCTTCGACAGCTTCACGACGGCGAGGCCGAGGCTGCCCTGAATTGCACCCGACACTTCGCCTTCCTTCAGCGCGAAAGCGGCGTCGGCGACCTTGGCGTCAGCGATGGCGGTCTTCGGTTTGGCGTCGTAGGTCACGACGGTGCCCTTACCGGCCTTGGCGGCGGTCTGGGCGTCGGCGCCCGAACGCAGGGCCTGAGCCACAGCATTGGCCGCGGTCTGGTCGGGGACGGTGATCTGCACGAAGGAGCGGGTTTCCGGAGTCGACAGGGTGTCGCGGCGGAATTCGTAGAGCTTCTTCAGTTCGGCTTCATCGACCGTCACCTTGGAAGCGAAATCGCCCGGCGCAAACGACACGACGGTGAATTGACGCAGTTCCGGGCGGCGCAGACGCTCCTTGTTGTCCTCATAGAATTTCAGCAGTTCGGCGTCGCTGGGCGCGCCCGGCTTTTCGACATTGTCCGGCGTCACGATCAGGAAGGCGGCGTCGCGCGTTTCGGCGGCGAAGGCGCTTTGCAGGGCCGCGTAAATGCGCGGCGGCTTAAGGCCGGCCACCGAGGCTTCGATGAACTGACGGTTGGCGATGTCGTCATTGATGATCTGTTCGAACTTGGTCTGGCTCAGCTTCATGCGCGAAGCCAGTTCTTCCTGGTACTTGGCCTTGTCGAACTTGCCGGTCACCGAGTCGAAGAAGATCGGATATTTGGCGATCTGATCGGTCACCACCTTGGCCGAGGGCCGAATGCCCGCCTTGATCAGCCAGGCCGAGAACGAATCCATGTCGGCGATTTCTTCCATGATACGGACGTGCAGACCTTCCTTGACCGCGTCCTCATAGGTGAGGGTCTGACCGCTCTGCTGTTCGGCGCCGGTCTTCCATTCGTCGAACTGACGGCGGAAATCATCCGTCGTCGTCTTGCGTTCGCCGGCATCGACCACGTCGCGGGATGACCCGCTTGAGAACAGGTCGTTCATGCCGAACACGGCAAAACTCAGGATCAGCGCCGCCATCAAAAGCTTGAAAGTGAGCGACTTGGTAAACTGGCGGAAGCTGGAGATCATGAAGAAGGCGACCTTGAAACGAATGGGGGCCGTCGGTTTTGAAGCGACGGCGCGCAGACATATAATTGAGCAACCGTGACAGGATCAAGGCTGTAACAAACGGAATCCAATTGTTTGCCGGTTTTTTCTTGGCTCAGGGGGTGCGGTTCGTTACAGATAAAATTATCAACTAATAATTACATGCCACTGATTTTATAATGCCAAAACATCCGCTGATCGCGGGCAACTGGAAGATGCATGGCTTGAGGGAAGCCATTCCGGAAGTGCTCGCTATTGATGCGGCCTCACGCTCTGCGCGAGCGTCGGTCGCCATCTTCCCTCCCTCCACCCTGCTGTGTCCCATGCGCGAGGCGCTGGCCGACAGCCCCGTGCGCCTTGGGGGACAGGACTGCCATACGGAACCGCTTGGGGCCTTTACCGGGGACCTTTCGGCGGAGATGCTGAAGGATGCCGGGGCCGATATGGTCATTCTGGGCCATTCCGAGCGTCGTCATGGCCACAAGGAAGCCTGCGAAGGCGTCGCCGCCAAGACCCGGGCCGCCCTGCGCGCCGGGCTGGAGCCGATCATCTGCATCGGCGAAACGCTGGATCAGCGTCAGGAAGGCCTGACCCACGCGGTTCTCAGCAAGCAGTTGCGCGACAGCCTGCCCGAAACGCTGGAAGGGCAGACCTTCCACGTCGCTTATGAGCCCGTCTGGGCCATCGGCACCGGGCATGTGCCTACCGACGATCAGGTGGTGGACGCCATGCTGCTGATCCAGAAGCATCTGGCTAAGCGCTTCCACAATCAGGTCGTGCCGCACACGCTTTATGGCGGTTCCGTCAAGCCGGACAATGCGCGGCATCTGCTGACGCTGGACGGCGTGGACGGCCTGCTGGTCGGCGGCGCATCGCTCAAAGCCGCAGACTTCAACCGCATCATCGCGGCGGCGGACTGATATTTCCGCCGCAAAATCCTTGAAACAGCTATGGCCAATGCCCAGTCTTAGTGCTAAGGGCGTGCGCTTATGCTTTTGACCGAAGGCGCACGACTGTCAGGGCCGTGCGCCGTTTGTTAGCCAAAGATACCTGGAAATTCATGCTGTTCGTTATCCTGCTCTCGATCCAAATCCTTATCGGCATCGCTCTGGTGGGGCTGATTCTCGTTCAGCGCTCCGAAGGTGGCGCGCTCGGCATCGGCGGCGGTGGCGCGGGCGGCGGCTTCATGTCGGCGCGTGGGGCAGGTAATTTCCTCACCAGGTCCACCTCGATCCTGGCTATCCTGTTTTTCGCCAACTGCGTGGCCCTGACCGTCGTTTCCAACCTCGACCGCCGCGGCAGCTCGGTCGTCGATCAGGTCGGCGCCGACAATGTGACACTCGACGAGTCGCAAGCCTCTGCGGCCGCGGCGGCTCAGGCCCAGCAAGGCCAGCCGGGCGGCGCCAGCGCGTCCTCCGCGGCGCCTTCGCTGACCGACCTGCCGTCGCCGACCAGCGCCGCGCCTTCGCTCAGCAATCTGGGTGCGCCTGCGGCTCCCGCAGCATCCTCGTCGGCAAGCTCCAGCGCTGCGCCGAAACCGGCCGCTCCCAAACCCACGACTCAGCTCGCCAAGCCGGCTCCGGCCTCCTCAGCCTCGGCCTCTTCGACGTCGAACTAGAAGACGGCTCTAAAATCCGAACGAATGACCGGCTCACAGATCGCTTTGTGAGCCGGTCTTTTTGAATATATATGATGGTGGTGGAATCGCTTCGCAGCGCTTCCCAGATAAAGGTTTTCCGACATGCCCACGGTGAACAAGGATATGGCGCGCTTTGTATTTATTACGGGGGGCGTAGTGTCCTCGCTCGGCAAGGGGCTGGCCTCGGCGGCGCTGGGCGCGTTGCTGCAGGCGCGCGGCTACAAGGTCCGCCTGCGCAAGCTCGACCCCTATCTGAACGTCGATCCCGGCACGATGAGCCCGTATCAGCACGGCGAAGTCTTCGTCACCGACGACGGCGCGGAAACCGACCTCGACCTCGGCCATTATGAGCGCTTCACGGCGGTCAATGCGCGCAAGTCGGACAATATCACCACCGGCCGAATCTATTCCAATATCATCGAGAAGGAACGCCGCGGCGACTATCTGGGCGCCACGGTGCAGGTCATTCCGCACGTGACGGATCAGATCAAGAGCTTCGTCCTGTCGGATCAGGGTGACGCCGACTTTATCCTGGTCGAAATCGGCGGCACGGTCGGCGACATCGAGGGGCTGCCTTTCTTCGAAGCCATCCGCCAGTTGGGGCAGGAACTGCCGCGCCGTCAGTGCTGCTTCATCCACCTGACCCTGCTGCCTTTTGTGAAGACCGCCGGTGAGATGAAGACCAAGCCGACCCAGCACTCGGTGAAAGAACTGCGCTCGATCGGCATTCAGCCCGACATCCTGCTGTGCCGCAGCGAATACGAAATCCCGCGCGAGGAGCGCCGCAAGATCGGCCTGTTCTGTAACGTCCGCGAAACGGCGGTCATTCAGGCGCTCGATTCGGCCAATATCTATGCTGTGCCGATCGACTATCATAACGAAGGGCTCGACACCGAGGTGCTCAACGTCTTCGGCATCGAAGACGCACCGGCGCCGGACCTCGCTCTCTGGGAAGACATTACCAGCCGCTATTCCAGGCCGGACGGCGAGGTATCCATCGCCATTGTCGGCAAGTACACGGTGCTGAAAGACGCCTACAAGTCGCTGATCGAGGCCGTTTATCACGGCGGGATGGCCAATCGCGTCAAGGTCAATATCGAATGGGTCGAAGCGGAAACCTTTGAGGACGATCCCGAAACCGTGCGTCAGAAGCTGGAAAACGTGCACGCCATTCTGGTGCCCGGCGGCTTCGGTGAACGCGGGGCCGAGGGCAAGATCATGGCCGCCAAGTTCGCGCGCGAGAATCAGATTCCCTATCTCGGCATCTGTTTCGGCATGCAGATGGCCGTGGTCGAAGCCGCGCGCCATCAGGCCGGCATCAATAAGGCGACCTCTTCGGAATTCGGCGACAGCGGTGAACACGTCGTCGGCCTGATGACCGAATGGCTGAACGGCAATGAACTGAACCAGCGCGCCGCCGGCGGCAATCTGGGCGGCACCATGCGTCTGGGGGCCTTCGCCGCCAGCCTGCGTCCCGGCTCGAAGGTCGCTGAAATCTATGGCGAAACGGATATTTCCGAGCGCCACCGCCACCGCTACGAAGTCAACCGCGACTATATCCCGCAACTGGAAGCCTGCGGCCTGCGATTCAGCGGCATGTCTCCGGACGGTCTGCTGCCGGAAATCGTCGAACGCGACGACCACCCCTGGTTCATCGGCGTGCAGTACCATCCGGAATACAAGTCTCGCCCGATGACGCCGCACCCGCTGTTCAAAAGCTTCATCACCGCCGCTCTGGACCGTAGCCGTCTGGTGTAAAAGGCGCATGAAAACTCGCCTGTAACATAATGTTGCAGCGCGATACAAATTTCACATTTTGCTGCGTTGCAAAATTTTCATTTGTCGTACCATTGGTCACGGGTTAGGAATGACAGCGCTATCAAGCCTATAAAGATAGCGATCTTTCCCAACTTCCATGAGTGTGTGACATGAAAAATCGGAAAATTTTTGGCGCTGCAGCGATTTTTGCCGGCGCCCTGATCGCGGGTCAGGCTGCGGCTGAGTGTTCGGACGCGCAAACCATCGCCATCGGCAAGACGGCGGCCCGCGAAAGCGCCGAGCAACTGTCCAAGGACGCGCCGATTCAGAAGGGCAAGCTGATCAAGGTCTATGACTGCGACGCTTCGGGCGCTTCGGTCAGCGCGGAATTCGCCTACGCCTTCGTTTCCGAAGGCAAGATGGAAACCGTCTTCGGCCGCATCGAAACCCAGGAAGGCGCGGTTCGCGACTTCGACCTCGGTGAACGCGCCCCGCTGGCCTCCAATGACGAGACGCTGGTCGAAACGCGCTACGGTGCTTTCAGCCTGAACTAAAAAGACAGTTCACCCGGAATATCTTCTTCCGGGTGAACTGTCTTTTGGCGTTGATTTCCCGAAGGCAGGAGGGCATAGCCCTTCTGCTTTTTCATTACGGGATATTGTCATGCGCCAGCTTGTTACTTCCGGTTCGCCCTTTGAGCCGACCATCGGTTTTTCGCGCGCCGTGCGCATCGGCAACCGCATCGAGGTTTCGGGCACAACGTCCATGCGCGACGGCAAGGTCGTCGGCGCGGGTGACTGCTATCTGCAGACCAAGACCATTCTCGAAACCATCGTCAAGTCGATCGAAGAGGCCGGCGGTTCGGTCAACGACATCATCCGCACCCGCATCTTCCTGACCGATATGTCACTGTGGCAGGACGCCGCCCGCGCCCATGGCGAAGTCTTCGGCGAGATACGCCCGGCGTCGAGCTTCCTCGGCACGTCGGCCCTGATCAATCCCGAATGGCTGGTCGAGATCGAGGCTTCGGCTCAGATCGGGGCATAAGCCGGCAAAAGCCCTTTGCCAAAAAGCGGGTTTGTAGTAACAGACCTTGACTGACCGGATGCCGAATCCGGCCCGAATTCGCGTTCGCCCGAGGAGATTGTCATGTTCGCGCGCATCTTCAAGCCGTCCAAGACCGCCATGCAGTCGGGCAAGGCCAAGACCCAGGACTGGGTTCTGGAATTCGAGCCAGCCTCGGCGCGCACGCCCGATCCGCTGATGGGCTGGATTTCCGGGGCCGATATGAACGCGCAGGTGCGCCTGTCCTTCGACAGCAAGGAACAGGCCATGGCCTATGCCGAAACCCACGGCATTCCGTTCCGTCTGATCGAGCCGGAAACCCCGCCGAAGATCATCAAGGCCTATGCCGACAATTTCGCTTCCAACCGCCGCCAGAGCTGGACGCATTAATTTCAAGCGCATTCCGAAAAGTGTGAAGCGGTTTTTGGAAGCAAATGCGTGATCCGATATCAGACTCCGTAGCTCAGCTGGATAGAGCATCCGCCTTCTAAGCGGACGGTCACAGGTTCGAATCCTGTCGGGGTCGCCATTTCTCCAATTTGTGAGCGCAGAACGTCCCTTTGGCTTTGACCGGAGAGGACGGCTGGTGTTGTATGGGGTGAGCCTCCACCGCGACCCTCTTTTCGCAACGCCCCCCTTTCGCAGCACCCTGTCGCTCATGCCCTTGTTCCGTTCCTTGCGCCTCATTGCCGTGCCGCTGCTTCTGGCCGGTCTGGCGGCGTGCGGGGAGGGCAACAAGCCCGCGGACCACCCCTCTTCCGAAACCCCAAAGGCGACGCTGACGCCGGTGAAGGCCGAAAGCGCCACGCTGAAGGCCGTTCTGGCGCGCGGACGGGTCAATTGCGGCGTGCATCCGGGCCTGATCGGCTTTTCCTATAAGGATAATTCCGGGCGCTGGCGCGGTTTCGACGTCGATTTCTGCCGCGCTCTGGCCGCCGCCATCTTTTCCGATGCCGATAAGGTCACCTACGTGCCGCTGAGCACGACCGAGCGCTTCGATGCGCTGAAGACGGGCAAGGTCGATGTGCTGTGGCGTTCGACCTCGTGGACCCTGTCGCGCGATAGCGCAGATGGCGTCGATTACGCCGGCATCAACTACTACGACGGTCAGGGCTTTCTGGTGCGCAAGTCGCTGCGCCTGAACAGTGCAACGGAACTGAACGGCGCCCGTATCTGCGTGCAGACGGGCTCGACCAGCGAGCCCAATCTGGTCGACTATTTCCGCACGCGCGGTATCAAATATAGCCCGGTCGTGGTCAGGAACGAGGAAGAGGGCCGCGATGCCTACGCGGCCGGTCAATGCGACGCCCTGAGCAACGATGTTTCGGCTCTGGCGGCCGCGCGCACAACGCTGAACGATCCCACCTCGCATATGATTCTGCCGGAAATCATCTCAAAAGAACCTCTGGGGCCGGTCGTGCGTCAGGGTGACGATCAATGGACCGATATTGTGCGCTGGACGCTGTACGCGACCATTGTCGGTGAGGAACTGGGCATCGGCATCAAAACCGTCGAAGCCCAGCAGATGGAGTCGCAAAACCCGGAAGTCAAACGGCTTCTGGGGTCGGAGGGTAATCTGGGCGGCGGTCTGGGGCTGGGGCCGGAATGGGCCTATAATGTGCTGGCACAGGTCGGAAATTACGGTGAAATTTTCAACCGCAATATCGGGGAAGATTCGCCGCTGCGTCTGTCGCGCGGTCTGAACGCGCAATGGAATGCGCCGGAGCGCGGACTGCTCTATTCGCCGCCCATTCGCTGATCCGACCTGACCACGGGCGTGTCTAGGTCTTCACGCCCCCATTCCGCCCACGAGCCGTCATAGAGCCGCACCTTGTGGTGGCCGATCTCATGCAGGGCGAGGGCGATGATCGCCGCCGTGACACCTGATCCACAGGAGGTGATAACCTGCGTTTTGGGGGTAATGTGCAAGGCGCCGAAGATGTTCTTCAACTCATCGACCGGTTTCAGCGCGCCGTCGCGGATCAGTTCGGTGGCCGGAAGACTGCGACTGCCCGGCATATGACCGGAGCGCAGTCCGGCGCGAGGTTCCGGAGCGCTTCCATCGAAACGCGCCCCCGGACGGGCGTCCAGGACCCTTTCATCCGATGCGCCCAGATGTGCGCGCAATGTATTGATTTCAATAACACGATCCAGCTTGGGCGAGGGGGTGTAGTTTACACCCTTTATCCAACCCGCCCCCGCAAGCACGGGATATCCGGCCGCTATCCAGGCCGGAAGTCCACCGCGCAAAACCTGCACCTTCTCATGTCCCATCAGGCGGAAGGTCCACCATACGCGCGCCGCGGAAAACAGGCCCTGACGATCGTAAATCACCACGTGGTCGGTTTCGCGGATGCCCATGTCGCCGACTGCCTTGGCGAAGACCTCCGGGGTCGGGGCCATGTGGGGCAGACCGCTCGATGGGTCGCTGATGGCTTCGATATCGAAGAACTGCGCCGTCGGGATATGGCTTTCACCGTAGAGGGCCGCCATGTCCGTGCCGTCCAGCGCCCAACTGCCGTCAACGATCTTGACCTCGCCCCTATCCAGCAGGGCTTTTAGCGCATCGGCATCGATCTGGGCGGTCATGGTCAGTCTTCTTTCATCTGCGCATAGGCGTCGAGCGCCCGCTGACGCGCCTCGGCATGATCGACGATCAGTCGGGACACCTGCTGAGACTTAGAGGATGAAATGCCGGCAAATTCAAACAGGTTGCGTTCAAATTTTTGTTGCTTCATGCCTGATTTTGACGGCCTGTTTTCCGTAAAGCCGGAAATATATCGCTTCTGATAAAGGTTTTTGGGGTCGAACTTCTCGGCCTGCGTCACGGGATTGAAGATGCGGAAATAGGGCGCGGCGTCGGCCCCCGAACCGGCCACCCACTGCCAGCTTGCCGTATTATTGGCCGGGTCGGCATCAACCAGCGTATCCCAGAACCATTGCTCCCCCAGCCGCCAGTCGATCAGCAGATGCTTGGCGAGGAAGGAGGCGCAGACCATACGCACGCGATTGTGCATGAAACCGGTCCGCCATAGCTCGCGCATCCCGGCATCGACCAGACCGTAGCCGGTTTCTCCGCGCTGCCACGCCCGCAGTCCCGCCGGGTCGTTGCGCCAGGCCATGCCGTCGAACTGGCTCTTGAAATTGCGGGTGTCCAGCTTCGGCTGCTGCTGCAGGATGTTGTAGCTGAAATCGCGCCAGGCCAGTTCGGCACGGAACTTCTCCAGATCGTCGCGTAAAGCCGCGCGATGCCGGACATGATTTTCGGCCGCGTGCAGGATGCGATGCGGGCTGATCTCACCGAAACGCAGGTGCGGCGACAGGCGCGACGTGATATCGAGATCGGGGCGATCACGGTCCCGCGCATAGTCCTTCAGACCGTCTTCAAGAAACGCCGACAATCGCTGATGCGCACCGTCCTCGCCGGGCGTCCAGATATCGAACCCTTCCGTCCAATCAAGCCCCGATGGCGTCAGAGCCGGTTTCAGACCCAGTTCATCTATGTCGAGGCTCTCCGGCCATCGGGCGGCGGGCGGCCACCTGAGAGCCGGAGCGGGCAGGGCATGACCTTCGACAGCCCCGTGTGATTGCAGGGCACGATAGAAGGGCGTGAAAACCTTGTACGGGTGGCCTTCACCCGTCACAATCTGCGTCGGATCGCCTAGCAGATGCGTGTTGAATATGCGCACATCGATGCCGAGCGTTTCAGCCAAACCGGAATCGAAAGCATCGATTTTGGGCTCGAAGGTGCGTGAGGCGATCAGTTCAGCCGCCGAAACCGCCTCTACCAGCTTTTTCAACACCGTTTCGGAAGCGCCGTTGAGCACGATCAATCGCGATCCGTGGGCCCGCAGGCTCTTGTCCAGGGCACGCAGCGACCGGTCCAACCACCATTTCGAAGCGGCGCCCAAAGGCCGTTGTCCTATATCTTCGTCGTGGATATAGACCGGAATCACGGGTCGTCCGCTGCGCAGCGCCGCGGCGACGCCTTCGTGATCCTGAAGCCGCAGGTCGGAACGAAACCATAGAAGGGTGCTTTGGGTCATGAAAAGGCCTGTTGAAATGGTCTGGATACGTCCGAATCGTCCCATTCGATCAATAGCGGGTAGGCCGATGACTATTGACCGGACAGTGGGAGGCGACTAAGCCAGAACGACCTAGCACCCAGAGTCCCTTTATGTCTTCACCGCCGAAACTGAGCGCGTGCATTATCACCAAAAATGAAGCGGATCGCCTCGCCAATTGCCTGCGGGCGATCGAGGGGCTGGCCGACGAGGTGGTGGTGGTCGATTCCGGCTCGACGGACGGCACGACCGACATCGCGCGTCAGATGGGCGCCAAGGTGTTTCATAACGACTGGGTCGGCTATGGGCCGCAGAAGCGCTTTTCCGAAGACTGCGCCAGCCACGACTGGATACTGAACCTCGACGCCGACGAAGTCGTGACGCCCGAACTGTATCAGGAAATCAAGGCGCTGATGGCTAAGGGACCGGATCTGCCGGCCTATCGCTTCAAGCTGCGCAACGTCTATCCGGGCAAAACCAGGCCGCGTCTGTGGGCCGATTTTCATAACTATGTCCGTCTGTATGATCGTCGAAAGGTGCGTTTCCGCGACTCGCTGGTGCACGACACGGTCGATACAAAGGACGAACCGGTGGGGCAGCTACAGGGATCAGCGACGCACTTTTCGGCGCGCTCCTACGCCCACATCAAACAGAAGCTCGACTCCTACACCAATCTGCAGGCCAAGGCGCTGAAAAAGCCCGCCTGGGCCATCTGGACGCGCCTGCCGTTCGAATATCCGTTCGTTTTCACGCGCTATTTCCTGTTCCGCTGCCATTTCACCGGTGGCTGGGACGGCGTGCTGTCCAGCCATCTGGCCGCGGAAGCCCGCGTCAAGCGATTGTTGAAAATTCTCAAGGCTCAAAAAGAGCTTAAGACCAAGTCTTGAGGCTGTAGATTAATATGTCGCCCGCAAAACCTTCCTTCTGGCAAGACCTGGCCTGGCGCTTCGAGGCGCTGATGTACGACCTGTTCGTCGGCGTGGTGCGCGCCTTGCCGGTCGATACGGCCTCGGACATGGGGGCGTGGCTGCTCAAGGTTATCGGGCCGATCACGCCTACGCAAAGGCTGGTCCGTCAGAACCTCGATCTGGCCTTCCCGGACAAGGACGAGGCGTGGAAGACGCGCATCGCCAGGGCTCAGTGGGACAATCTGGGGCGCACCTTCGCCGAATTCGCCATTATGGACCGCATCCGCATAGCCAATGGCCGCGTCGAAGTGGTCAATATGGAGCGGCTGAAAGCCATTGCCGAGAACAGAACGCCGGTCGTCTTTATCTCCGGGCATTTCGCCAACTGGGAAATCATGCCTTCGACCATCGTCGATGCGGGCGTCGAATGCCAGATGACCTATCGCGCCGCCAACAACCCCTATGTCGATGAGCGCATCAAGGCCGGACGCATGCGTTACGGCGTCAGGCTGTTCGCGCCCAAGGGCGGCGACGGGGCCAAGGAACTGCTGGTCGCCATGGGCAAGGGCGAATCCGTGGCCCTGATGAACGATCAGAAGTTCAATCGTGGCGTCGCCACGCCCTTCTTCGGCCGCAGCGTCGATACGGCCCCCGGCCCGACGCGACTGGCCATGCGTTTCGGCACCGTGCTGCAACCCATGACGGTCGAGCGCCTGCATAAGGCGCGCTTCCGTGTTATCGTCCACGATCCGATTGAGGTGGACGACACCGGTCACAAGGGCGCGGATATCGACACGACGGTCGCCAGGGTGTCGGCCTTTATCGAGCAGGTCGTGCGCGACCGCCCTGAAGAATGGTTCTGGGTGCATAAGCGCTGGCCCAACGACGCCTACAAACCGGGTACACCGAAAGCGCCTTAACGCGGGCTCATAATATGTGAAGGCCGGACGGCTTGCCCGCGCTTACGGCGGGGGCCATGATGCCGGAGTTAGAGAATCCTGCAAACGCGAATGTCCGAGTCCGTCAAAAGCCGATTTTTAAGCCGCAAGCGCCTGTTCATGGGCGGCCTGTCCCTGCTGGCGGGGCTGTTCGTCGTGATGATCGCCGTCTTGTGGGGCGACGACATCATGCGCCACAATCTCGACCCCAAGGTGCCGTTTCAGACCTATCGCCCGCCGGCGGAAGCCGATTATCGCAAAGCCGAGGGCTGGTATCTCAATCCGGCGCTCAACGGTTTTGAGGTCCGCCGCAATCGCAATCATCAGAAGGTCGATGTCTTCTTCATCCATGCCACCAGTTTCGACGGCGGCAAGGACTGGCTGGGGCCGATAGACGATCCGGTGGCCAGCGACGAAGTCGTTCGCAACCAGTTGCCGAACTATGCCGGCCCCTTCGCCGCCATGGGCTATATCTATGCGCCGCGCTACCGTCAGGCCAGCCTCTACAGTCAGTTGACGCAGCGCGAGGATGCGCGGGAGGCGCGGCAATTTGCTTATGGCGACATCAATGACGCCTTCGACGCCTTCCTGGCGCAGCGACGCAATGGGGGCGGTTTTGTCATCGTGGGGGTCGAGCAGGGGGCGTTTCTGGCCCAAAGGCTGCTAAAAGAGCGGATTATGACCGATGAAACGCTGAAATCGGCGCTGGTGGCCGTCTACCTGATCGAGGCCCTGACCCCGGCTGACGATTTCGCCCCCGGCCAGCCTGTACCGGCCTGTCAGCAGCGCCGTCAGTTCGGTTGCGCCGTCGCCTATCTGAGCATTGATAATGGCCGTCCCGACCGGGCGCTGCAGGCCCAGCGCCGCGCCATGGAATGGACCCCGACCAGTATTATGGAGCCGCTCGACGGCAAGGCGCTGTGCGTCAACCCCCTGACGGGCGGTGTAACCGACGAAGAGGTCGAGGCCCGCCACAGTCTGGGGGCGGCCAACGCCACCGGGCTGGAATGGGGCACGACGCCGGCCCTGATCCCGCGAAAGGTCAGCGCCCGCTGTCGCGGCGACATTCTCTATGTATCGCGGCCTTCCGGCGATTCCTTCGACGTGGACGGTTCGTGGGCAGACAGCAAAAAAGTACGTCCATACAATCTATTCTATGCCGATCTTCAAGCAGACATTCAGGCGCGCTGGTTCGCCTGGCGCGGCGCCCAGCCGCATTAATCGACCCGAACTAGTCGACCTTGTCGGCGGCGTCCGGTCGCCAGTCGAAGAGATTGCGCAACACCTCAAGCGCCCTTTGTCGTTGAGGCGGGAACTGCGTCTCGTGCTGGAGGATGTATTGCGCGTCGCGAGAGGCCGTGGCGATGAGATCGGCATGCACGACCGGATCGACAAAGCGATAGGCCGGAAAGCCTGACTGACGCGCGCCCAGCAGATCGCCTTCGCCGCGCAGTTTCCAGTCCATCTCGGCAATCTCGAAGCCGTCTTCGGTCGTGCGCAGCAATTCCAACCGCGCTTTTGCGGCCTGACCCAATGGCATATCGTACAACAGAATGCAGGCGCTTTTGGCCGAACCTCGCCCGACACGGCCGCGCAACTGATGCAGTTGCGCCAGACCGAAGCGCTCGGCTTGTTCAATAATGATGATCGAAGCATTGGGCACGTCGATGCCGACCTCGACCACGGTCGTTGCGCAGAGCAGCGGCACTTCGCCGGAGGCAAACCGGGCCACAACATCTTCCTTTTCGGCGGAAGGCATACGGCCATGCACCAGCCCGACCTCGCGCCCCAGCGCCTCCTGAAGCGACTCGTGCCGGGCTTCGACGGCGATCAGATCGGACTCGGCGCTTTCCTCGACCAGCGGGCATATCCAGTAGGCTTGCGAGCCGGCTGCGATGGCCGACTTCAGCCGATCGAACACGTCAGACAAACGTGCACGGGGAATAACCGCCGTGTGGATCGGCTGCCGTCCGGCGGGCTTTTCATCCAGGACGCTGAGATCGGATTCACCGTATTGCGTCAGGGCCAGGGTGCGCGGGATGGGCGTCGCCGACATCGACAAATAATGGACGCTCTCGCCCTTGAGGAACAGACGTTGCCTTTGCCCGACGCCGAAACGGTGCTGTTCGTCGATAACACAGAATTGCAGGCTTTTGAAGTCGACGCCTTCCTGAAACACTGCATGGGTGCCGAAGACCATCACGATGTCACCCGAAGCCACGGCGGCGCGCTTGGCCTCGCGCTCCCTGCCCTTGTCCCGCCCGGTCATCAGTACGGCGGAAATGCCCAGGCCGCCAAGTATGGGCAGGGATTTTTCGTAATGCTGACGCGCCAGAATTTCGGTAGGGGCCATCATCACGCTCTGATGCCCGGCTTCGGCGACATCGATCATGGCCATCAGCGCCACCAGCGTCTTGCCGGAGCCGACATCGCCCTGGATCAGGCGGTTCATGCGCTCGCCGGCGCGCAGGTCGCCGCGAATATCGGCCAGCGCGCGTGCCTGAGCGCCGGTCAGGGCGAAGGACAGGGTGCCGAGCGCCTTATCGGCCCAGAGGTGTCGGTCGATGACCAGCGCGGGCGTCGCCTGACGGTGCTGCTTGCGCGCCTTCATGGCCAGTTGATGGGCCAGCGCCTCGTCATAGGCCAGTCGCTTTCGCGCCGGTGCGTCCGGCAGCAGGTCTGCCTCACGGGTCGGGGCGTGAGCGGACCGTAACGCATCCGAAAAACCGGAAACTTTGAGCCTCGTAATCGTCTCGGCATCGAGCCATTCGGGCAGGTCGGGCGCCATATGCAGACCCGCCTCGACGAAGCGCCGCATCAGGCGCGGCGACACAGCGGCGGTGGCCGGATAGACCGTCTCGAACAGGGGAATAGTGTCCTGTTTGTCCAGCGGCACGAGGTAGTCGGGGTGGTTCATCTGAAGCGACGAACCGAAGCTTTCGACCTTGCCGCTGATCCAGCGGCTTTCGCCCACCGGGTGCTGCTGCTCGAAGCCACGAATGGGATGGAAATAGGTCAGTTGCATCTGTCCGGTCTCGTCAAAGACCGTAATGCGCTGCGGCCCCTTCCCGGCGCTCTTGTGGTAACTGCCTATGGTGACGCACAGGGTCTGAACCTGCCCCACGCGGGCGTCGGCAATGCGACTGACGGGCCGGAAAATCAACTGGCTGGGCAGGGTGAACAGCAGGTCGCGCACATAGGGCCCCACATGCCTGATCAGATGCGGCGCAATTTTCGGCCCGACCCCTTTCAGGCCGGTCAAAGACGTGTAATAGGGGAACAAAATTTCCGGACGCATGCGCTCTTTCAAGCATCAAACCGTCTGAAAGAGAAGCGGGATTGCATCCGCAGGCGCCGTTAGAGACGGGAAAACCATGACCGACACTGTTGACGATCTCCATCAGGCCCGCTTGCGCAAGCTGTGGTTCCGCGCCTCTCGTCGCGGCTTCAAGGAGGCCGATATCATTCTGAGCCATTTCGCCGAAGAATATCTGCCGACCCTGACGCCGCAACAACTCGATATTTTCGAGGATCTTCTGGAGGCTCCGGATCAGGATCTGTACGGCTGGATCATCGAGCGCGATCCGGTTCCCGCAGAGCGCCAATCCGAAATTATGAATATGCTCAATCAGTATTATAAGACAGCTTACACAAAGCTTCAGAAATAAATGTCCGACATAGCCCGTATTACCACCGCCGCCGCCCGCCTGTCCCTGACTGGCTGCCCGCCGGGCTACGACAGTCTGGTGGCCGCTGATCTGACCCGCGCCGAAGGCCTCGCCCTGTTCGTGGCGCGCGATCATGGCCGCATGAACGCCATCGCCGAAGAACTGGCCTTCTATGCCCCGGAACTGGACGTGATTCGCTTTCCGGCCTGGGACTGCCTGCCTTATGACCGCGTCAGCCCCACGACCGGCCTGATCGCCCAGCGTATGAGCAGCCTGACACGCTTACAGGCTCTGAACGGCAAGCCCGCCAAACCCGTGCTGATTCTCACAACGTCGGCCGCCATGGCGCAGAAGGTGCCGCCGCGCGACGCCATGAGCGGCAGCCTGCTGTCGATCAAGCCGGGGCAGAGCATCGAGACCCGCGATCTGGAAGCCTATTTCACGCGCAACGGTTATAACCGCGTTTCGACCGTTTCCGAGCGCGGTGAATTTGCCGTGCGCGGCGGCATTATCGACGTTTTTTCGCCCAGCCAGGACGAACCGGTCCGCCTCGACTTCTTCGGCGATCAACTGGAATCGATCCGCACCTTCGATCCGGAAACCCAGCGCTCGCTGAAACAAATTCCGGCCATCGACTTCATGGCGGTCAGCGAGATACTGCTCGACGACAAGAGCATCAGCCGCTTCCGTCAGGGCTATCTCGAAAACTTCGGCGCGCCGGGCGACGACCCTATTTACGCCGCGGTGTCTTCGGGCATCCGCCGGCAGGGCGTCGAGACGCTGCTGCCGCTCTTTTATGAGCGCCTCGACAGTGTCTTCAACTACCTGCCGGCCCGGACCCTGATCCTGCTCGATGGACTGGCCGAGCAGGCCTTCGGCGAATGGCGCGATTCCGTACTCGATGCCTACGAGTCGCGCAAAGGCTCAGGCGATGCGCGGGTCATGGCCAAGGGCGCGGTGAAACTCGACAGCGGTTATCGCGCCCTGCCGCCCGGTCGCCTCTATCTCGATGAGGGCGAATGGCAGGCCGGACTGGACAAGGGCCGCGTGCGGCAATTCGAAACCTTCCAGCGCGACGACGCCACCGCCATTGACCTGGGGGCGCGTCAGGGCCGCAGCTTCGCGCCGGAGCGCCATCAGGACAGCGTCAACCTGTTCACCGCTGTGGCGGATCATGCCAAGGCCCTGTCGAAATCCGGCAAGCGCGTGCTGTTCGCGTCTTGGACCGAAGGCTCGTCCGACCGTTTGGGGGCCATGCTGGCCGATCACGGGCTGGACAAGACGCGACTGGCTGCGGACTATGCCGACGCCGTCAGTTTCGGTGTGGCCGGCACCAAGGCCAAGCCGATCCAGCGCGCCGTTCTGCCGCTAGATCAGGGCTTCGAGACCGAAACACTGGCGGTCATTTCGGAAACCGACATCTTAGGCGACAGATTAGCCCGTCCGCGTAAACGACGACGTGCTAACAATTTTCTGGCCGAAGCGTCATCCCTGTCGCAGGGCGATCTGGTCGTGCATATCGAACACGGCATCGGGCGGTACGAAGGGCTTAAAACGCTCAGCGTCAACGACGCGCCGCACGCCTGCCTCGAACTGCAATATGCCGCCGACGCCAAGCTGTACCTGCCGGTCGAAAATATCGACCTGCTGACACGCTACGGCGCCGATTCCGACACGGCGCAACTGGATAAGCTGGGTTCGGCCAGTTGGCAGGCGCGTAAATCCAAGGCCAAGGAAAAGCTGCGCGAGATGGCCGACGGCCTGATCCAGCTCGCCGCGGCACGGGCGCTCAAGACCGGTCAGCAGATCGATCCGCCATCGGGCCTGTACGACGAATTCTGCGCCCAGTTCCCTTACGAAGAGACGGAAGACCAGCTCAACGCCATCCACGACGTGCTGGACGACCTGTCCAAGGGGCATCCGATGGATCGCCTTATCTGCGGCGATGTCGGCTTCGGCAAGACCGAGGTGGCGTTACGTGCGGCCTTCGTCGTCGCCATGTCGGGCCAGCAGGTGGCGATCATCTGCCCCACGACGCTGCTGGCGCGTCAGCATTTCAAAACCTTCAGCCAGCGTTTCCAGGGCTGGCCCATCCGCGTCCGTCACCTGTCGCGCATGGTCACGCGCAAGGAGGCCGATGACACCCGCGACGGTCTGAAGAACGGCGAGGTCGAGGTGGTCATCGGCACCCACGCCCTGCTGTCGGAACAGGTCGGCTTCAAGGATCTCGGCCTCGTCATCGTCGACGAGGAGCAGCATTTCGGCGTCAAGCACAAGGAAAAGCTCAAGGCTTTCCGCGCCGATGTGCACATGCTGACCCTGTCGGCGACGCCCATTCCGCGCACCCTGCAGATGGCGCTTTCCGGCATTCGGGAAATGTCCATCATCGCCACGCCGCCCGTGGACCGTCTGGCCGTGCGCACCTATGTGCTGCCGTTCGATGCGGTGAGCGTGCGTGAAGCCCTGCTGCGCGAAAAGTATCGCGGCGGGCAGGCCTACTATGTCGTGCCGCGCCTGAAAGACCTTCCGGACCTCGAACGCTACCTGCGCGAACAGGTTCCCGAAGTGAAGTTCATCGTCGGTCATGGGCAGATGACCCCGACCCAGCTCGAAGAGGTGATGACCGCCTTCTATGACGGTCAGTACGACGTGCTGCTGGCGACCACCATCGTCGAGTCGGGGCTGGACGTGCCTACGGCCAATACGCTGATCGTGCATCGCGCCGACATGTTCGGTCTGGCGCAACTCTATCAGATCCGCGGACGCGTCGGTCGTTCCAAGACTCGTGCCTTCGCCTATCTGACGACCCAGCCGTACCAAATCTTAAGTGAAGCCTCAGAAAAGCGCCTGAAAGTGCTGCAATCCCTCGATAATCTGGGCGCAGGGTTTCAACTGGCCAGCCACGATCTTGATATTCGCGGCGGTGGAAATCTGCTGGGTAACGAGCAGTCCGGCCATATCCGTGAGATCGGCGTCGAACTTTATCAGCAAATGCTGGAAGACGCGGTCAACGAGTTGCGCAGCCGTGCCGACGAGCCGGTGACGGACAATCGCGGCTGGTCGCCGCAGATCAATGCCGGCGCCGCCGTCATGATCCCGGAAGACTATATACCCGACCTCAATATCCGCCTGTCGCTCTATCGTCGGGTGTCCGAGGCTGAAAAACGCGAAGATCGTGAAGCGCTGGCCGCCGAACTGATCGACCGCTTCGGCCCGATTCCGGAAGAGGCCGAACAGTTGCTGAAGGTTGTCGGTATCAAAGGCCTGTGCCGCGAGGCCAATGTCGCCAAAATCGATGTCGGTCCCAAGGGCGCGGTGATCAGCTTCCGCAACGATCAATTCAGCAATCCCATGGGTCTGATCGGTCTGATTCAGGCCAATCCGCAGGATTGGAAATTACGACCGGATCAGAAGCTGCTGGTGCGTGGCGAATGGCCTGAAGCCGCCGGGCGTCTGGCCGCGGCGGAAAAGATCATGACGCGACTGGCGGCCATCGCCGCCGGTTAAGCCCTTTCCGAAAAAGGGAAGGCACTTTCGGATTCAAAAGTGCGCCAAAACCAAAATTAGACCGCCTGATCGACGTCGTTGGGCGTCGAACGAATCTGCTGGGCGGCGCGCGTGAGCGCCTCGGCCACGGGTTCGCCTTCGATCAGTTCGGCCACGCCGACGTCGAATTCCACCACGAAGGGCGAACGACCCGGGCCGGCTTCAAAGGCCGTGCAGCTTATGACGGCGGCGATGCGCTCGCCGACAATGCGTGCGGCGCCTTCCGGTGTGGCGGGCAGGGCGAGGGCAAACACCTCTTCCGACAGGCGGCCCGCCGTATCTTCGGCACGGACGAGGCGCGAGATCATCGAACCGATCTGCGGCATGGCCCGCTCCAACGCCTTGCGCAACCGCGCCTGTGCGATTTCCGGATTTTCAGAAATTTTAAGCACGCAAACGCTCAAGGGCCGGTTGCGCTGGCTGGACGCCTTGGCCAGACGCGCCAGATGGGCCGCGAACAGGTCGCGCGTAAACAGACCCGTACCCTTATCCATGTAGGGGCTGTGGTTGACGGCTTCCAGCGCCTGTCGCGTATTGCTCTGGCGGCGGTAGGCGCGGGCCAGGCGCAGGACGCGATCGGCGATTTCGACCTCTTGTGCGCCCGGCGCAGAGACATCGTTCACGCCGCGCAGGAAGGCGTCACCCAGATCCAGTTCGACGGATTTCTGCAAACGCAGGAAGACCGGCGTATGGTAGAGCCGGGTATTACGCCGCATACCCGACGCGATCGACAAGGCTTCGGCGACCGATTCACGCCCCCACAAAACCACGGCATCGAAGGTCTTATCGTGAAGATAATCAAAGGCCGAATAGCTGGTGAAGGCTGCGTAAAGATCGACGCCGCGCGCGCGCAGGGTATGGCTGAGCGCGAGGAAATCAGGGTCTGCCGGCCCTACCGAAAGTATGGCCAGCGGCTTGTCGTCATCGCGCGGCGGTATGGCCAGCCCCAGCGCTGTCAGCGTCTCGTGCCGCAGGTCGTATTCTTCCTCGGCCACATTGGCGCGGACCATGTGCTCAAGACCCAGCACGATCTGCTGCGGGTGCGCCTCGCGGTCGTAGACCATGTCCCAGCCATCGGGGATATTGTATGGACCGCTGCGGGTGACCTGTACGATCGGCAGGCGGCGTGGCGCGCAGGCTTCGCGCAATCGGGTCACCAACTCGGCGGAACAGTCGGGGTGCGCGGCGTCGACCAGAACGGCTTCGATCTGAAGATCACCGATGCAGGCCAGGGCCGCGTCGGCGCGATAGGCCGTAATCGTGCGCCAGCCGAGCCGGTCCAGTTCGGCGCCCAGCCGCTCAGGCCATTGCTGATCCTTCGCCAGCAGCAAGACGCGCGCCTGAATGCTCAACTCACACTCCCTGAAAAACAGGCCCTGAAAACAGGTACATTCCCGCGCATTGATACTGCGGCGATCTGTCGCCTGACAAGCGACTTTGCAGGCTTAAACGATTCGTCCGGGCAAAGTGTAAACGCGCAGAAAGGTTTAACGGGAGATGACGAAGCGCCAGTGGTTGGCGTCGACCGCCGAAGACCGCAGTTGAAGGCCGTTCTGATTGCAGAAATGCGGCACGTCGATCTGGGCCATGGGGTCGTCGGCCAGCAGCACAACGGTCGTGCATGTGTGTTCGGCCAGAGCCTTTCTCAGACGCAGGGTCGGCACGGGACAGCGGTGGCCGCGCGCATCGATCAGCAGGGAAGGCGGTTCGGTCGGGTCCACAGCAGTCTCAAAAATGCCGTCTCAATCGCAGAGCCTTGGTGCATGCCGCCGAATCCGCGCAAAAGCAAGCCGAAGGAGACCTGTCATGCGCCTGCTTATCGCCATCCTTGCGCTGTTCACCGTGGCTTCGGGTGCGCGGGCGCAGATATCTTCTGAGCCCGATTTCTTCGCGCGCATCCGTATGGCCGGTTTTGAAGCGCCGGTGGAATTTCGCCGCACGGGCGCAAAGGTACGTGTCGATATGCTCAGCGGGGGCGTGACGCAAACCTATATCGCCGACCGCGACAAGGGTGTGTTGATCCACCTGACCGCCGCCGGCGGCAAACGCACGGCGCTGCTGTTCCCGATGGGGCGTGAACAGGCCTTATTGCCTCTGCCGCTCGATCTGGCGGCGCTGGAAGCCCGCGCCACGGTTCGTCCCGTCGGATCGAGCCTGATGGGCGGGCAGCCGTGCCGGACGGTGGAATTCAGCGGCTATCTCAATCAGTCGGGCATGGCCTGCGTCAACAGCGATGGCGTGCTGATGCAGATGACGCAGAAGGGCCGCAACGCCCCGTTGTTTCAGGTCGTCGCCTATGCGCGCGGGGTGCAGGACGCCAAATGGTTCGTCATTCCGCCGGACTATCAGACGGCCGTCCTGCCGGGTCTGGGCGGCGCATCGGAAGCCATCGGAAATGTGCTGCCCACCGAGCCGAAGCCTGCGATCAAAAAATAAGTTGGTCAGAGTATTAATCCAGCCAACTTAATGTATCGCATCAGGAGGCTTTGAACTCGCGGATATGCGCGGCGTGCTGGCGGATAAGGGCCTGCGTCGAGGTATCGGTATTGAACACGCTATACCAGCCCTGCGGCTCGTGCGGCGGGTCGCCGACATAGGCCGTTTCGCCGCGCAGCATCCAGTAGTCCCTATGCAGGGCGCGGCCCGCCCCGCCCCAGGCCCAGAAGTTTGAGCCCGATACCGGCCCGCCGGTCTTTACGGCGTCTTCGACAGCCTTATAGATCATACCGTAAAACTTGTCTTTCCAAACGGTTGGCGTGCCCGGCTCATATTTCACATCATCTCTGGGAAACCCGAACTCTTCAAAGACCAGAGGCTTGTTCATCGCCGTGGCGATACGAATATGATCGTCGATATATTTTTGGACCTTGACCGCACCAGCGTCGAAAGTGCTGGGCAGATCCTTGCCATCGACCCAGCTCCAGTTCTGCGGCCAGATATGCGCGGTCAGGTAGTCGATCTCCTTATGCGCATCGATGACGAACTGCTCGTTGCCGACGGCGCCCATCAGCCCTTCATGGCCCAGTGACACCAGATGATGCGGCGCCAATGAGCGGATGAGTTTCGCCGTCGATGAAATCCACGCCAGATATTGCGGCATCTGTGCGGCGGCGATGTCTGGACCGCCGCCCGGACGCGGCTCGTTGCTGAGTTGCCAGGCCATGATGGTGGCGTCGTCGCGATAGGGTTTCTTCGTGATCGCGTTGGTGCGCTTCAGCAGGAAGGTGACGTAGTCGTGGTACATGGCCACGGCCTTTTCATTGGCGTAGAAGCGCGAGCTGACATCGGCAAATTCGGGCCACGGGTGGGCCGGGTCGCCATTATTGATGTAGTGACCGGTCGTGTAATCCATATAGGCCATCATACCGCCCGACCATTCCCAGAAGTTGGTCAGATACAGCACGGCCTTCATGTCGCGCTTGCGCATCTCGACCAGCAGGTAATCGAGACCGGTCAGCAGTTGCTCGTTGTAATGGCCGCTTTCCCTGGTGCGGAAGGCCGGATCGAGCGAATTCTTCAGCGGCGACAGTTCGGAAGAGGCCAGTACGCGCAGATTGGTTACGCCCAGCGCCTTGAGATCGTCCAGTTCCTTGAGCAGGCGCTTGCGATCGCCGAACGCCGCGTCGGCGCCCAGATAGGCCCCGTACCAGATATTGGCCCCGACAAAACGGTAGGTTTCGCCCTTGAGCTTGAAGTGCGGGCCGTCGACCGTCACGAACTTATCGGCGGGCGCGGCGACGGCGCAGGCGCTGCTGAGCGCCGTCATGGCACCAAGGCTCAGCGAAGCGAGAAGGGCGCTGCGGCGGGAAAGGGATGCGGGCATGGGAATCCTTCCTGTTTTGTTTTCGTGTTGACGCTACCCTAACCCGGAATAATTATTTTTGAAATATTTATTCTATGTGTTGCTGTTTTTCCCGATGCCCGGCGTTTTATCCCCAGTCGCTATTGGCAATCTCAGAGCGTCACGATAGAAGCGCATTCCACTCAAGGCACGGACAGGTGGCCGAGTGGTTTAAGGCAGCGGTCTTGAAAACCGCCGTAGGTGGAAGCCTACCGTGGGTTCGAATCCCACCCTGTCCGCCATCATACGAAAAGACCGGCCCCAAAAGGGCCGGTCTTTTCGTATGATCGTCGGGGGTGGGGACTTGAACCCACGGGGATATGGGGTTCGAAAACCGGAGCGAAGCGCAGGTTTCGGCGGAGCGCAGCGAAGCCAATCCCACCCTGTCCGCCAAGCGTCAGGCACCTTGTCACCTTTTCGACTTCATCCTAGGTTCTCCACAACGACACAGGGGAGAACGCACATGATCACCACGCTTCTGATCGGGCTGGTGGCCCTGATCCACATCTACATCCTGATCCTTGAGATGTTCCTGTGGCAGAAACCGGCTGGTCTCAAAGCCTTTGGTCTCAAAAAGGAATTCGCCGCCCAGACCGCTACGCTGGCCGCCAATCAGGGGCTTTACAACGGCTTTCTGGCCGCCGGCTTGATTTATGGCCTGATAGAGGGCGCGCAAGGCCACGACTTCAAACTCTTCTTCCTGATCTGCGTGCTGATTGCCGGCCTCTATGGCGCAGCGACGGCCAGCCGCAAGATACTCTTCGTTCAGGCGCTACCCGCGGCGCTGGCGCTGATCGCACTGGGACTTAATCTCTAAAGACGATTAACCAAGCCTTTTCCATTTCTTTTTACCCTGTTTCGACGCAGAATGTGTCCAGCGGGGCGTTCCATGTCGATCACGGCTACCCATTTTCTGAAAAGGTCGCTGCAAATCCTTGCATTGGCGGGATTTTTGCTTCTGGCTGCCTGTACCGGCGGACCGAAATACAGCGCGCGCGGCGGCCCGGTTGTCGTCGAAAACGGACAGTATCGCAGCGCCAATCTGAGACCGTACAAGGTGCGCGGCGAAAATTATCGCCCCTATGTGCCCGATATCGGCGACACCCTGACCGGCACAGCGACCTGGTACGGGCACGAGTCCGGCAGCATGACCGCCACGGGCGAGCGTTTCGACCCCAACGCCATTTCCGCCGCCCATAAAACCTGGCCGCTGCCGTCGATCATCGAAGTGACCAATCTCGACAATGGCCGCAGCCTGCGCCTGAGGCTCAACGACCGCGGGCCGTTCGTCGACGATCGCCTGCTCGACCTGTCGAAGGGGGCGGCCAAGGCATTAGGGATGTACGAAGCGGGTATGGCGCGCGTGCGGATCAGGTTTCTGGGCCCGGCGGAACTGGGCGCACGCCCGACCTATGCCGCCGCGTCGCCGCAAACGGAGCCCGCGCAACGCTATCGCGTGCAGATCGGCGCTTTTGCCGAACGCGCCAATGCCGAACAGGTGCGTGAGGCGCTCACCGCCCGCATCGATGAGCGGCGTGGGCTCTACGTCGTCTCACTGGGGCCTTTCGAAGGCGCACAGAAGGCCGAGCTTTACCGTCAGCAGGTGCTGGCGGCGGGCTATTTCGACGCTATTTTGACGCGCGACGAGTAATTTAAGCCTTGTCTTGGGCTGCCGCTTGGCCGATGTATCGGCGGACATGACCGGCAGATTCATTACATTCGAAGGCGGCGAGGGCGCGGGCAAATCCACACAGGTCCGGGCGCTGGTGGCGCATCTGCGCGATCTGGGGCTGGAAGTCGTCCAGACGCGCGAGCCCGGCGGGTCCAGCGGTGCGGAAGCCTTACGCGAACTGCTGGTCACCGGCGAGACCGGGCGCTGGTCGCCGCTGTCGGAAACCCTGATGATGTATGCTGCGCGCGCCAACCATCTGGAGCAGGTCATCCGGCCGGCGCTGGAACGCGGCGCGTGGATCGTCTGCGATCGCTTTGCCGATTCCACCCGCGCCTATCAGGGGGCGGGCGGGGGCGTGACGCCGGACCTGATCGAAACCATCGACCGCGCCGTGGTCGGCGAGACGCAGCCTGATCTGGTGATCGTCATGGACATGCCGCCCGCCGCCGGTTTGCGACGCGCCCTGTCGCGGGGAGACGACGAAAACCGTTTCGAATCCAAGGGGCTGGCCTTCCACGAGCGCCTGCGCGAAGGCTTCCTGCGCCGCGCCGCCACCCACCCGCAGCGCTACCGCCTGATCGACGCCGACCGCCCGATCGAGGACATCAGGGTGAATATCTGGGCCGAAGTGTCCGACCGCTTTCCCGAACTGAAGGGAAGCTGACATGGCCGCAACCGAGGACGAAGCCGCCGTCGCCCATCCGCGGCAGGTCTTCGATTTCATCAATGGCGAAGCACAGGAAACGGCCTTTGTTGATGCCCTGTCGCGCGGCCGGCTGCACCACGCCTGGCTGCTGTGCGGGCCGGAAGGCGTGGGCAAGGCGACCTTCGCCTATCGCGCCGCGCGTTACCTGATGGGGCGTCAGCGCGACCGGGGTTATGGCATTCTCGGCATGTCGGAAGAGGACCCGGACGTGCGCCTGATCGTCGCCCAGTCGCACCCCGACCTGCTGGTGCTTGAGCGCGAGGAAAAGGACGGCAAGACGCGCAAAAACATCACCGTCGACGCCGTGCGCGAAGTCGGCGAGTTCTTTTCCAAAGCCCCGTCGCGTTCGGCCTATCGCGTGTGCATCGTCGATGCGGTGGACGATCTGAATATAAACTCTGCCAATGCCTTACTGAAAATTCTTGAGGAACCGCCTGAGCGTGGATTGCTGTTCCTCATCTCGCATTCGCCAGGAAAGCTGCTGGCCACCATCCGCTCGCGTTGCCGTCGCCTGGGGTTTTCGCCATGGGATGACGAAATGGTTCAGCGCTTCATCGATGCGCGGGCCGACCTCAGTCCCGAGCAGCTTGAACGGCTGGTGGTGATGGCCAAGGGCTCGCCCGGCAAGGGACTGAGACTGTGGGAAGACGGCGCGCTGGAGATGGATGAGTTGGCGGCGCGCCTTCTGTCGGACGCACCACCGGCGCGTTTCGATCTGCTGCCCTTGATGACGATGTTCAAGACCAATTCGTCCAGGATCGACGGCCCGAAGAAGTTCTCTCAGTTCATCGCCGCGCTTAGTGATCGCGTGCAGGAGCGGGCCCTCAGCGCCGATGTCCCGGCGCGCGGCCGTCAATGGTCGGAACTGTGGGTGAAACTCAGCACGGTCGTGGCGGAGACCGAAGGCGTCAATCTGGACCGCGGCGAATATTTCTGGTCCATCGTCAACGATATCAAGGCCCTCAGGTAACATGCTCATCGACAGCCACGTCAATCTCCATGCCCCGCAGTACGACGAAGACCGCAATGAGGTCATCCTTCGGGCGCGCGAATCCGGCGTAGGTCTGATGGTCAATATCTGCGACCGCGTGTCCAATTTCGAAGCCTGCTACGCTCTGGCGCAGCACGACGATATATGGGCCACCGTCGGCACGCACCCGCACGAGGCGAAGGAAAACCCCGGCCTCAGTGTTGCCGATCTACTCAAGCTGGCCGAGCGGCCCAAGGTGGTCGGTATCGGCGAATGCGGGCTCGACTTCCACTACGACTACAGCCCGCGCGACATTCAGGCCGCCGTCTTCCGCACCCACGTCCACGCGGCGCGCCAGAGCGGCCTGCCGCTGGTGGTGCACACCCGCGAAGCCGACGATGAAATGTGGGATATCCTGTCCGACGAACACGCCCAAGGGCCGTTCACCTTCCTGCTCCACTGTTATACGTCCGGCGCGGAACTGGCGAAAAAGGCCGCAGGGATAGGCGCTTATTTTTCGGTATCGGGCATCGCCACCTTCAAGGCGGCGCAGGACGTGCGCGACATCATCGCCGATATGCCGGGCGACCGCATCATCGTCGAAACCGACTGTCCATATCTGGCGCCCATCCCCATGCGCGGCCGGCGTAACGAGCCGGCCTACGTCACCCACGTCTATGACAAGCTGGCGGAGATCAGGGGCTGGACGCGCGAAGACACCATCGCCCGCACCACCGACGCCTTCTACAATCTGTTCAAACGGATACCTCGCCCATGATGCGGCTGAAGACCACCATACTGGGTTCAGGCTGCTCGACCGGCGTGCCGCGCGCCGACGGCTACTGGGGGCGCTGCGATCCGAACAATCCGAAAAACCGCCGCAGCCGCTGCTCGGCCCTGTTTCAGGTCTTCGATTCTTATGGTCCCGAAAGCGCGACCAATGTGGTGGTCGATACCGCGCCGGACTTCCGCACCCAGATCCAGCAAACGGGCATCGATCATCTCGACGCCGTACTGTGGACGCACGATCATGCCGATCAGACCCACGGCATAGACGATATGCGCGCCTTTGCCCTGCTGCGTAAAATGCAGGTGCCGGGCTATATGGACGCGGCGACGCGCGAAACGCTGCTGACGCGCTTCGGTTACGTCTTCGAGGGCAAGTTCGGCTATCCGCCCATCTGCGCGCCGATGGATTTGCCGGCCTTCGGTGAATCCTTCTATCTGACGGGTGAGGGGGGCGATGTGCCCGTCCTCACCTTTGATCAGGAACACGGCCCCATCCGTTCGGTAGGCTATCGTATCGGCGACGTGGCCTATTCCAGCGACATCAGCGGCCTGCCGGAAGAAAGCTTCGCGCACCTGAGCGGGCTGAAAGTGTGGATCGTCGACGCTCTGCGTTATGCGCCGCACCCGACCCACGCGCACCTCGATCTGGCGCTGGAATGGATCGCACGCGTCAGGCCTGAACGGGCGGTCCTGACCAACCTGCATCAGGAAATGGATTATGAGGAATTACGGGCGCAGCTCCCTGAGGGGGTCGTACCCGCCTATGACCAGATGGTCATTGAAAGCGATTTGTGAGGAGCCTGTTCGGGGTGGGTATCAAGGCTGAACACACAAAAAACACAGCTTAAAATGATCAAAATATGGCTTTAAAAAACAAAGCCACCCCGAACGTCTCCAATTGACCACAGAATGAGACGGACGTCACGTCAATATTTTTGCAAAGCAACATAGATAACTATGGATTGGCAAATTTGCCACACAAAATCATTCCAAGTTTTTGGAAAAATATTGATTTTATTGAATTTCGCAAAAATGTAAAATTGTGCACCGCATCAAAACGGGACAGGTCAGGGCAGGGTGATCAGACACACGGCCTGAGCGGCCAGCCCTTCTTCGCGCCCCGTAAAGCCCATTTTTTCGGTCGTCGTGGCCTTGATGCTCACGCGATCGGCCTCAACCGACAGGATTTCGGCGACGCGCTGACGCATCGATTCGCGGTGCGGCTTGATCTTGGGGCGTTCGCAGATCAGCGTCACATCGACATTGATGATCTCACCGCCCTTGGCGCGGATCAGTTCGACCGCATGTTTAAGGAACTGGTCGGAGGCCGCACCCTTCCACTGCGGATCGGTCGGTGGAAAATGGTCGCCGATGTCGCCCAGCCCGGCGGCGCCCAGAATAGCGTCGGTCAGGGCGTGCAGCCCGGCATCGGCGTCGGAATGACCGATCAGGGTTTGTTCATGCGTGATTTCCACACCGCACAGCCATACGCTTTCACCCGGACCCCAGCGGTGGGCGTCGAAGCCCTGACCGATACGCATCTGTTGAGCGGGCATGAAGGCCTCCAGGACGGCAAAATCTTCGGAATAGGTCAGTTTTTGCAGGCGTTGCGCGCCCTCGACGATTTCGACCTGAATACCGGCTGCGGCGGCGACCATGGCTTCGTCGGTGGCTTCGACATCGCCCGGCCACGCCGCATAGGCATCGGCAATGTCCTTCAGGCGGAAGGCCTGCGGGGTCTGGGCGCGCCACAGACCGGCGCGGGACGGGGCGTCGATGATGCGGCTGTCTTCGGCGCGTTTGAGCGAGTCGGTTACGGGCACCGCCAGAATGGCCGCGCGCGCTGTCTCCAGTCGGCTTAGCAGAGCTTCGATCCGTTCGACGGTCAGCAGAGGGCGCGCGGCATCGTGGATCAGCACGGCATCGAGTGGCGAAGCGGTCTCATGCAGGGCATTCAGGCCGTTCTGCACCGACAGGGCGCGGGTGGCACCGCCCGGCACGATCCGCACGCGGTCCACCGACTGAAGAGTCAGGGTGGCGTGATCGAGGTCGTCACGCGGCACGACGACGATGATTTCGGAGGCACCGGCATCGGCAAAAGCCTCGATCGACCAGCACAGGACCGGCTTGCCACGCAGAGGCATCCATTGCTTCTTGCCGCCCGATCTCTGGCCCGATCCGCCGGCGACGATAATCGCGTTGAAAGTCATGCACGTGTCTTAGTCGCGCCCCGGCCATTGCGTAAAGAGGGGTTCGCGGTTATTTCGCCTCCATGATCGCTCAGTCCCTCAAAATCGGAGATGTCGAGATCGCTGGGCGCGCCCTGATCGCGCCCATGACCGGCGTGTCCGATCTGCCGTTCCGGCGCATGGCGTCGAAGCTGGGGGCCGCCTACGCCGCGACCGAGATGGTGGCGTGCGCCGAACTGGAGCGCGGACGTCCGGACGTGGTGCGCAAATTCGCTCTGGGCGAGCACGCCGGGCTGAAGATCGTGCAACTGATCGGCAAGGACCCTGACTTTATCGCCCGCGGCGCGGCTCTGGCCGAAGCGTCCGGCGCCCATATCGTCGATCTCAATTTCGGCTGCCCGGCCAAGGAGGTCACCGGCGTTCTGTGCGGTTCGGCCCTGATGCGCGACTTCGATGCCGCCAGCCGCCTGATGGAGGCCGCCGTCAGCGCCACGTCGCGGCCCGTCACGGTCAAGATGCGCATGGGCTGGGACGATGGCAGCCGCAATGCACCGGAACTGGCCCGCTGCGCCGAGGCCATCGGCATCAAGGCCGTGACGGTGCATGGCCGCACGCGTCAGCAATTTTACAAAGGCAAGGCCGACTGGGCCTTCGTCAGGCAGGTCAAGGCCGCCGTCTCCATCCCGGTCATCGTCAATGGCGATATCACCGATGGCCAGAGAGCGCGTGAGGCGCTGGGGCAATCCGGCGCGGACGGGCTGATGATCGGGCGCGGCGTCTACGGCCGGCCGTGGCTGGCGGCGCATCTCGACTCTCACCTCAGGGGCGTCGAAAGCCGCGAACCGTCGGGTCACGCGCGATATGAACTGATCGTCGAGCACTTGCAGGATAGCCTCAGCTTCTACGGACGCGAACTGGGCCTCAAGATGTTCAAGAAGCATCTGGGGTGGTATATCGAAGCCGGTGATTATTGCGATGACCCCGTCGCCCGTCGTCAGGACAAGGCGCGCCTGTGTCGTCTGGATGACGACACCCATATCGAGCGTGAGTTGAACGCCCTTTTCTGCTGACACCTCTGAGGCGAATCTGAAAACATTTTGTGATCAGGCGGCGGTAAATTTGCCGCATTCCTGCAACATTGATGTTGATATTCAGACACAGTAGTGCGCAAATGCCACCCGCTATTGTGGCCTCTGGGAAACTGGGTCTTGAAAGACACAAGCATCAGGCGACGTTTCGGCCTTTGGTGGGCCCGGATGACGCGCGGGCTGAAAAACGCCAGCCGCGGCCGTCTGGCCATGGTCGGCGCCTATGCCCTGTCGGCCCTGATGACGGCGTTCATCATCTGGATCATCATTACCGCGCCCGGGGCCGGGCCTCTAGGGCCCTCCAGCGTCTTTCTGTTCAGCCTCGTCTGCCTGAACCTCGCCTTTCTGCTGGGCCTCAGCTTCTTCGTACTCAGGCGCGTGCTGCAACTGGCCAGATCGCGCGCCAAGGACGCCGGGACGCGGCTGCACGTGCGCTTTGTGACCCTGTTCGCGCTGGCGGCGGTGACGCCGGCCTTTGTCGTGGCCCTGTTCTTCGGCGTGCTGGTCAATCGCGGCGTGGAGACGTGGTTCTCCGACCGCGTGCAGTCGTCGGTCGAAAACAGCGCCGATATCGGCGCGGCCTTTGTCGAAACCCAGACCAAGTCGGCATCGGACACCCTGACCGATGTCGCCCGCGACCTGCAACGGCCCGAATTGATCCGCATGTTTTCGGAACGCCTCAGCTTTTCGCAGGCCCTGCGCGAACTGATCTCTATTCGCGGCGAACTGACGGCCATCTACATTATCGATGACGGCGGGCAGGTCTTGGCGCGCGCCGAAAACCCCGGTGCGCCGCCCTATCTGGCCCCCAATCAGGTGGCGGTCGACACCGCCAATGAAGGCGATGTCGGCGGCGGCATCTTCGCTTCGCCCGACACCATCCGCATGATCTACCCGCTGCAGGGCTATAATGGCGCCAAGCTTTACGGCATCAAGGTTCTGCGCCCCGGCATCGTCGCCAAGGTCTACAGCGCGCAACAGGCCATCGAGGCCCTGCGCGAGTCGGCCAAGAACTCGGTTCGCGTTCAGGGCGTGTTCGCCCTGGCCTATATGGAGACCGTGCTGCTGGTGCTGATCGGGGCCATCTGGGTCGGCACCTCGGCGGCGGATTCGATCGCCGTGCCTGTGGCGCGACTGGTGCAGGCGGCGGACAAGGTGGCCTCCGGCGATCTAAATGCCCGCGTCATGACCGACAAGCAATCCGAGGACATCGCCGTCCTGTCGCGCGCCTTCAACCGCATGACCAGCGACCTGCAAAGTCAGCAGGCCGCCTTGAAATCGGCCAATGAAGAGGCCGAGGAGCGGCGTCGCTTCATCGAAACCGTACTGTCGGAAATTTCGGCGGGCATTATCGGCATCGACGAACACGAACAGATTTCGGCCATCAACCGCCACGCCGCCAACTTCCTCTCCATCCCGACCGAGGATTCGCTGGGGCAGCATATCCGCGAACTGGCTCCTGAAATCTGCGAGCTGCTCGACAAGGTCACCCCGCACAAGGTGGAAGAGGCCGAGGTCGATCTGGTGCGCAAAGGCGACACGCGCCGCGTCCGCGTCCGCGCTTCGTCGCTCGATACCGGCGGCGCGGTTCTGACCTTCGACGACATTACGCGACTGGTGGCCGCCCAGCGTAACGCCGCCTGGAAAGATGTGGCGCGCCGCATCGCGCACGAGATCAAGAACCCGCTGACGCCGATCCAGCTTTCGGCGGAACGGCTCAAGCGCAAGTACCGCGCCCAGATCGAAACGGATGGCGAGACCTTCGACCGTCTGACCGACACCATCGTGCGTCAGGTCGGCGATATCGGGCGCATGGTCGATGAGTTTTCGGCCTTTGCGCGGATGCCCGTGCCGAATTTCGCCGAAGAAGACGCCGCCGAACTGATCCGGCAGGTGGTCTTTTCCCAGCGCGTGGCCAAGCCCGACGTGCAGATCGACATTATCGAGCCCCTTCCGGAGGTCACCGTGGTTTGCGACGGTCGACTGCTGGCGCAGGCGCTGGGCAATGTGCTGAAAAACGGCGGCGAGGCCATCGTGTCAAAGCACCTGGCGCAAGGGGGCGGCGAGGGCGGCCAGATGCGCGTCGAAATGCACCTCAGCGACGGCTTCCTGACCATCGAAATCGAGGACGACGGCATCGGCCTGCCCGATAAGGACCGCGACCGTCTGACCGAACCTTACGTAACCACGCGCGAGAAGGGGACGGGGCTCGGCCTCGCTATCGTCAAGCGCATTCTGGAAGATCATGGCGGCGAGTTCTATCTTGCTGACGCCGTCCATCTGAGCGGGGCCCGGGCCGTATTGCGGCTTCCCAAGACCCAGGCCGCGCCTCAAACCAATGAGGCCCCCGACAGCGGGGCCAGACTGATGAGGGTGTGATGAAGGTATCATCTGGCGTAGATATTCTGGTGGTCGACGACGAGGCCGATATCCGCGAACTGATCGCGGGCATCCTCGAAGACGAAGGCTATTCGGTGCGGACCGCCGCCGATTCCGGCGCGGCGCTGCGGGCGATCAAGGCGCGCAAGCCGTCGCTCTGTGTGCTCGACATCTGGATGCAGGGCGGCGGGCTTGACGGTCTGGAACTGCTCGACGTCATTCGCGAGCTTGATCCCGATATCCCGGCCATCATGATTTCCGGCCACGGCACGATCGAAACCGCCGTGTCCGCGATCAAACGCGGCGCCTACGATTTTATCGAAAAGCCATTTAAAACCGAACGCTTGATCATGGTGGTTCAGAGAGCGCTTGAAATGGCCTCGCTGCGTCGTGAAAACCGCCGCCTGCGGGGTCAGGCCGTGGTGCCGGACGGTCTGATCGGCAATTCCGCGGCGGCGCAGCTTCTGCGCACGACCATCGCCAAAGTGGCCCCTGCCAATTCGCGCATCATGATTTCCGGTCCCGCCGGTTCGGGTAAGGAACTGGTGGCGCGCATGATCCACGAAGCCAGCCCGCGCGCGCGCTGTGAATTCGTGCCGATTTCCTCGGCCGGTGTCACCCCCGAACGCCTCGATGTCGAACTGTTCGGCGAAGAGGGCGAAGAAGGCCGTCCGCGCAAGATCGGCGTGTTCGAGCGCGCGCACGGCGGCACCCTGTTCCTCGACGAAGTGGCCGACATGCCTATGGAGTCGCAGAGCCGCATCCTGCGCGTGCTGGTCGAACAGCGCTTCGTGCGCGTCGGCGGCGTCAACGACGTGCAGGTCGATGTGCGCGTCATTTCGTCGACCTCCAAGGATCTCCAGCAGGAAATCGCCGCCGGGCGTTTCCGCGAAGACCTGTTCCACCGCCTGAACGTGGTGCCGGTGCGCGTGCCGGGCCTGTCCGAGCGGCGCAGCGACATCGCCGAACTGGTCAATTACTTCATCGAACGCATCGCCCGCGCTCAGGGCCTGCCCAGGCGCAACCTCTCCGAGGACGCCATGGCGACGCTTCAAGTGCACGAATGGCCGGGCAATGTGCGCCAGCTACGCAACAATATCGAGCGCCTGCTGATTCTGGCTTCCGGCGATCCGTCCGAGCCGATCACCGCCCAGATGCTGCCGGCGGAGGTCGTTGAATCGGCGGTAGCCGGCGCCATCCGCCCGGAGCGCATCATCGCCCTGCCGCTGCGGGATGCGCGCGAAGTGTTCGAACGCGAATACCTGTCTTCGCAGATCGTGCGCTTCGGCGGCAATATCTCGCGCACGGCCAACTTCATCGGCATGGAGCGTTCGGCGCTGCACCGCAAGTTGAAGTCGCTGGGACTGGCGCATATTCGCGGCGTTGAGGACGAAGAAGTGTAAGGTGAGGGTCCAGTTGGCCCCTCAACCCCAAAACTTGTCCATTGCGTTGCTGATTGCGCGCGAATAGTTAGGGGGACAAGGGGCCTGCGGCCCCTTGAATCCTTAGTTTCTTTGGGGGCCTGTGGCCCCTTGAAGTCTTCCATCTAACGAGCCTTCCATGTCCCGCATTGCCTATGTGAACGGTGCCTATACGCGCCACGCCGACGCCGCCGTGCATATCGAGGATCGCGGCTATCAGTTCGCCGACGCCGTCTATGAGGTGTGGTCGGTTTTCGGCGGGCAACTGGCCGATCTGTCGGGGCACCTGAACCGTCTGGAGCGCAGCCTTCGCGAACTACACATCCACATGCCGATGCCGCGCGCGTCGCTGGTGGTCGTGCTGAACGAGGTCGTCCGCCGCAACCGCATCACCGAAGGTCTGGTCTATCTTCAGGTCAGTCGTGGTGTCGCCGCGCGCGACCATTTCTTCCCGGCGGAACCGGTCAAGCCGGCGCTGGTCATAACCGCCAAGCCGGTCGATCGCGTGGCATCGGAGGCCAAGGCGCGTAAAGGCATCCGCGTGGTTTCGGCGCCGGATAACCGCTGGGGCCGCTGCGATATCAAGACGGTCGGCCTGCTGCCCAACGTACTGGCCAAACAGGCCGCGCGCGAGGCCGGCGCATCGGACGTGATCTTTGTCGATGCCGAAGGTTTTGTCACCGAAGGCGGCTCGGCCAATGTCTACATCGTTACGGCGGAGGGCGAGGTGAAGACGCGCAGCCTGCGCGCCAACATCCTGCCGGGCGTGACGCGGATCAGCCTGCTGGATATTCTGCGTGAGCAGGGCGTCGATGCGTCAGAGGGGGCGTTCACGCTGGAAGAGGCCAAGCGCGCGAAGGAAGCCTTTCTGTCGGCGGCCTCGACCTTCGTCATGCCGATCGTACAGATCGATGACGCGGTAATAGGCGAGGGTCAGCCCGGCGAAGTGGCGCTGAGGCTGCGCGACGCCTATATAGAGCGGGCAAAACGTACGGCGGGCATCGAAGACTAAGCGGCGCGTTTTTCACCGAAACATTATTTTACGTTCTATTCGGTTGAATTGTCGGGCTATTGTCGCTTATGATACTTCACGAAATTATGTACGCCTGTGCGTTGTGATTTCGTGACTTTTGCTTATGTCTGTGTGTGGGGGCCTTATGGCGCCTCGCAATGTCAAACAAGAAGGGCGACTAAATGTCCCACGAAAAGAAACAAAACCTGCAGGACACGTTCCTCAACAGCGTTCGTAAATCCAAAACCCCGCTCACCATCTTCCTGATCAACGGCGTCAAGCTTCAGGGCATTGTCAGCTGGTTCGATAATTTCTGCGTGCTGCTGCGCCGCGACGGTCAGTCGCAACTGGTCTATAAGCACGCGATCTCGACCATCATGCCCGCCGCGCCGGTGCAACTGTACGAGCAGGAAGAAGACTCGGACGATTAAGTCGTCCAAAGGACTCTTTTGACCACAAAGTTTGTAAGCCGCACGCCGGAAACCCAGCGTGCGGTTATTATCGATCCTGACATGGCCGCGCCCCACGCGCCGTCTTCTCCGCGTCAGCCGCAGGGCGTCGCGGCCACGCGGCGCTACGACGAATCGCGTCTGGACGAAGCCGCCGGTCTGGCCATCGCGCTGGATCTCGACATCGTCGCCACCGAGACGGCGCGGGTGCGCAAGCCCAATCCCGCCACCCTGTTCGGGTCGGGCAAGGTCGATGAGATCGCCGCCATCTGTGAAGACGCCGAGGCCGACCTCGTCATCGTCAACACCACCCTGACGCCGATCCAGCAGCGCAATCTCGAAAAGGAATGGGAACGCAAGGTCATCGACCGCACGGGCCTGATTCTGGAAATCTTCGGTCGCCGCGCCCGCACGCGCGAGGGCAAGCTGCAGGTCGAACTGGCGCGGCTGGAGTACGAGCGCTCGCGTCTGGTTCGCACCTGGACCCACCTGGAGCGTCAGCGCGCCACCGGCACCACCGGCGGCCCCGGCGAAACCCAGATCGAACTCGACCGCCGCATGATCGCCGACAAGATCAAGCTGCTGAAAGGCGAACTGGATGAGGTGCGCCGTACCCGCAGCCTGCACCGCAGCGCGCGCAAGAAGGTGCCGTACCCCATCGTCGCGCTGGTCGGCTATACCAATGCCGGCAAATCGACGCTGTTCAACCATCTGACGCGCGCCGAAGTGCTGGCCAAGGATATGCTGTTCGCCACGCTGGACACGACGCTGCGCACGCTGAAACTACCCAATGGCCGCGCGGCCATCCTTTCGGACACGGTGGGGTTCATCTCCGACCTCCCGCACGAACTGGTCGCCGCCTTCCGCGCCACACTGGAAGAGGTGCTGGAGGCCGATCTGGTCCTGCACGTCCGCGACATGTCCAATCCGGAGACCGACGCCCAGGCGCAGGACGTCATGCAGGTGCTCAACCACATTCATCCCGATATGGACAAATCGCGCATGATCGAGGTGTGGAACAAGATCGACCTGCTGGACGACGAGGCGCGCGACATCCTCTACAGCCGCGCCGTGTCGGACCGCGCCGCCAACAAGCCGGTGATGGTTTCGGCCATTACGGGCGAGGGGATCGACAAGCTCCTCAGCGATATCGCGCTCAAGGTCGACGAATCCGGCACCGAGATTGATGTTGAACTGGCGCCGCAGGACGGGCAGCTTCTGGCCTTCCTGTACACCCAGGGACGGGTTCTGGACCGTTTCGATGACGAACACGGCCATATCCACCTAAAGGTCAAGCTGACCGATCAGGCGCTGGGCCGTTACGAACAGATGACCGGCGGTCGTTAAACTCCATTTTGTGAGAAAAAAGAGTTCCGCCCCCTTGCAAAACGATTGCACTGGTCCTGTCTGAATCCGACATCGTGTGGCGGGCGTCATTAAGGGGATCGGTCTGGATCTCGTCTTCGTACCGCTGTCGGCGGCGACGTTTCAGGCCCTATGGGCGCGCAACAGTCAGGAAGCGCATGCCAATTCGGCTTGATTGCCTATGTCGACGGCTTCTGGCCGATGTTCCTGCTGACCCTGGCGCCATTCCGCTGCTTCTGCTCATTCGCATCAGGAAATCGGACGACCGCGCGTCGGTTAGCACGGGCGCCGATCATTAAGGCTTGGCGACCCCGCTCTATTGTCGTACAAATTTCCGAAATCAAAGGGAAATGCCAATGACCGGGAAACTTCTGGCCGCCTCGACCGCGGCGCTGGCCCTGCTGTGGAGTGCGGCCTCTGCCGAAACCGCGCGCGTCGATGCGCAAGCCGCACCGCCTGCGCCGCGCGAAGGTCTGCTGAAGATGGGGGCAGGGGCATCGCCTTCCGGGCAGGTCATGGCCGTCAACGACCGTTACTTGACCATAGACGGCAAGCCCGTTCTGCCGGTGATGGGCGAGTTTCACTATACCCGTTTTCCGGAACAATATTGGGAAGAACAACTGCTCAAGATGAAGGCGGGCGGCGTCAATGTCGTCGCCACCTACGTCATCTGGCAGCACCATCAGGATCGTCCTGACGCCTTCGACTGGAGCGGCAACCGGAACTTACGCAAATTCATCCAACTGGCGCAGAAGCACGATCTGTATGTCTATCTGCGCCCCGGTCCGTGGGCCCATGCCGAAGTGCGCTTTGGCGGCATCCCCGACTGGGTGGTCGATTCGGTACCGACGCGCGGCAACGACCCGACCTATCTCGGCTATGTCGACGCCTTCTTCGCTCAGGTGGCCGAACAGGCGAGGGGCCTCCTGTGGAAGGACGGCGGGCCGGTCATAGGCATCCAGATCGAGAACGAATATAACCGCACCGGACCGCTGCAAGGGCGCGAACACATTTCCCGGCTAAAGGACATGCTGATCGCCAGGGGCTTCGACGTGCCGCTGTATACGGTCACCGGCTGGGACAATGCCGTCTTCCCACGCGGCGAAGTCATCCCGGTTTTCGGCACCTATGTCGATGAGCCATGGTCGGCGTCAGCAACCCTCCTGCCGCCCAAGTCGAGCTACATGTTTCAGTTCGGCGTGCGCAACGAAAAGGGTCTGGGGGCGCAGGGCCGCACCTCGACGCAGGACGACGGCGCGCGTGACACCGACATCACGCCCTTTTTCGGGGCGGAATATGGTGGCGGCGTCCCGCAGATGTACCGCCGCCGGCCGATCATTTCACCCGACGACATCGCCGATATGGTCATCACCAAGATCGGCTCCGGCGTCAATCTGCTGGGCTACTACATGTTCCAGGGCGGTCAGAATCCGCCGGGCTATCCGTCGCGCGACGAGAGTGTAGCGACCGGTGGCTTCAACGACGTGCCCAAGCTGGGTTACGATTTTCAGGCGCCGCTGGGGCAGTACGGACAGGCGCATCCGGTCCTCAACAAGCTGAAGCCTATCCACTATTTCCTGCAAAGTTTCGGTGATCGTCTGGCGCCGATGACCGTCTATGCCCCGGAGGTGAAACCCGCGGCCGCCGACGATCTGAAGACCCTGCGCTGGGCCTTCCGCGGTGACGGCAAATCCGGCTTCGTCTTCGTCAACAACCATATCCGTCAGTATGAGACACCGGCGCATCCGGATACGCGTTTCGAGGTCAAGCTGGGCAACGAAACCCTCACCCTGCCGTCCAAAGGCGTGACGGTAGCGCAGGGGGCGGCCTTCATCTGGCCGGTACATTTCGATCTGTCAGGCGTCGATCTGCTGTGGGCGACGGCGCAACCGGTGACGCGTATAGACGACGGGCAGGGCGATCTCTACGTTTTCGCCGCCAGCGACAAAATCCCCCCGGAGTTCGTTTTCGCCGCCAATGCCGTCAAGTCGGTCAAGGGCGCTACGCAAAGCAAGCAAGGCGGACAGTTGAAAGTGACGCCAGAGGCGGGACGCATCGTCTCCGTTACGGGGGCAAACGGCAAGACGGCGCGTTTCATTCTGCTCAGCGAAACGCAGGCACAGACCCTGACCATGGTGCAGATTCAGGGTCGTCAGCACCTGATCCTCAGCGAAGCGCATGTCTTTGAAAGCCCGGAAGGCGGGGCCGCTTTCCGGCAAACCCGTCCGGATTTCAAATTTGCGATTTATCCATATTTATCAGATAATTTATCCACAAATCTAAAACTGAAACCTCAAAAGCGTATGGGCGGTTTCCAGAGCTATTCGGCATCCGCGCCGGAGGTGAAACTGACGGCCGATGTCAGTGTCCTGCGTCCAGCCGGAAAAGCGCCGCCGCTCAAGACCTACGGCCCGCGCAATACACCCGTCGTACCCGAACCGGAAAGCTTCGGGGCCTCGGCCTCATGGACGGTGAAGGTGCCGGAAACGGCGTTGAAAGGCGTGTCGGACGTCTATCTCGACGTCGCGTATCAGGGCGACGTGGCGCGGCTGTTTTCGGGTCCGGAAATGCTCGACGACGAATATTTCATCGGCAAGACCTGGCGTATCGGCCTGAAGCGCTATGCCGATAAGCTGGCTAAGCCGCTGACCCTCAGCATCATGCCGTTGCGCGAGGATTCGAAAGTCTATTTCGACGCCAGCGTAAAGCCGGCATTCGAGAACGGTCAGGTGGCGCGTGTATACAAGATCGAACTGACGCCGGAATACGAACTAACGCTGAAATAGGGCCGCCAATAAATAGGGCCGCCAATCAGGGCGTGAAAACCACGCCCTGATTGGCGGCATCAAAATATCGCATAATAAATCTTATGGGAAATTTTGATACGCAAAGGCGTGAAACCGTTTAATCGTCCGGCGTCCGCCTATTTCCGTTTGGCTTTTACGACGCCTTTGCCTATATCGCTTGCATGGGAGTTGGCCATGATCCTTGTCATCGATAATTACGACAGCTTCACCTATAATCTGGTGCATTATCTCGCCGAGCTTGGCGCGGAAACGCAGGTTTACCGCAACGATGCCCTGAGCGTTCAGGACGCGCTGGCGTTGAAGCCCAAGGCGGTTTTGTTGTCGCCGGGACCGTGCGCGCCGGATCAGGCCGGCATCTGTCTGCCGCTGCTGCGTGCGGCTCCCGAAGACCTGCCGATTTTCGGCGTCTGTCTGGGCCATCAGGCGATCGGTCAGGCCTATGGCGGCGACGTCATCCGCGCCAAGACCCTGATGCACGGTAAGACCAGCCAGATTCATCACAGCGATATCGGCCTGTTCAAGGATCTGCCCAATCCGTTCACGGCAACGCGTTATCATTCGCTGGCCATCAAACGCGAAACCTTGCCGGATGACCTGATCGTCACGGCGTGGACTGAGGATGGCGAAATCATGGGTGTCCAACACCGCACGCGGCCGATCCACGGTGTGCAGTTCCATCCGGAATCCATTGCTACCGAAGGCGGCCATCAGATCCTGTCGAACTTCCTCAGTTTGGCCGGGATCGAGAGCCAGAACCTCTATGTCTGACGCCTTCAAACCCCTGCTCGCCAAGCTGGCCGACGGCCAGACCCTGTCCGACGAAGACGCCGAAATCTTCTTTTCCGCCTGTCTGCGCGGCGAGCCGACCCCGGCTCAGGTCGCCGCAGCCGTCACCGCCATCCGCCTGCGCGGCGAAACGGTGGGCGAAATCGCCGCCTGCGCCCGCGCCATGCGTTCGGCGGCCAAAACACTCGACCATCCGTACGACACGGTCGATGTCTGCGGCACCGGCGGCGACGGCCTGCACACGCTCAACATATCCACCGCCGTGGGCTTTGTCGGCGCCGGCGGCGGTCTGAAAATCGCCAAGCACGGCAACCGCGCCATCACCTCGAAATCCGGCACGGCGGATGTGCTGGCCGCACTTGGCGTCAATATCGACGCGACGCCGGAACAACAGCGCAAGGCGCTCGACGAAGCCGGTATCTGCTTCCTGTTCGCCGTGGCGCATCACGGTGCCATGAAGCACGTGTCACCGATCCGCCAGCAACTCGGTTTCCGCACCATTTTCAACCTGTTAGGTCCTCTCACCAATCCCGCCGGCGCGCGCCGTCAGGTGGTGGGCGTGCCCTCCCCGCGCTTTATTGAACCGATCGGCAAGGCCCTGGGGCAACTTGGGGCAACCCACGCGTGGGTCGTGCATGGTTCCGGCCTCGACGAACTGACGACCACGGGCGAAACCGAGGTGGCGGAATGGAAGGACGGCAGGCTGCGCCTGTTCACCATCACGCCGGAAGCCGTGGGCCTGCCGCGCGCGGCGCTGGCCGACATCACCGGTGGCGCGCCGGAACATAATGCCGCTGCGCTCCGCCGGCTGCTGGAGGGAGAAAAAGGCCCCTACCGCGACATCGTTCTGCTCAATTCAGCCGCGGCCTTCCTTGTAGGGGGTACGGTGGAGACCCTGCGCGAAGGCCTCGACCACGCCGCCGCCAGCATCGATGACGGCAAGGCTTTGGCCGCGCTCGATCAGCTCGTCACCTTCACGAACCGCTAAGAACATGTCCGATATTCTGGAAAAGATCGCCGCCTACAAGCGCGAGGAAGTCGCCGAACGCAAGCCGCTGGCCTCGCTGGCCACGCTTGAGGCGCGCTTTCCGACCGTCAGCGCGCCGCGCGGTTTCAAGACCGCACTGGTAGCCAACAAACAACCGCACAGCCTGTCGCTGATCGCCGAGGTCAAGAAGGCCAGCCCGTCCAAGGGCTTGATTCGTGAGGATTTCGAACCGGCCAAACTTGCCGCTGCCTATCAGGCCGGTGGCGCGTCGTGCCTGTCGATACTGACCGACGCCCCCAGTTTCATGGGCCACGAATCGCACTTCGTGGCCGCGCGTGAAGCCGTCACTCTTCCCTGCATCCGCAAAGAGTTTCTCGTCGATGTCTGGCAGGTCGCCGAATCGCGCAGCATCGGCGCCGACGCCATTCTGGTCATCATGGCCATGATCGACGACGCTCTGGCCGCTGACCTGATCGCTGCCGCCCACGCCTATGGCATGGATGCGCTGGTCGAGGTGCATGATGCCCCGGAAATGGAGCGCGCGCTTAAACTGACCTCGCCGCTGATCGGGATAAACAACCGAAATCTCAGAACTTTCGATGTCGATTTGAAAACGACCGAAGACCTGTCTTCGAGGGTCGGGCCGGAGCATATTCTGGTGGCCGAAAGCGGTATCTTCACGCCGCAGGACGTGGCGCGGCTGGAAAAAACCGGAGCGACGGCCATGCTGGTAGGCGAAAGCCTGATGCGACAGGGCGACATCACTCAGGCGGCGAAAAATCTGCTCACGCCCGCTTGACAAGACCCAAGAACGCATACAGAACACTTTACGCAAGTTCATGACTTGTTCACCATTCATGCGCTAAACATTGCCATGTCCGGGGACAATATTTTGCAGCGGGTGGACCTATGCTGACGACCAAACAACGCGAGCTTCTGATGTTCATTCATGAACGCATCAAGGAAACGGGCGTGTCCCCATCCTTTGATGAGATGAAGGAGGCGCTGGATCTGGCGTCGAAGTCGGGCATTCACCGGCTGATCACCGCCCTTGAGGAGCGCGGCTTTATCCGCCGCCTCGCCCACCGCGCCCGTGCGCTGGAGGTTATCAAGCTACCGGATCAGGCGACGACCGCCGCGCCGCCGCGGGGCCGCCAGACCTTCGTGCCGCAGGTGGTCGAAGGCACGCGTGCCTCAGCCCCGGCGCCCGCCTCCAAGCCCGCCAATGACGAAGGCCGCGAACTGCCGCTGCTGGGCAAGATCGCGGCTGGCGTGCCGATCGAAGCTTTGGGCGCTGAACGTGACCGCATCCGCGTGCCGGAAATCTTCGTCGGGTCGGGCGAACATTATCTGCTGGAAATCGAAGGCGATTCGATGATCAATGCCGGTATTCTCGACGGCGACTACGTGATCATCAAGAAGTCGGATTCGGCGCAGTCGGGCGAGATCGTCGTGGCGCTGGTCGAAGGCGATACCGCGACGCTGAAACGCCTGCGCAAAAAGGGCGCGTCGATTGCGCTCGAAGCCGCCAACCCGGCCTATAAGACTCGCATCTACAATGCCGATGAAGTGGCCGTGCAGGGCAAGCTGGTCGGCCTGATGCGCCGCTATCATTAATATTTGACGCGTTTTTGCGTCCAGGGCCGCCGACCTCTCAAGGGTTCGGCGGCTTTTACGTTCCAGCCACCGGCCTCTGTGCGCGTCAGTTCCATCGCGCCTAACCGTTCGAAATCCGAGGCGGTGATGCGGTTGACCCCTGCACAGCCATCCGGCCAGTCTGTTATCTGCGAGCGCAAAACGACCAGTTTTGACGACAGACACAGGGCTTCAAGCTGTTCGGGTTTAGGCGATTTGCGCCCGAAGGCGAAACCGATGCGATAGGGTGCGGTCGCCGTCGGCACACAGATATAGCTTTTGCAGACATAGTCCTGCGCCAGTCGCCCGCCGGCTTCGTTCAGCGCATAGCGTTTCAACCAGAGCTGATAGCCATATTGACGCACGGTGGGACGCAAGGCGTAGGCCGAACCCTTCGTCTGTATCGCCGCATTACCCCCTTCGGCGTCGAGCCAGATATCCGGCGGTGTCTCACGCGGCCAGTAGACAACGGCCAGAGCGGCAATCAAACCCAGCCATCTGGCATTGCCCCTGATCAGGCACATCCACAACACACCACCCATGGAAACCGCTAATGCCAGATTGGGAGGCGCGCCGACGGTCATCACGGCTCCGGGCAGATCGGCGACAAAGGCCGCAATATGGGCGATGACGGTCAATCCCTGGCTGGCCAGCCATAGAAACGGCATACTCAAGGGCGTCGCACTAAGGACTGTTCCGACCGCCAGCGCCGGCATGACCACGAAACCGGTCACCGGCGCTTCGAGCAGATTGCTGATCAGGCCATACATCTGGGCGCGGCCGAAATAGAAGATGCCAAACGGCGTCGTCGCCAACCCGGCGACGGTCGAGGCCAGAACCGACACCTTCAGCCAGTGCCATATATTTTGCCACCCCCTCACCCACCACGGCACATCCAGTTCACGCACCGGGTTGCGCGACGCCTCGGCCAGAGCCAGCAAGGCTGCCGTGGCGCAAAAGGACATCTGAAACCCCGGTTCGAGCACGGCTTCCGGCATCAGCAGCAGGACGATGATCGCTGCCACCGCCAGGGCGCGCAGGCTCAGGGCACGGCGGTCGAACAATATCGCGCCGAACGCCACCCACGCCACGACGGCGGCGCGAATGGCGGGAGACGGCGCGCCGGACAGGGCCAGATAGACGCCGACCGCGACGATGCCGAAGCCTGCCGCCCACTTCTTGATCGGGTAGTGCAAGGCGACAAACGGCAGCAAGGCCAATGCCGCGCGACAGGCAAAAAAGGCGAACCCGCCGACAATGGCCATGTGCAGGCCTGAAATGGACAGAATATGCGCCAGACCGGAATCGCGCATGTCCTCGACCAGATCGGGGGCGAGAAAGGCCTGATGCCCGGTGACCAGCGCCGCGGCAAATCCTCCCATGCGCGGAGCGTTGACCTGCGCCGTCAAACGCTGCGTCACCTCCCAGCGCCAGTGATTGAGGGCCGTCATGCGCTGCAAAGCTACAGGCAGGGGCGGCGTCTCGATCAGCCGGACACGCCCCGGCGCAAAGCCCACCGCACCGACCGCATCGAACCACGCCGCGCGCGCATAGTCGTAACCGCCGGGAATATTCGGCCCGGCCGGCGGATGCAGGATGGCAAAGGTGGAAATGGCCTGACCCGGCGCGATATCCGGCGGCAACTCGCGCAGACTCAGGCGCACCCGGATCGGCGTCTCTTCGGGCGCAACGCCGGAAAGCCGCAAGGGGGCCAGCAGAAGTTTCGGCTCGGACGTATCGGTCCCGACGATATCGACCACCACCGCATCCAGCCGGAACTGCGTCTGTTCGGACGACAGAACCGGCGCCGCCACGCGTTGCGTACGCAGCTTGCAAAGTCCCACTCCCAGCACAACCATCAGGGCCAGCAACAGACACTTGCGAAGCGCAAGTTTCCATTCAAAGCGTTGCGCCAAGGCGTACAGGCCACCCATAGCCGCGATCAGGCCGAGAACCCACAGCCCTGAGGGTTCAAAACGCAGGCTGAGATAGGCCGCGCACCCGCCCCCCAGCGCCACCGGCAGCCACAGGACCAGACGACCGGTTTGCGCCGCGATCGCATCGGTCACCGCCTGCCGCAGATCGACAGACTCAAGGCGTGAAAAAAGTACGCGAAGCCGCTGCAAACCCCTACCCCCGCCGCCCCGAAAGCGTATAAGGGCGCATCCGAATTACAATCATGGCCTCTACCTTGACGCAAGTTGTTACCCGTTTCGCGCCTTCGCCCACCGGCTACCTGCATATCGGCGGCGCCCGCACCGCCCTGTTCAACTGGCTCTACGCCAGACATACGGGTGGGCGTTTCCTGATCCGCATCGAGGATACCGACCGCGAGCGCTCCACCAGGGAAGCTGTGGACGCCATTTTCAAGGGGCTGGACTGGCTGGGGCTGAACACCGAAGAGCCGATCGTCTTCCAATCGACGCGCGAAGCCCGTCACAAGGCAGTGGTCGAACAGCTCTATGCCTCCGGCCACGCCTATGCCTGCTTCATGACGCCGGAAGAGACCGAGGCTGCCCGCGAACGGGCCAAGGCCGAGGGTCGCGCCCTGCGCTCGACTTGGCGCGATCGCACGCCCGACGCCACCCAGTTGACGCAGCCGCACGTCATCCGCTTCAAAGGGCCGCTCGACGAACCGTTGATCATCGAAGACGCGGTGCAGGGCACGGTGACCTTCAACACCAAGGATATGGACGACCTGATCCTGCTGCGTTCGGACGGCACGCCGACCTATAATCTGGCCGTGGTGGTCGACGATCATGACATGGGCGTCACCCATATCATACGTGGCGACGACCACCTGAACAATGCCGCGCGCCAAACCCTGATCTATAAGGCCGCCGGTTGGGACGTGCCGACCTTCGCCCATATTCCGCTGATCCACGGCCCGGACGGCGCCAAGCTCAGCAAGCGCCACGGCGCTCAGGCGGTAGGCGATTACGAAGCCCTCGGCTACCTGCCCGAAGCCATGCGCAACTATCTGGCCCGGCTCGGCTGGTCGCACGGCGACGACGAAATCTTCACCGACGCCCAGATGATCGAATGGTTCGATATCGCCGACATTAACAAGGCCCCCGCGCGTCTCGATTTCGCCAAGCTGGGCCACGTCAATGCCCACTGGATCAGAGAGTGCGCGCCCGAACGCCTTGTCGCGCTTGTGTTGAATGAGGTGCGCGTACGCGGCGAAGTCGCCGACAACGCTGAGGAAATCCTCGCGCGCACGCTTCCGGAAGTGAAGGAACGGGCGCAGACGATTCCGGATCTGGCCGCCGCTTGCGCTTTTGCATTGACGAAAAATGATTTTACTCTTGATGAAAAGACGAAAAATCTGCTCACCGAGGAGACGGTGCAACGCCTGAGGCGGCTTCACGAAAATTTGTTAAGTCAGACAAATTGGAGCGCTGTTGAACTGGACGTCGAATTGAAAAAATTCGTTGAAAATGAAGGCGTTGGCTTTGGGAAGATCGGTCCGGTCCTGCGGGGAATCCTCTCTGCCGGTCACCCCGCCCCCGACATTTCGAGGACTTTGGCGGCTCTCGGCAAGGCCGATAGCCTTGCCCGACTAAAGCAGGCTCTTTTCATTTAGGTTCGCACTTTATATAGCAGGTGCAACGAAAATGCCGTTTGCATTGCACACAAAGATAAGAGGTAAGCACGTCATGACCCAGACACCTCCCGCCAAAGTCACCGTAGGCGACAAGGTCATAGATCTGCCGATCCTGAAGGGCTCGATCGGCCCGGACGTGATCGACATTCGTAAGCTCTATGCGCAGTCCGATGCCTTCACCTACGATCCGGGCTTTACCTCCACGGCGTCGTGCGAATCGAAGATCACCTATATCGACGGTGATCAGGGCGTGCTGCTGCACCGCGGCTATCCCATCGATCAACTGGCGTCGCAGTCGAACTTCCTCGAAACCTGCTACCTTCTGCTTCACGGCGAACTGCCGTCCGCCGCCGAGTACGAAAAGTTCGAAAGCACCATCACCCGCCACACCATGCTGCACGCGCAGTTCGACCGGTTCTTTGACGGTTTCCGCCGTGATGCGCACCCGATGGCCATCATGACCGGCGCGGTCGGCGCTCTGTCGGCCTTCTATCACGACAGCCTCGACATCCATGACGCCCAGCAGCGCGAAATCTCGGCGCACCGCCTGATCGCCAAGATGCCGACCATCGCCGCGCGCGCCTTCAAATACAGCGTCGGTCAGCCCTTCGTGCATCCGAAGAACAACCTCTCCTACGCCGAAAACTTCCTGCGCATGTGCTTCGCTGTTCCGGCCGAAGACTATGTGGTCGATCCGGCTCTGGTACGCGCCATGGACCGCATCTTCATCCTGCACGCCGACCACGAACAGAACGCCTCGACCTCGACGGTTCGTCTCGCCGGGTCGTCGGGTGCCAACCCGTTCGCCTGTATCGCCGCCGGCATCGCCTGCCTGTGGGGCCCGTCGCACGGTGGGGCCAACGAAGAAGCGCTGAACATGCTGCGCGAAATCGGCACGCCGGAAAAGATTCCGGAATTCATCGCTGGCGTGAAGGACCGTCGCTACAAGCTGATGGGCTTTGGTCACCGCGTCTATAAGAACTACGATCCGCGCGCCAAGGTCATGCAGACCTCGGCCTACGAAGTTCTGGCCGCCACGGGCCGCGAAAACGACCCGCTGTTCCAGGTCGCCAAGGAACTGGAAGCCGTCGCCCTGAAGGACGACTTCTTCATCGAGCGCAAGCTGTTCCCGAACGTCGATTTCTATTCCGGCATAACCCTGTCGGCCATGGGCTTCCCGACCACCATGTTCACCGTGCTGTTCGCTCTGGCGCGCACCGTGGGCTGGATCGCCCAGTGGAAGGAAATGATCGAAGATCCGGGTCAGAAGATCGGCCGTCCGCGCCAGCTCTACACCGGCGCCACGCAACGCGACTTCGTTCCGGTGTCGCAACGCGGTTAAGCCGTTCGGTACCAAAAAGAAAAAGCCCGCCGGAAACGGCGGGCTTTTTTTGATCTCCATTTTAGGTTTTGATGGCCTCCTCCAGCCCTAATCGCGAAGCCTCCAGCCGCAGCGCCTTCTGGGCCGCGCCGAAGTGCGCCGCCCCGCCGCCGTCGCAATTATAAAGGATGGCGACGGTCACCTGTTCGTCGATGAAGCTGCGCAGGTGTCCGGTGAAGCCATTGATGCGTCCGCCATGCGTACAGTAGCGACGGCTGTCCTCGGTTACGCCCAGACCGACGCCGAACCCGTATTTCAAAGGCTCGCTGCCCTGACGCTCCCACGCCGGTTCACCGTTTTTCAGCAGGGCCGGCGTCAGCATGGCCTCGAAACTGTAGGGTTTAAGCACCCGGTCGTTGAGCAGGGCCGAGTGCCAGCGGCACAGGTCCTCGGTCGTGGAGCGGATGGCCCCTGCGCCGCTGAGGAAGCTCGGCGACACCGGCAGGTTAGGCAGGAAACCGCCCGGCGTCGGCGTATAGCCGCGCGTCGCGGCGTTAGTGACTTCGCAACTCTGGTCGATCGTGGTGTTGTTCATGCCCGCCGGCAGGAACAGATGCTGACGGCAGAAGTCGGCAAAGCTCTGCCCCGACAGATGCTCGACAATGGTCGACAGCAGGGTGAAGCCGGAATTGGAATAGGCCCAGCCCAGCCCCGGCGCGAAGCGGTAAAGCGGCTTGCCCGCGCGGATCAGCTTGAGCACATCGGCCGTCGTATAATCGCGCGTCTGGGCTTCGGTCAGAATAGTGTGGTCCTGACGGTTGATATAGTCGCCCATGCCGGAGGTGTGGCTGAGCAACTGACGCAGGCTGACCTCCGCACCGCGCGGAAAGTCCGGCAGGAATTTCGACAACGGATCGTGGACCGACAGGTGCCCCTGCTCCGCCAGCAGCAGGATGGCCGCGGCGGTGAACTGCTTGGTGATCGAGGCGATACGCAGGCTGGTCTGCGGCGTCACCGCCAGGCCGCTGTCGATATCCGACGCGCCGAAGCCCTTGGAATAGAGCATCACGCCCTTATGCATGACGCTGAGGCTCAAGCCCGGCGTCAGCTTGCCATCGACCATAGCCTGTGCCAGCGCGTCCAGCGTCGGCCAGTCCTTGAGTGCGGGCGCATTCGCCCCTGCGCTCTGTACGGGGGCGTCACCGGAGACATCACGGCGCAGGACGCTACCGCCCAGAGCCGCCAGACTCAGGGCCACCGCCGCACGGCGCGTCATACCCCCCAAAGGATACGAAAATCGGGTCATGGTAAATGATGTGCGATTTATATCTTAAGTCCGTGTTAACGCCGCACGGGCGCAAGCGATCAATCGTGCGACGCACACAGACTCTTAAGTTAGGCGATAATTCCGGCATAACAAGACGGGCCGCCAGCCCTCTCTCACATTTATGTCAGTTTGAGATACTGCAGAACGGCTTCGGCGGCGCGAATGGCCGGGGCCGGTTGTCCGCGCCCCATCAGGTCCAGCGCCGAGAACTGTTCCGTCGTTTGAGCCTCCCGGAAGGCCGGATCGTCCAGCCGTTCGGACAGGGCCCGGATCAGGTTCTCCGCCGTACATTCGTGCTGGATGAATTCCGGCGCCACCCCCTTCTGCGCCATGATGTTGAACAGCGTGACGTGCTGAAGCGGCGAAATGTGCTTGAACAGGAAATAGGTCAGGGGCTCGACCTTATAGGCTACGATCATCGGACATCCGGCCAGCGCCAGTTCGGTGGTCACCGTGCCGGAACAGGCCAGCGCCACCGTCGCCGCCCGCATGGCCGACAGCTTGTCGGCCTCGCTGTCGAGCAGGGACAAGCCCGCGTCTACACCCCTCAGACCTTCGTGCACCAGATCACGCACCGTATCAGCCACCGGCACGACGAATTTCAGGTCCGGACGCGCCCGCGCCAGCCCTTCGATGGTTTCGCGGAAGACCGGCATCAGGCGCTTGATCTCGGACGGGCGGCTGCCCGGCAGGACCAGCAGCATCGGCGCATCACCGAGGCTCAGCCGTGCCCGAAGACCTTTCGGATCGGCCTGCGTGAAATCGACATTCAGCGCCGGATTGCCGACGACGACCGTCTTGAGGCCTTCCTTTTCAAAATAGGGCGCATCCATGGGGTGCAGGGCCAGCAGCAGGTCGACGCTTCGGGCCAGAGTCCTGGCGCGGCCCGGACGGGTGGCCCAGACCTGCGGCCCGACATATTTGATCAAAGGTACATCGGGCATGACGGCGCGGATGCCGTGCGCCACACGCAGCGTAAACCCCCACGAGTCGATCAGCACCACGGCGTCGGGCTTTTCACGCGAGGCCAAGGCCACCGTATCGGCGACACGCGCCTTGACGCGCTTATAGGCTTTCAGCCCCTCGACAAGCCCCAGAATGGACAATTCGGCGATGTCGAACGGGCTCTCTACGCCCAAGTCGGCCATACGCTTGCCGCCGACGCCGCAGAAGCTTAGAGGCACGGGCGACTGCCGCTGCAGTTCGCGCATCAGCCCCGCGCCCAGCATGTCGCCAGAAGCCTCGGCAGCCACCAGCATCAGCTTGCGCGGTCCAGATTCTGACGGAGAATTAGGTGTTGGGGGCGTGTCCATAGATGAAAAGTCCCAGTTCCGCGGCACGGGCGTAGACGCGCGCCTTGTCCACGACGAGCAGCGCCCCCGCCTGCCCGACAATTCCACTCAAGCCCGCCGCCGCCGCCGCCTCGACCGTCTGCACGCCGATGGTCGGCATGTCGAGCCGCAGGTCCTGTATCGGCTTCGGCACCTTGGCCAGCACGCCCCTGCGCCGCTCCGGGGTCCCGATCAGCACCGGCGACAGGGTCGTGATGCGCTTCAAGAGGGCGTCCGTGCCTTCCTGCGCCTCGACGGCCAGCGTGATCTTGCCGGCGACGACCGCCGCCTGACCGATATCCAGCGCACCGATGGCGTGGGCGATGCGGAAGGCTTCCTCCACATCATCCAGCGCTTCGGGCGACGGCGCTTCCCCGGCCTGCAAACCCTCGTCGAGCCGCAGTTCGGGGTTAGCCTCGTGCGCGCCCTCTATGGCATAGCCCTGGCTCTCAAACACCCTGGCAACTTGCCGCAGGAGCGAGTCGTCGCCGCCACGCCCGGCCGCCTGAATCCCCGGCAGGTGCGTCGCGCCGCCCTCATCGCGCGGCATGGCGTCGAAGTCCGGACGCTTGACATAGCCCACCATGCACACGGCGCGGCAGCCCTCCTGCGCCAGGGCGACGAAGATCTGCTGGAAATGGCCGATATCGATGTCGTGACCGGGATGCGCGCTCAGTTCCGCATCGGCCAGCCCGGCAAGCCGGACGACGCAATAGGGGCGTCCGGAGCGCTTCAGATAGCGGGCGATCTCGACCGGCACCCGTCCCCCGCCGGCGATGAGGCCAAGCTTTTCCATCACTCCACCGGCAGGCAGATAGGACGATTGGAATCCTCGCGGATGAACTGCACGATCTCGACCACCTGCGGGATGTCGCTGAAGTTTTCCAGCACGTCGTCCAGCCTCTCCTGAAAGGTGCCTTCGGGGGCGAACATCATGCGATAGGCCGTGCGCAGCGACAGGATCAGATCGCGCGAGAAACCGCGGCGCTTCAGCCCGACCAGATTAAGCCCTTCAAGGCGGGCGTGGTTGCCCCAAACAGAGCCGTAGGGGATGACGTCCTTGGTCACCATGGCCGCGCCGCCGACGAAGCTGTAGCGACCGATGCGGGCGAACTGATGCACGCCGCACAGGCCGCCCAGAAACACGAAGTCGCCGACCTGAACGTGGCCGCCCAGAGAGGCGTTGTTGGCCAGCACCACATTGTTTCCGACCGCGCAGTCGTGCGCCACGTGGCTGCCGACCATGAACAGACAGTCGTCGCCTACCGCCGTCACGCCGCCGCCTTTCACCGTTCCGGTGTGCATGGTGACGTGTTCGCGGATCTGGTTGCGCTCACCGACGATCAGGCGCGTGTCCTCGCCCTTGTGCGCCAGATGCTGCGGCGACCCGCCCAGCACGGCGAAGGGATGCACATGGCTGTCGGCACCGATTTCGGTGTGGCCCTGAATGACCACGCTCGATTGCAGCGACACGCGATCGCCCAGCGTCACCTGCGGGCCGACGATGCACCACGGGCCGACGCTGACGCCTTCGCCGAGTTTGGCCCCGTCATGGATAATGGCGGTGGGGTGGATGCTCATTGCGGGTTCTCGACCACCATGGCCGCGAACTCGCATTCGCAAACGATTTTCTTGTTCACAAAGGCTTCGCCCCGGAATTTGAACACATCGCCCCGGTGACGCGTTACCTCGACGTGCATGCGCAACTGATCGCCCGGACGCACGGGGCTGCGGAACTTCACGCCGTCCATGCCCATGAAGAAGATGGTCTTGCCTTCGACCGATACGTCGAGCGACTTCGACATCAGCACGGCACCGGTCTGGCCCAGCGCCTCGATAATCAGCACGCCCGGCATCACCGGGTTCTCAGGGAAATGCCCATTGAAGAACGGCTCGTTGAACGTGACGTTCTTGATGCCGACCATGCTCTTGTTCTTGATCCAGTTTTCACCGCGATCGATGAGCAGAAACGGATAGCGATGCGGAAGGCGCTTCATCACCTCCTGATAGGTGATGTCGATACCTTGTTCCCCGGCTTCCGGAACATCGCTGGCATTATCGGTGGTCATTCTGCTCTTAGCCCTTATCCTTGGTGGCCGCCTTGCTCAGCCAGGCCGTTTCACGCAGGAACTGCCGCGACGGCTTGGCCGGGAAACCGGACCACATCTGTCCCGCCGGGACATCCTTAAACACAACAGCGCCCGCGGCGACTTTCGCCCCGACGCCTATATCGATATGATCGATGACGCCCGCCCGTCCCCCGAACATCGCCCCATCACCCACCCGGACAGAACCGGAAAGCCCCGAATGCGCCGCCACGATGACGTTACGCCCCAACTTAACGTTATGGGCGATCTGAACCATATTGTCGATCTTTGACGCCTCGCCAATGACCGTATCGTCATAGGCGCCGCGATCCACGCAGGTGCCCGCGCCGATCGACACCTGATCCTGAAGAATGACACGCCCCAGTTGCGGCACATCGATCAGTCCCTCGTGATCGCCCGACACGCCGAACCCAGCCTCGCCGATTCGCACGCCGGACGCCAGATGCACCCGGTCTCCGATCAAAGCGCAATAGATCGTGGCCTGCGCGCCGATATGACAGTCGCGGCCGATCTGGCAGCCCGGTCCGATCACCGTATAGGCCTCGATGCGCGTCCCGCGCCCGATCTCCACGTCCTGTCCGACGATGACGCCGACGCCCAGCGTGACGCCCTCCTCAATACGCGCCGACGGATGGATGGGCTGCATCCCTTCGTGACGACGCGGGCGATACAGCTTCGCCGCCAGACGCGACCATGAAGCCTGCGGCGAGCGGCTGATCAGGGCCAGGGTCTCTTGCGGCACGCTTGGGACATCACCTTCGTGCACAAAGGCATAGCCGGCGCGGGTTTCCCGCAGATTCTGCAGGTAGCGGCGGTCGCTGAAATAGGCAGCGTCGCCCTGTCCCGCGATTGACAAGGGCGCGCAGCCGGACACGCGTTTACCCAGGCCCCTGTCGGACGCCAGAGTGGAAAAGGTCAGACCGAGAACGTCGTCGACGGCGATTTCGGAAGCGACATCAAAGAATCTTTGATCGGGCATCGCTGCGCAATCCTGCTCACAGGGCGGAAAACCGTTCTCCGCCGATCCACGCAGACGCATGGAAAAACGCATATAGCTCAAAAAAACAGAGCCTTGTCCAGCGGTGCATGCGCACTTTCGGCCGGACAAGGCTCACTGTATGTTTACAAAGTTTTCAGCCGCCGCAAAGGCTGCCGACTTTGATTAGCCGCCCTGCTGGGCGTCCTGCTCGGCCTTGGCCTTCAGGAGCTTCTGGCGATCGGCTTCCGGCAGAACGACGCGCTTGATATCGACGGTCGCCTTCGCAGCGTCGAGCTTCGCGATGACGTCGCCGGTGATGTCCATGGCCGGATTGGCGAACAGGACGGCCTTGCGATCGACCAGCATGCCGCAGTTCTTGGCTTCATAGGTCGAGGACAGGGCCGGGGCGACCAGTTGAGCCACCTTCACATTGGCTTCCTGTTCGGTGCGGCCCAGTTCCTGATTCACGATGAAGGCCTTGTCCTGGAAGGTCTTGACCTTGCCCATGAAGGCCTGAGCCAGCGGATCGAACTTGTCCTTGGTCAGGGTCTTTTGCTGCGTGGCGAGACCGGCACGCTCCTTTTCAAGGGCCGCGGCGTCGGGCTCCAGTTCGGCTTCGGCCTGCTGGTTGATCTGCTGCAGGCGCTGAGCAGCGGCCTTCGAGACGGCGGCGTTGGCCATAACGGCCTCGTTGGAATAGACGCAGACGCCGGCAATGACCGGGCCCGGCTTGGTCTGGGGCTGAGCCGCCGCCGGAGCGGGGGCCGCGGCCGGTTGCTGAGCCAGAGCCGCCGAGGTCATAGCAAAGGCCGACAGGGCGCAGACGGTGATGAGAAGTTGCTTTTTCATAGCGTGGGAACTCGTTGAAAGCGTTGAGCGTTAGATTAGAACTGGGTCGATTGCGAGAAACGGAAGGTTTCGGTCTTGTCGTAGTCTTCGCGGGAAAGGATCTGGCTGATATCGAACTGGATCGGGCCCATCGGCGACTTCCAGCGGATGGTGACGCCGGCGGAGGCCCGCAGCGACATGTTGTCCTCGATATAGCTCAGACGCGTGCCGGCCGAACAGCTACCCGCCGCCGCTTGCGCAGCGCTGCAGTACTTCAGACGGTCATCGATCCCGCCGAGCGTACCAAAGTCCACAAACAAAGCGGTTTTAAGGCCGTACTGCTCCGGCAGACCGTTGGGGATCCCCATCTCGACCGTACCGATGGCGTAGGTTTCGCCCCCCAGCGAGTAGGTCGAACTGGTGTCGCGCGGACCAATACCGGCGTTTTCGAAGCCGCGGAACGTGGTGCCCCCCTTGAAGAAACGGTCGTTGATGCGCACCGCGTCACCGGCCAGCGGCGTGATATTGCCGGCGATGCCCTGCACGTGCAGGACCATATCCTTGCGGAAGCCGTGATACCAATGGCCTTCAAGTTCCGAGCGAACATAGCGCGTGTCACCGCCCAATCCGGCGAAATCCTGACGCAGGATGGCCTGCCAGCCGCGCGTCGCCATCACGTAGTCGTTGCGGCGGTCGAACGACAGGGTGTAACCGACGCTGGAGGTCACGCCGTTGCCGCAGCTATATTGCAGGGCGTCGCATTCCGACGAGCCCGAATAGCTCAATTCGTCGCTGCGCAGGTTGTAGCGCAGGCGCAGGATCGAATAGCCGTTCAGGCTGTAGCCCAGACGCAGGCCCGCGCCGGTCGTCTTCGACGAATAGCTGACGCCCGAATAGTCGTAGGAGCTGGAGAACAGGTCGATACCCGCCGACACGTCGCGGCCCATGAAGCGCGGCTCGGTGAAGCTGAGGTCGATATTCTTCTGGATCGAGCCCAACGAAACGCGCGCGCGCACGTTCTGGCCGCGACCACGGAAGTTGCGTTCGGTGATGCCGACGTCGAGGATGAACTTTTCATAGGACGAGAAGCCCGCACCGAAGCTCAGTTCGCCGGTCGGCTGCTCGGTGACCTGCACCTGGATATTGGTGCGGTCGGGCGCCGATCCCGGCACTTCCTTGATTTCGACGTCCTTGAAGAAGCCCAGCGCGTTGACGAACATCTTGGAGCGTTCGATCAGCGCCTTGTTATAGGCGTCGCCCTCGGAAACCAGCATTTCGCGGCGCACGACGCGGTCAAGCGTGCGGGCATTGCCGACGATGTCGATTTTATCAATGTAGACGCGCGCGCCTTCGCGCACGTTGAAGGTCACGTCGACGGTCTTGGTTTCCGGATTGCCCTCGTCGCGCGGACGCACGTCCACGAAGGCGAAGCCCGCCTGCCCCGCCGCATAGGTCAGGGCGTCGACCGATTTTTCGATCAGGTCGCTTTCATAGAGCTGGCCCGGCTGGATCGGCAGCATGCGCTGCAGGTTCTCGCCGTTGAGCTTCTCGTTCTCGGTCTTCACCTCGACGCGGCCGAAATTGTATTTCTCGCCTTCGTCCAGCGTATAGGTGATAACGAAGTCCTTGCGGTCCGGCGTCAGTTCGGCCACCGCCGAGACGACGCGGAAATCGTAGTAGCCGCGGTTGGTGTAGAACTTCTTCAACTGCTCGCGGTCGTAATCCATACGATCCGGATCGTAGTTGTCGTTCGACGAGAAGAACTTCCACCACAGCGACTTCTTGGTCACCGCCACGCCGGCCAGTTCGTTGTCCGAGAAGGCCTTGTTGCCGATGAAGTTGACATTCTCCACGCCCGTCTTCACGCCTTCGTCGATTTCGAAGATCAGATCGACGCGCTTTTGCGGCAGTTCGACGATCTTCGGCGTCACCGTGGCCGAGATGCGGCCCGAACGGCGATAAAGCTCGATAATGCGCTGAACGTCGGCCTGAACCTTGGCCTTGGTGAACACGCCGCGCGGGCGGATGGTCACTTCGTCGCGCAGCTTGTCCTTCGACAAGGCGCTGTTGCCCTCGAACACCACCTGATTGATGATCGGCGCTTCGACGACGCTGATGACCATTTCATTGCCGTTCATGACGATCTGCACGTCGGAGAACAGTTCCGTGCGGTACAGCGTTTTCACCGACTGGTCGATCAGGAGGTCGTTGACCGTCTGGCCCGTCTGCACCGGCAGATAAGAGATGATGGTCGCGGCGTCGATACGTTCGTTACCCTCCACCTTGATTCGGCCGATGACGGCGACCTGCGGCGCGGGTGCGGCGGGGGCAGCCTGAGTAGCTTCGGCCGACGGCGCATCCTGCGCGAAGGCGGGACCGGTGGCCGCCAGAAGCGCCAGCAGGCTGACGCCGGCGGCCCAGGGGCGGTGCGGCTTGGAAGTGGTGGAGGCAGGACTATTCATGGAAAGGTTTCGTTCCGCTTAGTATGTTTGGCCGTCACGAACGGAGGGAAAAGACAGGGAAAGGCCCTGATCTGCGCCGGTCATGAAAACAGCCCCCCGAAAAACTTGATGAACCCGGTACGGTTAAGGTCATTCCATGTAGCGAACAACATCAACCCTAACAAGGCCACAAGTCCAAATCTGTATCCGAGGCCCTGCACGGCGGCATTCAAGGGCCGGCGCGCAATGGCCTCATAGGTATAAAACACCAGATGCCCGCCATCGAGCACCGGCACCGGCAACAGGTTGACGAAACCGATACCTACCGAGATGAAGGCCGCCATCTGTAGCATGGTCAGAAACCAGTTGAAGGCGATCTGCCCCGGCGTGGCTTTGAGACTGGCCACTTCGGCAGTCAGATCCCCGGTCGCCTTGGTCATGCCGATGATGCCGGACAACTGATCCCCATTTTCTTTTCCGGTGAAAATACGGCCAATATAGGTCAGGGTCGTGTCAAGGACGCCGATCGTCTTCTGCGTGCCCAGCCACAGGGCTTCATGCGGCCACGGCGTGCGCGGCTTACCATCGCCGATGGCCACAGCCAGCACGCCACCATAGGTCGGCACGTGTTCCGAAACGGATGAAATCAAGCGGCGCTCAGGCGTCACAGTGAGGTTCACCACCTGACCATCGCGGCGCACCTGTACCGGCGTGGCTTCATCAGGGCGCATGCGGATCAGCATGATGACGTCTTCGGAACTCTTCACCTCACGACCGTCGATACGGACGAACTGATCGCCGACCTTCAGGCCCGATCGCGCGCCGGGGCCATTGGCTTCCCGCAGCGCCATGATGGTGCCCGGCTCCATTCCCTTGCCTACGATCATGAAGACAGCGGCAAATACAACAATCGACAGCACAAAGTTGGCCATGGGACCGGCCAGCACGATCAGAAAACGCTGCCACACCGGCTTGAAGTGGAAATAGGCCTTTTCGGCATTGGGGCCCTCACGCTCGCGGATGGCCTGTTTCGCCGCTTCCAATTCTTCAACGTCCGGTGACATGGAAGACACATGTTCGTCGCCGGCAAATTTGACATACCCCCCCAAAGGCAGGGCGCTGAGGCACCAAAGCACGCCGTTCTTATCGCGCTTCGACCAGATAACCGGGCCGAATCCGACGGAAAAACGCTCGATCTTCGTTTTGAAAAGACGGGCGACGCTGAAATGACCCAGCTCGTGAATCGTCACGATAAGAGAAATCACCAGCAGGAACGGAATGATGCCCAAAAGAAAAGTCATATAATATCCGTACTTTGTCCCATTGCTTCCCGAAGGAGGCTTAACCCTACGTTCCTGCCGCCCGGCGCGCATTGCCCCCGGAAGCGGCCAGTTGCGCCCGCGTCTCGGCATCCGCCCGCTCGATTTGCGCGACATCATGGCGCAAATCATTGCCGAAAGCCATAGAGGTCGATTGCGCCCGCATCATGGCGGCTTCGACCGTTGCCGGAATGTCGAGAAAACCGATAAGTCCGTCGAGAAAGGCCTGCACCATCACCTCATTGGCGGCGTTGTAGACGACCGGCATAAGCCCGCCCGCCTCCAGGGCCTCGCGCGCCAGCCTGAGCATGGGGAAGGCGTCGGTGTCCGGGCGCTCGAAGGTCAGGGTGGAGAGGGCGCACAGGTCGAGCGGCGGCACGGACCAGCCGTGACGGCGGGGCCAGCCGAGGCAGTAGGAGATCGGCACGCGCATGTCTGGCGGCCCCATCTGGGCCAGGGTCGAGCCGTCGGTATATTCGACGAGGCTGTGGACCACGGACTGCGGATGGATCAGCACGTCGATCTGCTTCGACGGCATGTCGAACAGATAGGCGGCCTCGATCAGTTCCAGCCCCTTATTGGCCAGAGACGCGCTGTCGATGGTGATTTTCGCGCCCATCGACCAGTTGGGGTGTTTCAGCGCCTGTTCGCGAGTGACGTGGGCCAGTTCCTCGCGTTTGCGGCCCCGAAACGGTCCGCCAGACGCCGTGAGGATCAGGCGGCGGATACGCGCGCGTTCGGCCTCTTCGAAGACCTGAAAAATGGCGTTGTGCTCCGAATCGACCGGCAGGATGCGCCCGCCCGCCGCCTCGGCGCGCAGGATCAGCGAGCGGCCGCAACAAACAAGGCTTTCCTTGTTGGCCAGCGCCACCGTGGCCCCCGTCCCTGCCGCCGCCCAGACGGGGCGCAGGCCGGCGATGCCGACAATGGCCGCCATGACCCAGTCCACCGGCCGCGCCGCCGCGGCTTCGACCGCTTCGGGCCCACAGGCGATCTCGATGCCCGAACCCTTCATGCGTTCGCTGAACTCGGTCCATTGCGAAGCGTCCGACAGGACCGCCAGACGCGGACGAAATTTCAGCGCCTGCTCGGCCAGCAAGGCGGCATTGCGTCCGGCGCACAGGGCTTCGAGTGCGTAATCTTCGCCGGGTTTCAGGGTCTCTTCGATCAGGTTCAGCGTCGATACGCCGATGGAGCCGGTCGAACCCAGGATGGAAATGCGTCTCATAGCTTGGTCCCCAGCATGACCAGCCAGCGGATGCCGCCGATGGCGACGATAGCGAACATCAGCCCGTCGACCCGGTCGAGCAGGCCGCCGTGGCCGGGAATCAGTGTGCCGGAATCCTTTACGCCATACCGCCGTTTGAGCATCGATTCCCACAGGTCGCCGCCCATGGTCGCGAACGCCACCAGCAATCCGACCAGCAGCGCGGCCGTGCTCGACTGAAACAGGTTGGTGATATCGGCCAGGGTGCCAGCGGTCAGCATACCGGCGATCATGCCCCCGGCAAAGCCCGACCACGTCTTGTTCGGCGAATATTTGCGCCACAGCTTGGGCCCGCCCACCAGCTTGCCGACCAGATAGGCCGCGCTGTCCGCCGCCCAGGCGATGAGGAAGGCGAAGAAGACCCAATAGACGCCGTTGTGCGTCTCACGCAGCCAGATCAGCACCAGAGCGGGCCAACCGATATAGAAGGCGCCATAGGCCGCATCGAGGTGCGGCCCTTTCAGGTAACGGAAATAGAAACCGGCGCACAGGGCGCCGAAGGCCAGCACAGCCAGCCCCGCCATCATGTTGAACAAATAGACGGTGAACACGCCGCCCAGCACGGACAGACTGATGCTGACGGCCATGCGGCTGGACAGTTTCGGCGCGGCCATCGCACCCCATTCGATCGACAACAGCGCCACGCCTACGCTGAGCAGCAGCAGAAAGGCCCAGTTGCCATAGGCGATGACGAGCAGGACAACAGGGATCAGCACCGCCGCCGAAGCGACGCGAAACAACAACTCACGCGATGACTTTTTGGGTTTCGCGTCAGGCGGAAGCGACATCGGTGGCCTCAACCGCGCCGAAGCGGCGTTCGCGCCGGCGGAATTCATCCAGGGCCGCCCCCAGCGCCGCGCCGTCATAGTCCGGCCACAGCACGTCCTGAAAGACGAACTCGGCATAGGCCGCTTCCCACAGCAGGAAGTTCGACAGACGGTGCTCGCCGGAGGTGCGGATCAGCAGGTCCAGCGGCGGCAGGCCGTTCGTGGACAAAAGCCCGCCGAAACGTTCGGGCGTCAGGTCATCGAGTCTCGCCTCGCCCAACTTCACTTGCGAAGCGAAAGTTTTCGCCGCCTCCAGAATATCGGCCTGCGCGCCATAGTTCAGCGCCACCTGCAGATAGAAGCGCGTGTTGCCCTTGGTGCGCGTATGCGCCTCTTCCACGCACTCGCGGATATCCTTGGGCAGGCCTTCGACATGACCGATGATGCGCACGCAGACGCCCTCGCGCGCCAGACGGTCGAGGTCGGAACGGATGAAGGCTTTCAAAAGCCCCATCAGGTCGGACACTTCGGTCGCCGGTCGACGCCAGTTTTCGGTCGAGAAAGCGAACACGGTCATATGCGTCACGCCCAGACCGGGGGCAGCGCTGATCGTCTTGCGCAGCGCGTCCACGCCCGCCTTGTGGCCGAAGGTGCGTATCTGACGGCGCGCCTTGGCCCAACGCCCGTTGCCGTCCATGATAATGGCGACGTGCAGCGGCGCGGCGGCGCCTGTACCGATATGATCCGGCCCTGAGGGCATAAAGGGACGCTTTCCTGAAAACAGAGGGACTATAATCACACGAACGCCCGGCCTTGTCAGCCGGGCGCGGCAAATCCTAGACCTGCATGATCTCCGCTTCCTTGACCTTCAAGGCCTCATCGATACGCTTGATGGCCTCGTCGGTGAACTTCTGAACCTCGGTCGCCATCTTCTTCTGTTCGTCTTCGGAGATGATCGAGTCCTTTTCGGCCTTCTTCAACTCGTCATTGGCGTCGCGGCGCACATTGCGCACGGCCACGCGCTTTTCTTCGGCGTACTTGCCGGCGATCTTGGCCAGATCCTTGCGGCGCTCTTCGGTCAGCGGCGGAATCGGCACGCGCAGGGTCTGACCGTCTGTGACCGGGTTCAGGCCCAGACCGGCATTGCGGATGGCCTTTTCGACCGAGACCACCAGGCCCTTGTCCCAGACATTGACGCTGATCATGCGCGGCTCCGGCACCGAAATGGCGGCGCAGGACAGGATCGACATGGCCGAACCGTAGGCATCGACCGTGATGCCTTCCAGCAGACCGGCCGAGGCGCGGCCGGTGCGCAGGCCGCCGAAATCGTCCTTGAGCGACGTCACGGACTTGTCCATGCGGTCCTTGTATTTGTTGAGGTCGGGCTTACTCATCTTCGTATCTCTGTCAGATATTTAAGTGAAACCGGCAGGCGATCAGGCCTGCTCGGAAATGACCGTGTGTACGCCCTGCCCCGTGATGACCTTGCGCAGGCCGCCGGCTTCACGGATCGAGAACACAACGATAGGAATGTCGTTTTCCCGCATCAGCGACACGGCCGAGGCATCCATGACGCGCAGGTCCTTGGACAGGACTTCCATATAGCTGAGGCGGTCGTAGCGCTGGGCCGAGGCGTCCTTCTTGGGATCGGCGGTATAGACACCGTCCACCGACGTGCCCTTGAACAACGCGTCGCAGGTCATTTCCGCCGCGCGCAGCGCCGCCGCCGTGTCGGTGGTGAAGTAGGGCGCGCCGGTCCCGGCGGCGAAGATCACCACGCGGCCTTTTTCGAGGTGACGCAGGGCGCGGCGACGGATGAAGGGTTCGCATACCGAATTCATCTGAATGGCGGATTGCACGCGGGTGTCCACACCCAGCTTTTCCAGCGCGTTCTGCATGGCCAGCGCGTTCATCACGGTCGCCAGCATACCCATATAGTCCGCCGACGACCGCTCCATGCCGACCGCCGCCTTGGACAGACCGCGGAAGATGTTACCGCCGCCGATGACCAGGCACAACTCGACGCCCATGCGGGCGACCTCAGCCACCTCTTCGGCCACCGCCTTGACGGTGTTCATGTCGATGCCGAACCCCTGATCTCCCATCAGCACTTCACCGGAGATTTTCAGGAGAATTCGCTTGTATGTCGGGGCGTCGGACGAAGACATGGAAAATCCTTCAAATGAATCAGTTTTGGGGTAATGGCGTATCTCCGACTGCTCTAGCCGAGATTTCCCTCTTTGAACAGTCAAAGGGCGCAGACACCTTGCGATGCTGCGCCCTTAAACCGTGCATAGGTCTGGAAATCAAGCCGAAAGACCGTTTCCCGCCACAAGCCTTTTCAGGGATTAGCCCTGATTCATCATCGAAGCGACTTCGGCGGCGAAGTCATCGACCTTCTTTTCCACGCCTTCGCCGAGGGCCAGACGGGTGAAGCCGGTGACCTTGACGTCGGTGCCGAGGGTCTTGGCCGTGTCGGCGATCAGTTGCTTCACGGTCTGATCCGGGTTCATGACGAAGGGCTGCTCAAGCAGCACGACTTCACGCTGGAACTTCGAGATCTGGCCGTCGACGATCTTGGCGATCATCGCTTCCGGCTTGCCTTCTTCGCGCGCCTTATCGGTCAGGATCGTGCGCTCACGCTCCACAGCGGCCGGGTCAAGGTCGTCGGACGACAGCGACAGCGGCTGGGTGGCGGCGATGTGCATGGCGATCTTGCGGCCCATGTCGTTCAGCGCTTCGGCGTCACCGGCCGACTCGACGGCCACAAGAACGGCGATGCGGCCCAGGTTCGGGGCAATCGCGTTGTGGATATAGGACGCCACGACGCCTTGCGAGACGGTGTGCTTGGCCATGCGGCGGGCCACCATGTTCTCGCCGATATTGGCGATCAGGTTGGTGATCTCGTCGCTGATGACCGCCTGAACGCCTTCGACGTCGGCAGCAGCCAGACCGGCCTGAGCGGCATTGCGGGCCAGGTTCTGGAACAGTTCGTTGCGCGACACGAAGTCGGTTTCGGCGTTGACTTCGACGGCCACAGCGGTGGTGCCGGCCGAAGCGACAGCGACGAGGCCTTCGGCGGCAACGCGGTCGGCCTTCTTGGCGGCCTTGGACAGGCCCTTGGTACGCAGCCAGTCCATCGACGCATCGACGTTACCGTCGTTTTCCGATAGAGCCTTCTTGCAGTCCATCATACCGGCGCCGGACTTTTCGCGCAGTTCCTTAACGAGAGCGGCAGTGATTTCCGCCATGGAATCCTCCATAAATCTCTAAAAAGCTAACCCTCGGCGGCTCCATAGCCCGAGGGTATGACAAAAGCATAACAGTAAGTACGCTGAACGGAGCCTGATTTGCTCAGGCTCCGTTCAGGCAATCCTAAGCAAATCAGGCTTCGCCGGTTTCTTCGGCGATGAGCGCGGGCTCGATCGGGGCTTCCGAAGCGCCGAGGTCGATACCCGAAGCCGACTGACCCGCCGCCAGACCGTCGAGCACGGCGTCGGCGATCAGATCGCAGTACAGTTGCAGGGCGCGCGCGGCGTCGTCGTTACCCGGAACCGGGAAGGTGATACCGTCCGGATCGGAGTTCGAGTCGAGGATGCCGATTACGGGGATGTTCAGCTTGCGGGCTTCCTGGATGGCGATCGATTCCTTGTTGGTGTCGATCACGAACATCAGGTCGGGAATACCGCCCATGTCCTTGATGCCGCCCAGCGACAGTTCCAGCTTGTCGCGCTCGCGCGTCAGGGTCAGCAGTTCCTTCTTGGAACGGCCGACGGGGTTTTCCATGACCTGTTCCAGTTCACGCAGACGCGCGATCGAACCCGAAATGGTGCGCCAGTTGGTCAGCGTGCCGCCGAGCCAGCGGTGATTGACATAGTACTGGGCCGAGCGCTTAGCAGCGACCGCAACCGGGCCGGCGGCCTGACGCTTGGTGCCGACAAACAGGACACGACCGCCGTTGGCGGCGACTTCGCGCACCTTCAGCAGGGCCTGGTGCAGCAGCGGCAGGGTTTGCGACAGGTCGATGATGTGGATGTTGGAACGCGAACCGAACAGGTAACGCTCCATCTTCGGGTTCCAGCGGTGGGTCTGGTGACCAAAGTGCGCACCGGCTTCCAGCAGGGCGCGCATAGACAGTTCAGGCATAGCCATGAGTAAATTTCCTTTTCATTCCGATAGACCTCCGCGGACAAGAAAGTGTCGGCAAGCCGAAACCTCGGAACGGTCGGATGACTTCCGGTCCATAGACCATGTGAAATCACATGAAATCAAAGGCACAGACGGCATCCACCCGCGCATCCGCGTGTGAGATGGTGCGCAACTAGGCACAATCGAAGAAAAAATCAAGCGATTTTAAGGAGAATTGCGCCCGAAAAGCGGATCAGGCCATCAAGCCGTCATCCGCTTCTCTATACGTCCTCACAATATAGGACGCCGCTCATCGCTTTCAAGGCCCCGCGCAGCGAGGCGTCCAACCGATAACGGTTAGGCATCTTCAGTTCGATCTCATGCCCGTCGATCTCGCTCAGCAGGGTGATTTCGCCCCCCTGCCCGCGCGCAGCGTCCAACTGGGTTTTAAAGGCTTCCAGATCGAAACCACGCGGGGACACCGTAAGACGCAAGCCCATATCGTCGGTTTTCAGGGCCCCGGCCATGGGCTCAGCAGACTCGCCGAACATGCGGACTTCTCCGTCCGCCCCCTTGCAACGCACCTTGAGTATGATCGATTGACCCGGTTCGAAGTGCTCGCGATATCTGCGCAGCGCTTCCGGCTGGAACATTACCTCGTATTCGCCGCTGGGGTCGGAGAGATTGACAAAGGCGAACTTTTCCCCTGTACGGGCCGAGGCGCGTTCCTGCCGACGACGGACCACCCCGGCCATGCGGAAGGCTTCGCGGCCTTCCTGCGCCAGCGCCAGCGCCTCGGCAAACAGGGTGACGTTGCGACGCTTGAACACATCGACCATGTCCTGCAACGGGTGACCGGACAGATAGAATCCGACGGCGAACAGTTCTTCGTCCAGTGCATCCGGGCCGGCGGCCTTGGGGATATTGGGCAGACGTGGGCGCGACGAGTCGTTGGTGCCGAACAGACTGACCTGCGCCGAGGCGCGCTCGGCCGCCATGCTCTGGGCGTGAGCGATGAGCAGGTCAGCGCTCTGGATGATCTGGGCGCGATTCGGATGGATCGAATCGAAAGCCCCGGCCCGTGCCAGATTTTCAATAGCACGTTTGTTGACCGCCTTGGGATCGATGCGTTCAAGGAAGTCAAAGATGTCCTTGAACGGCCCGCCAGCTTCGCGCACGGCTACGACGCTGTGCATGGCCTCAAGGCCCACATTGCGGATGGCGCCCAGAGCGTAGAGCACCTCGCCGTTCTCAACGTCGAAATCGGCCTTGGAGCGATTAATGTCGGGCGGACGAATGGTGACGCCGAACTGACGCGCATCCTGATAAAAGACGGCCAGCTTGTCGGTATTGGCGATATCGAGGCTCATGTTGGCGGCGAAGAATTCGACCGGATGATTGGCCTTGAGCCAGCCTGTCTGGTACGAAATGAAGGCATAGGCCGCCGCGTGCGATTTGTTGAAGCCGTAGCCGGCGAACTTGTTCACCAGTTCGAAGATCGAGTCCGACTGCTTTTCCGGAACGCCCTTTTCCTTCGCGCCGGAAATGAAACGGGCCTTTTGCAGGTCCATTTCCTCTTTTTTCTTCTTGCCCATGGCGCGGCGCAGCATATCGGCTTCACCGAGGCTGTAACCCGACAGGATCTGCGCGATCTGCATCACCTGTTCCTGATAGATGATGACACCGTAGGTCTCTTTCAGCACCGGTTCCAGCGACGGGTGGAGCATATCGATATCGACGCGCCCGAACTTCCGGTCGACATAGGTGTCGATATTGTCCATCGGACCCGGACGATAGAGCGAGATAAGCGCGGTGATTTCCTCGATCGACCCGCAGCGCATCTTGCGCAGGGTGTCACGCATGCCCTGACTTTCAAGCTGGAAGACGCCGATCGACTGCCCCGAAGCCAGCAATTCATAAGTGGCCTTATCATCAAGCGGCAGGGTCGAGAAATCGACCTCCAGCCCACGCTTCTTCAGATAGTGCCAGGCACGGTTCAGCGTGGTCAGCGTTTTCAGGCCGAGGAAGTCGAACTTCACCAAACCGGCGCTTTCGACCCACTTCATGTTGAACTGCGTGGCCGGAATGTCGGAACGCGGATCGCGATACAGCGGCACCAGTTCGGTCAGGGGCCGGTCCCCGATCACGATGCCGGCGGCGTGGGTCGAGGCGTTACGATAAAGGCCTTCGAGCTTAAGCGCCGTATCGAGCAGTTTGGCGACGGATTCTTCCTCGTCTCGGGCTTCGCGCAGACGCGGCTCGATTTCGACGGCCTGCGCCAGCGTGGTCGGGTTGGCCGGGTTGTTCGGTACCATCTTGCACAGACGATCCACCTGCCCCAGCGGCAATTGCATCACCCGCCCGGTATCGCGCAGCACGGCGCGCGCCTGCAGCGTACCGAAGGTGATGATCTGCGCCACCCGCTCACGGCCGTATTTTTCCTGAACGTAGGTAATGACCTCTTCGCGGCGCTCCTGGCAAAAGTCGATATCGAAGTCGGGCATGGACACCCGTTCCGGATTGAGGAATCGCTCGAACAGCAAACCGAAACGCAGCGGGTCAAGATCGGTAATGGTCAGCACCCAGGCGACAAGCGAACCCGCCCCCGACCCCCGGCCGGGCCCGACGGGGATGTCGTGGGTCTTGGCCCATTTGATGAAGTCCGAAACGATCAGAAAGTAGCCGGGAAACCCCATCTTCTGGATGACGGCAACCTCGCGTTCCAGACGGTCCCAATAGTCCTGTTCCGGGAAGGCCAGTTCGACCTGTTGCAAACGCCTTTTCAGACCTTCGCGGGCCTGAAAGGCCAGTTCTTCGTCTTCCGAGCGCCCGGCGCCTGTATCGAAACGCGGCAGGATGGGATCGCGCTTGGTGACCAGAAAGGCGCAGCGACGGGCGATTTCCAGCGTATTATCGCAAGCTTCGGGCAGATCAGAAAAAACCTCGCGCATCAGCAGCGGCGGCTTCAACCAATGATCCTTGGTGACCTTGCGCCGGTCGGCGACGCCCATGAAGGTACTGTCGGAAATGCACAGCAGGGCCTCGTGCGCCTTGAACATGTCGCGATCGGCGAAATAGGCGTCATTGGTCGCCACCAGCGGCACATCGTGTTCGTAGGCGAACTGCACCAGGCCGGTTTCCGCCGAATCCCCGCGAATACCCCCGTGCGGCGTACCGTCGTGGCGTTGCAGCTCGACATAGAAGCGGTCGCCAAAAGCCGCGTGCATGTCCTTCAGGGCCGCATTGGCTTCGTCGGGCTGATTTTGTTTGAATAACGGATTGATCGGACCGTCCGGACCACCCGACAGAAGGATCAGTCCTTCGGCGCGCCTGACGACCTCTTCCCACATGACATGCGGTTCATCGGTCGCCTCTATATCGAGATAGGCTTTGGACGACAGTTCAGTGAGATTGAGATAGCCCCGCTCGTTTTGAACGATCAGAACAATGGTCGGTATTTTAGCCCATTTATCACTCAGGGCCCCACCGATGCCTTTGACCGGCAGAGCGCAGGCGACGATGGGCTGAACCCCCGTATCCTTGCACACCTGAGAAAATTCGAGCGCGCCGAAAAGATTGCCGCGGTCGCAGATGGCGATGGCCGGCATGTTCGCCTTGGCCGCCAGCTTGCCCATGTCGTAGGCCTTGATCGCGCCTTCCAGCAAGGAATAGGCCGATCTTACCCGTAGATGGACAAAGCCGTCGCTCATCTTGAAGCCCTTTCTGTGCGGATCACAGGGCGGTCACTGTCGGACGATTCACCCGATCAGCATAGCCGCCTGACAGACGAGCACCACAAAAGCGGCAACGGCGGCGAAAGACAACACGTTATGGATGGCCAGCATGGTTTGTCCCCTGAAAGAACAGATGATCAATTCATGCTTTGTTCTATATTCTTATTTTGTTCCCCGTCAACAGCATTTTATCAACACCGTGAACAAATCATGTATATCACTGATTTCAAACGAAATAATTTTACAGGTTGGCCGGAACCGTTTCGACCAACTGGCCGTCTTTCAGGCTCACCACCCGGTCCATATGCCCTGCCAGTTCCAGATTGTGCGTAGCGATCAGCGCCGCGACGCCCTGCGCCTTGACGATGGCCTTCAGCGCCTCAAACACCTGTTGAGACGTCTGGGGATCAAGATTACCGGTCGGCTCGTCCGCCAGCAGAAGCCGCGGCCCATTGACCAGGGCGCGGGCGATGGCCACGCGCTGCTGCTCGCCGCCGGACAATTGCGCCGGTTGGTGGTCAAGACGTTCGCCCAGACCCAGTTGTTCGAGAAGCCCCCTCGCTCGCGTCTCGGCTTCCTTCACGGGGCGGCCGAGCACGCGCTGCGGCAGGGCGACATTGCCCAGCGCCGTGAATTCCGGCAGCAGGTGATGGAATTGATAGACGAAACCGATCTTGTGCAGACGCGCACGGGTGCGGGCGGCCTCGGTCGCGCGGGTGAAATCCTCACCATCGATGGTCAGTTGCGCTTCTTCGGACGATTCCAGCAGACCGATGCAATGCAGCAGAGACGACTTGCCGGAACCGGACGGACCGATCAGGCCGACGACTTCACCGGCGCGCAGGTCGAGATCGACACCTTTGAGCACCTCAAGCGTGCGACCGTCGGCGATAGGATAGGCGCGCACCAGACCGCGCAGAGACAGCACCACATTACTCATAAGCCCATTATTCATATCTCAGGGCCTCCACGGGTTCGAGTTTCGACGCCCACAGGGCCGGGAACAGGGTGGCGAGGCAGGTGGCGATCATCGAAAAGCCCACGATGATCAGCACTTCGGTCGGTTCGACCTTCGCCGGGATATAGGCCAGGTAATAGACCTCTTCGTTGAAGACCTTCACGTTGAAGACGGCTTCGACGACCTGCTGGATCGGACGAATGAAGATGCAGAAGAGCGTGCCTATGGCGACGCCCAGCACCGTGCCCGTCGCGCCGATGATGGCGCCAGACAGGAAGAATATCCTGGTGATCGAGGCGCGATCCGCGCCCAAGGTCCGCATGATGGCGATGTCGCGCGTCTTGTTTTTCACCAGCATAACGATGCCGGAAATGATGTTCATGGCGGCGATCAGGACGATCAGCATGAGGATCAGGCGCATGACGTTGCGCTCGACCTGAAGCGCGTTCCATAACGGCGCGTTGCGTTCCGTCCAATCGACCAGCACGGCTTTGTCGCCGGCGGCCTTACGGAAGGCCGGGTAGTAGTCCTTGATATTATAGGGGTCCTTGACCTTCACTTCGACGGCGTCCCACTCGTCTTCGCGGTCGAAAAAGAGCTGCGCCTGTTGCAAAGGCATGAAGACAAAAGCCGCATCCAGTTCCGACACGCCGCTCTTGAAGATGCCACCGACCACATAGGGCTTACGGCGCGGCATGGCCCCGAAAGCCGTGCTGCCCGAAGGCGACAGAAGCGTCAGTTCATCGCCTACACGGACGCTCATCTGAGTGGCCAGACCTTCGCCGATCAGGACCAGGTCGCCGCCATATTCGCCCTCGCCGAAGCCCTTCAGCGAACCTGACTTTATATTGTCGCGGATAATCGGCGTATTCTTCACCGTTTCGACATCGACGCCGCGCATATAGGCCAGACCGGCCTGAGAGAACGGCCCCTGCGCCAGACCAGGGGATTCGACATAGGGCGAGACTTCGATGACGCCGGGAACGTCGCGCAGACGCTTAAGCATGGCGTCGCGCCCTTCCCAATCGGTCAGGGGCGCGCCCGCGACAAACGAATGCCCGTTGAAGGCCAGCACACGCGACATCAGTTCGTCGCGAAAGCCGTTCATTACCGACATGACGATGATCAGTACGCCGACGGCCAGGGTGATGCCGATAAAGCTGATGATGGCGATGAGGGCGATGCCGCCGTCCTTGCGTTTGGTGCGCAGATATCTGAGCGCCAGATCGGTTTCCCACGCGGAGAAAGAAAACAGCGACAACAGCCCTTTCATTATTTCGCCTTGGTCAGTTGTTCGAGCACGGCATCGAAGGCCGCCGTATGACGTTCGCCGGTGGCGCGGTGCTTGATCTCGACCTGGCCTTCGGCGATGCCCTTGGGCCCGATGATCAGTTGCCAGGGGATGCCGATCAGATCCATCGAGGCGAACTTGGCGCCCGGACGGTCGTCCGTATCGTGATAGAGGACATCGCGACCTGCTACGGTCAGCGCCTTGTAAGCCTTGTCGCAAGCGGCGTCGCAGGCCTCGTCGCCGACGCGCAGATTGATGACCGCCACGTCGAAGGGCGCGACGCTTTCCGGCCAGATGATGCCGGCCTCGTCATGGCTGGCCTCGATGATGCCGCCGATCAGACGCGACACGCCAACGCCGTAAGAGCCCATGTGGACATTGACCTGCGCGCCGTCGGGACCGGAGACCTTGGCCCCCATCGGGGCCGAGTATTTTTCGCCGAAGTAGAAGATGTGGCCGACCTCGATGCCGCGCGCCGACAACTGCTTGTCCGCCGGGACGGCGTTGAAGGCCGCCTCGTCGTGCATTTCCTCCGTCGCGGCGTAGAGCGCCGTGCGCTGATCGACCAGACCTTGCAGATCGTCCCAATCGACATCGGGACCCGGTGCAGGCATGTCGACCAGATCCTTGTGGCAGAAGACGGCGCTTTCGCCGGTATCGGCCAGGATGATGAATTCGTGGCTGAGGTCGCCGCCGATCGGGCCGGTGTCGGCGCGCATCGGCACCGCCTTCAGTCCCAGACGGCTGAAGGTGTTCAGATAGGCGATGAACATGCGGTTATAGGCCTTGCGCGCCGAGGCCTCGTCGATGTCGAACGAATAGGCGTCCTTCATCAGGAACTCACGGCCGCGCATGACGCCGAAACGCGGGCGCTGCTCGTCGCGGAACTTCCACTGGATGTGGTAGAGGTTCATCGGCAGGTCCTTGTAGGACTTGACCGTACCGCGGAAGATTTCCGTGATCATTTCCTCATTGGTCGGGCCGTAGAGCATTTCGCGCTCATGGCGGTCCTTGATGCGCAGCATCTCCTGTCCGTAGTCGTCGTAACGGCCCGACTCGCGCCACAGATCGGCCAGTTGCAGCGTCGGCATCAGCAGTTCAACCGCGCCGGCGCGCTGCATTTCCTCGTGCACGATTGTCTCGATCTTGCGCAGCACGCGCAGACCCAGCGGCAGCCACGCGTAGATGCCGGCGGCTTCCTGACGGATCATGCCGGTGCGCAGCATCAGGCGGTGCGAGACGATCTGGGCTTCGGAGGGGTTTTCCTTGAGGAGCGGCAGCAGATAGCGCGACAGGCGCATGGGACGGACCTTGAAATAAAACAATGGAATCGGGGGATGTAATAAAGCGCATCCCGAAAAGTGTGAAGCGGTTTTCGGATTCGGATGCGCGACAACACCAAAGCCAGCTTCGCCCTGATTGATCAATGCCAAAAAGGCGGATTTACGGCGTCTTACGAAGCGGTCGGGAATTCGGGGAGCGGAATCAGGCCGAACTGCACGATGATCATGACGATCGCCCACACCACGACGGCAACGATAGTATTGATCAGCAGCTTTTTCTTGAGGTTATGAAACACAGGCGCGCCGGGGTCGCCGCCGTCCTTGGTTTCGATACCCGCCTCATGATGGCTGATATTACCGAACGGCAGGACGGCGAACAGGGTCACCCACCAGATCATCAGGAGGATAGCGATGCTGGTTAAGGGACCCATGATTGCTCCGGATATCAGAGAAGCCCGGCCGTCTCTTCGAGACCGAGTACGAGGTTGAGGTTCTGCACCGCCGCGCCCGACGCCCCCTTGCCGAGGTTATCGAACACCGCCACCAGATTGGCCGTATCGCCGTCTTCCTGACCGAAGACGTGGATCAGCAACTGGTTGGTGTCGCGCAAAGCGTCGCCGTTGACGGCGCCCGCCGCCGCCGTCTCTTCGGGAGACGCGACGCGCACGAACGGTTCGCCAGCGTAGTGCGCTGTGAGGATGTTGTAAATCGTCGGCAGATCCGGCGCATCGGGCAGCGCCCACAGGTGCAGCGGCACCTCGACGATCAGGCCCTGCGCAAAATTGGCGACGGTCGGCGAGAAGATCGGCGCGGTTTCCAGCCCGGCATAGAGCTGCATTTCCGGCAGATGCTTGTGCGTCAGGCCGGTGGCGTAGATGCGCTCACGCCCCTGCCCGCCTTCGAATTCGGCGATCATGGCCTTGCCGCCGCCGCTGTAGCCGGTCAGCGAGGTGGCCACCATGGGGAAGAAGGGCGGCAGCACGCCCAGTTCGACCAGAGGCCGCGTCAGGGCGATGAAGCCGGTCGCATGGCAGCCGGGATTGCTGATGCGCTTCGAAGCGCGGATCAGGTCGCGCTGCTCCTCGGTCATTTCCGGGAAACCATAGGTCCAGCCTTCGGCCACCCGGTGAGCGGTCGAGGCGTCGATAACGGCCACGTCAGGGTTTTCGATCAGGGCGACGGATTCCTTTGCCGCCTCGTCGGGCAGGCAAAGGATCACGGTGTCGGCGGCGTTCAGCGCTTCGCGGCGGGCATCGATGTCCTTGCGGCGATCATCGGCCAGGCGGATCAGTTCGATCTCCGGACGCTTTTCCAGCCGCTCGCGGATCTGCAGACCGGTGGTGCCGGCTTCGCCGTCGATGAAAACCTTATGAGACATGACTTTTCCTTTCCTCCTCCCCTGTTTACGGGGGAGGTGGCGGGCTTGTCCCGCCGGAGGGGGCATGACGAAGGCGGGATTGCCCCCTCCGTCATTTCGCTGCGCTCAATGCCACCTCCCCCGTAAACAGGGGAGGAGGATTTGCGCTGCGTTCTTACTTCCAAAACAGCCAAAGAAAAAGCGCTTCGGTTGCCCGAAGCGCTTTTCTGCATGAGTTTTTGGCTCGTGCGATTAACGCTTCGAGAACTGGAACGAACGGCGAGCCTTGGCGCGGCCGTACTTCTTACGCTCGACGACGCGCGAGTCGCGGGTCAGGAAGCCAGCGGCCTTCAGCGTCGAACGCAGGGCCGGCTCATAATAGGTCAGAGCCTTCGACAGGCCGTGACGGATGGCGCCGGCCTGACCCGACAGACCCGAACCGTGAACCGAGACGATGACGTCGAACTGCGTCGCGCGGTCGGTCAGGTTGAGCGGCTGAGCGATCATCATGCGCAGAACCGGACGAGCGAAGTAAACTTCCTGCTCGCGGTCATTGATGATCCACTTGCCCGAACCCGGCTTGATCCAGACGCGGGCGACGGCGTTCTTGCGCTTGCCGGTGGCATAGGCGCGGCCGTACTTGTCGAGCTGCTGAACGCGCTCGACCGGCGCATTTTCAGGGTTCGACGACAGGGAAGCGAGGGCTTCGAGGCCTTGAGCTTGAACTTCAGACATTCTTAGACGCTCCGGACGTTCTTGCGGCTCAGGGCCTTGAAGTCGACGACTTCCGGCGCTTGAGCTTCGTGGGGGTGCTCCGAACCCGCGTACAGACGCAGGTGGGTCATTTGGGCGCGAGCCAGCGGGGATTCCTTCGGCAGCATACGCTCGACGGCCTTCATCAGGACACGCTCAGGATACTTGCCGCCCAGGATCTGACCCATGGTGCGCTTCTTGACGCCGCCGGGGTGACCGGTGTGCCAGTAGAAGATCTTGTCGGCCAGCTTGTTGCCGGTGTAATGAACCTTGTCGACGTTGATGACGATGACATAGTCACCGGAATCGACGTGCGGGGTGTAGTCCGGCTTGTGTTTGCCGCGAAGACGCATGGCGATGAACGAAGCCAGACGGCCGACAACGGCGTCTTGGGCGTCGATCACGATCCACTTCTTCTCGACATTGGCGGGCTTGAGCGCCGCGGTCGCAGAGGTAAGCATGAGAGATTCCTTTGGTGAATCCGGGGATTTGAAGAGATGTTTCCTGCCGCGACAAACGCCACCACCGGAAAAGTCGGGAGCGTATAGACGAGGCAAATAGCCGCGTCAACAATTATTTTTATCAAAATTGAACGCAGGTATTTGTTTTTATTGATATTTTTGAATTAGGTATTAAATTACCCTATTCCCATGTCATAATTCTGTGCGCCCTCGCCTTTACAGGAAGCGTATTCGATTCCAAACGGTACACTTGCTTCCGTGTAAAGGTGTTTCCATGTCGCTGTCCCGCCGCACCCTTCTCTCCTCGTCGCTCGCCACCTCCGCCGCCTTCACCGGCATGGCCCTGTGGATCAGCAAGGCGGCCGCGGCGCACCGCATTACCGCCAATGCGCCGGACACCTATGTCAACCAGATCGAAGGCTACGGTCCGCTGGTGAAGGACCCAAACGGCATTGCCGATCTGCCGTCGGGCTTCTCGTACCAGATCTTCTCGCGTCAGGGCGAAACCATGAGCGACGGCCTGATCGTACCGGGCAAGCACGACGGCATGGCCTGTTTCCCGCACGGTCCGGACACCGTGCTTCTGGTGCGCAACCACGAAATCAAGCATACTCTGGCCAAGACCGGCCCCTTCGGCGCAAAGAACGAACTGTTCTCAAAGGTCGACACCGCCAAGGTCTACGACTTCGCGCCCGACGGTCGCCCGCTGCACGGCGGGACCACCACGATGATCTACAATGTCAAGGAACAGAAACTGGTCAGCCACCATCTGTCGCTGGTCGGCACCTCGACCAACTGCGCCGGCGGCCCGACCCCGTGGGGCTCGTGGCTGACCTGCGAGGAAACCTCGCAAAAGGCCCCGGACGGCGTCGGCAAGCACCACGGCTACGTCTTCGAAGTGCCGTCGCGCGCCGAAGGCCTGGTCAAGGCCGAGCCAATCAAGGGCATGGGCCGCTTCGACCACGAAGCCGTCGCCGTCGATCCCAAGACCGGCATCGTCTACCTCACCGAAGACGAAGGCGACTCGGTCTTCTATCGCTTCATTCCCAATGTGCCGGGCAAGCTGCTCGAAGGCGGCAAGCTGCAAGCCCTCGTCATCAAGGGCAAGCCGCACGCCCTCACCGACAACAAAGCCGCCATCTTCTGGCAGCAGGGCGACTGGTTCGAAACCGAATGGGTCGATCTCGACGACGTCGACAGCCCCAATAACGACCTGCGCAATCGCGGCCACGCCAGGGGCGCCGCTCAGTTCGCGCGCGCCGAAGGCATCTTCTTCGGCGAAGGCGAGCTGTACTTCACCTGCACTTCCGGCGGTCCCGGTGAAAACGGTCAGATCATGCGCTACGTGCCGAGCCTCTACGAAGGCACGGCGCAGGAAGGCCGCGCCCCCGGCCGCGTCCAGCTCTTCGCCGAGCCGAACAACGATCTCGTCTTCGACTATGTCGACAATATCGTCGTCTCGCCGCGCGGTCAGCTCTTCGCCTGCGAAGACCGCTATTCCGACACGCTGAAGAACCACCTCAAAATCATCACCCGCGACGGTAAGGTCGCCACCTTCGCCCGCAACACCGACCCGACCAACTCGGAATGGGCCGGCGTCTGCTTCTCACCCGACGGCTCGACCATGTTCGTCAACCTGCAAGCACCGGGCTGGACGCTGGCCATCACCGGGCCGTGGGATGATTTCAAGACGGATGCAGTGAAGGCTTAAGAGCGTAAGATTGTGGGGCCACGGGCCCCACACCCCCTAACCAGGCGCTCCAACGGCATAACTCATGCCTGTTGCACATGAAAAAAAGGGGCTTCGCCCCCATTAAGCACGCAACGACGCGCATACTAATCACCGTTGGAGCGCGGAGATGTATCGGGGTGCAGGGGTCTGCGGCCCCTGCGTCTCCCCTCTTAAAATCTAAAAATTCCGGCGGCGGAAATCGCGATCGGCGCGCGCGACCTTCCACATCAGCAGCGTCGCCAGAATCAGCAGCAGCACGGCCCCAAGCTGATGGAGCAGACCGAAGGCGATATGCACATTGGTCCACAGCGTCGCCACGCCGAGAGCGGCCTGACACCAGACCAATATGCCGAAAGCGGCGGCAATCAGGCGCATGCCGTCGTCCATGCAGCGCCGCCACAGCCACAGGACCAGAGCGGTCGTGTAGATCAGCAGGAAGTAGGCGTTAAAGCGGTGCAGGGCCTGCACCATGCCCTGATCGTGGATGAATACGTGCCACAGGCCCCTGGAATAGTCGACAAGCGGGAAAACGCGTCCGCCCATAAGCGGCCAGTCGTTGTAGACGAGACCGGCGTCGTTGCCGGCGACCAGAGCGCCCAGCATGGATTGCAGGAAGGTCAGACCGAACAGACCGATCACCGCGGCCTGCCAGCCGCCCGGCGCGCCGTGTCCGCGTGAATGACCGTCCAGGGCTTCGTTGGCGGTCCAAAGCGCGAAGATCATGATGATCAGCGCCAGACTGAGGTGCGTCATCAGGCGTTCGGGGGCGACATCGACGCGGTTGGCCAGTCCGGAATGGACCATCCACCAGCCGATCGCGCCCTGCACGCCGACAAGGCCCACCAGCACCGCGCAACGCCAGATAAGTCTTTGGGGAACAGCCTGTAGAAACAGAAAGACGACGAAGGGGATCAGCACGGCGGCGCCGATCAGACGACCCAGCAGGCGATGGCCCCATTCCCACCAGAAGATGCCCTTGAATTGATCAACCGTCATATTGGCGTTGACCTGTTTGAATTGGGGTATCTGCTGGTATTTGGCGAATTCTTCGGACCACTGGGCGTCGCTGAGCGGCGGCACGACGCCGTGCACCGGCTTCCATTCGGTAATCGACAGGCCTGATCCCGTCAGGCGCGTCGCACCGCCGACCATGACGATCAAAACGACCAGAGCGGCCACGATATAGAGCCAGATGGCCACGGAAGGAGATTTGAGTGGAAGCCTCACCGTTACGCCTCACTGAAAATAATTGTTGGGTACCGCCGGGCGGACCTGTTCAACTGCGGCGAAATAACCTGTAATAGGCTTTGCCCGTTCGCGCCGATTTGCCCACAGGGAGGGGTGAAATTCAAGCGATGAGCGACGTAAAATGCGAAAGGTTCCACAAATGAGTGTCCAGGACTGGATTCTGGCCGGTATGACGGGGTTCATTGTCGGCTGGATAGCCAACAACCTGACCAAGAGCCGCTACAGCGCGATCATCAATATGTTTGTGGGCATTTTCGGGGCAATCCTGATGACGTTTTTCATCCATATCCTCGATATTTATCCGGATCGCTTCTACACGACTCTCAGGGCTGCGGGGGCGGGTTCCGCCGGGCTTCTGGCGCTGTTTCACCTGACGCGCGCCATCGAAAAGGTGAATGTGAAGAAATGATTTGGGTAAAGACATGAGCGGGGATGCGGCAAAGAGCCTCAGCCTGCCGGTGCGGCGCGTGATCGCCTGCGTCGGCATCGTGCTGTTCTTGACGGTGTACGTCGTGATCATTTCCAGCATCGGTCAGAGACTGCCCGACAATCAGATCGTGCGGCTGCTGTTCTACGGCCTGTCCGGCATATTGTGGGGCATTCCGGTCTTGCCGATCATCAGTTGGTCAGAAAACTACAAGCGCAAGAAGCGTTAAGCGCAATCCGATAAAGTGGGCACCACTTTACGGAAGAATTGCGCGACCACTCTAACGCGCGAATCTTCACAGCTTGAGAAAATTATCGTCATCCGGATCCGGCGGAGGCTTGCCGACGTCAAAGCCGCTGGCAGCCCAGATCGTCCATACGATAAGCAACCCCAATCCGAGCCCGCAGATGACCGCGCGCGCTTCGACTGCCTTGGGGGCCTGCATGACCATCCAGCCCGCGGCCGTCACCAGCATGGCGGTGATCAGGACGTGCAGCAGAAGGCGCAGAAACCCGCCTTTCACCACGCCGGGGACGCCCAGCAGGAAGACAACAAACCCCGCGACGCCACAGCCCCAGACGACCCATTCCGGCCCGGTCAGGGGTCCGCGCAGGGGGGTGCAGCCGGTCAATGTCGAGATGATGGACAGTGTCAGCAATATTCCCCGGTCCGGCTTCATTTTGCTTCCGCCAAGACTTTTAGGCGACCGTATTGCTCACTCAGAACCCGGTCTACGGGACCGGCCCACTTATCCAACCCGCCTTTGGCGTAGCCGCCGACATCATAGGTGGCGGTCAGGGTCGTCACCCCATCCTTTTCCTTTAACGTGAGGTTCCAAAAGCCCGAAGCGCCGCTAAACTGCAACGGCCCTAGACCACCAAACAGCCGCAAGCCTTCACCCGGCTGAACCGACACGACGCGCATATGCTCGATCATGCCGCCCTTGGGCAGGGCCTCACAGTAGCAGCCGCCCGCCCGCGCCTCCAGCGACAGGTTGGCGGCGCTCCCTGACCTGGTATGCGAGGGACTCCACCACGCTTGCGGGCGGATCAGGGCGTCGTAGACGGTTTGGGCCGGGGCATTGATGGCGAGTTCGTGCTTGACCTCGAAACCGTGCGGCAAGGCTTCGACGATATCGGCATGCGCCGGCGCGGCTAGCAGACATAGAGCGGCAGTGATGAGATGGGTTTTCATGGCAATTTCCCCGGTTATTGGGGAGAATAGCGCGGAGTGAGGTCGGACGCATCTTACAAATAGGAAATGGGGTGACTCGTCCGCGTCAGGCGAGAGGATTGATTTCGCTTCGCTTCATCGCGTCTGCGCGTGATCATTATGCCTATGGCAAAAAGATCATCGCTGGCCGTCGAACCTCTTTTCGGTTGGAACCTTGCTCTGAACATCAAAAGAAAAGGGACTGCCCTAATGGGCAGTCCCTTTTCTTTTGATGGTCGGGGCGAGAGGATTCGAACCTCCGACCTGCTGCACCCAAAACAGCTGCGCTACCAGGCTGCGCTACACCCCGACACCCTGCCCGCAGGCAAGGCGCGCTTCATGCCACTTCGTCAGCGCTTCCGCAAGCCGTTTTCATCGAAGCCCACAGGACATGCTGAATTATTGCGGCATCGGCCCCTTGCCCTCGAAAAAGCGATGGGTGATGCGGTCGCCCTGTTTGATGCCCAGCACATCCGCCTGACCGCCATTGATTTCCAGAACCGCCACCGCCGGGCCGAACGAATGCAGCGGCGTTTCGTTCATCGGCAGGGTATTCTTCTGAATCGAAATCACCTCACCCGACTTCGAAATATAAATAATATCAAGCGGTATATGCGTATTCTTCATCCAGAAGGCCCGCTCGCGCGCATCGGGGAACAGGAACAGCATCCCCTGCCCTTCGGCAAGCGTGTCGCGGTTCATCAGGCCCACCTCGCGTTCCTGATCGTCGTCGGCGATTTCGACCTGAAACGCATGGGTTCCGGCCGACGACACCACCTGAAGCGGCTCCAGAGCGCTCTTTGCCGGCGCTCCCGGCTGGCAGGCCGCTAAAAGCAGCGCGAACGGCAGCATTTTCAATAGCTTGGTCATGGTTTTACCGGAAAACATAGGGTGCGCCGGTCGCCTTGTCGATCAGTTCGATCTCGAACAGGGCCGGCCAGTACTTGCCCGTCACCAGCAGGTGTTTAGACACCGGATCAAAGGCGATGCCATTGAGCACATCGATGCGCTTCGTGATGGCCGGCCCGTGCGACATCAGTCCGCTCAGGTCTATAATACCGTTGATGCGCCCGTCCCCGGGATCGATACGTACGATATAGTCCGTCTGCCAGACATTGGCGTAGACCTGCCCCTGTACATATTCCAGTTCATTGAGCATTTCGATCGGCTCGCCGCGCAGGGTCACCGGCACTTCGCGCGTGACCTTGAAGGTCTGCGGATCGAGAAAGCGCAGGCGGTCGGTGCCATCGCTGAGGATCAATTGCTTGCCGTCACCGGTCAGGCCCCAGCCTTCCCCCGTATAGGTATATTCCCCCTTCGCCGCGAAACTTTCGCGATCCCAGACGAAGGCCTTGCCATGCGTCCAGGTCAAACCGACGATGCTGTTGCCCCACGGCGCCACGCCCTCGGCAAAATAGGGGCGCTCGATATCGCGTTGGCGTTTAACCTTGCCGGTCTCCAGATCGACCTCGCGGATCGACGACGCCCCGGCCATGCCCGTGCTCTCGAACAGACGCCCGTTCAGCATGAACAGGCCCTGCGTGAAGGCGTCAGGATCGTGCGGGTGTACCTTGACCACCCGATAGCCGTACCGCGCGACCGTTTCCGCCGGAGTGGCTGCCTTCGCCGCCACCTGCGCGTACACGGTTGCAAAAGGCGCAAGAGCCAGACACAGTGAAAACCCAACGGCCCTGAACACAGCCCTCACCGGACTCTCCCGTGCAAAGAAAACGGAGGTGAGAAACCTCACCTCCGTCGGAAATTCGTCGGATCCAATGGCCGTTTCAAGGCCATTCTTCAACCGTATCAGACCAGAGCCTTGGGCTGAACTTCGGTCACCACCAGACCCTTGGGGCCTTCGCCGAAGCGGACCATCAGGGTGTCGCCCTGCTGAACGTCTTCGAGACCGAAACGGCGCAGGGTTTCGATATGGATGAAGATGTCGGTCGGATCGTTGCCGCGTACGACAAAGCCGTAACCCTTGGTACGGTTGAACCACTTGATGGTCGCCGCTTCCAGATCGCCAATCGTCGCCTGGACATTATGGGTCGAACGCACCGACGACGGGTCGCGCGCCTCACGCACAGGGCCGGTGCCGGTTTCTTCGAGGGCGTCGATCTGAATCACCTGCCAGCCCTTGGCGCGTTTGGCAATCTTGCATTCGATCGCTGCACCTTCGTGGGCCATGTCACGCCCCATGTCGCGCAAAGCGGATACGTGCAGCAGGACATCGCGCATGCTGGTCAAATCGGGGGATTGCGGAACGATGAAGCCGTAACCTTTGCCGGCATCGAACCATTTCACACGACCGGAAATGGCCTTAACGTCTTCCGCCTCGCTATTCTTTCCGTAATCGTACAAACTCATATTCCTCACCAAGCCCACAAACAAACTACCATGCGAGCGCAACTATAACATGGATATTTTTAAATGGGCAGCGCCAATGCGCCACTGCCCCTCTCTTTTTTGAGAGGATAAGCGAAAAAATCGCTTATTGCGAGTAAAAAAGTGGTATTTTCTTCTTCTCGCGCAGCGTGTGGCTGCATATTGCCGAATTGACACAGTAACCCGGCCTGGGGTCAGGCGCTATGTAATACACGTTTCCGGGGAAAAATTCGCGAACGACGGTGGCAGTCCCTAGGGGAGTCGAACCCCTCTTTTCAGGTTGAAAACCTGACGTCCTAACCGATAGACGAAGGGACCGCATGTGCGTCGCATATAGTCCTGACTGGCAGTCCCTAGGGGAGTCGAACCCCTCTTTTCAGGTTGAAAACCTGACGTCCTAACCGATAGACGAAGGGACCGCGTCAAGAGGTGCGCTTGATAGCGTCACGGATTGTTCGTTGCAAGCGCTATTTTCGGCAATATCGCGTCAACTTGTGAATATGTGCGCGATATCCTCGATTTCGAACTGCACGCCGTTGCGGCCCATATAGTCATCGGGTTTCAGACGGCCCGCCACATGAATCGCGCCGGCCGGATTGAGCAGCGCCGCCCCCACGGCGGTATCCTGCGCGCGCCAGGCGATGGCCTTGAGCCGCTTGCCGCTTTCATCGATCAGGTCGCAGCGCACATGCCCGCCTTTAAGCGCGGAGGCGTAGCCGACCCGCATCCCGGGCAGGACGAACATCGGCTCGGGATTGCCCTGTCCGAACGGCGCCATAATCTCGAAACGGTCGAGCAGGGCCCGCGTGCAGGTGGCCGCACTCAGGGCCGCGTCAATTTCCAGACGGTCCTTGCGGTCGGCCTCTACGGTGGAATTGGCGACGTGAGCATTGAGGAAGGCGCGCAGTTCGTCGATACGCCCGGCATCGATGCTCAGCCCCGCGGCCATGGCGTGCCCGCCGCCCGACAGAAGCAAACCGCTCTCGAAGGCCGCCGTGACCCCCTGCCCCAGATTGATCCCGGCCTGCGAACGGCCCGACCCCTTGCCGATGCCCGTCACCGGATCGATACCGATGACGATGACCGGCTTGTGCCAGCGTTCGCGCAGACGCCCCGCCACTATGCCGATAACGCCGGGGTGCCAGTCTTCGTGGGCGACGATAATGACGTGGTCGTCGGCGGTGACCAGCCCCCTGGCATCAGCAATGGCCAGCGCCTGCTCCTGTACGGCGGCCTCGACATCGCGCCGCGTCTTGTTGAGGTCGTCCAGTTCCTGCGCCAGCGCCGCCGCTTCGTCCGCATCGTCGGTGGACAACAGCCGCACGCCCAGATCGGCGCGGCCGATACGTCCGCCGGCATTGATACGCGGCCCCAGCACGAAACCCGAATGGAACACCCCCATTAAAGTATTCTGGGCCCTGGCCGCGTCCTTGGGCTCGCCGCCGGCGACCTGCATCAGGGCCCGGATGCCGGGATTTTCCAGCCGCGACATGACCTTGAGACCCTGCGCCGCCAGCGCGCGGTTGAAGCCGCTGAGCGCCGTCACATCGCAGATGGCGCCCAGTGCGGCCAGATCGAGCCATTTGGTCAGGTCGGGCCGCGGACGATCGGCGAAAAGACCGCGCTTTTCGGCCTCGCGGTTGAGCGCCGCCAGCACCACGAACACCACACCCGCGGCCGCCAGATTGCCCTGGGCCGAGGTGCAGCCCGGACGGTTGGGATTGACGACCGCGCGGCATTTCGGCGGGTCTTCGCGCATGATGTGGTGATCGATCACCACCACTTCGAGGCCGATGCGCGCGGCATAGTCCAGCGCCCGGTGGGCCGAGGCCCCGCAATCGACGGTGATGACCAGATCCGCCCCCTCGGCCTTGAGGCGGTCGAAAGCCTTTTCCGACGGTCCATAGCCTTCCAGCATCCGGTCGGGCACATAGACGCTCAGTTCGTGGCCCATGTGGCGGAACCAACGCACCAGTTGCGCTGCCGATGTGGCTCCGTCCACGTCGTAATCGGCGAAGACATAGATCTTCTGTTTGGCCTGAAGCGCGTCGAGAATGGCCGTCACCGCCTGCGGCATGTCCATAAAGCCGTCCGGATCTGGGAACAGGGCCTTGAGCGTTGGACGCAGATAATCCTCCAGCCCCGCCGCCGTCACGCCACGTCCGGCGATAGACCGCGCCACCGGCTCGACAAAGGCCTCCTCCATCAGGCCCTTGAGCGCGATCTGCTGACTGATCTGGCGCAGTTCGTGATGGCCGACGCGCTGGCTGTCGCGCCGATCCACCCACAACCGTCCTGTGACCGAGCTGTCTACCCCCAGAAAGGGCGTCAGATCGGTCGGGTCGTGGCGGGGATCATCGGGCATTGGACATCACGGATTGAGGGGACGACGCATATAGAGTTTACGGATAGTCTGAGTCCGCGAAATCATCACCAGACTTTCGGTGCTGATGAAGACGTCACCGCTCGGCGTCATCTCCTTGTGCACCCCGTCCAGCAGCGCGCCGGGCGTGACGCCGGTGGCGACGAAGACGACATCCGACGACACCAGTTCGTTCAGGCTGTATTTACGGTCGAAATCGGTAATGCCCAGACGCTGGGCGCGCTGGCGCTCATCGTCGTTACGGAAGACCAGCCGGCCCTGGAACTGTCCGCCGACGCATTTCAGCGCCGCCGCCGCCAGCACGCCTTCGGGCGCGCCGCCCGATCCCAGATAGATGTCGATGCCGGTTTCGGGTTGCGCCGTATGAAAGACGCCCGCGACATCGCCATCGGTGATCAGATACACGCGCGCCCCGGCCTTGCGCAGCGAGGCGATGATGCGGTCGTGACGCGGACGATCCAGCACGCAGGCGACGATTTCCGACACGTCCACGCCCTTGGCGGCGGCCAAGACCTTCACATTCTCTTCCGGGCTGGCGTCGAGATCGACCACGCCTTCGGGGTAACCCGGCCCGATGGCGATCTTGTCCATATAGGTGTCCGGCGCGTGCAGCAGACCGCCGCGCGGCGCAAAGGCCACCACGGTCAGGGCATTGTTCATCGCCTTGGCGGCGAGCGTCGTGCCTTCCAGCGGATCGAGCGCGATATCGATAGCCGGGCCCTTACCCGTGCCTACCGTCTCGCCGATGAACAGCATCGGGGCCTCGTCGCGCTCGCCTTCGCCGATGACGATGCGGCCGTCCATCTCGATGGCGTTCAGCGCCGAGCGCATGGCGTCCACCGCCGCCTGATCCGCCGCCTTCTCGTCGCCCTTGCCGATCCAGCCGTGCGCCGCGATCGCGGCCTCTTCGGCTACGCGAACGATTTCAAGGCCAAGGTCGAAACCCGCTTGGGCGAAACCCGTCTGAGACATACTCAATTCCCTGTCGTCTTGTATTTTTGATTTATTTCGCCACGGGGGGCGGCGTAGCCCGCGCGCGCAGACGCGCGGCCATGGTTTCGGTGGCGGCGTTGTCCACGCCGGTCTCAACCGGTGCGCCCAGTACGGGGTCGATCTTCGCCTTGGCCGACGCGGCCATGGCGTCGGGCTCTTTCAACTCCCACGGGAGCGCATCGGCGGTCCGCTGAAGATTGACGGCCGTCGCCTTGAGCGCGACCACCTGCTGCCTGATCTGTGCCGGCGTCGGCACATCGGTCGGCGGCGGCGGAAACTGCGACCATTTCGGAAAATCGTCATAGACGCGCGGAGCGCCGACATCCTGAGCCGAAGCGGGCACAGCGAAAGCCCCCAGTACAAGACCGGGCAAGAGGATCGTTTTGATCGCTGACCGCTTATTCATGGCGAGGCTCCGCAGGCGAAGGCGTCCGATGGTCGAAAAACCGGGCCAGATCAAGAGCAAACTTTGTCCGGCCTGAACAGCCCTAAAACACGTCATAACGCGATGTTGCACATTATACAGCGAAAATTGTGGCGCAAAGCCGCCTGAAGCGGGTTAGAAAAAACACCGAGGACGCGACTCGCGGAGGGCCCCATGACTGAAAAAGCGACCGAGAAAACCGTTTCCAAGGCGAAAACCCGCAAGGCCGTTCCGCCGAAAAAGCGCGACGTGGCCGCAGAAGCCCCTGCTCCGGTCAAGGCCCCGCCTCCTAAAAAGCCAGCCGCCAAACCCGCCCCGAAAGCGGCGCCGCCCGTGGAAAAACCCGCGGCCGGTCGATCTCAGCACAACGCTCACGCCGGCCCCGATCCGGAACGCGCCTTCGATGCCGAGCAGATGAAAGCGATGGAGGACCTGTCGATCAATCTCGCCAAGGCCGCCATCACCGCCCAGACCGCCCTGGCGACCGCGGTCCTCAAACAACCCGACTTCAATGGCGGGACCAATGGCGACCCGTTTCAGGTCGGCCCCGCCATGACCAGCGTCATGACTTCGCTGGCCCAGAACCCGGAAAAGGTCATCGAGGCCCAGACCGACCTGATGACCGGTTACATGTCGTTGTGGGCCGAAATGACCCGCCGCACGCTGGGCGTCGAAACCGAAGAAGACACCAGCCCCAGGGACAAGCGTTTCGCCGACCCGCGCTGGCAGCAGAATCTCGTCTTCGACATGATGCGCAAATCGTATCTGCTGTCCTCGACCTGGCTCAACAACCTCGTCTCGTCAGTCGAAGGCGTCGATCCGTTGCACAAACGCCGCGCCGAATTTTTCACGAAACTGGTTACCGACGCCTTCTCGCCGTCCAACTTCCTGCTGTCCAACCCTGCGGCGCTCGACACCCTGATCGCATCGAACGGCGAAAGCCTCGTCAAGGGGATGCAGAAGTTCGCCGACGATCTGGCGCGCGGCGACGGCAAGCTGAAAATCTCTCAGGCCGACTACGCCCACTTCAAGGTCGGCGAAAACGTCGCCACGACGCCGGGCAAGGTCGTATGGCGCGGCCCGCTGTTCGAACTTTTGCAATTTAATCCGACTACGGACGAAGTGCGCGAAACGCCGCTGCTCATCTTCCCGCCGTGGATCAACAAATACTATATTCTCGACCTGCAATCGAAAAACTCACTGATCAAGTGGCTGACCGATCAGGGCTTTTCCGTCTTCGTCGTCTCGTGGGTCAATCCCGGCGCCGAACTGAAGGACGTCACCTTCGAAGACTATATGTTCGGCGGCATCCACAAGGCCGTGTCGCTGGTCCGCGAACAGACCGGCGCGCCCAAGGTCAATACGGTCGGCTACTGCATCGGCGGCACGCTTCTGGGCGTGGCGCTGGCCCATATGGCGGCCAAGGGCGACGACAGCGTCTCGTCCGCCACCTTCTTCACCGCCCAGCACGATTTTTCCGAAGCCGGGGACCTGCTCCTCTTCACCAACGAAAGCTGGCTGAAAGAGCTTGAGCGTCAGATGGACGCCGCCGGTGGCGTCCTGCCCGGCGCCGCCATGGCCGACACCTTCAATTCACTCCGCGCCAACGACCTCGTCTGGTCCTTCTTCGTCAACAACTACCTGATGGGCAAGGACCTGACCGCCTTCGATCTCCTGTGCTGGAATGCCGACCAGACGCGGATGCCCAAGGCGCTGCACATGTACTATCTGCGCAAATTCTATAACGAGAACGCCCTCTCTCAGGGCAAGCTCACTATCGGCGGCGTCGATATAGACCTGAAAAACGTCAAGATTCCCGTCTTCGAACAGTCCGGCCGCGAAGACCATATCGCCCCGCCCGGTTCGGTGTTCAAATCCGCACGTCTGTTCGGCGGCCCCGTCACCTTCGTCATGGCGGGCTCCGGCCACATCGCCGGCGTCGTCAACCCGCCCGCCGCCCAGAAGTACCAGCACTGGATCAACGAACTGAGTAATGCCAGGGGCTTGCCCGAAACACTTGAGGCCTGGCAAAAAGACGCCGTCGAGCACAAGGGCTCGTGGTGGGAATACTGGGCCCAATGGCTGCACGATAAGTCCGGCCCGATGGTCGCCGCCCGCGATCCGTCCAAGGGCAAGTTCAAGCCGGATATGGACGCGCCGGGCTCTTATGTGATGGTGAAATCGTAGATTTAAAGCCTTGAAGATCGTGGGGCCACAGGCCCCACACCCCCTGAGCGGGCGCGTAAATGGCGCAGTCAGTGCGCATTGGGCATGAAAAAGGGGGGCTTCGCCCCCATTAAACCTGCCCGTCACGCGCACAACCCCTACCGTTTGCGCACGAACATATCGGGGGTGCAGGGGCCCGTGGCCCCTGCGTCTTTCACACTTTACAACCTCAGAATAATCGTCTCGACGATCGGTCTCCGGCCCCAGGTATTTTGCGCGGCCTTTTTCAGTACGCGCGCCACGGCGGTTTCGACGGTCTGATCGTCGTCGCGCTCTTCGCGGGACAGCTTCTGCACGGCCTTTTCGGCGATATCGCACAGCTTTTCCAACTGATCGGAAATGCTGTCCTCGTCTTCGAAGGCCAGACCCAGCCCACGTACCTCGACGTAAGACGCCAACTGGTTCTTGCTGCTCAGGGCGAAAGAGACAAACAGCATGCCGTTATGGGCGGCGTGGCGGCGTTCGCGCAGGGCTTCGGAGGCTTCGGGGACCAACATACCGCCGTCGACGAACAGACGGCCCGAAGGCACTTCGTCGATGATTTCGGGCTTGCCGGGCGCGAGGCGCACCATGTCGCCATTGCGCAGCACGACCTGTTCGGGGATGCCGATTTCGGCGGCCAGAGCGGCGTGCTTTTGCAGGTGGCGGCGCTCACCGTGGGTTGGAATGGCAATCCTGGGGCGGGCCCAGGCATACATCTGCTTCAGTTCGTCGCGGCACGGGTGGCCGGAGACGTGAATGCCGGGGTGATCCTTCTCGGTATGGATTTCCACGCCGAGATCCGACAGGCGGTTCTGCAGGCTGCGGATACCGATTTCGTTCCCGGGAATGACGCGCGAGGAGAAGATGCAGGAATCGCCGGCACCCAGGCGCACCAGCGGGTGGTTGCCATCGGCGATGCGCGACAGGGCGGCGCGCGGTTCGCCTTGCGAACCGGTGCAGAGATAGAGGACTTCGGTGTCCTTCATCTTGGCGGCGTCGGCTTCGGAGACGAATTCCTGGATGCCCTTCATCAGGCCGACCGCCTTGGCCGCGGCCGACATGCGGTGCATCGAGCGACCCACGAGGCAGACCGAACGGCCGCAGGCTTCGGCGGCACGGATGACGCTGTCCATCCGCGCGACGTTCGAGGCGAAGCAGGCCACGGCGACGCGACCCTTCAGTGTACGGATGACTTGTTCAAGCGCGACCTTCACATCGGCTTCGGAACCCGCCTGCCCGTCCACGAAGACGTTGGTCGAGTCGCAGACCATGGCCAGCACGCCCTCATCGCCCAGCGCCATGATGGCGCTGATGTCGGTGGGCTTACCGGTGATGGGGTCCGGATCGATCTTCCAGTCGCCGGTGTGCAGGACGGTGCCAAGCGGAGTCCGGATGGCCAGCCCGTTGGGCTCCGGGATCGAGTGGGTGATGGTGATATAGTCGACCTCGAACGGCCCCAGATGCACCTTGCCACCCAGCGGCACCTCGGTCAGATCAAAGTTTTCGACCCCGGCCTCGCGCAGCTTTTCGCGGATCAGGAAGGCGGTGAAGGGCGTGGCGTAGAGCGGCGCCTTAATACGGTCCCACAGCCAGCCAAGCGCCCCGATATGGTCTTCGTGGGCGTGGGTCAGGATGACGCCCAGAATCTCCTCGCCTTCGAGGAATTTGGGATCGGGCACGATGACTTCGATACCGGGCGTGGTCAGGTCGCCGAAGGTCACACCTACATCGACCAGAATCCATTTGCGGTCATGCTCCGGCCCGAAGCCGTAGGCATTGAGGTTCATACCGATTTCGTTCGAGCCGCCCAGCGGCAGAAACACCAGTTCGTCTTGGTTCTTGTTCTTACTCATTTTTCTTTTTGTTTAAGAGGGTACGCTGATAGATTTCGAGCAGACCCCGCAGCGTAAGATCGGGATCGAAATGATGGATGCGGTCGGTCGCGCCTTCGAACAGCGACGCAACGCCGCCGGTCGCCACGACCGTCATGGGTTGACCGTATTCGGCCTGAATCTTGTCGGTCAGATATTCGATAAGGCCCATATAGCCCCAGAAAATGCCCGATTGCATGGCGCTGACCGTGTCCTTGCCGATATAGTGCGCCGGGCGCTCGATCGCAATGCGCGGCAGCTTGGCCGCGGCCTGATGCAGGGCCTGAACCGACAGATTGATGCCGGGCGCGATAGCCGTGCCTTCCAGCGCGCCGTCGGCCGCCACCACGTCGAAGGTCGTCGCCGTGCCGGAATCGATGACGATCAGCGGCCCGCCGTACTTGATCCACGCGCCGACCGTGTTGACCAGACGGTCCGCCCCGGCCTCTGACGGTTTGTCGATGCGGACCTGGATGCCGAGGTGGGTATTGTCGCCGATGACATAGGGCGTTTTCTGAAAATATCGCTGGGCCAGCTTGCGCAAGTTGAACAGGGACTGCGGCACGACCGATGAGATGATGCAGTCCTCGATCTGGCTGAAGTCGAGACCGTTCATCTGAAGGAGCTGATAGAGCCAGACGGCGTATTCATCGGCCGTGCGCGTCGATTCCGTCGCCGTGCGCCATTGCGCGCGCCAGTTCTCACCGTCGTGCACGGCGAACAGCGTGTTGGTATTGCCCTGTTCGATGGCAAGCAGCATCAGGCCTCCGGATACTTGACGGAACCGCTGGCGATCGCATGGATCTTGCCGTCCTGGTCCCTGACGCGCAGTGCGCCGAATTCATCAAGGCCGAGAATCGTCCCCGTCAGGGCCTGATCGTTCTGCTCTATCAGACAGGCGCGATCACGGCCATAGGCCTGATCCCACCACTGGGCGGCTGTGACTTCAAAACCATTCTTCAGCCATTCCGCCAGTCGTTGCGTCAGCGCTGCGTCGAGCGCTTTCAACACGGTTTCGAGTGTCCGGGGTCGGTCGGTCAGGGCATTGACCGCTGCCGTGCCATAGGTCTGCACATCGGGCGCCTCGGCCACATTGACGCCGATGCCGATGACGATGCCCAGCCCGTCGTCGAGGCTTTCGCTCTGGACGAGGATGCCGCCCAGCTTGCGCCCATTATACAGCACGTCATTGGGCCATTTGATCTTCAGCGGATCGGGGGCGCTCAACAGGGGGCGGATCGTGTCGGTAACCGCCAGAGCCGTCACGAAGGACAGTTGGGTCACCCGCCGCATCTCGACCGGTAGCACGCCGTACCAGGACGCCATCAGATTGCCTGACGGTCCGTCCCACTGACGCCCCATGCGTCCCTGCCCCGCCGTTTGCCGCTCCGCGCGTATCCAGCGCGGGCCGCGATCCCCCGCCCGCAGCCGGTTTAAGGCTTCGGTTTGGGTCGATGGCAGGGCGTCGTAAAGGTCGATAAGGGTCATAAAAGAAATGCAGGGGTCTAAGACCCCTGCACCCCGGAAGTTAGATTAAGCCACAGGCTCAGTTCAGGCCGAAACTCTTGACCGCCGTTTCGGCCAGCGGATAGAGGCCCGACAGGACGAAGGCCGCGATCGGGAAGGCGAAGGCCGCCGCCGCATAGGCGATCCACTTGGCTTCGAACGGCGCCTTGTCCAGTTCGCCCTTGTCACCATCGAACCACATCACCTTGATGATGCGCAGATAGTAGAAGGCCGCGATGACCGAAGCCACCAGACCCGCCACGGCAAAGCCCCAATAGCCGGCTTCCAGCGCCGCGCCGAAGACGAAGAACTTTCCCCAGAAGCCCGAGAAGGGCGGCATCCCCAGCACCGACAGGGCCAGCACCGTGATGGCGATGGTCAGCTTCATGTCGACCTTGGACAGGCCGGCCAGATCATCGATCTTGCTGACGGCGATGCCCTTGCGCGACAAAGCGATCTGCGCCGAGAACAGGCCCAGCGTATCGACCATATACAGGACCGAGAACAGCAGCAGCGCCATGACGCCCTTGTCCGTACCGGCAGCCAGAGCCAGCATGGCGTACCCCATATTGGCGATCGACGAATAGGCCAGCAGGCGCTTGAAATCCTTCTGCATCAGGCCGCCAAGGCCGCCGATCAGGAAGGACAGCACCGCAATAGCCAGCAGAACCTGCGCCCATTGCTCGTGCAGACCGGCAAAGGCGTCGTTCAGTACGCGGGCCAGCAGGACAAGAGCCGCGAACTTGGGCGCACCGGCGAACAGGGCCACGACCGGAGTCGGGGCGCCTTCGTAGACGTCCGGCGTCCACATGTGGAACGGCGCGGCGGAGACCTTGAAGGCCAGACCGGCGATGACGAAGACCAGACCGAAGATCAGGCCGACCTGCATATTGGACTGGGCCGAAGCGGCGATGGCGTCGAAATTCATCGAACCGGCAAAGCCGTAGACCAGCGAGATACCGTAGAGCAGCAGACCCGAAGACAGCGAACCGAGCACGAAATACTTCAGGCCGGCTTCCGAACCCCTGGCGTCGTCGCGGCGGAAGGACGCCATGACGTAGGCGGCCAGCGAGTTCAGTTCGAGGCCGACATAGAGCGCGATCAGATCGCCCGCCGACACCATCATGCTCATGCCGATGGCCGACAGGGTGACGAGGATCGGGAATTCAAAGCGGTTGTTGTTCTGACGCTCGAAATAGCCGCGCGCCAGCACGATAACCAGGGCCGAGGCGATATAGATGAAGGTCTTGGCGAAGTTGGCCACGCCGTCGGCGATGAACGAACCGTTGAAGACCTTGCCATGACCGTTGAAGGCGGCAGCAAAGGCCGCCGCGATCAGGGCCGCACCGCACAGCGCCGCGACCGAGCCCGCCGACTTGTCACCGCGCAGCGCCCCGTAGACGAGGATGCCGAGCACGGAGACCGCCAGGATCAGTTCCGGAAGGGCCAGATGAAGAGCCGATGTCAAATCCATATTAGGCGCTCCTATCCGCCGATGACAGCGCGGTACGTCGCCACGACGGCGTCCACGCTGGCGGTGGTAAAGTCAAATACAAAGGCCGGATAGACACCCAGCAGCAGCGTCCCCGCGATCAAGGGCGCAAAGATGATCTTCTCGCGCAGGGTCAGGTCCGGATGGCCTTTGAGCTGCGCGTTGGTCACTTCGCCGTACATCACCCGCTTGAACAGGGTCAGGGCGTACATGGCCGACAGGATGACGCCGGTGGCCGCGACCAGCGCCGCCCAGGTCGAGGCCTGATAGAGGCCCGTCATGGTCAGGATTTCGCCGACGAAGCCCGACGTGCCCGGCAGGCCGACATTGGCCATAGTGAACAGCAGGAAGACGAAGGCAAAGTGCGGCATCAGCTTGGTCAGACCGCCGTAGAAGGCGATTTCACGCGTGTGCCAGCGGTCGTAGACCACGCCGACGCAGAGGAAGAGCGCGCCGGAAATGAAGCCGTGCGAGATCATCTGATAGACCGCGCCCTGCACGCCCGCCTGATTGCCGGCGAAGATACCCATGGTCACGAAGCCCATGTGGGCGACCGACGAATAGGCGATGAGCTTCTTGATGTCGGTCTGACGGAAGGCGATCAGCGAGGTGACGACGATGGCGATGACCGACAAGGCCAGCACGAACGGCGTGAACATTTCGGACGCGTGCGGGAACATCGGCAGGTTGAAGCGGATGAAACCGTAGCCGCCGAGCTTCAGCAGGATACCGGCCAGCATGACCGAGCCCGCCGTCGGGGCCTGAACGTGGGCGTCCGGCAGCCAGGTGTGCACCGGCCACATCGGCATCTTCACCGCGAACGAGGCGAAGAAGGCGAACCACAGCCACGGCTGGGCGGCCTGCGAGAAGGCGTAGGTCGACAGCGTCGGGATGTCCGAAGTGCCCGCAACGCCGACCATGTACAGCATGGCCGCCAGCATCAGCACGGACCCCAGCAGGGTATAGAGGAAGAACTTGTACGCCGCGTAGATACGGTCCTTGCCGCCCCAGATGCCGATGATGAGGAACATCGGAACCAGACCGCCTTCAAAGAAGACGTAGAAGAGGAACAGGTCAAGCGCAGTGAACACGCCGATGACCAGCGTTTCCAGCACGAGGAAGGCGATCATGTATTCGACGAGGCGTGTCTTGACCGAGTCCCACGAGGCCAGAATGCACAGCGGCATGAGCAGCGCGGTCAGAGCCACAAACAGGACCGAGATACCGTCGACGCCCATATGGTAGTTCAGGAAGCTGAACCACTGGACCTTTTCGACGAACTGATAGTCGGTCGTGGTGCGGTCGAACCCGGCCAGCAGGATGACGGTCAGGGCCAGAGTGGCCAGCGTCGTCCACAGGGCGATCCACCTGGCGTTACGCTCGATGACGGCCGTATCGTCCTTGCGCGACGCCCACTTGACGCCGAGGATAGCCAGCGCCCCCACCAGAGGCAGGAAGGTGATCAGGCTGAGAAGATTGGGGATTACCGGTGACATAGTTTAAGCTCTCCCCTATCGCGCCAGACCGAAGACAACCCAGGTCAGAAGACCCGCGATGCCGAGGAACATGACGAAGGCGTAGTGATAGACATAGCCCGTCTGGGTCTTGACCAGTTTCTGCGCCGACTTCAGCGCGGTCCAGGCCGCCCCGTTCGGACCGAGGCCGTCGATGATCTTCACATCGAGGACCTTCCAGAACAGGTCGCCAAGCGCCTTGGAACCCTTGACGAAGGTGGCCTGATACAGCTCGTCGAAGAACCACTTGTTGTACAGGAAGGTGTACAGCGGGCCTTTGTTCGCGGCCATCTTCCGGGGCAGGGCCGGCTTGAGCAGGTAGAAGTACACGGCCAGAGCGGTGCCGATCAGGGTGACGACCAGCGGCGCCCACTTGACCCAGGCTTCCTTGATATGGTGCGCCTCGTGCAGGACGTGGTTGTGCGGTCCGTGCTGGATGGCGTGGCCCCAGAAGTCGTGCGCGTGATCGCCGACGAAGTACGGCGCGAAGACGAAACCCGCCGCCACTGCGCCGACCGACAGGACGATCAGCGGGATCAGCATGATGATCGGGCTCTCGTGCGGCGTATGGGCGTGGCCATGACCATGATGGTCGTCGTGCGCGTGGTCGTCGTGACCGTGCGCCACGGCGGCATGGCCGTGATCGTCGTGGCTGTGCGCGTGGTGATCGTCGTGCGCGCCTTCCCACTGTTTGATGCCGTGGAAGGTCATGAAGGCCAGACGCCAGCTATAGAAGGCCGTCAGCAGGGCCGCCAGAATACCGATGCAGAAGGCGAACAGGCCCTGCGGCGTATTCGAGGCCGCCCACGCGGTTTCGATGATGGTGTCCTTCGAGAAGAAACCGGCGAAACCGATCTGCGTATAGGGGATGCCGAGGCCGGTGATGGCGATGGTGCCGATGGTCATGCAGGCATAGGTGACCGGCAGGTACTTGGCCAGACCGCCCATGCGGCGCATGTCCTGTTCGTGGTGCATGCCGTGGATGACCGAGCCGGCCCCGAGGAACAGCAGCGCCTTGAAGAAGGCGTGGGTGAACAGATGGAACATGGCGGCTTCGTAGGCGCCGACACCGGCGGCGAAGAACATGTAGCCGAGCTGCGAACAGGTCGAGAAGGCGATGACACGCTTGATGTCGTTCTGCGTAAAGCCGATCGAGGCTGCGAAGATGGCGGTGATGGCGCCGATATAGGTGACGATGGTCTTGGCCACAGGCGCGTATTCGAACAGCGGCGACAGCAGGCAGACCATATAGACGCCGGCGGTGACCATGGTGGCCGCGTGGATCAGGGCGGACACCGGGGTCGGGCCTTCCATGGCGTCCGGCAGCCAGGTGTGCAAGAAGAACTGCGCCGACTTGCCCATCGCGCCGATGAACAGCAGGAAGGCGGCGAGGTCCAGTGCCGAGAAGCTGTGGCCCAGGAATATCCAAGTGGTGTTTTCCTTGGCGGCGATCAGCGGGAACAGTTCGTGGAACTCGATCGTCCCGAACATCCAGTAGATCGTCATGATGCCCAGCGCGAAGCCGAAGTCACCAACGCGGTTGACGACGAAGGCCTTGATGGCCGCCGAAGAGGCCGAGTCCTTGTTGAACCAGAAGCCGATCAGCAGATACGAGGCCAGACCTACGCCTTCCCAGCCGAAGAACAACTGCATGAAGTCGGCGGCGGTCACCAGCATCAGCATGGCGAAGGTGAACAGCGACAGATAGGCGAAGAAGCGCGGACGGCTGGGGTCTTCGGCCATGTAGCCCCAGCTATAGAGGTGGACCAGCGACGACACCGAGGTCACCACGATCAGCATGGTCGCCGACAGGGCGTCGATACGGATCGACCAGGCCGAGTGGAAGGTGCCGATATTGATGAAGTCGAGCAGCTTTACGGTGAAAGGCTCAAGACCGCCCCAGGTGTGCTGGGCGAAGGTGTACCACGACAGGGCGCAGGACAGAAACAGGAGGCCGGTCGTCACCGCCTGAGAGGCGATGTCGCCTATCCTGCGGCCGAACAGGCCCGCAACCGTGGCCCCCAGAAGCGGGGCCAGAACAAGGATCGTAACCAGATTTTGCATGACTTCCCTTAGCCCTTCATCATGCTGGCGTCATCGACTTCGATATCGCCGCGGTTACGGAAGAACGTCACCAGAATAGCCAGACCGACCGCCGCTTCGGCGGCCGCAACGGTGAGAACGAACATCGCCATGATCTGCCCCTGCACATCATGCAGATGCGCCGAGAAGGCGACGAAGTTGATATTGACCGCCAGAAGGATCAGTTCGATCGACATCAGGATGATGATGATGTTGCGGCGGTTCATGAAGATGCCGAACACCCCGATGGTGAACAGGAGGGCCGAAACGACCAGATAGTGTTCGAGGCCGATAGTCATTCCTGAATTCCTTCGCCGGTTTTGACCTTGACGATGGCCACGGCATCCTTGCGGCGGCGCGTCACCTGGGTGTGGATGTCCTGACGCTTGACGTAGGTGCGGTGCTGAAGCGTCAGCACGATGGCGCCGATCATGGCGACCAGAAGCACCAGACCCGCCGCCTGGAAGAGATAGACATAGTCCGTGTAGAGCACGCGGCCGATGGCTTCGATATTGCTCATCTCCGGGCCATAGACTAGGGGCGACTTGCCGGCGGTCGCACCGCGCTGAGCGACGGCGGAGGAGATCATGATCAGCTCGATCAACAGCAGGATACCGACCACCATGCCGATCGGCAGGTAGTTGGCGAACCCTTGCCGCAGCTTCGTGAAGTCGACGTCGAGCATCATGACCACGAAGAGGAAGAGCACCGCCACCGCGCCGACATAGACAACGACCAGCAGCATGGCGAGGAATTCCGCCCCCATCAGGACGAACAGGCCCGCCGCCGAGAAGAAGGCGAGGATCAGAAACAGCACCGAGTGCACCGGGTTGCGCGCGGTAATCACTAGCGCCCCCGATGCGACGGTCACTGCCGCCAGAATGTAAAAGGCTATAGCCAGCATGATCGGGACCTCCGCCCCTTCTCTACTTTGCGGGTTCGGGATCGCTCCCTAGCCCCTCAGACTGTGATCCCGCAAGGCATATCCTTACGGAATCGGTGGATATTCGTATGCGCGTTACCGGTACGGCGCATCAAGTTCGAGGGCGCGCGCGATTTCGCGCTCCCAGCGGTCGCCATTGGCGAGCAGCTTGGACTTGTCGTAGTACAGCTCTTCGCGCGTGTCGGTGGCGAACTCGAAGTTCGGGCCTTCGACGATGGCGTCGACCGGGCAGGCTTCCTGACACAGGCCGCAATAGATGCACTTCACCATGTCGATGTCGTAGCGCGTCGTGCGGCGCGAGCCGTCTTCGCGCGGCTCGGCCTCGATGGTGATGGCCTGAGCCGGGCAGATGGCTTCGCACAGCTTGCAGGCGATGCAACGTTCTTCGCCGTTGGGATAACGGCGCAGCGCGTGCTCACCACGGAAGCGCGGGCTGATCGGGCCCTTTTCGAAGGGGTAGTTGATGGTCTTCTTCGGCTTGAACATGTACTTCACGGCGAGGCCGGTGGCCCCGACGAAGTCGAGCAGAAGAGCGCCCTTGGCGGCTTGGACAAGACGGCCGATCATGCGAGATTACCTCCGAAAACCTGGTAGGCCGCGATGATGACGACGGCAATGAGAGACAGCGGCAGGAAGACCTTCCAGCCCAGACGCATTAGCTGGTCGTAGCGGTAACGCGGGACGATGGCCTTGGCGATGGCGAACATCACGAACCAGAACACCACCTTGACGATGAACCAGCCGAGGCTGACCAGGGTGTAGGCCAGCGTACCCGGCGCGATGAACGAGTCCATCGGGATCGGCGACTGCCAGCCACCGAAGAACAGGATGGTGATCATGGCGCACATCAGCACAATGTTGGCGTATTCACCGATCATGAACAGCAGGTACGGCGTCGAGGAATATTCGACCTGATAGCCGGCGACCAGTTCGGATTCGGCTTCGGGCAGGTCGAATGGCGGACGGTTGGTTTCGGCCAGGGCCGAGATATAGAACATGACCATCATGCCGAACATCACCGGCAGCTTGATAATGCCGAGGCCGAGAAGCCCGCCGCCGCCGAGGAAGTTCCAGTTCCAGATGCCGCCGGCCTGCTTGTTGACGATATCCGACAGGTTGAGCGAACCGGCCAGCAGCACGACGGTGATGATGATGAGGCCAAGCGACACTTCGTAGGACACCATCTGCGCGGCGGAACGCAGGCCGCCGAGGAAGGGGTATTTCGAGTTCGAGGCCCAGCCGCCCATGATGATGCCGTAGACACCGAGCGACGAAATGGCGAACAGGTAAAGGATGCCGACATTGATGTCCGACACCACCCAGCCCGGTGCGAACGGGATGACGGCCCACGACATGAAGGCGAGGACGAAGGTCAGGATCGGCGCGATCAGGAAGACCGGCTTGTCGGCGCCGGCGGGGATGATTACTTCCTTCAGCACGAACTTGAAGAAGTCGGCGAAGGACTGCATCAGACCGAAGGGGCCGACGACGTTCGGGCCCTTGCGCATCTGCACGCCCGCCCACACCTTGCGGTCACCCCACAGCAGGAAGGCCAGCGAGACCATCACGCCGACGATAACGGCGAGGGCCTGACCTATGGTGATGATCGTCCAGCCCCACGGACCGGCCCAGAAATTAGCGTCTGTCATGTGCTCTTACTCCGCCGCCAGGCTCACCGGACCGGACCGGACCGCCGAAATGTCGGCCATGGCCACGGACGCCCGCGCGATGGGGTTGGTCAGGTAGAAGTCCTTGATATTGCTGGCGAAGACTTCGCCGGTGATCTCGCCCTTGACGCCCAGAATCGCCACATCGAACGCCTTGGGCGCCGGGCGGGCGTCGATGCGGCCGAAGGTCGGGTGATCGTTGATCAGGGCACGGCGCAGGTCCGACAGGCTGTCGTAAGGCAGGGCCTTGCCCAGCTTCGACGACAGGGCGCGGAAGATCGCCCAGTCTTCTTTCGCCTCGCCCTTCGGGAAAACGGCGCGTTCGGAGATTTGAACACGGCCTTCCAGATTGACGTAGATGCCCGACTTTTCGGTATAGGCCGCACCCGGCAGGATGACGTCCGCCGCCGAAGCACCGGCGTCGCCGTGCGAACCGACATAGACCACGAATGACCCCTTGAGCGTCTTCGTATCGATCTCATCGGCGCCCAGCAGGAATACCAGGTCGAGCTTGCCGTTCAGGATGCCCTGCGTGTTCAGACCGCCCTCACCCGGCACGAAGCCGAGGTCGAGACCGGCGACACGCGAGGCCGCCTGATGGACGATGTTGAAGCCGTTCCAGTCCTCGCGCACCACATTGTAGGGCTTGAGGATTTCGCTGGCGATCAGGGCGAGGACGGCCGCGCCCTCTTCGCCCGACACCGCACCGGAACCGATCAGGACGGCGGGGTTCTTCGCGTCCTTCAGGATGTCGCGGAAGGCCGACTTCTTGAACTCTTTCAGAGCCTTCGCGCCGGAACCTAAGTGCGCGTAATCATAGGTCAGGTCGCAGGCTTCGCCGATCACGGCCACCTGCGCCTTGCCATTGAGCCACGACTTGCGGATGCGGGCGTTGATCAGCGGCGCTTCGAGACGCGGATTGGTGCCGATCAGCAGGATGACGTCGGCGTCTTCGATCCCGGCGATGCCGGAATTGAACAGCCAGGCTTCGCGCGGCGTATTGGCCGAGACCGGACCGAAGGCTTCGCCGTACTGACGGCAGTCGAGGTTTGTCACGCCCAGCGAGACGAACAGATCCCTGGCGGCCTTGAGGCTTTCGGCGTCCTGCAAATCGCCGGCAATGACGCCGACCTTTTCAGGCGCGGTCGCTTGCAGCTTGTCCGCGACGACTTCCAGCGCCTCGTCCCACGAGGCCGGGGTCAGGGTGCCATTCTTGCGCACGTAAGGGCGGTCGAGGCGCTGACGGCCCAGACCGTCGACGGCGTAGCGCGACTTGTCCGACAGCCACTCTTCGTTGATGTCGTCCTTGAGCCGCGGCAGGGCGCGGAGGACCGCAGCGCCGCGATGATCGATGCGGATGTGCGCGCCCAGCGCGTCATGCACGTCGATCGTCTCGGTCTTTTGCAATTCCCACGGACGATAGTTGAACGACCACGGCTTATGGGTCAGTGCGCCGACCGGGCACAGATCGTTGAGATTGCCCGACAGTTCCGAAGACACGGCCTGTTCGAGATAGGAGGTGATCTCAGCGCCTTCACCGCGCGAAATCATGCCCATCTCGGTCACGCCGGCGACTTCGGTCGAGAAGCGGACGCAGCGCGTGCACTGGATGCAGCGCGTCATGAAGGTCTTGATCGTCGGCCCGAGGTACTTTTCTTCGACCGCGCGCTTGTTTTCCTGATAGCGCGAACCGTCGCGGCCATAGCCCATGGCCTGATCCTGCAGGTCGCACTCGCCGCCCTGATCGCAGATGGGGCAGTCGAGCGGGTGGTTGATGAGCAGGAACTCCATCACCCCTTCGCGGGCCTTCTTGACCATCGGCGTGTTGGTGAAGATTTCCTGACCGTCGGCGGCCGGCAGCGCGCACGACGCCTGCGGCTTCGGCGGTCCGGGCTTCACCTCGACAAGGCACATGCGGCAGTTGCCGGCGATCGACAGGCGCTCATGGTAGCAGAAGCGGGGGATTTCCTCGCCCGCCAGTTCCGCCACCTGAAGCACGGTCATGCCGGGTTCGAACTCGACCTCGACACCATTGACTTTAGCTATCGGCATCTGCCTCAAACCTCATACGTAAAAAGTATTCCGAACCTTAGACCCACGCCCGACCCCAAGGGATCAGAACCAGCTTTTGTCGCCAGCGACATAGTCCTCGTGGAACTGCTGTTCGGACTTGAACAGGTAGATGATCAGCTCGATGAACGAGACGAGCATTACCGCCAGTCCCGGCAGGACAACGAACCAGCCGATCGTGCCGCAAAGCAGCATGATGATGCCGGCATTGGTCTTGCCGAGATAGAATTTATGGATGCCCCATATCCCGAAGAAAAAGGCCAGGATCGCGGCCACCCACTTGTTTTTGTCGGCGACGCCGGACTGGATCACATAGACGCTGACGGCGATGCCCTCAGATCCTTCGAAATCCACGCTCATGCCGGCCGCCACGGAGCGCGCCCCGTTCATCAGATCGTCGCGGGAGAAGCTGTAGCGCTGACTGTCGTCACCGCTGATCAGGCCCTGCCCTGTGGCGTCGCTGAATGAAAGTACCTTGCCCCGCATGACGATCCCCTACTCCGCTGCGATCGAATGTCCGGCGAAGTTACCCTTCGACGAACGATATAAAGCGATACGGTCTTCGATTTCGTGACGGAAGTGACGGATCAGGCCCTGAATCGGCCACGCCGCGGCATCGCCGAGCGCGCAGATGGTGTGGCCTTCGACCTGCTTGGTCACGTCGAGCAGGATGTCGATTTCCTTGGGGTCGGCGTCGCCCTTGGCCATGCGCTCCATCACGCGCCACATCCAGCCCGTGCCTTCGCGGCAGGGCGTGCACTGGCCGCAGGATTCGTGCTTGTAGAAGTAGCTGAGGCGGGCGATGGCCTTGATCAGGTCCGTCGACTTGTCCATCACGATCACCGCCGCCGTGCCGAGGCCGGAGCCCAGACCACGCAGGGTGTCGAAATCCATCGGCATGTTCTCGCACTGTTCGGCGGGGATCATCGGCACGGACGAACCGCCCGGAATGACCGCCTTGAGATTGCCCCAGCCGCCACGGATGCCGCCGCAGTGATCCTCGATCAACTGACGGAAGGGGATCGACATGGCCTCTTCGACGTTGCAGGCACGCTCGACGTGGCCGGAGATGCAGAACAGCTTGGTGCCGGCGTTGTTCGGCGCGCCGAAACCGGCGAACCAGGTCGCGCCGCGACGCAGGATGGTGCCGACCACCGCAATGGATTCCACATTATTGACCGTGGTCGGGCAGCCGTAAAGACCGGCCCCGGCCGGAAACGGCGGCTTCAGGCGCGGCTGGCCCTTCTTGCCTTCCAGCGATTCCAGCAGCGCGGTTTCTTCGCCGCAGATATAGGCCCCGCCACCGTGGTGGACAAAGACGTCGAAATCCCAGCCGTGGACGTTGTTCTTGCCGATCAGCTTCGCTTCATAGGCCTGCTTGACCGCCGCTTCCAGACGCTCGCGCTCGAAGACGTATTCGCCGCGCAGATAGATGTAGCAGGCGTGGGCCTGCATGGCGAACGACGCGATCAGGCAGCCTTCGATCAGCAGATGCGGATCGTGGCGCATGATTTCGCGGTCCTTACAGGTGCCGGGTTCGGATTCGTCGGCATTGACCACCAGGTAATGCGGACGGTCCTTGACCTCCTTGGGCATGAAGGACCACTTCAGGCCGGTCGAGAAGCCGGCGCCGCCGCGACCGCGCAGGCCCGAATTCTTGACATTGGTGATGATCCAGTCGCGCCCGTAGGACAGGATGTCCTTCGTCGCGTTCCAGCAGCCGCGTTGCTTCGCGCCCTCAAGGCCCCAGTCATGGAAGCCGTAGAGGTTGGTGAAGATGCGGTCCTTGTCTTCGAGAATGCCCACCATGTTACGCCTTGACCTCCGGTTCCGGAGCGTTGGGAATTTTGACCGGCCTCGCCGCCGAGCCGTCGAACAAAGACGGGTCCTTCAGCGTGGTCGCGCCGCCCAGCGGTTCGGACGTGAAGCGGCCGTTGTACGGGCCGGTCTTCGGCGTCTTGCCCGCCGCGAAGTCGTCGATGATCTGGGCCAGATTGTCCGGCGTCAGGTCTTCGTAGAAATAGTCGTTGATCTGCGCCATCGGGGCGTTGGTGCAGGCGCCGAGGCACTCGACTTCCTGCCAGTAGAACTTGCCGTCGGCCGACAGCTTGTCCTTCGGGCCGATCTTGTCCTTGCACACCTTCATCAGGGCTTCGGAGCCGCGCAACTGGCACGGCGTGGTGCCGCAGACCTGAATCAGCGCCGCCGAACCGACCGGCTCAAGCATGAACATGGTGTAGAAGGTCGCCACTTCGTAGACGCGGATGCGCGCCATGTCGAGCATCTGGGCGACGGCGGCGATGGCGGGCTCCGACACCCAGCCTTCCTGCTTCTGGATCAGCCACAGGATGGGGATGACCGCCGACTGACGACGGTTTTCGGGGTATTTGGCGATCCACCAGTTAGCCTTTTCAAGCGTTTCGGGCTTGAACGCAAAGCTATCCGGCTGAACGGCGGCGAGACGGCGAACGGACATCTCAGGCCTCTCTCATCTGGGATACAAATTTCGTTTTCATGGAAAGGCTCATGGTTGCTTCAGAGCCTCCCAGCGGTCGTTGCGCGCCTTCATCATGCGCCCGTAGGCCGCCTTGACCACAGGAATGCGCTTGGCGGCCAGCATGGAGACGACGGCAAGGGCGATAGAGGCGAAGACCATCGGCGATTCCGCATATTGCGGATTAGCGTCGATATAGAGTTTCACGCCGAAGATGATGACCAGCAGCGGCGCGTACGACACCGCCGTCTCGATCATCAGATCCTGCAGATAGCCCTTCGCGCCCCCGGGGTGATACCCCCAGGCGGCCTTGGCCAGCCAGAAGCGCAGCCCTACGGCCACCGCCAGAAAGACGAAGACCAGAAGGAAGGATTGCCAGGTCTGGAGTTGAAAGCTTTCCATCAGCGGTCCACTTCCCCGAACACGATGTCCAGCGACCCGAGGATCGCCGACACGTCGGCCAGCAGGTGACCGCGATTCATCCAGTCCATCGCCTGAAGGTGCGCGAAGCCCGGCGCGCGGATCTTGCAGCGGTAGGGCTTGTTGGAACCGTCCGACACCAGATAGACGCCGAATTCCCCCTTGGGGGCTTCGACGGCGGCATAGACCTCGCCCGGCGGGGTCTTGAAGCCTTCGGTATAGAGCTTGAAGTGATGGATCAGGGCTTCCATCGAATTTTTCATCTCGGCACGGCGCGGCGGCGTGACCTTATGGTCTTCGGCCAGCACTTCACCACCCGTTACACGAAGCTTTTCAACGCACTGCTCCATGATCTTCACGGCCTGACGCATCTCTTCGACGCGGCAGAGGTAACGATCCCAGCAGTCGCCGTTCTTGCCGATGACGATGTCGAAGTCGAGTTCGTCATAGCATTCGTAGGGCTGCGACTTGCGCAGGTCCCACTCGATGCCCGAACCGCGGATCATCACGCCGGTAAAGCCCCAGTCATAGGCCTCCTGCTTGCTGACCACGCCGATGTCGACATTGCGCTGCTTGAAGATGCGGTTTTCGGTCACCAGCGACTCGATGTCGGCCAAGGCGCGCGGGAATGCCTTGCACCACTTTTCGATGTCGTCGATCAGTTCCGGCGTCAGGTCCTGATGGACGCCGCCCGGACGGAAGTAGTTGGCGTGCAGACGCGCCCCGCAGGCGCGCTCATAGAACACCATCAGCTTCTCGCGCTCTTCGAAGCCCCACAGCGGCGGCGTCAGCGCGCCGACGTCCATGGCCTGAGTCGTGATATTCAGCAGGTGCGACAGGATGCGGCCGATTTCCGAGAACAGGACGCGGATCAGTTGCGCGCGCTTGGGCACTTCGAGGCCCAGCAGGCGCTCAATGGCCAGACAGAAGGCGTGCTCCTGATTCATCGGCGCCACGTAGTCGAGGCGGTCGAAATAGGGCGTGTTCTGCAGATAGGTGCGGTATTCCATCAGCTTTTCGGTGCCGCGGTGCAGCAGGCCGATATGCGGATCGACGCGTTCGACGATTTCACCGTCGAGGTCGAGCACCAGACGCAGCACGCCGTGCGCCGCCGGGTGCTGCGGCCCGAAGTTGATGGTGAACTTGCGATCGTCGAAACTGGCGCGCGCCTCGACTTCCTCGAAGGCACCCGTCCTGGGGTCGACGAAGGAAGAAAGCGGGGTTTTGATGTCTTCAGCCATGATACGCCCCTTACGCCTTGTTCGGATTGGCGGCCTTCTCATCGCCCGGAAGGACGTAAGAGGCCCCTTCCCACGGCGACATGAAGTCGAAACGACGGAATTCTTGAACCAGCTTGACCGGTTCGTAGACGACGCGCTTCTGGGCTTCGTCGTAGCGCACCTCGACATGGCCCGTCATCGGGAAGTCCTTGCGCAGCGGATGGCCGGAGAAGCCGTAGTCGGTGAGGATGCGGCGCAGGTCCGGCTGACCCGAGAACAACATGCCGTACATGTCGAAGGCCTCGCGCTCGTACCAGTCGGCGTTCGGATAGACGTCGCGCACGGTCGGCACCGGCACCGCCTCGTCGGTCATGACCTTGACGCGCAGACGCACGTTCCGGGTCAGCGACAGCAGGTGATAGACGACGTCGAAGCGGCGCTCGCGCTTCGGATAGTCCGCGCCGCACAGGTCGATCAACTGATGGAAGCGATAGGGCTCGGCGCGCAGTTTGGTCAGAACCTCGACGATGCGCTCGCGCTCGACCACCAGGGTCAGTTCGCCGAAGGCATGGATCGTATCGATCAGCGCTTCCTTGAAGTCGGCGCGGGCCTGTTCGGCGATCTTGAGGAATTTTTCTTCAGACATTGCGTGAAATCCCTCTTAGCGGCGGATCGTGCCGTTGCGGCGGATCTTCTTCTGAAGCTGAAGAAGACCGTAGAGCAGCGCTTCCGCCGACGGCGGGCAACCCGGCACGTAGACATCGACCGGCACGATGCGGTCGCAGCCGCGCACGACGCTGTAGGAATAGTGATAATAGCCGCCGCCATTGGCGCACGACCCCATCGACAGGACATAGCGCGGATCGGGCATCTGGTCGTAGACCTTGCGCAGAGCCGGCGCCATCTTGTTGGTGAGCGTGCCGGCGACGATCATCAGGTCCGACTGACGCGGAGAGGCGCGCGGGGCCATGCCGAAGCGCTCCATGTCGTAACGCGGCATCGAAGCCTGCATCATTTCTACGGCGCAGCAGGCCAGACCGAAGGTCATCCACATCAGCGAGCCGGTGCGCGCCCAGGTGATGACGTCGTCGGCCGACGCGACGAGGAAACCCTTTTCGTTCAGTTCCGAAGACACCGCCTCGAAGAACTTGTCGTGGACCTTGGGGTCGTAACCTTCAACGGTGCTGCGGCCGGCGTGACCGGCAGGAATGATTACTCCCATTCCAGGGCTCCTTTGTTCCACTCATAGATAAAGCCGACCGTCAGGACGCCCAGAAAGACCATCATCGACCAGAAGGCGAACTGCATGCCTGCCTGCGGCAGGTCGAACATCGACACCGCCCACGGGAAGAGGAAGGCCACTTCGAGGTCGAAGATAATGAAGAGGATCGAGACGAGATAGAATCGCACGTCGAACTTCTGACGGGCGCTGTCGAAGGCGTTGAAGCCGCACTCGTAGGCCGAAAGCTTTTCCGTGTCGGGGGCCTTGGGCGCCAGAACCAGCGCCGCGATGACGAACCCAAGCGCGAGGACGAGGGCGATGCCGAAGAAGATGACGATCGGCAGATACTTAATAAGGAGGGCTTCCATTGTACGATCCCACTTTTGGCTCTGTCCCCGCCATGGTGCACCGCAAAAGGTTTGGGGGACAGACTCAAATGAGCCTATTAGACCACCTCGCGCCCCGCTTCAAACACTCAAAAGCCTAAAATCGGGGGAAACAGCAAAAATGTATCCGTTTTTGCTGCATTTGCAAATCGTTCGCATATGAGACGCGGCCGTCCACAGGCAAATGGCTTTTTGACAGTTTTCCTCAATATGTCGCTTGACACCGCCGCCCGCCCCGAACTATCTAGCGCACCTCTTCGACGGGCCGCAAGGCTTTGCCGAAGAGGACGACAATATGGATGCGGGTGTAGCTCAGTTGGTTAGAGTGTCGGCCTGTCACGCCGAAGGTCGCGGGTTCGAGCCCCGTCACTCGCGCCACCCCCTTATACTATAAGGCCGGTGGCTTTCGCATCCAGATTTGTCGTTACCCGAATGGAATGCGGGTGTAGCTCAGTTGGTTAGAGTGTCGGCCTGTCACGCCGAAGGTCGCGGGTTCGAGCCCCGTCACTCGCGCCACCTCGATGATACGCTCTCCTGGTGGCCCCGCATCTCCTTCTCTTCTCTCCTTTGAATTTCGATTGCGCGCAAAAATTTGCATTAGGCAAATCCGTGCGTTCGCGTATATGTCTGTGACGAAACAGGGTTGACGCGAACGACACATACGGGCCTGTACATGTCTTCAATGACATAGAATAGCCCATATTCGTCCCGAAAAGTCGCCGCTGATATAAAGCGGGAACATCCCGTCAGTACATTGTATTTGGGGGCAGGCGCGCCATTGCATGACGCGACGCGTTGTTCTGTCTGACAGTTAAAATCGACGAGCGAAAGCGAAACTATGCGCAAATCTCATCTGTTCAACGCCACAGCCCTGGGTCTGGTCATGGCGGTCGCCGCGGGTGCGGCGCAGGCCGAAACCGTTATCAATACAGCGACGACGGCGGCGGTAAAGACCTCCACGGCGACATCGACCGGCACGGCGGACGACATCAAGCTGGACACAAACGGCGTCATCACGCTGAAGACCGCCGGCGCCCGCGCCATCACCGTCGATTCCAATAACAAGGTGAATGTCGTCGGTTCGATCGACATGTCGTCCTCGGGCGACGACGCCACCGGCATCTATGTCGACGGCGGGCGCACCAGCGGCCTGACCGTTTCGGGCAAGATCACCGTCACCGACGACTACACCCCTACCGACACCGATTCGCCTGCGGACGGCATCACCGACGGCGTCTTCGCCAAGGGCGAGCGCCGCTACGGCATCCGTTCGGTCGGTACGACGCCCTTCATCGGCGACGTCAGCCTGACCTCCAGCAGCGCCATTCAGGTCGAAGGCAACAACTCCTACGGCGTGCGTTTCGAAAACGCCCTGACCGGCAATTTCAATTCGGACAGCACCCTCACCGTGCTGGGCGACAATGCCCGCGGCTATTCCTTCGAAAACGGCGTAACCGGCAATGTCGTCATCGGCGGCTCGACCACGGCGCAGGGCCTCAACGCCACCGCCGTTAACCTGAACAGCAACCTGACCGGCGCGCTGATCCTCGACGGCACCATTGCCGGCACCGGCTACCGTCTGACCTCGGTTCCCGACAAGGCGACGCTGGACAAGCTGCAGGCCGAGGACAAGCTTCAGAGCGGACCGCTGGTCAATATTTCCGGCAATGTCACCAAGGGCATCCTGCTGCAGTCGACCATCGCCGACACCGACGCCAGCAAGGCGGAAGCCGAGCGTAACAATGACGAGGACGGCAACGGCGTTGTCGACACCGCCGACGGCGCGTCCAGCCTGTCGCAATTCGGCGGCGCAGCGGCGCTGAAGGTCGGGTCGGCGACGCAAGACATTACCATCAACGCCATCAATATCGCCACCACGGCGACCGACCTCTACAAGAGCCAGAATTTCGGTCTGGTCGTGCGCGGCTCCATCGCTTCGTCCGGCGTGTTTGAAGGCGTTATTGCCAAGGCCATCGAAACCGGCGGCATGGGCCGCACGGTGACCTTCGAAAACGGCATACTGATCACCGGCAATGTTGCGGCGACCGCCTATCTGGCCGAAGTCCGGACGTTGAACCTGTTGTCGGGCACGGTGGCGAACAAACTCAACCTGTCGGGTCAGGTGCGCGCCGCCAACGCCTCCAACAAGGACGAGACCGCCTACGCCGTCTATATCGGCGCAGGCGCTCAGGTGCCGGAAATCAATGTCGCCGGTGTTGTGAGCGCGGCCTCTACCGGCTCCAAATCGAAGCCCGTCGCCATTTTCGACGGCTCCAACACCCTGGTCCGTCTGAACAATACCGGCAATATCAGCGCCTCCCTCACCCAGACCGACGAAAACGGCGACGGCGTGTTGGACACCAGCGCAAACCGCGCGGTGGCCATCGACCTCAGCGGCAATACGGCGGGCGTCACCCTGACCCAGACCGACCTGAAGCCGGACGACGATACGATCGCCGCCCCCTTCATCTCCGGCGACATCAAGCTCGGTTCGGGCAATGACGCGGTCAGGATCGACGGCGGCTTCGTGCTGGGCAATATAGACTTCGGCGCCGGCGCCAACAGCCTGAGCATCACCACCAAGGGCATCGTAGCCGGCAAGATGACCGGCACGGGCACGGTGGCCATCGACATCGTCAACGGCGCGCTCAACCTCGACACCGGTTCCAAGCTCAACGCCACGACTCTCAACGTGCGCAAGGACGGCACGCTGCGCTTCATCCCCGACGTCACGACGCCGACCAATGCCGCCATCGTCGCTTCGGGCGCGGCCGTGTTCGAAACCGGCGCCAAGGTGCAGATCGGCATGTCGACCATCGTCAAGCCGGCCACGCGCTACACCCTGCTGACCGCCTCCAGCATCACGCTGGGCACGCTCGACACGGCCAGCCTCGACGCCAACATCCCGTATCTCTATAAGGCCGCCCTGTCGACCAACGCGACCAACACCGCCCTCTATGCCGACGTGCGTCTGCGCAATCAGAGCGAAACCTCGCTCTCGTCCAACGAGTTCGCGGCCTTCGACGCCGTGCTGACTGCAGCCCAGGGCTCGACCGGGGCCACCAGCGCCCTGCTCTCGCCCCTCACGGCAGAGACCTTCGAAAAGGCCTACCTGTCCTTCCTGCCCGACTATTCGGGCGAGACCCTGCTGACCCTGTCGAAGAGCAATGACGGCCTGTCGCGCACCCTGGCCAGCCAGTCGATCATTCCGGAGGCCGGCGTCAACCAGTACTGGGCGCAGGAATACGGCTTCCAGATCAACCGCGACCGCGGCGAAGTCACCGGCTTCGAATCGACCGGCTTCGCCTTTGCCGGCGGCGTCGAGCGCGGCCTGACCTCGACCCAGGCGGCGGGTCTGTACCTCGCCTACACCGCGACCAACCCGACCGGCACGCTGGGCGCGCCGGACGAAGACCTCAGCTCGACCGACATCTCGCTCGGCGTCTACTGGCGTCTGGACACCGGTTCGGGCCTGAAGAGCTGGGTGCGTGGCGGCGTCGGCTACGCCAACTTCGAATCGAAGCGCCAGATTCTCGAACCCTCCTACATCGCCAGCGCCGAATCCGAATGGAAGGGCGTCAGCTATTCGGGCAGCGTCGGGGCCTCTTACTCTTATGACGCGGGCTGGTTCAGCCTGACCCCGATGATCAGCGCCGACTATTTCGGCCTGAAGGAAGACGCCCACAGCGAAACCGGCGGCGGCGCGGCCTTCGACCTGTCGGTCGACGAACGCACCAGCCATATCTTCAGCGGCACCGCCCTGCTGAACATCGGCCGCGCCAGCAAGACCGCCCTCTTCCGTCCGGAAATCTGGGTCGGTTACCGCAACAACTTCTCGGCCGAGATCGCCGACACGGTGGCCCGCTTCGGCACCGCCACGCCGTTCACGCTCAAGGGCGGCGACATCACCGGTGGCGCGCCGATCGCCGGCGTCCGCGTCGCGGCCTCGAACGAATACAGCTACTTCGGCATCGAAGCCGAATACGAGAAGTACGACGCCTACGACAATGTGTCGCTGTCGCTGCGCGCGCGCTTCCAGTTCTGACAGGAACGATCATCTCAAGACAAGCCGCCGGTTTCTTCCGGCGGCTTTTTTTATGCTCCGCCTATGAGCGACCGGCGGTCTTCGTGCTGCGCGCTTTCACAAGCCCACCTATCCTGAAAGCACGAAGCGAAAAGGAGCACGCATATGGCCACCATGACCACTTCACCCGGTAAGGGCACCAACGGCATTCTCATTCTGATCGGCGTCGCCATCATCGCCATACTGGCGGTCGGGGCGGTGTTCATGATGCAGGACAACCGCAGCGGTTCGGAACGCATGGGCGACGCGGTAGAAGCCCTGCCGCAGGGCGTCGACAAGGCCGCCGATGAACTGGGCGATCAGCCGCCCGCCGAGAATATCGAACGCAACGCCGAGAAGGTGACGCAGTAGGTTCATCTTGAAAGCTAAAAAAAAGCCGGCCTGAGTAAATCAGGCCGGCTTTGTCGTGGAGGGGGCTCTGATCCGTCGGCGAATTTGCCTAGATCCTTATGTTTTCTTACGGAAACATAAGGATCTAGATTTTGTTTACGCCCTCGCCGGGCGGTGGCTTCGCAACCTTGGCCGCCGCCGCAATGGCGGATTAGAGCGGAATGATTCCATCAGAAATCATTCCGCTCTAATCCGCAAACTTGATCGAGCAGCCGTAGGGCACGCTCACAGCGGGAGTCGGCGTCTTGCCGGCCACCACGGCGTCGATGGCATTGGCCGCCAGCGGCGTCGCCTTGGCCAAGGTGTCGCTCTTCGATGACGGGATCGAGTCGATGGCGCCGTTGTACTTCAGTGTTCCGGCCTTATCGATGACGTAGATCTGCGGCGTGGTCTTGGCGTCGTAAAGACGGGCCACCTTGCCGTCATAGTCGGTCAGCACGAAGGCCGCGCCGTTCTTCACGCGGGCGTTCTCGGCCTTCAGCGCATCAGGCGCGTGATAGCCCTGCTTGCCAGGGGCCGACGAATGGATGGTCAGCCATACTACATCCTTGGCCTTGTACTTGTTCTGCAGGCCGGGAATATTGCCGCTTTCATAGTGCATCTTGTCGAACGGGCACTGATAGTTGGCCCAGTCGATGACGACCGTCTTGCCCCTGAAGGACGACAGCTTGACGTCCTTGCCATTGACGTCCTTCACGGTGAAATCCGGGGCCGGTGCGCCGGGCTTGGCGGCCATAGCCGGAACAACGAACAGGGCCGAAGCGGCCAATGCCAAAATAAACGCCTTCATGATACGCCTCCTGTGTTTTCGATGACCAGTTGCGGGGTAAGGACCTGCGGCAGGACGACGGGGTTGCCTGACGCCGGGTAGTACACGTACAAGGGCACGCCGGAGCGGCCGAACTGCGCCAGCCACCCGGTGATGGCCGGATCGGCATTGGTCCAGTCGGCGCGCACCACTTCAATCCCTTTCGATTTGAAAGCGTTTTTCACCTCCGCGGTTTCCAGCGCCACGCGCTCATTGACCTTGCAGGTGATGCACCAGGCCGCCGTGGCGTAGACGAAGACGGGACGCCCCGACGCGCGCGCCGCGTCAATGGTGGCGGTGTCGAAGGCGGCAGAACCGTCCGGTGCGGCGACCGGCGGTCTGGCGGTGAAAGACCAGCCCGCGACCGCGACGGCCAGCCCCACGGCCGTCAGGCGCATCCAGTTCAGCGACAGGCGCTTCCACGCCCAGAGGGCGAAGGCCACGGCCACCAGGCCGGCGAGAACCGCCGCCAGACCGTCCGCGCCGGTCTGCTGCGCCAGGACCCACAGCAACCACACCACGGTCAGATAGACCGGAAAGGCCAGCGCCTGCCGGAAGGTCTCCATCCACGCGCCGGGCTTCGGCATACGCCGGAGCAGCGCCGGGAAGAAGGACAGCAGCAGGAAGGGAAAGGCCAGCCCAAGCCCCAAGGCCACAAAGATCAGCAAGGCCGCAAAGGCCGGCAGGGTCAGGGCTGCCCCCAGGGCCCCCGCCATGAAGGGCGCGGTGCACGGGGTGGCGACGGCGGTAGCCAGCGCGCCGGTGGCGAAACTGCCCAGCCAGTCGACGCGCCCAGCCAGAGACTGCCCGCCACCGAAATTGAGGGCGATGTCGAAGACGCCGGACAGGTTGAGCCCGACGACGAACAACAGATAGATGAGCGCGGCGACGAAGCCCGGCGACTGCATCTGATAGCCCCAGCCGACCGCTGCGCCCCCGGCCTTGATCAGCAACAGGATCGCCCCGACGATGAGGAAACTGACAACCACACCTGCCGTATAGGCCAGGGCGTCAGCCCGCACGCGCCCCTGCTCGCCCCCGGCGCGCGAAAGGGCCAGCGCTTTCAGCGACAACACCGGAAACACACAGGGCATGGCGTTGAGGATTACCCCGCCTGCAAAGGCCGCGAGCAAGGTCAGGGCCAGCGTCGTCACCGGCATGGGCGGCGCGGCAGGTCTGGCGTCCGAAGCGGGCACAAGACTGTCCTTGCCCACGGAATAATAGGTCGTGCCGTCGCCCTCGACCTCCAGCAGGCCCGTCACCTGCACAGGCACGTCGATCATGCCGCGCTTCATGCGCACGGTAAGCGTCCCGTCCTTCACCCCGAAGGTCTGCGGCGCGGCGGGCTCGATGATTCCCGATGTATCCGGATAGAAATAGACCGCCCTGGCCGCACCGCTGAACGGCACCGACAGCGTCAGGGCTGCGTCATCGTAAACGACATTGGCGACCGACAACACCGGCAAACGCGCGCGGGTCAGCAGGCGGTCGATCTCACTGGCTCTGGACGAGCGACGATTGTCACCGACCGGCAGGGTCAGATCGAGTGCGGCGTCTTCCGGCACGCACTCGTCGGCACAGACCAGCCAGCTTGCGGCCACTTTCAGCGGGACCCTGCCCCCCTGAAATCCCTCCGGCGGCGTGATGCGCACCAGATGATAGGACGCCCCGCTGTAGCCGTAATTCATCAACGGCCCGAAGGGTTGCCGCTCCGGCGGCTGCCAGACGATGTCGGAGGCGGTGAAACCGTCCGGCAGGGTCCAGTCGAGCGTCGGGGCCAGACCGGAATCGCCGGGATTGAGCCAGTAGGTATGCCAACCCTTCTCGATATCGAGCTGGAACAGGACCCAGAAAGCCGCCTTGCCATCGACGCGATCGTACTGCGCCGCCAGCGACGCCTCGGTATGGCCGAGCCTGGCGCGATCGGCCGCCTGCGCCGCCAGCGGCAGGCCCAGGGTCAGAAGTGTCAAAAGGATCAGCCACACACGCTTCATACGGCACCGCGCTCCTGTTTGACCGGTTCTACGCCGATCGTGCCCCGATCCGTTGCCGGACGGAAATCAAAAGCGATTGATTGTCATACTCAATCGATTTCATAAACGCAGTAAGCTGATCGCCGACAACGTCCTGCGAATATAAGCGTGAGCGGAAAAGAACGGAGCGAAGCGACTAGCGACCAAGCGGGAGCGCAGGCTGCGCGCCGCCAAGAGGCGAAGCCTCTGAGCGCCAACAAAAACCATTTTTAAAATCGGAGATTTTAAAAATGGTGGGCGATGACGGGATCGAACCGCCGACCTACTCGGTGTAAACGAGCCGCTCTGCCAGCTGAGCTAATCGCCCCCTTATTGCGGGTATCCGGCAATGAAAAACCGGAGGCCGGTCAATGCCAACCTCCGGTCTTTAAGTCAAGCCGTTTCGGCTTAAAACTTTTAGCCGTGCCTTAGCCGTTCAGGGCGGTCTTCAGGCCTTCGCCGACGCGGAAACGCGCGGTGACCGACGCCGGACGCGCAACGGTTTCACCGGTGCGCGGGTTGCGGGCGGTGCCGGCTTCGCGCTTAACGGCCAGGAAGGTGCCGAAGCCGACAAGGCGGACTTCTTCGCCCTTTTTCAGAGCGTCCACAACGGAATCGGTGAAGGCGTCAACGGCCTTCTTGGCTTGTTCCTTGGTCAGGCCCGCCTGCTCGGCAATGGCGGCCACGAGTTCAGCTTTGGTCGTCATAAGTTTCTCCCTGCCCGCGTCAACGGGCATTTGTTGAACCGGTCCCTATCGGACTCAGCGAGTCGTCGGCGGGTGGACCCGATAGAGACTACAAAAACCGCCTTGCGTCAAAAGCGAAATCACACTTTTGTGCACTGCAAACCGAGTTTTTTTAATGACTTAGACAAAAAAGAGCGAAATTTGAGGCGGTTAGCCTGCAAATTTCGCTCCTGTTTTTCAACCGTTTTGGCGTCTGCACGCCAAAATAGCGCTATTCCTTGCCGCTCAATGGGCCGTGAGGCCGTCGCCATCGTCCGGGGACGGCACCGCAGGCGGCGGAATCACCGGTTCGACCCACTCGATCGATTCGAGCGGTTTGGTCAGGGCGTGCTTGAGCACTTGCTCGACATAGGCGACCGGAATGATCTCCAGCCCCGCCTTCACGTTTTCGGGCAGTTCGGCCAGATCCTTTTCGTTTTCCTTGGGGATCAGGACGGTCTTGACGCCGGAACGCAGCGCCGCCAGCAGCTTCTCCTTCAGGCCGCCGATAGCCAGCACGCGACCGCGCAGGGTGATTTCGCCGGTCATGGCGATATCCTTGCGCACCGGAATGCCGGTCAGGACAGAGACCATGGCCGTGACCATGGCCACACCAGCCGACGGGCCGTCCTTGGGCGTCGCGCCTTCTGGCACGTGAACATGGACATCGGTACGGTCGAAGACCGGCGGCAGGATGCCGAATTTCGGCGCCAGCGCCTTGACGTAGGAATTGGCCGCCGAGACGGATTCCTTCATGACGTCCTTAAGGTTGCCGGTGACCTTCATATTGCCCTTGCCGGGCATCTTGATCGCTTCGATGGTGAGGATGTCGCCGCCGAATTCCGTCCAGGCAAGGCCGGTGACGATGCCGACCTGATCGGTTTCGTCCGTCTCGCCATAGTGGAATTTGCGCACGCCGGCATATTTGGCCAGACGCTCGTCATCGACGGTGATCGAAGCGACCTTTTCGCGGGCCAGGTCACGGATGGTCTTGCGCGCCAGATTGCCCAGTTCGCGTTCCAGCGACCGCACGCCCGCCTCACGGGTGTAGTAGCGGATCAGGTCGCGGATAGCCTGTTCCGGCACGATCCATTCGTCGCCCTTGAGGCCATGTTCCTTGGCCAGAGACGGCAGGATGTGGCGCTTGGCGATCTCGACCTTCTCGTCCTCGGTATAGCCGGGGATGCGGATGATCTCCATACGGTCGAGCAGCGGCTGAGGCATGTTGAGCGAGTTCGCCGTCGTCACGAACATGATCTTCGACAGGTCGTAATCGACTTCGAGATAGTGATCGTTGAAGGTCGAGTTCTGCGCCGGGTCCAGCACTTCGAGCAGGGCCGAAGCCGGATCGCCGCGCCAGTCGGCCCCCATCTTGTCGATTTCATCGAGCAGGAAGAAGGCGTTGGTGGTCTTGGCCTTCTTCATCGACTGGATGATCTTGCCCGGCATGGAGCCGATATAGGTGCGGCGATGACCGCGGATTTCCGACTCGTCGCGCACGCCGCCCAGCGAAATGCGCACGAATTCGCGGCCCGTCGCCTTGGCGATCGACTTGCCCAGCGACGTCTTGCCAACGCCCGGCGGTCCGACAAGGCAGAGGATCGGCCCTTTCAGCGTACCCATGCGTGCCTGCACGGCCAGATGTTCAAGGATGCGCTCCTTGACCTTTTCCAGACCGTAGTGGTCGGAATCGAGCGTGTCTTCGGCCTTGCTCAGGTCGATCGGCTTGGGCTTGGTCGCGCCCCAGGGGATGGCCAGCAGCCAGTCGAGATAGTTGCGCACGACGGTCGATTCCGCCGACATGGGCGACATGTGGCGCAGCTTGTTCAGTTCGGACGTCGCCTTGGCGCGGGCTTCCTTGCTGAGCTTGGTCGCCTTGATCTTCTTTTCGAGTTCGAGGATCTCGTCCTTGGCGTCGTCCTGCTCGCCCAGTTCGCGCTGAATGGCCTTCATCTGCTCGTTCAGATAATATTCGCGTTGGGTCTTCTCCATCTGACGCTTGACGCGCGAACGGATCTTCTTCTCGACCTGCAGGACACTGATCTCGCCCTCCATCAGGGCGTAGATCTGCTCCAGACGCTTGGCGACCGAGAGTTGCTCCAAAAGCTGCTGCTTTTCGCCGATCTTGATGACCAGATGCGCGGCGATCGAGTCGGCCAGCACGTCGGCCTCGGCCACTTCGGCAAGCGCCTGAAGGGCTTCCGGCGGAATCTTCTTGTTGAGCTTGATGTAGTTTTCAAACTGATCGGTGACGGCGCGCACCAGCGCTTCGAGGTCCGGGCCCGGCGTCACGGCGGGCTCCAGCGGAAAGGCCTCGGCCTCGTAAAACTCGCCGCGTTCGGTGAAACGCTTGATCTTGGCGCGCGACTTACCCTCGACCAGCACCTTCACCGTGCCGTCCGGCAGTTTCAGCAGTTGCAGCACATTGGCCAGCACGCCGATGTCGTAAATGGCGTCGGCTTCGGGATCGTCGTCGCCGGAATTCTTCTGGGTGGCCAGCAGAATCTGCTTGTCGCCCTTCATCACCTCGTCGAGCGCCTGCACGGACTTTTCGCGTCCGACGAAGAGCGGCACGACCATGTGCGGGAACACCACGATATCCCTCAAAGGCAATACGGGTATGGTCAGAACATCAAACATTACTCAACTCCTGAGCCGGACAGCGCGCCGCGCGAAGGGCGTCCAACGACCACCCCTGCCGGTTATGAGGGCCACGTTGTCCTGATTTATACGCGCAAATCCTGCGCAAAGGTTCACCATTCACCTTAGACGATTCCTCGGCCGAACCTAGGATGAATGTGGGACTTGCCCACCCATATTCAAGGGAGGGGCCATCGGCGGTTTCACAGGCAACTTTCACTTGCGCAAACCGTTCCGGACCGCTATGGCGAAAAGGCATCCAGAGTTAAGCGACGCGCTTAACGCCAACCTGCCCTTCCCGGCAAGGTGGCGTCCGGAAACGGAGATGCGGCCGACCGGCAACTAACGGGACTACGGCTCAGCGCGTCGCAAAACTCGATTTTTGTTATGAGACGCCCCATGCCGGACACCGCCCTGCCCTCAAAGCCCCCTCTGACTCCCCCTCTGGCCACGCTCGCCCCGCAACAATTCGCCAGCGACAACTATGCCGGAATCTGTCCCGAAGCGTGGAACGCCATGTTCGAGGCCAATGCCGGCTCGGTGCCCGCCTATGGCGACGACCCGTGGACGCAGCGCGCGGCGGACGCCCTGCGCGACCTGTTCGAGCACGAGGCCGAGGTCTTCTTCGCCTTCAACGGCACGGCGGCCAATTCCATGGCGCTGGCGGCGCTGTGTCAGTCCTATCACAGCGTCATCTGCTCGGCCTCGGCCCACGTCGAAACCGACGAATGCGGCGCGCCGGAATTCTTCTCCAACGGTTCCAAGCTGCTGGTGGCCTCGTCGACCGACGGCAAGCTGACGCCGGAGGCCATTCGCGCGCTGGCCACCAGCCGTTCGGACATCCACTTCCCCAAGACCCGCGCCGTGACCATCACCCAGCCGACGGAAACCGGCCTCGTCTATTCCATCGAAGAGGTGAAGGCCATTTCCGCCGTGTGCCGCGAACTGGGCCTGCGCCTGCACATGGACGGCGCGCGCTTCGCCAATGCCTGCGCGGCGCTGGGGTGCGATCCGGCGGAGATCACATGGAAGGCCGGCGTCGATGTGCTGTGCTTCGGCGGCACCAAGAACGGCATGGGCGTGGGTGAGGCTATCCTCTTCTTCGATCGCACCCTGGCGCAGGACTTCGACTATCGCTGCAAACAGGCCGGACAACTGGCGTCAAAGATGCGTTTTCTGGCCGCGCCGTGGCTGGGGATGCTGAAGGATGGCGCGTGGTTGAAAAACGGGCAACACGCCAATGCCAGCGCCCGCCGTCTGGCCGACGCCATTTCCAGTTTACCGGAAATAGAGCCCATCTTCCCGGTGCAGGCCAATGCCGTCTTCCTCAAGGCCCCCGACCGGGTGCTGGAAGCGCTGCGCAGCAAGGGCTGGCGCTTCTATACCTTCATCGGCGGCGGGGCGCGCTTCATGTTCGCCTGGGACGCCGATCCCGCGCGCATCGATCGGTTGGCAGCAGATATAAAACAGGCATCGAATTCATAAAAACATACACTTATATAAAATACCTTATTATTCACATCAGCATGAAACGCGACGACCGCGCCCGTGTCTGCGACATTGCCGCGCATTGAATATTTACCCGGTCCGGCGCAGACTGATCCACCATACCAAAGAAGGGAGACGGATCATGCCCGGACTGGCCTATCGATTCTTCGACAACAATACCGGCGAAGAGGTTTTCGCTTCAGACGATTTCGACTTCGCCGACATGCCGACCGTCAATCACCGTATCAAGGACCCCGATCTGATGTCGCGTTATGGCGGTCCCGCCATCATCAACCGCATCGAACAGAGCGAGGTGAATAAGGCCGGCGCGGTGGAATACCGCATCTTCATCGACGGTTCCGAAGAGCGTCTCAACTCGCAGGACATGGATCAGAACTATCGCAGATCGTGAAGTCCTGAACAGAAGCCGTTGATTCTCAGACATTACAATGCCGCGGCCGACAAAGGCGGCGGCATTGTCGTTTGTAAACGAGAGGCGCTGCGTCAAGCCGCCGCAGGTCCTCCGCCACAGGCCTCTCGCCAAACCGCCTGGGCTCGGCTAAACCCGTCCGGATCAACCCGACGGAGACCGCCATGCGCCCCCTGATCCTCAGCACCCTGATCCTCAGCACCCTGGCCCTCGGCCTTCTCCTGTCGGCGTGCGGCGAAAAGCCCACCCGGAAGACGGCGGAAACGGCAAGGCCTGCACCGGCCGGCCCGTCGGATACCGAAAAGGCGGCGATTCTGGCCACCCTGCCCGCGCCGTACAATACGGCGGACCTCAAGGCCGGCGAAAAGGCGTGGAACAAGTGCCGGTCGTGCCACACGCTGATTGACGGCGGCATCGACATGGTCGGCCCCAACCTGCACGGCGTTTTCGGTCGTAAATCCGGCAGCAAGGCCGACTACCAATACAGCGAGGCGATGAAAAATCACGGTGCGGTGTGGGACTATGCCACACTGGACGACTATCTGACGCATCCGCAAAGCTCGGTGCCCGGCACCAAGATGGGTTTCATGGGCCTCAAGGACGAGACCGAACGCCACAATCTGATCGCCTATCTCAAGGTCGAGACGACACCTGCCTCAAAATAGCAAAGCCCTCCGAACAACTCCGGAGGGCTTTGTACTTACGGGGTGAAGGGGGCAAGCCCCCTTCGTCTTTCCATCTGAAAACCCGAAACCTTCAGAGCGGCTGGCTCATCAGTTCGTCGACGAACGGCGCGATCCACAGGCCGCGCGAGCGGCGCGCCGTTTCGGCATGATAGATGTGGACCAGTTCGGCGTAGGACCGGTCGAAATCGTCATTGAGGATGACGTAGTCGTACTCGGCCCAGTGCGCGATCTCGCCCTTGGCGCGGCTCAGGCGGCGCTGAATGACGTCGTCGGCGTCCTGCGCGCGGGCATAGAGGCGGCGTTTCAGTTCCTCCATCGACGGCGGCAGGATGAAGACGCGCACCACGTCCGACGGCGCCTTGGCCGAGATGCGCTGCGCCCCTTGCCAGTCGATGTCGAACAGCACGTTCTGCCCCTGCGACAGGGCGGCCTCGACCGGCTCGCGCGGTGAGCCGTAGCGATGATCGTGGACCGCCGCCCATTCCAGCAGGGCGTCATTCTTCACCAGATCGTCCATCGCCGCTTCCTGGATGAAGTGATATTCGCGTCCGTCCTTTTCGCCGGGACGCGGCGAGCGGGTGGTCACGGAAATCGACAGATCAAGATCGGCATGGTCGGCCATCAGGCGACGGCACAGCGAGGTCTTGCCCGCGCCCGAAGGCGAGGAAACGATCAGCATGAGGCCGCGGCGGAGACGTTGGGAATTAGGCATATTACTCTACGTTTTGAACCTGTTCTCGGAACTGGTCGATAACCGACTTTAACTCCAGACCGACCTTGGTCAGATCGCTGAAGGCGGCTTTCGAACAGAGGGTATTGGCCTCGCGCATGAATTCCTGCGACAGGAAGTCGAGCTTGCGGCCCTGGGACTGGCTGTCGGCCAGAAGATCGTGCGCCGAGGCGATATGGGTGCGCAGGCGATCCAGTTCCTCGCGTACATCGGCCTTGACGGCCATGACGGCGGCTTCCTGCAGGATGCGCTCCTGAAGGTCGGCATCTGGCAGCAGTTCGTTGATGCGCCGCGTGAAGCGGTCGCGGATGGTGTCGCTCTGCTGGGCCGCCAGCGCTTCGGCGCGGTCCACGGCCTCGGTCATGGTGGCCAGATGCTGGGTCAGAAGCTCGGACAGCGCCCGGCCCTCGTCCTGACGCGCGGCCTTGAGCTGCTCAAGCACTGCCCCCAGATCGGCCAGCAAAGGCGCTTCCAGCGCCGCCACTTCGGTTTCCGTCTCGCCACCCGCCGCCTCGATGACGCCGCGTAAGGACAGCAGCCCGTCGAGCGACGGCATGGTCGCCTGCCCGGCCTGCATCAGGCCCTGACCGACGTCGAGATAATAGTTCAGCACGGCCTGATTGACGCTGTAGCCGGTCTGAGCCTCGGTCGTCTGTATGCTGAGGTTCAGCGACACCTGCCCGCGCTGGAAACGCTGCTTGACCAGATCGCGCGCGGCGCGTTCGACATAGTCATAGCCGGTCGGAATGCGCGTCTTGAGGTCCAGCGAGCGGCCGTTGACCGAACGGATCTCATAGACCCACGCCACATCCCCGTGATGGCCTTCCACCCGGCCGAAGCCGGTCATGCTCGACAGAGTCATTTGCCGTTGTCCTTGACGGGTTTGGCGGCCGCCTGGGCTTCGATCTGACGCCACCTGGCGACATTGGCCAGATGCTGATCGTAGGTTTCGGCGAAGACGTGCCCGCCCGTGCCGTCGGCGACGAAATAGACGTCCTTCGTGGACGGCGGATTGAGTACGGCTTCCAGCGAGGCCTTGCCCGGATTGGCGATCGGCGTGACGGGCAGGCCATCGATCAGATAGGTGTTCCACGGGCTGGGCGTATCCAGTTCCGAACGCTTCAGCCCGCGCCCCAGCGGTTCGCCCTTGGACACGCCATAGACCACGGTCGGGTCCGATTGCAGGCGCATCCCCATGCGCAGCCGGTTGACGAAGACGGCGGCGACCCTGGGGCGTTCCTCGGCCAGACCGGTTTCTTTTTCGACGACCGAAGCGAGGATCAGCGCTTCTTCCTTGCTCTTCAACGGCAGGTCCTTGGCGCGCGCGGCCCACAGTTCGTCCAGCGTCTCACGCCCGGCCGACAACATGCGCTCCAGCACGGCCTGACGGCTCTCGCCGATTTCGAACTGATAGGTCTCAGGCAGGATGGAGCCTTCCGGCGGCACATCGGCATCGCCGGTCAGGCCCTTGGTCGCCGCCAGAATGCGCACAGCCTGCGCCGAGGTGCGACCTTCGGGGATGGTCACGAAATGCTGGACCACGCGGCCTTCCAGCACCTGATTCAGGACGCCGATCAGCGACAGGCGTGACGGGAACTCATAGGTGCCGGCGCGCAGGGCATTATCGCGGCCATCCAGCTTGGCGGCGACGCGGAAGAAGGTGACCGAGCGGATGACGCCGGCGTCCTTCAGCTTGCGTGCAATCGCATTCAGGCCCTGCCCGCGCTCGACCGTGACGGCGGTGACGTTTCCGGATTTCGCCCAGGGTCCGGGGCCGTAGGTATTGGCAAAAACGAATAGTCCTGCCGCCAGAAGCAGCAGCACGATTCCGGACATAAGGCCCGCCACCGGCGCCAGTAGACGCCGGTTCTTGCGCCGCGGGGCTGGGCGGGCCTTCTGTTTCGCCATCTTAGTCCACTTTGCCGAGGATCAGGGCGGCGTTGGTGCCGCCGAAGCCGAACGAGTTGGACAGGACCTTGTCGATCTTCATCGGCTTGGCCTTGTGCGGGACCAGATCGATGGGGGTCTCATAGGCCGGATTGTCGAGATTGATGGTCGGCGGCGCGACCTGATCGCGGATGGCCAGCGCGCAGAAGATGGCTTCGACCGCGCCCGCGCCACCCAGCAGGTGGCCGATGGCCGACTTGGTCGAGGACACCGTGCCGGTGGCCGCGCGCGCCCCCAGGAACTTCTCGATGGCCTTCAGTTCGATGCCGTCGGCCATGGTCGAGGTGCCGTGCGAGTTGACATAGTCGATCTCGGTCGGGTCGATGCCGGCATTTCTGGCCGCCGCGACCATGGCGCGATAGCCTCCGTCGCCGTCTTCCGACGGGGCAGTGATGTGATAGGCGTCGCCCGACAGGCCATAACCCAGCACTTCGGCGTAAATCTTCGCGCCGCGCGCCTTGGCGTGTTCGTATTCTTCGAGCACCACGACGCCTGCCCCTTCGCCCATGACGAAGCCGTCACGGTCCTTGTCATAGGGGCGCGAAGCCTTGGTCGGTTCGTCATTGAAGGCCGTGCACAGGGCGCGGCAGGCGATGAAGCCCGCGATGCCAATGGGCACGATGGCCGATTCGGCGCCGCCGGCAACCATGACGTCGGCATCGCCGGACTTGATCAGGCGGGCGGCGTCGCCGATGGCGTGCGCGCCGGTGGCGCAGGCCGTGACGACCGAATGGTTCGGCCCTTTGAGGCCGTGACGGATCGACACCTGACCGGAGGCAAGATTGATCAACGAGGACGGGATGAAGAAGGGCGAGATGCGCTTGGGGCCCTTGGCCTGAAGCTCCAGCGCCGTATCGGCGATGATGCCGAGGCCACCGATGCCCGAACCGATCATGACGCCGGTGCGTTCCTGATCTTCGGCGCTTTCCGGGTGCCAGTCGGCGTCGTTCAGCGCCTCATCCGCCGCCGCAATGGCGTAGAGGATGAAGTCGTCGATCTTGCGGCGTTCCTTGGGCGACAGCACCTTGGACGCATCGAAAGAGCCTTCGATATCCGGACCGCCGCCGCCGCGGCCTTCGACCGTGGGGATTTCACAGGCTACCGTACAGGCATAGTCGGTGGTGTCGAAGGCGGTGATATTCCCCGCGCCCGACTGCCCATCCAGCAAACGCTTCCAGGAAATATCGACCCCGTTGCCCAGAGGCGACAAAAGACCCAAACCCGTGATGACGACGCGACGAACCATTTAAATCCAGTCCTGTTATGCAAATAGCAGAAGGGCGCGGCTTCGATGCGGCATCTACCGTCGAAACCACGCCCTCAATCCGGTAATTCAGATTAAGCGGAGAGCTTTTCCTGAATATAGTTGACGGCGTCGCCAACGGTCAGGATGTGCTCGGCCGAATCATCGGGAATTTCGATGTCGAATTCTTCTTCGAAAGCCATGACCAGCTCAACGATGTCGAGGCTGTCGGCTTCCAGATCGTCGATGAAGCTCGCCTTCTCCGTGACCTTATCCGGATCGGCGTCCAGATGATCGATCACAATCTTGCGAACACGTTCAAGAACTTCAGACATATCAGGCCCTCTAACAGGTTATATAAACACGACCCAAAGCGGCTTATGGCTTTGCAGGGGCCGGGTATCGGAATCTAAGCCAACTGCCTTTTATGCACACACTGGGCAGGTTTCAAGCCATTTTCAGCGGCTAAAAAGTCAGTCGTTCACAACAAAGACGTGATGGAGAGGTTAAATCATCACCATGCCGCCGTTTACGTGCAGGGTCTGACCCGTCACGTAGCCGGCTTCGTTGCTGGCGAGATAGACGGCGGCGGCGGCGATATCGGCGCCTTCACCGAGTGCACCTGCAGGAATTTTCGACAGGATGCCTTCGCGTTGCTGTGCGTTCAGCACCTCGGTCATCGGCGAGGCGATGAAGCCCGGCGCGATGCAGTTGACCGTGATGTTGCGCGAGGCGACTTCCTGAGCCAGCGCCTTGGAAAAACCGATCATGCCGGCCTTGGAGGCGGCATAGTTGGTCTGGCCCGGATTGCCCATGACGCCCACCACCGACGTGATACCGATGATGCGGCCTTGGCGACGCTTCATCATACCTTTCACGGCGGCGCGCGACAGGCGGAAATAGGACTCAAGATTGACCTTGATCACCGTCTCCCAGTCTTCGTCCTTCATACGCAGGATCAGGCCGTCCCTGGTGATGCCGGCATTGGCGACGAGGATGTCGAGCGGCGAACCCGCCGCGGCCTCGGCCTTGGCGATCAGACCATCGACCTGCTCAGGGTCCGACAGGTTGCAGGCGGCGACGGACGCGCCTTCACCCAGTTCGGCGGCCAGATCGTTGAGGACGTTTTCGCGCGTGCCCGAAAGCACGACCTTGGCGCCCTGCTTGTGCAGCGCACGGGCGATCTGCGCCCCCAGACCACCGGTCGCGCCGGTCACCAGCGCCGTCTTGCCGGTCAGTTCAAACATATGTGTCTCCTGTGAGAAGGATTTAATACCACGGAAAACACGGAAAGCACGGACGGCACAGACTGAAACTTCGGCGCGCAGCGCCACAAATCTTTGGCATCGGCAGGATGTCGTTAGCCTTTCAGGCTCCTGACTCCCACGCAATGAAGTCCGTACTTTCCGTGTTTTCCGTGTCTAAAAAACTTACAAACTCCTGGCAAACGCCTCGAAGTCGGCAGGCCCATTGACCGCCACGGCCTCGGCATCGGGGGCCAGACGCTTGATCATGCCGGTCAGCACCTTGCCCGCGCCCAGTTCGGCGAATTTCGTCACGCCGCCTGCCTGAGCCAGCCACTGCACCGATTCGCGCCAGCGCACCCGGCCTGTCACCTGCTCGACCAGCAACGGCGCGTATTGCGCCTTGTCGCCCACGGCCTGCGCCGTGACATTGGCCACCAGCACCGATTTCGGATCGTGCATCGTCGTCCTGGCGAGGGCTGCTGCCATTTCCTCCGCCGCCGGCTGCATCAGCGGGCTGTGGAAGGGGGCGGATACGTTGAGCAGCATGGCTTTTGCGCCCAGTTCCTTGGCCTTTTCCACCGCCAGATCGACCGCGGCCTTTTCGCCCGAAATCACCACCTGACCGGCATTGTTGTCATTGGCCACGACCACGACGCCCGCTGCACGCCCGGCTTCGCAGGCGGCTTCGGCCAGAGCCAGATCGGCCTTGGCTCCGATCAGCGCCGCCATGGCCCCCTGCCCCACCGGCACGGCGCGCTGCATGGCCTGACCACGCAGTTTCAGGAGCTTCGCCGCATCGGTGAGGGTCAGCACCTCCATCGCCGCCAGCGCCGAATATTCACCCAGAGAGTGCCCGGCGCAGAAAGCCGCCCGCGACACGTCCACGCCAAAATCGGCCTTGAGCACGCGCACCACCGCCAGCGAGGTCGCCATCAGGGCCGGCTGGGCGTTTTCGGTCAGGGTCAGGTCGGCTTCGGGGCCTTCGCGCATCAGCTTCAGCAGATCCTGCCCCAGCGCTTCATTGACTTCGCCGAAGACGTCACGGGCTGCGGCGAAGGTGTCGAAAAGCTCGCCCCCCATGCCGACGCTCTGAGAGCCCTGCCCCGGAAAAACAAATGCCAGTGTCATGTAAAGTCTGTCCCGACCGGTTGATTTGAGCGGCATGGGTTAGGCCAATCCGCCCCCAAGGGCAAGAGATTTGCGCCTTTGCGAGCCGCCAGTGCTCCACAACCGCATCGCGATCGACAGGTGAAAGCGGTTGTAGAATGCCGCAGGACACCGTAAAAGCCATGCACGGGAAGATGCGGCGGCAGGGGTGCCGCCTTCTACGGACTTCGGGGGAGTCACATGAAAATACTGAAGAACACCGTCTTTACGGGCGCGCTGATGGCCTGCGCCTTTTCGGCGGCAGCCCAGAACAAGCCTTCAACCCACCCGTTAGGCGCGCCGCCGCCGCTGACGGCCTTTGGTAAACGGCCCGATATCGAGAAGGTGTCGCTGTCGCCGGACGGTAAGAGACTGGCCCTTATCAAGGGTTACGGCACCGATCGTCTGGTCATGGACCTCGATATCGAGAAGGACGATTTCAAAGCCCTCCGGGTGGGCGACGTCAAGGTGCGCAGCCTGTTCTGGGGCGACGAAACGCGCATCATCCTGATTTCGTCGCAGACAGTCGATATCCGCGACTTCGTCGGCGGCAAAAGCGAATATTTTCTGGGGCAGATCCTCGATATTCCCAACGGCAAGACCTTCGCCATGTACCGCAATATGGACGGCTATTACCCCATCGTCATGGGCGATTTTTATCGTATCAAGGTCAAGGATCGCTATCGTGTCACGGCGTCCAATGTAAAGATGGAGGGCGAAGGGCTGCGCAGCCTCTACAGCTTCGACCTGAATACCGGGCGGGGCCTGAAGATGGATGAGGACCCGCGCCATATCGTAGACTGGATCGTGCGCGGCGACGGTGAGATCATGGCCCGCTCCGAATTCGACCGCGATGAAAAGGTGTGGACCCTGCGTTACCGACAGGACGGCAAATGGCGCTCGATCTACAGCGAAAAGCAGAGGCTCGACATTCCGTCCCTGGTCGGTCGCGGGCGGGACGAGGAGTCGGTGCTGGTCCATATCAATGCCGGCGAAAAGGCCGGCAACTATTATGAAGTCTTCCCCGACGGCCGTTTCAGCGAGCCTCTGGAGGCCAGAGGCGACAACGTGTCCGCCTTTTATCATCCGGCGACGCGCAAACTGGCGGGCTTCACCAACCATACGCCGGACGGTCCGGTCTACACCTTCTTCGCGCCGGATCTGGCGCAACTGCCGCGCCTGATCGAAAAGGGCATGCCCGACTATACCTACCGCGAACTCGTCGATGTCTCCGACGACGGAAAGAAAATCATCGTCTATGGTGAAGGGCCCGGCGACCCCGGCTCCTACTACTTCATCGATTATGTCAACCGCACCTTCAAGGGTGTAGGCGAAACCCGCCCCAACGTGCCGTCCGAGTGGGTCGCCGAGAAGCGTAAGCTTACCTACAAGGCGGCCGACGGACTGGACATCCCGGCCTTCCTGACCCTGCCGCCCGGCCGCGAGGCCAGGAACCTGCCGCTGATCGTCCTGCCGCACGGCGGCCCTCAAGCCTATGACGATATCGGCTATGACTGGATGGCGCAGGCCATCGCCTCGCGCGGCTATGCCGTGCTGCAACCCAATTTCCGCGGCTCCGACGGCTATGGCAATGCCTTTATCGAAAAGGGCTATGGCGAATGGGGCCGCAAGATGCAGACCGACCTGTCGGATGGCGTGCGTCATCTGGCCAGAGAAGGCACGATCGACGCCAGACGCGTGTGCATCGTCGGCGCTTCCTACGGCGGTTATGCGGCCATGGCCGGGGCCGCCATCGACACGGGCGTCTATCGTTGCGCCAGCGGCATCGCGCCGGTCACCAACCTTAAAGCCATGATCCGCGCCGAAGAGGCCTCGGTCGGATATGACAAGACATCGCGCAACGTCCTCTACTGGAAACGCTTTCTCGGCGATACTGCGAACTGGGATGCGGTTTCACCGGATCTGAAAGCCGCCAATGTCACCATTCCGGTGCAACTGATCCACGGCAAGGACGATACGGTGGTCCCCATCGATCAGAGCTACCGCATGCGCGACGCCCTGCAAAAGGCCGGCAAGTCCGTCGAATTCGTCCTGCTCAAGGCCGAGGACCATCATCTGTCGCGCGAACCCACCCGCGTCCAGACCATCGAAGCGGTGGTGTCCTTCATCGAAAAGCATAACCCCGCCTACTGAAAGCGAAACGCCTCACTTGCAATCCGCAACCACACAAACCGATTGCAAATTACAAGTCAAAATCACCTGATGCCAAAATCACTCGGCAATAATCTGAGCCAGGCCGCGAAAACTGGCGTATAACAGAAAGTCACAAAGGAGATGCCACCATGACCTTCCGCCCCGCCCTGATTGCCGCCGCCCTCGCCCTCACCGCCGTTTCGCCCGCCTTTGCCGCGCTGAAGGTCGGTGACAAGGCCCCCGATTTCACGGTCGAGGCCGCCACCAACGGCGCTACCCATGACTTTTCGCTGAAGAGCGCCCTGAAAAAGGGCCCGGTCGTCGTCTACTTCTACCCGAAGGCTTTCACCGGCGGTTGCTCGCTGGAGGCGCGTCAGTTCTCCGAAAACATGGACAAGTTCAAGGCCAAAAAGATCAGTGTGGTCGGTCTGTCCGCCGATGACGTCCCGACGCTGAAGAAGTTCTCCAGCGCCGACTGCGGTGGCAAGTTCCCCGTTGGCTCCGACAAGGGCGCAAAGATCGCCGAGAAATACGACGCCAAGATGCCGGCCATGCCGATGTCGAGCCGCGTCTCCTACATCATCGGCAAGGACGGTAAGGTCGCCTTCGTCCACGATTCCGGCAATGCCGCGACGCACGTCCCCAGCCTGCTGGCCGCCGCCGACAGCCTGAAATAGAAAGCCGCAATCGCGTCAAAACGCGGCGAAAAGGGTGCCTTTCGAGAACCGGCGCGCGGCGTACTTGAGTACGTGCGCACCCAAAGCGCAGAAAAGGGCCATTTGCAGTCCGTTTTCATACGATTGCCTGGGCTTGCTTTTTTGGGCGCTATCGACTATAGCGCCCGCTTCGCTTGCGTGGTGGTCATCTCTCGTTGTGAGAAGCCATGATCCATCGTGTGTCCGGGACTTCCGCCCGGGTGCGCGCCACCCCGCTCAACGGAAGAGGACCAAATGGCACTTTATGAACACGTCGTGCTCGCACGGCAGGACATTTCGCCGCAACAGGCGGAAGCTCTCAACGATACCCTCAAGGCGCTGCTCGAAGAACTGGGCGGCTCGGTCGCCAAGATCGAATACTGGGGTCTGCGCAATCTCACCTACCGCGTGAAGAAGAACCGCAAGGCGCACTACTCGCTGCTGTCCATCGATGCACCGGCGGCCGCCGTCAAGGAAATGGAACGTCAGTTGTCGATCAACGAAGACGTCATCCGCTTCATGACCGTCCGCGTCGAAGAGCTGGATCTGGAGCTGTCACCGGTTCTGTCGCGTCGCGACCGTCCGGAACGCCCTGAGCGTGGCGAACGCACTGACCGTGCTGAAACCGTCGAGCAATAAGGAGATCTGAAGATGGCTGAAGACACCACCCCCGCCACCGTCGGTTCGCCCGTCGGCTCCGCTCCGGCCCGCCGTCCGTTTTTCCGCCGCCGCAAGGTGTGCCCGTTCTCCGGCGCCAACGCGCCGAAGATCGACTACAAGGACGTGAAGCTGCTGCAGCGTTACATTTCCGAGCGCGGCAAGATCGTGCCGTCGCGCATCACCGCCGTGTCGCAGAAGAAGCAACGTGAACTGGCCAAGGCCATCAAGCGCGCCCGCTTCCTGGCACTGCTGCCCTACGTCGTGAAATAAGGAGACGACCCCATGAAAGTTGTTCTCCTGGAACGAGTCGAAAACCTCGGTCACATCGGCGAAGTCGTTTCCGTAAAGGACGGTTTTGCCCGTAACTTCCTGCTGCCGCGCCACAAGGCCCTGCGCGCCAACGCCCAGAACCTCAAGTTCTTCGAAGCGCAAAAGGAACAGATCGTCGCCCGCAACGCTGCCGCCAGGGCAGCCGCTGAAAAGCAAGGCGCCGAACTGGACGGTCAGCAGTACGTCATGATCCGTCAGGCTGGCGAAACCGGCCAGCTCTACGGTTCGGTTACCGGCCGTGACGTTGCCGAGGCGATCGCCGAAACCGGCGGCAAGGTCGAACGCAACCAGATCGTGCTCGACACGCCGATCAAGACCCTCGGCCTGCACGCCCTCAAGGTGCGCCTGCACGCCGAAGTCTCGATCTCGATCACGATCAACATCGCGCGCTCGGCCGATGAAGCCGAACGTCAGGCTTCGGGCGAGAACGTCATCGCGTCGCAGTTCGAAGAAGACCGCATGGCCGATGAAGCCGCTGCCGCCGACCTTCTCGAAGGTGGCGCCGGTCAGGCGATCGAAGACTCGTACGAATACTAAGATCCCTACACGGATCGAAAGACAAACCCCCGGACTTCACGGTCCGGGGGTTTTCTTTTTGCGGCAAGACCGGATAAGGAGAAAGGCATGAAAGAGATTCCGGCCGCCGCCACTCTGCTGCAACTGTTCGTCACCGAGGTCTATCGCTCCGAACTGGGCGGCACCTCGGCCGATCCGCTCCTGACGCGCCTTGAAGCGGCCTGTGAACGCACCGCCGCCGGTGATACGGCCGGACGCGACTGGGCCGCCGCTCAGGGCTATCTCGGCTACACCTCCTATGAAAGCATAGTCGACCTGAGGACCGAAGACCCGGTCTTTTCAGAACTGGTCAGCCTTCTGGATATTCAGGTCCTGCTCTATGCCCGGCTGATGGAACTGGACCTGCGCGGCAAGACCCCGCACCTCCAGAGCCTGTGGATCAACCGGCTGGATACCGGCGGCGCGCATTCCGGGCACATCCATCCTTACAGCACGTTTTCGGGCACCCTCTATCTCCACATTCCCGAGGGCGCCGGCGCGCTGCAATTCGAGGACCCGCGCCTGGGCTTCATGATGCACGCGCCCCAACGCCTGCCTTCGGCCCGGCCCTATCGTCAGGTGCTGATGCCGGTCGCGCCGCAACGCGGCACCCTGCTCATCTGGGAAAGCTGGCTGCGCCATGAGGTCGCCACCAACCGCGGCGCACAGCCGCGCCTTTCCCTCAGTTTCAACTACGATCTGGGGCTGGGCTGACTCCTTGGCCGGCGGGCTCTTTACTTCACGCACCGCCTGATTTAATTTCACCGGAAATCATATACCGCAGATGGTGCGCGCCGCGCAGCGCGGGAAAGCCACCGCTGCGTCGAAATCGGCTAACAGGCGTATTTTCCTTTTGAATTTGCTTCCGACTGCGGCTAAAGGCAGGACGGGTGCGCTCACGCATCGTAATAAATCTTTACAGTCAAGTGAGCCGTTGTGCCGGAATCTGGCTTGCAATCTGTCGCAATGCAAAAGAATTTCGCTGTTAACGGTCGTGACCAGGATTGCTCATGAAAAAGATCGAAGCTGTCATCAAACCTTTCAAGCTCGACGAAGTGAAGGAAGCCCTTCAGGAAATCGGCGTGCAGGGTATGACCGTGCTGGAAGCCAAGGGATATGGCCGCCAGAAAGGACATTCCGAACTCTATCGGGGGGCGGAATATGTTGTTGATTTTCTGCCGAAGATCAAAATCGAACTCGTGGTTGCCGACGACCTGGCTCCGGCCGCGCTTGAGGCCATCCAGACCGCCGCGCGCACGGGCAAGATCGGCGACGGCAAGATTTTTGTGAGCGACATCATCGACGTCGTTCGCATCCGCACCGGGGAGTCCGGACCGCAGGCGGTCTGATCCTCCTCATACTACCCAACCAAGAACCCAGGGCGTCAAAAAATGACCGCAGCAGACATTCTCAAGCTCATCAAGGAAAAGGACGTCAAATATGTCGACGTCCGCTTCACCGACGTTCGCGGCAAGATGCAGCATGTGACCTTCGACATCGATCTCGTCGATGACGACTTCCTCAACGACGGCACCATGTTCGACGGTTCGTCGATCGCCGGCTGGAAGGCCATCAACGAATCCGACATGAAGCTGCGCCCGGACCTGAAGACGGCCTATATCGATCCGTTCTATCAGCAGACGACCCTCTTCCTGTTCTGCGACGTCATCAATCCGGACACCAACGAGCCCTATAACCGCGATCCGCGCTCGATCGCCAAGAAGGCCCTGGCCTACGTTCAGTCGGCCGGCATCGGCGACACCGTCTATTTCGGTCCGGAAGCCGAGTTCTTCCTGTTCGACGACGTCAAGTGGTCGATCGCTCCGAACAATACGGGCTTCTCGTTCGACTCCTACGAACTGCCGGGCAACTCCTCGAAGGAGTATCCGGAAGGCAATATGGGTCACCGTCCGGGCCCGAAGGGCGGCTATTTCCCCGTCAATCCGATCGACTCCGCTCAGGACCTGCGCGGTGAAATGCTGGCCGTGATGGGCGAACTGGGCATGGAACCGGAAAAGCACCACCACGAAGTGGCGCCGGCCCAGCACGAGCTTGGCCTGAAGTTCTCGGACATGCTGACCATGGCCGACCGCCTGCAGCTCTACAAGTACGTCGTCCAGAACGTCGCCCACGCCTACGGCAAGACCGCGACCTTCATGCCGAAGCCGATGTTCGGCGATAACGGTTCGGGCATGCACGTCCACCAGTCGATCTGGAAGGGCGGCAAGCCGCTGTTCGCTGGCGACAAGTATGCCGGTCTGTCGGACCTGTGCCTGTGGTACATCGGCGGCATCATCAAGCACGCCAAGGCCATCAACGCCTTCGCCAACCCCTCGACCAACTCCTACAAGCGTCTGGTCCCCGGCTACGAAGCCCCTGTGAAGCTGGCCTATTCGGCCCGCAACCGTTCGGCCTCGATCCGTATTCCGTGGGTGTCCTCGCCGAAGGGCAAGCGTATCGAAGCGCGCTTCCCCGATCCGCTGGGCAACCCCTATCTGACCTTCACCGCCCTGCTGATGGCCGGCCTCGACGGTATCGAAAACCGTATCGATCCGGGCCCCGCCGCCGACAAGAACCTGTACGACCTGCCGCCGCAAGAGCAGAAGTCGGTGCCGGAAGTCTGCGGTTCGCTGCGTGAAGCGCTCGACAACCTCGACAAGGACCGCGCCTTCCTCAAGAAGGGCGGCGTGTTCGACGACGACTTCATCGACTCCTACATCGAACTGAAGATGGAAGAAGTGATGGCCTTCGAACTGCGTCCGCACCCGATCGAGTTCGAAATGTACTATAAGGGCTAATCTTAGTCTCTTCCCGCAAGAGATTGATTTTACAAGGCAAGCCGCTCCAATCCGGGGCGGCTTGTTTCGTTGGCCGCCCTCCTGAAGGCCATCTCATTCCACATGCTGAGCAAAGTTAAATTTAATTTCAAATGAAACTTATATAGTATCAAATGATACCAAATTGATTTTCAGGGTTTGCGCGTATGAGCGCCCCATATTGACACATAAATGACGCAATATCTTCCCCAGCGTCCCTCCCCCCTGTTTCATCTTAATAAAACTCTTTGCGAAACAATCTGATGGCGGCACTCTTCGCGAGTGCAACATCCGCATTATCCAAGGGGGATAACTTGAAAACGTGGATTAAACTTTCACGAGTGGTCGCGGCCTCCGCGGCGCTCCTCATGGCGGCTCCGGTCGTCACTGTCGCTCACGCAGCGGCTGTCACCTCCGAAGCCGCGGTTTCGGAATCGGCTGCGGCTCCGGAAGCCACTCCGGTGGCGGAAGCCGAAGCGCCCGCTCCGGCCCTTCTGGCTCACCAGGCGCCTCTGGAAATCGATCTGGCGTCGTCTTCTTTCGTCTTCCTGTCCACCGCCCTCGTTCTGATGATGACCCTGCCGGGTCTGGCCCTGTTCTACGGCGGTATGGTGCGTAAAAAGAACGTCATCGCCACCGTTACCCAGTCCGTCGCCGTGTCGTGCGTCGCCGGCCTCCTGTGGTACGTGGTCGGCTATTCGATCTCCTTCGGCGTGGGTGGCGATTTGTTCGGCATTCCGGGCGAAACCGTCAATAAGTTCATCGGCGGCTTCGACACGGTTCTGCTGAAGGGCGTCACCAAGGAAACCGCTTTCAGCCTGGCCCCCGGCCTGCCTGAAATGCTGTGGATCTCCTATCAGATGACCTTCGCCATCATCACCCCGGCCCTGATCACCGGCGCCTTCGCCGAACGCATCAAGCTGTCGGGCCTGCTGCTGTTCATGGCCCTGTGGTCGGTCTTCGTCTACGCGCCGATCTGCCACCAGGTCTGGGGCGGCGGCTTCATGGGCGGCATGGGCGTGCTGGACTTCGCCGGCGGCGCGGTCGTTCACGTCAATTCGGGTGTGGCCGGTCTGGTCGCGGCCCTGTTCCTCGGCCGTCGTAAGGGTTACGGCACCGAAGAAATGGCGCCTAACAACCTGATCTTCGTCATGATCGGTGCCGCTCTCCTGTTCGTGGGCTGGATCGGCTTCAACGCCGGCTCCGCCTGGACCCCGGACGGCATCGGCGCCGCCGCCCTGCTGAACACGATCCTGGCCGCGCTCGCCGCCGCCCTGTCGTGGAAGCTGGTCGAGTGGACCATCCGCCGCAAGCCGTCGCTGCTCGGTATCCTGTCGGGTCTGGTGGCCGGTCTGGTCGCCATTACCCCGGCTGCGGGCTTCGTCAACCCGACCGGTGCCCTGATCATCGGTCTGATCGCCGGCCCGGTCTGCTACGTCTTCGCGTCGTGGGTGAAGAAGCTGCTCGGCTACGACGACTCGCTGGACGCCTTCGGCATCCACGGTGCGGGTGGCGCTCTTGGCGCTGTCCTGACCGGCGTGTTCGCCGATCCGGCTATCAACAGCCTGTCGGAAGGCGCCAACGTCATGACCCAGATCATGGGCCTGGTTTACACCATCCTGTGGTCGGCCATCGGCACCCTGATCATCCTCGTCATCTGCAAGTTCACCACGGGCCTGCGCGTGTCGGAAGCGGATGAAGAAGCGGGTCTCGACTCGGCTCTGCATGACGAAGTGCACCACTAAGCACTACATTTAAGTAAGCTTACAGATGGGGCGCTCAATGAGCGCCCCATTTCTATTTAGATTACACCCATTAACGCTTGTATCAATTAAAACAAAATTCTCTTTATTTGCAAAATTACCACACACGCTCTGTTTATTAATCACACTATTGGCAAACCGAAACACAACTGTACTGTAAAATAACGGCGTCACAAAAAATTCAACTACGTCGGGGCGTACAGGGGAAATGTTCAGGTGGCTCCAGAAAAAATGAGGAAGTCATCATGAAAAAGGTTTGCGTTGCGGCGGTTGCCGCTCTTGGTCTGCTGACGGCAGGCGCGGCTTCGGCCGAAGGCACGCTCAGCTACAATATCGGCGTCACGACGGACTATGTCTGGCGCGGCGTCACCCAGACGGACGAGAATGCCGCCATCCAGGGCGGTATCGACTACACGAACGGCATCTTCTACGCCGGCACCTGGGCGTCCAACGTCGATTTCGGCGGCGATGCGGATTACGAGTTGGATCTGTATGCCGGCATCAAGCCGACGGCGGGCAACTTCACCTTCGATATCGGCGTACTGGCCTACCTGTATCCGCAGGAAGACGACATCAATTTCGAAGAAGTGAAACTGGGCGTCAGCCATCCGCTGGGCAAGGGCACCATCGGCGCCGCGGCCTACTTCAACACCGATGACAATTTCGAAGACTATTTCGAAGTCAACGCCGCCTATCCGCTGACCGAGAAACTCTCGGTTTCGGGCGCCTTCGGTGACTACGGCACCTACAACACCTGGAACGTCGGCGGCGCCTATAGCTTGACGTCCAACCTGTCGCTCGACCTGCGTTACCACGACACCGACGTGGACACGCCCTACAGCGACGAGCGCGTGGTGCTGAGCCTGAAGGCCGCCTTCTAGAGCGCAATCCGATAAAGTGGGCACCCCTTTTCGGAAAAATTGCGCGACCACTCAAAAACTGAGAGCGAGATGATGTTTCCACTTTAAATCATCTCGCTCTAAGCCAAAACCCGGCTTCCATATGAAACCGCCTGCGTTCGCGCAGGCGGTTTTTTCGTATTTGACCACTCGCTTTTTGCGCGCTGCGGCGAAAAAGTAACGGTATGCCGCATGGCCATTCCGCCACATTTGCAACACATACAATTCGTCGCCGCAAGAATTTTTAAAAATTAACAAATTATATCAGACAGATACAAAGCTCCTAACTCCGCTCACTCCGCGTTAGGGATTCGTGACAATTTTACATCAAGAGAAGCCAAACCTTCGCCGGGGTCTGGCACACTACGGAAAAATTGCTACATTCATCTTCGATTTACGCCGCGGTTGCGTACTGCGGACGATATAATCTGAACCATAAAACAGGATACAGATCATGAAGAAGTTCCTCCTCGCTGCTGCCGTCGCCGCTGGCGCTCTGGTTGCCGGCGCTGCTTCGGCCGAAGGCGCTCTGAGCTACAACATCGCCGCCACCAACAACTATGTCTGGCGCGGCATCTCGCAGTCGGACAAGGAAGCGGCTGTTCAGGGCGGCATCGACTACACCAACGGCTCCTTCTACGCCGGCACCTGGGCTTCGAACGTCGATTTCGGCGGCGACGCCTCGCTGGAAGTCGACGTGTACGCCGGCGTTAAGCCGACCGTCGGTAACTGGGCCTTCGACTTCGGCGCCATCTACTACGCCTATCCGGACGAAGACGACCTGAACTTCGGTGAACTGAAGGCGGGCTTCACGCATCCGATGGGCAAGGGCTCGATCGGCGCGGCCATGTACACCAACTGGGAAACGCTGGAAAACCCCTACTACGAGCTGAACGCGGCTTACCCGCTGACCGACAAGTGGTCGGTTTCGGGCGCCATGGGCAAGCAAGAGCTGGACGGCGGTGACTACACCACCTGGAACGTCGGCCTCGGCTACGCTCTGACTGAAAACCTGTCGATCGACGCCCGTTACTGGGACACCGGCGACCACGACATGGGCTGGACCGCTGACGGTCGCAACGTTGCCAAGGAGCAGATCGCTCTGACCATCAAGGCGGCGTTCTAAGCCAACAGGCATTAAGCCACAGAAATCGGCCGCAAGCCCCTTGGGGTTTGCGGCCTTTTTGTTTATGGATTGTTCCTGTTCTCCACCGGCTGCCGGATGGAAATTCACCGAATCGGTCCACAGTACACGCATGTCCACTACGCCTCCCCAACCGTCCCTGTTCGGCGGCGACGCCCCGGCCCCTCAACCGTCCGAGCCCCAAAAGCCCGCAACGGCGACCGAAGCTGCGCCGAAGGCCGAACCGACGAAAGCACCGCAACCGGCTACTCCACCCGCCGCTCCTTCGGCAATGACCGCGGAAGGTTACGGGGCGGACGCCATCGAGGTGCTGGAAGGTCTTGAGCCGGTGCGCAAGCGTCCGGGCATGTATATCGGCGGCACGGACGAAAAGGCGCTGCACCATCTGTTCGCCGAAGTGCTCGACAACGCCATGGACGAAGCCGTGGCCGGTCACGCCAAGGCTATCTGGGTCGAACTGGACGCCGAGGGCTATCTGTCGGTGCGCGACGACGGTCGCGGCATCCCGGTCGATCCCCACCCCAAATATCCGGGCAAGTCGGCGCTGGAAGTCGTCATGACCGTGCTGCACTCCGGGGGCAAGTTCTCCGGCAAGGCCTATGAAACCTCCGGCGGCCTGCACGGCGTCGGCGTCTCGGTGGTTAACGCCCTGTCTGAACGGCTGGAAGTCACGGTGTGGCGCGACGGCTTCGAATGGCAGCAGATCTTTTCGCGCGGCCTCAGCCAGGGCCCCATCCAGCAGATCGGCCCGTCGAAGAAACGCGGCACCCGCGAACGATTCAAACCGGACGAGGACATCTTCGGCGTCGGCGCGCATTTCAAGCCGGCGCGTCTGTACCGCATGGCCAAGGCCAAGGCCTATCTGTTCCGCGGCGTGCAGATCCACTGGAAATGCGACCCCAGCCAGATCGCCGACCACACCCCGGCGGAAGACAGGTTCTACTTCCCCAACGGCCTGGCCGACTATCTGGCCGAGCGCGTGCAGGAAACCGAGACCGTCACCGACATCTTCTCCGGCCGCGTCGAGCGCAAAGGCGAAGCCGGAGCGGTCGAATGGGCGGTGACCTGGTCCGGCGCCGGTTTCGGCGAGTTTGACGGCTTCACCCAGTCCTACTGTAACACCATCCCGACGCCGGACGGTGGCACGCACGAGGCCGGCCTGCGCGCCGCCCTCACGCGTTCGCTGAAGGCCTATGCCGAAATGACCGGCGACAAGCGCGGCGGCATCGTCACGGCGGAAGACGTGGTGGCTCAGGCTGGCGTGGTCATCTCCGTCTTCATCAAGAACCCGGAATTCCAGGGCCAGACCAAGGACCGCCTCTCGTCCAGCGAGGCCCAGCGCCTTGTCGAAAAGGCGCTGGCCGACCCGTTCGACCACTGGCTGATCAGCTCGCCCAAGCAGGCCGACCGCCTGCTGCAATTCGTTGTGGAGCGCGCCGAGGAGCGCCTGAAAAAGCGCAAGGACAAGGAAGTCCAGCGCGCTTCGGCGACGCGCAAGCTGCGCCTGCCGGGCAAGCTGGCCGACTGCGCGCGTCAGGACGCCCACGGCACCGAACTGTTCATCGTCGAAGGCGACTCGGCCGGCGGCTCGGCCAAGCAGGCGCGCAACCGCAATACGCAGGCCATCCTGCCCCTGCGCGGCAAGATCCTCAATATCGCCTCGGCCACCGCCGACAAGGCCAAGTCGAATCAGGAACTGTCCGACCTCGGTCTGGCGCTGGGCGTGCAGCCCGGCGCGCGGTTCAAGGAAGACGACCTGCGTTATGAGCGCATCGTCATCATGACCGACGCCGATGTCGACGGCGCGCACATCGCTTCTCTGCTCATCACCTACTTTTATCGCACCATGCCGTCGATGATCCGTCAGGGTCACCTGTATCTGGCCATGCCGCCGCTCTATCGCATCAGCCATGGCACCAAGATCGTCTATGCCAAGGACGACGCGCACCGCCTCGAAATCCTCGAAACCGAGTTCAAGGGCAAGAAGCCGGAGATCGGCCGCTTCAAGGGGCTGGGTGAAATGATGCCGGCGCAGCTCAAGGAAACCACCATGGACCCGAAGACGCGGACCCTGGCGCGGGTGACCCTGCCCGAGAATGAGGGCGACATCGAGGACCTGGTCGAAACCCTGATGGGCCGCAAGCCGGAACTGCGTTTCAAGTATATTCAGCAGAATGCCGAATTTGTCGGCGAGGATCTGGACGTGTAATGCGCCGACCGCAACAAATCTCTGTCCTTTTACGTAAAATCTGTTACTAGAGGCCGCAAAGCCTTTACCGGTGCTATGCACTGTGTTCGCCCCTGCGTGGCGGGCTGAATTTTTCCTCGACTGTCTGAAACGGCTCAACCTCCTTAATGACCAAGTTTACCGATCTAGGCCTCAATCCCGATATTCTGAAAGCCGTGGCTGACACCGGCTACGATACGCCGACCGCTATTCAGGAACAGGCCATTCCCATCGCCCTGATCGGACTGGACGTGCTGGGGATCGCCCAGACGGGCACGGGCAAGACCGCCGCCTTTACCCTGCCGATGATCGAAAAGCTGGCTTCGGGCCGTTCGCGCGCCCGTATGCCGCGCGCCATCGTGCTGGCCCCGACGCGCGAACTGGCCGATCAGGTTGCCGAAGCCTTTGAAAAATACGCCAAATATTGCAAGCTGAACTGGGCCCTGCTCATCGGCGGCGTGTCGATGTCCGATCAGATCGCCAAGCTGGACAAGGGCGTCGACGTGCTGATCGCCACGCCGGGCCGCCTGCTGGACCTGTTTGAGCGCTCAAAGGTGATGCTCAACGGCGTGCAACTGATGGTCGTCGATGAAGCCGACCGTATGCTGGATATGGGGTTCATTCCCGACATCGAGCGTATCTTCAAGCTGACCCCGCCGGCGCGTCAGACCCTGTTCTTCTCCGCGACCATGCCGCCGGAAATCACGCGCCTGACCGAACAGTTCCTGAAGAACCCGGTGCGCATCGAAGTTTCGCGTCCGGCCACGACGAACGAAAACATCACCCAGTACGTTTACCGCGTGCCGCACAGCGACGCCAAACTGATGGCCAAGGCCAAGCGCATGGCGCTGCGCGCGCTGGTGGAAAAGCTGGACATCAAGAACGGCATCGTTTTCTGCAACCGCAAGACCGATGTCGATATCGTCGCCAAATCCTTGTCCGTGCACGGTTTCAATGCGGCTCCCATCCATGGCGACCTCGATCAGTCGCTACGCATGAAAACGCTCGATTCGTTCCGTAGCGGTGAACTCAAGCTGCTGGTGGCTTCCGATGTCGCCGCACGCGGTCTCGACATCCCGTCGGTCAGCCACGTCTTCAATTTCGATGTGCCGCACCACGCGGACGACTACGTGCACCGCATCGGCCGTACGGGCCGCGCCGGACGCACGGGCGAAGCCTATCTGATCCTCTCGCCCAGCGACGAGAAGAACTACGATAAGGTGTTGAAGCTGATCAAGAAAGAGCCGAACACGCTGGAACTGGAAGTCGATTGGGGGCCGCTGGCCGACGCCCGTCCGGAGCACGAAAAGGCCGGCCGCGAAAAGCCTGCCCGTGGCCGCGGCGAGCGCGACCGTTCCGCCCGTCCGCGCCGCGAGCGTGGCCGGCCGGAAGAGGCGGCGACCTCCCCTATCGTCGCAACCGCAGCGGAAATCGCTCCCGAGGATGAACGCGTCGAGGCCGTCGTCGATCCCACCCCGGCGCCCGAAAAAAAATCCCGCCGCCGTAAATCGGCAGCCGATACCGCGCCCGCGCCCCGCGCCCGTTCTTCGCGCAATGAGTCGCCTGAAACGGAACGCCCCGTCCGGGTCTCTTCAAAAGACTCAGACGATTCAATGGCTAAGCCTTCGGAATACGCGGGTTTCGGTGGGCACGTTCCGGCCTTCATGACGCGCAGCGCTTATCGCTGAGCATAAGGCTATAATAAAAATAAATCCCGGCGTTAACCGCCTGTCAGAGAAATTCGCATACGGTGTTCTGCGTCACCCGATTCGTGACAGAGGAAGCCTGATGAGCAACGACATAGAAGTGAGCGTACGCAGTCCCAATGCTTACAGCCTGGCCCAGGAGGCCATCCGGCTGATGGAACTGCACGGTGTCTGGCCGACGCCGCTCAACTACGAGATCTGGCTCTATGTGGCGGGCGACCCCAGTTCGGCTCTGGCTCAGGAAATCCAGCGGCTGATCGGTTCGGGCGAAAAGATCACCGAGGAAATCTCCGAAAGCCTCGCCTCCAAGTTTATTTCCCGTCTCAAGCTTAATGATGAAGTGCGAGACGCCGGTCTGCGCCTGACGCGCGAACTGGCGTCGGTCAGCGAAATCATCACCGAAGCCCAGCGGGCGCAAAAAGACTACAACGAGACGCTGGAAGGCGCGCGCACGTCGATCACCAGCGACGCCGACACGCAACGCCTGCGCAATCTGGTCGACAGCCTGACCGAAGCCACGACGCAGATCCTCAGCCAGCACACCCGTTTCGAAGTCCGCCTCAGCGAATCGTCGCGCGAAGTGGCCCGCCTGCGCAAGCACCTCGATCAGGTGCGCCTTGAGGCCATGACGGACGCCCTGACCAATCTCGCCAACCGCAAGTCGTTCGATGAGGCGCTGGAGCGCCACTGCGACACCGATGGCGGCAAGAGCATCACCCTGGCCGTGCTCGATATCGACCACTTCAAGCGCTTCAATGACACTTGGGGCCATCAAACCGGCGATCAGGTGTTGCGCTACGTCGCTTCGGTCCTGTCGCGCATCGGTCGCGCCCCGCGCATGGCGGCGCGATACGGCGGCGAAGAGTTCGCCATGATCTTCCCCAATGAAAGCATGGCCGTCGTCGAGCGCCTGCTCAATGAAGCCCGTCAGGAAATCGCCTCGCGCGTCCTGAAGCGTCGCTCGACCAACGAAGATCTCGGCACCGTCACCATTTCGGTGGGCATCGCCCAACGCGACTACGGTGAAGACGCCTACGACCTGCTCGATCGCGCCGACAAGGCGCTCTATCAGTCAAAGAATGGCGGCCGCAACATGGTCACCTGCGCCGAATCCGCGCTGAAAGCCATCGACGCCGCCTGATCTGCGGATTGAAAATAGAATTTGAACAACGTTCAAATTCATGCGATACAAAAGGCGTGACGTCCGAGTCACGCCTTTTTCTATGGAACATCGCCATGCGCGCTTTTGCGTTCGCCGTCGCCTACTGGACCTTTTCCATCGCCTACAGCCTGATGGCTATCGGCCTGTCGCTGCTGCCGGGACGCAAGCCCGTCCTGTGGGCGGTGCAGCGCTACACGCGGCGCATGGTATGGGCGATGCGCGTGCTGGCCGGCATACGGCTTGAGGTGCGCGGCCGCGACAATGTTCCCGACACGCCGGTCATCTTCGCCGCCAAGCATCAGTCCTGGGGCGACGGCTTCTGCCTCTATTCGCAGTTCGAGGACGTCGCCTTCGTCACTGGCGACCATCTGGAGAAGTTTCCGCTGATGGCCACGCTGCTGCGCAAACTGGGCGCCATCGTCGTTAACAACTGCGGCGGGCACGAGGCGCGCAAGGCCCTCAGCCAGCGCTCGGCCGAAGCCGACCGCGACCGCCGCCATATCCTCATCTACCCGGAGGGCCACCTGAACGCGCCGGGCACGCACCGCAAATACCGTTCCGGCGTGTGGCACATGTACAGGAATTTCAACCGCCCCGTCGTGCCGGTGGCGACCAATCTCGGCCTGTTCTGGCAGGAGACGCAATATCGGAAAACGTCCGGGACGGCGGTGCTGGAATTTCTCGAACCGATCGCGCCCGGCCTCGACAAGTCGCAATTCATGGCGCTGCTGCAATCGCGTATCGAAGGCCGCACGCAGGAACTGATCGCCGAAGCCCGCGGCGGCCCGGTCGAGCCGTCGGTGATGATCACCGACGGGGCCGTGCCGGCCTGATCTCTCGGGTCTTCACAACCAAGTGGCGGAAAATGAGCAATTTTTTAACGTAAGGGTCTTTATAAGCAACACCTGTTCCCCGCGCACGTTGTCGGTCATGAGCCTGAAATTTCGCCTGAGCCACAGACTGGATGAAGCGCGTAACCGGCTGTACTTCATCATGCGTGGCGCGTTCGACAGCCGGGTCTTTGTCGATGGCGTCATCGACGTTTATGCCCGCCTCGACCGCCCCTGGCGCTACGATCGCCTCTTCGATTATCGCCACAGCAGCGGCACGCCGGACTTTGCCGAATTGCAACGGCTGGCCCAATGGTGGGCGGAATTGACGCAGAATGCCGATTATCAGGGTCGCGTCGCCATCCTGACCACCGATGCTCTCGACCGCGTGCGCGCCCCGATTGCCGACGCCCTTTTCCCGAAGGATGTTCGCCGGGTCTTCGCCCATGAAAGCGAGGCGCTCGACTGGTTCGCGACTTTTCCCCCCAATTCACGGTCCGTATCTTGCTTTCCCAGTTCCGCATAAACCATCGCATCGATCCCGACAAAAACCTGCTGATGATTGCCGTACGCGGGCCTTACAGCAGCGACGCCTTTGTTGGGGGCCTGATCGACCTCTATAAGAGTCTTGGCCATCCGTGGACCTATGACCGCATCATGGACATGCGTTCGGCCGAGGGTGTGGTGGAACTGGCCGACCTGATGCGCGCCTCGAAATGGCTGGCTGAGGCCGCCGGAACCCCGCCTCCGCCGCGCAAACGCCTGGCGCTGATTTCCAGCGACCCTTTCGACCGCGCCCGCATGAACGCTCTGGGCGACGCCTTCCCCAAGGCCTATGTCCAGTTGTTCGACAACCGGGATGAAGCGCTGGAATGGCTGAGCACGCCCTCCGAATAACAGAAATTTCGGAATGCCATTCCATTATCAGGAACGGCTAGCGCTTTCTTAAGTATTCTAGTCTACATTGGCCGGGTAAATCACAAAGTCCGCTTACCGATGCCGCAAAAATACCGCCTGAGCGTCTATCTGGATGACACCCATCCGATCCTTATCGCACGCGTCTTCGGGCCCATGCCCAGCGACGAGCTATGCGAGGCGTTTCTGCGCGCCTATGCCGAAATAGGCGAGCCCTGGCTCTATGACCGGCTGATCGACATGCGCCGTTACACCGGTCATATGGAAGACGCGGATACAGCGCGTTTCGCACGCGTGTGGGCGGACTGGACCCGCGATGTGCCCCAGGGGCGTCGCGTCGCCTTCGTGACGCACGATCCCGTGGAGCAGGAAACTATCCGGACCAACCACGCCCTCTATCCCAAGGATACGATGCGTAATTTCGACACGGCAGACGAGGCGCTCGACTGGCTGACCGGTCGCGACGCAGACATCGCCTTTATTCCTCAGCCGCTGCAGGCTTGATCGTTACACTCTCGCCGCAGCCCAATTTTACTCGGATTCCGTGGCTGCGGGCTTGATCGTTACACTCTCGCCGCAGCCACAGGCATCCGTCTCATTCGGGTTCTGAAACACGAATTTCGACGCCAGCTTCGTCGTCTCATAGTCGATAACCGTTCCGACTAGATACAGCACCGCCTTAGGCTCGATCAGTATGGTCACACCCTTGTCATTGACCACCTCGTCCAGCGGATCGGCGGCTTCGGCATAGCTGAGCACGTATTCCTGTCCGGCGCAGCCGCCCTGCTTCACGCCGACGCGCAGGCCCGCATAGGGCTTGTCGGCGCGGCTCATAATGGCCTTGAACTGCGCGGCGGCGGCATCGGTCAGCGAGACGATGGCCGGGCGCGGCCGGCGGGGACGAACGGTAACGGTCGTTTCCATGACGCTCTCCCTAGAACATGTTCAACTGGAGTTTGGCTTCGTCGCTCATCTTCGACGAATCCCACGGCGGATCGAAGACCAGATTGACCTGGCATTCCGACACCCCGCGCACCCCCATCACCGCATTCTGCACCCAACCCGGCATTTCACCGGCCACCGGGCAGCCCGGGGCGGTCAGGGTCATGTCCACGACCACTTCGCGGCTGTCGTTGATATCGACGCGATAGATGAGGCCCAGTTCGTAGATGTCGACCGGGATTTCCGGGTCGAACACGGTCTTGAACGACGCGATCAGTTCGTCGGTAAGGCGGTCGAGTTCCTCTTGCGCCAGCGGTTCGACCGCCGTCGTTTCTTCGGGCGCAAACAGTTCCGGCTGTCCCGTCTCCCGGGCCGTTTCAGAAACGGTCTCAGAGGTTTCGTCTTCACCGGACAGGGAGATAATCTCGTGCTTGGACATGGTCATTACTCAAAAAACCCCTGGGCCTTTTCGACCGCCGCGATCAGCGCGTCGATTTCAGCCTCGGTATTGTAGATGGCGATCGAGGCGCGCACCGTCGAGGTCACCCCCAACCGCGTCATCAGTGGTTCGGCGCAGTGCGTCCCGGCCCTCACCGCTATATTGTAGCGGTCGAGGATTTGCGCAACGTCGTGGGCGTGGGCGGCCCCCAGAGAAAAGGTCAGAATCGCGCCTTTCTCCGCCGCTTCGCCGTGGATGCGCACCGAATTGATCTTTTTCAGGCCCGCATGGGCGCGCTCATACAGCGCCATTTCGTGCGCCACGGCAGCCTCACGGTCCCACTGCGACAGCCAATCGATGGCCGCTTTCAGCCCGATAACTTCCAGAATGGCCGGCGTACCCGCTTCAAAGCGGTGCGGTGGCTCGGCATAGGTGATGCGCTCTTTCGAGACGTGCGCGATCATTTCGCCCCCGCCCTGCCACGGCGGCATGGCCTCCAGCAGGTCGTAACGGCCCCACAGCACGCCCAATCCGGTCGGGCCGTAGAGCTTGTGCGCTGAGAAGGCGTAGAAATCACAGCCCAGCGCCTGCACATCGACCGGCAGGTGAACCACGCCCTGACAGCCGTCGATCAGCACGGTCGCGCCGACCGCATGGGCCTTGTCGGCGATCTCACGCACGGGGTTGATCGTGCCCAGCACATTCGACATATGGGCCACGGCGACCAGTTTCACACGCTCGGTCAGCAGCGCGTCGAAAGCGGCTATATCGAGGCTGCCGTCATCGCGGATCGGCGCCCATTTCAGCACCGCGCCGGTGCGCTGGGCCAGCATGTGCCACGGCACGATATTGGCGTGATGCTCCAACTCGCTGATGAGGATTTCATCACCGGCCTTGAGGTTTTGCTGCCCCCAGGTCTGGGCCACGAGGTTCATCGATTCCGTCGCCGACTTGGTGAAGATCACCTCTTCGGGGCGGGCGGCATTGATGAATTGGGCCACCGTCTCGCGCCCGGCTTCGAAGGCGTCGGTGACCTCGTTAGCCAGACGGTGCAAGCCCCGGTGCACATTGGCGTAGGACTGCGCCATATGGTGGCTCATGGCGTCAATCACGGCTTTCGGCTTCTGCGCCGATGCGCCGGAATCGAGATAGATCAGCGGCTTGCCGTTGATTTCACGGCTGAGGATCGGGAAGTCGCGGCGGACCGCTTCGACGTCAAAGGGCATAGAAACCTCCCGCCTTGTCTTCGATCCAGTTCAGCACCATTTCGCGCAGAGCCTCGTCTTCGATCTGCTCGGCGACCGGCACGACAAAGGCCTGCATCAGCAGGGCGCGCGCCGTTTCTTCGGGCATGCCGCGCGAACGGCAGAAGAACAACGCCGCATCGTCCATCGCCCCGATGGTGTTGCCGTGGGCGCACTGCACGTCGTCGGCGTAGATTTCCAGTTCCGGCTTGGCGCGCACATGCGCCCCGTCATTGAGCATCAGGGCCTGATGGCGCATCCGCGCATCGGTGCCGTCCGCGCCCTTTTCGACATAGATGCGGCCTTGGAAAACCGCCGTGGCGCGGTCCTTGACCAGGCCCTTGATCAACTGCCCCGTCGTACCGTCGATCTCGGCGTGATTGACGCGCGTGGTGTAGTCGAAATGCGCCGTGTCCTTCAGCAGGTACGCGCCGTTCATTTCCACATGCGCGCCGTGCCCGGCATGGGTGACGTGGGTTTCAAAGCGCTGGAACTTCGCGCCGGTCGAAAAGACATACTGTTTAAACGTGCTGTTCGGCGCGGTGGTCACGGTCGAACGGCGCACCGACACGGCGCTTTCCGGCTCATCGAGAATGACCACGCGGACCAGAGACGCGCCTTCGGCCAGATCGAAATGCAGCACGGTGCTGGAAGCATAATCCAGCGCACCACTATAGTCTTCCAGCAGGATCAGGCTTTCACCTGCGCCCAGTGCAATACGACCCTCGCCCTGATAACCGGCGACCGCCCCCTCTTCGCCGACATCGCTCATGTCGAGGTAAAGACGGCCATTAGCCTTAGAAACGGCGGCTTGCAGATCGTTCAGTTGCCCGTCGCCGGCACAGTGCCAGTAGAAGCCGCCGAAATCGCCCGCCTCGCCCTGAATATGCGTCAGGTCAGCCCGCGCCGGCGCCTCACGCAGCGCGCGCGACAGGTCGGAATATTTCCACTCCTCGTTACGCCGCGTCGGGTAGGACGACGGGTCGAACAGGTCGAGCGGGGTCAGGTCGAAGGCCATTATGCCGCCTCATTGACGTAGCGGTCGTAACCATGCGCTTCCAGCTCCAGCGCCAGTTCCGGCCCGCCCGAATGGACGATGCGGCCATCGACGAGGATGTGGATGCGGTCCGGCCTGATATGGTCGAGCAGGCGCTGATAGTGGGTGATGACCAGCATGCCGCGATCGGGCGCACGCAGGGCATTGACGCCGTCCGACACGACCTTGAGCGCGTCGATATCGAGGCCGGAGTCCGTCTCGTCGAGGATGAGGAACTTCGGTTGCAGCAGCGCCATCTGCAGCACTTCCATGCGCTTCTTTTCGCCGCCGGAAAAACCGACATTGAGCGGACGCTTCAGCATGTCCATGTCGATGCGCAGGGTCTTGGCCACTTCGCGGATGGTCTTGAGGAATTCCGGAGCCGACATTTCGTCTTCGCCGCGCAGCTTGCGCTGGGCGTTGAGCGCCGTGCGGATGAAGGTCATGGCCGGCACGCCGGGGATTTCCAGCGGGTACTGGAACGACAGGTACAGGCCGGCGGCGGCGCGTTCATGCACCTCTTTTTCCAGAAGATCCTCGCCGTTGAAATCGACCGCGCCCTGCGTCACGTCGTAGTTCGGACGCCCGGCCAGCGTATAGCCCAGAGTCGACTTGCCCGCGCCGTTGGGGCCCATGATGGCGTGCACTTCGCCCGCCGGAACGCTCAGGTTCAGGCCCTTGAGAATGGTCTTGTCGTCAACACTGACGGTGAGGTTTTCGATATTAAGCATTGTTACGGTTCTCTTCATGCGTCCGCAACACCTCTCCTCCCTGTCGCGTCAGCGATGGGGAGGTGGCATTGAGCGATAGCGAAATGACGGAGGGGGGTAGCACGGGCGGAGGTATCCCCCTCCACCGCTTCGCGGTCCCCCTCCCCACGCCAAGGCGTAGGGAGGAGATTTAGGGTTAGAAGCGTCATCCCACGCTCCCCTCAAGGCTGATGGCCAGAAGTTTCTGCGCCTCAACGGCGAATTCCATCGGCAGCTCCTGCAGCACTTCGCGCACGAAACCGTTGACCAGCAGTGCCACGGCCTCTTCCTGCGACAGACCGCGCTGCATGGCGTAGAACAGTTGATCCTCGCTCAGGCGCGTCGTCGTCGCCTCGTGCTCGAACTGCGCCGACGCCGTGTCCGACTCGACGTAGGGCACCGTATGCGCCGCGCAGGTCTTGCCGATCAGTAGACTGTCGCACTGGGTGAAGTTGCGCGAGCCGCCCGCCTTGGCGTGGGCCGAAACCAGACCGCGATAGGTGTTGGTGGACCTGCCCGCCGACACGCCCTTGCTGATGATGCGCGAGCGGGCGTTCTTGCCCAGATGGATCATCTTGGTGCCGGTATCGGCCTGCTGCATGCCGTTGGTGACGGCGATGGAGTAGAACTCACCCACGCTGTCGTCACCGCGCAGGATGCACGAGGGGTATTTCCACGTCACGGCCGAACCGGTTTCCACCTGAGTCCACGACACTTTCGAACGCGCCCCGCGGCAGTCGGCGCGCTTGGTCACGAAATTATAGATGCCGCCCCTGCCCTCGGCGTCGCCGGGATACCAGTTCTGCACCGTCGAATATTTGATCTCGGCATCATCCAGCGCCACCAGTTCGACCACGGCGGCATGGAGCTGGTTTTCGTCACGCATCGGTGCCGTGCAGCCTTCGAGATAGGAGACGTAGGCCCCTTTGTCGGCGATGATCAGGGTGCGCTCGAACTGACCGGTATTTTCGGCATTGATGCGGAAATAGGTCGACAGCTCCATCGGGCAGCGCACGCCCGGCGGCACGTAGACGAAAGACCCGTCCGAAAACACGGCGGCGTTCAGCGCGGCGAAATAGTTGTCCGACACCGGCACGACCGAGCCGAGATACTGCTTCACCAACTCCGGATATTCGCGCAGGGCCTCGGAAATCGCGCAGAAGATGACGCCCGCCTTCTTCAGTTCTTCCTTGAAGGTCGTCACCACCGACACGGAGTCGAACACGGCATCGACGGCGTATTTGGGCGCGCTGGCCACACCGGCCAGAACTTCCTGCTCTTTCAGCGGAATCCCCAGCTTGGCATAGACGGCCAGAAGCTCCGGATCGACCTCATCCAGGCTGTTCAGCTTCGGCTTGGCCTTGGGCGCGGCATAGTAATAGAGGTCCTGATAATCGACCTTCTGATAATTGACCTTGGCCCAGTCGGGTTCGTCCATCGACTGCCAGCGCTCGAAGGCCGCCAGACGGTATTCGAGCATCCATTCCGGCTCATTCTTCTTGGCCGAAATGAAGCGCACGATGTCGGCATTGAGCCCCTTGGGCGCGTATTCCATCTCGATGTCCGAGACGAAACCGTGCTCATAGGTCTCAAGCTTCTGGACCGTTTCAATGGTTTCCTTGACCGCTGCCATCAGGCGCTTTCCTTTACTCTTCCGGCTTTTCGGGCGAGATGCGTCTCGTAGCCCTTTGACCAGACTTCCAAAAATCTCTGCCAATCGGCGGCGCTTGTCGTCCATCCGGACGAGACGCGCAAGGCCTTGTCGGCCACTTCGTTGAGGCCCATGGCCTCCAGCACCCGGCTCGACTTCACCTTGCCCGACGAACAGGCCGAGCCCGACGACACGCAGATCCCGGCCATATCCATGTGGATAAGCTGAAGCTGCGCCGTCCAGTCGGGGACGGTGAAGCAGGTGATGCCCGGTGCACGCACGGCGTCTTCGCCGACAATGGTCGCACCCAGCGCCTTCAATGCCGTCTCGGTCTCGGCCTGCGCGGCGTCCGCAGACGGACGCGCCAAACGCACGGCCTCGGCGAAACCGGCGATCCCGGCGATATTTTCCGTACCCGCGCGATGGCCGAATTCCTGACCGCCGCCGGGAATGGCTGCGTGAATGTCGCGGTCGGCGCTGTAGATCAGCGCGCCCACGCCCTGCGGTCCACCGATCTTGTGCGCCGCCAGCGACAGGCTATCGGCCCCGAGCGCTTCGATATCGATTTCGATCTTGCCCGCCGCCTGCACCGCATCGACGTGCAGCCAGCCACCGGCCGCGTGCACCTTGTCGGCGATCTCACACACGGGATTGATCACGCCGGTTTCGTTATTGACCAGCATGACGGCAACGAACGGCTTGCCGCCTGTGTTCAATAGTTGACTTAGGGCGTCCATATCCACCACGCCCGATCTCAACAGCGGCGTGTAAACCACGGGCAGACCATAGGATTCGGCGGCCTTATGGACGCTGTCGTGTTCCCCGGCGCTGACGATGATGCGCTCGAAGCCGCGCGACTGGCTGAGCGCCAGTTGATTGGCCTCGGTGCCGCCCGACGTGAAGACCAGACGCGCCGGACCGACGCCGTTGACGAACGCCAGCACAGCGTCGCGCGCCTCTTCGAGCAACAGCTTGGCCTTGCGCCCCAATGCGTGCACCGATGAGGCATTGGCCCCGATGTCCCACGCCCGGAGCATGGCCTCACGCACCTGCGGCCGTATCGGCGAGGTGGCGGCATGATCCAGATAGAGGGGCGAAAGGGTCATCAGGCGAGTTCCCTCGCGATCTCGGCCGGGAAGCGGTTTTCGATCGTTACCCGCTTGCGCGTGCGCTTATGCACCACGTCGTTGAGCGACACGGTCGACAGATAGTCGTGGATGGCGAAGCCCAGATCTTCCCACAGATTGTGCGTCAGGCAGCGCTGACCGCCCGGCATGCAGCCGATCTCCTGCGCCGCGCTTTCCTTGGACAGGCGCTTGTTGGCCCCCAGCTTGTTCGAGGTCAGGGCGCAGCGCGTCGCCTTGATCGGCTCATCGACCGCCAGCACGATTTCCGACACGAACAGGGCGTCGGACGCGCGCGCCAGCGTATAGCCGCCGCCGGGTCCACGCGCGCTCTTGACCAGCCCGGCCTTACGCAGGCGGGCGAAGAGTTGTTCGAGATAGGACAGGGAGATTTGCTGACGCTCTGAGATTTCGGACAGGGAAATCGGCTTGCCCTGGGCATTCAGCGCCAGATCCGTCATGGCCATGACGGCGTAACGTCCCTTGGTCGATAATCTCATGCCGTTCGCTTCCTGTGGCTACCGGCGGGGAAAACGCGGCAGGCCAATGAAAAACCTGCACAAAGCCGGAAAGAGTGTGCTAAACGGCTTGCCTCATAAAGGTGCGCCGTCGTCCCTGCGCGGGACATAGTAATCCTGACTATTGTAGTCAAGAATTATGCGCCGCACCATGACACTTTTTGTTACGAAACAAGGGTTCTGCATGCCTGAAGTGATCCTCGCCGGCGCCGCCGGTCGAATCGAGGCCCGATACACCGCCGGTAAGACGGACAACGCTCCCATCGCCCTGATCCTTCACCCCCACCCCAAGGCGGGCGGGCATATGAACAACCCGGTGACGGCGCAACTGTTCCACCTGTTCATGACGCGCGGCTTTTCGGTGCTGCGCTTCAACTTCCGCGGCGTCGGCAAGTCGCAGGGCGAATTCGATTCCGGCATCGGTGAACTGGCGGATGCCGCGACCGCACTCGACTGGCTGCAGGCCAAGAACCCGACCGCGTCGCAATTCTGGGTCGCCGGCTATAATTTCGGGGCCTATATCGGCATGCAGTTGCTGATGCGCCGCCCGGAAACCGACGGCTTCATCTCGGTATCGCCACCGGCCAACGCCTATGATTTCAGCTTTCTGGCCCCCTGCCCGGCCTCGGGCCTGTTCATCAACGGCTCGGCCGACTCGGTCGTGCCGCCGTCGGAAGTCGAGCGCGTGGTGGCCAAGTTGCGCACGCAGAAGGGCATCACCATCGCCCACGAAGTCGTCGAAGGCGCGGGGCACTTCTGGGCCGAGCAACTGCCCGAAATCGAACGCCGTGTGGGGGGCTATCTCGACCGCCGTCTGGCCGGCGAACTGGAATAGGCACACGATAAATTCGGGGGACGCTTCGGCGTCCCTTTTTCTTTGGCCGTGTGACTTTGATTTTGACCACGGAAAACACAGAAAGCACGGACGTCATTGCGTGGCCGGGGTCGCGCGAAGCGCCGAAATGTTCAGCTCACCTCATCGACTTAATGCGCCGGTCAGGCGCGGGCATTTTGAAGTGCTCAGAGTCCGTGCTTTCTGTGTTTTCCGTGGTTAAAAATCCAATCTCGAAGATCCTGAGCCCGCACGCTTCCAGTGAAAATGGAATAGCTCCAGGCGCGCTGCATCCCTCTTTATTTACCGCAGATGACACAGATGATCGCCTTTTCAGGCGATCACACAGATGGTTTGAGCGGTTGGCGCGGTCGTACATCCCAATGAATATCTGTGAGCCGCTTGCGGGCATCATCTGTGGAGCCCCTTCAGGCGCTGCGGCGCAAAGAAGGATCGGGCCGATAGACCACCCCGCCGGTCAGCGGTGCCTTCACCCCCGTCGTGCCGGGGAAGGAAATCGGCAATCCCTTCAGCGATCGCGCGGCCATATAGGCAAAGGCTTCGGCCTCGATAGCCCCGCCGCGCCAGCCCAGTTCTTCGGCGATCCGCACAGGTGCTATGTCCGAGAGGGTCTGCTTCAGCACCTTGACCAGTTGGATGTTATTGCGCCCGCCCCCACAGAGGATGATTGCACTGGCCTTCTGGGCATATTTGAAAATTTCAAATCGCAGGCTTGTCGCGGTGAACATCAACAGGGTCGCCATGCCGTCTTCAAGGCCAAGATGGGAGATCGGGTCCAGCGTGAAATCGTAGCGGTCCAATGACTTAGGGGCATCCTGAAGGAAATAGGGATGCCGGATATAGTCCGCTACGACATGACCGTCCGCCGACCCCCTGGCCGCCACCGCGCCGTTTTCGTCGAACAGGAGGCCGGTATGCTGGCGCATCCACTGGTCCATAAGGCCGCTGGCCGGGCCGGTATCGAGCGCCGTCAGACCGTCCCCGGTGACCACCGTGATATTGGCGACACCGCCCAGATTGACCACGACCACAGGCAATTCCAATCCCGCCGCCTGCACCAGCGCGCGGTGATAGACGGGGGCCAGAGGCGCGGCCTCACCCCCCGCCTCGATGTCGGCGCGGCGGAAGTCACACACCACGGGCAGGCCGGTCTTTTCGGCGAACCAGGCCCCGTCGAACAACTGCACCGTGCGGCCCTTCACACCGTCCCTGGGGCGTTCGTGCAGCACCGTCTGGCCGTGTACACCCAGCGCGTCGAAATCCCCCAGATTCAGGCCGTTTTCGCTCACAAACGCGGTCAGGGCCTCCAGATGATAATCAGCGATCGCCCGCCGCGCCACCTCAAAGCTTTCCGGTTCCGCCGTCCCGCGCGCCCAGCCGAGCGCGTCCTTCGTCGCAGCCTCCAGCACGGCGCGCACCTCAGGAGGCATCGGCTTTTCAGAAAACGGCCCGAAGCTCAGTCGCGCCTCGCCGTCGGTTTCCAGCACCGCCATATCGATGCCGTCGAGCGAGGTGCCGGTCATAAAGCCGATGATTTTCATGCGAAAAGCCTATGGTAAAGCGCGGGCCGCGTGTTAGACGCAACTTGCACGCAAACCCGCGTGACAGCAACAATGTTAGAGACATGACCACCTTCAAATCCGATTTCCTCAACGTCCTCTCGGAGCGCGGTTTCATCCACCAGTGCACGGACGCGGAAGCCCTCGATACGCTGGCTTCCGCCGGGCCGATCACGGGCTATATCGGCTATGATGCCACGGCGTCGTCCTTGCACGCCGGGCATCTGGTGCAGATCATGCTGCTCTACTGGCTCCAGAAGACGGGCAACAAGCCGATCGTCCTGATGGGCGGCGGCACGACCAAGGTCGGCGACCCGACCTTCAAGGACACCCAGCGCCCGCTTCTGACCGACGAACAGATTCAGTCGAACATGAACGGCATCAAGTCGGTGTTCAACAGCTTCCTGACCTTCGGGGAAGGCGCGACCGACGCCATCATGGTCAATAATGACGACTGGCTGTCGGGCTTCGGCTATATCGAATTCCTGCGCACCTTCGGCACACACTTCACCATCAACCGCATGTTGACCTTCGATTCGGTCAAGCTGCGCCTGGAGCGTGAACAGCCGATGACCTTCCTCGAATTCAACTACATGCTGATGCAGGCCGTGGATTTCCGCGAACTGAACAACGCCTATAATTGCGTGCTGCAAATGGGCGGTTCGGACCAGTGGGGCAATATCGTCAACGGCGTCGAACTGACGCGCCGCCTTAATCAAAAGGCCGCCTTCGGCCTGACCACGCCGCTGCTGACCACCGCGTCCGGCGCCAAGATGGGCAAGACGGTCGGCGGTGCGGTGTGGCTCAATGCCGACGCGCTCAGCCCCTACGACTACTGGCAATACTGGCGCAACACCGAAGACGCCGATGTCGGCAAGTTCATGCGGCTGTTCACCGACTTAGCCATGGACGAAATCCGCCGCCTCGAAGCCCTGCAAGGGGCCGAGATCAACGAGGCCAAGAAGATCCTCGCCGACGCCGCCACGCGCATGGTTCACGGCGAAGCCGCGGCCTCTACCGCCCGCGACACGGCGCAAAAGGCCTTCGAGCAGGGCGTGCTGTCGGCCGACCTGCCGACCGTCGAAGTCCCGCGCGCCGAGCTTGAGGCCGGCATCATGCTGGCGGCCCTGACCACCCGGATCGGCCTCACCCAGTCGAACGGCGAAGCCCGCCGTCTGGCCCAGGGCGGTGGTCTGCGCGTTAACGACGCAGCCGTCACCGACGGCAACCAGAACGTAAGCTTGAGCGATCTCAATGCCGATGGGGTGATCAAGGTCGCTCAGGGCAAGAAGAAGATCGTGCTGGTAAAGCCGGTTTAAGAGGTAAAGGTCTTGGGGCCGCAGGCCCCAAACCCCATAACCGACACACGGAAAAGCCGGAGTTTATCTGACTCCGGCCTTTCATTTTGCGCCCAGTGAGGGGGTGTGGGGCCTGCGGCCCCGCAAACCTTAACTCTTACGTTGGCTCGTTACATCCACCGGCGGCAGCGGGTCTTCGCGCTTCTCGTCCAGAATACGGCGCAGGAAGCCCGGCAGCACCAGCGAGAAGGGGTTGATCTCGGCCTGCGGCGTGCCGAAGCGGCCCTTGAGGCGGTATTTGAGGCCTAGCACGCCTTCGCCGCTATTGGAGGTCAGGGCGTCGCCGACCAGTGGCACGCCGGCAAAGGCGGCATTGAGGCCGTAGGCGGGAATGATGGTGCCCTGATAGTCCATGGTCTGCTTGCCGAAGTCCTGCGCGCCCCAGACATTGATGCGCAGGGCGTCGCCCTTGGCCCAGCCGTTGCGCACGAAGAGGTAGTTGTCGCGGTAGCGGATGGGGAATTCGTAGTCGTCGAAGCTGATGCCGGCCCCCGACAGGGTGTCGGAGAGGCCGCGCAGCGAGGCCAGAGTCAATACTTGACCAAGCGCCGGTATCTCCTTGACGCGGATGTCCTCGCCCTTGAGCGTGGCATCGATCTGCCCGTCGCGATAGACGCCCTCGATCACGGCGTCGCCACCCGACAGGCGCTTGTCGCCCAGCGCCGTCGCCACCAGATCGCCGAGGTCGTCGGCTTCGAAGGTGAAGGCCGTGTAGTCGTTCTGCGGCTTGAAATCGAGCGTGACCAGCGAGCCCTGTCTGGTCAGGGCCGAACCTTCGCCGGTGATGAGGTTGCGCCCGTCCCATCCGGCCTTCAGCTCGACCTCGCTGAACACCCCGTCCTGAGAGGTGCGCAGCGCGCCGATATCGACCAGCAGCCGCATCGGCTTGTCCAGCTTCGGCGCGGGCTTGCCGGTGGAGACCGGCGCGCGCGGCAGTTCGGCGGGGGTGACGGGCCGGGTGTCGGTGACCACGGCCTGCGTCTTCGGCGGATTGAACCACGGCCGCACGTCCAGCCGTTTGCCGCGCAGGGTCAGGGTGTGCACGCCGGAAGCGTCGGCAGGCGACAGGCGCGCCGTCAGGTCCGCAAAGTCCTTGAGGTATATTTTTGAGAAGTCGACAGAATCCGCTTCGCCGCCTTCCCTGATCGAGGCGCGGCCTTCGATAGTGATGCGCTCGCCCGTCGCGCGGATGCGTTTCAGATCGACGCCGCCACCGGCGCGTTCGTCGAAGCTGATCGACAGTTTCGCCGGCTCGCCCACCGGCTTGACCCAGTCGCTGCGCGCCAGTTGCAGGCGCGTCGGCGTCGCGTCGATATCGAGCACGGCGGCGGAGATTTCGGCGGGCGACAACGCGCCCGGCGTGCGGTTCCCGGTCTGGTACAGGGTGAGCCCGAAACCGACCTGACCGTCCAGTTCGAGACTATGGCCGACATAGCCGAGCCGGCTTAAGAATGCGCGGTCGAGGTCGCCGCTGATCTTCGCCCAGGCCTTGGGCGGGCCGAACAGGAAGGTCGCGCCACTGGTGTCCGGCAGATCGAACCTCAATGATTGATCGCCGATACGGACGTCGCCGTCGATACCGCGTTGATCCTGCTCCCAGCGCGCGAAGACGGGCAGGGTTTCCTGCGGACTGAACCAGCCGCGTGGCAGGCCCAGGGCGTGCATCTGCTCCGGCGTCAGGCGCGTGGTCAGGGTACGTTTGGGCGGTTTGTCGCCTTCGTCGGTCCAGTCGAGCACGGCGTCGATGTCGCCGACGCGGATGCGCGCCTCACGCGACTGGGCGTCCAGCCCGATATTGACCGTCAGGCGGCGCGGCTCGCTGAAATAGGGCAAGGCGCCCATGCCCAGCAGTTGCGCCCGCTGCGGCGAGATATTGGCCTTATAGACCAGACGCGGATGCAGGCTGTCAATATAGGCCAGATCGCCGGAAAAGCCCTCGGCCTGCACTTCCCCTGTCCACACGTCGCCCGACCGGCGCAGCAGGATTTCGGTGGGGATTTCGGGGCGGAAGCGTGCGAAGATGGGCAGGCCCTGCCCCTTCATGCCTTCGCTCAGCGTATTGCCGGACAGGACCACATTGGTGGGTCGCGGTTCCGTCCCGTCCCAGTTGACCGTACCGGCAAAGATGTCGGACTCGATGCGCCCCTTGCCGATATTGTCGAACAGCTCAAGCTGCCCGCGAATGGCGACGCGCTTGGTGGGTGAACCGCCGAACTGCCGCGCATTGAAGCTGCCGGTGAAGTCGATATACTGCATGGTCGGCTCGAACTGCGTGCGGTAGCCGATCTCGCCGGTATAGGGGCCCATCTTCGCCGGGCCGCGTACCTCCAGCCGGTTGGCCAGATAGTCGCCGGTGACGGTCAGGTCGCCGTCGACGATATCCCAGCCCAGCGCTGCCTGTTTCAGACCGGCATGGCGGATCTTGCCGGTGAATTTGAGGTCGAGCGTTTTCAGGCTGAGATTGACGAAGGTCGGGAAACGGATGTCGAGCCGCGTTTCGGCATCGCCGCTCAGGCGATCGCGCGTCAGGCCTTCCTTTTGCAGATGACCGCCGGTCAGCGGGTCGATGGCCTCGATCAGTTGCGCCGCGCCGCTCTGCGCCGTCAGCCAGATATGGGTCTGCGATTTCGGCGCACGGCTCTTATGGAAGTGCGGCACGGAAATGCCGCCGCCGGTCAGCGGCACCTCGACCAGATGCCCGCCATTGAGGCTGAGGTCGAAACTGGCCCCCTGCAACAGGCCCGTACCGTAAAGGCCCGTGGCGTCCTGCAAACGGCTGTCGACGCTGAGCCCCATATCGCGAAAACCGAAGGTGAGGCGCAAATCCTCGTTTTCCAGTTGCCCGTCCTTGAAATGGCCCGGCGGCGCTTTCAGCACGAAGTCTGCGTTGGAATAGGTGCCGCCCTTGATGCGGCGGATCAGGTCGTCGCGCGTGATCGGCGTCAGGTTTTCGGGCCAGAAGGCGAAGACGACCTCCTTGCGGAAGTCGCCGTCGATGCGCGCCGTCAGATCGGCTCCCAACTGCCCCTTGTCGTCGGTATAGAGCCGCCCCTTGGTCGTCAGCGGCGCATCGACCAGCAGCGCCTTGCCGGTTTCGATATCGAGCTGGCGCAGATCGGGCGTGTAGGCGCCTTTGAAATGCACCTCGGTCAGGGTCTGGGCCGGGAAGTCGTCGGCCAGTTGCCCCGATACGCGCGGACCGGCGAAGTCAAAATGCACGGCCATCTTGCGGTCGCGCGGCGTGTCTTCCGGCGTCATATAGACGCTGCCCGATAGGTCGGTGTCGAGAAAGCGCGACTTGAGCCTGAAGGTGCTGAAACGCACGGTGCGGGTCTTCGGCACATAATCGGCCTTGAGGCTCAGGGCGTCGAACCTCTGCGCCGACCGGCCGAAATCGTAGCTGCCGCGCCCCGCCGAAATATCGAGGAAGGCACTCTCAAGCCCCGTCCGCGCCGTGTATCTGAGGTTACCCCGTCCGTTGATCGCCGCGCGGAAATGCGACAGGGCGCGCGTCGATCCGGCCGTGGGAAATATCTGCGACGGGATCAGGTCGCGGATTTCGGCGCGCAGTTCCGCCGTCTTGAGGTCGGTCTGGGCCTGCCCGTTGAGCGCCAGATAGGCCGTCTTCCCCTGACTTTCGACCACCAGCCCGATCTTCGAGCGAATCTGGTTTTTGCGCTTGGAAAAATCGATCTCGGCGACATGGGCGCGCCAGTGGAGCGGCGTGCCGACCTGACGAAAAGCCAGAATACCGTCGGTCAGATCGACCTGACGGGTGAAACTCAACGGCCGTCCGAGCTTTTCCTTGCCGGTCAGGTCATAGAAGACCTGCTCGATGGCGAAGGCTTCGGGATCGCCCTTGGCGTCGTAGCCCAGTTCGACGCGGCCATTGGGCGAGGCCGACAGGGCCACGAAGAAATTTTCCGCCGTCAGCCGCGCCGGGGCGAGGTGCAGCCCGACCAGACTGTCGATAGCCAGCGCCGCCTCCATCTGGTCGGCGGAAGCCACCGTGCGGCCGGCCTTGTCCTTGAGCAACAGGTCGTCGAAGCGCAGGCCCAGCGCGTTGGCGTCGTGGAACCAGACAAGGTCGAGGTGTTTCAGACTGGCCTCGGCCCCCGGAATGGTCCGTTCAAGCCGCGAGACGATCAGAAAGCGCAGGCCGTCGACGCGGATCGGCCCCTGCGACAGGCAGCCGACGAAGACCAGTCCCGCCAGCAGAATGACGCCCGCCAGGCTGAGCCTACAGTGTTGTGTGAGGGTGTTGATCAGTCTATTCACGAAGATCCGAACACACGCGCCGGGCGTACCAAAAAACAAAAATCAAACGACCGCCATTTTCCGGCGTTCCTTTTCTCATAAGATTAACCGAAAGCATTGTCATGGCAAAAAATTTGACAAAAAAGGCCGGCGCCGAAAGCACGCTCGACGCCGACTTTATTCCCTTTCCGCTCCCGGCTTTCGACCTGCCCGGCGACGATGGTCATAACTGGACGCCCGATAGCCTCAAAGGGCGCTGGACCGTGCTGTTCCTCTACCCCGCCGACAACACGCCGACCTGCACGCAGGAGGCGATCGATTTCAGCACGGCCCTGCCTCAGTTCGAAGCCGCGGGCGCGCGCGTCATCGGCCTGTCGAAGGACGACCTCAAAAGCCACGGCAAGTTCAAAACGAAACACGCCCTCACCCCTGTCCTGCTTTCGGACACCACGCCCGGCCTGATCGATGGTTTGGGCGCGTGGATCGAAAAATCGATGTACGGGCGCACCTATATGGGCACGGACCGCTCGACCTTCCTGATAGACCCTCACGGCGTGGTTCAGGCAGCCTGGCGCAAGGTGCGCATCAAAGGCCACGTTCAGGCGGTTCTGGACACACTCAAGGTAAAATCGGCGGATATCGTATAATTTCCTATTGACAAGATATATTCAGAAAAACCGCGTTACCCGGCATTTTTCTTGAAACAGGCGATCCGAACTCTCTCAAAACGGGACAGATCGCCTGTGTTCCCTGCGCATAAATAATTGTTTTAAAAACAATGTTTATCTATGTCGCAGCGCAGCACCCGGCGATTCGATTAACGCTTGCCAAAGCGCGTTTGGTTAAGCCATAATTAAAATCGAGTGGAAGGGCGCGGGTGTGATGCCTAAGAATAGCTTTCAACGCCTTAGGGAGGCTCTGGAACAAACCTTTCCGGAGCGGCATCTTTACATCCGTAATGGCGACGACACCCACGGCTATATTCTGACTACCGGGAAACAATTCGGCTTTGCCGTACTGGCCACTATCGGCCTGACCTGGCTGGCCATGAGCACCGGCGCGGTCTTCTTCATGGCCATTTCCGGCGGCAACGGTGCGGAAAAGCAGATCATGATGGCGCGGGCGCAATCCGAACGCCTGGTCGCCGATCGTCAGGCCCGGCTCGATGTGCTGATGAAGCAGAGCGAGGCCTCTTCCGGGTCGCTGGAGCAACTGGCCCAGACCGTCGAAAAGCGTCACGGCGCGCTGGTGCATATCCTTCAGGACTTCAAGGGCGTCCCCGGCGCGGCTCCGGCCCTGGCCCCGGCGCGCCTCGACGAAAGCCTGCCGCCGGTCGAACGCATCTACGCCGTGCGTGCCGAACAGGAACGCATGGTGTCCAAGGCTGAGACATTCGCCAAGTCGCGCGCCGAGCGCCTGCGTCTGGCCTTCCGCCTCGCCGGCCTCAATCCGCAGGGCTATGCGGGCTCAAGCTCCAGTGCGCTTCTGGAAACGCGCGACGCCAAGGAGCTGGCGACCTTTCTCGATGTGGATCAAGGCTTTGCCGAGCGCATCCGCAATGCCGCGCTCAATCTTTCGGACATGCGCGGCCTCGAAAAGTCGTCGCGGACCCTGCCCTTTGCCCGCCCGACGGTCAATACGCGCATGACGTCCGGCTTCGGTGTGCGCTTCGATCCGTTCACCCGCCGCCCCAAAACGCACGCTGGCCTGGATTTTGCTGGTCCCTTCCTGACGCCGATCCACGCGACGGCTCCCGGCATCGTATCCTTCTCAGGGGTGCGTAACGGCTATGGTAACTGCGTCGAAATCGACCACGGTAACGGCTTCAAGACCCGTTACGCCCATATGCAGTCCTTTGCCGTCCGCGCCGGTCAGCGCGTCGGCGTCGGTCAGCGAGTGGGCGCGATGGGCTCCACGGGCCGCTCCACCGGTGTTCACCTTCATTACGAGGTCTGGCTGAACGGCCGCCCTCAAAACCCTGCGCGCTTCGTAAAGGCTGGAGACTATGTTCAACAAAACTAGCAAACCCGTCCGTCCTCAGTCCGACGCCAGTCGCGCGCCGGCCAAGGCCAACACGCCCCCGCCGCTGGACCTGTCCAGCGTCAATATGAAGACGTCGGGCGCGCCGGCCCCGGCGCCGACGCCGGCCGCCCCCAGCGTGGCGCGCGGCGCGCCGTCGCTGCTGGCCGCCCATCTGCGCATCGAAGGCAATATCAACGGCACCGCCGACCTTCAGGTCGACGGCAATGTCCGCGGCAATGTCAAGGTCGCCCATCTGATCGTCGGTGAAGCCGGCAATGTCGAAGGCGATGTCGAAGCCGAAACCATCGAAGTGCGCGGCCGCGTGGTCGGCGCCATCACCGGTAAGTCGATCAAGCTCTATTCGTCGGCCTATGTCGAAGGCGACATCACCCATGAAACCCTGTCGATCGACATCGGCGCCTTCTTCCAGGGCCGCTGCCTGCAGAGCCGCCCGGCTCAGGCGGCGCCCGCGCCGGTCGCTCAGGTGGCGGCCAACAGCTACACCAGCGGCGAAGCTTCGGGCATGAGCAGCTACGATCTCAGCTCGCTTTCTGATCTGAAGTAAAAGACCGATACAGACTTTGCGAAGCGCGCCGGAAAAAGGGTTGATCTTTTTCCGGCGTTTTTGCGTTGTAGGACTATGACAGATTCCACGCCTGCTCCCGTTCATCCGCCCCTTACGCTCGGCCTGCTGGGCAAGATGTTGCTGGAGGCCCTACAGGAATGGAACGACGACAAGGCCCCGCGTCTGGGCGCGGCGCTGGCCTTCTACAGTATCCTGTCCATCGGGCCGCTGCTGCTGATCGTGACCGGGGTGGCCGGGATCGCCTTCGGTCGCGACGCGGTCAATACCTACCTGCTGGCCGAGTTGAGCCTTCTGATCGGCGATCAGGGGGCCAGCGCCGTCCAGACCATGCTCAGCGGGGCGTTCAACCCGCACCAGGGTCTTATCGCCACGATCATCGGCATCGTCACCCTGATCATTTCGGCCACCGGCTTTTTCGCCCAACTCCAGGAGGCGATGAACGACATCTGGAACGTCGAGCCGGACCGCCTGCACTGGACGGTTTTTGTCCAGAAGCGCCTGTTGTCCTTTGCGCTGGTGGTGGGGATAGGCTTCCTGCTCTTGATTTCGCTGGTCGTTTCGGCGGCTCTGGCGGCCTTCAGCACCCTGATCGCGCCCTATGTGCCCGCGCCGATCATGGGCGTGATCAATCTGCTCATCTCTTTCGGGGTGGTGACCTTCCTGTTTGCCATGACCTTCAAAATCCTCCCCGACGCGCGCATCGAATGGAGCGACGTGTGGGTCGGCGCGGCGATCACCGCCATCCTGTTCAGCTTCGGCAAGCAACTGATCGGCCTCTATCTGGGCCAGAGCGCCCTGTCCTCGGCCTATGGGGCGGCCGGGTCGCTGATCGTGCTTCTGGTGTGGATCTACTATTCGACGCAGATCTTCTTCTTCGGCGCAGAGTTCACGCAGGTGTACAGCCGCCACCTCGGCAAGACCATCCAGCCTCGCCGCAAACGCAAGGCCAAGCCGGAGATGTAAAAAAAGCCGGAGCATCGCGCTCCGGCTTTTGTCTTACTGGTCTTCGGCATCCCGCGTCGCGCCGACCCGCTGGGCCAGGGACGCGCCCATGAAGGCGTCGAGATCACCGTCCAGAACCCCTTGCGAATCCGAGGTTTCCACATCGGTGCGCAGGTCCTTGACCATCTGGTACGGCTGCAGGACGTAGGATCGGATCTGGTGACCCCAGCCGATGTCGGTCTTCTGGTCTTCCAGAGCCGCCTTGGCCGCCTCGCGCTTCTGCAACTCCATCTCGTACAGGCGCGCGCGCAGCATCTTCCACGCTTCGTCGCGGTTGGCGTGCTGCGAACGCCCGGCCTGACAGGCCACGGCGATGCCGGTCGGGATGTGCGTCAGACGCACCGCCGAGTCGGTCTTGTTGATGTGCTGACCGCCGGCGCCCGACGCGCGATAGGTGTCGGTGCGCACGTCCGCCGGATTGATGTCGATGACGATGGTGTCGTCCACCACCGGATAGACCCACACCGAGGCGAACGAGGTATGGCGGCGGGCGTTGGAATCGAACGGCGAAATACGCACCAGACGGTGCACGCCGGCCTCGGTCTTCAGCCAGCCATAGGCGTTGGTACCCTTGACGAGGATGGTCGCCGACTTGATCCCGGCCTGTTCGCCGGGGGTTTCTTCCTCGATGCTGACGCTCATACCGTGCTGGGTGGCCCAGCGCGTATACATGCGCAGCAGGATACCGGCCCAGTCGCACGATTCCGTGCCGCCCGCACCGGAATTGATTTCCACATAGGCGTCGTTGCCGTCGGCCTCCCCGGACAGCAGCGCCTCAAGTTCGGCGCGCGCCGCCTTGTCCTTGATGGCTTTCAGCATGGCGCGGGCTTCTTCGAGCAGTTCCTCGTCGCCTTCCATGTCGGCCAGTTCGGCGTAGTCGAGCGCGTCCTTCAGTGCCTTTGTCAGGCTGTTGACCGCCTCCACGCCACCGCCCAGCTTGGTGCGCTCGCGCATGACCGCCTGCGCCTCTTCGGGCTTGTCCCACAGCGTCGGGTCCTCGACCCGCGCGTTCAGTTCGTCGAGACGTCTTAGAGCGACATCCCAGTCAAAGACGCCTCCTGAGCAATCCGATGGATTGCTCGATGTCCCTGGCCGAAGCCTCAACATCCAGTCGCATTACAATGTCCTTACGGTAAAAAACGTAGGCGAGCGGGATAGCCCTGTTGCCGGGCTATGGCAACCCGTTTCGCAGACGCCATGCGCGAAACGGAAAGGGGTTCAGTACAGAACCTCTTCCTCGATCTCGTCGACGTACTTCTTCTTTTTCGGCGCTTCCTGCGGCGCCGCCTGATTGGCCGGCTGACCGGTCAGGCCGTCGCGCCACACCTCGTTATAGGGCTTGGGGCCGTCATCGCTGCTCGGCGCGCGCTCTATGGGCTTGGGCTCGGTGCCGGGGCGGAAGGCTTCCTCGTGGCCGCGGATCGAGACGAAGACCGCGTCCTTGGGCTTTCGGAACGCCTTGATCGGCTTGTTCTTGTTGGCCGTGGCCATGAAGTCGATGAAGATCGGCAGGGCCGCCGAACCGCCGGTTTCGGAATCGCCCAGCGAGCGGTTGTCGTCGAAGCCGACGAAGACCCCGGTGACCAGATCGGGCGTGAAGCCGACGAACCACGCCGAGCGGTACTCGTTGGTGGTGCCGGTCTTGCCGCCCACCGGACGGCCCAGCACATTGGCCTTCGCCGCCGTGCCGCGCTGAACCACGCCCTGCAGGAAGGAGTTGATCTGATAGGCGACGATGGGGTCCATCACCTGCTGCCCGTCGGGGACGAGGCGGGGCGACTCCGTGCCGTCGAAGGCGCGCGTGCAGCCCGTCGGGCACTTGCGCTGATCGGCGCGATAGACGACCTTGCCCTGATAGTCCTGCACCAGTTCGATCAGGTGCGGCTTGACGCGGCGGCCGCCATTGACGAAGGCCGAATAGGCGGCCGTCAGTTGATAGGGCGTGGTTTCGGTCGAACCCAGCGCATTGGACAGATAGGGCTCCATGCTGTCGACCGCGCCGTACTGCACCACCTTGGCCGCCACCGTCTTCATCCCCACCTTGTCGGCGAGACGCACGGTCATGGCGTTGCGCGACAGTTCCAGCCCCTTGCGCAGGGTCTGCGGGCCGTAATAGGTGCGCGAATAGTTCTTGGGCGACCAGGCTTCGCCATTGGCGCCCTTGAACGTGATCGGGCCGTCCACGACGATCGAGGCCGGGGTGAAATCGCCTTCCAGCGCCGTGGCGTAGATGAACGGCTTGATGGCCGAACCGGGCTGGCGCTTGGCCTGGGTGGCGCGGTTGAACTTCGACAGCGAATAGGAATAGCCGCCGACCATGGCCACGACGCGGCCCGTCCACGGATCGACGGCGACCAGCGCGCCATTGACCGCCGGCACCTGCTTCAGGGCATAGGCCCCGGTCGCATCGCGCGCCACATAGATGAGGTCGCCGGCCTTGAGCCCTGCCCCGCCCTGCGCCCAGGCCACGTCCGAGCCGCGCAGATTGCCGTGGTTTTCGCCCGCCGGCGCTTCCGCCAGCCGGATGGAGCCCGATGCGCGTTCGACCACCGCGACCTGCCAGTCCGGGCGCTCGAACGGCGCCTTGCGGTGTTCGGGCAGCTTGGTCTCGACGGCGGCGGCTTCCTGCTGCCAGCCCTCGTTGATGCCGTTAAGATGGCCCCACGCCCCGCGCCAGCCGTGGCGGCGGTCATACATTTCCAGCCCGTCCATCAGCGCGATGCGCGCCGCGGTCTGCAGCCGCGGGTCCAGCGTGGTCTTCATATAGTAGCCGGCGGAATAGATATCCTCGCCGAACAGGGCCTTGGACCGGCGCTCGACCTCCGACACGAAGAAGTCGGCGTCGCGGTACTTGGCGCGCTGGGGCGCGGACTGCACCACCAGATCCTCACGCATGGCGGCCTCGGCCTCGGCCCTGGTCACCCAGCCGACCTTGGCCATCTCCCCCAGAATCCAGTTGCGGCGGGCAATGGCCTGTTCCTTGCGCCGGATGGGGTGATAGTTGTGCGGCCCCTTGGGCAGGGCGGCCAGATAGGCGGTTTCGGCCAGCGTCAACTGATCCACCGACTTGCCGAAATAGTTGTAGGCCGCCGTGCCGATGCCGTTGGAGCGATAGCCCAGATAGATGTCGTTCAGGTACAGTTCGAGGATCTGTTCCTTGCTGAGCGAGGTTTCCAGACGCCGCGCCAGGATGAATTCCTTCAACTTGCGCCCGATGGTCTGCTCGTTCGACAGAAGGACGTTCTTGGCCACCTGCTGCGTAATGGTCGACCCGCCTTCGAGGCGGCGGCCCTGCACGAAGTTGGCGACGTTCTTCATCATGGCCCGCGACAGACCGCCGACATCGACGCCGGAATGGTTGAAGAAGTTGCGGTCTTCGGCGGCGAGGAAGGCCTTGCCCACGCGATCCGGGATACGATTATAGGGGATGAAGATGCGGCGTTCCTGCGCGAACTCGCCGATCAGGGTGCCGTCCCACGCGAACAGGCGCGTCGAGGTGGGCGGACGGTAATCCACGATTTCATTGCCGTCGGGCAGGTCGTGGAACAGCCACGCGGCATAGATGGCGATGGCGAAGCCGGCTACGGCCACCGTCGACATCAGCACCACCCCCGCCATGGCGAACCAACGCTCAGTGGATTTCACAAACACCCTCCGTCACCGCGACGCGGTTCCGAAAAGAGACACCGTCCGCATCATATCCCGTCGTGTGTATCAAAGCCCGCCCGCCGCGCAAAGCCCTGATCACGGCCCGGCCCGGCTTATTGCGGGCAAATGCGGCTTATTGGCGACGCCCGGAGGCGGCCGGACGCGCAAACGAAAAGCCCCGCCGGAGTGGCGGGGCTTTGAAATCAGCAGGTTGCGCCGGTTACTTCGCCAAATTACGGGGCCAGAAAGCCGAACGAGGCGTAGCGGACATCGTTGGCGAAATAGGCGTCGATCGCCTTGACCACCTGCGACGCCATGCGGTTGCGGTCGCCCGAATCGTTGAGGCGCTTTTCGTCCTCGGCATTGGTGATGAAGCCCATCTCCAGCAGCACGGCGGGCACGTCGGCGGCCAGCAGGACCACGAAACCGGCCTGACGGTGGCTGCTCTTGAGCAGCGGCAGGGTGCCGTCGAGATTGTCGAGCATCAGTTCGGCGAAGGTGGCCGAGCGGTTCTTGGTGGCGCGCTGGGTCAGGTCGATCAGGATGCGCCCGACCGTCTTGTCCGTCGCGCCGGTGGGCAGGGCCCAGTCGCCGCGGTTCATGGCGTTGCGCGCCGCGCGCTCGGTGCCGGAGTCCGACAGGGTGTAGATGGATGCGCCCTTGGTCGCGGCATTGGGGCCGGAGTCGGAGTGCAGCGAGATGAACAGGTCGGCATTGGCGTTGCGGGCGATGCGCACGCGGGCCACCTTGTCGACATAGACGTCGGTGTCGCGCGTCATGATGACCTTGTAGCGGCCCGTGGCCTCCAGCCTGGCCTTCAGCGCCTTGGCGGCGGCGAGGTTGACGTCCTTTTCCCACGACGACGCGCCGCGCGCGCCGGGATCGTGACCGCCGTGACCGGCGTCGACGACGATGATCTTCTTGCCCGTGCGCGGCTTGTCGGCGATCTCGCCCCGCAAGGCCGGCGGGATCGGGGCGGTGTCGGCGACGGCCTTGGCGGCGGCCTGAACCGGCGCGGCCGGCGCGTCGGCGGGGACCACGTCGATCACGTAACGATAGGTGCCGATGCCGTCGGCGGGCGGCAGCAGAAAGCGGCGCGCGATGCGGGCATTGCCGGCGAAATCGAGGCGCAGGCGCGTCATGCCCGCCGTGGTGTCGAGCCTCCAGCCCTTGATCAGGCCCTGGCCCTGCCCGGCCAGCGCCGAGCCGACCTCGGCCCCCGACAGGCCCAGCACCGCGCGCTGAGCATCGCCGTCGCGGCTGAGGAGTTCGCCCTTTACCGAAGATTGCAGATCGATGACCAGACGCGTCTGACCGGGCGCGCCGCCCAGTCGCACATTCACCACATCGCCGCTTGAGGCCGCTTCGACCGGGGTGATGTCCCCCGCCGCAATCACGATGGCGCCCGCCATCAGGGCCGCAAGCCAAAGCTTACTGTTGCCGGCGAATCGCCATGCACGTCGGATCATTCACCCGCTCCACCAGACTATACTGTGGACGCCTTTCTGGCGCCGCTGCTTTGTATGTAACCGGATTGATACACACGGCAGGTAGCGATCTCGTTAACAACAAAAATAATTGCGTGCTTTTCTTTTGCGCCACCTTGTTGCATATTCGCCGCGTCCGTGTCGGATCAATGAGGTCAGGCCTTGTCTGACAAGCGATTCGCGGACATCTCGGCGCCCGGCCCGTGGTCCTTTTTTATCGCCACGCGCGCTTTACGCCGACCGAACACCTCTTTGAAGGGGCCCTGCCACCCGACCCCGTGCGGCCGGGATCAGGCTCTCTTCCGGCGAAACGCCTCCTCAGGGGGACCGATCGCCACCCTGAGAAAATGAAATTCACCGGCGCGTCCGCCAAGGGTCCGACTTTGCAGGATCAGGACATTCCGGCCAAGCGTACTAAGGTTTACAACACCCAATGGGCTGTGCTGCTCATTCTGACAGGCTCCGCAATTCTGCCGCTCCGCGCACTTCGCGCGCCGGACGGACGCCTGTCGATGTGCCTTTCTCCGGACCCGTCCGGCCTGCACGCCTTTCACCCCAAATCAGTCAGCGCCCCCTTTCACCGCCCGGCACAGCGTCCGGCGCGGCCTTAAGGCGTGTGCGCTGCGGAGATCGCCTATATGTCGAAAACAATGTTGATCGACGCGACGCACGCGGAAGAAACCCGCGTCGTCGTGTTAAACGGCTCGAAGGTTGAGGAATTCGATTTTGAAAGCCACGCCCGCAAACAGTTGCGTGGCAATATCTATCTGGCCAAGGTCACCCGCGTAGAGCCCTCTTTGCAGGCGGCGTTCGTGGAATATGGCGGCAATCGCCATGGCTTTCTGGCCTTCAACGAAATCCACCCGGACTATTATCAGATCCCGGTCGCCGACCGCGAAAAGCTGATGGCCGAACTGGCCCAGCAGGCCGCGGCCAATAATGCCGACGACGAGGACGACGCGCACGAGGACGACGGCGACGACCTGCCGGACGAAGAGCGCCGCCTGCGCGCCCACCTGATCAAGCGCTACAAGATTCAGGAAGTCATCAAACGCCGCCAGATCCTGCTGGTTCAGGTCGTCAAGGAGGAGCGCGGCAACAAGGGCGCGGCCCTGACCACCTATCTGTCGCTGGCCGGCCGCTACTGCGTGCTGATGCCGAACACGGCGCGCGGCGGCGGCATCAGCCGCAAGATCACCAACGGCGCCGACCGTAAGCGGCTGAAGGCCGTGGCGCAGTCGCTGGACGTGCCGCAGGGCATGGGCCTGATCGTGCGCACCGCCGGGGCCAAGCGCACCAAGACCGAGATCAAGCGCGACTACGACTACCTGCTGCGCGTCTGGGAGAATATTCGCGAGACGACCCTGCGCTCCAACGCGCCGGCGTTGATCTACGAAGAAGAAGATCTGGTCAAGCGCGCCATCCGCGACCTGTTCGACAAGGATTTCGACCACGTTCAGGTCGAGGGCGTCGAGGGCTACAAGTCCGCCAAGGACTTCATGCGCATGATCATGCCGTCGCAGTCGAAGAAGATCCAGCTCTATAGCGGCGGCATGCCTTTGTTTGCGCGCTACGGCATAGACGAGGTGCTGAACCGCATCTATTCGCCGGTCGTGCCCCTGCGTTCGGGCGGCTATCTGGTCATCAACCAGACCGAAGCCCTCGTTGCCATCGACGTCAATTCGGGCAAGTCGACCAAGGAACGCAATATCGAGGCGACGGCGCTCAAGACCAATCTCGAAGCCGCCGAAGAGGCCGCGCGTCAGATGCGCCTGCGCGACCTCGCCGGTCTGGTGGTCATCGACTTCATCGACATGGATGAGTCGAAGAACAACCGCGCCGTCGAAAAGCGCCTCAAAGACGCCCTGTCCGAAGACCGCGCCCGCATCCAGATGGGCAAGATTTCCGGCTTCGGCCTGATGGAAATCAGCCGCCAGCGCCGCCGCACCGGCTTCCTCGAAGGCACAACGGTCGTCTGCCCGCACTGCGAAGGCATGGGCCGCGTCCGCTCGACCGACTCCTCGGCTCTGGCCGCCATGCGCGCCATCGACATGGAGGCCATGACCAATGGCGCCGGCGCCGTCACCATCAAGCTGCCGCAGGCCGTGGCGCTCTACGTCCTCAACGAGAAGCAGGCCCATCTGGCCAAGCTGCGCGTTGAATGGGGCCTGAAGGTCAATGTGGAAATCGACCCGGATCTCGGTCTGGCCGACTGCGAAATCGTGCGCACGGTTCACGCCGACGAGGTCGATTTCACGCCGCCGGCGCGTCCCGATCCGATCGTCGACCTCGGTCCCGACCCGGACTACGATGAGGCCGAAGACGAAGACGACGAAATCATCGCCGCCGACGACGACGCCATCGAGCGCGAAGACACCGACGACGACGAGGCTTCCGAACGCGCGGAATCGCGTGAGGACCGCGAAGACCGCCGCGGGGGCCGTGGCCGCCGTCGTCGCCGTCGCGGGGGTCGTCCGGAGGGCGAGGCCCGCGTTGACGCTGAAACCGTCGAGACCGAGGCGTCCGAAGGCGACGTTGACGCCGAGGGCGAAGAGGATGACGGTGACGAGGACGGCGATTTCCGCCGCAACCGCCGCCGCCGCCGTGGCCGTCGGGGCGGTCGCCGCAACGGACCCGACGCCCGTCCGCGCGAGCCCTATGCCTGGGTGCGCGCCCGCACGCCGTCGCTGGAAGAGCCCTATGTGTGGATCGATCCGTTCGATGAATCGCAAGGCAAGCGCGCGCCTAACCCCGGTGAAACGCCGGACGGCTTCGATGTGATCGAGGTTCAGGCCGACGTTACCGGGACCGTAGAGACAACGGAATCCGCGTCGGTGCTGGGCGCCGCCACTCAGGCCCCGACCTCGCTGGTGCCGGAAGAACTGCGCGACCAGCCGGCCCCCAAGGGCAAGCGTCCGCCGCGCAAGCGCCGCGGCAAGGCCGAAGCCGAAGCCGTTGAAGCCGCGGTGGAAACGCCGGTCGAAACCCCTGAACCCGCCGTGATGGAAACGGCTCTGGAGCCCGTGGCCGAAATCGCCCCGGAACCGGTGGTGGCCGAGCCCATCGTCGAAGAAGCGGTCCAGGAATCTGGCAAGCCGGTGCGCAAGACCCGCGCCCGCAAGAAGAAGACCGACGAGCCGGTGGCCGAAGCCGCGCCGGAGCCGGTCATTGCCGCCGAACCGGAGGTGGTGGAAACGGCCCCGGAACCCATTGTGGAACCGGTCACAGCCCCAGCGCCCGAGCCCGTTCTGGAAGCGGCATCGGAGATTGTTGGCGGCAGCTTTGCCCCGACGGACCCCGAGCCCGATCCGTCCGAGATCAGCACCCCGCCTGCCAAGCCCAAGCGCGGCTGGTGGCGCAAGTAGGACAGACCGCCCGTGAAGTTCCGCTTCACGGGCTTTTTCTTGCGGCTTGCCTGTTGTGCGGGGGCCTTAGATTTGTCACTCTTGCGCCCCATATAAAGAGCGATTGCCTGACAGAGACGTGCTGATGGTGTGGAACGGCCTTAAACATAAAGCCCGCTCATGGATGAAGCCGCTGGCGGCGGCATCCCTGATGACGCTGGCCGTCGCGGGCCTCGCACCCAAGGCGCAGGCGCAGACCGTTATCCGCGACACCGAGATCGAGCGCTTCCTGCAGAAGGAATCGCGCGGCATCCTTACCGCCTCCGGTCTCAATGCCGATCAGGTGCAGTTCCTGCTCATCGCCGATCAGTCGATCAACGCCTTCGCCACCTCGCGCCAGATCATCGGCCTCAATACCGGCATGATCGGCGAAGCCGAAACCCCTAACGAACTGTTCGGCGTCATCGCCCACGAAGCCGGTCACCAGGCCGCGGGCCACACCGTCCGCTCCGACGAAATCTATCAGGCGGCGAAGGCTCCCATGGCCATCTCGCTGGGGCTGGGCATCATCGCGCTGCTGGCCGGAGCGGGTGACGCGGGCGTCGGTCTGCTGGGCTCGTCCTCGACCTTCGGCACGCTGGGCGCGCTGCGCTACATGCAGACTCAGGAAGCCGCTGCCGACATCGCCGGGGTCAAGGCGCTGGAGCGCGCCGGCATGTCCGGCCGCGGCCTCGTCGAATTCTTCGACAAGCTGCGTAACTACGAAACCTTCTCCAACGCCGAGCGTTATCAGTATTTCCGCACCCACCCCCTGTCGCGCGACCGGGTCGCCACCCTGCGCCGCCTGGTCGAACAGCAACCGCACAGGGATGCGGTGGAGTCGCCGGAACTGATCGCCGAGTTCAACATCGTCAAGGCCAAGCTGTCGGGCTTCCTCGATCACCCGCAAAAGGTGTTCATGCGTTACCCGGAAAACGACCGCTCCTACGCGGCCCGCTACGCCCACGTCATCGCCTGGTACAAACAGACGGAGGTAAAAAAGGCCATGGCCGAGCTGGACGCGCTGCTGAGCGAACAGCCGAACAACCCTTATCTGTGGGAACTCAAGGGCCAGATCTATTTCGAGACGGGTCAGACCGCGCTTTCCATCCCGGCGCACCGCAAATCGGTCGAACTGCTGCCCGACGCGCCGCTGCTGATGGTCAATCTGGGGCAGGCCATGGTCGCCGCCGGCGACGACGACAACCTGCGTCAAGGCATCGAAATGCTCAATGCCTCGCTGAAATACGAGCCCGACAACAGCTTCGCCTGGAACCTGCTGGCGCAGGGCTATGACGGGCTGAAAATGCCGGGGCAGGCGCGCCTCGCCTCTGCCGAAGCCGAATTCTATCGCGGCAATATTCCTCAGGCCCGCACCTTCGCCGTCTGGTCGCAGAAGAACCTGCCGCAGAATTCCGTCGAATACCGCCGCGCCCGCGACATCGTGCTGACCACCTCGTCCCTGATGGGCATCGATCCGGTGGACGAAGAAACCCGCCTGCGCCGTTAAGGTGCCGGATGCCTGTATGCGCCGCTAGAGCGCCCGACTCTGAAAGAATCTACGTGACCGACACCCCCGAAAGCCCGGCCCCCGCACCGGAAACCGCGCCTGCCCCGAAAAAGAGCGAGAGCGTCCTCAGCAAGTCCAACCTGACTTTGGCGCTGGCGACCGCGGCCTTCGTGCTGGCGCTCGCCCCGTACGTCCTGCCCAATATCCAGAGCCTGATCGTGCGCGGCGGCATCGTCGCCCGCCCCGAAGTGCTGGTCGACGCCTCCAACGCCCTGCGCGAAAAGCAGGACGCCGAAACGCGCAAGGCCGTCGAAACCGCCGTCAAGGCCAATGAAGGCTCGATCATCGCCGCCGACGACCCGATCATCGGCAACCCGTCCGCCCCCATCACCATCGTCGAATTCCACGACTATCTGTGCGGGGCCTGCCGCGCCAGCCACGCCAGCCTGATGGCCTTCGTCACCGCCAATCCCGACGTCCGCGTCGTGGTCAAGGAATACCCGATCATCGGTAAGGACAACTCGCGCGTACTGGCCGCCCTCGCCCTCGCCGCCCGCGATACCGGCCATTACACCGCCGTTCACAACGCCATCTATTCCCACGAAATGACGTCTCAGGCCGATGTCGATGCCGCTCTCACCTCCGCCGGCGTCGATCCCGCCGCGCTCCACGCCAAGGCCCAGACGCCGGAGATACAGGCCAAGATCGATGAAACCCTGCAACTGGGCTACAAGCTCGGTATCAACGCCACGCCGAACTTCATCGTCGACGGCGTGCTGGTCAATGGCGGCGACATCCCCCGGATACAGACGCTCGTCAGCGCCGCGCGTCAGAAGGCGAAGTGACGAAAGAAGACTCTGGGGCCAGTTGGCCTCAAACCCCGTAATCGGGCGCAGGCGGTAATGTCTGCGCCCGATTTACGTAATGAGCGCCTGTGCTTCTGCCGGATTATTGAACCACGGAAACGAAGTTCGGCGCAGCCAAAACACGGAAAGCACGGAAAAGGCTGTGGGACCGTTTTTGCCCGAAGGGCCTTTCCCATTGCGTAGCCGGTATTGATGTATGGCGCTTCGCGCCGAAGACGCCATCCGCTCCATTTTCCGTGCTTTCCGTGTTTTCCGTGGTTCAATCTTACACCGCATCCACGCGCACCGGCCTCACCGGACTGCGAACCCAAATCCGGGTGCAGGGGCCGTGCCCCTGCCCGCCGGAGGCCCTTTCCCGCGGCAATCTATCCCCGCCCATTCCGTCCGTGTCATCATACCCGCATGGATGCCCACGCGGAAAACAAGGCCGAACTGAGAGCGCTGCTTGCCGAGCGCCGCGCCCGGCTGCGCGCCTTTGCCGACGAAGTGCTCGATCACGTCACCTCGCTGTCGAAGCCCGAAACGCCGCTTGAGGCCGAACGCACCGCCCGCGCGGTCATGACCGCTGACCGTATGCTGTGTCAGTTGTTCGCCCCGCCGCCTGAGCCTAAAATCGCACCGACGCGCACCAGAGCCGCGACGGATCGCGCGGCCAGCCTCGATGAGGACGAAGACGAGTACGAGGAACGCTATCCTGGCGACAAGCGTTACACGTTCGACGAAGAGGCCGCGCAGATGCTGGCGCTGGAGCGCGCCGAGGCCGAGATCGCCCGGCACGACCTGTATGAGAGACGCGTCGGCGAGGTCGAGCAAAAGCTTATTCTACTCGCCAGAGGCATGCACCTCGCGATGTGGCGCGACGAAGGCTATACCGACTCCGACGTCAGCGCCCTGCTGGAGTTATGGACGGAATATCGCGATCGCATAGTGCGCGAAACCGGCGAGCCGCCCGATGTCGAAATTCGCCGCCATCCGTCCATCTTTGCCCCCGATTATCGTAAGGCGGGCACGGCTGAGGAAGACCCCACGCCGGATTAGATCAGCCCAGCCAAAGGCGACGACGGATCGGCATAGAGCTTCTTCGACATCCGCCCGGCCAGATAGGATTCGCGGCCGGCGATGACGGCGTGCTTCATGGCCACGGCCATGCGGATCGGGTCTTTCGCTTCGGCGATGGCCGTGTTCATCAGGATCGCGTCGCATCCCAGTTCCATGCCGACCGTAGCGTCCGACGCCGTGCCGACGCCGGCATCGACCAGCACGGGCACCTTTGCGTTCTCGATGATGATGCGCAGCGTCACCGGATTCTGGATGCCCAGACCCGAACCGATCGGCGCGCCCAGAGGCATGATGGCCACGGCGCCCGCTTCTTCGAGCTTTTTGGCGTAGACCGGGTCGTCCGAGCAATAGACCATGACGTCGAACCCGTCCTTGACCAGCAGTTTCAGCGAGCGCAGCGTCTCTTCCATGTCCGGATAGAGGGTCTTGGGGTCCGACAGCACCTCCAGCTTGACGAGGTTCCAGCCGCCGGCCTCACGCGCCAGACGCAGGGTCCGCACGGCATCTTCACCGGTGAAGCAACCCGCCGTATTGGGCAGGTAGGTGAACTCGTCCTGCCTGACGTAGTCCATCAGCATGGGCTGGTTCGGATCGGTCAGATTGACGCGCCGCACGGCCACGGTGACGATCTCCGCGCCAGACGCCCGCGCCGCGGCGGCGTTCTGGACATAGTCCTTGTACTTGCCCGTACCGACGATCAGGCGCGAGGAAAAGGTACGCCCGGCCACGGTCCAGGTGTCTTTGGCAAAGGCGTCGGCCTTCAGGGAAGAATCGTCCATTTTCAGTAGTCCTTTTCAGTTGCCGCCGCCGACGAAGTGCACGATCTCCAGCCGGTCGCCCGCCTCGATCGCCGTGGCCAGATAGGCCGATTTCGGCACGATTTCGAGATTGCGCTCCACGGCCACCTTGCGCGGGTCGATTCCGATCTGTTCGATCAGCATCATCAGATTTGACGCGGAAACCTCGGTTTCTTCGCCATTCAACAGAATTTTCGTCATTTTCGGATCGTTTTCGGGCGAAAAAGCCCGCTTTTTCTTGTTAGCCATCGCAACAGGGGATACAAGACCGCATCCCACAGGATCAGGCTTTGCATGTCGAAACCCATATATGTCCTTAACGGCCCCAATCTCAACCTTCTCGGGGTGCGTGAGCCGGAAATTTATGGATATACGCGCCTTTCGGACATCGAAGCCCGCTGCACCGCGCTGGCCGAAGCCCGCCACGTGCCGGTCGTCTTTCGTCAGACGAATCACGAAGGCGAACTGATCGACTGGGTGCAGGAGGCGCGCGAACACGCCTCGGTCCTGATCATCAACCCGGCGGGCTACGGCCACACCTCGGTCGCGTTGCTGGACGCGCTGAAGGCCCTGACCCTGCCGATCATCGAATGCCATCTGTCGAACCCTCACGCCCGCGAGCCGTTCCGCCATCACTCCTATGTGTCACTGGCGGCCAAGGCGGTTATTGCCGGTATGGGGGCGATTGGCTATGAACTGGCTATCGAGGCCGCTCTGCGCCTCATCGAAAAATAGCCGCCCGACGTTTCAAACGCACGGCCCAAACCCTGAAAAGGTAACTGCATGTCATCGCAAAAACCGGTTGACCCGATCGACCCCCGTCTCATTCGCAAGCTGGCGGACATCCTGAAGGAAACCGAACTGACCGAAATCGAGGTCGAGCAGGGCGAACTCAAGATCCGCGTCGCGCGCACCCTGACCGCTGCGCCCGTGGCCCCAATGGCTGCCTACGCCGCGCCTGTCGCCGCTGCCCCCGTGGCGGCGCCGGCTCCGGTTGCCGCGCCGGCGGCTATCGAAGCGCCGAAAGCGGCCGCCAAGGACGCCCTGAAATCGCCGATGGTCGGCACCGTCTATCTGGCCCCGCAACCGGGCGCCGCCAACTTCGTCAAGGTCGGCGACAAGGTGAAGGCCGGTCAGACCCTGCTGATCATCGAAGCCATGAAGACGATGAACCCGATCCCGTCGCCCAAGGACGGTACGGTGTCGGAAATCCTCGTTTCCGACGCCCAGCCCGTCGAATTCGGCGAAGGCCTCGTGGTGATCGACTAACGCCATGTCCGACACGCCCAAACTGTTCGACAAGATCCTGATCGCCAACCGCGGCGAAATCGCCTTGCGCGTCATCCGCGCCTGTAAGGAGATGGGGATCGCGACCGTGGCGGTGCATTCGACCGCCGACGCCAACGCCATGCACGTGCATCTGGCGGACGAAAGCGTCTGCATCGGGCCGCCCGCCGCCGCCAAGTCGTATCTGAACATCCCCTCGATCATCGCCGCCGCCGAAATTACGGGCGCTCAGGCGATCCACCCCGGCTACGGCTTCCTGTCGGAAAACGCCCGCTTCGCAGAAATCGTCGGCGCGCACGGCATGACCTTCGTCGGCCCTCAGCCGGACCATATCCGCCTGATGGGTGACAAGATCACCGCCAAGCAGGCCGCCAGGGATTCGGGCATACCGGTCGTTCCGGGTTCGGACGGCGGCGTCGCCACGGTCGAGGACGCCATTGAGGCGGCCAAGTCCATCGGCTTCCCGCTGATCATCAAAGCCGCTGCCGGCGGCGGCGGGCGCGGCATGAAGGTCGCAGCCAATGCCGACGTGCTGGCCGAACAGGTGATGAGCGCCCAGACCGAAGCCGCCGCCGCCTTCGGCGACGGCACGGTCTATATGGAGCGTTACCTCCAGAAGCCGCGCCATATCGAGATTCAGGTCATCGCCGACAGCCACGGCAATGTCGTGCACCTCGGCGAACGCGACTGCTCGCTGCAGCGCCGCCACCAGAAGGTGCTCGAAGAAGCCCCCTCGCCGGTCATCGACGCCGCCGCGCGCGACAAGATCGGCATGATCGTCGTCGAAGCCATCCGCAAGATCGGCTATCTCGGCGTCGGCACCATCGAGTTCCTGTACGAGGACGGCGAGTTCTTCTTCATCGAGATGAACACCCGCCTTCAGGTCGAACACCCGGTCACCGAATTCGTCACCGGCGTCGATCTGGTCCGCGAACAGATCCGCATTGCGGCGGGCCTGCCCCTGTCCTTCACACAGGCCGATATCGACCTGAAAGGCCACGCCATCGAAGTCCGTATCAATGCCGAAAACGCGCGCACCTTCGTGCCGTCGCCCGGTACGGTCACCGATTTCCACGCGCCCGGCGGTCTGGGGGTGCGCATGGATTCGGCCGTCTATAACGGCTACACCATCCCGCCCTATTACGACTCGATGATCGGCAAGCTGATCGTCTATGGCCGCGACCGTCCGGAAGCCCTGGCCCGCCTCAAGCGCGCCCTTCAGGAAACCGTGGTGGCCGGCATCGACACCACCATCCCGCTGTTCCTCGACCTGCTGAACGAAACCGATATCCAGAAGGGGGATTACAATATCCACTGGCTGGAAAAGTGGATCAAGGCGCAGGAAGAGGCGAAGGTCTAATTCCCTTCGCCCTGCGGGGAGAAGGTGGTCTGAGTGAAACGAAGACCGGATGAGGGGGAAGCCCCCTCACCCTAACCCTCTCCCCATTGGGGAGAGGGGACTAAGGGTAAAGTTGTGCAGGAATTCACCCTCGACGATCTGGTTCAGTGCTACCGCACCGGCATCTTCCCGATGTCGGATGCGCGCGACGATGAGACCCTGTTTCTGGTCGATCCGCCGCTGCGGGGCATATTGCCGCTGGACGGCGTCCATGTGCCGTCGCGGCTGGCGCGTACGGTGCGCAATACCCCCTTCACGGTGAAGATCGACACCGCCTTCCGGCAGGTGATCGAACTGTGCGCCGAAAGCGCGCGCGACCGCGAGAGCACGTGGATTTCCCATTCGATTCAAGAGCTTTACGAGGCCCTCTTCGCGCGCGGTCTGGCCCACAGCGTCGAGGTCTGGGACGGGGCGCGGCTGATCGGCGGCCTCTATGGCGTGGCCATCAACGGGGCTTTTTTCGGCGAGAGCATGGTGTCGCGCGCCACGGATGCGTCAAAGATCGCGCTGGTGCATCTGGTGGCGCGGCTGCGCGCCGGCGGTTATCGCCTGCTCGACTGTCAGTTCCTCACCGACCACCTGCGGCAGTTCGGCGTCGTGGAAATTCCGCGCGAAGACTATAAGGACAGGCTGAAAGATGCGCTCTCGGTCGAGGGCGATTTCTACCGGCTGGCGACCGCCGTCACCGGCAGCGGCGTCCTGCAGCTCACCACCCAGACATCGTAGATGGGGTGTTCCATGGCGTTCAGGCCCGGCGTCGAGGCGTAGGTCCAGCCCTTGAACACGTCCTTGGGCTTGGGCACCGTGCCGTTGGCCGCCGGCTGCGGCGAGGTGCGGACCTCCAGATAGGTCATGGTGTCGCTCATCGCCTCGTCCTCAGCCGAGGTTTCGCAGGCCTTCACCGTATAGACCATGCCGCGATGGCGCTTCGGCTTGCCCACCGGAGCTTCGAAGCGGATGGTGTCGCCGGTCACCTTGTCCAGCACGGTCAGGATGGCCGCGCCATAGCGCACGCGCTTTTCCGGCGGCACGACAATGGGGGCTTCGGAAGATTCGGCGGCGCTGCTGGCGACAGGCGCATTGCCGACCACCTGACCGGTGGAATCGACATAGGGCGTCCCAGAAGCGGATTGCCCTGTGGCCGCCGCAGGGGCCGAAGCGGTCGGCGTACCGGCGCCTACGCCCTGCGGCTGGGAAGCCGCCGGGGCGGCCGGGCGATTTACCGGCTGGGTATTGGTGGCGCGCTGCGGCTGAGTGCGTTTACCCCCGGTCGGATCGTAGGGCTTATACTCGACGCCGTCGATGTAATAGGGTTCCGGATCATAGTCGGCATTGTCGCGCGCGTCGCGGCGATCACCTCTACGGGGCGCTTCTTCGTCCGGCGGGATGTTCTGGGCATACAGCGGCAAGGCGATGGCTGCCACGCCGGCCATCAGCAATAGCGCCCGCACCATCACGCCGGTCTTTCTCATCAGGGTTTCCACGCCTCGTAATCGCCCGACTTGGACGCCTGACGCTCGCCTTCGGCGCTCAGCGACCCCTTGGGGAATTGCGCGAAGGGCGTGCCCGACAGGTTCGGAAGGTGCGGTTTTTCCCACGCCTTGCGCGGCAGGGGCGCATCCGTCGGCGTCTCGTCGTACATGTAGTGCATCCAGCCGTGCCAGTCGGGCGGGATTTTCGAGGCGTCGGCGTAACCGTTATAGATCACGTAGCGGCGCGGCTTGTCGCCGTAGCTTTCCTTGGTGTTACGGGCCTGATAGTACTTGTTGCCGAATTCGTCGGTTCCGACGTGCTTCGATGTGCGGCCGATGGTGAACAGCGTACCGAGCGTCGCACCGCTCCACCACAAGAAGGCTTTGTCCAGCAAGGTCTTACCCAATCCACAAGATGACGGAATTCGATTCCGCCCGATAATAAGCAATGCCTGACTTATAAAGCCCCGCCGCACCTGCGTAAAGCGCTTCGAACATCGCGATCGGCGAATTATCCCCCAATCCGACCTACCGCAACATATTGTGGATGGATCATGCATCCAGCCCCACATTTATTGATGAATGGTTAAAATCAGGCTAGGCTTTATCCCCAGATCGCTGAGGCAGTCGTCTGACAGGCGAACGCGTCGCGACATCCGAAGCCGGGGGAAGCGAATGGGAAAGATAATGACTGGCGATTCTGTCCTGCCCGACCTGTCCTTCGCCGCGCGCGCGGAAATCGCCAACACCCTGCATGAATGGCGCGAGATCGAGCGCGGCCCGGAAACCTTCTCCGTCCTGTGCCCTCGCGACTGGACGACGGCTCAGACCGAAGCCTGGTACGACTGGGTCGAGGCCCTGCCGCGCGACCTGCCCGAAGGGGCGTTTCCGCCGGTCGCCGAAGGACTCGACGGCGCCTTCGACCTCTACGCCCATCGCCTCGCCGCGTGGGGCCGCGTGCTGGGCATACTGGCGGAATCCGAAGCACAGGCCTTTGCCGCCGAACTGGCCGCCACCCTGCGGCTGGGCCTGGCCGCGCCCGCGACGACGCTGAAGACCGGGCATCGCCTGCCGCTGCTGGACGCGCCCAAGGCCGCCCCGGCCGAAGCCCGCTACGCCGATATCGAAGACCACGCCTGCGTGCGCGAATTGCGCGACCTGCTGGTCGGGGCGCGCTCCGAAGCCGTCGCCCGCGCCACCCGCGATCAGTTGCACGCCGCCCTGTCCGGTATCGCCGCCGCCATCGCACGTGCCGAGGGCGAACAGCGCGCCAGCCTGCAACACAATCCGGCCCTGGCCCGCGCCGCGCTGAAGGCCCGCCGTCTGGGGGCCTCCGACGCCCTGATCCAGTCGGTGATCCAGTCCGCCGACGGCCTGACCGGCGACAGCGCCCTGCCCGACTGGTCGCTGCAGACCGTCGAACCAGAGCACCCGGCCACGCCGGTTGTCGTGACCGCGCGCCGCGACCTTATAGCCGCCGGCGATCCTTCCGGTCGGCTGGCGGCGCAGACGGCGTTGGAAAGCGGCCGCCTGTGGCTGGCCTTCGATCCGGACGCCGCCGAGGCGCTGGACGACGCCCTGATCGCGCCGCGCGCCGCGCTGAACGTCTATGGTTTTGTCGGCGACACCGGTTTCGACATCGACAGCTTTGCCGCCTGCGCCGCCCTGTGGACAGTGGCGCTGGACATCGAAAGCCACCTCGCCTTCGCCGCCACGCCCGAAGCCGCCCGACGTATCGCCCACCACCGTCCGCTGGGCCTGAACGTCGCCGGTTTGAGCGAGACTCTTCTGGCCTTGGGCCTGAGCGCACAGGCGGAAAACGGGCTGGACTTCGCCGCCGCCGTGATGGCCGTGCTCGACGCCGAAAGCGTCCACGCCTCCGCCGTCCTGTCGCGTCACCTGACGCCCTATGCCGGTTTCAAAGCCGAGCGCGACGCGCGCATCTCGGCCCTCAGCCAGAAGCTCTACCGCCTGTCGGGCCTCAAGAGCGCCGGCCTGAAGGCGCAGGCCCTGACGCGGTTGCAGGCAGCGCTGAAACTGGCCAAGGCCACCGGCCTGCGCCACGTGCAGACGACCACCCTGTTCAGCGATCCGGACCTGTCGCTGCGACTGGGCGTAACGCTGGGCGACGCGCCGCTGACCGCCCTGACCGTAGCCATGGAAGGCGCCGACGGCGTCTTCGTGCGCGGCCTGCACCCCGCCGTGTGGCAAGGCCTGAGCGGCGAAGACCGCGACGCCGTGCGCACGCACCTGCTGGGGCATCGCACGCTGGACGGCGCGCCGCATATCCATGCCCAGACGCTGAAAGCCAGGGGCCTGAGCGATTTCGAAATCGCCGCCATCGAGGCCGCGCTGATCACTGCCTCCGGCCTCGAAGCCGTGGTGTCGCCTGCGGTTCTCGATGCCGATTTCATCAAGGATATCTGGGGCGTCAGCGACGAAGACCTGCACGCGCCGGGCTTCAGCCTGTTGAGCCTGATGGGCTTCACGACCGCCGAAATCAGCGAGGCCGACGCCTTTGTTTTCGGCCGCGACGACACGACGGGCCTGCCCGACGCCTTGCGTCAACGCCTTGCCGCGCCGGGGCTAAAGGCGCGCCTGGCGCTGCGGCAGAAGCTGGAAAGCTTCGCCTCGGCCCCCGCCGCCGCGCCGATCGTGCTCGACTGGGATCAGGGCGTGCCCGACGCGCTGAAACTAATGGCTCAGGCGGCGGAAAGCGGTCTGCGCGTCCTTGGTCTCAAGCGCCAGCCCGCTCCGCCGTCCCTGACGCTGGAGATTCCGGAGTTCGATGAGGCCCGCCGCCCCGCTCCGGAGCCGGTTCGCGAAACCCCGGCGCAGACTGTGATTGAGAAGATCGTCGAACGCGACCGCGAGCGCCAAAAGCTGCCCGACCGCCGCAAGGGCTATATCCAGAAGGCCAGCGTCGGCGGCCATAAGGTCTATCTGCACACCGGCGAATATGACGACGGCTCGGTGGGTGAAATCTTCATCGACATGCACAAGGAAGGCGCGGCCTTCCGCTCGCTGATGAACAATTTCGCCATCGCCGTGTCGATCGGGCTGCAATACGGCGTACCGCTGGATGAATTTGTCGACGCCTTCGTCTTCACGCGCTTCGAACCCGCCGGCCCGGTCGCCGGCAACGATTCGATCCGCTCGGCGACCTCGATCCTCGACTATATCTTCCGTGAGCTGGCGATCTCGTACCTCAACCGCGACGACCTGTCGAACGCCGACCCGGACGAACTGAACGCCGACGGTCTGGGTCAGGGGCATGGGCTCTCCAAACTGGCCGACGGCGAAAACGAAGGCATCGCCGCCTCGCAGCTTATCTCCAAGGGCTTCATGCGCGGTCAGCCGGACAATCTGGTCGTCGTGCCCTTCGCGCGCAAGACGCCCAGAAGCGACGAAAAGGACTTCCCGCCCGAAGCGCAGGGGGAGTAACAAATCATACCTCCCCATCTCCGATGGGGAGGGGGACCGCACGAGCTTGCCAAAGGCAAGTAAGATGTGGGGGTGGGGGTTCTTACTGAATGCCAACACACTTTGCCGGTGGAAATTTCGCAAGATACCCCACCCCCGCACCTCGCCTTCGGCTCGTGCGGTCCCCCTCCCCGCCAAAGGCGGGGAGGTATGATAGGATTTACGCCCACGCCTTCTGCTTCAGCCATTCTTCGGCGATCTGCACGGCATTGAGCGCCGCGCCCTTGCGCAGGTTGTCGCCGCTCACGAACAGGGTCAGGCCGTGCGCCACGGTCGGGTCGCGGCGGACGCGGCCGACGAAGACCTGATCCTTGCCCGCCGCCGTCAGCGGATTGGGCACTTCGCTGATCTCGACGCCCGGCGCATTGCCCAGCAGTTCCAGCGCCGTCTCGACCGAAAGCGGACGCTCGAACTCGACATTCATCGACAGCGAGTGCCCCGTAAACACGGGCACGCGCACGCAGGTCGCCGACACGGCCAGTTCAGGGATTTCAAGGATCTTGCGGCTCTCGTCGCGCAGTTTCAGTTCTTCCTCGGTATAGCCGTCTTCACCCCGCACGTAGTTGAGCGGCACGACATTATAGGCGATCGGCACGGTCCACTTGCGCACGGCGCCGAGGTCCACGCTATCGCCGTTCTGCGCCAGAGCCGCGCAACCGTCCGCACCCGCGACGATCTGATCGCGCAGGATTTCGACGCCTTCGATGCCGCCGCCCGACACCGCCTGATAGGTGCTGGCGATCAGGCGCTTCAGGCCTGCCGCCTCGTGCAGCGGCTTGAGGACCGGCATGGCGGCCATGGTGGTGCAGTTGGGGTTGGCGACGATGCCCCTGGGCGTATGCTTCAGGGCGTGCGGATTGACCTCGGCCACGACCAGCGGCACGTCGGGGTCGCTGCGCCAGGCCGACGAGTTATCGATGACGACGGCCCCGGCCTGCGCGACCTTTTCCGCCAGCGCCTTCGAGGTCGAGCCGCCCGCCGAGAAGAAGACGATGTCGAGCCCGCTATAGTCGGCGGCGGAAGCGTCCTCCACCACGATCTCACGGTCGCCAAAGGTCACGCGGTTGCCCGCCGAACGGCTGGAGGCGAACAGGCGCAACTTGTTCAGCGGAAAGGCGCGTTCGGCCAGGATGGACAGCATCATGCCGCCGACAAGGCCGGTGGCGCCAACTATCCCCACATTGGGAAACTGCGTATAATGGGATTGGTCGTTCATAGGGTCACGTCTCCGGTTTTGAGCGAGGAGGCGCGAGGTGTCGGGTTTTCTGTAAAACCGTGCCCCGCGCATCCGCGGGGCTTCGTCCAGTGGCTTAAGGCGTCAAACCGTCAGCACAACCAGACCGGCCCCGCGGCAGCGGGTCGGCTTGGTAGTGGCTTTAATGGCGGTCATCATGGACATGAAACCGCCTTTAGCGGCAAAGAGGGGATTTGTAAACCGCTTATTATACCTCCCCGGTTCACTGGGGAGGGGGACCGCGCCCGAAGGGCGTGGTGGTGGGGGCCTTAGTGAATTTCAGCAGACTTTGCAGGTGGAGATATCCGAAGATACCCCACCACCACATCTCCCCAGCCTATCGGCTGGCTCGTGCGGTCCCCCTCCCCAACAAGTTGGGGAGGTATGAGAAATTGTCGCAACGCGCCACAGGCCCCGATCTTGCTTTGAGAAGGCCAAACCAACAGAGGTGTCCCATCATGAAACGCATCGCTCTGGCTGTGGCCGCGCTTTCGCTGTTCGCCCTTCCCGCTTCGGCGCAGAATCCCGTTCAGATCGACCGCGCGGGTTCGGGCGCGTCCTGCCCCGGCTGCAACCTGTTTCAGGCCGACTTCTCCGGCAAGACCCTGACCGGCAAGAACTTTGCCGGGGCGCGCCTGCGTCAGGCCGACCTGTCGACCGGCGTGTTCAACCGCACCAGCTTTGCCGGCGGCGACCTGCGCGACCTGAACGGTTTCGGCTCTTTGTTCGGCAATGCCAACTTCTCGCGCGCCAACCTGACCAATGCGACCTTTGTCGGCGCGTATCTCGAAGGCGCGAACTTCGCCGGTGCGACCCTGCACGGCGTCAATTTTTCGGGCGCGGAAATGGGCTCGGCGCGCGGCATTACGCAAAGCATGATGGATCAGGCCTGCGGCGACAAGACGACCGTCCCGCCGCGCGGCATCCGCGTCCCGGTGTGCTGACAAGTTATGGGGTGTGGGGTCCGTGACCCCACGTCTTCTATATTCAAAAGAAAAGCCTGACGGAAAATCCGGCAGGCTTTTCTGTTGAAAGTAAAAAGGCTTGCGGGGCCGCAGGCCCCACACCCCATTCGTTTTAGCTCACCTTGATCGGCAGTTGCGTCCGGATATGCAGTTCCTTCAACTGCTTCTCCGTCACGTCCGACGGCGCGCTCATCATTACGTCCTGACCCTGCTGGTTCAGCGGGAAGGCGATGACTTCGCGGATCGCCGTCTGACCGGCCAGCAGCATCACGATGCGGTCGATGCCGGGGGCCAGACCGCCGTGCGGCGGCGCGCCGTATTTGAAGGCGTTGAGCATCCCGCCGAACTGGCTTTCGACCACATCGGCGCCGTAGCCCGCGATCTCGAAGGCCTTGAGCATGATCTCCTGCTTGTGGTTCCGGATCGCGCCGGAGCACAGCTCATAGCCGTTGCAGACGATGTCGTACTGATAGGCCAGGATATCGAGCGGGTCCTTGGTCTGGAGCGCTTCCATCTCGCCCTGCGGCATAGAGAACGGGTTGTGCGAGAAATCGACCTTCTTCTCGTCCTCATTGTACTCGAACATCGGGAAGTCGACGATCCAGCAGAAGCGGAACTGATCCTCGTCCACCAGCTTCAGATCGGTGCCGACCTTGGTGCGCGCCAGACCGGCAAACTTGTAGAAGACCTTGGGGTCGCCGGCCACAAAGAAGGCCGCGTCGCCCTGACCCAGACCCAGAGCCGTCATCAGCGCCGTGGTGGCCTCGTTTCCGAGATTCTTGGCGATGGGGCCGCCCCACGCGCCCTGATCGTCGGACCAGAAGATGTAGCCGAGGCCCGGCTGGCCCTCGCCCTGCGCCCACGAATTCATGCGGTCGCAGAAAGCGCGGGAACCACCGGTTTTCGCCGGAACGGCCCACACGGCATTGGCGCTGTTTTCGAGGATGCGCGCAAACAGGCCGAAGCCGCCGCCGCGGAAATGCTCGGACACGTCCTGCATCTCGATCGGGTTGCGCAGGTCGGGCTTGTCCGAACCGTACTTGGCGATCGATTCCTTGTAGGGGATGCGCTGGAACGGATAGCTGGAAACGCGCTTGCCTTCGCCGAACTCGGTGAACAGGCCGTGCATCACCGGCTCGATGGCCGCGAAGACGTCTTCCTGCGTCACAAAGCTCATCTCGATATCGAGCTGATAGAATTCCAGGCTGCGATCGGCGCGCAGGTCTTCGTCACGGAAGCACGGCGCGATCTGGAAGTAACGGTCGAAGCCCGACACCATCAGCAATTGCTTGAACTGCTGCGGCGCTTGCGGGAGCGCGTAGAACTTGCCCGCGTGCAGACGCGACGGCACGAGGAAGTCGCGCGCGCCTTCCGGCGACGAGGCGGTCAGGATCGGGGTCTGATACTCCAGGAAGCCCTGTTCGACCATGCGGTTGCGGATCGACTGGATGACGCGCGAACGCAGCACGATGTTCTTGTGCAGGGTTTCGCGGCGCAGGTCGAGGAACCGGTTCTTCAGGCGGATCTCTTCGGGATATTCCGGCTCGCCGAACACCGGCAGCGGCAGTTCGGCGGCTTCCGACAGCACCTCGACGTCCGACACCACGACCTCGACCTCACCGGTCGGCAGGTTGGCGTTGACGGTGGCTTCGTCGCGGGCCACGACCTTGCCGTCGACGCGGATGACGCTTTCGGCGCGCAGACGCTCGACCTTGGCGAAACCGGGGCTGTCCGGATTGAACACCAGTTGGGTCAGGCCGTAATGGTCGCGCAGGTCGATGAACAAAAGGCCGCCGTGGTCGCGCTTGCGGTGAATCCAGCCCGACACGCGCACGTCGGCGCCGGCGTCGGAGGCGCGCAGCGCGCCGCAGGTGTGGGTACGGTAACTATGCATTGTGAGTCTCTGAATCCGGCTCAAAAAACGGTTGGGGGCTAGGGCACATGACAGGCCCCGATTGTCAAGACTTCAGTCCGGACTCCCCGCAAAAACCAGCGCTTCAAAATTGATTTTATTTGCAAGTATTTTGCATTTGAACTTTGAATATTGGCCACGGAGGGTTCAGGCAAGACTGAGGCATGCCGGTATGAATATCCGTGCGATCGCCGCCGGCGATCATCCGTGTGCATCCGTGACGAAATCTTTTCCCCAGAACTACCCCCCGAACTACCCCATACGATAATGCGCCCACGGATTGCCTTCTGCGCCGCAGCTTCCTAGATTAAGCCTATGGCGCATCAGTACCCGCTCGACCTGTCCCTGCCTGTTCCCTATGCGGCCGCGAACTTCGTCGTCACCGACGCCAATCGTGGCCTCTACGACCTGCTGACGACGCCCGAAGACTGGCTGAACCCGCATCTGGTGCTGACCGGCCCGGCGGGATCGGGCAAGACCCATGCCGGTCACCTGTTCGCCGAAACCCATGGCGCAGCCTGGCTGACGCCCGATATGCCCCAAGAGAGGGACGCCAGCCTGATCGCCGTGGACGAGGCCGAGCGCTTCGATCAGGAAACCCTGTTCCACCTGTATAACCGCACCATTGCCGAAGGCCGCCTGCTGCTCCTGTCGCGCCTGCACCCGGCACAATGGACCATCACCGTTCCCGACTTCGAATCGCGCCTGAAGGCCATGCGCGTCGTCGATATGCCGGAGCCGGATGACGAACTGCTCAAAAACGTATTGAAAAAGCTGTTCGAGGCGCGCGTGATTACCCCGTCCGACGACGTGCTCGAATATTTGAGCCGCCGCATGGAGCGATCGCTGGCCCACGCTCAAAAAATTGTCACGGGTCTTGAGGCATATGCCAACGGTCGCGCCTTTACCCGCAGCCTCGCCCGTCAATTTATCGAGACCAGCGAAAATATGTCTTGGTTCAGCGATTGGGATGAGATTTAGTCGGGCAAACGCATAAATAAAAAAGGATTCTCGACCGCTATGCCCGCCTCCGAAACCGTCAATGAGATTATCCGCACGACCGAACAGGCGGCGGCGGAGACGCGGCCAGAATCTCAGCCAGAGTCTCGGGTTGACCTGACCTCGGACGAGCCTTTGGGCGACGCGCTCTATATCAACCGCGAACTGTCGTGGCTGGCCTTCAACAAGCGGGTGATCGAAGAGGCCGAAAATCCCCGCCACCCGCTGCTGGAGCGTCTGCGCTTCCTCTCCATCTCGGCCAACAATCTCGACGAATTCTACATGGTGCGCGTCGCCGGCCTGCAGGGTCAGGTGCGCGAAGGCGTGCGCATCCTGTCCGAGGACGGCCACACCCCTGCCGAGCAGCTTGAAGCCGTCAATAAGGTCGCTCAGGCTCTGATGAACAAGCAGCAGACCATCTGGTCCAAGCTCAAGGCCGAACTGTCGGCCAACGGGCTGGTCTTGCTCGACCACAAGGAGGTCACCAAGACCGACACGGCGTGGCTGGAAAAGCGCTTCCACGAGCAGCTCTTCCCCGTACTGACGCCGCTGGCCATCGACCCCGCCCACCCGTTTCCCTTCATCCCCAATCTCGGCTTCTGTATCGCCCTGAAGCTCCAGCGCCGCGCCGATTCCAAGGTGTTGTACGCGCTGGTGCCCATTCCGACCGGCGTGCGTCGCTTCTGGGAAATCGGCAGCACCTCGCGCGGGCAGAACACGCGCCGCAAGTTCGTGACGCTGGAGGGCATGGTGGTCATGTTCGCCCAGCAGATATTCCCCGGCTTCGACATCCTCAGCAAGGGCGTCTTCCGCATCATCCGCGACTCGGACATCGAAATCGAAGAAGAGGCCGAAGATCTGGTGCGTGAGTTCGAGGCCCTGCTGAAACAGCGCCGCCTCGGCTCGGTCGTGCGGGTCAAGATCGGCGCCTCCATGCCCGAAGACCTGCGCGAATTCATCATCGAGCAACTGCACGCCCAGCCGCAGGACGTGACCATAGTCGATGGCATTCTGGGCATGTCCGAACTGTCGCAGCTTATCCCGCCCGACCGCAACGACCTGAAATTCAAGCCCTATACGCCGCGCTTCCCCGAACGCATCCGCGACAATGCCGGCGACATCTTCTCGGCCATCCGCGAGAAGGACATCCTCGTCCACCACCCGTTTGAAAGCTTCGACGCCGTGGTGCAGTTCCTGCGTCAATCGGCGCGCGATCCCAATGTCATCGCCATCAAGCAGACGCTTTACCGCACCTCCAAGGACTCGCCCATCGTCGCCGCGCTTATCGAGGCCGCCGAGCAGGGCAAGAACGTCACGGCGCTGGTGGAGATCAAGGCGCGCTTCGACGAAGAGGCCAATCTGCGCTGGGCGCGGGCCATGGAACGCGCCGGCGTCCACGTCGTCTACGGTTTCGTCGAGTACAAAACCCACGCCAAGCTGAGCGTCGTCGCCCGCCGCGAAGGCGATTCCTTACGCACCTATTGCCACTTCGGCACGGGCAACTATCACCCGGTCACGGCCAAGGTCTATACGGACCTGTCGCTGTTCACCGCCGATCCGGGGCTGGGGCGCGACGCCATGCGCGTTTTCAACTTCATCACCGGCTATGCGCGTCCCGACGTGATGGAAAAACTCTACTTCTCACCCGTGACGCTCAAACAGGGCCTGATCTACCTGATCGATCAGGAGATCGCCAACGCCCGTGCCGGAAAGCCGGCGCAGATATGGGCCAAGATGAATTCGCTGGTCGATCCGGTGATCATCCGCAAGCTCTATCAGGCGTCGCAGGCCGGTGTGCAGATCGACCTCGTCATCCGCGGCATCTGCTGCCTGCGACCGGGCGTGGCGGGCTATTCGGACAATATCCGCGTCAAGTCGATCGTCGGCCGCTTCCTGGAGCACACCCGCGTCGTCTGCTTCGCCAACGGCCACGCCCTGCCGTCCGATCAGGCGCGCGTCTTCATCTCGTCCGCCGACTGGATGAGCCGCAATCTCGACCGCCGCGTCGAAACCCTGATCCCCGTGGACAATCCCACGGTCCACCGTCAGGTGCTCGATCAGATCATGGTCGCCAACTTCAATGACGAAGCCCAGTCATGGCACCTGTCGTCTGACGGCACCTATATGCGCTTTGACACGACGGGTCTGGATAAGCCCTTCTCGGCGCACGAATATTTCATGACAAACCCGTCGCTGTCCGGTAGAGGTCGCGGCGTCAAGGATCTGCCTCAAGCGTTTGATCATGTCGGTGCCCGAAAGTAGCTTCGCCCCCCTTCCCGCCGTGACGGCCCTGCCCGCCGCCTACTACACCGCCGTCATCGATATCGGCTCCAACTCCGTGCGTCTGGTCATCTACCGCGTCGAAGGGCGCTCGATATGGCCGGTGCACAACGAGAAGGTGCTGGCGGGTCTCGGCCGCGACCTGCTGAGCAGCGGCAAACTCAGCCCGACGGGCTGCCGCGACACGCTGATCGCGTTGAAACGGTTCAGGTTCATCATCGATTCCTATCCGCTGGCGCAGGTCCATACGGTCGCCACCGCCGCCATCCGCGAGGCCGAAGACGGTCACGTCATGACGCACATGATCGAGGAACAGGCGGGCTTCAAGGTCCGCGTGCTCAGCGGCGCCGAAGAGGCCTATTATTCGGCTCTGGGCGTGCTGTGCGGGCACGATGACGCGGTGGGCGTGGTCGGCGACCTCGGCGGGTCCAGCCTGGAACTGATCGACCTGCAGGGCGACAACGCCTTCAAGGGCATCACCCTGCCGCTGGGGCCGTTCGCGCTGGGGGCGCCGGCCCCGGTCAATATCGACAAGACGATGGAGCGCATCCGTGAGGTTCTGAAACCGCACAAAGATCGATTTCAGTTCGCAACCTTTCATGCCGTCGGCGGCGCGTGGCGCAACCTCGCCATCATCTGGATGCAGAAGGCCAACTATCCGCTGCAGATCGTCCAGCAGTTCGAACTGCCGGCGCGCGAGGCCCTGAATATCTGCCGTCTCATCGCCACCCAGTCGCCCGCCTCGCTGGAGCGTATCCGCGGCGTCACCAGGCGGCGGATGGAAAACCTCGCCTACGCCGCGCTGGTGCTGCAGGCCCTGATCGAGACCTTCGGCTTCGACACCATCAACTTCTCGGCCAACGGCCTGCGCGAAGGCGTCCTGTTCGAGCAACTGCCGCAGGACGTCCAGAAGCGCGACCCGCTCATCGAAGGCTGCGCAGCGCTGGGGGCACGTCAGGGCATCAGCGGCGATATGGGCCCGGCTCTGGCGCAGTGGGTCTGCGACTTCTACGACACCGCCTCGAACATCGACGTGCCCGACGTGCGCCTGATCCGCGCGGCGGCCAAGCTGTCCGACATGGGCGCGCTGCTGCACCCGGACCACCGTGCCGACCTCGTCTGCGATCAGGTGCTGCGTGCGCCGATCCCGGGCCAGAACCATCAGGAGCGCGTCTTCCTCGCCTGCACCCTGTTCACGCGCTATTCCGGCGATGCCTACACCAAGGAGCCGGTGCTGATCAGCCGTATTCTGGGCGATGACGGCCTTGAGCGCGCGACGCAACTGGGCCTCGCGCTGCGATTGGGCTGCGACCTGTCGGCCAAGTCGGGGGCGCTGCTGGATCATGCGCACCTGACGCAACAGGGCCGCGATCTGGTGCTGGAGGCCAAGAGCGGCTGGGAAGACCTGCTGCTGGGGGAGCAGACCAAGAAGCGCGCCAAGGCGTTGGCCAATGGGCTGAAGCTGAGCCTGAAGATGGGAAGCTACTGACTCCCTCCTCCCTGTTGCGCAGCAATGGGGAGGTGCCGAGCTTGCGAGGCGGAGGGGGACGACACGGAAAAAGGCCGGGAACGCGAACCCCGGCCTTTTCTGATTTCGAGGGGCTGCACACGTGTCAGCGACAGCGTAATCCCCCTCCGTCAGCCTGCTTCGCAGCCTGCCACCTCCCCATGCCTTCGGCACAGGGAGGAGGGTTGAGCCTTACTTCCCTGCCGTCAGTTCCTTCACCAGCGCCTTCTGGCCATAGACCTTGTCCAGCGCTTCGAGAATGGCGGTCGAGGCCACGGTCACCGTACGGTTGATCGTGCCGTCGTAATAATAGGCCCCACCCAGCGAATGGATATTGCCGTCGAAGGCCGCGCCCACGACCTCGGCCCTGGCGTTGATCACCGGCGAGCCGGAATTGCCGCCGATGATGTCGTTGGTCGAGGAGAAGTTATAGACGACCTTGGGGTCGAGCTTGGCCCTGGCGGCGGCAAACTTCGGCGACAATTCGTACGGATCGTTGCCGGTGGCGCGGTCGAACAGACCGTTCATCTGCGTGAAGGCCGGAACCGTCTGGCCGCGATAGGTCCAGCCCGTCACCTTGCCGTAGGACAGACGCAAGCTGAAGGTCGCGTCCGGATAGGTGGTGTTGCCATAGGCCTTGAAGCGGATCTTGGCGATCTTTTCGGCGGCGATGCGCGTCGGGCCTGAGACCTTCGCCTCGTATTCCTTACGCACGGCCAGAGCCTGATCGTCGATCTTCAGGGCGTACTGGATCATCGGGTCGTCGGAGGCTTGAATGGCCGCCAGACCGCCCTCCCACAGAGCCTTGCGCACCGCCGGATCGGCCAGTTTGGTGCCTTCGATCAGGCGCTTCGACAGGCCTTCGGGCGACTCCTTGCCCAGCATCAGTTGCGTCACGGCATTGTCGGTCGTCAGATATTCGCGGGCCTTGAGCAGGCGGAATTCGAGGACGATGCGCTCGTGCGCCGGGATGATGTTGGCTTCGGCCAGCACGCGCTTTTCGGCCAGCGGCAGGCGCGTGTCGGCATATTCCGGCAAGCGCTCCGCCGACGGCTTGGCGCGTTCCCTGGCGGCGCGCACCAGGGTGCGGGCGTAGGTGAAGAGATTCGACGAAGCCATCGAAGAGTCGAGGAAATAGTACGGCAGGTAGAGGTCTTTCGCCGCCACCTGAACCTGTGCCAGATCGGCCCACGGATCGCCGAACGCCGCCTTGTCCTCGGCGCTCATGCCGGCCTTCAGCGCGGCTTCTTCGGCGCGCTTGGCCTCCATGACCCTGGGGTCCTGCAAGGCCAATTGCTGACCGTAGAAGACCTTGAAGCCGTTTTCGAGATTGGTCAGGGTATCGACCGTGATCTTCTTGTTGGCTTCGGATTCCGCGCCGAACTGGATGAAGCGACCGCGCAGTTCCGAGCGCATAAGCTGCTGGGTCGGGATGGTCACGTCGCGCAGCGTCTCAAGCTGCGACACGGTCAGCAGGCGGCTGGTCGAACCGGGATTGCCGGCAACCAGCACCAGTTCGTTTTCTTTGGGCGCGGTGGTGGCGAGTTTCAGGTGCTGCGGCGTCTTCACCGGCTGGCCGTTCTCGTACAGGCGCAGGAAGCCCGAATCGAGGTTGTAGCGCGGGAAGTTGAAATTATCGGGGTCGCCGCCGAAGAAGCCGGCCTTGTACTCCGGATAGAAGACCAGACGCACGTCGGTATAGCGGCGGTACTTGTAGAGCTTGTACTCGCCCCCCTGATAGAAGCTGATCACCTGACAGCGGATGATCTTGTCGTCGCCGCATCCGGCCTTTTCAAGCTCCGCCGCCCTCGCGTTCTGCGCCTTGACGAATTCCGCGCCAGTCAGGCCCTGGGCCGCGGCGTTGATCTCCTTCGTCACATCGGTGATCGACTGAAGGATTTCCGCCGACTGACCGGGGCAGGCCTTTTCTTCGGTGCGGGCGTTGGTCAGAAAGCCATCATTGACGTAGTCGTTCTGCGGCGTCGACAGGTCCTGCGCGCAGGCGATGACACAGTGGGCGTTGGTCAGGACCAGACCGTCCGGCGACACCACCGAGGCCGAGCAGTTCGACAGGCGCACGGCGGCGGCCTGCACCTTGTCCATCCACGCCTTGTCGAGCGTCACGCCGTAGGTTTCCTTGACCTTGGCGGCGGGGAAGTTGTCGAAGGTCCACATGCCTTCGTCGGCATTAGCGGCAGGGGCCATAACGGCAGCCAGCGCGAAGGCGGCGCCATAGGTGAGGAAGGATTTCAAGGACATGAGCGGGAACCCTGTGTAAATCTGTAACAGGGCGTGGACTTTACATCACCGCTTTGGTTGCGCAAGAAACATTGCGCGCATGTGTCAGTTTTTCGACAAAATGTCCCGTAACGCCGCCGGATAGAGCTTGTGCTCTTCCTTGAGCACGCGCGCCGCCAGCGTGTCGGGCGTGTCGCCGTCGACTATCGGCACGCGGGCCTGAGCGATCAGCGCCCCTTCATCGACGCCCGCCGACACCCAGTGGATGCTGCACCCGGCTTCGGCATCGCCAGCCGCAATGGCGCGTTCGTGGGTGTGCAGACCCTTGTACTTAGGCAGCAGCGAAGGGTGGATATTAATCATCCGCCCTTCCCACTGACCGACCAGCCACGGGGTCAGGATGCGCATATAACCGGCCAGACAGATGAATTCGACGCCCCGCGCCCGCAGTTCGGCGTCGATGGCGCGCTCATGCGCTTCGCGGTCCTTGCCGAAGGGCTTGTGATCGACGGCCAGCGCCTCGATGCCCTGGGACGCCGCCCAGTCGAGACCGGCGGCAGCGGGATCGTTCGAGACCACGGCGACGAACTCCGCCGGAAAGTCAGGCGATTTCGCGGCTTCGACAAGGGCCATCATGTTGGACCCGCGCCCGGAAATAAAGATGGCGGTTTTGGTTTTCATATTCGCAAACCCTCCCTTCTCCCTTGAGGGAGAAGGTGGCGCGCCAGCGCCGGATGAGGGGGAGCCGGAGCCTCCGAAGCCCCCCTCACCCCAACCCTCTCCCTCAGGGAGAGGAGGTTGATAATTACGCCGCGACCAACTGACCGCAGATAAAGGCGTCTTCGCCCGCATTGAGCAGCGCCGCCAGAACCGCATCGGCATTCTGCGGCTTCACATACAGCACGAAGCCAACGCCGCAGTTGAAGGTCCGCAGCATTTCGCGCTTCTCGATATTGCCGACCTCCATCAGCCACTGGAAGACCGGCGGGAAGACCCAGCCGTCGAAGTCGAACTCGGCCTTCAGACCTTCGGCGATGGCGCGGCCCGGATTTTCGATCAGACCGCCACCGGTGATGTGCGCCCCGCCGGTGACCAGCCCCGCCTTCATCAGCGGCAGGACCGACTTGATATAGATGCGCGTCGGCTCCAGCAGGGCCTGAGCCAGCGACTTTTCGGTGGCGAACGGCGCGTCGTCGGCCCAGCCGAGCCCCGAACGCTCGACCACCTTGCGGATCAGCGAATAGCCGTTGGAGTGCGGACCCGAAGAGCCCAGCGCGATGATCAGGTCGCCGGCGGCCTGCGCGGCGAGTTTCGGCAGCACCTTGTCGCGATTGACCGCGCCGACGCTGAACCCGGCCAGATCGTAGTCCTCGCCTTCGTACATGCCCGGCATTTCCGCCGTCTCGCCGCCGACCAGCGCGCAGCCCGCGCGCTTGCAGCCTTCGGCGATGCCGGCCACCACGCGACGCGCGGTGTCGATGTCGAGCTTGGACGTGGCGTAATAGTCGAGGAACATCAGCGGCTCCGCGCCCTGCGCCAGGAGGTCGTTGACGCACATGGCCACAAGGTCGATGCCGACCTGATCGTGGCGGTTGGTGTCGATGGCGATGCGCAGCTTGGTGCCCACCCCGTCGGTCGTGGTGACGATCAGCGGATCGTCATAGCCCGCGGCCTTGAGGTCGAACAGCGCACCGAACCCGCCGAGGCTGGCTTCCGCGCCCGGACGACGGGTCGCCTTGGCCAGCGGCTTGATGGCGTCCACAAGCGCTTCGCCCGCATCGATATCGACGCCGGACTGGGCATAGGTGAGGCCGTTGGATTGGGGCTCGGTCATAAAAGCTAACCTTAGGTGTGCGCGCCAAAAAAAGCGATTTGAGGGTGATTTGGGCGCTCTATAGCGGGCTTGACGCTTTTCGTCCCGCAAAAACTTGCTATAGCTATTCGCAAATTCGTCAAATCGTGCGCCGGATCGTCGCCGTGCGGTCCTCTTCTCTCATCGCCGTGGAAAAAGACGGGCATCCCCGTCGAGCTTCACGCACAAAGTCGTCTTATGCCCACAATCACAACCACCGCCGCCCTCACCGAATTCTGCAGCAAGATCGCCAGCGCCCCGTTCATCACCGTCGATACGGAATTCATGCGCGAAACGACCTATTGGCCCAAGCTGTGCCTGATCCAGGCCGCTTCCGAGGAACACGCGGCCATTATCGATCCGCTGGCGCCGGGTCTCGACCTCAAGCCGTTTCTCGACATCCTGACCGATACGAACATCCTCAAGGTGTTCCACGCCTGCCGTCAGGACGTAGAAATCTTCAACAATCTGGGGGCCATGCCCGCGCCGGTGTTCGACACGCAGGTCGCGGCGATGGCGGCGGGCTTCGGCGATCAGGTCGCCTATGATTCGCTGGTGCGGCAGGTGATCAAGGTCGATATCGACAAGGGCTCGCGCTTCACCGACTGGTCGCGCCGCCCCCTGTCGGAACAGCAACTGCAATACGCGCTGGGCGATGTGACGCATCTGGCCCGGCTCTATCCCAAGCTGGTCGAAAAGCTGAAGGCGCAGAACCGTTACGAGTGGGTCGCCGCCGAAATGGCCGACCTGACCGATCCTAAGCTCTACAACACCTCGCCCGACGACGCCTGGCGGCGTTTGCGTCCGCGCAAGCCCTCGCAGAAATATATGGCGGTGTTCAAGGAGGTCGCAGCGTGGCGCGAACGCGTGGCGCAGGAGCGCGACCAGCCGCGCGGCCGTATCCTCAAGGACGAAGGCGTGGACGAGATCGCCACGCAACTGCCCACCGACGCGGCGGCCTTCGACCGTCTGCGCTCGACCCCCAAGGGCTTCGGCGCGTCGAAATTCGGCATCGAACTGTGCGAAGTGATCCAGACGGCGCTGGCCGACCCGGACAAGTACGCCCCCAAGGTCGATAAGTCCCCGCCGCCGATGCAGGTCCCGGCCTCGGTCGTCGAACTGCTCAAGGTGCTGCTGCGCGTGCGCTGCGAAGATGAGGGCGTCGCGCCGAAACTGATCGCTTCCGTGGCCGATCTGGAAAAGATCGCGCTGGACGACAAGGCCGATGTCCCGGCGCTGGAAGGCTGGCGGCGCAAGGTGTTCGGCGACGACGCTATCAAGCTCAAGAAGGGCGAACTGGCGCTGGTGCTCAACGGCGTCCGCGTTGAGGTGGTCGAACTGGATTAAAAGCATCCTCCCCTGCGAAGCGGGGGAGGTGCTGAGCCAGCGAAGCGCGTCGAAGCGGAGGGGCATTGCTCTGTTGTTTGCCCCCTCCGTCAGCTCATTTCATTCGCTGCCACCTCCCCCGTACGCTGCGCTACAGGGGAGGATATTAGAGCGCAATCCGATAAAGTGGGCACCACTTTTCGGAAAAATTGCGCGACCACTCAAAAACTGAGAGCGAGATGATGTTTCCACTTTAAATCATCTCGCTCTAGAATAACAAAAACCCCCGCCGGAGCGTCCGGCGGGGGTTTTCAATTTCCAGCGAGGGATCGCGGATTAGCCGACGATTTCGTCTTCCGTGAAGAACTGGGCGATTTCGATAGCGGCGTTTTCGTCGGAGTCCGAACCGTGGACCGAGTTTTCACCGATCGACAGGGCGAACAGCTTGCGGATCGTGCCCTCTTCGGCCTGTTCCGGGTTGGTGGCACCCATGACCGCGCGGTACTTCGGCACGGCGTCGTCGGCTTCCAGCACCTGAACCACGACCGGCTCGGCGGTCATCTGACCGACCAGTTCGCCGAAGAAGGGGCGCTCCTTGTGGACGCCGTAGAACTGCTCGGCCTGAGCCGTCGACAGCTTCACGCGCTTTTGGGCGACGATGCGCAGGCCGGCGGATTCGATGACGGCGTTGATGGCGCCGGTCAGGTTGCGGCGGGTGGCGTCGGGCTTGATGATCGAGAAGGTGCGGGACATAGGAAATCCTGAATTGTCTTGCGTTTGAAGTTGGGCGGCTTATAGCGAGGCCCAACGCATCCGCCAACCTGTTTTTTACGACGCTTTTTACAGTCTCATGCTTCAGATCACCAACCTGACCTACGACGCCTATGGCCGCCGCTTTTTCGACGGCGCCAGCCTGAGCCTGCCGCCGGGCACCAAGGCCGGTCTGGTGGGGCTGAACGGCGTCGGCAAATCGACCCTGTTCGGGCTGATCCTGGGTAAGTCGCAACCGGGCGGCGGCGAAATCACCACGCCAAAGGGCTGGCGCGTGGCCAGCGTCGATCAGGAAATCGCCGCCTCGCCGCAGCACCTCATCGACGCCGTGCTGGCCATCGACACGCGCCGCGCCAACCTGCTGAAAGCGCTTGAAACCGCCGATCCGATGCAGCAGGCGGAAATCCATCACGACCTCTATGCCATCGGGGCGGATCGTGCGCCCTCACGGGCAGCCGAAATCCTCAGCGGCTTGGGCTTTTCCAATGCCGACCTGACGCGCCCCATCTCGGACTTTTCCGGCGGCTGGCGGATGCGCGCGGCGCTGGCCGGGGCGCTGTTGGCCGAGCCTGACCTGCTGCTGCTGGACGAGCCGACCAACTATCTGGACCTCGAGGGCGCGCTGTGGCTCGAAGCCCGGCTGAAGCGCTATCCCAATGCCGCCCTGATGATCTCGCACGACCGCGACCTGCTCAACGAGTCGGTCGACGCCATCGTGCACGTCGTGGGTCAGAGGCTCGACTATTACAGCGGCAATTACGACAATTTCGAGCGGATGCGCGCCGAAAAGGCCCGCCTCAACGCCGCCAACGCCGCCAAGCAGGAGGCCGAGCGCGCCCACCTTCAGGCCTTTGTGGACCGCTTCCGCGCCAAGGCGTCCAAGGCGTCTCAGGCGCAGTCGCGCATGAAGAAGCTGGAAAAGCTGCCGCCGATCGCTGCCAATATTCAGGACCGCGTCGCGCCCTTCCGTCTGCCCTCGCCAGAAAAGGAGTTGGCCCCGCCGATCCTGCGTCTGGACGACGCCGCCATCGGCTATGGCGACACGGTCATCCTGCGCAATGTCACCATCCGCCTCGATCCCGACGATCGTATCGGTGTGCTGGGGGTCAATGGCGCGGGTAAATCGACCTTCGCCAAACTGCTGGCCGGGGCGCTGACCGAGATGCACGGCACGCAGTGGCGCGACCGCCGCATGACCGTGGCCTGGTTCCATCAGCATCAGATCGAGGCGATGGACCCGGAAGACACGCCGCTGGAGATGATGCGCCGCGCCCGCCCGGACGAGACCGAATCGAAACGCCGCGGCCGTCTGGGCTCGTTCGGCATGACGGTCGAAAAGGTCGAAACGAAAGTGAAAGACCTGTCGGGCGGCGAGCGCGCGCGCCTGCTGCTCAATATGGTGGCGATGGACGGCCCGCACCTGCTGATCCTCGACGAACCGACCAACCACCTCGATATCGACTCGCGCCGCGCCCTGCTCGACGCGCTGAACGACTATGAGGGCGCGGTGCTGATCATCACCCACGACCGCTCGCTGATCGAACTGGTGGCGGACAAGCTGTGGCTGGTCAATGACGGGACGGTGAAGACCTATACCGGGAGCATGGACGACTACGCCAAACTGGTGGTCGAGCGCGCCAAGACCGCGACGCGCGAAGAGGCGCAGGCCATCGCGAAAGACAAGCCGGTGGGCGTCAATTCGAAGGACGCGCGCAAGGCCGCGGCCGCCGCCCGTAACGCCATCGCGCCGCTGAAGAAGAAGGCCGACGACCTCGAGCGTCAGATCGAGACTCTGGGCAACAAGATCAAGTTGCTCGACCTCAAGCTCTCGGACGCCGACATCTACGTGAAGGCCCCGGCCGAAGCGGTAAAGCTCGGCAAGGAAAAGGCGAAGCTTGAGGACGATCTGGTGAAGATGGAAGGCGACTGGATGGAAGCCGCCGAAATCTATGAAACGGCCAAGAGTGAGGCAGGGTTGTAGGCTTCCCTCCTCCCCACGCTCCGCGCAGGGAGGAGATATGTGGCTTAGCCGCAGTTGACCGACTTGATGATGCCCGTCTCGGTGTCGAACACGATCGTCTGACGGTCGGCGCGGTAATCCATGGTCGCGGCGCAGGTCGAGCACAGCACGCGACGTTTGGAAGGCTCCAGCGGCACCGGGATTTCCGTGCGCGGCTTGCCGATCAGATATTGCAGGTCGGTGGCCCCGCAGCGGTCGGTATCGACGGGTTTCAGTTCCGGCGGCTTTTGCGGCGTCGGGCGCGACACGAGCGGCGGCGGGGGTGGCGCCGGCGGCGGGGCGGGCGTCGAACAGGCGGCCACCACGAGGAATGCGGAACCTGCGGCCAGTTTCTTCATCATTGGACCTTCTCCCAACGACCTGCGTCGTTTTGCTTCCAGTAGGCCAGATCGAGGTTTTGGGACTTGAGCGTCTTCCACTGGGCGCGCGCCCAGTTGAGATGCGTCTCGTCCTGCCCCTCGAAAAGGATCAGACACCTCTGATACGGCGAAAGTTCGGGCAAATTCATGGCCGAAACCGAGAACAGCACCTCTGCGCCGTTGGCATTGGCGGCGCTGTCGCCCAGCAGCACCGGCTGACGCGGGCCCTGCGCTTCGCTCTCCAGCCCGTGCGGCAGGAAGGCGTCTTCGCGATAGGCCCACAGGTGCTGATCGAGGCCGTCGAGCGTGTCGCCCGCCTCGCCCAGCACATAGGCCTTCCAGCCTTTCTGCAGGGTCTTTTCGAGCAGGTCCGGCAGGGCGGCCTTCAGCGGTGTGCGTTCGAGGTGATAGAACCAGACCTGGGTCATTACGATTTAAAGAGCACCCCTCTCCCTTGAGGGAGAGGGTGGCCCGTAAGGGCCGGGTGAGGGGGAAACGGAATGTAGGGTTCCCCCTCACCCCGGCCCTCTCCCTCAAGGGAGAGGGGGTTAAATTATTGCTCGTAATACGCTTCAACCAGCGCATTCAGCGTGCGTACGCCGAAGCCCGTGCCGCCTTCGGGTACGGTGGTCAGGCGTTGCTCATTGGTCCACGCCGTCGGCGCGATATCGATATGCGCCCACGGCACGTCGTTGACGAAGCGCTGCAGGAACAGGGCGGCGGTGATCGAGCCCGCCGGACGCCCGCCGATATTGCGGATGTCGGCGATCTTGGAATCGATCTGCTTTTCGTATTGCGGCGGCAGCGGCATACGCCAGGTGTTTTCCGACACCGACTTCGACGCGCTGGCCAGCTTATCGGCCAGATCGTCATTGTTCGAGAAGACCCCGGCATAATCCATGCCCAGCGCGATGATCATAGCCCCGGTCAGGGTGGCCAGATCGATCATGAACTGCGGCTTGAAGCGGTCCTGACAGTACCACAGGGCGTCGGCCAGAACGAGGCGGCCTTCGGCGTCGGTATTGATGACCTCGATCGTCGTGCCCGACATGGCGGTGACCACATCGCCCGGACGCTGGGCATTGCCGTCCGGCATGTTTTCGACCAGACCGACGATGCCGACGGCATTGACCCTGGCCTTGCGCCCGGCCAGAGCGACCATGGCGCCGACCACGGCGGCCGAACCGCCCATGTCCCACTTCATGTCTTCCATGCCCTCGGCGGGCTTGATCGAAATGCCGCCGGTGTCGAAGGTCACGCCCTTACCGACAAAAGCGACCGGCCGGGCGTCGCCCGCGCCGTTCCATTGCATGACGACCAGCTTCGATTCCTTGCGCGAGCCCTGCCCCACGCCCAGCAGCGAGTTCATGCCCAGCGCCTGCATCTCGGCCTCGCCCAGCACCTCGACCTTGAGGCCCAGCGACTCGTAGCCCTTGATGATCTGCGCATACGACTCCGGATAGAGGACGTTCGGCGGCTCCGACACCAGATTGCGCGCCAGAATGACGCCGTCGGCGATGGCTTTCAACGGCTGATACGCGGCTTCGGCGGCAGCGGCTTCCGAAGTCACCAGCGTGATCGTCTTCAACGCCGGCAGCTTATCCAGCTTGGCCTGACCGAAATATTTGTCGAAGCGGTAGGAGGCCAGAGTCAGGGCGAAACGTACCGTCGCCACGTCCTGCGCCGAAAAGCCCGACAGATCGAGCGCCACCGCGGTCAGGCCCGACGCCTTCAGGCCGTGCCACAGGCTGCCGGCCACCGATTCGAGCGCTTGGCCCTTAAGGTCGGCCAGCGGACCGGCGCCCACCGCCGCCAGCGCGGCATAGGACTGATCGGCCAGCGCCGAAACCGTCTGCACCTTGCCCCTGGCGCCGGTGAACCCCGCCTTTTTCAGCGCCGCGCTCAGGTGTCCGGCGGTGGCGGCGTCGAGCGCTTCGGCGCCCTGCGTCAGGCTCAGGCCTTCGCCGACGATAACGGCCAGGGCGGTGTCGGAAGGGATGTTGGCGGACAGTTCGATCTGCATGGAAACTCCATCTGCGTAAGCGGCGGGCGGCGCTCATCACCTGTCTTTCAGGCGGGGGCCCGCGATCCGGGCCCGTTTAAGCACCTTTTACCGGGGCGTGGCAAGACGGTCACAGTCTTGGCAAGCGAAACAAACAACCGATTTTTCGCCTGCGCCGGGGCGGATGGCTTGCTATTGCCTGCGGATGCGGTCAAAACAGGCCGTGGAACGGCAGGCCTGTCATGATTTGGACAAAGCGGCCGCCTAAGCCGACACCCTATTTCGCCCCATTTCAGGCCGTCCATTGCGTACGATTGAATGCTACATTTCGCGCCAGATGCGCACGCCTATTCTCGGCGCGATCGCTGCGCTGACGGCCATTGCGATATTGTCGCAGTCCCTGACGCAGTTCGACGTCATCGTCGAGCGCGGCCAGAGCCTGAGCACCTTCCTCAAGATCACCTTCTTGGCCCTGCCGCAACTGTCCGGCCTGATCTTTCCGGTGGCCATCTTCGTGGGCACGCTGGTGGCGCTCAACCGCCTGCACAACGACCATGAGATCGTGGCGGGCTACGCCAACGGCATGTCGCTGTGGCGCATCGCCTCGCCCGTGGTGCGCTTCGGCGTCTATATCACCCTGACCGGCCTGCTGATGACCCTGTTCGTTCAGCCCGCCGCGTCGCGCGCCATGCGTGAGGAACTGTTCAAGATCAAGACCGACGTCATCGCCGCCGCCGTGCGCGAAGGCGACTTTTCGACCACACGGTCGGGCATGACCATCTACGTGCAGCGCATCGATCAGAGCGGCCTGCTGCGTCAGATATTCATCCGCACGCCGGGTCCCAACGGGCAGGACCGCACCTATTCGGCGCGCGAAGGCCGCGTCATCACCCCTGCCAAGGGCGGTCAGGTGCTGATCCTGCGCGACGGCTCGACGCAGCAGCTTTCGCCCGAAGGCGTGCTCAACCACCTGACTTTTCAGGAATATTCCTTCGACATTTCGCAGTACGTGATTTCCGAAGACTATCTGCACTATAAGGATTCCGACCGCTTCATCCACGAACTGTTCTTCCCCAACCGGGCTATGGAGTGGGAAAACGGCAACTGGAAAAAGCTGATGGCCGAAGGTCATGCGCGCATATCGGGGCCGCTGTACAATCTGGGGTTCTGCCTGCTGGCTGTCGTGGGCGTGCTGGGCGGCAGCTTCAGCCGTCAGGGCTACACCAAACGCATCGCGGTCGTCTCCTTCATCGCGGCCGGCATCCGCATCTTCGGCTTCGCGGTCGAGGCGGGATGCGCCGACACGCCGGTGGCTAATATCCTGCAATATGCGGTGCCTTTGGGCCTGATCTGGGGCTGCCTCGCCGTTATCGGCAAGAATGACCGCACCTGCATCCGCGGCAAGGGCAAGGGCGTGCACGGCCTGACCGAGCTTGCGCCGCTGGGAGGCCGGACATGAACCCCATCCAGTCCGTCGTGAGCCTTCTGGGCTATGTCAATCCGTGGCGGCAGGAGCGCCTGACCACCTACATTATCACGCGCTGCCTGATGGCGATCCTGACGGCGCTGATCATCGTTTCCAGCATCATCTTCCTGATCGACTATGTCGAGGTGTCGAAATCGCTGGGCCAGCGCGGCGAATTGTCGAGCCTGCAGATCGTCGGCCTGCTGCTGCTGAAATCGCCCAACATCATTCTGGTGCTGCTGCCCTTCGCCTTCCTGTTCGGCACGCTATCGGCCTTTGTCGGGCTGAACCGGCGTTCGGAACTGATCGCCATGCGCGCCGCCGGCATGTCGGCCTGGCGCTTTGTCCTGCCGGCCACCGGCATGGCGGCGATTCTGGGCGCGCTGACCATCACCGTTATCAACCCGCTCGCCACTATGCTGGCCGACGAATACGACCGCTTCGCCGCCCGCGTCACGCAGTCCGACACCCGCGTCAAGACCGACGAGGTCTATCTGCGTCAGGGCGACGGCAAGCAGCAGACCGTCATCCACGCCCTGCGTCAGGAGGCCGACGGCCGTCTGATCGAGGCCAGTTTCTGGACCTTCGTGCTTGACGACAAGGAAATCCCGCGCTTCCTGACCCGCATCGACGCCACCGAGGCCACGCTGCGCCCCGGCACGTGGCAGCTCAAGAGCGCGCGCGTCAGCAAGCCGGGCGAAACCACCCTCTATTACAATACGCTGTCGATCGATTCGAACCTGAGCCCGGAGCGCGCCTTCACCCGCTTCGCCGCGCCGCAGTCGACCAATTTCTGGCAACTGCCCGGCACGATCGCGCAAATCGAAGGGTCGGGCTTTTCCGCCGCCTCCTATATCCTGCGCCTGCATCAGTTGCTGGCCACGCCGCTGATGTTCGCCGCCATGACGGCGCTGGGGGCCGCCTTCTCGCTGCGCCTGATGCGCATAGGCGGGCTGGCGCGCCTGACCCTGTCGGGCGTCGTGCTGGGCTTCATGGTCTTCTTCCTCAATCAGCTCTGCGGTTCGCTGGGCAAGGCCGAGGTCATCCCGGTGTTTCTGGCCGGCTGGGCCACCCCCGCCGTCGCCTTTTTGACGGCGATGACATTGCTCGTTTATACCGAAGACGGCTAGGCAGACGTCTCACGGCGCTTTATTAGCGACAGTTCAGTCCGTTCCGCGTTCCCCATCCATCAGGTTCACCGATATGAGAAAAGCGTCGCTCAAGCTGAGCGTAGGAGTCCTGACCCTCGTGGCGGCCGGCGTCGTCAGCGGGCAGGCCGCGGCGCGTCCGGACGCCGAGGTCGAAGGGGAACTGCGACAGAAGGGCATCCGCTTTTTCAGCGCCGACGAGGGCTCTGAAACCGCCCCGCCGTCGGTTGAAACCGTGGCGTCTCCCGCGCCCGTAATCGCAGCCCCGGCCTCCGCGCCCGTCGCCCTGCCGGCGCCCGCACCCGCGGAGACCGCGCCTCAGTCAGCGAACGAAGCCGTGCCGACCCGCACGCGCCGCGTCGTGGAGGACCGTCAGGTCGAATCGGTCGAGGACATCGCCCCGGTGGCCGCCGCTCAGGCGCGCACTGAAACGCCGACGCCGGCCCCCCGGCCCGTCGTCATCACCCCGCGCCTCACCCCAAAACTGACTGACGAACAGTGGCTCAAGGCCGAACGCGACCGCCTCAACGGCAAGGAAGACCCGGCAGAGACCGCTCAGGCGGAAGAGACGCCCCTGCCCGACGACGGACTGGGCGAAGACGGCGCCTTCATCACCGCCGACGAAGTGACCTCCCCCGAAGAAAACGTCATGCTGGCGCGCGGCAAGGTCGAGATGCGCTGGGAAGGCCGCCTGATCCGCGCCGACGAGGTGCGTTACGATCAGGCGACCGGCAAGACGGTCGCCAGCGGCAATGTTCAGACCATCAATCCCGACGGCTCGATCCAGTATGCCGACCGGCTGGAGGTCGATAACGAACATTCCGCCGGCACCGGCGACCGTATCGCCTATATCGACACCGAAAATTCCAAACTGTTCGCCAACAAGGTCGAACGCGTGGATGATCAAACCAACCGCCTGTCCGAAGTCATCTTCACGCCGTGCGAACTGTGCGTGAAGGACAATGTGACTCAGGAACCGACCTGGCACATTCAGGCCGGATCGATCACGCAGGACAAGAGGCGCCGCGTGGTCATCTACCGCAATGCCGTGTTCAAGGCCAAGGGCGTGCCGGTCTTCTACCTGCCGGTCCTGTGGCACGCCGACGTCACCGCCAAGCGCAGTTCCGGCTTCCTGATCCCGAAGCCCGGCTATTCGCAACGCCGCGGCGCGACGCTGGAACTGCCGTATCTGTGGGCGGTTTCGCCCTATACCGACATCATCATCAGCCCGGAATTTTCGACCAATCTCAACCCGCTGCTGAACCTTGAGGTCAACCGCAAATTCTATTCGGGCGACCTGCATACGCGCATCGGCGTCACCAACGAGCGCTTCTTCGACAACAAGGGCGAGAAGTGGGGCGAGAGCGACACGCGCGGCTACATGCTGCTCGACGGCAAGTTCGACATCAACGAAGACTGGCGCTGGAACTTCACGGCGCAACGGGTGTGGGACAAGACCAGTGACGGCCTGCTGTCGTGGCGCGATGACGGCAACGGCACGCCAGTCTCGACGCCCATCGCGGCGGGTCAGCCGATTTCGAACCTCTACGAACGCTATAAGATCGACGACGGCTTCCCCTTCACCGGCGACTATTCGAGCAATTCCCGCCGCCTGATCAGCCAGATCAACCTGATCCGCCAGACCGACACGGCCTTCTTCAGCGCCTCTCTGTTCACCTTCCAGAGCCTGGCCATCGCGTCGCAGCACCAGTTGAGTTCCAATCTCAACAACAGCCCGCTACTCTACCTGGCCCAGCGCGACCGGGAGCAACCGGCCGTCGCGCCGATGATCGACGCCTACTGGTCGCCGGATCAGGACATTCTGGGCGGACGCCTGACCCTGTCGGCCAATGCCGTGTCGGTGATCCGCAAAACAGCGCCTTCGACCGACATATTCCTCGCTCCGGACATTGCCAATTCGAATAATCGCGGCTCCGTCGACACGGCGCGCGCCAATATCGGTCTGTCTTGGCGTCGCGATATGATCACGCCCGGCGGAGTAAAGGTCGCCCCCTTCTTCGATGCACGGCAGGACGAATACTACCTGCGCGACTACTATGCGCCGGGCTACGTCCTGCAACCGGGTGAAAAAGAAACCCGCCGCGTCTCGCGCAGCCTCGGCACCGTCGGCCTCGACGTCTCCTACCCCCTGCTGCGCAAGTTCCAGAACCTGACCGTGGTGGTCGAGCCGATCGCGCAACTGGCCCTGTCGCCCGATTCGCAGGTCGATTCCGTCCTCACCAACGAGGACTCCAATGCCTTCGAATTTGACGACACGACCCTGTTCAAGTCCAACCGCTCGCCGGGCTTCGACCTGTACGAGGGCGGTAAGCGTCTGAATATCGGCGTCAAGACACAGCTCAATTTCGATTCAGGCCTGAAGGTCTCGACCCTGGTGGGCCGCGCCTTCCGTCAGGACCCCGAAGAGAACTTCTACCGGTCCTATACGGTCAACGGCACAACCTATCGCTACGACGCCTCAAGCCTCGCCGGCACCAAATCCGACTGGGTGGTGCAGGCTGAAGCGGATACGGGCAAGGGTCTGCGCCTCTATACGCGCCAGCGCATCGCCGATGATGGCAATATCCGCCGCAGCGAAACGGGCGCCAGCTATTTCAGCGCCTCGACGCAACTGACCCTGCGCCATCAGTACGACAAGACCTCCGTGCGCGACCCGCGCAACAATTATAATTTCACCGTGGTCAATGGCGAACTGGTGCCGGCGGTAGGCTATCACGACCTGCAACTGTTCGGGCGTCACTTTTTCACCCCCAGTTGGGGCGTGTCGGGTCAGATCAGCCGCGATATGCTGCGCGACCGCTGGCTGCGTTCGGAAGCCTCGATCATCTATCAGGACGATTGCGCGCGCCTTGAACTGGTCTATCAGCGCGACGAAACCGCCCTGTTGCAGACGGTTCCGGGCAAGGCCAGCGAGTCTATTTCGATCCGGATAAGTCTTGCCACATTGGCGCCATCTGACGATGATTTTGTCAATGTACGCTAGACACCGTATGGTTTATAGATGCCTGATCCGGCCGCAGCGCCATCCTTGTTGAAAAAGATCCAAACGAACGACATGACCTCCGTTGCCTTCCGCCGTTCCGCGCTGCTGCTCTGCACCTGCCTGTCCTTTTCCGGCCTGACGCTTGGCACCAGCCTGCCTGCCGCCGCGCAGCAAGCTGCCGCGCCCCAACAAGCTTCTCAGCAAGCGCGCCCTTTGGGCGAAGGCGTGGTGGCGCTGGTCAATGACAAGCTGATCTCGTCCTACGACCTCAAGCAGCGCATGCTGCTGCTGATCATCACATCGGGCGTTCAGGTCACCCAGCAGAACTATGCCGCCTTTCAGCAGCAGGCCCTGCGCGCCCTGATCGACGAGCACCTGCAACTGGGCGAAGCCGACCGTTTCGAACTCAAGATTTCCGATGAGGAAATCAACGAGGAAATCGGCAATATGGCGCAACAGTCGGGCCTCAGCACCGAGCAGCTTCTCGCCGAACTGAAGCGCGCCGGTATCGAGGCGCAGACCCTGCGCGATCAGATCAAGGCCGAAATCGCCTGGGGCAATCTGGTCAACGGCCGCTTCCGCCCGAAGGCCCGCGTGGGCAAGGATCAGGTCGACGCCTATATGGCCAAGCTGACCGAAGACAGCCAGAAGCCGCAGTATCTGGTGGCGGAAATCCTGATCGATCCGGAAACCGCGGGCGGTCAGAAGGAAGCCGAGGCCGGCGCCCAGCAATTGTTCGACCAGATCGTACAGGGCGTGGCCCCGTTCCAGTCGGTCGCGCGTCAGTTTTCCAACGCCCCGTCCGCGGCCAATGGCGGCGACGCCGGATGGCTGGTCTCCGGCACCATCGACCCCAAGATCGAAACCGTGCTGCAAGGCATGAATGCCGGTCAGATGACCCGCCCCATCGTCACCGACGAAGGCGTCTACATCTACTATCTGCGTGAAAAGAAGGACGGCAAGGCCGACGCCAAACTGCGCCTCAAGCAGGCCTCCGTGCCGCTGACCGGCGGCGATTCGGCCCTGCGCGCCTTGGCCAGCTTCCGCGCCAAATATCCGACCTGCGCCGCCCTGTCGGGCGAAAAAGGCAGCGGTCAGGTCAGCGTCGCCGATCTCGGTTTCACCACGCTCAGCGACCTGAAACCCGAATACGCCACGGCGCTGCAGGCGCTTAAGGTCGGAGACAGCACCGCGCCGATGCAGAACACCATGAACGTCAATGTCGTCTATCTGTGCGACAAGACCGCCGCCGGTGACGACGCGCCGTCGCGCGACATGATCGAGCAGCGCCTGACGCAGCAGAAGGTGTCCATGCTGGGCCGCCGCTACCTGCGCGACATCCGCGACGGCGCCACCATCGAAACCCGGTAAGGGGCGTTGTCGCCTCTCGTCCTGTCTTTAGGCGATCCCTGCGGCACGGGTCCGGAACTGGCGCATAAGGCCTGGGCGGCGTTGAGGGCACATCCGCCCTCCGCCTTTGCCGTGCTGGGCGATGCCGCCCTGCTGGAAAGCCTCGGACCGATCCGCCGCATCGGCAGCCCCGCCGAAGCCGCTGCGGCCTTCGCCGACGCCCTGCCCGTTCTCGACCGCCCTTTGACCGCACCGGCCATCCCCGGTCAGCCCGACCCGGTCCACGCCCCGCACATCATCGGCTGGATCCGCGAAGGCGTGGACTTCTGCCTGACGGGCGCGGCGCGCGGCCTCGTCACCGCCCCCATCGCCAAGTCGGTGCTGTACGCCACCGGATTCGGCTTTCCGGGCCATACCGAATATCTCGGCGACCTGACCGCCGCCACGCCCTATACGGGCACGCGCGGCCCGGTGATGATGCTGACCGCCCCGGACGCGGCCAATGACAGCGCTCTGCGCGTCGTGCTGGCCACCATCCACATCCCGCTGTCAGAGGTGAAAACCCGCCTGTCCGCCGGGGTCATCCGCACGCTCGCCCACGTCACCCACGAAGCCCTGATCCGCGATTTCGGCGTAGAGAAACCCCGTCTGGTGCTGGCCGGGCTCAACCCCCATGCCGGCGAAGACGGCACCATCGGGCGGGAAGAGGTCGAACTTCTGACGCCGCTGGTCAAGGCGCTGCGCAGCGAAGGACTGGACATCGCCGGCCCTTTGCCCGCCGACACCCTGTTCCACGAAGAGGCGCGCCGCACCTACGACGCGGCCCTTTGCCTCTATCACGATCAGGGGCTGATCCCGCTCAAGACGCTGGACTTCTGGGGCGGCGTCAATATAACGCTCGGCCTGCCCATCGTGCGCACCTCCCCCGATCACGGCACCGGTTTCGGCATCGCCGGCAAGGGCATCGCCCGCCCCGACAGCCTGATCAACGCCATTCGGGCCGCGTACGACATCAGTGAACAGCGCCGGAAATAGATGCCCGAACTGCCCCCCCTCCGCGAAAGCCTCGAAGCCCACGGCCTGATGGCCAAAAAGAGCTTCGGTCAGCACTTCCTGCTCGACCTCAATGTCACGCGCAAGATCGTGCGGCTGGGGCAGGAAGCCAATCCCTTCGACGGTCAGGTGGTGATCGAGGTCGGCCCCGGCCCCGGCGGCCTGACGCGCGCGGCGCTGGAAAGCGACGCCGCCTTTGTGCTCGCCATCGAAAAAGATTCCAGATTTATTGAATTATTGAGCGAGCTCGACGCCGCCTATCCCGATCGTTTCGGCGTGGTCGAGGCCGATGCGCTCAAGGTCGATGAGCCGGCCCTGCTGGCCGAACGCGGCCTGCCCCCCGAAGCGCATCTGGTGTCCAACCTGCCCTATAATGTCGGCACGCCGCTGCTGATCAAATGGCTGACCGGCCCGTGGCAGCCCAAATCCCTCACCCTGATGTTCCAACTCGAAGTCGCCCTGCGCGTCGTCGCCCCCGTCGGCGATGACGACTACGGGCGTCTGGGGGTTATCTCCCAGGTCCTGTGCGACTGTGAGAAGCTCATGGACCTGCCGGCGCGCGCCTTCACCCCGCCGCCCAAGGTCGATAGCGCCGTGGTGCGCCTGATCCCCAGGGCCGAACGTCCGACGCCGAAAATTATCAGAAATCTGGAAATGATCACTGCGGCCGCCTTCGGTCAGCGCCGCAAGATGCTGCGGGCGTCGTTAAAGGGGCTGGGTGGGGAGACGTTATTGGCTAAGGTCGGGATCGATCCGACGTTACGCGCCGAGAATATCAGCCCGGCGGACTTCTTGAGGTTGGCAGAAGCCCTTTAAGATTTTTGGGGCCAGTTGGCCCCAAACCCCATAACTGTCCTCAGTAACGCTGGCCATGCCTTTTGCTCCCGGTTACGGGTGAAGGGCCTGCGGCCCTTCAGAAGCGTTTCCACAGCCCCAGCGTGACCGCATTCGACTGCGGGACATTCTCGCCGCTGACCGTCTGGCGCACGCCGAACTGCACACCCAGCGTCTGCTTGTGGTCGAAGAAGCGCACCGCCCCGACCTCGACATGGGTCCATTTGGCTTCGAAATTATTCAGCCGGTCGGTCGTGCCGGCAAAGACCTGCGCCAGCACGATCCATTTAGGCGACGGCCGCGCCCCCAGCGTAAGGTCGAAGCGCCATTGATCGGCATTATCACCGCTGCGCACGCGGCGCGCCACCTGAGCGTCCACAAACACCGGCAGCTTGGCCACTTCGGTGCTGTGACCGGCATAGACCCGCACCTCGATATCCGGGTCTTCGTCGCCCGGCGCGGAGAATTCGTCGCGCCGCCCTTGGCCGAAACCTTCGACCGAAACGCTGGCACTGACGGCGGTATCCTCGGAGCGATAGAGCGGCGTTTTCAGCCCGATTTCAACGGAACCAACGCCTGAGAAATCCTCTTGAGGCGTTTGAATATCCTGAATATTCGCCTTGGCGAAAACGCTCAGCATCTCGTTCAGGCCGTGTTCGGTGAAGATGGTAATGCGCTTCTCTTCCCAGTTGGGCAGATCGACCGCCTTGTTGCCGGAATCATCGAAGGCCTTGTTGGCGGTGACGACCTCGGCCTTGACGATCACCTCGGTCGCCCTGGCGTCAGGGCCCCAGGCAGACGCCCACGCTGTGGCAGGCGCGCACGCCACCATCATCGTTACGATCCACCGCCCCCACATCACCAAGCTCAGTTCCTCTAGGCATCCCAACCGGGATAATTACGTTCCAGCCGCCGCATCAGCCCCGGCCACAAAAGCCCCGAGACAAAACCCACACCCGCGCCCAGCGGCGCAACCTTGTCCTGAGCGTCCTGAGACGCCTCCAGCACGCCGTCGCGTCCGGCGGACAGGGCGGCAATCTGCTGACGGCAGGCCTGTTCCAGGAAGTAGATCAGGGTGAAGGCTTCGGCGGCGGAAGCACCATAGGCCAGCGCACCGTGGTTACGCAACAGCATGATCTTCTTTTGCCCCAGATCGGCGACGATGCGCTGCCGCTCATCAGGGTCCAGAGCGACCCCTTCATAGCCGTGATAGGTTATATGCGGCCCCAGAAGCAGGGCATTCTGCGTCAGGGGCAGCAGGCCTTCCTTCTGCGCCGATACGCCGGTCATGGCGTCCGTATGCAGATGGATGACCACATGGGCGTCAGGGCAGGCCGCGTGCAGGGCGCTGTGGATGGTGAAGCCCGCCGGGTTTACGAAGCCCTCGCTGCGCCCGACCATATTGCCGTCGAGATCGACCTTGATCAGCGCCGAAGCCGTCATCTCCTCGAAAAACATGCCGTAGGGGTTGATCAGGAAATGGTCGACCTGTGACGCCACAGGGCCGTCCGGGCCGGTCACCCGCGAGTCCTTGGCCGGTACGCGCGCCGAAATATGGGTGAAGATGGTGTCGTCCCAGCCGAACAGCGCCACAAGGCGATAGAGCGCGGCCAGGTCCTTGCGAATGGCCCATTCGGCCGGGCTGATCAGCGGGTCAGCCGGAGCGGTGTCGGCGGGCATGAAGCAATCTCCCTGTCTGTTTAAGCGCAATCCGATAAGGTGGGCACCACTTTTCGGGAAAAATTGCGCAACCACTCAAGAATTACGATGACAGGGAATTGACGTACGGTAAGTCAACCGGATTGCGCGGATGAGGGCCATGAAGCCGCGGAAACCGTGTCAATATTTCCGGAAACCGGTAAAATAAAAGTGACGCCCGCATCGCAGGCGTCACTTGCAAGAAATCAAACTTAGTATTACAGATCAAACTCTTGCCACGATCAACTTACCTTCCGCAACAGCAAGAATACGTACCTTTTCGGCAATGCCGATAGGCGCATCGCCGCGTTCGCTGCGCGCCGGCCATTCGACGCCGTCGAGGATGACCCGGCCCCGGCTTTGCTGACCTTCGGGATCGTCGAAAGCCTCGATGACGGTGGCTTCCTGACCGATCAGACGCCCTTGCGGGTCGTTGATGTCCGCCCCCTCCACCAGCGGCGGCTTGAGGAAGCGCCGCGACAGCAACGTCATGGCCAGGGTCAGCACGCAGAAGACGACGATCTGCACCAGCAGATTGGCCGGCGCACCGGTCAGGGTGATGACCGACACGATGCCGGCCGCGGCGGCGGGCCACAGCAACCACTGCGTCCCCACCACCATCTCCAGCGCCAGCAGCGCGCCGCCGATGCTCAGCCAGACCCAGAACAGTTGCGGCCCCTGCGGTTGCGCCAACAGAAACTCGACCATCTTTGCCTCCCCTTATTTTGCCCTATTTGGTGCGGGTCGCCGTCGCGCCCGCGTCTTTATCAGTCACGGTCTTCAACAGTTCGGCCACCCCGGCCACCGAGCCCGACAGCGACGCCAGATCGGCGGGCAGGATCAAGGTCTTGGTGTTGTTCGATGAGGCGAACTTACCGAAGGCCTCGACATATTTCTGGGCCACGAAGTAGTTGATGGCCTTGGTGTCGCCGGAGGCGATAGCGTCCGACACCATCTGCGTCGCCCTGGCTTCGGCCTCGGCGGCGCGTTCGCGGGCTTCGGCGTCGCGGAAGGCGGCTTCCTTACGGCCTTCGGCTTCCAGAACGGCGGCCTGCTTGGCCCCTTCGGCGCGGGCGATGGCCGCCTGACGATCGCCGTCGGCCTCAATGATCAGGGCGCGGCGTTCGCGTTCGGCCTTCATCTGACGCGCCATGGCGTCGGTAATGTCGTGCGGCGGACGCAGGTCCTTGATCTCGATACGCGTCACCTTGATCCCCCAGGGCGAGGTGGCGTGGTCGATGACGGTCAGCAGCCGCGTATTGATGGCGTCGCGCTGCGACAATACCTCGTCCAGTTCCATCGAGCCGACCACGGTGCGCAGGTTGGTCATGGACAACTGCGTGATGGCGTTGTTCAGATTGTCGACGCGATAGGCGGCGGCGGCGGCATCGATCACCTGAATGAAGACGATGCCGTCGACCTTGACGATGGCGTTGTCCTTGGTGATCACGTCCTGCTGGGGCACGTCGAAGACCTGCTCCATCATATTGACCTTCTTCCCCACGGTCTCGATAAACGGGGTCAGGAAGGAGATTCCGGGCTTGAGCGTGCGGGTGAAGCGCCCGAAGCGCTCGACAGTAAATTCGCGGCCCTGCGGCACGATCTTGATGACCGAGAAGAGGACGAAAAAGGTCACGACGATCAGGACGCCGGCAAAGATACTGAACATGGATACTCCCCTCCGTGGATATGTGCACAGTGTAACGCAACCGGTGGGAATTGCCATGAAAACCGGAGGTTAAGTCACCGATTTTCGCAAACCACGCGATCGCGTCACCACATCCTTCAGATCGTCCTCTATCAGCAAGGTCAGCGCTTCATCGTATAAAACGAAGCGCGCCTCATCGGCATCGTCCGCCGCCACAGGCTCCCCTGACAGCCATTCCGCCACATAGTCGATCAGCACCAGATGGAAGCCGTCAGGATGGGCGTCCGTCCCCGGTTCGATAATCTCATAGACCTCGATCAGCGGCCCCAGTCGCGCCGTGACGCCCGTCTCTTCGCGCAGTTCCCGCAGGGCCGTCTCCTTGAGGGCTTCGAAGCGCTCGACCTTGCCGCCGGGTATCGACCAATGCCCCTTGCGCGGTTCGCGTCCGCGTCGGATTAGCAGAACTTCATCATCGCGCCAGCAAACAACGCCCACCGCCGGGACCGGACGCTCGATTTTGGCTTGCACTTGACGATTCTCCGTTTAAACCCCGCTCCATATATCGCACGCCTGTTTCCGGGGATACGCACATGACCGATTTCGCCCAATGCCCGCCCGTCGCGCCCGAAGTGATCGCGCAGATCAAGGCTGTGGTCGGCGACACTGGCTGGTCCGACGACGACCTGCGCGTGACGGCCAAGCTGACCGAGTGGCGCGGCAAGTGGAAGGGCAACACCCCGCTGCTGGTCCTGCCGAAAACCACCGAAGAGCTGTCGCAGGTCGTGAAAATCTGTTTCGATAACGGCGTCGCCATCACGCCGCAGGGCGGCAATACCGGTCTGGTCGGCGGTCAGATCCCGTTCGGTGAAATCCTCGTCTCGCTGGAGCGGATGCGCGCCATCCGCGACGTGGCCCCGACCGACGACACCATGGTGCTGGAGGCCGGCATCACGCTCCTCGAAGCGCAGGACATCGCCGAAAAGGCCAACCGCTTCTTCCCGCTGTCTTTGGCCGCCGAAGGCACGGCGACGGTCGGCGGCGTGATCAGCACAAACGCCGGCGGCACGGCGGTGCTGCGTTACGGCGTCACCCGCGACCTCGTTTCCGGCCTCGAAGTGGTTCTGCCCAATGGGGACATCTTTCATGGTCTGAAGCGTCTGCGCAAGGACAATACCGGCTACGACCTCAAGCAGATGTTCATCGGCGCCGAAGGCACGCTGGGCATCATCACCGCCGCCTCGCTCAAACTGTTCCCGGTGATGAATTCGCGCTGCGTGGCCATTGTCGGCTTCGAAACGGCGCAGAAGGCCATCGACCTCTTGGGCCGCGCCAAGCAGGAGACCGGCGGTCAGGTCGAGGCCTTCGAACTGATGGGCCGCTACGGCCTGTCGCTGGTGCTCAAGAACATCCCCGACACGCGCGAACCGCTGGAAGGCGAATATCCGTGGTACGCCCTGATCGAGGTCGCTTCGGGCGATCCGGACGGCGCGGAGGGTTCGATGGAGCGCCTGCTGACGGCGGCCTTCGAGGAAGAACTGATCGTCGACGCCGCCATCGCGCAGAACGAAACGCAGGCTGCGGCTTTCTGGCGTCTGCGTGAAGAACACTCCGCCGCCGAAAAGGTCGAGGGCGCGGCGTGGAAGCACGACGTTTCCGTGCCATTGTCGCAGATGGCCGACTATATCGAAAAGGGCGCGGCGGCGGTCGAAGCCTTCCTGCCCGGCGCGCGTCTGGTCACCTTCGGCCACGTCGGCGACGGCAATGTCCACTTCAACGTCATCGTGCCGGAGGGCATGGACGCGGCGACCTTCAACGACCTGCGCGACGCCGGGGCCAAGGTGGTCCACGATCTGGTCCACGCGTACGAGGGCTCGATCTCGGCCGAGCACGGTCTGGGCCGTATGAAGACGCAGGAAGCGCTGCAGTATAAGGACCCCGCAGCCGTGGCGGCCATGCGCGCCATCCGTCTGGCGCTCGACCCGAAGCGCATCATGAATCCGCACGTGCTGTTCTAAGTGCAAATACTCCCTCCTCCCCTGCACGGCGGGGGAGGTGTCAGCGCGAAGTCGCTGACGGAGGGGGCAAAAGGCGTCGGAATGCCCCCTCCGTCACCTCGTTACACTCGGCGACACCTCCCCCGTACGCTTCGCCACAGGGGAGGAGAATACGCCATCAAATTCGCCGTGCGCCGGCATTGCCGATAAAGGCGATAGCCGCCACGATCAGGCTCAGCCCCAGCAACAGCAACACGCCCAGTATCGACGGAGCGAGAATGTGCAGGTCGGTCACGCCCGTCGCATCGGAGGCCTGCTTGATCATCAGGCCGTCATAGAGGGCCGCCAGGAGGCCGAGCCCCGGCCCGACGACGCCGATAACGAACAACGCCGCCGAACGCGGACCGTCCGCGGCGCGACGTTTGACCGCCAGCACCGACACGACCATCGCCGCCGCTATCAGCAAGGCCAGACTTAGCTTGGTCGTCGGCACGGCGAACATCACCACGTCGAGAATCGACAATCCCTCGATACCTTCCAGAAACGCCTTCATCCCACTCCCCCATTGCGCAGAATGGCGAGAGTCATAACATATATCTCGCGAGAGGCGAGCCCTAACCGACCTTGGTCGGGTCGATCACAGCCTTCGCCGCCTCGTTCTTGGCCTGAATCTTGTGTTTGGCCAGCCGTGCCACGGCGTTGAGCAATTCGGGAATGACGAAAGGCTTGGGCAGAAGTTCCTCCGCCCCGGCATCCTTGGCCGCCGCCAGCACGTGCATGGCGCCGATCTTGTCGTTTATGCCCTCGGACATAGCCAGAGTCCGGATGTGGGGATAGTCCTTGCGCAACTGCATGATGCCTTCGACGCCGCCCATGCCGGGGATGAGCACCGCCGTCACTACGGCGTCGACCAGCCCCAGATTATGATCGAACAGCACGTCTTCCATGGTGTTGGCGACGCTGACCTTATAGCCGACCTGCTGCAGCGTCATGCCGATAAAGGTGCGCAACTGCACGTCCGGATCGACGACCAGCACGTGGAAATCAGCCTGACGGGCGCGATGGTATTTGAGCGTCTCGGCCAGCAAAATCTTCAACTCGGACGGATCGACCGGTTTGGGCAGCATGAAGTCGGCCCCGGCCTTCAACGCCTGATCGCGCACCTTCTGGGACGCGCCCGCCCCCTTCCACACGAAGGACATCAGGGCCAAGGGCGTATCCTGCATCTGCGCCTTGAAGGCATCGACCTTCTTCAGCATGTCGACGCCATCGACATAGCCGTCCATGACGAACAACTGGAAGCGGTTGTGTTTAAGGCTGCGGATGGCCATCACTTCGTTGAAGCAAAGTACGGAGTTCCAGTTCTGGCGGGTCAACTGGCGCGCCATCTCGCGCGCCTGTTCCTTGTCGGAATCCAGCACCAGAACGCTGCCGTAACTTGCGGAAGGCCCCCTTTCCGCGTTCATCTTTGCCCCTTCGCTTACATCACATAGGTTACGCCAACTAAACACAGAATAACACGGGCATTAGGATGACAGATTCATTAAAGAGTCAAAAACATAATATCTTACCGCCTCCGTTACCATGATGATCAACTCGCCAATAGGGCGGATATTTATGGATTTTTTATTCTATACTTGCCGTTCTGTATTTTGCCACATTGCGGCCCTTCTGCCGTAACGTCAGAGTCACAAAACGCGGCCTCTTTGTTTCTTGAAAACGCTTCACACGCGCCGAAATGCGCTTAAATAGGACATATGATCCTGCTGCTTTCCCCTGCCAAATCCCTCGACGAAACTCCGGTGACGCCGCCGCTTGCGACCAGCGAGCCGCGCTTTGCGCGCGAGACGCACAGCCTGCTCAAGGTCATGAAGACACAGAAGCCGGCGGACCTGCAGCGGCTGATGGACATTTCCGCCAAGCTGGGCGAACTGAACCATCACCGCTACAAGGGCTTTGCCGATCAGCCTGCCCTGCCCGCCGCCCTGATGTTCGACGGCGACGTCTATACCGGCCTGCGTGCACGCGACCTCGATGCCGAGGGGCTGGCCTTTGCGCAGGACCATGTGCGGATATTGTCGGGCCTCTATGGCCTGCTGCGGCCGCTGGACCTGATTCGCCCCTACCGACTGGAAATGGGCACCGGTCTTGCGACGGCCAAGGGCGCGAACCTTTACGCCTTCTGGGGCGACCGCATCGCCAAGGCCATCGTCGCCGACGCCGGGGCGGTCGGGACAAAGACCGTGCTTAATCTCGCCAGTCAGGAATATGCCCGCGCCGCCCTGACCAAGGCGCTGAGGCTGAAGGTCATCGAGGTGAAATTCCTGGAGATCAAGGAGGACAAGACCTCGATGATTTCGTTCTTCGCCAAAAAGGCGCGCGGCCTGATGGCGCGTTACGTCATCGACAACCGCATCACCGATGCCGATAAGGCAAAAGCCTTCGACTCAGAAGGCTATCGTTTCGTACCCGAACACTCGACCGACACGGTGTGGACGTTTTCACGCAAGCATCCGACGGCCTAGCCGACAAACCCCGCCGCGCGTTTCAGCCGGTCATTGATCGCCTCGCCCAGACCCTCATCGGGAATGGGGGCGACGCAGATGCGCGCAGGCTTATGGGCGTCGGCTTGGCGCAGATAGCTGAACAGGTTGGCGGCGGCTTCGGATAGGTCACCCGACGGGCTGAGATTCAAAACGGTCCCCGCAAAATCCACAGCCTTATCCACCGGTCCGAAGGCCAGATACACACAGTCCGTCGGCGGGTTGTCCACATTGATTTCCACAGGCGCGTCGGGCGCGTAATGCAAACTCAACCGCCCCGGCGAACGGTGCCCTTCGGCGGCGTCATCGGCCAGCGGTCCGACGACGGCCTCGACCTCGGCGCGCGTCACCGCGCCCGGACGCAGATAGCGCACATCGCCGAGTAGGCTGACTACCGACGATTCCAACCCGACCTGACAGTCGCCACCATCGACCGAAGCACCGACAAAGGCGCCGGTCTCAGCCACGGCATCGGCAAAGCGCGTCGGGCTGGGGCGGCCGGAACGGTTGGCCGAAGGCGCAACCACGCCGCCAGAAAAGTCTTTGCCAAAGCCTTCGAGAATGGCGCGCGCCGCAGGGTGCGACGGGACGCGGATGGCGACGCTGTCGAGCCCGGCCCGTGCCAGATCGCAGACCTTTTGCGTGTCGCGCACCGGCACCACCAGGGTCAGCGGCCCCGGCCAGAAGGCCTTGGCCAATGCCCGCGCGCGATCATCGAACACGCCGATGGACTCAGCGGCCTCCAGCGAAGCAACGTGCACGATCAGCGGATTGAAGCGTGGCCGGCCCTTGGCCTCGAAGACCTTGGCCACCGCCGCCGGATCGTCGGCGCGCGCCCCCAGACCATAGACCGTCTCGGTCGGCAGATGGATCAGGTCGCCGCGTCCCAGCGCGGCAATGGCGTCGTTGATGGTGGACATATCGAAACCTCTCCTCCCTGTGCTGAAAGCATGGGGAGGTGGCAGCGAGCGCAGCGATGCTGACGGAGGGGGATGACGCGAAATCCGGCCAAGGCCAGAGACCTTTAAAGCAGAGGCGCTATCCCCCTCCACCCTCTGCGCTGCGCTTGATGGTCCCCCTCCCCATCGCTACGCGACAGGGAGGAGAAAAGGAGAGCGCGCTTTATCACAGAGAATCGCGCGCGTAAGCCCTATTTCGTTGTGGCCGTGACCTTGAGGTCGAGCGACACGGCATTCGGCACCGCGTCGGTCGCCGCCCATTCGCCCGTGCCCACGCCATAGTCGAGGCGATTGAGCTTAGCCGTCGCCGTCATCACCGCCTGCTTGCCGTTGATTTTCAGGGTAAACGGCAGGTCGAACGGTTTGGTCTGGCCGTGCAGGGTCAGGCGGCCCTTGGCGACGTAGCGATCCGTGCCCGTCCTGGTGAAATTCGTCGCCTTGAAGGTCGCCTTCGGACTGGCGGCCGTGTTGAAGAAGCTGTCGCTTTTCAGCGTATCGTCGCGTGTGGAATCGCCGCTGTTGACCGAGGCCAGATCGATCACCACCGTCGCTCCGGACTGATCGAGGCGTTCCGGATCGAAGGCGATATCCGCCGTATAGCTGCCGAAGCCGCCCTTGATGGCCTCGCCGTTGAAGGTGGTGGCGAAGTTGATGTGCGACGCGGATTTATTGACCGCCCATACGGGCACGGGTGTGGATAGGTCTGTGGATGAAGCCGCGGATTCCGTGGACGAGGCTGAGGATGCTTCGGGGACAACCGCACCGGCTTCGGGCGAGGTTTCAGCGACCGACTCCATCGCTTCCGGCGCGGCCACGGGGGCAGGTTCCGGCGCGCGGGCCCCGCGCATCATGAAGGTGGCCAGTACAAAGGCCCCGACCACCGCTACCGCCGGCACCAGCCAGCGCACATTCAGCGCGCTTTGCAGGATCGTCGGTTTCGGCTCCAGCCCCGGCAACATGCGCGTCACCGTATCGTCTTTGTGGATGAAATGGTGCATAAGCGCCGCGCCGACGTGCAGCGGGATCAGCACATAGAAGATCAGCTTGGCGAAAATACCGTGCAGGTTCTCGAACACCGCATGGGTCTCATGCCCCAGCGGCAGGTGCGGAATCGGCAGTACGCCGAACCACAGGGTCGGCACCGGCACCTTGGCCGTCGAGACCAGCGCCCAGCCCGACAGGGGCAGGCCGATCATCAGCACGTAGAAGGCGATATGCACGGCACGCGCCGCCCACATCTGCCATTTCGGTCCTTCGATTTCCGCCGGGGCCTTATAGGCTACGCGCAGGCCGATCCGCACCACCGTCAGCAACAGGATCAGAAAGCCCACCGACTTGTGCATCTGATAGCGCGAGAAGAGGCCGCCATCCTTGTCCTCCAGCGTCCAGCCGAGGAAGACCATATAAAAGATCAGGGCAGCCATGGCCCAGTGCAGATAGCGCGAGGCGCGGTGGTAGACATTTGGCGTTATTTGGGGGGACGTCATCAAACGACTCCTGTGGGTAAGCTGGACCAAGTATGTCAGGCCGGAAGCGAAAATCAACGCTTATATGTAACCAAATAAATTACATATCAAGCTCCGCAGGCGGTTCGATTGCGCCTAATGCCGTAAGGGAAGTTCACGGAACTGTGAATTTCCCTGCCGCCACGTCATGCGTCATCACCAAGACAGTAGAATAATATCGAGGAAATCCCATGACCTACCGTGCGCCGCTCGCGGACCTGAAGTTCAGCCTGACCGCGGTGACGGGCATAGAGCGCCTGTACCAGAGCGCTGCCTATCCCGACTTCGACGGCGACCTCCTCGACGCCATTCTCGACGCCGCCGGGCAATTGTCCGAAGAGGTGCTGGCCCCGCTCAATCGCGTCGGAGACGCCCACGGGGCCAAGCTGGAAAACGGTCAGGTCATCGTCGCGCCCGGCTTTGCCGAGGCCGTCTCCGCCTTTGCCGAAGGCGGCTGGGCCGGACTGGGCGCCCCCGAAGCGCACGGCGGTCAGGCCATGCCCAAGGCGCTGGAGATGGCGGCCTATGAAATGTTCCATGCCGCCAATATGGCCTTTGCCCTTTACCCCACCCTGTCGCAGGCGGCGATCGAGGCCCTGCACCATCACGGCACCGAACGGCAAAAGGCGCTCTATCTGCCGCGCCTGACCAGCGGCGAGTGGTCGGGAACGATGAACCTGACCGAGCCGCAGGCCGGGTCCGATCTGGCGCTTCTGACCACGCAGGCCGTGCCGGACGGCGACGCCTATCGCCTGACCGGACAGAAGATCTTCATCACCTGGGGCGATCACGAAACGCGCGACAATATCCTGCATCTGGTGCTGGCGCGACTTCCCGGCGCACCTGAAGGCACGCGGGGTATCTCGCTGTTTTTGTGCCCGAAATACCTTGTCAACGCAGACGGCTCGCTGGGCGCGCGCAACAGCCTGCGCGCCGTGGGATTGGAACATAAACTAGGCATCCACGCGTCGCCGACCTGCGTCATGGCGTTTGAAGGGGCGCAGGCCGAACTGGTCGGGCAACCGCATCAGGGGCTGATGGCCATGTTCACCATGATGAATGCCGCCCGCCTCGCCGTCGGGGTGCAGGGCGTGGGGATTGCCGAGCGCGCCTATCAGCAGGCGCTGGCCTATGCGCGGGAACGCCGTCAGGGCAATTCGATCCTCACCGGCGAAAAGAAGGCCCCCATCTTCGACCATCCGGACGTGCGGCTGATGCTGGCCCTGTCCAAGGCGAAGATCGAAGCGGCGCGCGGCATCTGTCTGCTGACCGCCATCGCCGCCGACGAACACCGCCTGAGCGGCGATGCGCGGGTCAAACGCCGTGAGGATTTCCTCGTCCCCATCGCCAAGGCCTGGGGCACGGATGTCGGGGTCGAGGTGGCGTCGACGGGCGTGCAGGTCCACGGCGGCATGGGCTTTATCGAAGAGACCGGCGCGGCCCAGCATTACCGTGACGCGCGCATCGCCCCCATCTATGAAGGCACCAACGGCATTCAGGCCGGCGACCTTGTCGGGCGCAAGCTGGGCGACGACGCCGCTTCTGCGGTAGAACTTAAACAGGATATCGAAAGTTTTATACTGAACAACAGCTTGCCGTCAGATATTGCAACATCGGTTGAAGCCTTGCGCGGGGCCCTGAAAGCCTTCGAAACCGCCAGCCTGTGGCTGGTGGGACAAAAAAAATCCCGCCCCGCCGACGTGCAGGCCGGGGCCACGGCCTATCTGAAACTGGCCGGTGATGTGGTCGGCGGCTACGTCCTGCTGCGCGGCGCGCTGGCCGCCAGCGGCCGGCTTGCGGCCAATGACGGCGACCCTGTGTGGCTGAAAGGCAAGATCGAATTGTGGAAGCTCTACGCCGCGCACGTCCTGCCGCACGCTGAAGCGCTGAAGGCCGCCCTCACCGCCGGCGCGGCCTCGCTTGAGGCCCTGTCGCCGGAAGCGCTGTCCTAAGTCAGGGGTTGGGCTTCTTCTGACCGGCCGCGGCGTTATTGGCCGGCGCCTTAGCCGGTGCGGGGGCGGCCTTTTTCGGCAGGATAACCACCGGCGGCGGAGACGCCGAAGAGGTCACCCCGGCTCTGACGCCGGGCCCCTGACCACGCGCGGCGTACATCTGCTCGATGGTCTGCCGCACGAAGACGGCGTGGGTGACCAGCCCCAGTTCGAGCCGCTGCGAATTGACCTCGACCTGCTTGGTCAGGATACCCGACACCAGGGTCACGCTGGGCATTTCCGTCCCCGGACCGCGCTCGGTGCGGTCGGTCATGAAGACCGGCCCGCCGGAATTGCCGGGGATGGCCGTCAGGTCGATCAGAAAGGTCGGGAAGCTCGACACCGGCCCCACAGGATACGAGGCCAGCCGTCCGGCGCGCAGGATGGGAAAGCCGATCGTATTGGCCGAATAGCCGTGCGGATAGCCGAGCGTCATCATCTCGTCGCCGGGCGAGACGTGCAGTTGATCAAAGCTGCGCTCGTCGGCCAGCCAGCTTAAGGGAATCGCCTTATCCTTATAGGCGGGCGGCACCTGAACGGCGATGACCGCCACGTCCTGCTTGGGGTTCTGCGTCCACAAAGGCCCGGCGTCGGTGCGGATGGGAATGCGGGTCGGGCTGTACTGCCAGGCGCCGTTAGCGGCCTTGACGCGCCAGCCGATGCGCACCTCGTTCTGCGGCATACGCTCGAAGACGTGAGCGGCGGTCACCAGCACCACTTCGGGCGCGGCGCCTTCGCGCGGCACGGCCACGAGGAAGCCGGTGCCCACCATGCGCTTCTGATCGTTTACCGGCTGGTCGATCTGCACGGTGGCGTCGATCAGGTTGAGGGTCAGGTCAGCATCCATCCCTTATTACTTACCCCCCAAATGGGCCGAAACCATGCCCAAACCGCGCCGCGAAATAAACAAGCCGTAAGTTGACGCCGAGACGTGGATCATATCAACCTCAACCCACTTCATCCTTGCGTCGGAAACGCAATTTGTCAAAGGTGCCCCTATGAAAAACCACCCGGTCCGCGCCCTTAATCGTCGAAACTTCCTGAACTACAGCCTCGGGGCCACCGTTGCCCTGAATACGGTCGTGAGTGCGGGCCTGGTTCTAAGCCCCTCCCCCGTCTTTGCCGCAGAGAGCCTGATGTCAAAAACCCCTGCCCCCAAGCCCCTGAAGAAGCCGCACACCATCGAGCAACTGGGTTTCAGGCGCACCGACGACTATTTCTGGATGAAGGACGACAACTGGCAGGCCGTCCTGCGCGACCCGGCGGCGATCAAGGCCGACGTCAAGGCGCAACTGATCGAGGAAAACGCCTATACGGCCGCCCTGCTCAAGCCGACCGAAGCGCTGCAGACCACCATCTTCGAAGAGATCAAGGGCCGTATCAAGGAAGACGACTCCTCGGTGCCCGCGCCGGACGGTCAGTGGGAATACTATATCCGCTACAATATCGGCGGTCAGCACCCGATCAACGCCCGCAAGCCACGCGGCGAGGCCAAGATCAGCACCGAAACCGTGCCCTTCGCCAGGATTCCCGCCGACGAACAAATCCTGCTCGACGAAGACGCCGCCGCCAAGGGTCACGAATACTACGCCACGGCGACCACGACCCACAGCCCGGATCACAAGCTCTACGCCTGGGCCGAGGACACGCAGGGCTCGGAGGTCTACAGGATTTTCGTGAAGGACCTCGCCACCGGCAAACGGCTGGGCACGCCGGTCGAAAGCGCCACGGGCGATTTCCTCTTCACGCCGGATTCGCAATACATCTTCTGGACCTTCCGCGACGATAACGGTCGTCCGTCGAAGCTCTACCGCCGGCCGGCCAAGGGGGGCGAGGACGTGCTGGTCTATGAAGAGACCGATCCCGGCTTTTTCATGGGCGTCGGCCTGACCTCGGACGAAAGCCACATTCTGGTCAGCATCAACGACCACGAAACGAGCGAGGCGCGCCTCATCCCGGTCAAGACGCCGACCGCCGCCCCCGTGGTGGTCGAGCCGCGCAAGACGGGCGTGCAATATCAGATCGACCGCTGGGGAGATGAAAGTGGAGAGGGGCGTTTCGTCATTCTGACCAATGCCGACGAGGCGGTGGATTTCAAGATCATGACCTCGACCGCCGCCGTGCCGGCGCGCTCGACGTGGAAGCCGTGGATCGCCCACCGTCCGGGCATCTACGTCACCGGTTTCGGCCTGTTCAAGGGCTATATGGTGCGCACCGAGCGCGAAAACGCCAATTCGCGCATCGTCATCACCGCCAAGGCCGACCTCAGCGAGCACGAGATCGCGGTGAAGGAAGAGGCCTATGCGCTGGGCCTCGGCGGGTCGCTGGAATACGACACGACGGTGATGCGCTACAACTACACCTCGCCGACCACCCCGGCCCAGACCTATGACTACGACATGGCCACCAGGGAAAAGGTCCTGCGCAAGACGCAGGTCGTGCCTTCGGGTCATAATCCCGTTGACTATGTCGCCAAGCGCCTCTACGCCAAGGCCCCGGACGGCGCCGAAGTGCCGGTGACCGTACTGATGAAAAAGGACACCCCGCTCGACGGTTCCGCGCCGCTGCTGCTCTACGGTTACGGCTCCTACGGCCTGTCGATGGAGCCGACCTTCTCGGTGTCGAACCTCAGTCTGGTCAATCGCGGCTTCATCTACGCCATCGCCCACATCCGCGGCGGCACGGAAAAGGGCTACAACTGGTTCCTCGACGGGCGCAAGTTCAAGAAAAAGAACACCTTCACCGATTTCATCGCTTCGGCCGAGCACCTGATCGCCAACGGTTACGGCGCGAAGGGCCGCATCGTGGCGCAGGGCGGTTCCGCCGGCGGCATGCTGATGGGCGCCGTCACCAATCTGCGTCCGGACCTGTGGGGCGGCGTCATCGGTCAGGTGCCGTTCGTCGACGTGCTCAACACCATGAGCGACACCTCGCTGCCGCTGACCCCGCCGGAATGGCCGGAATGGGGCAACCCGCTGGAAGACAAGGCGGCCTACGAATATATCGCCTCCTACTCGCCCTACGACAATGTGACGACGAAGGCCTATCCGCCGGTGCTGGCGACGGGCGGCCTGTCTGATCCGCGCGTCACCTACTGGGAGCCGATGAAATGGGCCTCCAGGCTGCGCGAATACACCACCTCAGGTTCGCCCATCCTGCTCAAGATCAATATGGAGGCCGGGCACGGCGGCGCTTCGGGCCGCTTCGACCGCCTGAAAGAAACCGCTCTGAACTACGCCTTCGCCATCTGGGCGCTGGACAAGGGCTGGACGAAACCAGCCTGATTTAACACCCTCCTCCCTGTCGCGCAGCGATGGGGAGGTGGCATTTGAGCGGTAGCGAAAATGACGGAGGGGGATACCTCCGAAGATTTTAGAGACTCAGTCCCTGAACCAGATATCGAGTTTGAGGAAAAGACCTGAGTCATCCCCCTCCGTCAGTCCGCTTCGCGTCCTGACACCTCCCCATGCCTTCGGCACAGGGAGGAGAAACCGACTGTTCTGTTAGAGCTTCCCATGCCCGAAATACGTAAGGTTCAGGTCACCGACTTCGCCGCCATTGCCGACATCTACAAGGACGGCGTCCTGCACGGCACCGGCACCTTCGATACCGAACCGCCGACGGCGCAGTACATGATGACGCGCTGGTACGAATTGCGGGCGATGAACCTGCCCTATCTGGTGGCGGTCGAAGGCAAGACCGTCATCGGCTATGCCTACGCCTCTCCGTTTCGCGAACGCATCGCTTACCGCTACGGCGTGGAGGACAGCATCTACGTCCACCCCGATCACAAGGGCAAGGGCGTGGGCAAGGCGCTGCTTGAGGCGCTGATCAAGGCCTCGACCGAGGCCGGCTTCTACTACATGTATGCCGTCATCGGCGACGCGGAAAATACCGGCTCGATCCGTTTGCACGAGTCTGCGGGGTTCGAGCATACGGGCAAGCTGCCGCAGGCGGGGTACAAATTCGACCGCTGGCTCGATGTCATCTTCATGAGCAAGGCTCTGCGTCCGACCGACGGTCCCGCCCAGGGCAAGGGCTGGGGGACGTAAGAGATTTCAACCACGGAAAACACAGAAAGCACGGACTTCATCGCGGGGAAAGATCGCGCGAAGCGCCCATTACAGGGTCGCATCAGCCCCTTGGGGCGGATCGTGATGGCGTCCTTTTTCCGTGCTTTCTGTGTTTTCCGTGGCCAATCCAAAACAAAAAAATCCCCGCAGTCGCTTGCGGGGATTTGTTTTTTCAGACCGAACCGTGAATTAACGGTAGGACTGGAACTTCTCGACGGTCGCGGTCATGCGCGCGTTGATCGGCTTGAAGGTGTCCTTGAACGAGGCCGACAGGGTCTCGGTCAGGGCGTTCATTTCCGACACATAGGCTTCGAGCGCCGACTTGGCGTAGGAGGACTGCAGTTCGATCACTTCCTGCACCGACTTGGCGGTCGACAGCGTCTTGGCAGCCGAAACGGCTTCTTCCCAGCTCTTCTTGCTGTAGGCCGCGGCTTGCGCGCCAACGGTTTCGGCGCCCTTGGTGGCGGCGGTCAGGCTTTCGACGACGGCTTCGACATTGGCCTTCGACAGCGTATTGACTTCGTTCAGCGCACCCAGCGTCTTCTCGACGCCGTCCTTGAACGCCTGGTTCGAGGCAGCGGTCACTTTTTCGACGGTCGACTTGTAGGTTTCGGTATCAACCATGGCATTATCTCCACATAGGGTTAGGCGGGATGTCTAAAAACCGGGTTGAACGCGCCGTTGGTATTTGCAGGTCACCCGTAATGATCCTGTGTATAACGCAATCGCAGCATGAGGTCAATGATTATTGTGCGCTGCACAAAAACTAACGCAATCGTGATGTCCTTTCCTCGCCCTGCGGACGAATCCGGGCGCATTTTGGTCAAAAATAAAGGCTTCTGTAAGGGCTTGGTAAGGAAATCGCGGTCTGCTGTTAAGCACGGGTTAATTTAGCGCCTGACAGACCTCTCCTTTCATGGTGTTATGCTTAACCCTCTCCCCTTGCGGCGTTTGGTCGCCGTTCAGTCAGTAGCAGCGTAAACAAGTGGGATATGCGAATGCGTCAAAAGACTTCTTATGCGGCCCAAGTGGGGGCAGCCAAGGTTCGGGTCGCCGCCAAAGATGGCGGCACGCTCAAGGCGATGCTGGCGACGACCGCCGCCGCCCTGGCCCTGATCGGTGTTCTGGCCGTATCTCCGGCCCGTGCTCAGGACCCGGCGGCCAGCGACCGCTATGCCGCCATCGTGGTCGATGCGCAGTCCGGCGAAGTCTTCTACGCCATGCGCGCGGATAGCCCGCGCTACCCCGCCTCGCTGACCAAGGTCATGACCCTTTACATGGCATTCGAGGAAATGGCGCAGGGCCGCCTCAAGCCGGACGACGTCATCACCCTCTCCTCGCACGCGGCATCCATGCCGCCCACCAAGTCGGGCCTGAAGGCCGGCGACACCATCACGGTCGACATGGCCATGCGCCTGATCGCCGCCTATTCCGCCAACGATCTGGCCGCCGCTCTGGGGGAGCACATCGGCGGTTCGGAACAGCGTTTCGCCGCCCTGATGACCGTCAAGGCGCAGGAACTGGGCATGACGCGCTCGAACTTCGTCAACGCTTCGGGTCTGCCTGACTCGCGTCAGGTGTCGTCGGCGCGCGATTTTGCGGTGCTGGCCCGCGCCGTGATGCGCGACTTCCCGCAATATTACGAATATTTCCACGTGCGTTCGGTGCAGTTCAACGGCCGCACCTATACGAACCACAATCCGCTGCTGGCCTATCCGGGCGTCGACGGCATGAAGACCGGCTATATCAACGCCGCCGGCTATAACCTCGTTGCTTCACAACGCAAGGGCAAGCACCGCCTGATCGCCGTCATGCTGGGCGGCTCGGACAAGGCCCAGCGTCGCGAGCACGTCACCAGCCTGATGAATACCGGCTTCGACGTCTTCGCCCGCCGCGACAAGGGCGAGGAGATTCTCGTCGCCCAGAACGAATTCCGCAGCGCCATGGCACCGAAATATCAGGTGGTCGGCGATTCCACCGCCCTGATGGCGGCGCTCGACGCGCAGGACACCGAGGACGGCGCGACCGTTCAGCGCCTGTCGGGCACGGCCAAGGCCCCCGGCGTAGTGGCCGCCCTGAGCAAGGCTGAAAAGGCCGCCGACGACAAGGCCTCGGCGAAGAAGACCTCGACCACCGCCGCGGCCAAGAAGAAGAAAAAGGACCCGGACGCCGTCTGGGCCATTCAGGTCGGCGCCTTCAAGCAAAAGTCGCTGGCCGCCGATTGGGCCAAGGACGTCAAGAAGCGCTTCCCGACCCTTAAAGCCGTCGAAAGCGAAGTGTCGAAGAACGAAGCCGGCCGCTATCGCACGCGCTTTATCGACATGACCAAGGCCGAGGCGCAAAAGGCCTGCAAGGCCATCGAGGCCAAGCGTCTCGATTGCATGGTGGTGAAGTCGTAAGGTTAGGGCGTTGGGACCAAAGAAGCTTCTTAGTGGCCCCAAAACTTTACCTCAAAAGAAAAGCCCAGCTTCTTGAAGTTGGGCTTTTCTTTTGAGAGATCTAAGGCGTGGGGTCGCGGACCCCACACCCCAGAACTTTAACGAGGTCTAACAACCAATATACGAGCCACCGATTGAAAAGGCAGTAAGCCCAATTGCTCACGGATTCCTTCGGCACGACTTTGCGTAAGCGGCATCTCAGGATCGCACAAATCTCTCAGATGACCTGAAAGCCGATGTATGGCTTCATTGACATCGCGCAAACGCTGCAATTCCTGATCATTGCAATAATGGAAACGCCCCGTAAGGGTAAATTCAGAAATACTCATCGCAAGAAGCATCAGTAACTCGTCCCTTTTAGCTTCTTGCATTCGCTTAGTCAGGTTATCGACATCACTCATCAATGGGGGTGCAGGGGACGCGTCCCCTGCCCTTTCTATCTTTTCTTCAATAACGTGTCCCGCGCCGCGTTGAGCTTCGCCGCTAGCGCGTCCGAACCGCCCTGATCCGGGTGTGCCGCCTTCATGTGCTGTTTCCATGCTTTCACTATGGCGCGGCGGTCGGCCCCGACCTCCAGCCCCAGCGTACGATAGGCCTCGATCTCGGCATGTGTCCACGCCCCCGCCGGTCTGGGCTCAGGGCGATACCGCGCCCCGCCCGCCATGGCAAAGGCGATGGACACCAGAATGCTGGCCAGAATGTATTGTCCTCGCGCCACGCAAATGACACCCGCCATGGCCACGGCCACGGCCCCTACGGCGATCAAGGCGCGCTTTTGCCTGATCCACGGGCCGGGTTTGAGCTTGCCCAGCCGCGATTGACGGCCGACCCAGACCAGCAGGGCAAAGGCGGCGACGGCGGCGATGATCAGATACACAGGGCGTTGTCCCGGACGGCGGCCGAATTACTCAGCCGCTTCGAAATCGTCCTCGTCCGTTTCTAGCTGAGGCCCCAGTTCCGTCAACTGTTCGGAGACGGCGGCCTCGTTTTCGAGGTCGAGCGCCAGCATGACGGCGCGGATTTCGCTGCGCGCCGACACGTGCGCCATCGATACGGCCACCGGCTTGATATCCTCGCTGAGGTCGAGCACAGTCAGGCCGAACGGGAAGAGTTCGCGGTACAGGACGCGGTCGCGCAGGCCCGCCGCGACGCGGAAGCCGATGCGCTTGCCCAGCGCCTGAAGCCGGTCGTCGATGCGCTTGGCGTTACGCGCCTGATTGGTGGCCAGACGGTTGCGCAGCACGATCCAGTCGATCGTCTTGCCGTCCCAGGTGGCGCGGGTCTTGCGTGAGTTCCACACGGTTTCGGCGTAGATCGACGGGCGTTTGACGTCCAGAGTCACCGGATCGACCTGACCCAAGAGGTCGAAATCGATAAAGCTGTCGTTCATCGGCGTGATGATGACGTGGGCCACGGCGTGAGCGCGGCGCGACAGGAAGCTGTCGCCGCCCGGCGTATCGATGATCACATAGTCGGCGACGTCGATGGCTTCGCTGAGCGCGCGGTCGAAGGCGGCCTTGGCCTCGGCGTCCGGCGCCTTGACCAGTTCGGCGGGAGTCTTGTGGAGAAAGGGCTCGACGGCGTGCGGCAGTATCTTTTCGTTGGCCGCCGCCCACTTCTTGCGGCTCTCGAAGAAGTGCGCCAGCGAGCGCTGACGCAGGTCGAGGTCGATAATGGCGACGCGCTTGCCCTGATGCAGCAGGGCGGCGGCAACGTGCATGGCGACTGTGGACTTACCTGCCCCGCCCTTTTCGTTGCCAAAAACCAGAATGCGCGCGTTCGACATGACTTTCACTCCACACCCGAATCACGTCCTGATCCGGTCCCTTCATTTTGGGGCAGACCCGCAATAGGTCAATAATGGGTTAACATTTTGACGTGGACAGAGGGACGCCCCCGCACGTCCGGTCCGTCGCAAAGCCTTAAACCCTAGCCATTTGATGAGGCAGGGACTATATTGCCGCCATGACCACAGACAGCGATTACATCACCCGCACCGACCGTATCAAAATCCACGGCCCCGAGGGTTTCGAAGGCATGCGCCGCGCCGGCAAGGTCGCCGCCGAATGCCTCGACATGCTCATCCCCTACGTAACGCCGGGCGTGAAGACCTCCTATCTCGACGATCTGGCGCGCGAATTCATCTTCGACCACGGCGCCCTGCCCGCCTGTGTCTTCTATCGCGGCTATCAGCACACGGTTTGTATTTCGCCGAACCACGTGGTCTGTCACGGCATCCCGTCCGAAGCCAAGACGCTGAAAGACGGCGACATCGTCAATATCGATGTTACGGCTATCGTCGACGGCTGGCACGGCGACACCTCGCGCATGTACGAGGTCGGCACCGTTAACCAGAAGGCGAAGCGCCTGGTCGACGTGACCTACGAATCGCTGCGCCTCGGCCTTGAGCAGATCAAGCCGGGCAACACCTTCGGCGACATCGCCCACGCCATCCAGAAATATGCCGAAGCCCAGCGCTGCACCGTAGTGCGCGACTTCTGCGGCCACGGTCTGGGTCAGGTCTTCCACGACAATCCGAACGTCCTGCACTTCGGCCGCGCGGGTTCCGGCCCGGTGCTGGAAGAAGGCATGTTCTTCACCGTCGAGCCGATGATCAATCTCGGCCGCCCGGAGGTGAAGGTGCTCAATGACGGCTGGACCGCTGTGACGCGCGACAAGTCGCTGACGGCCCAGTGCGAACACAGCATCGGCGTGACGAAGGACGGGATTGAGATATTCACGGCCTCGGACAAGTTCCGTCCCCAACCGGTGATCTGAGGCATCGGATATGGCTGAGGGGGAGCCGCCGACAACCGAATTACCAGACCACGGCGGCCATCGTCAGCGGCTGCGCGATCGGGCAAGGCGCGGCGGCGTGTCGGTCCTGCCCGATTACGAACTGCTGGAACTCTTCCTTTTCCGCTCGATCCCCCAGCGCGACGTGAAACCGTTGGCCAAGGCGCTGCTGAGCCGTTTCGGCGGCCTGTCCGCCGTGTTGTCGGCGCCGCTGGAGGACATGCTTCAGGTCTCGGCACTCGACAACAAAGGTCGGGCGTTGAAGATGACACCCGACATCGCGCTCGATCTGCAACTGATGTTCGAAGGGACACGCCGGCTGATGGCCGAGCCGCTGAAGCGCGGCACGGTCATTTCAAGCTGGCAGGCGCTCCTGTCTTATCTGCGCGTGACCCTGGCCCACGAACCGCGCGAGCAGTTCCGCCTGCTGTTCCTCGACAAGAAGAACCAGCTTATCGCTGACGAGATCATGAATTACGGCACGGTCGACCACGCCCCGGCCTATCCGCGCGAGATCATGCGCCGGGCGCTGGAGCTGTCGGCGTCGTCGGTGATTCTGGTGCACAACCATCCCACTTGGCCTTTTAAGTCACGCTCAATCACGCACCATCATACTGAAACACAACACATTTTTAGCTTGTCGTAGAGTCGGTCACTGTGGCATATTGGGGTCGGTTTTAAGGGGATCGAAGCCCTTTTTGCCCCCAGTCGCCGACCCCACGAACCCGTCGAGCGACCCCAGTTGGAAGCCGACGGAGAACCCCAATGCCAAGCCTTACAGATGGAGAAATTCGCCGCGCCTTGAAGCAGGTGGAAACGACCGGCAAGCAGCTTACCTTGGTCGACGGCGAGGGTCACGGGACCGGCCGCCTGATCCTCGTCATGAAGCCCATGCCGACCCGCGTGACCGCGGACTGGATGGCGCAGCAATGGCGCGACGGGAAACGCCTCAAGAAGAAACTCGGCTCCTATCCGTCGATGCCCCTCAGCAAGGCGCGCGAATTATTCAATCGCGACTTCGCTGACATGATCCAGAAAGGCCGAAGCATAAAAATAGCCGGCGACACGCGGCCGGGGACGGTTGCGGACCTGTTCGAGGCTTATGTAGCGTATCTCAAGGATGGCGGGAAATCGTCCTGGAAGGAAGCTGAAAAGGGCCTCAACAAAATCGCGGATACACTCGGCCGAAACCGCCCGGCCCGCGACATCGAGCCGGATGAGATCACGGCGATCATTCGACCAATATATGAGCGCGGCAAACGTTCAATGGCCGATCATGTACGCAGCTATATTCGATCCGCTTTCAGCTGGGGCTTGAAATCCGAGCACGACTATCGGTCCACCGCCGCGCGTCGCTTCCGTCTGACCTACAATCCCGCTGCGGGCATACCGACGGAACCCAAGACAATTGGGACGCGCTGGTTGAGCGAGGACGAGTTCGTTCGCCTCTATCGCTGGCTCGAATGCCCCGACACCCCGGTTCATCCGCCCTATGCACGCGCCGTTCAGATCATCATGTTGACCGGCCAACGAGTCGAGGAAATCGCTCGCCTGCATATTGATCAATGGGACGCAAAAGAGCGGATCATCGACTGGACTAAGACCAAGAATCTTCAGCCGCACGCTGTTCCAGTGCCATCTTTGGCCGCTGAGCTGATCGAATCGATCATCCCAAACGAGTACGGCTGGTTTTTCCCGTCTGCCAAAGACCCATCAAAGCCCGTCAGCCATGGCACGCTCTACAACTTCATCTGGCGCCAGCGAGATCGCGGCGTAATCCCCCATGCGACCAACCGCGACCTTCGTCGGACCTTCAAAACCTTGGCCGGCAAGGCTGGCATCCCGAAGGAAATGCGCGACCGCCTCCAGAACCACGCCTTACAGGATGTCAGCTCTAAGCATTACGACCGCTGGAACTACATGGTTGAGAAGCGCGCTGGCATGGCCAAATGGGACAAGTTCGTCCGTGCCATGCTGGCCAAAAAGCGGTTGAAGGCAGCAGCATGAACCATAAACGTCTCAAAATCGGGTTGGCATTGCTAACCGTGCTGGCTACAGCGACCGTCGCCAAAGCTGATCCCTGCAAGGCTATTCCGGATCGTGGGCCGATGCCGTCCTTTCTACACCGCGGCGCGCACTTCTCCGGTCCCGTGGTATATGTCGGTGACGGTGACTCTCTGTGCGTGGCTGTGGGCCAAGGGTCGGCCAACTGGGTAGAGATTCGGCTTGAGGATTTTTATGCGCCGGAACTCCACTCCCACAACGGACCCGCCGCCAAGGCCGCGCTAGAAAAGATCGCGATGGGGCGGAGCGCGGAATGCGTCGCCAACCACCAGTCTTACGACCGCGTCGTCGCCGCTTGCCGGATCGGTGGGCGTTCCATCGGCGATCTGCTGAGAGCTGCCGGGACTATTGAGGGCGGCAATGGATATGGCCCAGGCAAGCAATAAACCAGCCTTCAATCACCTTCAAATCCGGTCTGAAAACCGAGCATACGCATCGATCCGCCGGACCGGAGGATCGACCTCATACCGATAGATTTCCGTTCTCAAGAACCGCAGCTCCGTCTCCAGTTGGGCTTCGGGAACGTCGATATACCAAGCACGGGGTTGCGGACCGGGATCGCCGTTCCAGCGGTATCCCCGCGCCTTGAGAATTTCCTTTAGGTCAAAGGGCGAGTTTTCCGCCCAGATGCGCCAAGAAATGGCACGGGCTCCCTCTAGGAGGCGGCTGAGGCCCGTGACACCAGATCTAGGAAGCGGCATAGCCAGTAACTCGACCGTCGCAAGACAGTCGTGCAGCGCGCGATGGCGCTCGTAGAAGAAGCCGGCGGCTTGAGCGAGATAGGCAAGCTTCGTGCCCTCGAACCCCTCCGATGCCCAGTCGACTTGGCTAAGCGAACAGGCCCAAGGCTTCGTGGAGAATACGTCGCTGAATCTTTCTAGGAAGCGGCGATCGAACGCGGCGTTATGTGCGATAACGAGTGAAGCCGGCGCCGCGAATGTGGTCACCACGCCGGGATCGATGATCTGACCGGCCACCATTTCATTCGTGATCCCCGTGATCGCAGTGATTTCCGGGGAGATAGGCTCGCTCGGCTGACGCATACCTTGAAAGCTGTCGCCCACGCTAAAAACCGTGCCATCCAAGCCGTAGTTGAACGGCGTCATCGCGAGTTCGATGATCTCGTCGCGCTGAGGGTCGAGCCCCGTCGTCTCCACATCGACCAACAGGCCAAGGCGCAGCGGTGTGCCGGAAGGCGGAACGGTGCGAGGGCGCGGCTTGAGACGCCGGATCACCCGGTAGTCCCCCGTGGCCTCCAGTGTGTGCGCCAGGGTCTCCAGATGGTCAGAAGACGTCGTTCTACAATTCATGTCCAGCGTCATGGGTCACGCCGCTCCAGGCCTGAGTAAAACACAGACGTCATCCCTTGGTGTCATGATCGTCGTGCGTTCCTTGGCACGCGTTACGCTGACCCGAAAATTCTGACGCGCCTGTGTCATCACGCCGTCGTGGACGTTGCCGGAAACGATCCGATCAGGATTTGCCACGATTTCGCCCTTGAACCGTTTTGGCCATCCTTCAAAGATCACAACCTCGTCGAATTGCTTTCCCTTCGCCTTATGCATGTTCATCACCACGATGCCGGATTCCGGCTTATGGGCTGTTGCGAAATGCTCTTGAACAAACGACTGGCGGGTGATTGCAAGGGCGTTGCCATAGCCACCGATGTCGCGCCAATCCTGCGCCAACCCACGACGCAGCTGCATACCTCGCTCAAGTAGGCGCACGTTGCGGGCGTCCTTTGCGACATCCTTCAGTCGCTGGCAGGCCCCAGCTTCCAACACGCCGCGCACCATGACCCAATCGGCATCCGGATCACCCGAGAACGTCAGAGCAGCAACTGCTTGATGAACGGAGTAGGTTCCCTTCAAGACGCTGTTCCCCGGTGTCGGTCGTTCTGTCGCTAGACAATCGTTCCACTTGGCCAGTGCCGCGCGAAAGCGCGCAGCCTCGTCCATGTCTCCCTTGGTCGGCGTGGCGCCACCTCGACCGTGGAAATAGCTGCATATCAGCTCGACAAATTCATCGAAACATCCGTCATGCTGACGTTGCTGGAGCAGGAAGGCGATGATCTCTGCGGCTAGGAGTGGGCCTTCCATGTCGACGGCGGCCGTATGGGAAATCGGCGGGACATTGCCGAATGGCTCACGCAGAATATCCGACACCATCCGGGTCATTTTTTTGGTCGGCACGAGAATCGCCAATGACCAATCGCTGCGGCCGGTCTCGATCAACCGCTTCCGGGCTTGCAACACCTGACCGACCAGTGAGGCATAAGCCTGGTTGGGGTTCGACTCAAACAGCGTACAGCCGATCCCTTTGTAGTCATTCTGACGAAATTTTCCCGTCAGGATGTCGTTCCCGAATAGGGCAATCTCGGTGCCCTTGCTCCGATGGTTGTCACCGGCGAGATCGTGGATCGTGGGGGCGAAAGCCGCCTTAAAGTGGTTCAACCTTTCCGGATCGGCGCCGATGAAATCGAAGATGCGCTGCTCCGGGTCGGCAAGAGCAATCAAAGTGCTGTTGGTGCCGAGCGCCTGGACGACTCGCCATTGATCTTCGCTAGTGTCCTGAAACTCATCCAAGACAATGTACGGATACATCGTCGAGATGAGTGCTCGGACCTTACCTGAGCCATGCAATAGGGTTGCCACTCGCCCCGCGAACAGGTCGAAGCAAACCTTTCCTTCTTCTGTCGCCAACCGGGCGCGCTCCGCTTCCTCCTTCGAGCGCTTCTCTGCCTTTTCCTCGTCCGACAAATTCTTGGCCGCCTTGTAGCCGCTTCGAACCGTCGACAACGCGATCGCCTCATTCGGAGGCGTCAGGATCGTCATACGCCTTGGGAATCCGACAAGGTATCCGTGCGCTTTGAGGATTCGCCAGAAGAACGAATGGTAGGTATCGACCTCGATCTGTCGCCTCTCCTCCCGCGTGATTGCGCTTTCTTCGTCGATCGCCTCTAGAACGCGCGAAACGGTAGCACGCGCGAAGCTAAGAAAAAGGATGCGCTGTCCTGGCTTCAATTTCTCCCGGGAAATTTTGGCCGCTTTGAGGATAGATACGGTAGTCTTCCCCGAACCGGGACCGCCGGTAACGAGTTGATGTCCACCGGCTTGTAAAATTTCCTTCTGCGTTTCGGTTAGGTCGACCATCGCACATCCCTATCCGAGAAGGTCCGCGAATAGATCGTCGTCATCAGCCGCCGGCGGCGGATCACACAGCTCTTTCAGCTTAACGCAGGCATTGCGTAGCCATTGCGGAATCTCAGCCTCGGAACACTGTGCCAAGAATTCAGCTATTCCCCAATTCCCTTTCGACCAGCCAAAATAGTCCTTAATCGCCGCAGAAGCCTGAGCCTTCGGATCAGGGTATTTCACGAGAAGGTGTTGCGGCCAATCAATCTGATCGGCAAACCGCTCCAGGGCAGCTTGAGTGGTGTTCTTGAGGATCATATCCTCAATACCCTTCTCGTCATGCATGAACAGTTGTTCCACCTGGGCCTCTATGGCCATCTTGGCGGCATCCGTCTGCTTGTCGCATAATGCAAAGGTCCGTTTCCCGAGGCTTTTGTACAGCGCTCCAAGGTCGGCGATCTGGGTCTCGCTTCCAGCGTCTATCACGCAGACGCCCAAGGCTTCCAAAGACGCATAGGTAGCCGGGTTAAGCTCTGCCAGTCGCCGCGCCACTACAGGAAAGGAAGTCGCCTCCGTGGCACCTTCGGCGATGAGAACCCGGCGCGAAAGGAGTCCTTCGCAAAACCGGGTTCGGAAATCCTGCCGATAACGCTTGTGCTTGATGCTCTCCGGCAACTCAATTTTTGATTGGCTCAGTTGGCCATCGTCCGATCGCGAGAGGATGACGGTTTCCTCGAGACTGAACTCTTCGAGCACATAGGGCGAGTGCGACGTGAAGAGCGACTGCGCCGACAGCTTGCGCAGCTCATGGACAATCCGCTTCTGCGCATATGGCGGAATGGCCGTTTCGGCTTCCTCCATAGCGAAAATGACATTCTGCTTATCCTCGGCGATCTGTGACAGCATCGCGAGCACGAGCATGTTGATCGTACCCGTTCCCTGCCGAAAGAAGGGAGCGGCATGATCGCCCGCACCAGTAGCGATGAACGCGGTGATGACCTTGCGCAAATGCTCGCGCGTCAGGTTCGACACTTTCAGGTGCGGCTTTACACCCCATTCGCGCGGAACGTATTTCTTCAGCGATTTGTCGATGCTCTCGAGTACCCCCGAAATGCCGATGGCCGGGTCGCTTGCGACATCGAAGGCTGCGAGCGTTCCAATCGTCCCTTCCCACATCTGCGGCCGGATTTCCTTCAGCCGTAGAATGATGTCCAACAGGCTGCCGTGTTCCAAGCTGAGTGCCCGAGATCCGGTCCTCAGAGAACGCAAGAAAAGAAAGCCGCAATGTTGCTTGTCTTTCTTCGAGAACGACGCAGGCGTCTCATCCTCCGAAAGGCTGCGCGTGAAATAACTGTTGCCGACAAAATCATCCTCATCGGGATCGTATTCGCCGACGAATGTGACGCGTAGCGCCGCCTTGATCTCAGCAGCATCTACCCCTGCCGGGTTCGCCTCCTGATAAAAATTTCCGGTAGCCGTATTCAGCCACTCGACGTTGGCTCCAAATCGCGCCTCCTGCTCCGGCGACAGATTGGTGATCGTCACCTCGATCGTGATTTTTGGCGCGGGGCCTGGCTCAGCACCGTCCGGAGCCTCTGGATTTGGTGTGGGAAGATAGCGCCCCTGATAGAAATCATGCTCATCCACTGGCGGTCGCCGGCTAAGCCGGTCTGGCCCCAAGGCGAGATCGATCGCCTCGAATACCGAGGATTTGCCGGTGTTGTTGTCGCCGATCAACACGGCGTGGTCAGGCAGGACAAGTCTGGCCGAATGGATGCCGCGAAAGTTTTCGATCGCTACCGAGTATATTTTCACCGTCCGCCCCTCTATGCACCAGCTCGATTGGCCCGCCTTGCCATGTCAGCGCATCGCGCCATGAGCGCTTCGAACGACTCCGCGTCATCGAAGAGTAGCCCATCCTCGACCATGCGGGCATAGTCATCCTCCAGCGCCTTCGCGCCGTCGCCGACCGGCACGAGCTGCAAGCCGCCGTTGACCGCAGCTGCATAGTCGATCGGCGTGCGGTCGGCTGCCTTCTCCGCGAAGAACATCGACTTGTGGCGAGCGACAGCGTTGGCCAAGCCGCGATCGGCGAAAGCGGCGTCGGCGAAGCCGGCTTCATCCAGCCGAACAACATCGTGCCAGTGTCGCGCAAAGCGATCGCCGCGCAGCCTTTCCTGAAGGCAGAAGACATGGATCGCCGTCGCCTTCTCCCAGAAGGTCCGCTCAGCGTGCATGACGCGCGGTTGCGCCGTCGGGAATACCAGCCCATCGATCAGGCCGGCCGCATCGCAAACGACGTCGCGCAGGCTAGCTGGTTCTCCTGTCGAACGGGCGCCGAACTCCAGCATAACGCTGGGCGCGACATAGCCGGACCCGGTCGCGGTTGCCTCATAGTCTATAAAGAGCTTGTCATCCTCGACGCGAACGGCTGCCGCCAATCCTTCGGCGGCTAGCGCATTTGCGATCACCGGCTGTACGGCATCCGCGACCCATGCCGGCAACCGCTTGCGGACCTCGCTGGACCAGCGCTTTTCCTCGCTTCGCGTTTTCGGCAGCCCCTCGCCATTGTCCCCGACCAGATCGGGCGCGATCGCTCGAATGTCGTAGGTCAGGTCCACATCCTCGGAAAACCGGCGAATGACCTGATAGGCTTTCGACAACGACGTGCCGCCCTTGAAAACCAGATGTTCCCCGAGAGGCGCTTCGTAGAGTGTCGCGAGCGCCCATACCACCCACACATCCTTTTCGAGAAGATGGATGGGACGGCCCGAGCGATCGGCGACGACGCCCAGCGCATCGCGCCGGTCCTCGGCCGACAGCTGGAGAAAGACGTCAGCCATAGGCCACCTTTCCGACGCTCTGCGCGAGCCATGTCGGAAGCTGCGGTGCGGCGGCAACCAATTCTACCAACACGCCGGACGGCATCTTCCGCTTCAAGGTCGTCAGCGCGGCTTCCGCCCTTTCGGGGCCGAGCCAGGCCAGCGCTCGCACGACCTCCCCCGCCGGGCGATTGGCGAGGGCAAGTTGCCAGCGCGGCGCGTGTCGCAATTCCACGACCTGCTTTCCGAGGTGCATTTTCCGACTGCGCCCGGAGGTCAGATAGACGGAGCGGACGGGCACTTGCGTCGTTAGACCAAGGGCGTTCGCCGCGGCAGCGCCGTTCGAGACGATGATCTCGCCTTTCTGGGCCGCGAGGGCCTCAACGGCCTGTTCGACCGATGGCGCGCGCGTGCCGAACCGGCTGGCGATGGGACGCATATAGATGCCGCGACCGGCACGGATGAGTTGCCCGCGCTCGGTCAGGCGCGACAATGCCTGATCCACGGCCGCCCGGTTTCCGAGGTGAAGCAGGCCCTTAGCAGACAAGGGGGCACCTTCGGGCAATCCCGTTGCATGGGCCAGAATTTGTTCGGTCAGCCGTGTCATTGTCTTTCTCCTGTCGGAAATATACGCGAGTTTCTGACAGTTTTCAAGGAAGCCCTTGGGAATGCAGCTTGATATGGGGAAGGCATTCCCCTGTGACCGAGCCGAGGTCTCGGCCAACCCCTTCTGCGGGGAGACCCCGCAACGCCCCCGAGAGTGAGAGTGTGGACGGGTTTTCCGTGACGGGTTGAAGGTCGGAAAAGAGGTTTCTGGCGCCCGTCATGGAGAACGACGATGTTCAGGAGTAACCGCAGCGGGCGCCCCAGTTCCAACCGGACAAGCCTTTACGACGACATCACCGGCAAAATTATCGCCGAACTGGAGGCCGACCGCTTCCCTTGGGTCCAGCCCTGGGGGACCGTCGCAGCCAAGGCACCCCTCGCCATGCCGAGGAGCGCCGCGACCGGACGGCATTATTCGGGCATCAATGTGCTAATCCTCTGGGGCGCGGTGATCCAGCACGGCTTTCCAGGTCAGAGCTGGCTGACCTTCCGCCAGGCCCTGTCGCTTGGCGGCAACGTCCGCAAAGGCGAACGCGGCACCACCGTCGTCTATGCCGATCGCTTCACCCCGGAGGACGAAAAGCGCCGCGCCCGCGCGACCGGCGAGGAAGCTGCCGCGATCCCGTTCCTCAAACGATTCACGGTGTTCAATACGGCGCAATGCGACGGCCTGCCAGATGATGTCGCCATCGTGGCTCCACCACCTCCGCCCGGCCTCATCGAACCACAGGTCGAGGCCCTGATCCAGGCGACCGGCATCGACTTCCGCATCGGCGGCGACCGCGCCTTCTATGTGCCCACACACGATTATGTGCAGGTGCCGCCGCCCCACAGGTATTTCGAGCCGATCAACTGGCACAGGACGGCCCTGCATGAGATGGGGCACGCGACGGGCCACCCCTCGCGCCTGAACCGCGATTTCTCCGGTTCCTTCGGCTCAAAGACATACGCCTTCGAGGAACTGATTGCTGAGATAAACGCAGCCTTCTGCTGCGCCTCGCTCGGTATCACGCCCACCGTCCGCCATGCTGACTATATCGGCTCCTGGCTTGAGGTGTTGCGCGAGGACAACCGCGCTATCGTCCGCGCCGCCTCCCAGGCAAGCAAGGCAGCCGACTGGCTGCTCGCTCACCTGCCGGACGCAGTTGCGGGCGTCCCTGGCGACGAACGGGAAGCGGCATGACGATCCTGAAAACCGGAAAGGCGACGATGCGGATTTCCGGCTTTACGCTTTTCCGCTGGCCTGGCGCTGCCCTCAAAGAGTGAGAGGGCGGCGCTTCGCTTCGTGACGGGTTGGAGGTCGAGAGAGAGGCTCCCGGCCGCCCGTCGCGGAGTAAGGAACATGGCGATTGCCATTCAGAAGATCACCCTGTCGTCGGCGCGCGACATTCCCTTTAACAAGCTGGCGCTGAGCCAGTCCAACGTTCGGCGCGTCAAGGCTGGCGTCTCGATCGAGGAGCTGGCCGAGTCCATCGCCCGGCGCGGCCTCATCCAGTCCCTGCATGTCCGCCCCATCCTCGACGCCGACGGCACCGAAACCGGGATGTTCGAGGTGCCCGCCGGTGGCCGTCGCTACCGCGCCCTTGAACTGCTGGTGAAGCAGAAGCGCCTGGCCAAGACGGCGCCGGTCCCCTGTGTGGTCGGTGAGGCCAATAGCGACGTTCTGATCGAGGAAGTGTCGCTCGTCGAGAACATGGAGCGAGCCCCCCTCCACCCGCTCGATCAGTTTCGCGCCTTTCAGGCCATGCGGGACAAGGGCATGACTGAGGAAGCCATCGCCGCCGCCTTCTTTATCGGCGTCAATATTGTCAAGCAGCGCCTGCGCCTCGCGTCCGTTTCGCCAACCTTACTGGAAATCTACGCCGACGACGGCATGACGCTCGAACAGCTCATGGCCTTCACCGTCAGTTCCGACCATGCCCGACAGGAACAGGTCTGGGACGCGATCAAGGATGGCTGGCAGAAAGAACCCTACCACATCCGCCGGATGCTAACCGAAACCACAGTACGGGCCTCCGACAAGCGAGCCGTCTTTGTGGGCATCGAAGCCTATGAGGCGGCCGGCGGCACCGTGCTGCGCGACCTGTTCCAGTCCGACGATGGCGGCTGGCTTCAAGATGCCGCCTTGCTCGACCGCCTGGTAGCCGAAAAGCTGAAGACCGTCGCCGACGAGATCGCAAGCGAAGGCTGGAAATGGGTCGAAGCCAGCTTGAGCTTTCCCTACGGACACGAGCATGGACTGCGGGCGCTTGTCGGCGTCGCAGTCGACCTGACCGAAGAGGAACGTGCCACTCGTGAGGCGTTGCGCGAGGAATATGACAGGCTCGAAGCCGAATATGGCGAGGCCGACGAACTGCCCGACGAGATCGACGCGAGACTCGGCGAGATCGAACAAGCGCTCAACGCCTTCGAGCAGCGCCCGTCGATCTACGATCCGGCCGAAATTGCCATCGCCGGCGTCTTCGTCAGTCTCGATGCCGACGGCTCACTGTCGGTGGATCGCGGCTATGTCCGTCCTGAGGATGAACGTCACGTTGGGACCGAAGGCAGCGATGCGGCGGAGGTTGACGGCGAAGTGGACCAGCAGGCCGCGCCCGCCGTTCATCGCGCCGTCATCACGATCGGCGGCCAGCCTGCGGAGCCGGAAGACGACGAAGAGGATGGCATCAAGCCGCTGCCCGAGCGCCTCGTCATCGAATTAACCGCGCATCGTACGCTGGCTCTGCGCAACGCGGTGGCCGAACATCCGGATGTCGCCATGACCATGCTGCTGCACAAGCTGGTCAGCGACACGTTCCGGCGCACCGCGCCCGCTGGCTGCCTCGAGGCCCGCGTCAATCATATCTTCTTCTCGGCACAGTCCGAGGAATTGAAGGACAGCACAGCGGCGCGGGAGGTCGCCGAACGGCACGAGCGCTGGGGCGATCATGTTCCTGCTGACGATCAGGGGCTCTGGGATTGGTTGGCTCACCTCGACGATGGCACACGCCTCGATCTGCTCGCCCATTGCGTCAGCTTCGGCGTGAACGCCCTGTTCGAGCGGCCAAACCCTTACGGATCGGGCATCAGTCAGCATGGTTTGGATGTGCGCCTGGCGCAGGCCGACCGGTTGGCGCGAGCGGTTGGCCTCGACATGGCGACGGCGGGCTGGAAGCCGACTGTTGGCAACTATCTCGGCCGCGTCACCAAGCCCCGCATTCTCGAAGCCGTTCGGGAGGGCGCGGGCGAGCGGGCAGCAGGGCTCATCGACCATTTGAAAAAGGGCGACATGGCCAAGGAAGCCGAACGCCTGTTGGCCGACACCGGCTGGCTGCCCGAGCCACTTCGCCTGGTCGATCAGGACGAACCGGCCATGAACGGCGAAGGCGACGAAGCGCTCCCCGCATTCCTCGATGACGACGAGGCGCTCTCCGACGAAGAGGACGAGGCTTCGCACGCCGTCGCCGCCGAATAGCGGGCTATGCGGGACGGCAACTGCCGTCCTGCACCTTCCTTCTCCACCCTCTCAGCCCGGCCCCAAGACCCAAAGTTTGCGTGGCGATGCCACGCGGGCTGGGCTTTCTCGTATCAGGAGCCTGTCATGGCCGATTATTTCACTCATTTCTCGTGCCTGCTGGACGTCGGCACGCCCGAGAACGCCGCCCGTGCGCTCGCCCTCTACAACACACAGGCCGCGGAAGGCGCGTCGGAGGAGCCGCCCTCCGAAGGCTTTCTTCTCTCGATCCAGCCCGAGCACGGCGGCAGCCAACTCTGGATACGCGACGACGTGACCGGCGATCCCGAGCGCGTTATCCAGTTCGTGAACCGCTGCGCCGCCGAGTTCGGCCTGACAGGCAGATGGGGCTTTCAATACGGCAATACCTGCTCGCGGCCGCGTCTCGACGGCTTCGGCGGCGGCGCCCACGTCCTCGACCTCGCCACCGGCGAGACTGTGGACTGGATATACACCGATGGCTGGCTTGCCGAGACCATCTCCAGCGTGGGAGGTCCGCTATGAGCATCCCCGCCCATGCCCGGAGCAATTTCCAGACCCTGCTGCGCGCGGCGGGCGACGGCAATCTCGCCCTCATGCAGTGCCTCGACGCGGCGACGGGCATTCCGCGCTACGTCATCTGCGCCGTGGGGCGAGACGATGGTGATTACGTCTTCACGCCTTTCGGCCATCTCGCCGACGGCAACCCCTATGACGCCTACCTGCCGCCCGATCCTGGCGATCCTGAAGGCTTCGTACGGACCGATCCGGGAGAGGCGCCATGACCGACATCGACGCCATCTTCGCGGCGGATCGCCAGCATCCGCCGCATGAACGGTCCCTGCCCTGGCCGGAAACCAGAGGCGACCTCACCGTCGTTGTCGAGCCCAAGCCGCATTGGGCCAGCGATATGCGGGCGTTTCGATCCAACGCTCGAGAATATTGCACCTATGCCGACTGGACAGAAAATGGCGCGCGTGCCCGTTTTTTCGGCCACGTCGATACCTGCGGCGACGACCTGCTCCGCAAAGCCCGCAGACTCGTCGCCTCCGAGATCGCGGATGGGCTCTAGAACTAAACCCCTTCGAAAAGCGCCCCACCTCACGGTCGGGCGCTTTTTCCATGCGGATGTCTTGAGAGTGAGAGGGCTGCCGGGACGGGTTTGAGCCGGAGCGGTTGAGAGAGCGCCGCGCGGGCTCGTTCCTTCCCGCTCTCCGTGAGGTTCCCCACGATGACCATGATCTCCGGATCCACGACGGCGACCGTCGCCGCAACACTTCCGTTTGGCTCCACCCACGAGCACGCCGACGGCATCTTCGCGGCCGCCGGCCAGCTGCTGCCGCATCTCGAACGTGGCGAGCGGGTCGACGCCGCAGTTCTGCGTGCGGCGATGGAAACCGCCTATGGCGCGTCGGATGCGGCCGGCGCCTGGGACTGGAAGACGGCCTATGACGCCTGCGAAGCCGCAACCGTCCTGTTCCTCCGCAAGTACGGACCTACGCTTTTCCGCAAAGCCGGAACGCCTGCGGCAAGGCTGTCCGCGCTGACGAAAATCGCCGGCCTTCTACCGACACATACGCGGCGCTCGACCGAAAGCCAGACCTTTCAGCAATTCTCGACGCCGATCCCGCTCGGGCTGGTCGCTGCCCACGCCGCGGCCATCACCCCCGCCGACCGGGTTCTCGAACCCTCGGCGGGCACCGGCCTGCTGGCCATCCTGGCCGAGATCGCTGGCGGTACGCTCGTCCTCAACGAGTTGGCCGACACCCGCGCCAGACTGCTGTCGCTCCTCTTCCCGGCCATTTCCGTCACCCACTTCGACGCGGCGCAGATAGACGATCATCTGGACCCCGCCGTCACGCCCAGCGTCGTGCTGATGAATCCGCCCTTTTCGGTCATGGCCAATGTCGAGGGCCGCGTGGCAGACGCCGCTTACCGCCATCTCACCTCAGCCTTGGCGCGCCTGGCTCCCGGCGGGCGGCTGGTCACGATCACTGGCGCCAGTTTCGCGCCCGACAATCCGGCCTGGACGGACATCTTCATGCGATTGCAGGAACGCGGGCAGATCGTGTTCTCGGCTGCCATCGACGGCGCTGTCTATGCCAAGCATGGCACGACATTTCCGACGCGGCTGACCGTCATCGATAAACGCCCCGCCGATGATCCTGCCGTGTTCCCGGTCGCACCCGGTATCGCGCCCGACGCTGCAACCTTGCTGTGTTGGCTCACCGAGCACCTGCCGGAACGGCTCGCCGTCGATCCCTCCGTCATGGTACCGGCGACCCCGGCCGCTGCCCCGCGCAGCGTGCGCGGTTATATCAATCGTGCCGCCAAGGTCGCGCCGACGACCGCGCCTTTGGCCGAGCCCGAGGGCGTGCCGCTTGCTTACGAGACTATAGACGGGCCGACCAGCGAAGGCGGACGCCCGTCCGATGGCATCTATGAAGAATACGGATTGCAGTCGATCCGTATTCTCGGCTCTCAGGCGCACCCGACCAAGCTCGTGCAATCCGCAGCGATGGCATCGGTCGCACCGCCCAAGCCGAGCTATCGGCCACGCCTCCCAGCCAATATCCATGATCTGCTGTCGGACGCCCAGCTCGAGACCGTCATCTACGCGGGCGAAGCGCACGCCGATCATCTCGCCGGATCTTGGACGGTGGACGCCACCTTCGACGTGGTCAGTGCTGCCCGCGAGGATGCGAATGATGCCGTTCGCTTCCGGCGCGGCTTCATGATCGGTGACGGTACTGGCGTTGGCAAAGGCCGCCAGTCCGCCGCGATCATTCTCGACAACTGGCTTCAGGGTCGCCGTAAAGCCGTCTGGATCAGCAAATCCGACAAGCTCATCGAGGACGCGCAGCGTGACTGGTCGGCGCTCGGCATGGAGCGCTTGTTGGTCACGCCGCTGTCGCGTTTCCCCCAAGGGCGGCCGATCACATTGCCGGAAGGCGTCCTATTTACGACCTATGCCACGCTACGCTCCGACGACCGCGGGAGCAAGGTTTCCCGCGTCCGGCAGATCGTTGAATGGTTGGGCTCTGATTTTGATGGAGCGATCATTTTCGACGAGGCGCACGCGATGGCAAACGCCGGGGGCGGCAAGGGAGAACGCGGCGATGTGGCCGCCTCGCAGCAAGGTCGCGTCGGTCTGCGCCTTCAGCATGCCCTGCCGAACGCCCGCGTTGTCTATGTATCGGCGACCGGCGCCACCACGGTCCATAACCTGGCCTACGCTCAGCGCCTCGGGCTCTGGGGTGGCGAGGATTTTCCGTTCTCGACCAGGACCGAATTCGTCGAAGCGATCGAGGACGGCGGCGTTGCAGCGATGGAAGTGCTGGCCCGCGACTTCCGCGCGCTCGGCCTTTACACCGCCCGCTCGCTCTCCTTCGACGGCGTGGAATATGAGCTGGTCGAGCATGCGCTAAGCTCTGAGCAGACCCGCATCTACGACGCCTATGCCGGGGCCTTCGCCATCATCCACAACCATCTGGATGCTGCGATGGAAGCGGCCAATATCACCGGCGCTTCCGGCACGCTGAACCGGCAGGCCAAGTCCGCCGCCCGCTCGGCCTTCGAGAGCGCCAAACAACGCTTTTTCGGCCATCTGCTCACCAGTATGAAAACGCCGACCCTGATCCGGTCGATCAGCAGCGATCTCGAAGCTGGCCATGCCGCCGTGATCCAGATCGTCTCGACTGGCGAGGCGCTGATGGAACGCCGTCTGGCCGAACTGCCAACCGAGGAATGGAACGACGTTCGGATCGACATCACGCCCAGAGAATACGTTCTCGACTACCTCGCCCATTCCTTCCCGGTGCAGCTCTACGAGCCTTTCACCGACAGCGAGGGCAACCTGTTTTCGCGACCGGTCTATCGCGACGGTCAGCCCGTCGAAAGCCGCGAAGCCGTCGCGCGCCGCGACGAGCTGATCGCGCAGCTTGCCTCCCTGCCGCCGGTGCCCGGCGCGCTCGACCAGATCGTCCAGCATTTCGGTACGGAGTTGGTCGCCGAGGTGACGGGCCGTTCACGGCGCATCGTCCGCAAGAGGACGCCTTCGGGTGGCGACCGCCTTGTCGTCGAGACACGCGCCGCCGCCGCCAATCTCGCCGAGACTCAAGGCTTCATGGATGACATTAAGCGCATCCTGATTTTCTCGGACGCGGGTGGCACCGGCCGCAGCTACCATGCCGAACTGTCGGCGCGGAACACGCGGCTGCGCGTCCACTATCTGCTCGAACCCGGTTGGAAGGCGGACGCTGCTATCCAGGGCCTCGGCCGCACGCACCGAACCAACCAGGCGCAGCCGCCCCTGTTCCGGCCGATCGCCACGGATGTGAAGGCTGAGAAGCGTTTTCTTTCCACCATCGCCCGGCGGCTCGATACGCTCGGGGCGATTACGCGCGGCCAGCGTCAGACCGGCGGTCAGGGCCTGTTCCGCCCGGAGGACAATCTCGAAAGCCCCTATGCCCGTGATGCACTGCGCCAGCTCTATCTGTTGCTGGTGCGTGGCAAGGTCGAAGGCTGCTCGCTCGACCGCTTCGAAACCGCCACCGGCCTGAAGCTGACGGACGCAAACGGTATCAAAGACGAGTTGCCGCCGATCACCACCTTCCTCAACCGGCTGCTGGCGCTGACCATCGAGCTGCAGGGCGTGCTGTTTACCGCCTTCGAGCAGCTTCTCACCGCCAAGATCGAAGGCGCCATCGCCAGCGGCGTCTACGATGTCGGGCTGGAAACTTTGACGGCGGAAGGCTTCACCGTCACCGACCGCCAGACCATCTATACGCATCCGGGCACGGGTGCCGAGACCCGCCTCCTCACGATCGCCCAGCGGGCCCGCAACCGCCCGGTCACACTGGACGACGCGCTCGCCCATATGGCCGAATCCAGCGCCAAGCTGCTGGTCAACGAGCGTTCGGGCCGCGCAGCCGTGCAGATCCCCTCCACCTCGATCATGCTCGACGATGGCGAGATCGAACGCCGCGTCCGGCTGGTCCGGCCGATGGAATCGCACACTGTTCCATTGAAGATGATGGGCGAGACCCATTGGATTGAGGCGGAGCGCAGCGCCTTCGCCACGGCCTGGGCCGTTGAGGTTGCGGATGTGCCGGAGTTCTCCGACAGCACGATCCACATCGTCGCCGGCTTGTTGCTGCCAATCTGGAAACGGCTGCCGAACGAATCCACACGTGTCTATCGGCTCCAGACCGACGATGGCGAACGGATCGTTGGCCGCAAGGTCTCGCCGGCATGGGCGGCCAACGCAACCACGACCGGCGCAGCCACGCTCACGCCTGCCGATGCCTTCATGGCGCTGATGGATGGGCGCACCATCCTCGATCTCGCTGAGGGGCTTCAGCTTCGCCGCGTCCGCGTCATGGGCGCAGATCGCATCGAATTGTCGGGGTTCACCGACACCATGCGCGAGCGGCTTACCGCCTATGGCCTGTTCCACGAGATCATCTCGTGGAAGCTCAGGATGTTCGTGCCGACAGATGCCGCCGGCCCGGCTGTATTGGAGCGCGTGCTGGGACACTATCCGGTGCAGCGCATCGGCGAGCGCGAGGCGGCGTGATGGCCCGGCTCGACGCTTCCGATCTGGCGACCCGTCTCGGCCGGGAGGCCGAGGCGGTGTGCCGCCACTATCTCGACGCTGGCCGTCGCCAGGGCAATTACTGGCAGGTTGGCGATGCCCGCAACACGCCCGGCCGCTCCATGTTCGTGCGGCTCAAGGAGACGGTGAAAGGCCCAGCCGGCAAATGGACCGACGCCGCCACCGGCGAGCATGGCGACCTGCTCGACGTGATCCGGGAAAGTTGCGGCCTCATTGACTTCGCCGATGTCATCGGCGAGGCGCGTTCCTTTCTCAGTCTGCCGCGTCCTGAACCCGCAGCAGCACCGAAGGAGCGACCGGGCAAACCAGCTCCGTCAGGCTCGGCCGAGGCGGCAAGGCGATTGTTCGCCATGTCGAAGCCGATCAGCGGCACCCCCGTAGAGACGTATTTCCGCACACGCGGCATTACGGCTTTGCACGGAACCGGAAACCTGCGCCTCCATCCACGCTGCTATTATCGGCCAGATGACCATGGCCCGCTTGAAACCTGGCCAGCGATGATCGCCGCCGTCACCGATCTCAACGGCCGGATTACTGGCGCCCACCGGACATGGCTCGCCCCTGACGGCACCGACAAGGCGCCTGTCGAAACGCAGCGCAAGGCGATGGGAGACCTGCTTGGTCACGCCGTTCGCTTTGGTGTGCCGGGTGATGTGATGGCCGCGGGCGAAGGCATCGAAAGCGTGCTTTCGGTAAGCCAGGCCATACCGGACATGGCCATGGCGGCGGCATTGTCCGCTGCCCATCTCGCCGCCGTTCTGTTTCCGGAAACGCTGCGTCGGCTCTATGTCATCCGCGACAACGACCCGGCGGGCGACGGCGCGCGGGACAGTTTGATCGAACGAGCGAACGCGGTCGGGATCGAGGCGATCGTGCTGTCACCGGTATTGCAGGACTTCAACGAGGATCTCCGGTACCTTGGCCTCGATACACTCCGGGCTAATCTCAGGGGCCAACTCGCACCACAGGACGTCGCCCGCTTCATGGCGCTGGCGGCATAACCGGCAGGGAGGAAAGTGGCGACGTCATCGCCATGCTCGCCCGGATGCCCCTACATCGGAAGAGGACCACGCCTCGGCTTTCGAGAGGGCGATCGGCCCATAGGCGTGCCGGGGCGGCAATGGCTGCGCCAGCTATTTTCCGGTGGCGGCCCCAAAAGAGAAGATGGGCCGCCTTTCCATCGCGAAACAAAATAGCCGGCTTGTCGCCATCCTCCGCTTTGCTCCGGCCCTGCGCTGCGCGCCGGGTGCAGTCCCGTCCCGCCCATGAGCTTCGTCGCCATGAAGGCCGCGAGGGTCGCGGTCCAAACGATGGAGCATCCAATGAGCGAGCACGACGATTTCGAGCCCCACCACGCATCCTCTCCCACGGACCATCTCCTCCAGGAGCTTCAGCTTTTCGGCTATCGCCCTTTTGAGGGCGAACCAGACCCCCGCCCACTGCCGGAAGCAACCCGCGTCACCGGCGCTATCGCCGACATCTTCGACGCCCTGATCGCAACCCTTATGGACACCCGCCTGGAACCCGATCTCGACGATCTCCTCTGGTCAACCGTCAATCTTTTCCACCGCGCTTGCCACCGGATTGAACGCGAATTGGACGATAACGAGCAAGGACAGCGCCGCCTTCAGCGCGAACAGGACGGCAGCGAGGTGAGATCAGTCGAACTGGAGCGCCTCACCGCCGAGGGGCAGACGCTTCTGGAGCGCCGCGACGCCTTCGAACTGATGCGCGATCAGGCCGCCGACCATTTCGAGCGCCATACCGGATCAAGCTGGAGGCCCCGCACAGGATCGATGGTCAACCATCGCAATCTTACCGCAGCGATGATCGACAGCCGCGACTTCCTGGCAGCCAAACGTCGCACTGAGACCGAAGTGCTCATGCCCGCCGGGCCGAAGATCGCCTTCACCGGCGGCGACACTGCCGACCACAAGCTGATCTGGGCCAAACTCGATCAGGTCCACGCCAAGCATCCCGACATGGTCCTAATGCACGGCGGCTCGCCCAAAGGCGCCGAAAAGATTGCCGCCCGCTGGGCTGACCATCGCAAGGTGCCACAGGTCGCCTTCAAGCCCGACTGGGTGAAGCACGCCAAGGCCGCACCCTTCAAGCGCAATGACCAAATGCTCTCCGTGATGCCAATCGGCGTAATCGTCTTCCCCGGCACCGGTATTCAGGACAATCTCGCCGACAAGGCCCGCAAGCTGGGCATCCCGGTTTATCGATTCGGCGGTGGCGGCGCGTGAGCGCCGCTGGAACGCCTACACCCGCTTTGGCTTGGGCTGATGCAACCTCCGGCGAACATTTGGTTTCAGTGCGTTGCCGACATCCTTGTTGACGAGGTCCAGATCAAACCACTCGGGATCGAAGTGCCCACCGCACCAACGCTTGATGTCGGCGTGTTCAGGGTCGCCAGGATCCCCCATCACCTCGAGGAAATGCTCATATCCCGAGATCCCGCCGACGTCTTCAGGCGGCCTTGCAAAGGCACCGTCCTCGCACATGGCCTTTTTGGGAAATACATCAAGCCAAAGCCATTCCTCCAGTTCAACCGTATGTCGCCAGTTGTCGCCGAAGTCATATGTGTAGGTAAAAGTGCTTCCGGATCGAGAAAAATCCTTAAGTTGAACATCCCGTTCATCGAAAACACGCGGATCATCTGGACCCGCCCCATCTTCCAGAAGGGCGACATCGCCAAAGCGCAGTCCGCCGATGTGGAATTCGTGGAGATGGTAGTTCCACCAATTGAACGCGGCCTGAATTCCAAGGTGGAGGTGTTCGAGATTCCAGTGTGCCGGTATGAGCAAACGCCGCCAGATGGCTGGCTGGATACCATCAATCGATACACGAAGGCGAACGGCGTTAAGCGCTGAGGACATAGCAAGGACGATGCCGAAGCCAAGGCCATGCGTCAAGGCGCAGTCAACGAACTTAACAAGCCAATAGCATCACCGAACGCAACTGATTCCGGCGAATATTCGAGCAGGAGCCACCCCGCTTCATTTGCGCTTATCCTTGATCCATCCAACGGCCTGACGCCATCAACCCGTAAAGGGTCGGACTACGCATGCGCGTGCCGCCGCTTGCGGCTTCGCCTTCATCGGTGATTGCGGCCTTTGGCCGGACGCTTCGGGCGCCTGTCAGTGGGGGATGGTCCTCCGCTTCAAACAGGAGCCGGATCAATGTCCTCCACCTACGCTTACGCCTTCGCTCTCAGCCTCGCCTCAACCCTGATGGTGGCCATCATCATCTTCCGCGCCGGCGACGGCACGCTCTCGGTTACGCCGGCCGCCGAATTCGACGGCGACGAGGCCTCGATCCTGCGCGAAATCGATCCCTTCGCCCCTTAACGGGGCGAACGCCTCGCCTCAAATGGCGGAAACCCGCCGGTTTCCACTCCTCTTATCATTGTCGATTTGCTATAATGCAGCTGCGCCGTGGTGGTGGTGGAGGCGCAACCGTCAGAGTTCATCTCCCGGAGATACCACCATGCTCTTTCTCGGCATTCTCGCATCCATCGCCGCCATAGGCTTCCTGTGCTGGCTGCTGTTCACACTCGCGGTCTTCGCACTGCCGCTTTTCGCCGGCGTTTCAATCGGAACGTGGGCTTATGGCACGGGCGCTGGATGGCCTGGCGCAATCCTCATCGGCCTTATCGGGGCGGCGTTGACCCTGGGTATCGGCCAATTTCTGCTGATCGTCGTGCGGCCACTTTGGATCAGGCTGCTGGTCGCGGCTGCCTTTGTGCTTCCCGCGGCAATCGCAGGCTTTCACGCCACACACGGGATCGTCAAGCACACCATGCCGTCGAAAACCTGGCAGGTCATCTTCTCCGTCATCGGCGCGGTCGCCGTGGGGATCACAGCGTTTCTGAGGGTGGCGGGCATGGCAGTGTCCCCAGCGTCGAGCGGGACCATGGCGCGGGCGTAGTCATCGCAATCAACATAGGTCGACAGCCAAGCGAAGACTTCCGCCGCCTTGTGCCGCAAGGTATTTGGGACGGGCGGTGAGAACGTTCATCATCTGAGCCGATGAAACACGATCGCCATTTGCCACGCGACAGAAAAGCCTCAGACTGACGCCGCCGACCAGACGGCACTGCTGCGGGCTATCAGGTGGCATCGGTCAGGATGATGCAAGCCGAAGGTCCAGTCACTGGCAATTGATCTCGATGTCACTGCCTGTGCCGGTTCATGAGGAACCAGGGCAGCCATTTATCTCCGTTCGGACGCATTGAGAACCGCTACCTGCACGGCCTCTCCAATGGGCTGATCTGGCCGAAGGACGGCTTCGCCTCGACCGCCTAAGCCGCAATGGCGCGACGCAATTTTCTTCCCCTGGGTTTCACCCATTCCTCGCGAGCCAAGAAAACCGCTCTGTCGCCATCCTCCGCTTCGCTCCGGTCGCCATCATGAATGATTTGTCGATGCGGCGTCGATCGCCTCCGGCCTCCCGACCACCATCGAGGCCGCTGCGGTAGCGGGCTCGAACACGAAAAACGGAGATTTTAAAATGGCTACCATCGGCACCTTCAAGAAAACCGGCTCGAACGAGTTCACCGGCGAGATCGTCACTCTGAGCGTCCAGGCCAAGGGCGTCCGCATCGTCCCCGACCTGCGCGCCAACGGCGAAAACGCCCCCAGCCACCGCGTCATGGTCGGCCGGGCAGAAATCGGAGCGGCCTGGTCGAAGCGCTCCAACGACGACCGGCCCTATCTCGGCCTCAAGCTCGACGATCCGAGCTTCAACGCCCCCATCTACGCCAACCTCTTCGACGACGAAGACGGCGAAACCTACTCGCTGATCTGGTCCCGCCCCAACGGCCGCCGCGGCGACTGACCCCGGCTCAAAGGCCCCGGCCCTCCGGCCGGGGTCTTTCCCCTGACAACCGAATCAGTTGCTGGTCAATTCCGGTTAGCGCCGCGATCTTCAACGGTTTTTACTCGCACCGCGCGCCAAGAGCGACTATTATAGTCGTAGTTCTGGCATATGCGTTGCTGCCGGTGGGAGGTGATCATGCATGATCACCGCCCGACAATCACGGGCCGCACGCGCGTTGCTGGGATGGACGCAGGAGACGCTCGCTGACAAGGCCCGAGTATCATTGACCGCGCTCAAGCGCCTCGAATCCGAAAGCGGCCTCGAGGTGTATGAAACAACGCGCGATCAGGTTCGCAGGGCACTGGAGGCGGCCGGCATTGTGCTCCTGCTGACCGACAAGGGTGAAGGCGTGCTTCTACATCATGAACAGTCCCGGCAAAGATAATCGTCGATTGACCGCCGAGAACAACATGCCCGTCTTCCCCGTTCTTCATCATGCCCGGGTCATTGACACGGTGCATAGAGTTAACGGCGTGGAAATCATCTGCTACGGTGTCCGGTAATGGCGCAATCAACCCAACATTTTCAGGACGAGCCACCAGCTGGGCCGTCACTCACGGTCTATGACCGGGAGCATATGACGCTCTATCTACGGCTCCTGGACGCCGCGCGCGACGGCGCTGACTGGCGCGATGTCGTGAAGGTTCTGTTTGGCCTTGATCCAGCGACCGATCCGGAACGATGTCGCCACATTCATGCCGCTCATCTCGCTCGTGCCCAATGGATGAGCGAGCATGGCTATCGGGAGCTGATCGGCAAGAACCCACCCGCTTAACGGGGTGATGCTTCTACGGCATCAGGCGATGCCGACTCTCTGTCTTCCACCCGACAACCCATCCGGGAATCTTACCCCTCCCTCAATTCGGCACCATTGATGGAGGGTTCTGATGCTGCCAGATGCGTCTCGCTGGCGATCCGCCGCGAATTATGAACACGTCGACACCCTGAGCGCCTCTGATCTCGCCTGGGAGTGGTTGCGTCGCAACGAAGGCTACGACAGGGACTATGAAGCCCTGAATGACCCCAGCGCGGACCGCGAACAGCTGACGGAAAAAATCCGCCAGCACTGGGGGTTGCGATTTCGCCGTCGATCCAGCACTCGACCTGCCTGACGCGCCTGTATTCTGGCTGCCGCAAGCCGATACCAGCGTGGTTCTGTTATCGTCACCGCCGCCGGTGCTGCAAGACGCGCGCTCGCAAGACAGTCCCTTGCCGATCGCCTTGTCCACAGACCAGCAAAGCATTGACGGCTTTCATGCGCTATTGCCTCTGCTGGATGATCAAAGGCTGCAAGTGTTCAGCCTGGACGCCGAACCCCTTGCCGCGATCATTCCCCTGACGCTGGAAGGCTTCGACCGGCTTGCAGCCGTCTATCGCCTCCTCGCTCACCTTCATGGCCGGTCCGTGCCGCCCGACGCACGTCTGACGCGACAGCAACGCGCCCGGGCACGGCGCATGCTACAGGCCATCGATGGACTACGCTCTGGCGCCACCCAGCAGGAGATCGCCCAGAGCCTCTTCCGCCTCAAACGATTGGGCCGCAGCGAATGGCAAGTGTCCCCGATCCGCCATTCGGTGATGTCACTCCTCCGCGACGCACGCTCGATGATTTCCGGCGGCTATCGCAAACTCCTTCGCCACCGTCGCAAACCCTGAAACTCTTGTACTGACGCGGTGTGGGAAATTCGACCCCCGCAAATTCCTCCTCCATCCAACCCGCTTCCCTTCGCCATCGTGGCCTGCATTCGCCGTCTGTTCCCGACGGTTCCAACGCACACCACGAAAGGCCGATCCATGCGCCCCGATCTCGCCGTTTTGCCGCCGCGCTTTCTGCGCACCAAGGAAGCCGCTGAATTTCTCAGCCTATCTGCCCGGACCCTCGAAAAGCACCGCACCTATGGCACCGGCCCGGCCTACAAGAAGCTCGGAGGCCGCGTCGTCTACGCCGTCGACGACCTGCAAGCCTGGGCCGAGCGCGGCGCGGTGACGTCGACAACCGATCCGCGCGGTCAGGTTCTTCCCGCCAAGCGCCATGGCTTTCCGTCGGGCGGCCAGCCAAGCCGCCTCGCGCGCTGACCCGGCGTCCCTATCCCATGTCGGCGCGGCATCGAACACTCTCGGAGCGCGGGCAGCTCGATCTCTTTCGGGCACTCCCTGGCGATTTCGCGCCAAGAGATGCGCAGGATCTCATGGCCTATCCCTTCTTCTCCCTGTCCAAATCGCATCGTGTGACGCCCATCGACTTCGTCGCGGGCGCCATCTCGATCCGCGTCGAGGCTGTGCCAGACCATGGCATGGCCACCATCTGGGACGCCGACATCCTGATCTGGGCCGCAAGCCAGATCGTTGAAGCCCGCGACTCCGGCTTGCGGACCTCGCGGCTCATGGCGGCGACACCCTATGAAATTCTCACCTTCATCGGTCGTGGAACATCACTTCGCGACTATCAGCGCCTCAAGGCAGCGCTCGACCGGCTGCAATCGACGACGGTCAGCACCTCCATCCGTCAGGCGGCGGAAGGCCGCCGCCATCGCTTCTCCTGGATCAACGAATGGAAGGAGCGCACGGATCGGACCGGTCGCCCAGACGGCATCGAGCTGATCGTTCCTGACTGGTTCTATCAGGCCGTGCTCGACAACGCCCTTATCCTCACCATTGACCGGGCCTATTTCGATCTGACTGGCGGGCTTGACCGCTGGCTCTATCGCCTTGTGCGCAAGCATGGCGGCCGGCAGCGCAGCGGCTGGCGGTTCGACTTCCGTCACCTGCACCAGAAATCCGGCGCCCTATCGCCGTTCAAGCGCTTCGCCTTCGAGCTGCGTGACATCGTGCGCCGACAGCCCCTGCCGGGCTACACGCTGTTTCTGGAGGTCGAGGTTGGCGGACGAATGCTACTCGCCTTCGAACCTCATCCCGCCTGTGGACAGGCTGTGGATAGCCTCGTGCCATCGGGAACCCTCGGACACGTGCCATCAGGAACCGCCCTCTCGTGCTATCAGGAACCCAAACAGGGTGTAACCCACGGAGGCAAAAGCGGAAATCGACCCCTTAACTTAGAATCTAACTCAGAATCTAACTTCATGATGCGCGCGCGCGATGGGGAAAACCCATCTGACGGTGCCTTTGACGCCCAAGACAGCGCCGGAAAACCGATCACCAAGAGCCGGTCTCCAGACCGTTCGGGAGGCCCGCGATGATCGTGGCCCTCCTCAATCAAAAGGGTGGCGTCGGCAAGACGACGTTGGCGCTGCATCTCGCAGGTGAATGGGCGCGCCAGGGGCAGCGCGTCACCCTCATCGACGCCGATCCGCAGGGCTCGGCGCTGGATTGGTCGCAGCAACGCGAACATGAACGCCTGCCACGGCTCTTCGGTGTGATTGGACTGGCGCGCGATACGCTCCACCGTGAAGCGCCGGAACTCGCCCGCAGCGCCGACCATGTCGTCATCGACGGTCCGCCCCGTGTCGCCGGCTTGATGCGCTCGGCCCTTCTGGCTGCGGACCTGGTGCTGATCCCGGTACAGCCGTCACCGCTCGACGGTTGGGCTTCCGCCGAAATGCTTGGCCTGCTCAAAGAAGCCCGCATCTATCGTCCGGACCTTGCCGCGCGTTTCGTCCTCAATCGCTGTGCGGCGCGCACCATCCTCGCCCGTGAAACAGCTGACGGTCTTGCCGATCATGATCCGCCGGTGCTCGGCGCAACCATCGGCCAGCGCATCGTCTTTGCCGCCGCCGCCCAATCCGGGCAGCTGGCGCAGGAACTAGACCCTGACGGGCCTGCCGCGCGAGAAATTGCCCGGCTCGCCGACGACATCACGAGCCTTACTGCCGGGAGGCATCGTCATGGCTGAGCGCCCGTCCCGTCGCGGCTTTGCCGCCCGGCCAGCCGATCCGGAGAGCTGGATCAAGGCGCCTGATGCGCCAGCGCGCGTCGCGGACGCCGCCATCAACACTGCGCGTCTGACCATCGACGTCACGCCGGATATGCGCGGGCGCATCAAGATCGCCGCCTTCCGTCGAGGCATGACCGTTGCCGACATGCTGCGCGATCTTCTCGCGCGGGAGTTTCCTGCTGATGCCGGAGAGCCGTCATGAGCGTGATGACCGGAAGACAAGCGATCGGCCAGGCTACGCCAGCATCGGCACAGACCACAGAACTCACCGAGGTCGAGTTGGTGTGGATCGAGAAGCAGATCGAACATTGGCTACGCTTCGGCCATGAGACCTCCGAACGGCTGATCGACCGCCGCCGGCGCTGCGTCAGCTTCGCGCCCGAGAGCGTCTTCGCGCTCATCCGCTGGGCGGCGAACAGGTTCGGCACCGTGAGTTCGCATCTTTACGTCGTGCGCACCGTGCGACCGGGCCAAGGGTTCCAGACCGTACCTTCCGTGACACCCGGCGGCGACATCCTGCTGCACGTGGCGAGCTGGCCGAAGGTCGAGCGGGTTCTGAGCCACATCGACGCCATCGAGGCCTTGCGGATCGACCCGACCGCGGTCGCGCCCGATCACTGGCGTCATGTCCACAATCGCCTCGCGACCGGCGAACCGCCGCGCCCCTACACGCTCGCGCGTCATCGGGCATGGCTCAAGCGGCAAGAGGTCAGCCAATGAAGCGCGTCCTTTATCTTCTGGTGGCCGCCACGGCCCTTGCAGGGTTCGGCGTCACCACCTTTTCCGCTATGCCGATGAAACTGCTCTGGAACGCCACCGCCAGTGCGCCCATCGGCCTCTATGCTGTTGGCCCAGTCGACAAGCTCGAAGTCGGCGATCTGGTGGTCGTCAGACCAGACGAGGCGCTCGAAGATTTCATGGTCGAGCGCGGCTATATCGGTCGCGGCGTCCCCCTCCTGAAACATATCGCGGCCCTGTCCGGGCAACAGGTCTGCCGGATCGGCCGCGACATCATGGTCGACGGACGTTTCGCCGCTGCCGCACTCGATCGCGACAGTCGCGGTCGTGAATTGCCGGTCTGGCAGGGCTGCCAGCAGATCGCTCCGAACGCGGTTTTTCTGCTCAACCCCGCCGCCCGCGACAGCCTCGACAGCCGCTATTTCGGCCCGCTCTCGGTCACTGACGTACTCGGCAAGACGCAACCTCTCTACACCGATCCTACCGGAACGGGCCGCTTCATCTGGCGCGCAACAGCGCCTTGAGCGCCCGCGTTGCCGTCTTCTTCCACCATTCCAAGGAGATTTCCATGACACAGATCGGACAGTTTACGCGCAACCCATCTGGATTTTCCGGCCACATCCGCACGCTCATGCTGAGCGCCGAACTGGTGATCGTCGCCATTTCTCCATCCGACACGGAAGGCGCACCGGACTACCGTGTCCACCTCGATACCGAGGACGGCCCGGAGGCCGGAGCCGGATGGAAGCGTACCGGCGAACGCGCGGGTGAGTTCATCGCCTTGGCTCTCGATGACCCGTTGCTGACGCAGCCGATACGGGCCAACCTCTTCCGCGACGATGACGCCGGTCACGCCTGGTCGCTGCATTGGAACCGCCCACAAAAGCGCGAAGGTCGGGACTGAAACCATGCGTATGCTCACTCTTTTCTTTTCCGGCCTTGTTCTTCTGAGCCCGCTGCCGCGCGTTGCGTTTGCCGAACCGCCGACGCCGGTTGCCCAATCGCCCGGCGGTGCCTATGCCGATCATATTGCCGAGGCCGCTGCCCGGTTTGAGCTTCCCCCGCGCTGGATACGCGCAGTGATGACGGCGGAAAGCGCGGGCGACCGCCGAGCGCTCTCGCCCAAGGGCGCCATGGGCCTGATGCAGATCATGCCTGCGACTTGGGAAGACTTGCGCGCGCGGCATCGGTTGGGCGCAGATCCTTACGATCCGCATGACAACATTATCGCAGGCACAGCCTATATCCGGGAACTGTTCGACCGTTACGGCTCGCCCGGCTGGATCGCCGCCTATAATGCTGGCCCCGGACGTTATGAAGCCTCTCTCAAGGGCCGAACGCTGCCCAGCGAAACCCGCGCCTATGTCGCACTAGTGGCGCAATCGGTCGATGCCAGTGGATCATCGGACAGCACCTTGGCGGCCCCCTCGAATGCCGTCTCCTGGACACAGGCGCCGCTGTTCATCGCGCAGAACGTCACCCGCCAGACCGCCATTCCCATACCGGAAAAGCGCCCGTCTTCGCAGGCCCAGGCGACAACGGATGTACGCGATGTCTCCGCCATCGAGCCGCAGTCTGATGGCCTGTTTGTCGCCCGCGCCAGTACAGGAAGCACACCATGAGTACTCGGGTTCCTGATCGCACGATAGCGGACACCGGTGTGGAGAAGCGTGCGCAGAGGTCGAGGCCTGGTAACACGACCGAAGGATGGCGAGATAAAAGGCCGCGAGGTGCGGGCTTGGTCGGTCGTTTGTTTTCAATGGGTTATGGATTACTTTTGCGAGGCGCGATGAAGTGCAGCACCTCGCAGAACTGCCATTCCTTTCGCAAAATCAACGCCTTGTCGCGATGTGCTGGAGTTTTGCCATGAGTGGCGACGAGGACTTCCGTATCCGTCCTGGCCGCGTGCGCAGTTCCGGCACGCAAGCCACACGGCCCTTCATTGCTCAGGCTCTGGCAGCGGCCCAGAAGGCTGGCGGCCATGTGTCCCGCTCTGGCCGCATCAGCTCCGGCACCCGCTCGACTTTTGGGCGGGGCCGGACGGCGAGCGTGCGCGCCAACAACCTTCTGAACGGCCGTTCCCGCGTCGTTGTCATCAAGACCCGTGTGGTTCGCCACAGCGCCCGCGCAACACCGCTCACCACCCACCTTAATTATCTGCGCCGCGATGGTGTGACCCGAGACGGGGAAAAGGCGCATCTCTTCGGTCCGGGCGAGACGGAAGTGGATGGACAGGCCGTTGCCGAGCAAGCGGACGGCGACCGTCATCATTTCCGCTTCATCGTCTCGCCGGAGGACGCGACGGACATGGCCGATCTGCGATCCTTCACCCGCGACCTGATGGGCCAGATGGAAAAGGATCTCGGCACCAAGCTGGACTGGGCCGCCGTCGATCACTGGAACACCGACAATCCGCATGTGCATGTCATCCTGCGCGGCCGCGCCTACGATGGCCAGGACCTTGTTATTGCCCGCGACTACATCAAGGACGGTATGCGCGCACGCGCAGCCGACCTCGTCACCCAGGAGCTGGGGCCGCGCACAGACCTCGACATCCGCCGCAGCCTGACCGCCCAAATCGATGCCGAGCATTGGACCCAGCTCGATCGCCAGCTGGCCGGTGATCGTGACGCCCATGGCATCATCGATATGGCGCCCGCCAGTGCCGAGCGGCCCGACGAATTCCACCCCCAAAAGATCGGGCGGCTGCGCAAACTCGAAGCCCTCGGCCTCGCCCATGAGGTCGGTGCCGGCCAATGGATCATTGACGACAAGGCAGAAGCCACACTGCGCGCGCTTGGTGAGCGCGGCGACATCATCAAGCGCATGCAACGTGCGCTGACCGATCGCGGCATCGAACGCGGATCAGCAAGCTTCGTCCTCGCCGGTGAAAGTCTTGATGATACCATCGTTGGGCGGCTCGTCGCCCGCGGCCTCGACGACGAGCTGAAGGGCACCGCCTATGCCGTGGTCGATGGTGTTGACGGACGCACCCATCACATCAAGCTTTCGAACCTAGACGCTGCTGGTGACAGCACGCCCGGTTCCATCGTCGAACTGCGCAAATTCGATGACGCCAACGGCCAGCGCCGCGCAGCGCTCGCGGTGCGCTCGGACTACGACCTCGATCGACAAATAACCGCGTCCGGCGCGACCTGGCTGGATCGCCAGAACATCGCCCGTGATCCGCACGCACTTTCTGACGGCGGGTTCGGCGCGGAGGTGCGTCAGGCCCTGCATGCCCGTGCCGATCACCTTGTCGCGCAGGGCATTGCCGAGCGTCGTGACAGCCAGATGATGTTTCCGCGCGGCCTGATCGAGACCCTGCGAAACCAGGAACTGGAACAGGCAGGTCGGGCCCTCGCGGCCGAGACCGGCCGACCGTTCAAAGCTTCAGGGACTGGCGACTATGTGACCGGCGATTATCGCCGTCGGCTGACGCTCGCCTCCGGCCGCTTCGCCATGATCGATGATGGCCTCGGCTTCCAGCTCGTGCCTTGGACACCCTCGCTCGAAAAGCATCTCGACCGCCATGTCTCCGGGATCGCGCGCGCCGATGGCGGTGTCGACTGGAGCTTTGCCCGCAAACGCGGGATTGGCCTTTGAACTTCTGACGAGAGACGAAACCAATGTCCGCGACCAAAATTCTCTGGGGCCAGATCCTCACCGTTCTTTCGATTGTTCTGCTCTGCATTTGGGGCGCGACCGAATGGGTGGCGTGGCGGCTGGCCTTCCAACCAGAACTCGGCGAACCCTGGTTCCGGCTCTTCGGTTTTCCCGTTTACCTGCCGCCCGCCTTCTTCTGGTGGTGGTACGCCTATGACGCTTATGCACCGCCGATCTTTGTGGAAGGCGCCTACATCGCCGCATCCGGTGGTCTGATCGCTGCAGCCGCCGCCATCGGCATGTCGGTTTGGCGGGCGCGCGAGGCCAAGAAGGTCGAAACCTATGGCTCCGCCCGCTGGGCTGAACCCGAAGAGGTGAAGGCGGCAGGTCTTCTGGGGCACGATGGCGTCGTGCTCGGCCGCTATGACGAGCACTATCTGCGCCACGACGGCCCCGAACACATCCTTTGTTTTGCACCGACTCGATCCGGCAAGGGTGTCGGTCTCGTCGTGCCTTCGCTTCTAACCTGGCCCGGCTCCGCCATCGTTCATGACATCAAGGGCGAAAACTGGCAGCTCACAGCCGGCTTCCGCGCCCGGCATGGCCGCGTTCTGCTCTTCGATCCGACCAACACCAAATCCTCACCCTATAATCCCCTGCTCGAGGTGCGCCGCGGCGAGTGGGAAGTCCGTGACGTTCAGAATATCGCCGACATCCTTGTTGACCCCGAAGGCTCCCTTGAAAAGCGCAACCATTGGGAAAAGACCAGTCACGCCCTGCTGGTCGGGGCCATCCTGCATGTCCTCTATGCCGAGCCTGACAAGACACTGGCGGGTGTCGCTGCTTTTCTCTCCGATCCCCGCCGCCCGATCGAGTCGACGCTCGCCGCCATGATGAAAACCGCGCATCTGGGTGAAGCCGGACCGCATCCCGTCATTGCCAGCGCGGCGCGTGAACTCCTCAACAAATCCGACAACGAACGCTCGGGCGTGCTCTCCACCGCCATGTCGTTTCTCGGGCTTTACCGCGATCCGGTCGTTGCTGAAGTCACCCGCCGCTGCGACTGGCGGATCATGGACCTGGTCGCCGCAAAACATCCGGCAACCCTCTATCTTGTCGTGCCGCCATCCGACATCGCCCGGACAAAGCCGCTCATTCGCCTGATCCTCAACCAGGTTGGGCGCCGTCTGACCGAGGATTTGCAGGCCAAGGCCGGACGACATCGCCTTCTCCTGATGCTCGACGAGTTTCCGGCGCTGGGGCGGCTCGATTTCTTCGAGAGCGCGCTCGCCTTCATGGCGGGCTATGGCCTCAAGAGCTTCCTGATCGCCCAGTCGCTGAACCAGATCGAAAAGGCCTACGGCGCGAATAATTCGATCCTCGACAACTGCCATGTCCGTGTCAGCTTCGCCACCAATGACGAGCGAACCGCCAAGCGCGTTTCCGACGCGCTCGGCACCGCGACCGAGATGAAGGCGATGAAGAACTATGCCGGGCACCGGCTCTCGCCCTGGCTCGGGCATTTGATGGTTTCGCGCTCCGAGACGGCGCGGCCCCTCCTGACCCCTGGCGAAATCATGCAACTGCCGCCGACCGACGAGATCGTCATGGCGGCGGGCCTTGCGCCGATCCGCGCGAAAAAGGCTCGCTATTACGAGGATGCCCGTTTCAAAGAGCGCCTGCTGCCCCCGCCAAAGCTTGCCGCTTCCGACGTAGGGCGGCCCGACGACTGGACCGGCTTACCGGTGCCTGCCAAGCCGGAAGCTTCCGCGTCTCTCCTGGCTGGTGGCGATCAGGGTGACGAAGATCCGACCGAATCCGAGCGTCGGCATCAGCCGGAACTCAACCGTGTCGCACCGATCGAAAAGAAAGCCCCAATCAACAATGAATTCGAGATCGACCTGCCGGACGAGACGGATGAAGACGCCGTCCGCAATAGCCGCCTGTCCCGTATCATGCAGAGCGTGGCACGGCAGGTCTCGCTCGATCCCGACGACGGCATGGACCTGTGAGGTGCACATGACGAAATCACCCCGCAAGCAACGGCTCTCCGTCTATCTCGAACCCGCTGTCATGAAACGTCTCGTCGAACATGCCGCCCGACGTGACCAGTCGAGGTCGCTCATCGCCGAAGCCGCGATCGAATCCTTCCTCTCACCGGATGCAGCCGAGCGACAGGAAGCAGCCTTCACCAAGCGCCTCGATCAGATCGATCGTCGCATCACACGCCTCGAGCGCGATGTCGGGATTTCGGTCGAGACCCTGGCGGTGTTCGTGCGCTTCTGGTTGTCGACGACCCCGGCCCTGCCCGAACCCGCTGCGCAGGCCGCCCGAGTCAAGACCGGCGAACGTTACGAGGCGTTTGTCACCGCACTCGGACGGCGGCTCGCCAAGGGGCCGCAGCTCCGGCAGGAGATCTCGGAGGATATGGACGTGTCGGATCATTCGGCCAAACATGATCAACTTTAACGATTGCGCGAACGAAAGACCTTCAATCTCTATTCGTCAAATGCATATTGATTTAGGAATTGCCGTTCCCAAAGAAACGCCCGGTCGACAGCGCTGAGTTCCGCTTCATCGCAAATGTCGCCCCAAGCTGCCCGGATACCTTCGATCTGTGCGTCTATGATTTCATCGGCGTCCGCGGCACCCAACAGGAAGGCGGATGCTGCGGCACGGCAGGTTTCCAGGCGGCTGCGCCGATCCTCCTCCCCGATCAGCATGGCCTGATTGGCCTCGCGACCGGTGCGCGGCTGGGGGCAGATGTCGTAGGCAGGCGTAAGCGACAGGGACCCGCCACCCCAGAAGGCCGCGTGATTGCGGGCATGGTCGTCGGTGTTGCCCGAGAGCACATTGAACACCATACGCCCAAACAACTCCCTCAGCGTTTCCTTCGGCTCGGTAAAACGCGCACGGATGATCTCGGCAAGATCGCGATAGCTGGCATATCGTGCCTGCATTTCGGACAAGCCGAACATGGTTAGTGCCGAGACCATCGCGCGCCGCGCCCAGCCCTTGTCTGTGCGTGTGCGGTCGAAGCGCTTGACCAGCAGCACGTCCTTGCCATTGGCCTTGACCAGCCTGACGGGGGCGACGTTGAGCCCGGCTGCCACATCGGCCAGCCGCATCGCCACATATTCCGCCTTGACGATGGCATAGGTGTCATTCGTCGCGGAAAATTTGGCGATGAACTTCTCGTTGCCATTGGCAATCAATGCCTTTGGCCGGGCACCGCCGATGGAACTGCCATGAAACAATGCCCTGTCGAGGGCTGGCGGAATAGGCTCGCCCCGGTCAACGCGCTCGGCCGCTTCCAGCAACTCCTCAAGCGTTGAATTTTCAGCTTCGCGTGGCTCATAACGATCCGGCGACGCCTGAAAATCCAGGGCACCGATGCGGTCGGAGCCAGAATTCAGCATGTAGGTCAATTCATCGAATTCGACCGCTTGTGCGTCAACGCCCTTCAGACCCGTCAGTCGATTGATGATGACCCGTCGCCCCCATGCATCGGGCGATCCATCGCGCAAGGCGCCGGCCATGTCTAGCGGTGCCTGTGGAACAAGCGCGCCGCGCTGCAACGGCAATTCCGGCAGATAGATCGGCATGGCGTCGGGACGTTCCAGATAGGATCGGCCGTAGTTGAAGACATGAAGGTCTCCGTCGCGGGCAAGACGTCCGGCGACGACAGGTTCCGTGCTTCCGGGCAACCAGATCCACACATAAGCCTCACGTGGCAGCGCTCTTGAACTCTGCCGATCGCCTGTCTTCCGCTCAGAAGTCATCCTTCACCTCCGTGCGCGGACGGCGGATCGACTGAGGCAGCAGCGCCAGCTTGTCCTCGACGCGGGCAATCTGGGTGGCAAGGGCCGATGGCTCACTGACAAACAACGGCACGCCAACCAGATGAGCCGCCTCGAACACCAGTCCGATTTCCGCCTTGGCGCTTCCCTTCTCGATCATCTGCAAGGTGCTGCGGGCAATCCCGATGCGCTCCGCAAGATCGGCTTCCGACATCTTGCGCTGTTTACGGGCAAGCTTGATATGCCCGCCCATAAGGACGAGCGCTTCCTGCGTTGCACGCGAATAGGTTCGAATGGTGGAAACCATCAATATTGCCTCTTATGCCGGCCATGAATATCCTTCATGCCTGATATAAAAGGCACATAACACATAATCTTCGAATTTTCAATGAATGACCGCTATGGACGTCACAAAACGCCTTTATGAAGTTTATATCGGGCACATTTATGTACGTACGGCCTTCGCAAGGCTCTCGGTAGCGATGACAAGATAGACGAAGGCGACCATAGCCCATCCTTGACGAGGCGCCTCCCGAAAACAAGGGGCAAGCAGGCCCGCCGTTCTCCTGTATTTGCACGCCACATCCCTACGACGACGAAAATCTGTTGAGCCCGCCCAAAATCTGGCTCTCTTAATCATCCCCGTGCCGAAAGCGTTTGTTCGCTCGCGGCAGAAATGGGGATCGGATGGCCGCTTCACATCACAATTCGGAAGGCCTCGCGCGCGGCGCACGGATGCTGCGCACGGCGCTTGGCTCAGCCATCGCCCGGTTTCTGGAAGATGGCTCAGTCGTCGAGGTGATGCTGAACCCTGATGGACGCATCTGGATCGACCGACTCTCTGAAGGGTTATCAGATACGGGGGAACGCCTGTCGCCCGCCGATGGGGAGCGCATCGTCCGCCTGGTCGCGCACCATGTCGGCGCCGAGGTCCATTCCGGCGCCCCGCGCGTTTCGGCCGAACTGCCCGAGACAGGCGAACGGTTCGAGGGATTGTTGCCGCCCGTGGTCGCAGCCCCTGCCTTCGCCATCCGCAAGCCCGCCGTCGCTGTGTTCACGCTCGAAGACTACGTCGCGGCCGGGATTATGTCGGCGGCACAAGCAGAGACGCTACGCGAAGGCGTGGCCTCTCGCGCCAACATCCTCGTCGCCGGTGGCACCTCGACCGGCAAGACGACACTGACCAACGCTCTGCTGGCGGAAGTCGCCAAGACCTCCGATCGCGTGGTCATCATCGAAGACACACGCGAACTGCAATGCGCTGCTCCCAACCTCGTCGCCATGCGTACCAAGGATGGCGTCGCTTCGCTCTCTGACCTCGTCCGTTCCTCGCTCCGTCTGCGACCTGATCGCATTCCGGTCGGTGAAGTGCGCGGAGCCGAAGCCCTCGACCTCTTGAAGGCTTGGGGCACTGGCCATCCCGGCGGGGTAGGCACAATCCACGCCGGTTCTGCCATCGGTGCGCTACGGCGGATGGAACAGCTCATCCAGGAAGCCGTCGTCACTGTCCCACGCGCGCTGATCGTCGAAACGATTGATCTCGTCGCCGTGCTCTCCGGTCGCGGGTCCGCGCGCCGACTCACCGAACTCGCCCGCGTCGAGGGCCTCGGCCCGGACGGCGACTACCGCATCGTCTCCGCCACGATTTTCCACCAGCCAGAAGAAGGAGCCTCCTAATGATTCCTGTTGTTCAGCCTTCCCGCCCCGTGGGCCTGCGCCTGCCGCGCCAGCGCCTCGCCATGACCGTTTCGGTCGCCGCACTCTCTGTGGTAATGGCCGCGCCCGCTTACGCCTCCGGCTCATCCATGCCATGGGAGCAGCCGCTGCAACAGATCCTGCAATCGATCGAAGGACCGGTCGCCAAGATCATCGCCGTCATCATCATTATCACCACGGGCCTGACGCTGGCCTTCGGCGACACGTCAGGCGGGTTCCGTCGTCTCATTCAGATCGTGTTTGGCCTGTCGATCGCTTTCGCGGCTTCGAGCTTCTTCCTGTCCTTCTTCTCGTTCGGCGGCGGAGCGCTGGTCTGATGATAACAGCTGGTGACGAGGTTCCAGGCTTCACCGTGCCTGTCCACCGTGCGCTCAGCGAGCCGATCCTGCTCGGCGGCGCGCCACGCGCCATCGCGATTCTGAACGGCACGCTCGCCGGCGCGGTGGGCCTCGGCCTGCGCCTCTGGCTGGTCGGCATCCTCATCTGGGCAATCGGGCATTTCGCGGCGGCGTGGGCAGCAAAGCGCGACCCGCTGTTCGTCGAGGTCGGTCGCCGCCATCTGCGCATCCCGGCGCACCTGACAGTTTGAGGAGAGCGCCACCATGATGAACCTCGTCGAATACCGCAACAAAAACGCCCGCCTCGCTGACTTCCTGCCCTGGGTGGCGCTGGTTGGCCAGGGCATCGTCCTCAACAAGGACGGCAGTTTTCAGCGCACGGCGCGGTTTCGTGGTCCCGATCTGGATTCGGCCGTACCCGCTGAACTGGTTGCCGTGGCGAGCCGGTTGAACAACGCCTTCCGCCGTCTCGGCTCGGGCTGGGCGATCTTCGTCGAGGCGCAGCGCCATCCGTCGAACAGCTATCCCGACAGCCGCTTTCCAGATCCCGCATCTGCTCTGGTCGATGCCGAGCGCAAGGCCGATTTCGAGGAAGCAGGCAGCCACTTCGAGTCCAGCTATTTCCTGACCTTCACCTATCTGCCGCCAGCCGAGGACGCCGCACGCACCGAGACATGGCTTTACGAGGGCCGCGAGAAAACCGGCATCGATCCGCACGAGGTGATGTCGGGCTTCGCCGACCGCACCGACCGGCTGCTGCGCCTGATCGAAGCTTTCATGCCCGAATGCCGCTGGCTCGATGACGGCGAAACGCTGACCTATTTGCATGGCTGCGTCTCCACGCACCGCCATCGCGTCCGCGTGCCGGAGACGCCGATCTATCTCGACGCGCTGCTCGCCGATCAGCCGCTCACCGGCGGGCTGGAGCCGCGCCTGGGTACGTCGCATCTGCGCGTCCTCACCATCACCGGCTTTCCGACCGCAACCACGCCCGGCGTACTCGACGAGTTGAACCGGCTCGCCTTTCCCTATCGCTGGTCCACACGCGCCATCCTGCTCGACAAGACCGATGCGGTGAAACTGCTGACCAAAATCCGCCGCCAGTGGTTCGCCAAGCGCAAGTCGATTGCCGCGATCCTGAAGGAGGTGATGACCAACGAACAATCTGTACTGGTCGATACCGACGCCTCGAACAAGGCGGCGGATGCCGATCTCGCGCTTCAGGAACTCGGCGCTGACTATGCCGGTATCGCCTATGTTACCGCCACCGTGACGGTCTGGGATGCCGATCCGCGTATTGCCGACGAGAAACTGCGCCTGGTCGAGAAGGTCATCCAGGGCCGCGACTTTACGGCTATGCCTGAGACCATCAATGCGGTGGATGCCTGGCTCGGCTCCTTGCCAGGCCATGTCTATGCCAATGTGCGGCAGCCTCCGATCAGCACATTGAACCTCGCCCACATGATCCCCCTTAGTGCCGTGTGGGCGGGGCCGGAACGGGACGAGCATTTTGCAGCGCCCCCATTGCTGTTCGGCAAGACCGAAGGCTCGACCCCGTTTCGGTTTTCCCTCCATGTCGGCGACGTCGGCCATACGCTGATCGTCGGCCCGACCGGCGCCGGCAAATCCGTCCTGCTGGCCCTGATGGCAATGCAGTTCCGGCGTTACCGGCGGTCACAAGTCTTCGCCTTCGATTTCGGCGGCTCTATCCGTGCAGCTGCGCTCGCCATGCGCGGCGACTGGCACGATCTTGGCGGCAGTCTAACCGAGGGCAGCGCCGACAGCGTATCGCTACAACCACTCTCGCGCGTCGATGACGCCGCCGAGCGTGCATGGGCGGCCGACTGGATCGGCGCGATCCTCGCCCGTGAAAGCGTCGCCATCACGCCGGAGGTGAAAGAACATCTCTGGACAGCGCTGACCTCACTGGCCTCCGCGCCGGTGGAGGAACGCACCATCACCGGCCTCTGCGTCCTGTTGCAATCCAATGACCTGAAGCAGGCGCTCCGCCCCTATTGTATCGGCGGGGCCTGGGGCCGGTTGCTCGATGCCGAAATCGAACATATCGGCACCGCCAGTTGCCAAGCCTTCGAGACCGAGGGGCTGATCGGCACTGAAGCCGCGCCCGCCGTGCTCGCTTATCTGTTCCATCGGATTGAAGACCGGCTCGACGGTTCGCCGACACTCATCATCGTCGATGAAGGCTGGCTGGCGCTCGACGACGAGGGCTTCGCCAGCCAGCTCCGCGAATGGCTGAAGACGCTCAGGAAGAAGAACGCCAGCGTCATCTTCGCCACGCAATCCTTATCCGACATCGATGGTTCGGCCATCGCACCGGCAATCATCGAAAGCTGCCAGACCAGGTTGCTGCTTCCGAACGAACGCGCCATCGAGCCGCAGATCACCGCCATCTACCGCCGCTTCGGCCTCAACGACCGCCAGATCGAGATCCTCGCACGCGCCATGCCAAAGCGCGACTACTACTGCCAGTCGCGGCGTGGCAACCGGCTGTTTGAGCTGGGTCTGTCGGACGTGGCGCTGGCGCTCTGTGCAGCGTCATCGAAGACCGATCAAACCGCCATCGCCGCGATTGTCGCCGAGCATGGCGCGGACGGTTTCCTCGACGCCTGGCTGCGCCATCGTGGCGTCGATTGGGCTGCCGACCTCATCCCAAACCTCACCAACCTGGAGACACTGCCATGACGCTTCGTCATTTCACGGGCCGCACCCGCGCGGTGATGATCGCTGCCGCCCTTGCCATGCCGCTTTCAGCATCACCATTGCTGACGACACCGGCGTCCGCGCAATGGATCGTCTACGATCCGACCAATTATGCGCAGAACCTGCTTTCCGCGACGCGCGCGCTCCAGCAGATCAACAATCAGATTACCTCGCTCCAGAACGAGGCTCAGATGCTGATCAATCAGGCACGCAATCTGGCAAGCCTGCCATACTCGTCGCTGCAACAGCTCCAGCAATCGGTGAGCCGCACCCAGCAGCTTCTAAGCCAGGCCCAGAACATCGCTTACAATGTGCAAGCGATCGATCAGGCTTTCCAGACCCAATACGGCAATGTCTCCATGTCTGCCTCCGATGCGCAACTCGTCGCCGACGCCAAGACCCGTTGGCAGAACACGGTTGGCGGCCTTCAGGACGCCATGCGCGTGCAGGCCACTGTCGTTGGCAATATCGACACCAACCGCACCGAAATGTCATCCCTTGTTGGCGCCAGCCAGTCCGCCACTGGCGCCTTGCAAGCGACTCAGGCCGGAAACCAACTCCTCGCCCTTCAAGCCCAGCAATTGAGCGATCTCACGGCGGTCGTTGCCGCCAATGGGCGGGCACAAGCGTTGCAATCGGCCGAACAAGCCGCCGCAGCCGAACAGGGGCGCGAACAACGCCGCCGCTTCCTGACGCCGGGCTCCGGTTATCAGGCTGGTAGCGCCCAGATGTTCTACGGCAATTGAGGGTGACGCCATGGACGGCAAGACCCTCGCGCGTCTAGCGGCCGTAATTTTTGTCGCCGTCGCCATCATCGCGACAGCGATCGAGATGAACCGTCGCGATGTGTCTCAAGATGCCTCTGCGACCTTTCCACCCTCCACCCCAAGGCCGGACCCGCTCGATGCGGAACTTGCCCGGTGCAGCGGGATTGGCGAAGCCGGAAGCCGCGATCCGGCTTGCCTGAAGGCATGGGCAGAGAACCGCCGCCGCTTCCTCGGCCAACCCGCCTCGTCCGCTCCAGGCCCGCAGCCGTCTTCTCCTGAAAATGGAGCGCGCTGACCATGGGCAATACCGGCGTCATCGACCATTTTCTCGAGGTTTTCACCCGCTATATCGACGGCGGTTTTGGACTGCTCCGCCCCGAGGTGGCCTTCATCGCCACCACCCTGATCGTCATCGACGTCACGCTGGCGGCCCTCTTCTGGTCGTGGGGCACCGACGAGGACATCATTGCCCGCCTCGTCAAGAAGACGCTCTTCGTCGGTGTCTTCGCCTATATCATCGGCAACTGGAACAACCTTGCCCGTATCGTCTTCGAAAGCTTCGCCGGTCTCGGCCTGAAGGCCTCCGGCACCGGCTTTACCGTGAGCGATCTTCTGCGCCCCGGCAAGGTGGCGCAGACCGGCCTCGATGCAGGTCGCCCCCTCCTCGATTCCATCTCGAACCTGATGGGCTATTGGGCCTTCTTCGAAAATTTCATCCAGATCGCCTGCATGTTGTTCGCCTGGGCGCTGGTGCTGCTTGCCTTCTTCGTGCTCGCCATCCAGCTCTTCGTGACGCTGATCGAGTTCAAGCTGACGACGCTTGCGGGTTTTGTGCTGATCCCCTTCGGCCTCTTCGGCAAATCCGCCTTCATGGCCGAGCGCGTCCTCGGCAACGTTATCTCCTCCGGCATCAAGGTATTGGTGCTGGCCGTCATCATCGGCATCGGCTCGACGCTGTTTTCAGAGTTCACGGCCGGTTTCGGCGGCGCAACACCGACCATAGACGAAGCCATGGCCATCGTTCTTGCGGCGCTGTCTCTGCTCGGTCTTGGCATTTTCGGTCCAGGTATTGCCAGCGGCCTCGTGTCTGGCGGACCACAGCTTGGCGCGGGCGCCGCCATCGGCACTGGTCTCGCTGCGGGCGGCATGGTTGCAGCAGGTGCGGCAACGGTCGGCGCCGTCGCCTCCGGCGGCGCCTCCCTCCTTGGCGGGGCCGCGGCAGCCGCACGTGGCGGCGCAGCGCTGGCCGGTGGCGCTTCAACCGCGTACAGCCTCGGTGCAGCCGGTGAGACTGGTGCATCCGCAGTTGCGTCCGGTCTTGGCAATGTCGCATCGACGGGAGCCAAGGCTGCCGTTTCGCCTCTGAAAAAGGCCGTAGGCCGCGCGTCCGATAGCCTGAAATCCAGCTACCAGTCCGGTGCCCGCGCCGCCTTCGAGGCCAGCGGCGGGTCATCGACGGCGGGCACCGTGGGCGGCGATGCCCCGGAAGCCGCGTCAGGCTCCTCCTCTCCATCCGAAAGCCCACCCGCCTGGGCGAAGCGCATGAAACGCTCCCAGACCATGACGCACGGCGTTCAGGCTGCCGCGCACGCTGTCAAATCCGGCGACGCCCACGGCGGCGGCTCGTCCGTCAATCTCTCCGAAGGCAATTGACCATGTTCAAGCGACCCTCCACCCATTACGGCAAATCCCCCGAGCCCGAAACGCCCTATCAGCGTGCGGCCCAGGTCTGGGACGATCGCATCGGCTCTGCCCGCGTTCAGGCAAAGAACTGGCGGCTGATGGCCTTCGGTTCGCTTGCCTTGTCAGCGGGATTGTCAGGCGCGCTGGTCTGGCAGTCGACGAATGGTTCGGTCGTGCCCTGGGTGGTGCAGGTCGACAAACTCGGACAGGCGCAAGCCATTGCACCTGCGACCGCCGACTATCAGCCCAACGACGCTCAGATTGCCTTCTACCTTGCCCGTTTCATCGAACAGGTCAGGAGCATTCCTGCCGATCCGATCATCGTGCGGCAGAATTGGCTGCGCGCCTATGATTTTACGACGCAGGGCGGTGCGCTGGCGCTCAACGACTATGCCCGCGCCAATGATCCCTTCGCCAAGGTCGGCAAGCAACAGATTGCCGTCGAGGTTTCCAGCGTGATCCGCGCCTCGCCTTCGAGTTTCCGCGTCGCCTGGATCGAACGCCGCTATCAGGATGGATCATTGGCCGCGACCGAGCGCTGGTCCGCGATCCTGACCGTCGCCGTGCAGCCGCCCCGCGATGCCGACACGCTCAGGAAAAATCCCCTCGGGATCTACATCAACGCCATCAACTGGTCGAAGGAGCTTGGATCATGATCCGGCCGTCTCATCTGACCGCCGGACATCCGGCGGCGCGTAGCTACGCACTTCCGCCTTTCCGTAAATACGCTTTGCCGCTTCTCTTGGTCTATGCCTCTGCGCTTGCCGGGTGCGCGACACCGCAAAAGCCCCCGGAAATTTCCTATGACGATGCCGCGCCCGCCGTGCTGGCGGCCGATCCGCCAAAGCCGGTTCAGGTGGTCGAATTGCCCAAAGTCCTGCCGCTTCCTGGTCAGCTCAAACCGGTCGGCAGGGATGGCAAGCCCGCTCCTGAACTGGCGGACCCGGCCGCCCGGGTGAGCGAAGCCAACGCCGCCGCCCGGATGCAGCCCGTCAGGAACGGCTTCATCAACTCGATGCAGGTCTACCCCTTCGTCGATGGCGCGCTCTATCAGGTCTATACCTCGCCGGGACAAATCACCGATATCGGCCTGCAAGCCGGCGAGCAGCTTGTCGACTCCGGCCCGGTCGCCGCCGGAGACACAGTTCGCTGGATTATCGGCGATACCGAAAGCGGCTCAGGCGCCGCCAAACAGGTTCATATCCTGGTGAAGCCGACGCGACCGGAACTCACGACGAACCTGGTCATCAACACCGACCGGCGCACCTATCACATGGAGCTGCGCTCAACCGAAAAGACCTACATGGCCTCGGTCTCTTGGCAGTATCCGCAGGATCAGCTCATCGCACTCCGCCGCCAGAACAGCCAGGCCGAGGCTCTGCAGCCGGTCGCCAGCGGCGTCGATCTTGCCAGCGTCAATTTCCGCTACGACGTGACGGGAGACCGAGCACCCTGGCGGCCGCTGCGCGCTTTTGATGACGGGCGGCAGGTGTTCATCGAATTTCCGCGCGGCATCGGTCAGGGCGAAATGCCACCGCTGTTCGTCGTCGGCCCCGAGGGCGACACGTCCGAACTCGTAAACTACCGGGTGCGCGGCAATTACATGATCGTCGACCGCCTGTTCGCCGCCGCCGAATTGCGTTTCGGTGCTGGCAAGGACCAGAAACGTGTCCGCATCTCCCGAACCGACGGGAGGCCCGCGTCGTGAGCACCGAAATCGATCCCGAAAAGGAGGAAGGCCGGAAGCCGGATGCGACTGAGGAAGACGCCCGGCCGCTGACCGGCGCGCCCGTTTCTTCCATGCGCCTTCGCCCCGATCCGCCGCGTGTCACGCGGCTGTCACGCAAGGTTCTGGCCGGTTTGGGGCTCGCCGCAGGCCTCGGCGTTGGCGGTGCCCTGATCTATGCCCTTCAGACCAGGAATGGCGGCAATCAGGGGCCGGAACTCTATTCGACCGACAATCGCACCACGCCGGATGGCCTGGCAGGACTGCCCAAGGACTATAGCGGTGTACCAAAGCTCGGTCCCCCGCTTCCCGGTGATCTTGGGCGACCGATCCTGAACGCTCAGAACGGGGGCAGCCGGTTTCAACGCCCGGCGTTATCGCCTCTGCGCCATCCGGCCCAAGTCCGGAAGAGCAGCGCCGCGCACAGGAGATTGAGGCCGCCCGCACCGCACGACTGTTTGCATCGACCGATGCACGTTCCACCAATATGGGCACGATCAATCCAGCGCAGACTACGGCTGCGGCGATGACCCCGCAGCCCGACCTCACCAGTCTCGGCCTTGCGCCGCAGCCCTCAACGCCCTCTGCACAGGACCGCCAGCTTGCCTTCCTCAACCAGACGCCCGACAAGCGCACGGTTTCGACGGATCGCATCACCGCCCCGGCATCACCGAACATCCTTCAGGCTGGGGCGGTGATTGCCGCTGCGCTCATCACCGGCATCCGCTCCGATCTTCCCGGCCAGATCACCGCTCAGGTGACGGAGAATGTCTATGACAGCCCGACCGGCAAGATCCTGCTCATCCCCCAGGGCACCCGCGTCGTAGGCCAATACGATAATGGCGTCGGCTTCGGTCAGCGTCGCGTGCTCCTCGTCTGGAACCGGCTGATCTTTCCCAATGGCCGCTCGATCGTTCTGGAGCGCCAGCCCGGCGCGGACGCCGAAGGCTATGCCGGTCTTGAGGATGGAGTCGATTACCATTGGGGCGAGTTGTTCAAGGCGGCGGCCTTGTCCACGCTGCTCAGTGTCGGCGCACAGGCCGGTTCGTCCGGAAACGACAGCGATATCGTGCAAGCTCTGCGTCAAGGCGCGTCACAGAGCATCAACCAGACCGGCCAACAGGTCGTCAGTCGCCAACTCAACATCGCGCCAACGCTGACCATTAGGCCCGGATTCCCGGTCCGTGTGATCGTCACGCGCGATCTTGTTCTTGAACCCTATGGAGGTTGACATGGCGAAATTGAAACTCTCGGTGATCGTCGATGACAAGCCCGTCAAGGTCACACTGGAACTGCCGGCCGGCCTGCACCGCGATCTCGTCGCCTATGCCGACATCCTCGCCCGCGAGGCAGGACAGTCGCCCGCCGATCCCGTCCGCCTGATCGTACCTATGCTGGAGCGGTTCATCGCCACGGACCGAGGCTTTGCCAAGGCGAAGAAATCCGTGTCCCAAACTACGCCGTCGATGTGACAAGCGAAACGTTTTGGGTCTCCAAAGAGGCCGCGATGTCCAGAAACCGCAGCAAGGCCGGATTGTCGTTCTGCGCCGACCAGACCATGCTGTAGGGCAAGGTTTCGTTGCCGATGGGACGGAACGCAACGCCCGGAACCTGCGTCGCCGTGACACCTTCGCTTGCCAGCGTCAGTCCCTGGCCGAGCGCCACAAGCGAAAGAAGGTTATGCCGCCCGACACTGTGCGGAAGGATCTCGGGCTGGCGGCCCAGACCGGCAAGCCTCTGGACCAGGTAGTTGTAAATCTCCTGTCCTGGGGCTGCGTCACTGACGATGAAGCGCTCACCGATGACGTCGACCCAATCCAATTGCGCCGCTTCAGCGAGCATGTGCTGTTCCGGCATGGCCACGAAAACCTGCTCTGACCAGAGATGGCGGCATTCACAGCCTTCCCATTCGAGAGTTCCCGTCAGAAATGCCACATCAAGCTGCCGCTGACGGATCGCGGCGATATGCTCCCCCTGGTCGCCATCGGCGAAAGACATTTGAATCGTCGCGTACTTTTCGGAGAATTTCTGGATGAGGTCGGCAAGAAAGCTGGAACCCAAAGACGACAGGATGCCGATCCGCAACTCTCCATCACCCACCCGCCCGATCGCGGCAACTTCCGTTCGCGCAAGACCGATCTCGGACAGCGCCTTTCGTCCCCGGTCTACAAACTGCTTGCCAGCGAGGGTCAGGGTGACGCCCGAATGTGAGCGGACAAATAACGCCGTTCCAAGCCGAATTTCCAGATCGCGTACACGCCGACTGATCGCCGACTCCTGCACTCCAAGCGCTGCCGCCGCCCGACGAAAACTACCGTATTCGGAAGCGGCGACAACGTAACTGATGTGGCGAAGTTCGATACTCGATCCCGGCACGCACACTCCTTCAGAACAGTGCCGCAGCGAAGAAGCTGCGGTTTAGTACGAGGAAGTCTGCACAGCTTTGCGGCGAGTGTTCGGCACAAACTTGGTCGTAGGCTACCTCAGCTATGCCGGAGGGATCTTCTTGTTCGGTTGATCGACGTCACAACGTCCTTTCTTGCTGTCGGCGTGCTCGTCCTTTCATTCAATCGACTTCTGAATGAAACCCAAGGTATTTGCATTTTCGATTAGTGTTCGCACCTTCGCTCGCTCAAGTCCGGCTGGAACCTCAGCATCAATCTCCAGACGGAGTCTAACGTCGCTTCCAGGAAGGGTCGTCAACTGTTCGACGATCGCCTCGACTATCTGATGTATGTCCCTTGCCGGTCGTTCCGATGAAATCATCACCGTACCCAGGAAGCGGGTTGGCTTTTTTTCAATTTGTTGCGCCGTGACGCTGTCACCTGAAATCGCAACGGACGGCGCAGCAGCGGGACCACCCGCCGTCACAGTTTGCTCCGTCGCGTCGGAGGACGGCGGCACAGGACGGTGTGCTTCCGCAACCTCTGGCTTAATGATGACGCTGTCGCTATCGATCACAACAATCGCGTTGCTTGCACGCTCAATGGCCAGCCCCAGATACGAATCTGACTTGTCATCGTACCGTTCAGCATAAGCGAATGGGCCAGGCAACATACCGCTAATGGCCGCTTGTACAGCCTTGATAAGGACATCCTGCCCTTTGAGGCGCGGCAGGTAGATATAGCGGTTCAGATACTCGCGCAGATCTTTGAGAGACAAACGGGGCTTGTCGTTCCAGATATATTTCTGGAGGTCTCTGTCGAGGCGCGCAGGTCCTAGCTCGACCAGCAGTCCCTCCTCCGCCACCAGCTTCTTGCTGGCACGGGCGAGCAGACCGTCCTGCGCCGGTATTTTACCAGACTGCCACTCCCAATCGGCATGCGCGCTCTCCTGGGCCGGGTAATGCAGGTAGCACCAGGCTTCTTTCAGGCGCGTCTTCATCGTTTCGTTCGCTTCAGCCAACTTGGCCTTGGCAAGTGCGCTGTCGCTCTGCGTGAGATTTAGGCGTTCGGTATCGCGGACGATTTCACCCCATGCCAACGACGCACGTACGGCGTCTTTCAGATGATCGAGCTGTCGGCTTTCCGCTGCAATGAAAACCAGAGTGTTGCGGTAGACACGTGGTGTACTGCCGCGTTGCAGCAGAATGGTTTTGGCCTCCCCAAGGGCCTCCGAACCATCGCGTCCATTATGTGGATACTTTACGCCAAGCACCACGGCCCGCACCCCGCCCGCTTCGTCGGGAACTTCCGCTGACGATGCGGGTGCCACCTGCACGGCGTCGAAATGCCCTCGATCCGCGAGACCATTCACATATTTTCCAAGTTCGGTATCGATCGTGACGTCAACCAAAGCCGCCTCGATCTGCGCGGCCTTATCGGCCGCGATGCGATTCAGGCTAGCCGACATGGAGTACCAGTAGCGGCCAAGATCAGAGTGCATAAACTTGGCTTGATTGGTCAGCCGCCGCAATGCGTCGCCGAAGATTGCCGGCCGCTCCCCTGGCTGAACCACACCGAGGTTGATCTGCTTGTCATCGAGGCCCGTGTTCTGCTGCTGCGCTGTCGGGGCAGTGCCCATGAAGATTGCCCGGGCAACGCGACGTGTGGCCGAATATCGATTTAGATTGGGGGCGGATTGATCCACCCTGTAAGGTGTCGATGTTGTACCATCAACGTCGCCAGCGATGATCGCCTGCCAGCTCACGTCGAGATAGTGGAGCAGTTCAGGCTCCACGCGTGGCGAACTCACCGCCACGCTGCCGGGCATAATCATGACCGACGGGTCGCCGTTCATCCAAAGCTCGTGAATAGCCTGCGCCATAAGGCGGAGGACGCCGCGCGTTCTCTGGAATTTTTCGAGTGATCCCCATGTGGTATAGAGCTGGTCGAACAGTTCCGGGTGAATCGGATAGGCCTTTTCCAACTTCCGACGGTAATCTTCATCAGCACAGCCTTGCGGGAAATCGTTCGCGTTCTCCCGATAGAGCTTGGCGAACTGCTTAAGCGTGTTGTCCCGATGATGGAACTTGTCGCCGGGGATGTCCTTGAAGAGACGACGCCGGACGATCTCATAGCTTTCTTCCTGACTGGCAGGACGCCAAGAAGATTCCACGCGGCTGAAAGTCTGCTTGAGTCGCGCGAGCGCTTCCTGACCGCCTTCTCCACCCACCTCGATCTGCGAGGCCGGCAGGGAGGCGACTAACAACGTGCCGGGGCTGGCCTTAACCGCCTCGGTCAGAGACTGGACGAAGGACAGGTTGGCATCGAACGACCCGGACGGCAGTCCCTCGACTTTATAAATTTGACGCAAATATGCGACCCATTCATCGATCAATATCAGACACGGTGCGCATTTCTTGAAAAGTGCCTCAAGCAGGTTGGAGCCTGGTGCGATACCGTTGGCATCGTTCTCGGCGACCATATCGAAGGCTTCAGCTCCTCCCAGCTGCCAAGCCAACTCACCCCATGTTGTCCGGATTTTTCGACCGCCATCAGCGTTGAGAACGTCCTGCGGCCCACGCGAGGTGCCTACAAGCACAGCGCGGTTGATGGCTTCAGGCACGCTGAGCCCCTGCTTTTCGAGCAACTGATCCAAGCCGGAGAGGTCCTGGACCGGCGTCGGTCCCGCCATGTGATAGAGCGCCAGCATCGAGTGCGTCTTACCGCCGCCGAAATTGGTTTGCAGCTCAACGACAGGATCCCCACCCGCACCGGATAGCCGCTTCGCCGACCCGACCAACAGCGCGCTCAGCCCTTCCGTCAGGTAGGTCCGACTGAAAAACTGGCGCGGGTCGCGATATTCCGGCGGGGCACTGCCCGAATGAACCTTGGCAAGGTCGGCAGCGAATTCAGCCTGCTGGAACTCGCCGGTAGCCACATCCTGATGCGGCTCGACAACCTCACGCCACGGCAGCAAACCCGCCACCGTCTCGACCGAGATTTCAAGACGCTGCGTCTTCCGCCGCTCCTCGTTGCGCTGAAGCTCAGTGAACTTCGTCCGGAGGATTGTGTCGCGCATCTTGCCGAGTTGTTCCGCCGTCTCGCCAGCGCTGATAGCTTCCATCAGCCGGCGCATGGTATCGAGAGCCCGCTCCGCATCGTCATAGGTGAAGGTTTCGTTGTGCGAGAGCTTGTTGCGGACATCGCTCAATTCGTTGACCAGCGACCTTTCCGCGCGGCCGAGGACCGCCTTGAACGCCTCGCTCCAGAAACGATCCATCGCATTGAAGAGTGCAGCCTGGTCCCAGCCTACAGCGCCGGTGCTGTTCGGTCGAAGGCTGGGCAGCTTCTCCAGAACCTGAACCTGCCAATGCCCTGGAAGAGACGTTTCAAGCCGCTTTTCAACGAAGGGGATCAACGCCGCAGGCAGCAGCTCCATACCCTCAAACACGTGTTGGCGTGTGCTTTTTGCCATGTTCCGTTTCCCCCTTAAATATCCAGCCGGATCTGACGATCCCCACTCGTGTCGTGAATGGCCGCAGCAGCCTTTGTCAGCTCAGTCCAGTCGGCAATCAGAGCGTTGTAGGCCGTGGCCTCCTTCGCATCCTTCCGCTTGTTGGCGCTGATGTCGTAGAGGCAGTAGGCGAGATCCTTCACCGCCTCAGCCTGGGAACTGATCTTCTTCATCAAGATGACGGTGTCGTGAGAAATGCCGTCCTTCTCATGCAGCCGGACCAGATGCTGAAGGCACTCCCACACCGTTAGGTGACGGTCATCTTCCGGTTGCCAACTCTCATCGAGTTCATCACGAGAGAGTATGCGCACTTTGCCGGCAGCGCTTTCAACGATACCGGCGTGTTTGACGCTTTCGACGGAGATGCCGCGCGCTGTGGCGATGCTGTTGGCGGTGCCGTAGTCGCCAGCCTTCAGCCCGTTCTGCTCAAACCAAGTAATAGCGAAACGGGTATCAGCATCAAACTCGCCTTGGATACCGCCAAGATACTCATCCAACTCCCGATTGATGAGCTGGAGCGCCGTCTTGACGCTCATCGGGCTGTCATCAGATTCCAATACCGCCTTGTAGCGTGAGAACACGCCCATACCGGGGCCAATAGCCGATTGCGGCATATCTGCGGGGGCAATGTTGGCGGCTTGAAGTTTGGCGATGGCAGGAGGCAGCTCGCGCTTTAGCGCGCGGATGAACTCGGCCCGCGTGATGACCTCCGCCGACTCTTCCTTCTTGCGACATACAAGGACGACCGAGTTAGCAAGGGCGTTGGTGCCCGAAGCGACCATGCGATTCGCCATCTCAGTGCGCATTGGCCAAGTGCCAAGGACAGAAAAACCGGCTTGGATCACAGCCTGCAAAAACGTCGCCCAACCCGTAGAGCTTATACCTTCATTTTCAACTTCACTTTGCTTGAATGCGTAATAAATCGTAGCGGGATTATTTGCACCAACCTGCGAAGTCATTCGCTTTATTGCTTTTGTCATCCCGCTCAGAAAGAAACTATCGGCTTCTTCCTGACCTCCATGACGATATCTTGTCGCTACCAATTCTTCGCTTTTTGGCGTTGACAAAAAGCCAAATATTTCAGGGTAGACTGGACCGCAGTTGCGCTTCAGCCAAACATAAAAGAAATCAGATAGATCAGAATACTCTATATTATCATAATATGGCGGATCGGACGAAATTACTACTTGACCGGGATATGTGATTGTTTGCGCATCATGTTGTGAAATAGAACCATGGGCGCTAGGCGCCAACATATCCACAACTCGAGCAACCCAATCAACATTACTAAGAAAATTTCCACTTGATTCAGAAAATGGATTCCCCTCTGCAAAGTCCCATGTCATCTGAATTGCCTGACGTGCGAACGTATTTCGTAGTGCTTCCATCTTAGGAGATGAGTCCCACGAGCAGAGGGTCGAGCCACGATCAGCAGACCTATCGATCGCGAAGGCCAAAAATATTCTAATGGCTTCAGCATACGCACGTGGGCCAACTCCCCCTGTAGCAAGTGGAGCTTCATCTCCTCGCCCGCCTGAGCGACTAAAATCCTGAAGAACCCTACTTTGCACTTCGTCGAGAGCATCTGAGAGCGCCGTCAGTGAAGCGAGCTGTCTCGGGAGAAAATAGTCTTCAAATGTTTCGAAGCCATACTTTCGACCCTGCGCGTTGCTCGCAAATGTTCCACGACACGGAACTCTGAGAAAAGCTGTATCTAACTCACCGATGGTTCTGTCCGCCAAAGCGAGAGCTTCCAATTGTTCAGAGGAAGGGCTCAAATAGACCCTCCCCCTTGCGCCCTCAGCCGCAACAGCTAGCAAAACACGCCCCATCTTTCCTTGAGACGCGGCTTCGTCAATGTATGCACCTGAAATGGGAGCATCCGACAAAATACATCGGAAATTTGCCTGCCCCGCTTTGGTTCCCTTCTTTGCCCTAGCAACTTCCTCCGATGCCCCGCCTCTCTGGACTTCGTATTGCACACTCTTTTTATTTCGATCAGGCGTTGCCTTGATCCAAGCCTCCCGCCCCGGCTTAGTTCCAAGAGCAAAGCTCGAGGTAATAGGTACCTGCGCACCTGCAAAGGCCGGGTCCGGACTCGGTACCGTGCGCGCCCAAATCCAAGCAATCACAGTCGCCTTGCCGCCGCCATACTCTTTCGGGAGGTCCACTTGCGGGTATAGATGTCCGACGCGCTCCCATGCCTTCTCGCGCATCCATTCGCCGTAATATCGGACATCCTCGGCCAGCCCTTCGGCGTTGCGGTAGAACGACCGCTCCTTGATGCCGGGGTGGATGGGGGGCATGTCCTTGAACTTCGGCGGAATCTCGATCATCGCCTTGCCGATCATCACCGCCACCGGGTTCAGGTCGGACCCATAGGCGGGCAGACCAAGGCGCTGAGCCTCCAACGGGATCGATCCGCCGCCCGAGAACGGGTCATAGACCGGCGGCAGAACGCCGCCGCAGCTTTTGCGGATTTCAGCGCGGGCGCGTTCAAGCACCTCCTCGTTGGTCGAGTTCTCCCACTTCACCAGATCTTCGATGATGGCAAACAACCGCTTGCGCTCGGCTTCTTGCGCTTCATGTGTGGGGAATTTCTCGAGATCACTCGACGGATCATCGACAAGCTGGGCGAACAGGACCGCGCGGCACGCCGCCAGCGGCCGCCGCGCCCACCACAGATGAAGCGTGGATGGATGCCCATGCCGGATCGACTTCTCGCGTGCGGAGGCGGCGTTGATCGCTTCGAGCGGGATCGCAACCTCGATCAGTTTCTTCTTGGGGTTAGTCGTCGAGGTCATACACAAGCCTGTACGTTGCGGGATGGATGGTCAGTTCGCCGCCGTCGCGCAGAGCGCGCAGGCGGGCGCCCGTCATCTCGACGGGACCACCTTCCGGGTTGATGAGAATGAACGAATAGAGGTCCGGCTTCTGGTCGAGCAGGCCCCAGACGTCGGCATCGAGCTGGAGCGGTTCGTGCTCCAGGCAATGGTCTTTAGGATAGTAGTGCCGCAGAATCTCACCGCCCGCCGAGCGGCGCTCCCACGGAAAGCGCGCGCCGTTGCCACGACCGATCCAGCTTCCGTCCGCATGGAAAAAGCGATCTTGGCCATCGGCCTTATAGCCTTGGGCTAATGCAAACCGCGCCATCACGCTCGGACAGGGCGGCTTCGGCGCGGCCCGGGGCCTGGTCGCCACCTCCGTTTCGATCAGCTCGCGCTCCGGTTCCCTAGCTTGCGGCTCAGGCTGCGGAGCAGGCACGTCCGCTTTCGACAGATCTGAACCATCGAAGTCGACCATCTCGGCATCGTCGCGGACGCCTTCGTCAGCCTCATCGATACCGCCATCATCGTCAGGAACAGCGACGGGCTGTGGCTCGACGACAGGCGCGACAACGATTTGCTCTGGGCCGAGCGTGAAGTTCTCCTCGAGATAATCCCGAATGTCGTCGGGCGAGCGCTCAAAAGCATAGGCCAGCGCCGCGCGAAAATCGGCGCTCAGGCTCTTCCCGATCTCTTCCGGCACACGCTTGGCGAGCTTCGCCTTCGACAACGGACTGACGAACAGTTTCCGGTCTAGCCACAGGATGTCTGTAAGCCGTGCCGTGCCCGCGGGCACACCGTCGAGGTAGGGAATGACCTCCAGCTTGGGCGCCGGAGCCCAACTCGTCTCAACGATGGTCTGCGCCAGCCCCCGCACGCGCTCGGTCTCGCCGGCATCGGCAAGCTCGATCCGCCCGAGCTGTGTTCCGAATGCCACCAACCAGGGGCGACGATCCTCCATGCCGGCCAGCAGAGACGGTTGGTTGAACCGCTCCTCGACCAGGTCTGACAAGGCCGGCAAAGCGGAGAAAGGCGGCGCCTGCACGACCTCCCCCGACAACCGCTGAAAATCCGCGGTCTTGCGCTTGACCCATTCATGCAGGTGACTCCACCGGAACAGGCTCTGCATGCTGAGGCCATAGGCCAGAGTCCCGACCGGCGCCCATTCGCCGATGAGATTGAGCCAGTGCCCGCGCTCCTCCCAGATGCGGGTCGGGTAGCGTACCAGCAGGGTGCGAACCCGCCGAAGATCGTCGGGCGACAACGCCTTCCCGGAAGCGAGGGTTTCCAGCCATTGCAGCGCCAGGTCGGCCGATGGACGGTCGGCGACACCGATACGATGCCACAGGCTGAGATCGAGCACGGAAGCACGCACGACCGCGGCGCCGGGAACATCCTCCTCATCCCCCGCCAGGAAGACGCCGCTCGCCGTCGTCCATGTCCCGTCCTGGGCAAGGATCAGCTTTTCGGTCTTGAAGGCGTTCCTGATGTTTTGTGCATCAGCCGTCGAACAGCTGTCGAGCATCTGGTCAAGGCGACGATACCATTTCTCGACCTCATGCGCCGGCGCCCGGTCAGATTTCGCCAGGGCGCGCAGCCGGTCAAGCAAGCGGCCGGGTCCGCTGGGCGTTTTGCGGACACCAAGAAGGTCGAGCAGCGGCCGCGTCGTTTCCCGATCGAGCAGGCCATGCACGAAGGGCTCGACGTCGATCAGGGCTTCGGTTTCGGGCGTCCGACGCACTAGGTCGGCCGGAAGCTGGATCATGTTGCGCGTATCGGGCAGACAGGGCTTGGCGCGCAGCTTCATGAGCCAATCCGCCAATAACGGCTCTGAGCTGACCGATCGCGTCGATCCGGTAGTCGCCACCTGCGACAGCCGCATCGCCGAAGACCGGGACCAATAGGTGTCGCGCTGTTCCAGAATCTTCCCGACGATCTTGGCCCAGATACCTGGATCGGTCTTCGACAACGCCTCCCAATGCCGCCAGTAGTCGGCCGGGAAGTCCCAATCGTCGAGGACGAAGCTCTCCGTGACATAGGCATAGTAGAGCGCGTGGCGCTGCCCGCGCGCCTGCGCTTCCGACACCGCCCGCTGGCGCCCGTAGAGGCTGGTGCGCTTCGAGGCCAGCGGCGCCATTGTCAGCAATCCCGAACGACCCGATGAGACCCAGCGCAGCCAATCCTCCCGCGTGCAGGATTTGAAGCTCGCGACATAATCGCTGTGGAGGAGTTGCGTCTTGCGGATGGAGTCCGGCAACAGCTCATTGAGCGTACCGTTCTCGTCAAACATCACCCCCTTGTCGGTCGCATGAAGCTTGAGGTCGGCGCAGGCATATCGGAAGGCGTCGCCAACGGTGACACCCAGCTTGGCCGAGATCTGGGCGATCTGAACGCACTCAGCGAGTTTGGCCTCACCGGAACCGAAATAGTCGGCGGCGACACGGTCAACGACGGCGTTGACATCGCTCGTGCCGTCGAGGCCGATCTCCTCCAGCACCGCGAAAGCGGCCTCTACCGGTTCGTTGTGGCTTTCACCCTCGGCCTTGTCCCGGCGCTGTTCCGCGAGGAACCGCGTCCAGTTTTGGTTGAGGACAACAAGGTGGCTGGCCAGAAATTCCCAATCCTCGTCCGACTGGAGCAATTTCTTCTCGCCGAGCCGAACGATCTCTGAGGCTGCATAGAGCACCTCTTTGCCCTGCACTGGGACGATGCGCAGCGCGTCGGCGTCGTGACACTGCCAGCCCGTCACCTCAGGCGCGATATAGGCCCAAAGGTTCAACAAATGCCGCCACGTCGCAGGTCGCGGCAGGTGATGGCTGCGCAGGCGGTCGAGCAGATCCGACTTCGAGAACTCCTCGACCAGGCCCCAATGAACGAGCTTGGTCCGGTTCTTGGCCGAGACATGCTGGCACAGCGCCGGCCGTGACTTGGCATCCAGCAAGGCCATCGCCTGCTCCGCCGGCCAGATGTCGAAGACCGGCCGCGGAACCGTGATCGCGGCCTTGGCCTCGACCAGCTGCCCTTCCTCGGTCAGCAGCATTGATCGGCCGTCGATCACCGCGTCGAAGGCCAGCTCAACGATCGCGCCACACGCCCCTTCGAGCGTGGTCGCCTCACGGTCGACATCCGGCAACAGGCCGTAAGCGTCCGCCCGATCCCGCGCGCCGGTCTTCGTCTGCTCCAGCCACTCCATCATCGCGCCGGCGGCCAGTTCCCCGGCGCGGTTGAGGAGCCAGCGGTTGGTCGGCGAGGTTTCCGGGTCCTTGATCTTGAGACGCGCAGGGTCCTGAATGAAGGGAGCATTGCAGGCGAAAGGTAGCGTCGTTTCAACGCCGGTCGGCAGTACGACATAGAGCCGGCCCTTGGCGCCAAGCACGATCTCGACGCGGCAAGGCGGGAAATCGCCGCTGTCCTCGGCCCCCAGCATCCGCTCCTTGCGGATCTCGTCGAGCGCTTCGTCCGGGAAGGCTTCCTCTGCGGACCGCACAAGGAGGAAGGGATCGTTCGCCTTCTCATCCAAAGCCATCCATTCGCTCTCGGCGATGGGGCCAGGCCCGAGACTCTGCCAATGCACCTCGCTGTCGCCGATACGAAGACGGCGGATCTTCTTGAAGAAGAGCAGCGACACCGGGCTCTTCAGCCACTCGTCGAGATTCTTCTCGACCTCGCGGCGCAGCAGCGGATTGGCGATCGCCACCTCGACGCGCGTGGTTTCCGACGTCAGGGAACGGCTGTCGATCCAATGCGGCTGGGTGAACCGCGCGCGTTCGAAGGCTACGGCCAGGGTCGGCGTGAACAACTCGACCCGATCGCCCAGGCTGAACGTGCTCTTGAATCCGATCCCCCGGAAGCCGATCGTATGCAGCGCACGCTTGTTGGAATAGCCGAAGCGGCAGATCGAAGCGAAGTGGGCCTCGATGAAGTCCTCGCCATTATGCTCGAACACAAAACGGTCGTTCTCGATCGACACCCGCGCTTCGCTGGCGCCGGCGTCGTCGGCGTTCTGGAGCAGCTCGGACAGGATATGGCGCGGACTCTGCACCTGCTTAAAGAGCTGGTGCCAAGGCCCGGCGAGCTCCGGGTCCGCCTCAAGCTGATCCCAGCGCTTGGTCGCGCGCTCCTGGATCGGCTGGAAGTAGTCAGGCCAAGCTGCCGAGTTTGCCGCCAACTGCGTGTTCGCTGTCACAGCGGAGCCTCCGCGCGCTCCAGAAGGCGCCGAAGGTCGAACTGGATCGCGGTTTCGAGGAAGGACGGTTCCCGTTCCACGAGCGGGCCGCGCACATAGCGCGGCGCATGGGCGAAACCGGCGGCAACCGGCACAATAGCGAGGATGAACTTCTCCGGCTCGTGCAGGGAGGTGATGACCTCCTGCCGCGTGACCATCACGCTGTCGGCTCCGTCGATGCGCCCCTTGACCTCGATGAAGCGCAGATGTCCCGACTTCGGATCGTGCGAGGCGATGTCATAGCCGATCTTCTGGGCGGAGACGTCGGCCGGCTCATTGCCCAGCGCCCGCTCGGCCGCCATGACGGCTTCCATCGCAGCAAGCTCGATCACCCGGCGCGCAACGGGGTCTTCCGCGAAATGGTTCGGGATGCTTGGCACCTGACGCTCTTCCAGTAGCCCACGCGGGATGACGACCATGCCGCCCCGCACGCGCGGCGGCTGCGAGGAGATGAACCGCTCCCGTTCAAGCTGGTCCATGCGGCGCTTTTGCCGATCCGCCAGATCCTCGGCCCGGCGCTGCGCGTTCTGCCAGTTCACCCGAGTCTTCTTGCCGGCCCGCTCCTCTTCCTTCAGCTCGAAGGCGCGCGAGTCCCAGTAATTGATCTCCTTCTTGAGCCGGGCGCGAACCTCCTGCTCGACCTTTTCGATCTCGGGCAAGCGCCGCGCCTTGACCTCGGCGACATGGCCCTGCGCCAGCTCGACCGTCGCGAACCGGATCGCGGCCTTTTCCAGATCGGTGGTCAGCCAGCTCTCTTCCAGAAGATCACGCACGCTGGCGACCTCTTCCGGCTTGGCAGGCCGCAGGTTCAAATGCGGCGCGATGCCGGCGTTTACGGTGTTTCCGGCCTTGTCGATGGCGGCGAACTGGAGCCGCTGCGAAATTACATGCGGCTTGCCGACACTGGTGACGCGGCCGTCCTGAACGGTGTGCTCCAGCAGGAAAATCGCCGACAGCGCGTCGCCCGCATCGGTGTCGTCTACCAGGATCGCACCCTGCCGCATGATCTGCTCATACTGCTCGCGGATCAGGCTGATCACGGCTTCGAGCAGCGGATGGCCGGGGCAGACGAATGCCGCGACCGGCTGCTGGTTGATCTTGTCTTTCTCGAAGCAGATCCGCTCATACTGCGTCTGAAGCGGCGCGCCGGTTCCGATCTGGCGGTCCCGCTCACGGATACGCACAGGTACATGCGTGACCTCCCAGCGCCCTTCTTCACGGCGCTTGATCCGGCCGCCTAGATGCTGGAACGCCTCGACGAAGAAGCTCTGGATGTGATGCGGCTGCAGGCGCAACGCTTCGGCGCGCTCCATTTCAAGGCGCAGTTCCTCGACCTTGGCCTCCGGCATCGTGTCGTTGGTCAGGGCGCGGCGGCGCAGAAGCTCAAGCAGGTTCGCCTGGTCGACGGCGCCATCGACCTGCTGGAACAGGCGGGCCTTGACCTCTTCCCGCTCGCCATACTGGATCGCCTCGAACAACAGATCCTTGAGCGCCACGCCGTCGAACAATTCGCCGAGCACGTCATAGACGCGGCCGCCCAGCGCCTCGCGCGCGGCTTCCAGCTTTTCGAGCAGCCGGGCGTAGACCTCGCCCTCGCGCGTATCGGCCGCGACGAGATTCCACAGGTGGCACACCTCGGTCTGACCGATGCGATGGATGCGGCCGAACCGTTGCTCGATCTTGTTCGGGTTCCACGGCAGGTCGTAATTGACCATCAGGTGGCCGCGCTGAAGGTTCACGCCTTCACCGGCCGCGTCGTTGGCGATCAGGACCAGCATGTCCTTGTCCTGCATGAAGCGCTCGACGACCTTGCGCCGCTCTTCGCGCGACACGCCGCCGTGGATCACCTCGACCGCCTCGGGATTGCCGATCCGCGCCCTGACCTTGTCGAGCAGGTAGTGCAGCGTGTCCTTGGGCTCCGTGAAGATGATCAGCTTGCGGCGATTGCCAGCCGCATCGACCATCAGATCGTCGTCGAGGATGCGGTTCAGCTGGGTCCACTTCGTATCCACGCCCGAGCGCAACACGCCGAGCGCCATCGTCTCTAACCCCTTCAGCGTCTCGACTTCCAAAGCGAGTTGCTCGACCGTCTCGGCCGTCGTCGCGCCCGTCGAGATCAGGTCCTCAAGCTCGTCGATCTCCTCCTGGCCATATTCCTCGATGTTGCCGAGCATGTCGGCATTAATCGTCGGCTCGCTCGTACCTGCCCGGCGGCCCTTGGCGGCAAGGCGGGCTTCGCCCAGTTCGTTTTCTAGCCGCTCACGGCGACGTTTAAGGGACTGGTAGATTGCGGCCGGTGACGAAGCGAGCCGGCGCTGGAGGATCTGCAAGGCGAAGCCGACATTGTTGCGCTTCTTCCCGTCGCCCTCCGCGAAGCGCTGCACGCGGTTCATCTCCGTTCGCACATATTCCGTGACGGCGGTGTAGAGCGCTGCCTCCCCCTCCGAGAGCTGATATTTGACCGTGCGCGCCCGCCGCTCGGGGAAGAGCGGCCGACCGTCGAACTTGAGCAGTTCCTCCTTGGTCAGCCGCCGCATCATGTCTTCGGTGTCGGCGTAGTGGACACCATCGCGGAACCGGCCCTCGAACCGATCGCCGTCGAGCAGCGCCATGAAGAGCTGGAAATCCTCTTCCTTGCCATTGTGCGGTGTGGCCGACATCAACAGCAGATGCCGGCAGACCTGGCCGAGCTTCTGGCCGACCTGATAGCGGCGGGTGTATTTCACCTCTCCGCCAAAATAGGTGGCCGACATGCGATGGGCTTCGTCGCAGATGATGAGGTCCCATTCGCGCGCGCTCATGAGCTTCTCCTGAAGCTCCTCGTTGCGCGCCAGCACATCGAGACGGACGATCAGCCGGTCCCGGTCGCTAAACGGATTGCCTGATCGCGAATTCTCGATCATGTCGCGGGAAAGGATGTCGAACTCCAGATTGAATTTCTGGCCAAGTTCGTCCTGCCATTGTTCGACCAGGCTGCCGGGCGCGACCACGAGGCAGCGCTCCAGGTCGCTACGGGCGATCAGTTCCTTCATCAGCAGCCCGGCCATAATCGTCTTGCCGGCGCCGGGATCGTCGGCGAGCAGGAAGCGCAGCGGCTGTCGCGGCAGCATCTCGCCATAGACCGCCGAAATCTGGTGCGGCAGCGGATCGACCAGACTCGTATGGATCGCCAGATAGGGATCGAAGTAGTGCGCCAGTTTGATGCGGTTAGCCTCCGTCACCAAGCGCAACAAAGCGCCATCAGCGTCGAACGACCACGGGCGTCCATTCTGTTCGACATCGAGCCGATGCTCATCGTCGCGGTAGAGGACCGACTCCGCCACCGCGCCATTGTGATCGCGATAGACGACGCTGACCGCCTGATCGCCGATCCAGTCCACCGAAATGACATGCACAGCCTGAGCCGAGGCCACGCCCCGCACCGATGCGCCGTTCTTTATGTCTTCAAGCCGCGCAGCCATCAGTTGCCCTCGCTCAACCCATTCATAGCTGAAGCTCCGCTTTTTCAAGCGCCGCTTCGGTCTCTTTGCGATTAATGGTCACAATATGCTGGGTATGAGCACTCTGTTTTGTAGCGTCCCCAAGCAGACCCAACCGCTTCAATACGTAGAAAAGCATCGCATAGCGAACTGAAAGCACCCCGTGACCGTGGTCGAGACCGTAATCCTTGGCGACGACTTTTTGCTGACTTGGCGTAAGCGCAGGATGTGGTCCGATGATCACATCGAAATAGTTATTCCAAAGCCAATCCTGCCCTTCGCCTTCGCCGGGCTCTCCCTTAACACCAACCTCTAATATGCGAGGAAGGAGAAAATCTTTGAACCGATGCTCAAGATGACAGTAAGCGCGAACGTGCCAACGGAAACCATCAAAACCAAAAGCGTGAGGCGTGATACGACGCCAAATCGGCTCCGGGCGCACCTTATTCATCGACTGGTAAAAGACTTCAACTGAAGCGCCTTTGCGTACGGCCTCAAGCACCCCCCTGAGAACGCCGATATCTACATCGCGCTTCGGCGTCAGAGCGACATCCGCTTTCGGAAGCGCAGCGATCCAAGAATCATGCGCAGGGACCATTCCCTCAGTTACGGCACGGAGTTGCGACAAATACATATGAGGATCTGGATCAAGGAAGCGCAGCACGAATTTCTCTGCGGCAACATAGCGTTTGGCGTGCGTGTCATATTCCATGTTTCCAGGGGCACGCTCCTGGTAGGCGGTCAGGTCCTTTGAAGCCTGAGGAACCGACACGCCGAAAAAATTCGTAATGTCAGCGCGATTTATCGATCCCTCCCAGAACAGGCGGAACTCGATAAACTCTAGCCTTTGCTCGACACCCCAGCGCAAGAACGCCTCCAACATGAGAATACTAAATATACGGATGTTGACATTCCGTGCGTATAGTTAATATACGTATGATAGATTTAAGTCAACGGACGATGGATGGTCAGATGCCTCCCCGTAAGCGAAGCGCAGATTCAACTCAGGATGACCTCTTTGACCCGGAGGTCGACCTACTACTCCCGCCTCGCCTCGCAGTAGACGGTAAGGTCCTGGGCAGCACCGTGCGTCAGTTGATCGTTCCAGCCCAGCGCGTTCGCTGTAAATTACGTCGCTTCGTTATCCGCCGCGTCACAGGCTATGAGACTATCCTGAAGTCTGGACAGACGCTGAAAATTATAAGCGCGAAAACGGCAACACCACTTGAGGCTGACCTTATTCTTCTTGTGGCTGACGCCACAGACGCCAAACAAATAGCCGAAGCCCTGGAGCTTGGCGAAGGTCGCTGGATAAACGCTCGGCCGGCCAACATAGCCACGATGGATCACAACACGCGGGTAAATCTACTGTCTGCGGTCTCAGCCTCTTGGACTGACGCGATATATCTGCGCGAAGGACGCGCCGATGAGCCGGTGCGTCCAGGTTTGCGACGCCCTCAGATCGGAGCGCTTCACGCAGCGCTGGCACACAGAACACGATCGACCGCACCCGCAACCATTGTCATGCCGACGGGGACAGGCAAGACCGAAACGATGCTCGCTCTAAATGCCCACGAGAAGTTTGAGCGATTGTTGGTAGTGGTTCCGACCGACGCCTTACGCGAACAAATATCATCCAAGTTCGAAACCTTCGGCGTCTTGAGACAACAGCAATGCCTGGCCGATAAGGCTTCCTATCCGGTTGTCATGCGCCTATCGCATATCCCGACGAGTCCAGCGGAGGTCGACCAAATTTTCGACAGCGCAAATGTCATTGTCACCACAATGCAGATTGCCGGCCGCGCGGATGCGCCCGTTCAGGAGCAAATGGCCGAGCGTGCTTCAGCGCTCTTCATCGACGAGGCGCACCATATCGGTGCTCCGACTTGGGCTCGGTTTCGTGGCCTCTTTGTTGATCGAGATCCACCGCTCCCTATCGTTCAATTCACAGCCACCCCCTTCCGAGAGGATGGAAGACGCGTAGACGGGGAGTTCATCTACACCTACCCCCTCAAGAAGGCTCAATCAGAAGGATATTTCAAGCCCATTCGTTTTGAAGCCGTGTTTGGCCTCGACCAAGCTGATGCCGATCTGGCAATTGCCGAAAAGCTTGGTGAAGTCCTTCAGGGCGATCTGGACGCTGGCCTCAACCATCTTGCCATGGCGCGCTGCCAGACTATCGAGCGCGCTAAAGATCTTCACCGGATCTACAGCGCACTGTTCCCAGAATTCAACCCCGTCATCGTTCACAGCCAACAGTCTATCCGTGAACGCCGTGCAAACCTGGCCGCATTGAGGCGCTTCGAGAGCCGGGCCATCGTCTGCGTCGATATGCTTGGCGAAGGTTTCGATCTTCCGGAACTGAAAATCGCGGCGCTTCATGATCCGCACAAAAGCATTGCCGTTACCATCCAGTTCGTTGGCCGTTTCACGCGGCAAGATCCGCGCCTGGGCGATGCCACTGTTATCGCCAATACCGGCGTAGACGACATCGACCGTTCGTTAGCCAAGCTCTATGCGGAGGACGCCGACTGGAACGCTCTGGTCGAGGCCCTCAGCACGGCAAAGATCGACCGACAGGTTCGCCGCTCCGAAATGTTCAAGGGCTTCGTCGGGGACCTGAACGATATCCCGCTTCAGACGCTCGAACCAAAAATGAACGCGGTGGTCTATCGAACGTCGTGCGAGGCCTGGGAGCCACTACGTGCTGAGGACCTGTATAATCCAGGCATCTATCTCGGCATGAAGGTCAACCCACACCAGCGCGTCGCCATTTTCGTCACTCGATCGGAAGAACAAGCAGGATGGACCACGGCGCAGCATGCCATCAATGTCTTCTGGGACCTGCATATGGTCCACTGGGATCCAGACCGACAGCTTCTCTATATCAGCAGTTCAGCTAAAGGCCCCTACGACCGGCTCGCTAAAGTCATCTGTGGCGAAACAGCGCGTCGGGTGGAAGGAGAGGAAGTCTTCCGCTGCCTGCACGGATTCAACCGACTTATTCTGCGCAATCTCGGCTTAACCCACCATCAGGGACGCGGTGTTCGTTACTCAATGTACATGGGCGTTGATGTAGCGGACGGGCTTGATACCGCAAAATCGCAATCCCGCATTAAAAATAATGTCTTTGCGACCGGCTTCCTCGACGGCGTGCCCGCTTCACGCGGCTGCTCGGCAAAGGGCAAGTTCTGGTCGATCTCACCTGTCCGCGATCTAACCGACTGGGTTGAGTGGTGTGCTGATATCGGTCGGGCCGTAAACGATCCGGGGATCACCACTGATGGCGTTTTCAAAAGTGCCATGCGGCCTCGGCAAATCAACGAGAGGCCAGCAGTACCGCCGGTTGCGATCCATTGGCCAGAGTCACTGCTGACACAGATCGAGGATCGCGTCGAAATTACCTTCGGTGATCGGCCAGTCCCATTCGCCGAATGCGATATCGAATTGCTTGACCATGAACGCACAGGGCCACTGCGTTTCTCGGTCCACAGCAATGTTGATGCTGCTGAGTTTGAAATCGTTTTTGCGGAAGGCGGTGCCCGCTATCTGCAACGATCAGGGCCGAAGGCAACAATTAAGATTGGCGGCAAAGTGAAAACGCTGTCGGAATCTTTTGGTGAAGACTCCCCTCAGATTGATTTCGGGGACGGGTCTCTCCTCATCTACAGCCATCTCTATGCCTTACCAGACGGTATTAAGGTTGAACCATATCCTCGAGATCGAGTGGAAACCTGGGACTGGTCCGGGACCAATATTCGAACAGAATCACAGGGACCAGAAAAGCGCTCAGATTCCGTCCAGCGACGGGTGATCGAGACATTGCTCGCGGATGGAAACATCTATGATCTTATTTTCGACGATGACGGAGCTGGTGAAATAGCGGACGTAGTTGCCGTTCGTGTGACGGAAGGCCTTGTGCAAGTAACCCTCCACCACTGCAAATACTCCAGCGCGGACACACCAGGTGCGCGCGTAAAAGACCTTTACGAGGTCTGTGGCCAGGCCCAAAAATCGGCACGTTGGCGTGATCGCCCCTATAGAATGTTCACGCACATGCTGAAGCGTGAGAAGTTGCGTCTTGAAAAAGGCACCACCTCGCGTTTCGAGCACGGAACTGCCGCGTTTCTCAAAAAACTGAAGGCAAGCTGGCAGGACTATCGATATGAATTCGATGTCAGAATTATTCAGCCCGGCTTGTCGCGGGCGGCGATCACGGAGGAAGGCCTGCATCTGCTCGCCGGCGTGGAGACCTATCTCCTGGAGACCCGTGCGATGAAGCTCCGAATCATAGGTAGTGAATAGCTGTATTGTAGAATGTCTTCTGGCCTACCCCGCCTTTTTGCATTCCAGCCTATCCGAATTCCCTACGCCCACAAATTGATACTTCCCTGACTGTGCAGGCGTGTTCATGCTCTGCCGTGGTGGAGCGTGCGCGATAGAGGCTTAGCCAACGTGCGCGGATCTCTGCTTGGTCAATGCCTCAGGAGATGCCTCTCGAGCTCTACGATGTCTAATCATCAACGGCAGGACTTCTGCCAAAGGAGGATGTATGTCACAAACCACATTCCTGACGCCGGAAGAAGTAGCGGAACGCTATCGCGGCAGCATTTCAGTAGGCACCCTGCGAAACTGGCGCTCGATGAAAATCGGGCCGTCGTTCGTAAAGATCGGAAAAGCTGTCCTCTACCACGTCGATGAGCTCGACGCTTGGGACGAACGGAACCGTGTCCAATGCCGCAATTCAAAGCGAATTGAGTACGAGACCGCAGCTTATCATGCTTGATCGTTTAACACGCAAACGGCGGGCGTGCCGGCCTGCGCTCTCGACACGCCCGCCTGGTTAACCGGGGACAGATTGTCCCTCAGGCGGCCAGACCATATGACGTCCGGCCTGGTGGGCTTCATGCGGGTTCGCCGCCATTCCCACCGCCATGCTTGATCCGCCCCGCCGTGCGGCGTCTCCCATGGTCCCCGCGCTTTTTGGGTCCGGGTCCCCACTCTGCGTTTAGGCTGCCGGCGATTCAGCAACGGAACCGAGCGTGTCAATCTCAGCAATTTTCTGAAATTCCGTGAGATAGTCTTGCTGATGGACCGTCATCCAGCGCACGACACGATTGTTCGCCAGAAGTTTGGCGACGTATCCGCGCGCGACGGTCAGATGCAGATTGTCGATGCCGTAGGTCTCCTCGACCGACTTTACTTGGGTCTGTAGTGCCGCCAGCTCCCGCTCCATGCGGGCGATCTGTTGACCCGACGGCGTGGGCTTGCCGCCGCCCTTTCCTTTCTTGGTCGAAGCAAGCTGGTTTTCGGACGTGGCAGCGCGCAAGGCACGAGCGAACATCACGGTAAAATTGTTCTGGCCAATCATCAGATCAGCGGCTTCAATCTGCCTCACAGATGTCATCTGTCGTAGGATGTCGAACACCTTCATCGAGCATGGCGTGTCCTTCAGGATCTCAGCCGCTTCGGGGCTGATCCCTTCGAGAAGCCGGAAACGCCGCAGCACGGACTCGACCTGGAGGTTCAGAGCAGCGGCTATGTCGGCCGACGAGACGCCTCGATCCATCGCACGCGCGATCATCCGATGTTCCTGGATCGGCGGAATGCGGTTGACACGCTTGTTATAGGTGTAAGTGTCATCATCGGCAGTGAGCAGGCACTCGACTTCGGTGATGCCGAGTTCTTTCAGCACCTCCAACCTTAAGTGACCATCAAGGAGAAACCAGGTCCCTGGATTCTTTTCGTCGGCCATGACGACCGGCGCTTCGATCAGACCGATCGCCTTGATCGAACTCAGGACTTGTGAATAAGACCGGCTCTCCCGAGCGCCGGCCGGCAATGTCTTGAGCGGCACGATGGCGGCGACTGGGACCGTCACGAAGTCACGATCGAAGGCGAGACGTATGCGTCCATCTTCCCGGTCCGTTGCCTCTTCAGTCATGATCCCCCCCCGACACACGTACTTTGAGCGCTCGAGGCATCGTCGCCAGTCCTTCGGCCCTCAGCAAATTTATGAATCCGTCCTTGGAGAGCAAATCCTTAAGTGCCTCGACGACGAACAGCAGCCGAGTCTGGGTGAAGTCCGACTTCTTGACGAGCAGACGCTGCTTTTCCGCTTCACGCTGATAAACCTGCATGAGATCAGCGGCCGTCATACGGCGAACGCCCGTGCCCTTTCTTCCCAATCGTCCAGTAGGCAATGCCCCCTTGCGCTGGCTTCGCATCCGAATCTCGAGCAGACGACGGACGGCAGCAAGCTTCTTGCCTCTGAGCTTGCCGGTTTCGTAGGCGTCGAGAAGCAGGTCCTGCGCCTCTTCCGTCTCAGCCTTGGAAATCTCCATTGCCAGGGTGATGGGGATCAGCCCGGTTTCCACCGCGGATACTAATCGTTCCTCCCCCCGCTCAAGGAGCGATGCGATCATGTTTACCCAGGAGGCTCCGACGCCGATCTTCTCGGCTATCGCGGCATCGCTGAACCCACGAGAACGCAATGCACCGATCTCCTTCATCAGATCGATGGGGCGCGGCGTACGCCGAGCGATGTTTTCGACCAGGCTCATTACAAGGCATTCGCTTTCGCTGGCTTCGATTACCACGGCTGGAATCTCTGTCTGTCCCAACATCTGGAACGCTTCCAGCCGACCTTCTCCGCAAACCAGGTCGTATCTCGGCCCGCCCGCGCCATCGCGCCGACTCACAGTGATCGGTCGCTTAAGACCGATGGCTTCAATGTTGTTCACGATCTCCCGATGCTGGCGTTTGTTGCGCGCACGAGGGTTCAGAACGGTAATGCGAGAAATTGGGATCATTTCGATCCGACTGGGGCGAGCAGCGGGCATCAGGCAGCCTCCTCAATTGCAACGGGCATGGCGATGTCATAAAGAAGGTCGAGGCCATCGAAGCGATAGGCATCGAGCCCAAGTGCATTCTCCTCTCCCAGCCGCAGCTTCTCGGAGAGCATGTCGATGCGCGGGAACAGGTAGTAGTCAAGGGGCTCGCGATTGGCGTTGTCCATCCGCACAACGATTGTGATGTCGGGAGCGAGGGATGTATCGAAGCGCAGGTTCCACCGAAGGAGCCCGGTGGGGGTTTCCATGCAACGGGCGATCACGACGGAGAGGCTGAACTCGCCATTTACGATGACCCTATCGGTCTGAAGATCCTGCCAGGCATCGCTGCCCGACGTCCGAAACCCGTCAAGCACCTGACGCAAAACCTCAGGATGAAGTTTGCGCAGTTCGCGGTTTACTTCAATATAGCGATAATCGCGATCCGGCGTGAAACCCACGAGACCATACGCCCGAAGCAAGCTGCCAAATCGGGAGCTATAGGCACTGCTGGACGGCATCCCGTCACATTCGTCGATAACGATCCCCGAAAGCAAACCCCGTTGATGATACAGCTTTCTCAGGGACTGCAACATCTCCTCATCGCTGAGGCGAAAGGAGCGCGCGCTGATCATCGTTCTTGCCGCTTCGAATAACTCGCGCTCGACGACGGCTGCAAACGCATCCTGCGCACGGATCCACATTTCGGGATCGTTCTGGACGCGCTTTTTCTTCAGCTTGAAGGATTGGCGGTTCCAAACATTGTCGCCCACATATTTTTCATTGATCAGAACCTGGTGGACGGTTCCCCTGGTCCAAGGACGCCCGAGGTCTGTGGGAATGCCCCGCCTATTGAGATCGGCTGCAATCTGGCTTTCGCTGTATCCCTGATGAACAAACGAGCGGTAGATTTCGCGAACCAGATTGACTTCCTCGGCAGGGCCCAACGTTAAAATCACTCGATCGGTCTGGATGCTTTTGTGCTCGCCCCGTTCGAGAAAGCCCTTGGTGACACCGTGCTCGTCGATGAGTGTTCGACGTAAGCCGAACCCCGCTGGCCCACCCTGCCGATAACCCTTCTCGATCAGGCGACCTTGGCCTGCAAACACCTTGGTTGATAGTTCACGGCTGTATTCGCCGGCCATCGCCCGCTTCACGCCTTTTACAATGGTCGAGATCGGACTACCGTCGTTGTCGAATTGCTCGGCGCAGTACTCCACAGCGATACCGGCGCGTCGGCAGAGATATTCGTAGTACGCGCTTTCGTCCGCATCCTGGAATCTTCCCCAGCGGCTAACGTCATAGACGAGCACCAAGGTGAATTCGACGCTTCCGGATCTGACGTCCTCGATTAACTGTTGAAGCGCGTCGCGCCCCTCGATCTTGAGACCGCTCTTCCCGGCGTCGGCATAGGTCTTGACGATCTCAATTCCGCGAGACTGGGCATATTGTTTGATCGCGTCGGATTGGTTTTCCGTAGAATATTTCTGATGATCCGTCGACATGCGGACGTATTCGGCAGCGCGAAGGGGGCGTTCCGGCTGCCCTGGCCGATTATCGTCGTAAAGTCTCCGGTTCATCTCATCACGCACTCCTGGACATAACCGCGGCAGTTAAGACGTCTAAAGCCGCAGTTTGTGGCAAGCCTCTGCCGCCTCTCCGCATGGACACCATTCTAGCTGCGGAGAAAACGGAAGATGTTGCCGAAAAAGGGCAGGAAATTACCCCTGTGGAAAGGCGTCCTAGGTGGACGTGAAATCTATGCGCGGACCATCGCTGAGCTTCTGCGCAAAGAGCATGGCGATAGCCATCGCGCGATTAAACAGCTTATGCGCCAAACAGATGCAAGCGAAAGGACCGTCAAGCACTGGCTTTCAGGGCAGCACGGGCCGGACACCGTATATTTCTTGCGCCTGGTGGTTTCCTCGCCCGTTATCAGAGCCTTCTTTTTAGGACTGATCGAGAGTCCTTTGGCAACGCCACCGACGGAAGCGGTCGATCGCATTTCGCTCGCGCGAGCTCGGGAGGCCTATGCTTCTGGTGAAATCGCCGGTGGCGACACAGCAGCGCACGGGCTGAAAACTGACCCCAATCATGTCCGCAAAAGTGACCCTAAAAATGTCCCCGATCAGTTCGCCTTCAACAAGCGGCAACGCTGGTTTTTGAACCGAATCACAGAAGGGCGTTGCAATGCGAGGGAGATAGCCACGGCATGGACTGTCAGCCTCAAAACAGCGCGCCGCGATATCGCGGCACTTAAAGAGGCCGGTCTAATAAACTATGTTGGATCGCGACGGAAAGGACGATATCGTAGGGTACCGGAATAGCGAGGATATTTCACTCGAGGATTATGCGCTGCCCCCGACAAATCAATGTCCCCAAAATCCGAAAGAAAGACAGGTGTAGAGTGGCGTCGTGCTTGAACGGGATTGGCTGGATGCAACCATGATCAATTGTGTCGATCACGATAGTGCATCAAATGCAGCTCCCAAATCCCGGCACCACTAAAAAAGTAAAACACATAAATTCCTTTAATATCAAACACATAATTAAGGGCATCGGATGATGCACAACCACCCGTCCGGCGACCCGATGCCGTCTCAGGGCGATATCGACATGACCAAGGCCATTATCGCCGCCGGCAAGCCGCTGAAAATCACCATCCACGACCATCTGATCGTCGGCCGCGAAGGCGTGCTGAGCATGAAGCAGGTCGGGGCGATTTGAAGGGGGCTCGCCCCCTTCACCCCATAACCGGAGCGGATGTCAGGCTCTGCGCCTTATCCACTCCCACACGCGCCAGCCCAGAAGCAGGCCGATGATCGCGGCATAGACCAGCGGTAAAGTCTTGTCGGCCTTGACGAGCAGGAAATAGTGCAAAGCCCCCAGCGGCACGATGACATAGATCAGCCGATGCAGATTGCGCCACACCACGCCGCCCAGCCGTTTGATCGCCGCATTGAACGAGGTCGCCGCCAGCGGGATCAACAGCGCGAAGGCGATCATGCCGAAGGTGATATAGGGTCGCTTGAGGATGTCCGCCCATATCTGCCCCCAGTCGAAATACTGATCGATGACGACATAGCTCAGCAGGTGCAGGCTCACATAGCCAAAGGCGAACAGGCCGATGGGCCGCCGCCAGCGGATAAAACGCCCCTGCCGGAAGATACGCGCCAGCGGCGTCAAAGCCAAGCCCAGCACCAGAAGCCGCAAGCCCCACACGCCCAGTTGCCGCACCACCGTCTCGACCGGATTGACACCGAGATCGTTGTTGAAAAAGCGCCACAGCAACCACAACGCCGGCAGCAGACAAACCGCGCAGACGATGGCGATGTCGGGCGTAAAGCCGCGTTTCGCCTTCATCAGTAGAACTTCTTCAAATCCATGCCGGCATAGAGGTGCGCGACATTGTCGGCATAGCCGTTGAACATCAGGGTCGGACGGCGCTTGAACTCACCGATGCGGCGCTCCGACGCCTGCGACCAGCGCGGATGATCGACTTGCGGATTGACGTTGGAATAGAAGCCGTATTCGCGCGGCGCGTAGCGGTTCCACGAGGTCGGCGGCTCGCGCGTGGTGAAGGAAATCCGCACGATCGACTTTATGGATTTGAAACCGTACTTCCACGGCACGACCAGCCGGATCGGCGCGCCGTTCTGATTGGGCAGCAGGTCGCCGTACAGGCCCACGGCCAGCAAGGCCAACGGGTTCGTCGCCTCATCCATGCGCAGGCCTTCGACATAGGGCCATTGCAGGACGCGGTCCGACACGCCGCGCATCTCCTTGGGCCGCACCGCCGTCTCGAAGGCCACATATTTGGCCTTCGACAGCGGTTCGGCGCGCTTGATGACATCGGCCAGAGGGATGCCGACCCACGGAATAACCATCGACCAGCCTTCGACGCAGCGCAGGCGGTAGATGCGCTCTTCCAGCGCCCCCCTGATCAGCGTGTCGATATCGACGGTCTGAGGCTTGGCGCAATCGCCGTCGAGCTTCACCGTCCAGGGCCGCGTGGTCAGGGCCGAGGCGTATTTGGCCGGTTCCAGCTTGTCGGTGCCGAATTCGTAGAAGTTGTTATAGCCCGTCACGGCCTCGCGGTCGGTCGGGGTTTCATTGGTCCAGAAGGTGCGCTTGGCATCGAGTTTCCCGCTTATCTGCGCCGCCTGTGCGCCCGCTGCGGCCAAATTCGCCCCCAGGCCCAAACCGAAGCCGAGACCTGCCGCCATGATCTCGCGCCGTCTCAGATAGACGTCCTTCGGCGTGACCTCGTTTTCGGTCAGGTCGGGCGCGTGGCGGATCAACATGGGCGGCCTCCGTAAATGTCTAGAGCGAGATAATTTAAAGTGGAAACATCATCTCGCTCTCAGTTTTTGAGTGGTCGCGCAATTTTTCCGAAAAGTGGTGACCACTTTATCGGATGGCGCTCTGGTGACTTATACGCAGATACAGGCCGTTTGGTGACACGCTTAGAAAAATAAAAAAGGGCCGGCGCTCGTCCCCCGGCGTCGGCCCTACCCATTCATTTCGATAACTTAGCGGATCTTGACACCCAGCGCTTCAGCGGCCTCGACCGAGATCTGGCCCTGCGGCAGGCCCTGATCGGCCTGGAACTTCTGCATGGCCGCCACGGTCTTGGTCCCCAGCGTACCGTCGACCGGACCCGGATCGTACCCGCGCTTGGTCAGGGCGATCTGAATCTCCTTCACCTTGGCCGGGGTGGTGTTGCGCTCACACAGGACTTCGCGCCACACGGGCTCAGGGGCCTTCACGGCGCGCGTCTTGTCCACCGTCTTGTAGACCGCCGGCACCGTGTACTTTTCGGTGCGCGCCGGGGCGGTGATTTCCTTGTACTTTTCGGTGCGATAGGTCGCCGGGATAACCTTTTCGACCACCTCTTCCTCGCGTTCGATGATCAGGCGCTCGACCTTTTCGACGCGGGCCGGCACCTTCACGCGGCGGACCGAGGCCGGCTCGACCTCGACCATGCGCTCCATGCGGCGATATTCAGCAGGCACTTCTTTCAGGCACCACACGGTCTGGGCCGAGCCTTTTTGCAGATATTCGGTGGTTTCGGCGTCGCTCTGAATAACCACCGGCTCCTTGCCGGGCCAGCTCAGCATGCCGTCGGCGCGATAACGCACCGGACGATGCTCGCCCGGCGTGACCAGAGCCGCCCCCGTGGCGATGCCTTCGGAGCGCACCCATTCCTGACGCGCCGGGCGCACCATGACGCTTTCCATGCGCTTCTCATAGACCGGCGGGACGGTTTCCTCACGCCACGACGCTTCCTGCACCACGCGCTCTTCATAGACCTTGCGGGTGACGGCCGGGATCACCTTGCGCTCGACGCGCTCGGGCTGGACCATGACCTTGCGCTCGGCCCAGCGCCATTCTTCGGGAAGGGTGCGCGTTTCGACGCGTTCGGGTTCGACCAGCACCTTTTCAGCGTAGGTTTCCAGCACCGGGGCCTTCATCAGGCGCGTATAGCACTGATTGGGGCGGGCGTCCTTGACCACATAGGCCGGCAGGTCCGGATGGTCGCCGGCAATGGCGCCCTTGGGACAGTCGCCCTTTTTGACGTCGGTTTTGACGTCCGGGTTTCTGACGTCCGGCGCTTTCGCCTCGCCCATATAGACGCCCTGCGCGCCGGACGCACCGTAGCTGGACGGCGTGCCCGTCAACACGGCTTCGGAAGCCGGCCGCACGGCCGGACGGGCCTTCTTTTCGCCCGCCATCGCGCCCGCGCCGTACGCAAATACCGCCAGCGCCAGCAGCGACGCCCCGGTTTTCAGCGTCCAGTTCCTCATCTCAGCCACCTCACAAACAAATCAGCCGGGACAAGTTTAACGCCTTATTAACCCTCACGCCAACCCAACTCGCGCCGTTCGGGTAAATTAACCTTGTTCGAAGCCTGTTACTTGCGGGTTCCGTCCAGCCACGCCGCCACCCAGAACAGCGGCGCGTTCCAGTTGATCGCCACCTCATTGGTCGAATAGCTGCCGATCAGGTCGACATAGCATATCTGCGGCGCGCAGCCTTTCAACGCCGCCTGCGCGTCGGGATCGCCGGGGTTCTGGTTCGGGCCACCGGCGATGACGCCCGGCGGCGGGGGTGGCAGTTTGCCGTCATTCGCCCAGAAACGGTGGTGCGGGTGCTGCATGGCGCGTTCGCCGTAACCGGAAACATAGCTGAAATTCAGCGGGTTGCGGCCCAGAACGTAATCCATCAGGTTGAGGGCCTCATCGCGATAGGCGCGATGGCCGCTGAAATCCGCTGCGCGAGCCAGAATCATCGCCCGGTTCATAACGTCCGCCGTCGAGCCCCAGACATAGGACCGGTCGAAGGCGATGCGATAGCCCTGCCCCGCGGTTTCGTTTTTAAGCGCATCGGCACGGGCGATCACTGCCTTGCGTGCCGCCTCGCGCCATGGTGTATCGACGCTCGCCAGCGTCAGGGTTCCGGGCGTATCGACCTGGCCCCAGTTGAAGTCCGCCACGCTCAGAGCGTGCGGCGAGGCCTTGAGGTCGGCAAGATAGGCTGCCTCGCCGGTCGTGGCGTAAAGCTCCGCCGCCGCCCAGTAAAATTCGTCGCTCAGGTGGCCGTCGCCATAGCCCCCGCCGCCGCCCGGCAGGACATCGATGGCATAGGCATCGGGGACGCGCTTCGCCGCGGCATAGGCCTTTTTGGCCGCCGTCAGGCAACGGTCGGCATAGGCATCGTCCACGCTTTTGAAGACCCGCGCGCACTGGGCGGCGACCGCCGCGAGGTTCAGCGTCGCCGCCGTCGAGGGGTAGCTGAGACCGCGCTTTTCCCTATCCTCGTGCGGCAGTGTCGGCACCGGCGTCCAGTGCTCATCATGCATCTTGTGGTGCGCCATACCCGACGCATCGACACGGGTAAATTTGAGCTTGTCCAGAGACTTGTGCTGATCACCTAACGGGAGATTCAGGGTCTGGCTCTCTGGTACCTGCATGGCCAGCAGGAAGTCCATCTCGAAGCGCACCTCATCCAGCAGGTCGTTGACGCCATTGCCCGCTTCGGGGATTTTCACCCGGCCATCGTCAAATGAAGTATCGCCCTTTTCCCGCGCCACCTCATAGGCGTTCATCAACGTCCAGACGCTGATCCCGCCATTGACGACGTACTTGCCCTGATCTCCGGCGTCGTACCAGCCCTTCGAGACATCGAGCGTATAGGGACAACCGCCCCAGTGGTTGCCGCGATGGTCCTTCGGTCCCCAGCAGGTGACGATCTCCTTCGCGTGCGCCACAGGTCGGGCAAAGCGCTCGCCGACATATGTCGCCTCGATCGGCACGCTGACGCGCTGATGATAGAAGAAGGCCAGCGCGTCATATTTCAATGATTGATAGACATCAGCCCGAATATCGAAAGGCGCGCTGACCTTATAGGAATCTCCGCGTTTCACCCCGACCACATAGCCGCTGCCCGGCGTCGTCAGGGCGGAAAAATCGATCTGATACACCACCTTGCCGGACCCGGCATTGAGACCGAAGGGCTCGCTTCGGCCGGACAGCACAATGGTGTTGACCGCGTCCTTCACCACCCAATCGACGGCGGGCCATTCCCTGCCGGCAGGCGCGGGCGCGTCTTCCGGCACGGCATAGACGGCAATCTTGGGCGACTGCGGTTGAAAACCCGTCTGGTTGAGCGTCGGGAACTCCATATAGTGGTACTGATAGGGCCGCGGCAGGTTCGGCTGGGCCGTCGCCGCACCGCCTGCGAACGCCATCACCACGCCGGCCAGAAGCGCCTGTTTCATCCCGTTTCTCCCTTATCTCCGCGCCTATGTCAGCGCTGTCAGTCCCTTAGCCCTACCAAACCCTGCCCGGCGCGAAAAGTACATTTAAATCTTGACTCGGAGGGCGCATCCGCCCAACAGAACCGCGACCTTTTTATCCCCCTCAGACCGGACCTCGCCATGATCCCCCGTTATTCCCGTCAGGACGCCGCCGCCATCTGGGACCCGTCGACCAAGTACAAGATCTGGTTCGAAATCGAGGCCCACGCCGCCACCAAAATGGCCGAACTGGGCGTCATCCCGACCGAGGCCGCCGAAACCCTGTGGATCAAGGGCAAGGATGCGCAGTTCGACGCCGACCGCATCGACGAGATCGAACGCACGGTGAAGCACGACGTCATCGCCTTCCTGACCCATGTGTCGGAAATCGTCGGGCCGGAAGCCCGCTTCCTGCACCAGGGCATGACCTCGTCGGACGTGCTGGACACCTGTTTCGCGGTTCAGCTTCAGCGCTCGGCCGATCTGCTGCTCGAAGGTACCGATCTGGTGCTGGCGGCGCTGAAAAAGCGCGCGCTGGAACACAAGTTCACCGCGACCGTCGGCCGTTCGCACGGCATCCACGCCGAGCCGGTGACCTTCGGCCTCAAGCTGGCCGGCTATTACGCCGAATTCGTTCGCGCCCGTAAGCGCCTCGAAGTCGCGCGCGAGGAAATCTCGACCTGCGCCATTTCCGGCGCCGTCGGCACCTTCGCCAACGTCTCGCCCGAAGTCGAACTCTATGTCGCCGAAAAGATGGGCCTGAGCATCGAGCCCGTTTCGACGCAGGTCATCCCGCGCGACCGTCACGCCGCCTTCTTCGCGGCGCTGGGCGTCGTAGCGTCTTCGATCGAGCGCCTGGCCGTCGAAATCCGCCACCTGCAACGCACCGAGGTGCTGGAAGCCGAGGAGTTTTTCTCCAAGGGCCAGAAGGGCTCGTCGGCCATGCCGCACAAGCGCAACCCGGTCCTGACCGAAAACCTGACCGGTCTGGCCCGGCTGGTGCGTTCGGCGGTGGTGCCCGCGATGGAAAACGTCGCCCTGTGGCACGAACGCGATATTTCGCACTCTTCGGTCGAACGCGGTATTGCGCCGGACGCCTGCGTGCATCTGGACTTTGCGCTGCGCCGTCTGGCCGGCGTGGTCGAGAACCTGCTGGTCTATCCGGAAAACATGCAGAAGAATCTCGACCGTCTGGGTGGCCTCGTCCATTCGCAGCGCGTGCTTCTGGCCCTGACGCAAAAGGGCATGTCGCGCGAAGACAGCTATTCGGCGGTTCAGCGCAACGCCATGCGCGTCTGGCGCGGCGAAGGCAATTTCCTCGATTTTCTCAGCGCCGATGAGGATGTGTCGAAGTTCTTCACGCGTGAAGAACTGGAGCCCTTCTTCGACCTCGGCTACCACACCAAGCACGTCGATACGATCTTCGCCCGCGTGTTCGGGGAATAGATTACCTCCTCCCCTGCGCAGCGGGGGAGGTGTCAGCGCGAAGTCGCTGACGGAGGGGGCCACCGCAGCCAAGTGCCCCCTCCGTCATTTTCGCTAAAGCTCAATGCCACGGCACGGGCCGCCCCGCTCCCCCACTTCGCAGGGGGAGGATGGAGTAAATCATGTCCCTTACCCTTCTGACCGACGCCTTCGATTTCGACGGATACCGCGACCGCTTCAACCGCAAGGGCCGCATCCGGCTCGAAGGCGCGCTGTCGCACGAAGACGCCCACGCCATCCATCATGCGCTGGAGCAACAGACCCTGTGGGAACTGCATCTGGTCGACGCAGAAGGCCAGCCGGACGTTCTGTCGCGCACCGAGCTTGAAACGCTGAACCCGTCGGAAATTCAGGACCGCCTCGCCGCCGCCGCCGAACGCGCCCAGACCGGCCTGAGCTTCCTGCACCTCGGTTACGACCTGACCGCAAAAGAAGCCCTGCAGAATCTCGGCGAAGATCATCCGCTGTTCGCACTGGCCAAACTGCTGTGGTCGGCGGAGTTCGCCGCCCTCTGCGAAAAGCTGACCGGGCTTTCGGGGTTGAAACTGCAAAGCCTGACCGCCACCGGCTACCGCCCCGGCGATTTCTTCACCATGCATACCGACGCTCAGGCGGCCTTGACGTTCGAGTGGAACTTCACCCACGACTGGCGCTCGGACTGGGGCGGACAGATCCTGTTCCATTCGCCGTCGGGCGATATCGAAGGCGGGATCATGCCGCGCCTGAACGATCTGGCCCTCTATGCCGGGGATCAGCCGCGCTCGGTCGCGTCGCTGGCCGCCTATGCCGGCGCCCCGCGCTTTGCGGTGACCGGCCGGTTCGCCTAGTCGCTGAGCGGATAGACGTCGAACGCCTTACCGTTCCAGACATAGAGCGTCGATGCGGCTTCGAAGGTGAAAACCTCGATAGCGTCACGTTTCAGTGTCACCGACTTCACGCACTTGACGTTGGTCTTGCCATACCCTTTGACACAAGCTGTTTTATAGACACCCGGCTTGACCGTGCGCAGCCCCATGCGCGGCATATCCTTTGACAGGCTGAGGGTACCGGTCGGCAATTCCTGAAAGTAACTTCCGGTGAGATGGGAGGCGATATAAACTCGCCCCTGATCAGTTTTCCAGAAAACGACACGCTCAGCCTGACCATCTCCATCGAAATCACCTTCGTCTTTCAGATAAAGGTGGGGATGCGCGTTTCGCAATTTCATATCGGGATAGCCGGCCACGTCCGCTGGCTCCACGAAACTGTTAAGTTCTCCCTGACTGAGCGCATGAGCGCTCCCGCAGGCCAGCAGTAACCAGACGACAAATCCTATAGCTCTTTTCACAGTCCCCCCGAACATAAAAAACCCGGCCTTGCGACCGGGTTCCATTGTTACTGCTCGCCCTTCAGCGCTTCACGCGCCTGAGCCAGAAACTCGACCGCCTTGGTCCGAACCTCCGTTTCCCGCACCGGAAGGTTGGAGGCGGTAAGGTCGCCCAGCACCTTGCGAATCACGTCTTCCTCGCCCGGCTGTTCGAAGTCGGCGCGGACCACGGCCTTGGCGTAGTTTTCGAGGCTGTCGCCGGACAGGCCCATCTTTTCCCCCGCCCACAGGCCGAGCATGCGGTTACGGCGCGCTACGGCCTTGAATTCAAACTCTTCACTCTGGGCGAACTGCGCTTCGAAACCTTTGGATCGGTCATCAAACGTCGTCATAGGGATAAACCTCACTTGTCATTCCGGTTTTAATGCGCGCCATGACCCCGTGCAACACAAACCGTCATTTACATCACAAAAGTTTTTGATTATTGGCTGCACCCAATCGCATCCCTCGGATGCCTCTTTCACAGCCGTGCGGCAGACGCCTTTTCAAACCTTCTCCGACTATCCCCCCGGCTGGCCCGGACGGTTTGACTATTCCGACGTCTGCACATGCGCTGCCCTTTCTGGAGATGGCGCCATGACCACCCGCCGCAAGAAGATCTACGAAGGCAAGGCCAAGATTCTGTACGAAGGCCCTGAGCCCGGCACACTGGTTCAGTACTTCAAGGACGACGCCACCGCCTTCAACGGCGAGAAGAAGGCGCAACTCGAAGGCAAGGGCGTCATCAACAACCGCATCAGCGAGTTCGTGATGACCAGGCTGACCAATATCGGCGTCCAGAACCACTTCATCAAGCGCCTGTCCTTGCGTGAGCAACTGATCCGCGAAGTCGAGATCATTCCGCTGGAGGTCGTCTGCCGCAACGTCGTCGCCGGTTCGATGGCCAAGCGCTTCAACCTGCCCGAAGGCCAGCAGCTTCCGCGCTCGATCATCGAGTTCTACTACAAGAACGACGAGATGGGCGATCCCATGATTACGGAAGAACACATCACGGCCTTCAACTGGGCCACGACTCAGGAAATCGACGACATTTTGGCCATGACGCTGCGCGTCAACGACTTCTTGTGCGGCCTGTTCGCCGCCGTCGGCATCACGCTGGTGGATTTCAAGATCGAGTTCGGCCGCCTGTTCGAAGGCGAGTTCGCGCGCGTCATCCTGGCCGACGAGATCAGCCCGGATTCGTGCCGCCTGTGGGACACGGCGTCGGGCGAAAAGCTCGACAAGGACCGTTTCCGCCGCGATATGGGCGACGTGATCGAATCCTATACCGAGGTGGCCAAACGCCTCGGCATCATGAAAGACATGCCCCGCGTGATCGAAGGCGGCGCGCAGTAACTCTCAAAGAAGTCCATCGGTCACGGTGGACTTTTTGCTTACCCTCTCAAGTGAAGTGAAAAGATGAAAGCCACGGTTCATATCTTCCTCAAGGCCGGCGTTCTGGATGTGCAGGGCAAGGCCGTCGAAGGCGCGCTCAACGGTCTCGCGACGGCATCCGGCTGGAGCGACGTGTCGAACGTCCGCGTCGGCAAGGTGCTGGAGTTCGATGTAAAGAGCCCGGACAAGGCCGCTGCCGAAGCCGAGGTCAAGACCATGTGCGAAAAGCTTCTGGCCAACACCGTCATCGAATCCTACCGCATCGAGGTCGCGTAAGATGAAAGCCGCCGTCCTCGTCTTTCCGGGTTCCAACTGCGACCGCGACTGCAAGGTAGCGGTCGAGGTGACGACCGGTGCTGCTGTCAGCCTGGTCTGGCATCAGGAGACCAGCCTGCCGTCGGGCCTCGACCTGATCGTCGTGCCGGGCGGCTTCTCCTATGGCGATTATCTGCGCTGCGGGGCCATGGCCTCGCTGTCGCCGGTGATGGCCGAGGTGGTCAAGGCCGCTCATCGCGGCGTCTCGGTCGTCGGCATCTGCAACGGCTTCCAGATCCTGTGCGAAGCGGGCCTGCTGCCGGGCGCGCTGATGCGCAATGCCGGTCTGAAATACGTGTGCAAGCCGATCGAACTGACCATCGAAAACCGCCATACGCGTTTCACCTCGGCCTATGGCGACAAGGCCAGCGTGTGGATGACGCAGGGCAATGGCGACGGCAACTTCTTCGCCGACACAGAGACGCTGAAGGCCATCGAAGACAATAATCAGGTGGTGTTCCGCTATGTCGAGAACCCCAACGGTTCGGTAAACGACATCGCCGGGATCATGAACAGCGCCGGCAATGTGCTGGGCATGATGCCGCACCCCGACCGCGCCTTCGAACCGGCGCTCGGTTCCGCCGACGGCGCGCCGCTGTTCCACAGCCTGATGCGCGTGCTTCAGGCGGCATAATTTTCCCTGCTCCCTGCGCGCGGGGAGACGGAGGCCCGCAAGGGCCGGTGAAGGGGCTTACCCAAGTCTCAGCATGCCCCTCACCCCAGCCCTCTCCCCGTCTGCGGGGAGAGGGGGCACATATGCAAGGTAAGACCCATGACCACGACCACCGCCCAAAAGACCATGGCCGAATACGCCGCCGAATTCGGCCTGAAGCCCGACGAATATCAGGTCATTCTCGACCGTCTGGGCCGTGAACCCAACTATGTCGAACTGGGCGTCTTCTCGGTCATGTGGTCCGAGCACTGCTCGTACAAATCCTCGCGCCCGCACCTGCGCAAGTTCCCGGTGACCGGCGAACGCGTCATCTGCGGGCCGGGCGAGAACGCCGGCGTCATCGACATCGGCGACGGTCAAGCCTGTATTTTCAAAATGGAGTCGCACAACCACCCGTCCTATATCGAGCCCTATCAGGGCGCGGCGACGGGCGTGGGCGGCATCATGCGTGACGTCTTCACCATGGGCGCGCGCCCGGTGGCGCTGCTCAATGCCCTCCGCTTCGGTGAGCCCTCCCACCCCAAAACCAAACGCATCGTCGAAGGCGTGGTCGCCGGCATCGGCGGTTACGGCAACTGCGTCGGCGTGCCGACCGTGGCCGGTGAGACCAACTTCCACTCGGGCTATAACGGCAACTGCCTCGTCAACGCCATGTGCGTGGGCCTCGCCGACGCCGACAAGATCTTCTATTCCGCCGCGCCCGAACCCGGCCTGCCGGTCGTCTATTTCGGCTCCAAAACCGGCCGCGACGGCATCCACGGCGCAACCATGTCCTCGGCCGAATTCTCGGAAGATTCCGAAGAGAAGCGCCCGACGGTTCAGGTCGGCGACCCCTTCGCCGAAAAGCTGCTGATCGAAGCGACGCTGGAACTGATGGCTTCGGGTGCAGTCGCCGCCATTCAGGACATGGGCGCCGCGGGCCTCACCTCCTCATCGGTCGAAATGGCCGGCAAGGGCGGACTCGGCATCACGCTCGACCTCGATAAGGTTCCGCAGCGCGAAGAGAATATGTCGGCCTACGAGATGATGCTCTCGGAATCACAAGAAAGAATGCTGGCCATCCTCAAGCCGGGCCGCGAAAACGACGGTTACCGCATCTTCGAAAAGTGGGGCCTCGACGCCGCCGTCATCGGTGAAACCAACACGTCGGGACATATCGTCCTGACGCACAAGGGCGAGGTCGTCTGCGACCTGCCGCTGGGACCGCTGTCGGACGACGCACCGCTGTACGACCGTCCGTGGGTCGAACCGGACATGGAAGCGCCGCTCGGCCATGCGCCGTCGGCTCCGGTCGGCGACGCCCTGCTGAAGATTCTCGCCTCGCCCGACATGGCGTCGAAGCGCTGGCTGTGGGAACAGTACGACCGTCACGTCATGGCCGACACCCTGGCCGATTCGGCGACCGGTGCGGACGCCGGTATGGTCCGCGTCCACGGCACCAAGAAGGCGCTCGCCGTCACCTCCGACGTCACCCCGCGCTACGTCAAAGCCAATCCCTATGAGGGCGGCAAGCAGGCCGTGGCCGAGGCCTGGCGCAACCTGACCGCCGTAGGCGCCGAGCCTATCGCCATCACCGACAATCTGAACTTCGGCAACCCCGAACGTCCGAAGATCATGGGGCAGATCGTCCGCGCCATCGACGGCATGGCCGAAGCCTGCCGCGAACTGAACTTCCCCGTCGTGTCGGGCAATGTGTCGCTGTACAACGAAACCAACGGCGTCGCCATTCCGCCGACGCCGACCGTGGGCGCTGTGGGCCTGCTGGCCGACTACGATCAGCGCGTCGGCTTCAACACGCTGAAGGCCGGTCAGGTGCTGGTCCTCGTCGGTGAAACCGTCGGCGAACTGGGCTCGTCCATTTACTTACGCGAAGTGCACGGCATCGAAGCCGGCGCGCCGCCGAAGGTCGATCTCAGCGTCGAAAAGCGCAATGGCGACTTCGTGCGCGACCTCATCCTGTCGAAGACGGCCAAGGCTGTGCACGACCTGTCCGACGGCGGCCTCTTGCCGGCGGCCTTCGACATGGCCACGGCGTCCAAGGTCGGCATCGAACTGAAGAACCCCACCGACCTCGAAGACCACGTCTTTGCCTTCGCCGAGGATCAGGCGCGCTATCTGATCGCGGTGGACGAAGCCTCGGCGCATCTGGTGCTGGCCAAGGCCGCCGAGGCCGGCGTACCGGCGGCGACCATCGGCGTCGCGGTCGGTTCGGACCTCAGCCTGACGGGGGCGATGTCGCTGTCGCTTACGGAATTGAAGGCCGCCAATGAGCGCTGGCTGCCGGAATTTATGGCGTAACTCCCTCCTCCCTGTCGCGCAGCGATGGGGAGGTGGCATTTGACGACTTGTCGGCAAATGACGGAGGGGGGTGACTCCGATCGGGAGGCTTGCATAGACCCTGATTAAAAGATCGCGCCAAAAGGATAGATTTGCGTCGTCCCCCTCCGTCACGCCTTCGGCGCGCCACCTCCCCATGCCTTCGGCACAGGGAGGAGATTAGAACTTCACCTGATTTTGCCCCGGCCTTACCCGCTCAGGGCGGCGTGCGTTGAAGCGCTTTGCTGCCTCGGCAAGTTGCGCCCTGGTCATCAGCGGCGTCAACCGCTCCAGATCGGCGGATACCGGCGGCTTTGCCACCTGCCAGGTGCGCGCCTCATGCGCCAGCGCGTACCAGACATAGGCCTCGGTCAGGTCTTTCGCCGTCCCCTCGCCCGTTTCCAGCCGCCGCGCCCACTCCGTCTGCGCCTCAGGCAGGCCGCCCTCTGCGCTCTTGCGGATCAACTCCACCCCGCGCGTACAATCCGCCTCGACGCCGCGCCCTTCGCATAGCATCTGCCCGGCCAGCAGCAGGCCCTGCGGATAGTTCTTGAAAGCCGCGCGCTGGGCCCAGACGAAACCCTGCGTGTCGTCCTTCGCAATCCCTTCGCCGCTCAGATAGTGCCGCGCCAGTTGATACTGTGCCTCGGCATGGCTCTGGGCCGCGGCCTTTTGATACCACTCAACGGCCCTTTTCGGGTCCTTGTCGACCTGAAAGCCGTTGTCGTAGGCGCGCGCCACATAGACCTGAGAGTTGAGGACGCCGATCTCGGCATAGGCCATTTCGTAGTCGAAGGCGGTCTTGTAGACCTTCACCCCGCGCCAGCGCTCGTTCTCCTGCCACAGCCACGCGCCCGCGATAAGGAGCGGCACGACGAAGGCCAGCACCTGCACCCCACGCACCCACGGCCTGGGCTTGGGGTTGCGGATATCCGTCAGGTTGGTCATGCGGGCGGGGTCCGGAAAGGCGTGAGGATAAGGGGCGGAACAGACGCAATTGCCACTTGTTAACCCATTACGTGATAGTTCAAAACCGATTGTGTTTGTTAATCGAGTCGTTCTCAAGGCTTTTCCCATGCCCGTCGCCCAATCCGACCTCGAAGCCCGCCTGAAGGCCGCCTTCCCCGACGCCGTAATCGTCATCGAGGATCTGGCCGGCGACGGCGACCACTACAAGGCCTATATCACCGATGCCGGTTTTGCCGGGATGCCGCGCGTGCGTCAGCACCAGAAGGTCTATGCCGCCCTGTCCGATCTGATGAGCGGCCCGCTGCACGCCCTCGCCCTCGAAACCCGCGCCCCATAATCAAAGGGGAGACCGAGTATGCGTTACCGCCCCTTCGGACGATCCGGTCAGGCCCTTTCCGCTATCGGGCTCAATGTGTCGTGGGCGAAGCTCGGCCGTAACCGCAATGCGCTGGAACGCCTGCTGAGCACGGCGCTGGAAAACGGCGTCAACACCTTCCACCTGACCTCGGCGCATCCGGACTGCCTGCATACCGCGGCTCAGACCTTCGCCATCGCCGACCGCCGCATCCTCTTCGTGTCGCTGAGCGCCGAAGAGGAAGGCAGCCCCGATCCGGCGGACGAATACCGGCTGGAGCCTCTGCGCGAACGCCTGCGCGGCGCGGTGAAGACCTCCGGGCTGCAATGGATCGACCTGCTGGTCTTCCACGCCAACGGCTTCGACCGCATCCCCGATCGTAGCTGGACCTTCATCAGCGCCCTGCGCGACGCGGGCATGTTGAAATTCACCGGGGCCACGGCCAATAACGACCTGATCAAGGCCGCCGTCGATGACGGGCGCTTCAATATTCTCAAGACGGTGTTCGACATCGACACCTCGTGGAACAAGCGCCACCTGCTCGATTACGCCCTGGCGCGCGGCCTGTCGGTCTTCGGCCACGACTTCTTCCCCGACGCCTATCAGAGGGCCGCGGACGTCGTCCCCAAGGCCGCCCGACGCGGCTGGTTCGGCGGCAAGCCTGCCGATCCGCTGGCCGGACGCGGCACCTACGCCTTCCTGCACCAGACGCCGGACTGGACGGCGGAGGAACTGTGCCTGTCCTACGCCCTGACCCAGCCGAACCTTTCGACCCTGTTCGTCGATGCCGACACCCCCGACCATCTGGAAGCGCTGGCCAGCGTCGTCGAGCGCGCCATGCCGACTTCGGTCCCCGCCCAGATCGAGATGGCCCGCTTTTCGGCGCAGGGTCCGCAGCAGAAACCCGCCTGATCCACTGGATTTTGCGCCGGTCTGTGCCTATATCGGACGATAACTGTTTCAGCCGGAGTGCCGCCGTGAGCGTCGATCTCAATCCCGAAGTCCATCAGTTCATCGATGGCACCATCAAGACCAATCCCGTCGTTCTGTTCATGAAGGGCACGCCGGATCAGCCGCGCTGCGGCTTCTCGTCGCTGGTGGTTCAGGTGCTGGACCATCTGGGCGTGGAATTTGCCGGCGTCGACGTGCTGCAGGACAACGACCTGCGCGAAGGCATCAAGGCCTTTTCCGACTGGCCGACCATCCCGCAGCTCTACGTCAAGGAAGAGTTCATCGGCGGCGCCGACATCGTGCGCGAACTGTTTCAGAACGGCGAACTGAAGACCCTGCTGACCGAAAAGGGCGTCATCGAGGCTTAAGCACAACCTCAGCCTTATCCACGAAAAGCCCGGCCGTTGTGCCGGGCTTTTTTGCGCGCTCCCCTTGCTGAGAGGCCTCACTTGCCTTTAGATGGAGGCCGTTGAATTTGAGGGGGAATATTTTATGCGCCGGTTCGGGGGAGTCTGCCGCACGTTCGCCGCCATCGTAATCGGTTTCATCGCCGCCGGTCCGGTATACGCCGACACGTGGGTAAAGGCCGAGAGCGAGCATTTCATCGTCTACTCGAACGTCAACGCCAGGGCGACCGAAGCCTATGTGCGTAACCTCGAAAAATACCGCTACATCATCGGGGCTTTTTACGGCCTGTCGGGGCCGGACACCCAGCCCGAACCGCGTATGAAGCTCTTCTTCCTCAAAAGCACGTCGGATCTGAAGCAGGTGTGGCCGGACGTGCCTTCGACCGTGGCCGGTTTCGTGCGCATCTGCCCCGTCGGCATTGCCGGTTTTTCGACCTACGAAGGCGACGCCGTGGGCTCGGCGTCCAAGGTCGAAAACGTGGCGGAAAACACCAGCCAGCACATCTTCTTCCATGAATATGCGCACATGTTCATGTTCCAGAACGCACAGACCGTCTATCCGCGCTGGTTCGTCGAGGGCTTCGCCGAATATTACGGCACGACCAAGATTCTGGACGATCAGGCCGTCGTCGGCATGGCCCTGTCGATGCGTATCCGCCAACTGAATTCGAACGGCACCCTCAAATACGAAGACATATTAAACGACGCCCCGTCGACGCGGCGGGCGGGTTCCAACTTCTATCCGCAATCCTGGCTGCTGACCCACTGGATCATGAGCGATCCCGCGCGCAAGCAGGCCTTCGGCCGCTATCTTGAGGCGCGCAGCACCGGCGAAGACGCGGTCAAGGCGTTCGAAGCGGCCTTCGGCGTGCCGGTCAAATCGCTGTCCTCGGTGCTGTGGAGCTATATGAATTCGCTCAAGGCCACGGTCTACCGGTTCAACAACATGCCAGAACCGCAGGTCAGCGTGTCGCCCATGCCGGCCAGCGCCGACAAGCTGGCCCTGTGGGATGCGGGCTCCATGAGCTGTATCCCGCAGGCCTACAAATCCGTTCTGCTGACCAGGGTTCGCAAAGAAGCCGCCGAACATCCCGGCGACGCCTACGCCGAGGGCGTGCTGATGCGCGCCGAAGTCCAACTGGGCGACGCGCAGAAGGCGCTCGATCATTATCTGGCCTATACGGCGGCCCGTCCCGACGATGCCGAAGGCTTCTACCGACTGGGTCAAATCTGGTTTCTGATGAGCCGCCAGAAGGTTTTCGCCGCCGGCGAAACCTACGAAACCCAGATGCGCAAGGCGCGCGAAGCGTTCGGCAAGTCTTACAAACTCGATCCGCTGAATGCCTCCAATCTCAACTATCTGGCGCGCGCGGGCAAGGAAGGGCCGGATTATCCGGACGACAACACGGTCAATGCCGCCTATCAGGCGCATGTGCTGGCTCCGGCGGTGCGAGACTACGCCGTCTTTGCGGCCATGCTCATGATCCGCAAGGATCGTATGGCCGAAGCCCGCGCGATCCTCCTGCCGCTGGCCAATAATCCGCACGGCGGCGCATCCACCGAACGGCTTGTCGCCGTGGTCGAGGCCATCGACGCCGGGAAGTCGAAGACCGAGGTCATGGCCATCCTCTCCGCCGGCGCACCCAAGGTCGAACCCGCCGATGACGACGCGGCGAAGGCAGGCGATAAGACATAAGAAAAACCCCGGAAGGCAAACCTTCCGGGGTTTCTTGTCTCTAACCTGTGCTAAGCCGTAATGACGTGGTGAAAATGTCTGGCTTTTGAGCACCCGAAGCGATGTGTACTTAAGTACATGAGCAAGGGCGCGCAAAAAGACGGGCATTTGCAGCCCGTCAGGACGTGCTTAGGACGAGTAGTATTCGACGATCAGGTTCGGCTCCATCTTCACCGGATACGGAACTTCCGACAGTTCCGGCATACGGATGTAGGTGGCCTTCATCGCCTTGGCGTCCAGTTCGATATAGTCCGGCACATCGCGCTCAGGCGATTGCAGGGCTTCGAGAACCAGGGCCATATTGCGCGAACGCTCGCGGACTTCGACGACGTCGCCGGCCTTCACGCGGTAAGAGGCGATGTTCACCTTCTTGCCGTTGACCAGAACGTGGCCGTGGTTGACGAACTGACGGGCAGCCCATACGGTCGGCACGAACTTGCAGCGATAGACGATGGCGTCCAGACGCGACTCGAGCAGAGCGATGAGGTTCTCCGAGGTGTTGCCCTTGCGGCGATCGGCCTCTTCGTAGATCTTCGAGAACTGCTTCTCGGTGATGTTACCGTAGTAACCCTTCAGCTTCTGCTTGGCGCGCAGTTGCAGACCGAAGTCCGAAACCTTTTGCTTACGACGCTGACCGTGCTGGCCCGGACCGTAGGAGCGCTTGTTGACGGGGGACTTGGGACGGCCCCACAGGTTTTCACCCATGGCGCGGTCGAGCTTGTACTTGGCGCTGTGGCGCTTCGACATAGTCTTACCTTCATATAACCCTGACCGGCGCCCTGCGAGAGTGCAAGACAGCGATTTCAACGGCGGTTCAGGATCAACCCGTAATAGCCCGCATACCGATGGCAGGCGGGAGAAGCGGCGCTTATGGCGACAAACCCCGGCAAAGTCAAGCACAGCCGGATATGAAAAGACGCCTCCGGATAACGCCGATTAAGCTTTCGGCAACAAGAATCGGCGACATTAACCATAAACGCCACCGCACCCCGGATACCCCCATGTTTTCCCGCTCCCTCTCCGCCCGCATCGCCGGCATAGGCGCGCTTACCGTTGCCGCCGTCTTCGGCATCGGCACCTTCCTGATCTCGCAGAAGACCAACGGCACCCTGTCGGGGCAAAACGGCGACCTTCAGATCAATGTCGCCGAAAGCCAGGCCGCCCGCGTGCAGAACCGCCTCGATCTCGCCGCCCGCACGGCGCAGGAGACGGTGAGCACCATGGCGGCCCTGCGCAGTCAGGGCGTTACGGAACGCGGCGTCTACGACAGCGTCCTCAGGGCGTCGCTGGAGCATAATCCCGACCTTTTGGGCGTGTGGTCAGGCTGGGAGCCGAACGCCGTGGACGGCAAGGACGCCAGCTTTGCCGGGGCCGAGGGCCACGACGCCTCCGGCCGTTACCTGCCCTACTGGAACCGCGGTTCGGGCCATATCGTCAAGGAACCCCTGATCGACTACGACAAGCCGGGCGCCGGCGACTATTATCTGCTGCCCAAGCAGAACGACCGCATGATCGCCATCCAGCCCTACGACTATTCCGTGGGCGGCAAGACCATGCTGATCATGACCTTCAGCGCGCCGATCAAGGTCAACGGGCAGTTCATGGGATCGGGCGGCGTCGACATCTCGCTCGACAAGCTGCATCAGGACATGAGCGCGGTGAAGCCCTTCGGCACGGGCTTCGTCACTCTGGTGACCAATACCGGGCTCGCGGTCAGCTATCCCGACGCCAAGGCCAACGGCAAGCCCCTGAAAGACATCGATCCGGCCTCGGCCAGGGCTGCCGCCGAGGCCATTGCCGGCAACAAGCCGGTCACGATCGACGCACCGGGCAAGGACGGCGAATGGCGCTATCTGGCCCTTCCCGTCTCGGCGGGCGGCACGCAGGACAAGTGGGCGGTGGTCGTCGCCGTGCCCGAAGCCACGCTCAACGCCTCGGCGCGCGACAACAATACGGTGATGATCGTCCTGTCGGTCATCAGCATCATTCTGGCCGCCCTGATCCTGTTCGCGGTGATCAGCCGCATGGTCGGCTCGCCGCTCAAAGGGCTGGGCAAGACCTTCGACCGCATGGCGTCCGGCGACCACAATGCCGAAGTGCCCGAAGCCAGGCGCATCGACGAAATCGGCCTGATCGGCAAGGCGGTGATGGGCTTCCGCGAAAGCCTGCGCACCCGCGCCCGCGCCGACTCCGAAGCCGAGATCAGCCGTCAGGCCGACGCCGCCGAGTCGCGCAAGGCCGCCATGGCCATGCTGGCCGAAGAGTTCGAAATGACCGTCGGCGGCATTGTCGACAGCGTCGCACAGGCTTCGGTCGATATGCGTCAGTCGGCCCTCAGCCTCAACCAGATCGCTGAAAACGCATCGGGTCAGACGGCGACCATCGCCTCGGCCACCGAACAGGCCGCCGGCAATGTGCGCACCGTCGCCGCCGCTTCGGAGGAACTGACGGCGTCGATCAACGACATCGCCACCAAGGCCGAAGCCTCGTCCGGCATCGCGCGCAAGGCGGTGGAGGAAGCCAACCGCTCCGACGCCCGTATCCGCGAACTGGAGGCTGCCGCCAACAAGGTCGGCGAAGTCGTCAGCCTCATCCAGGCCATCGCGCAGCAGACCAACCTGCTGGCGCTCAACGCCACCATCGAAGCCGCCCGCGCCGGCGATGCGGGCAAGGGCTTCGCCGTCGTCGCCACCGAGGTCAAGTCGCTGGCCACCCAGACGGCCAGAGCGACCGACGAGATCGGCGAACAAATCACCGCCATCCAGCAGGCCACCTCGGCCACGGTCGAGGCGCTGGGCTCGATCCGCGGCATCATCCACGACATGAGCGAATTCTCGATGGGCATTTCGTCCGCTATGGCCCAGCAGGGCGCCGCCACCGACGACATTGCCCGCAACGTCCACGAAGCCGCCAAGGGCACGGACGAGGTCGCCGGACATATCCACTCGGTCGCCATGGCCACGCGCGAAACCGGCGAGGCCTCGACGCAGGTGCTCGATACGGCCAGCCACCTGGTCGAACAGTCCGAAGACCTCAAGGGCCGCGTCCGCGCCTTTGTGGCGCAGGTCAGGAACGGGTAAAAAAACACCCCTCAGCGCTAAAAAAGCCCCGGAAATCCGGGGCTTTTTCTTTATTCCTCGTCCGCCTCTTCCTTGTCGGGCTTACGGATGGCCGTGAACAGCAGCTTGTCGATGCGGCGTTCATCCATGTCGATGATCTCGACGCGGTGATGGCCCAGAGTTACGATTTCGCCCTCCTTAGGGAAGCGGCCCAGACGGTGCAGGACCAGACCCGCCGCCGTGTGATAGCCGGTGCCCGGCTCATAGGCCTCGCCCAGCGCTTCCGACAGTTCGAACAGGTCGGCGCGGCCATCGACCAGACACGACCCGTCCTCGCGGTGCAGGATCATCGGCTGCTCGTCGTCGTGTTCCTCGTTGAAGTCGCCGGCGATCATTTCCAGCAGGTCGGTCGGGGTCAGCACGCCCTCGATCGAGCCGAACTCGTTGACCACGAAGGCGATGTGCAGCTTCGAGGCCTTGAACATGTCCAGCGCCTGCAGCAGCGAGGTGGTGTCCGGGATATAGATCGGCTCGGCGATCAGCTTTTCGATATCCAGCGGCTCACCGCTCAGCAGCGTGTCCGCGACGTCGCGCTTGTGCAGGATGCCGATAGGGTTTTCCATGTCCTGACCGCGCGTGACGACGATGCGCGAATAGGGGCAGGCGCGAATATCCGTGCGGATGACGTGCTCTTCGTCGTCGATAGAAATCCAATAGACCTCCGGACGCGGCGTCATGGCCACGCGCGCCGGGCGGTCGCCGAGGCGCATCACTTCGGTCATCATCGCCTGTTCGGCGGGCTCGATCAGGCCCGCGCCCATGCCTTCGGCCAGAGCGGTTTCCACCTCTTCCTGCGTGATGGTCTCGCCTTTTTCGTCACGGATGCCGAGCAGACGCAGGACCAGCGTGGTCGAGCCCGTCAGCAGCGTCACGAACGGTCCCATGCACATGGCCAGGAAGGACAACGGACGCGCGACGAAACCGGCAATGGTTTCGGGGAAGATCAGCGCGATACGCTTGGGGACCAGTTCGCCGACGATCAGCGACATATAAGTCAGCAGCACGACGACGATGCCGGTGGCGATGGCTTCGCTGTAGGGCGCAATCGTCGGGAAGTTGTGTTCGAGCAGGTGATCCAGTTCGCTGGCGATCGTCGCCTGACCATAGGCGCCAGCCAGAATGCCGATCAGGGTGATGCCGACCTGAACCGCCGACAAGAAGCGCGTAGGGTCCTGCGACAGCTTGAGCGCCTGCGCCGCGCCCTTGTCCCCCTTGTCAGCCCGGCTTTGCAGTTTAGCGCGACGCGACGACACCACGGCCAGTTCGGACATGGCAAATATGCCGTTCAGCACCACCAGAAGGAGGACGACGGCACAGGCAAGGAGTAACATTGGGGGGAAGATCCGGAACGAAGCCACCCTGCGGCTCCGGCCCTAACCGTAAAGGCGAATACCGCAGTGCGCAATGAGGCAAAGAACTAAATTATACGTGATCAGACGATAAGATTGCCATCTGTTTCATGACAACCGTTTGCGGTTACGCCTTCAGTCTTTGGGCATGGAAGTCGAGGTGGTCGTCGATGAAGCTGGCGATGAAATAGTAGCTGTGATCATAGCCCTCGTGACGGCGCAGGGTCAGTTTCTGGCCCGCCACCTTCGCCGCCTGTTCCAGCAGATGCGGCATGAGTTGCGTCTCAAGGAAGGGATCGGCCAGCCCCTGATCGACCAGTATCTCATCGAACGGCAGGGCCTTGCCCTTGGCCAGACGCAGGGCGGCGTCGTATTTTTCCCAGGCGTCATGCGACGTGCCGAGATAGGCTTCCATCGCCTTCTGCCCCCACGGGCAATGGACCGGCGAGGCGATAGGCGCAAAGGCCGATACCGATTTGAACAGATGCGAATAGTTCATGGCCAGGGTCAGCGCGCCGTGCCCGCCCATCGAATGCCCCGAAATGCCGACGCGGCTCAGATCGGCCGGCCATTCCGCCCCGATCAGTTGCAGCAGGTCGGTGACGATATAGGATTCCATCTGAAAGTGCGCCGCCCACGGGCTCTGGGTGGCGTTGACGTAGAAGCCCGCCCCCTGCCCCAGATCGTAGGCCTCGTCATTGGCCACCGTGTGACCTTGAAGATCGGCGCCGCGCGGCGAAGTGTCCGGTGCGACAATGATCAGGCCCAGTTCGGCCGCGCGCTTATAGGCCCCGGCCTTTTCGGTGAAGTTACTGGCCGTGCAGGTCAGGCCCGACAGCCAGATCAGCACCGGAAACGGCCCCTCGCCTTCGGGGAGAAACACGCTGAGCGCCATCGGGGTCCTGGTGGCCGCCGAGTCGTGTTTGGCGAATGTGAGCGTGCCGCCGAACAGACGATGTTGCGCTGTGATGTCCATGACCGTCACCTTTTAATCAGATCAAGCGGCGCAGCAGCACCGCGGGGAGGATGGCCCCCTCGCCCATGTGGATTTCAATCAGATTTTCGCGTTTGAAGCCCAGCGTGCGGTAAAATCCTTCGGCGTTGAGGCCCGAATAGCAGACGAATTCACGCAGGCCCGCCGCCTTGGCTTCCTTCAGGCAGTGCTGGAACAGGCGGCTGCCGACGCCGAAACCGGCAAAGTCCGGATGGGTGGCGAAGTGGCGGATATGCGCCACGCCCTCGATCACCTCGCCCGAACCCGGCGTTTCGCGCGTGAAGCCGCCGCAGGCCGCGATCTGCCCGTCCATGTCGGCCATGACGTAGAAGGTGCCGCAGGTCAGCAGCAGCGGATCGAGCACGGTCAAAAGCGGCAGGACCTCCTCGACCAGATCGGAACCGTAGGAGCGGTGCAGGCCCTCTTCGTAGGCCAGCCCCAGCATGTCCTCGATGTCGGCGCGGTCTTCGGGCCGCGCCACGGTCAGGGCCAGCGATTCCGCATAGTCGCGGTCGTCGCCCGAATCGACGCCATAGAGCACATGCGGCTCCCATGGCCATGACCCGTGCCAGTTCTTTTGCAGGCACGCCGAATGGCACCAGAAGTCCTGCGCCAGCGGTGAGAACTTGGCGTCGCGCCAGTGCGGCATCCACGTCGCGGTGAGCGTCACCGCCGCGTTTTCGTCTTCGATAATCTCGGAACAGAAAACGCAGCTATAGGGCTCGACGTGCTCGATTTCGAATTCGTCTTCCTCTTCCATCAGAATACGATCACGCTCCGGATGCTTTCGCCGGCGTGCATCAGGTCGAAGGCCTCGTTGATGCGCTCCAGCGGCAGGGTGTGGGTGATCATCGGGTCGATCTCGATCTTGCCGTCCATATACCAGTCGACGATGCGCGGCACATCCGTGCGGCCGCGCGCGCCGCCGAAGGCCGACCCCTTCCACACGCGCCCGGTGACGAGCTGGAACGGACGGGTTTTGATCTCCGCGCCCGCCGGGGCCACGCCGATGACGATGCTCTCGCCCCAGCCGCGGTGGCAGGCTTCGAGCGCCTGCCGCATGACATCGACATTGCCGGTGCAGTCGAAGGTGTAATCGGCCCCGCCGCCGGTCAGTTCGACCAGATGCGCCACGATGTCGCCGGAGATTTTCTTGGGGTTGACGAAATGCGTCATGCCAAAGCGACGGCCCCACGCTTCCTTCGAGTCGTTGATGTCCACGCCGACGATCTTGTCCGCGCCGACCAGTTTCAGCCCCTGAATAACGTTCAGACCGATGCCGCCGAGGCCGAAGACCACGGCATTGGCACCCGGCTCGACCTGCGCCGTGTGAATCACCGCGCCGACGCCGGTCGTCACGCCGCAGCCGATGTAGCAGGCCTTGTCGAACGGCGCATCGGGGCGGATCTTGGCCAGGGCGATTTCCGGCAGCACGGTGTGATTGGCGAAGGTCGAGCACCCCATATAGTGATGAATGGCCTGCCCATTATAGGAAAAGCGCGAGGTGCCGTCCGGCATCACCCCTTTGCCTTGCGTCCCGCGGATGGCGGTGCACAGGTTGGTCTTGCGGCTGAGGCAGGACTTGCACTGACGGCATTCGGGCGTGTAGAGCGGGATGACGTGATCGCCGGGCTTGAGCGAGGTCACGCGGGGGCCGACCTCCAGCACCACGCCCGCGCCTTCGTGGCCGAGGATCGACGGGAACAGCCCCTCCGAATCCAGTCCGTCCAGCGTATAGGCGTCGGTATGGCACACACCCGTGGCCTTGATCTCGACCAGCACCTCTCCATGGCGCGGTCCGTCCAGATCGACCTCGACGATTTCCAGCGGCTTTTTGGCTTCGAAAGCGACGGCGGCGCGGGTCTTCATGGTGATCTCTCCGTTGATACCTGGCAAAGCCTAAGACCCGCCTCACCGACGGGCAAGCCCTAACCTGGAAAGACACACCGAAACTTGCCCTCCGGCCCGCTTTCGATCTGCGCAAAGCTCACTATAGGATTGAATTTGAGAACCGTACGCATCTGTCTGTTTTGAAATACAAATTTTTGTGACTACGCGGATGGCGTACAGAAAGCATTAACCCTCCACAGCCTATTTTGTAACCTTGTTATCAAACGGATGCCGTCATTAGCCGATTAACCGCCTGATGACGTCAACGCTTGCAAAACGCAGTTCGGGGTAAAAAAGCATGAGTATCAAATTCAAGATCTTGGCGCTGGTCGCCGCCTTCGCTCTCGTCGCCTCGGCCGTCACCGGTCTGGGGCTGGCCACTATCGGCGATTACAACAAGATTCTCACCAAGTACGGCAATGCCTATGAGAACGCCTATAACGGTGAAAAGCTCAACCGGCTCGTGACCTTTGTGGTGATGGAATCGCGCGGCGTCTACATGGCCGAGAACACCGAAAAGGCCAAGAAGTTCGCTGACGGCGTCGATAAGGGACTTGACGATATTCAGGCGCTGCTGACCTCATGGAAATCCAGTCTGGAGCCGGGTGAGCTTCCGGCCTTTGCCGCCGTCGAAGCCAAGGCGAAAGAATTCATCACCTTCCGCCGCGAAATCGCCCGCGTCGGCCGCGACGTCGATCCGCAGGAAGCCAATGCGCTCGGCAATAATGACGCCAACCGCGCCAACCGTTCGGGCTTCCAGAAGGATATCGATGCGATGGTCGAGACCATCCGCGCCGATCTGGACACGTCGCAGGCCGAGGTCGCCGCCTACAGCCAGACGCGCTCGTCGTTATTCCTGACCCTAGCGGTCACCGGCATTCTGGCCCTGCTGGCCGGCTCGCTGTGGGTCGCCATCAAGGTGATTTCGCGCCCGCTGCAAAACATCGACCGCAGCGTGACGCGCATCTCCGAAGGCGCCTACGATACGCCGATCCCGGAGCGCACGGCGAACGACGAAATCGGCAGCCTGTGGCGTTCGATCCGCGTGCTGCGCGACCGCGCCGCCGAGGCCGAGCAGCTCAAGGTCGAACAGCAGATGGCCGAAAAACGCGCCTATGCCGAACTGATGGCCGAACGTAACCGCATCGCCGCCGAGTTCGAAAAGCACATGGGCGACCTCGCCACGCGCTTCATCTCGTCGTCGCGCACCGTCGCCGAAGCCGCCCGCGGCCTCAACGAGACCGCCGAAGACGCTTCGCACCGCGCCGCTTCGGTGTCGCAGGCCGCCATCGACGCCGCCAACAATGTGCAGAACGTCGCCGCCGCCACCGAAGAACTGTCAGCCAGCGTCGGCGAAATCAACCATCAGGTCGTGCGCACCGCCGAAGTCACCCAATCGGCGGTCGAAGAGGCCAAAAAGACCGAAGTCGCCATCCAGACCCTGTCCAACGCCGCCCAGCAGATCGGTGAGGTCATCAACCTCATCCAGGCCATCGCCGCCCAGACCAACCTTCTGGCGCTCAACGCCACCATCGAGTCGGCGCGCGCCGGCGAGGCGGGCAAGGGCTTCGCGGTCGTGGCCTCCGAAGTGAAGCAACTGGCGCAACAAACCGCCAAGGCCACCGACGACATCCGCGCGAAAATCTCGGAGATCCAGTCGGCCACGGCGGTCACCGTTGGCTCGATCGACGCCATCGTGAAGACCATCGAGACCATCGGCGGACTGACCGGCTCGATTGCGGCTTCGGTCGAACAGCAGGGCGCGGCGACCAACGAAATCGCCGCCAACACCAACCGCGCCGCCACCGGCACGCGCGACGTGACCGGCCACATTTCGGGCGTCGATCAGGCGGCCCAGATGACCGGCCACGCCGCCCAGCAACTGCTTGGCCTGTCTTCGGAACTGGAGGAACGCTCCGCCGACCTGCAGGGCGAGGTCGTGGCCTTCGTCGAGCGCCTGCGCGCAGCGTAACACGCTTAGGTCAAAAGCGTTCCCGAGAAAGATTTCCCCGCCGGTGCGTCCGGCGGGGATTTTTTTATGCCGCCCGGAACTCTTCATAGGCCGACAGGGCATCGGCAGCGTACATCAGCGAAGGCCCGCCGCCCATATAGACCGCCATGCCCAGCGTCTCTTCGACCTCGGCCCGTGTGGCGCCCAAACGCACCAAAGCCTGGGCATGAAAGCCGATGCAACCGTCGCAGCGCGTCGAAACGCCGATGGCAAGCGCAATCAGTTCCTTGGTCTTTTTGTCCAACGCCCCCTCGCGCGTGGCCGTCGCCGCCAGGGCCGAGAAGGCCTGCAATGTGTCAGGCATACCGGCGCGCAGGTTCTTCAGATTCGTGGAAATCCGCCGCGTGATGTCGGTGTATGACTTGCTCATGTCCAATTCTTTCTGTGTGAGAGACATTGCATAAATTAGAAACATCTAATATATTAGCAAGACCTGATATGGAATTTTTTTTATGTCCCCGTCCCCACTGCCTCTCGAAGTTATGCAGGCCAACGCTGGAAAAGCCGAATCCATGCTGAAGCTTCTGGCGAACCGCCATCGCCTCCTCATTCTGTGCCATCTGGTCAAAGGCCCGAAATCCGTCACAGAGTTAATTGAAAATATTAAATTATCACAATCCGCCCTATCTCAGCATCTGGCGAAAATGCGGGAACACTCTCTGGTCGAAGCCGAAAAGCGCGGACAAATGGTCTTTTACCGCATCGCCGATCCCAAGGTGGAGGCCATCCTGTCCACACTCTACCTGATCTATTGTCAGTAACCCTCTTGTAAAAGGATTATCTAATGAAATCCGTGGATGCTCATACGTTGAAACGCTGGCTTGAGCTTGGAGAGGCCGTGCTGATCGACGTCCGCGAGCCCTCCGAACATGCCGCCGAACGCATAGAGGGCGCGCATCTGGTGCCGCTGACCGATATAGGACGCACTCCCCTGCCTGAGCATGAGGGCAAGGCTCTGGTGATCCACTGCCTGCGTGGCGGCCGCGGTCAGACGGCGTGTGAACGGCTGAAACGGGATTGGCCCGATATGGATATCTTCAATCTTGAGGGCGGCATCGGCGCCTGGCAGGCGGCCGGACTGCCCACCCTGCGCCCGGCGCATCGCCGGCTATTGCCGCTGGATCGCCAGACGCAACTGGCCATCGGGATCGGCCTGCTGATCAGCACGCTTCTGGCCCTGCTCGTGCACCCGTTATTTGTGCTCGTCGCCGGATTTTTCGGCGCGGGCCTGACCTTTGCGGGACTTACCGGCATCTGTGGGCTGGCGCGACTTCTGGCGGTCATGCCGTGGAACCGCGCGACCTCCCCGATCTGAATCAGAGCGGATTATCCGGCAGCTTCCAGTCGATCGGCGTCACGCCCTGCTGTTCCAGCCAGGCATTGGCCTTCGAAAACGGTCGGCTGCCCAGAAAGCCGTTATGCGCTGACAGGGGCGACGGGTGCGCCGATTTGAGCACCAGATGCCGCGACGAATCGACAAAGGCCGCCTTCTTCTGGGCGTAGCTGCCCCACAGGATGAAGACGATCGGCTGCGGCTGTTCGTTGACGCGGGCGATGATGGCGTCGGTGAATTTTTCCCAGCCGCGCCCCTGATGCGCCGCCGCGCGGCCTTCCTCGACCGTCAGCACGCTGTTGAGCAGCAGCACGCCCTGCGTCGCCCAATGCTCAAGAAAGCCGTGCCGCGCGGGCGGGATGCCGAGATCGCTCTGCATCTCCTTGTAGATATTGACGAGAGACGGCGGCGTGCGCACGCCGGGACGCACGCTGAAACACAGGCCATGCGCCTGACCTTCGCCGTGATAGGGGTCCTGCCCCAGAATGACGACCTTGACCTTGTCCAGTGGCGTCAGGTCCAGCGCGCGGAAATACTCGCTGCCCCTGGGGAAGATGCGTTTGCCCTCGGCCTTTTCCTCTTTCAGGAAGGCCTTGAGCGACTGCATGTACGGGCTCTGAAACTCCGGCGTCAGCGCCGCCTTCCAGCCGGGTTCAAGACTGATGCCGTCCGGTGCGGGTGTGGTTGTCATGAAATCGCTCCTCTAAGCTGGCATATGTCTTTGACGACGACTCTGGCCCAGCGTCAAGCCAGTGACAGGTGGCCAGCGGCCGACGGATGAGACCATGGGTTTACGTAAAAGACCTGTGCGGCAATTGATAACCGTTCGCACCCGTGCGACACTGCACGCGGGCGGGACCGAGATCAGAGAAAAAGGATTCTTCATGCGCAAGCTTGTACTCGCCGCGGCCCTGATTGCGGCCACTACCCCCACCCTCGCCCCTCAGGCCTTCGCCGCCCCCGCCCCGGCCCCCGCCACGTCGGACCTGATCGGCAATGACGGCAAGGCGCTGGGCACCGTCACCGTCACCCCGGCCCCGAAGGGCGTCATCCTGCGTATCGAGGCCACGGGCCTGACCGAGGGCTGGCACGGTGTGCACTTTCACGCCAAGGGCGATTGCGGCGACACCGCCAAGTTCCAGAATTCCGGCGGCCACGTTCACGACGCCTCGCACGGCGCGCTGGTTCACGGCCTGCTCAACGCCTCGGCCAATGACGACGGCGACCTGACCAACATCTATGCCGGCAAGGACGGCGTGGCCAAGGCCGAAATCTTCTCGTCTCTGGTCAGCTATGCGCCGAGCGAAGGCAAGTCGGCCCTGAAGGACGCCGATGGCGCGGCTGTGGTCGTCCATGCCTCGGCCGACGACTACAACAGCCAGCCCATCGGCGGCGCCGGCGCCCGCGTCGCGTGTGCGGTGGTCAAGTAAGAGGCCAAAAAAATACCCCTCCGGTCCACCGGAGGGGTAGTTGGCTCAGGGAAGTCACCCAGAAAGACTTCAATGAGAACTCTCACCTGAACACTATGACAAGGCGTGCATAGCAATCCCATCCGGGCCATTGCGACCCGCCGTAAGAAACGCATAAGTTTAAAAATCGGCTGCCGCTTGCCACTCTACGCGCCGTCCGTCCAGCGGATGCGGAAAGGCCAGGTATTCGGCGTGCAGACACAGGCGCGGGCTTAGGCGGCGGGCCGCGTCGGGCGCATAGAATTCATCCCCCAGTATCGGATGGCCCAACGCCATCATATGCACCCGAAGCTGGTGCGAGCGCCCGGTGACGGGCTCCAGCGCCATCCGCGTGCGGTCATTCAGACGCTCGATCACGCGATAGCGCGTCAGTGACGGCTTGCCGATCTCATGATCGACCCTCTGACGCGGGCGGTTGGGCCAGTCGCAGATCAACGGCAGATCGACCTCGCCTTCGTCGGCGGCGACCTGGCCCGCCACCACCGCCACGTAGCGCTTCTCCACGCGGCGCTCGGCAAAGGCGATGGACAGGCTGCGGTGCGCCTCGGCCCCGCGCGCCAGGACGATCAGGCCCGACGTCGCCATGTCGAGCCGATGCACGATCAGGGCGTCGGGCCACGCGGCCTGAACACGGAGAGCCAGCGAATCCTTGTTTTCCGGCAGGCGTCCCGGCACGGAGAGCAAACCGGCGGGCTTGTCGAAGACCAGCACGCTGTCGTCGGCATGGATCGGCGTCATCACAGATTGACCCGCCCCAAAAACGGGCGCGGATCGGGACAGACCTGCGTCCACGCTTCCCGCTCCGAGCGTTTGAACACGCCGGGAAAATCGCCCGAACGCCCGCCCAGATCGAGGATAAGCTGGAAATGCAGGTGCGGCGACCAGCCGCCATTGACGCCGAAATCGCCCAGACAGGCGATGGTCTCGCCCGCCGCGAACGTCTTGCCGGGGTGCAAACCGTTGAGGCTTTCGCGGCTCAGATGGCCGTAGAGCGTCCAGAAGGTCAGGCCCGGCTCCGGCGCGTGTTCGAGGATAAGTGTCGGGCCGTAGTCCTTGATATGGTTATTATCCTGAAACGAATGGACGCGCCCGCCGAGAGGCGCGAATACCGCTGTACCCGCCGGGGCGAAGATGTCGATCCCCAGATGCACGGTGCGCCGTTCGCTGCCGTCCCCGGCAAACACGTCGCTGTCGTAGATGCCGCGGTCCTCGTCATAGCCGCCGATGCGCAGCGATTCGCCCGGCGCGACGGCCCAACCTTCGGGAATATCCGCACCCCAGCCTTCGGCGGCCAATCCTTCGGCATCGAGACGGATCGGCTGCGCGGTCTTCAACCCTGTTATGATTTCGGCGCAGGGTTCACGGCGCTCAGCCAGCCACAGTTGAAACGCGGCCAGAGGTTCGGAAGTCGATAAAGCGTTCATCCGGCCAGTCTAGCGGCAATGGCGGCGCAACCCCACCGCTTTTTCATACTGACAGCGCCTGTCCATTGACCGTAGATAGTCGCCGTACCATTCACGGAGGCAGGCATGAGCATCTATATCGGTATCGGCGGCTGGAATTTTGAGCCGTGGCGCGGCACCTTCTACCCCGCCGACGTATCGCAGAAAAAAGAGCTGGAATATGCCAGCCGCAAGCTGACCTCCATCGAGATCAACTCGACCTATTACGGCTCTCAAAAGCCGGAAACCTTCGCCAAATGGCGCGACGACACGCCGGACGGTTTCGTCTTCTGCGTCAAGGGCTCGCGCTACACCACCAACCGCCGCGTGCTGGCCGAAGCGGGTGACTCGATCGAGAAGTTCATCGGATCGGGCGTCACCGAGCTAAAAGACAAGCTGGGGCCGATCAACTGGCAGTTCATGGCGACCAAAAAATTCGATCCGCAAGATTTCGAGGCCTTCCTCAAGCTGCTGCCTGCCTCGCACGACGGGGTGACGTTGCGCCATGCCATCGAGGTGCGCAGCCCGACCTTTCAGACGCCGGAATTCATCGACATGGCCCGCCATTATAAGGTCGCCGTGGTCAATGCCTTCGATGAGGACTTCCCGCAGATCGGCGACCAGACGACGGATTTCGCCTATCTGCGCCTCCTGGGCACCGAAGAGAACGAGCCCATCGGTTATTCCGAAGCCGCGCTCGATGAGTGGTCCGGGCGGCTGAAAGCCATCGAAACGGGCGTCGTGCCTGAGGATATTGCCTGCGTCGGCGAAAGAAACCGTCACGAAAGCGATGGTAAATCGCGCGATGTGTTCGCCTATGTCATCAGCGGCGACAAGGTGAAAAACCCGCACGCCGCCATGGCGCTGATCGAGAGGTTGAAGTGAAGTCTGTTGTCTTGAGTCTGGCTGTTCTGGCGGCTACCCCGGCCCTCGCCGCCAAACCGCATGTGGCGGAGCGTGCCCGCAAGGATTACAGGGCCTTGCAGCAAACGGCTCAGACGATCAAAGACCCGGATATTCGCAAAGCAACGGTTGATGCACTCCAGCCCGGCACCTGCGTGCGGCACCGCGCCGGCCTGAGCGACGAGGGCAAGGCGGTCATCCTGACACGGCTGGCGGCGCGCGGTTTTGTGGCCGATACCGGCCCGGCGACGACCGCCGGCGTCTTCCCGCCCGTGGCGGGGGAAGGCGGCGACTGCCCTACCCTGATACAGCCGTTCGTCGCGGCCCCCGGCGGCCCCATCCATTCGCACCACGGCTGGCCCGGCGGCCTGCCTGAGCACGAACTGTTCAACCAGCGTTCGGGCGCGGCGCTGTCGAAACTCTACAGCGCCTCCGCCGCCCTGCCGGTGGACGCCAGCCTCGTCTCCGCCGCCGCCATCTGGCACGACTGGGCCAAGGCTCTGGTCTTCCAGTGGCAGCCGGACGGTACGACGCTGCCGGAACAGCGGATCGGCGGCGCCAACGCCACCGGCTCTCACCACGTCCTCGGCCTTTCTGAGAGCATGGCGCGCAAGCTATCGCCGCGGCTGGTCATCACTCAAGCCTGCGCCCACACCGCCCCCGTCGGCGATGGCGCAGCCAAGGTCGCCACCTGGCTCGAAGCCGCCGCCATCATCGCCCGCATCGACCCGATCAAAGCCGGGTATCTGAGGCAGGGCGCAAACGGGCTGGAGATCGACTGGGGCACGGATGCGACCGGTGAAACCGGCGTCTGGCGCGAATGTTTCATCCATAACGAGTCGGATGCGGGCTATATCCATTCCGGCGCGGCGGAAAAGACAGCGGACGCGGTGCTGGAAAGGCTGGCCCCGCGCTTCGGCTACGATCCGAAGGCCAGCGGCTATCTGATGAAGTACCGCCATGTGGTGCTGGCCGAACTGGGGGCCGACCGCATTCAGGCGCTGATCAGCTCCGGCGACGAAGCCGCGCTGGTGAAAGAGATCGAAGCGCTGAAGGCGAAGGGGTTGCTGTAAGCCCCCTCTCCCTGCTTGCGGGGAGAGGGATGGGCCGTTGCCGTTGCCCCTCATCCGTCTTTTCGCTCCGCTCAAAGCCACCTTCTCCCCGTAAACGGGGAGAAGGACTGCCTCTCATTCCCCCAACAACGTCTTCTGCCAGAACATCAGACTGGTCCAGAACTGATAGTCCTGATTGGCCTTTTTGGCGAAGCCGTGGCCCTCGTCCATGCCCACCAGATGCCAGGCCATGCCGCCCTTGGCGCGCACGGCTTCGACGATCTGATCGGCCTCGGATTTGGGCACGCGCGGGTCGTTGGCCCCGGTGATGACCATCAGCGGCAGCTTCAATTCGTCGACCCGCGTCATCGGCGAAATCTCCAGCAGCTTGGCCTTCTGCTTGGGGTCGCGCTCGTCGCCATATTCGACGCGGCGAAGGTCACGGCGATAGCTCTGGGTGTTTTCAAGGAAGGTGACGAAGTTCGAAATCGCCACCACACAGTTGGCCCCTTTCAGCCGCGCGCCGTAACGGATGCCCACGGCGTAGCACATATAGCCGCCGTAAGAGCCGCCCGTGACCGCGAACTTCGACGCATCGAGGCTGGCGTCCATTTCCAGCACGTCGAGGAAGGCCCCGATATCCTTCACCGAATCCTCGCGCTTGAACGGTCCGTTGTCCAGCGAGACGAAGCGCTTGCCGAAGCCGGTCGAACCGCGCACGTTCGGATAGAAGATGGCGATGCCCAACTCGTTAAGCAGATAGTTGTTGCGCCCCAGAAAGCCGGTGGTCGACTGCCCTTCCGGCCCGCCGTGGATATTGACGATCAGCGGGCGCTTACCGGGGAATTTCTTGGGATCGGGGCGATAGAGGAAGCCCGACACCTTCTCCTTGTCGAACGAGGTCACCTCGACAAATTCCGGTTCGGCATTGACATTGGGGTCCAGCCCGCCCGTCTCCGACTGCGTCCAGCGCTTCACCGTCATGGTCTTCGGATCGACCGAATAGGCGTCCGACGCCGCCTTGGCCGAGGCCACGGTGACGCCGATTTCACCCCACGGCGCAATGTCGAAACCGCCGACCGTGCCCTGCGGCAGGCCGGTCACGGCGGTGGATTTGCCCGTTTTCGGGTCGAGCAGTTTCAGGCGATAGACGCCCGCCTCGTTGACCGAATAGGCGATGAAACCGCCGTCATCGGCGATATCGAAGCTTTCGACATCCCACCTGGGATCGGGCGATTTCGGCGTGAATTTGCCGGTCTTGATGTCGAGCGTCCCCAACCGCTGGAAGTCGGAACCTTCGTCGCAGGTGACCCACAGCGTGCCGTCCGGCGCGAACTGCGCCCCGCCCCAGGCGATGTCTTTCTTGTGGTCGCCGATCGGCGTCATCTGACCGCTGGCCAGATCGAGCACGAACAGGTTCGATTTGGTGACCGAGATATATTGCGTGACGATGGCTGTCTTCTTATCCGGCGCAAAGTCGCCGACGCCCCAGCCGCCACCGCTGACCTGCGCCACCATGCGGTCGGTCTTAGGATCGCGCGGGTTCATGATGTAGATGTCGCTGTCCGTGCCGTTGCGGCGCGTCGAGGTATAGGCGATCAGTTCGCCGTCCTTGGAGAACCCCTGAAATCCATTACGGCTCTTGCCATCGGTCAGCAGGGTCAGGCGACCGTCTTTCAACGTGTAGAGCTGGAAAAATTCGCTACCGCCCGTGTCCTTCGACACCAGCAGCACATCGCCCTGCGGCGACCACACGCCGCCGACCGGCTCGGCTTCGAACGAGATCTGCGTGCGTGCGCCCATCGGCATCTTCACCGTATGTAGCTGCGCGACATTGCCGAAGCGCGTCGAAATCAGGATCGATTTATCGACAGGATTCCAGCCGCGGAAGGCCGCCGTGCGGAACTCCATATAGGGCCGGGTCGCCGCAACGATGTCATCCGGCACCGCCGGAATGCCGTCGGCGATCAGATTGGCCGGCTTTTCGGCATCGGCCAGAGCCATCATCGGCATCTGCGACACACCGGCCGCCATAGCGACGGCCAAAAGGGATTTGCGCATGAAAAGTCCTCCCGACGGAAACAGCGGGAGGACCAGATCACGGAGTCGATGCCGTCGAAACTAAAATCTACGTCACTTCTGCGTCTGGCGTGCGTAATAGTCGGCCAGCACATCGAAGGCCTGCTTGCGCACGCCGGTTTCCGACACCAGACCTTTGCGATTCCAGCCGTTCTGGAATACCGGATGTTCGCGGCGCGGGGACTGAAAGTCCTTCAATATCCACGGAGACATACCGTTCAGGGTCGGGATCTTATCGGCCATCGTTAGCGTCTGGCGGTAGTATTCCGCCTGATACTCTTCCGAGAACTTGTGCGAGGCCGTCGGATCGAAATAGCCCGCCAGGGCGTCCGCGCCGAATTCCGACAGGATGAGCGGGCGATCCGCCGGCACGTTCCAATGCAGGTCCGGCAGGGCCGACAGAGGGTCGTCACCGTACCAGCCGGCATAGGTGTTCACCGCCAGCACATCGAGCTTATCCAACAGCGGGTCGGCGAGGTAGATTTCGCTGCCCTTGCGCTCGACCAGCAAGGCGGCACTGATCAGACGCGTCGGGTCTAAGGCCCGCACATTGTCGGCCATAGCGCTGTGGAACGCCGTGCGCGGCGTCGACACCGGAGTCTCGTTGCCGACGCTCCACAGAACGACCGAAGCGCGATTGCGGTCGCGGAAAACGGTTTCCGCCTGCATCTTCAGCGCCTTTTGCAGCACCGCCGGGTTTTCCCAGTCCACCGTCCAGTAGACGGGGATTTCACTCCATACCAGCAGCCCCATCTCGTCGGCCAGACGCACCGTCGTTTCCGAGTGCGGATAGTGCGACAGGCGCACATAGTTGCCGTGCAGGCCGTATTTGATCTCCGAAAGCAGGGCGCGCGAGGCCTGTTCCGTCATATTGCGCGCCGGGTGGCTGCCGAACTCTTCCTCGTGAAGCGAAACGCCCTTGAGAAAAATCGGCTTTCCGTTCAACAGGATCTGCTTGCCTTTGACGGCGATGGTGCGAAAGCCGATGCGGTCCGAAAGCTTGTCGTCAACCGTTGAGAATTCCACATCGTACAGGACCGGCGTATCGGGTGCCCAGCGCTTCAGCCCGCGCGGCGCCTTCAGGTCGAACACGGCCTGCCCACGGGCGTCGGTCGTCGCGGTTACCTTGGCATTCAGCCCGGCAATGGTCAGGGTCACCCTCTGCCCGGCGGCCTTCGTGCCGTTCAGTTGCGCCAGCCCTTTCAGGCGTCCATCCTCGGTCAGGGTCAGGGTCGCGTCATCGACGAAGGTTTCCGGCGTGTAGATCAGCTTCACCGGGCGGGTGATGCCACCATAGAGGTCCCAGTCGGTGATCGCGGTTGGGATGGACTGCGCATCGTGCGTCGAATCCACGCCGACGCTGAGGCGGTTTTCACCGGCGCGCAGGGCTTGCGTCACTTCGATCACAAACGGCGTAAACCCGCCTTCGTGACGACCGACTTCCTTGCCGTTGAGGTAGACATAGGCCTTGTAATTGACCGCCTCGAAACGCAGGAAGGCGCGGCCACCGTTGAGTGCTTTCGGCGTGAACTTGCGCTGGAACCAGATCAGTCCGTCATAATAGCGCAGTTCCGGCTCGGCGGCGTTCCACGCGCCGGGAATGCTCATCTGCGGCCCGCGGTCGAGGTCGAATTCAAAGAAGGTCGCCCCGCCTCTGGCCTCTTCGGCGGCGACATCGAGGTCGCGGTAGCGCTGCATACGCGACTTGGCCACCCAGCCGTTGATGTCGGTCAGACCGGTGCGATAGAGGTCCTTGGAATAGGTCCACGTCCCCGACAGTTCCTGCAGGTCGCGGCTGACCGCCCCCGTCAGCAGGAATTGCGGCCGCAGATCCTCGGCGAACGCCGGGAAGGAAAACAAGGCGAATATCGCCAGCATTATCGATACAAACCGCGTCCCGAACGTCCGTCCCATGCACCTTTATCCGACCTAATTGCTATATTGGTCAGACCTTTTAGCGTCGAAAGCCTTCGCCTTCAATCATAATCGATCCCTTGTGAGCGCCAAAAATGGGAATCTATTGCGTAAAAAGACGAATTCTTACGTCGCCCTTACGCGCCTTAACCCTTGCCCGATGTCATCCTTACCGATTTCACCTTAAGGGTACGAACAAGAACGGGTACGGAAAAAATCTCCGCTGAAAGCGCCCGAAAACAAACGGCTAAAAGCCGTAGTTTCGCCGAAAATCGGCGCATCCTCTTCTTCGAAAATTCTATGGCCGAACGCCATGCCCCCATAATGACGATGGTCAGGCTCGCGGACGGCTGCTGAACAGACGCTGCGAACCGGTGTTAAAAAAAAGCGGACGCTGTATTTGTTTTTCCGGAGTAGAGGTCCATGACCCCGCTGTCCAATCTGTTGTCTGCACGTCCCCGTACGCAAACCCACGGCCTGCCCCGACTGAGCGCAATCCGCACGGCCCTGTCGCCAGCGGCTGCATCTGATATTTCTGAAATCTTTGTCGGGCTGGTCTCGCGCCTCAATGCCGTGGCGATCCAGATTCATCGCACAGCGACCCTGCGCTCGCAATGTCCCGATATCCGCGCCTACGCCCGGCACATGGCCGACAGCCACGTCTGGCTGAACGAAGCGCTTCTGACCGCGCTCGAAAAGGCCGGATCGGCCCTGACGCCGGATTATGTGCCGTCGCCGGAACAGCAGAAGGATATCGATGCCCTGCAACTGATCGAAGCCGATCGCTTCGACATCGACTATATCCAGTTCCAGAACCGGCTCTATCTCGACATGCTCGGCCTGTGCGAACGTTTCCTGCGCGCAAAGGCCGGTATGGCCAATCTGAATATCTACGCCCTGACGCTATGCGATTATCTCAGATATCATCTGGCCCAGTTTGCACCAACGCTGCCGGCGCGGCGGGCCAGCGCCGCCTGATTGACCTCAGGCGCCTGTGATCAAAGCGGATTTTGATATTGCATGGTGGAGCGGATGCCCTATCTTCCTGTCGTCATGGAGGGCCTGATGGGCGAACTGTACGATATTCCGCTGAAACGTATCGACGGAGGCGACGCCTCGCTGAACGACTATGCCGGCAAGGTGCTGCTGATCGTCAATGTGGCGTCGAAGTGCGGTCTGACCCCGCAGTACGAGGCGCTGGAAGCGCTCTATCGCGACAAGCACGATGCCGGTCTGGAAATTCTGGGCTTCCCGGCCAACAACTTCATGGGGCAGGAACCGGGCACGGATCAGGAAATCGCCAGCTTCTGCCAGACGGCGTTCGACGTCTCCTTTCCCCTTTTCTCCAAGATCAGTGTGGCAGGCGAAGACAAGCATCCGCTGTACGCCGCCCTGACCGAAGCCTGGCCCGATGCCGCAGGTTCCGAACTGATGCGCGAAAAATTTGCGGGTTACGGTTTCCCGCCGACCCCGCGCGGTGAAATCCTGTGGAATTTCGAGAAGTTCATCATCGGTCGCGACGGCAAGGTCGTCGCCCGCTTTTCGCCCGACGTCGCGCCGGACGATGTGCGCCTGATCGACGCCATAGAGAAGGCGCTGGCCGCCTGACGCCGTTCAGGCGAAGGCTCGCGCCGCCATCAGCAGCGTATGCAGTTGCGAGCGGCTGAGCCGCTTCAGTTCCGGCAGCAGACGCGGATTATTGTGATGCACGATTTGCGCGTCGCGATACCAAGGCAGTTCGGTCAGCGGATGCGCTACCGACGACAGGGGCGGCAGAATATCCATCGGATGCGCCTCCAACTGCTCGCAGATACGGATCAGCATCGAACAACTGACGCGGTTCGTCCCCTTCTCGTACTTCTGAACCTGCTGAAAGGTCACGCCGACGCCGTCAGCCAGGTTTTCCTGCGTCAGGCCGCGCGCCTTGCGGATCAGGCGAATATTCTGCCCCACCGCCAGATCGACCGGATGTTGTGAAGTACGGCGCATGTCCTCCCCTCCCCTTTTCGGGAGGGAGAATGCAAATGCGCGCCCCGATTGTCAATTCATTTTATGCAATTTATGCGATTTATTCTGTATCTCCGCGCAGCACGATGGGATAGACGCCGGCCACCCGCGCCATGTTCAGCGTCTCGCTCTGCCGGACATAGCCCTCGCCTTCGGCCGACATGCGCTCGACCCAAAGCTCCGTAGCCTGCCTGAGATAAAAGCGCGGCAACAACCGGCCGTCGCGCAGATGGACGATGACGCCATCCCCCGCTTTCGGCAGGCGCGCCGTATCGTAGATGGCGAACCCGCCGGCCCGCAGGTAGGGACTAAGGTCGTCGGTGGTAATTTGTACCCGTTTGAGCGTCGGGCGATTCAGTGCCCCCAGATCGACGCCCGCCGACGCCGCCACGCCGTCCGCAGTTTCCTCCGCCATGACATAGGCCATATCTGCCGTCAGCGCCTCGGCTTCGGCGTCGAGATCGCGAAGGGAAAAGCCGAGCGCGCGGACGATTTTAGAACGCACTGCCAGACGATCGTAAAAGGCGCGGCTGTCGCCGCTTTCATAGCGCGCCCAGGTCGGCTGGGACGTACCGGCGGCTTCGGCGGCCTTGTCCTGTGACAGGCGCGCCCGCATCCGCAACTGCGCCAGTGCCTGACCGTAGATGAGCGCCTTGTCCATTGATCCCCCTACATCGCAGATCATACTGCCCCAACCCCGCCACAGGGAACAGCCATAAATTCAGGGTCATTGGTTGCCATTTCAGCAACAGCAGGTTCCCATACTGCGCTCTATGCGCAACGCCGGATCGCCATATATTGACGCTCAACAGCAACGCTTTTAGCGAAAGGCTTACGCCATGATCCAGCATCGCCCCTTTGAAAAGCTCTATAACGCCAAGCACGGCTGGCTGAACGCCCGCCATCACTTCTCGTTCGCCGACTATTACGACCCCCAGAATATGGGCTGGGGTTCGATCCGCGTATGGAACGACGACGAGATCGACGCGAAGTCCGGCTTTCCGCCGCACCCGCACGCCGACATGGAAATCATCACCTATGTCCGCGAAGGCGCCATCACCCATGAGGACAATCTGGGAAATCGCGGGCGCACCGAAGCCGGCGACGTTCAGGTCATGTCCGCCGGCACGGGCATTCGCCATGCCGAATATAATGTCGAGGACGTCCTCACCAAGATCTTCCAGATCTGGGTCATCCCAGACAAGCGCGGCCATGCCCCCCGCTGGGGCGCCAAGCCCTTCCCCAAGGGCGACCGCGCCGGCACCTTCGTGGCGCTGGCTTCGGGCTTCGACGACGATACCGAGGCGCTGAAGATCCACACGCCGGCCCGCCTTCTGGGGGCGACCCTGCTGAGCGGACAATCCGAGACCTACGCGCCCGAAAAAGGCCGACATGTTTATGTAGTCTTGGCCGCCGGACGTGTTAAGCTTAACGGTCTGGAACTGAAAGCGCGCGACGGCGCGGCCATCATCGATGAAGATGTGCTGACCTTCGAAGCGCTGGAAGACGCCGAAATTCTTGTCCTGGATGCCGCATAGATGCGACTTAAGCCGCTCGTTACCCTCACAGCCCTGATCGGGCTTCCGCTCCTGCTTCAGGGGTGTCTGGCCGCCGCCGTTACAGGCGCGGCGGTCGGCACCGCGGTGGGGGTAACGGGCGCTGTCATCGGCACCACCGGAAAGGTGGTCGGCGCGGCTATCCCTGACGGCGATGACGAGAAAAAAGACAAGAAAGACAAAAAGAAGCAAAAGGACGAAGACTGATGAACCGGTCCGCGGCGCGTCCTGCCTGCCTGCTTGCCCTTCTTGCGCTTGCCGCCTGTTCGCCCAAGGCGGAAAAGCCGCCGGAACCCGAATCGATCCAGATCGATTCATTGGCCGGCGTCGATCTGAATGCGCCGCTTACCGTGACCGGCACCGAACCTTTCTGGTCTCTGACCCTTACCGGAGACGAGGCCACACTCGAGCGCCCCGGCGAGGAAGCCAGGGTCTTTCCGCGTCAGGAATTCGAAATCAACAAGGACAAGGAAGGCCCGGCCCGCGCCGAGTTGCTGACCAACGAACTGAGCCTGACCCTGATCGCGCAGAAATGCTCCGACGGGATGAGCGACCGGGTCTACCCGCTTACCGCCGAGATCAATATGAGCGACGAGGTGCTCAAGGGCTGCGCCGTCACCACGGCAGCGCTTGAAAAGGACAGGCCCTAAATCTACTCCCTGCGCGAAGCGTGGGGAGGTGGCAGGACGCAAAGCGGACTGACGGAGGGGGATATCTCGAAAAAATGAGCGGAAACAAGCCAAGATTGGAGCGACTGAGCAGACGCACAGCTCTGCCCCCCCTCCGTCATTTCTCGCTTACGCTCAAAATGCCACCTCCCCATCGCTACGCGACAGGGAAGAGATTAATTTAATTCACCTTGACCGGCACCGTGATATCACAACCGGCGAGACCGCCGGGGCTGGTCTTGCGCTTGGCCTCGACCAAAGCGGCAAATTCCGAAGAGTTGGTATCCATCACCTCGATCTTCGGACGCTCGGCTTCGGGGATGTCGGCCAGCACCTGCACCTTGGTCATGGTGTCCGGATCGACCGGCGGCTCGCCGATCTTCAGCTTGCGCACCACGTCCAGACCGACCAGCGTCATGCCGAAAGCCGTATATTTGCGCTCCAGCGCGTCGGTATAGGAGCGCATCAGGAAGAACTGGCTGTTGGCCGAATTGACGTCGCCGGCGCGCGCCATGCCCAGCGTGCCGGAGCAGTAGAGGCCCCAGGTCTCGACCTTGTTGTCCTTGGTGATCGCCATCAGATCGTTGACCTGCGACTGCACCGGCAGGGCCTTTACGAAGCCGGTCAGCACGCCGCGTTCATTGGTCACCGGCGTGATGGTCAGTTGCGTATCGCGGCGGATGATAAATTCACCCGGTACGTTCGGCAGTTCGGAATTGCCTTCGCCCGTGCCCTTGGGGTCGCCGGTCTGGGCCATGAAGCCCTCGATGACGCGGTGGAATTTCAGCCCATTATAGAAGCCCTGCCGCGTCAGCGTCTTCATGCGCTCGACGTGCTGCGGGGCCAGTTCGGGATACATTTCAACGATGACACGCCCCTTGCTGGTGTCGATCACCAGCGTGTTGTCGGCATCGACCGGACGATAGCCCGGCGTAACGGCCAAAGCGCTCCCGGCCAGAAGCGTTGCGGCGATTGCCAGACCTGCCGCGCGCGCAGCCCCCATCATAGACGTCATTAGTCTTTTCCAACCTTAGCCAAGAGCCGCTCAGCGACGCTTTTTGAAACGAACGGCGCGATATTGCCGCCTAATTGGGCTATTTCTTTGACCAATCGGGAGGCAATCGCCTGGTGCCGGGGATCGGCCATCAGAAACACCGTCTCGATGTCACGGTTCATCTGCTGGTTCATCGCCGTCATCTGAAACTCGTATTCGAAATCGGCCACCGCGCGCAAGCCGCGAATGATGACAGATGCCCCCAGTTCCTCGGCAAAGTGCATCAAAAGGCTGTCGAAAGGCAAGACCTCAACGCGATCGGCGAACGGCGCGCAGCTTTCGCGCAACATCTCGACCCGCTCATCCAGCGTGAACACCGGCGCCTTGCCCGTATTGCGCGCCACCCCGATCACCAGATGATCAACCAGCTTGACCGCACGGCCGATAATATCCGAATGCCCGTTGGTGATCGGGTCGAAGGTCCCCGGGTAGAGCCCTATCCTTTTGGCCATCTGACGTGGCTCCTTATGTGTATAGTGGGGGGAAGCCTTATCCGGCCTCGCCCTCGCTGGCAACCTCGGCCTCGTCGGGGCCTTCGCCCTCCTCACCGCTTTCGGCCAGACGCTCGACCGAGACGACCTTTTCGCCCGACGTGCGGAAGATGGTCACGCCCTGCGTATTGCGGCTGGCGATGCGCACCTGATCCACCGGGGTGCGGATCAGTTGCCCGCCGTCGGTAACCAGCAGCAACTGATCGGTGTCTTCGACCGGGAAGGAGGCCACCAGCTTGCCGCCGCGCTTACTCAGGTCGATGGCGACGATGCCCTGACCGCCGCGGCCCGTACGACGATAATCGTAGGAAGAGGTGCGCTTGCCGAAGCCGGTGTCGGCGATGGTGAGGATGAATTCTTCCGCCGCGCCCAGTTCGGCGATGCGTTCTACGGTGAGGGCCGCGTCTTCGGCGCCCTCTTCGGCGTCGTCCTCGACCGCGACCGGAACCTCTTCGCCTTCGCCCGACACGGCGGCGCGCAGCGACGCCGCGTGCTTGAGATAGGCCGTGCGTTCGGCAGGCGTGGCGGCGACGCGGCGCAGGATGGCCATGGAGATGACGGTGTCGCCCTCCCCCAGACGCACGCCGCGCACGCCGGTCGAATCGCGGCCCTTGAACACACGCACCTCATCGGCGGCGAAGCGGATCGAGCGCCCCGAAGCGGTGGACAGCAGCACGTCCTGATCCTCGGTGCACAGGGCCACGCCGACGATGGCGTCGCCGTCTTCCAGCTTCATGGCGATCTTGCCGGCGCGGTTGACATTGACGAAGTCCGACAACTTGTTGCGGCGAACGTCGCCGGAACGCGTGGCGAAGAATATGTCCAGACGGTCCCAGGCGGCTTCGTCTTCCGGCAGGGTCAGGATGTTGGTGACGGTCTCGTTCTTGTCCAGCGGCAGCAGGTTGACGAAGGCCTTGCCCTTGGACTGCGGATTGCCCAGCGGCAGACGCCAGACCTTGAGCTTGTAGGCCTTGCCCGTCGAGGAGAAGAACAGCATGGGCTGGTGCGTCGAGGCCGCATAGATGCCGGTAATGGCGTCTTCGTCCTTCATCGCCATGCCCGAACGGCCCTTGCCGCCGCGATGCTGCGTGCGATAGGCGCTGAGCGGCGTGCGCTTGACGTAGCCCGAATGGGTGACGGTGACGACCATGTCCTCGCGCGGGATCAGGTCTTCGTCCTCGATATCGGCTTCGCCGTCGACGATGAGGCTGCGCCGCGGCTCGGCATAGAGCGCCTTCACCTCTTCCAGTTCCTCGCGCACGATGCCGAGTATGCGTTGGCGCGACGACAGGATGGCCAGATATTCCGCGATGGCGGCGGCCAGATTGCGCGCTTCGCCGAAGATTTCATCGCGGCCCAGACCGGTCAGACGCGACAGGGTCAGGGCGAGGATGGCGCGGGCCTGTTCCTCGGTCAGGCGGACCTCCCCGCCTTCGAAGACGATCGAGCGCGGGTCGGCGATCAGGTCGATCAGCGGCGTCATGTCGCCCGCCGGCCAGTTCTTCGCCGTCAGGCGTTCGCGGGCTTCGGTCGGATCGACGGACGAGCGGATGATGTGGATGATTTCGTCGATATTGGCCACGGCGATGGCCAGACCGACCAGGACGTGGCCGCGGTCGCGCGCCTTGTTCAGTTCGAAGCGCGTGCGGCGGACCACCACCTCTTCGCGGAAATCGAGGAAGATTTCCAGGAGCTTGCGCAGCCCCATCTGCTGCGGGCGACCGTGGTTCAGCGCCAGCATGTTGACGCCGAAGCTCGTCTGCAGGGCGGAATAGCGGTACAACTGATTGAGAATAACGTCGCCGGACGCGTCGCGTTTCAATTCGACCACCACGCGCATCCCCTGACGGTCGGACTCGTCGCGGATGTCGGAAATGCCTTCGATGCGTTTGTCGCGCACCATTTCGGCGATGTGCTCGATCAGGGTCGCCTTGTTCACCTGATACGGCAGTTCGGTGATGACGATGCCTTCGCGGTCCTTGCGGATCGTTTCGACCGAGGCCTTGCCGCGCATGATGACCGAACCGCGCCCGGTCAAAAGCGCCTGACGCGCGCCGGAGCGGCCGAGGATTTCACCGCCGGTCGGGAAGTCCGGCCCCGGCACGATGCCGAGCAGGGTCTCGGTGGTCACTTCCGGATCGTCGAGCATGGCCAGACAGGCGTCGACGATTTCACCCAGATTGTGCGGCGGGATGTTGGTGGCCATGCCGACCGCGATGCCACCGGCGCCGTTGACCAGCAGGTTGGGGATGCGCGACGGCAGAACCGACGGTTCCTGACGCGCCCCGTCGTAGTTGTCGTTGAAATCGACGGTATTCTTGTCGATATCGGCGATCAGCGACTCGGCGGCCTTGGTCATGCGGCTTTCGGTGTAGCGCATGGCCGCGGGCGGATCGCCGTCGACCGAGCCGAAATTGCCCTGACCGTCGACCAGCAGCAGGCGCATAGAGAAGGGCTGAGCCATACGCACCAGGGCGTCATAGATCGCGCCGTCGCCGTGCGGGTGGTAGCGACCCATCACGTCGCCGACAATATTGGCCGACTTGACGTACTTCTTGTCGTGGGTGCGGCCTTCCTCGTACATGGCGTAGACGATGCGGCGATGCACGGGCTTGAGGCCATCGCGCGCGTCCGGCAGAGCGCGCGAAACGATGACGCTCATGGCGTAGTCGAGATAGGAACGCTTGAGTTCGTCCTCGATGGCGATGTGCGAAATGCCCTGAGGCGACGGCAGGCCGGAGGCGGGAGTATCGGTCATGAAGCCCGTTTCGTTGCGTGTACAGAAGCACCGGGCGGGAATCACACGCCGGCGCGTTTATTAACGCGCACCCTAGCACCGTTAGGCTTAATCCCCAAATCCGGAAGGCGTTTTTGACCCTTGCCGAGTCGGCCTGTTAACACTTATTTCAGTTGAGCGACGCCTTGAAGGCTTCGGCCCAGTCCGGGTGCCAGCGCGACAGCGGCGGGCGGTTTTCGATGACGTCGCCCATCAGCACAACGCCCACTATATATGCACTGTAACAGTGCGAAGACTCCGATGAAAATGCTCTCGAACATCAGGAGGCACTTGATCTAAAAGCATTTGATTGATCGCTTGGTGATCTGCATCGCTGCGAGTAGCATCCAGTTCAAATTCCCAACTTGACCAGTCATTCGGATCTTTAGCTGTAATGACGCCGATACCATGCTTACCGGCGACAGAAAGCACGCCTTCAAGATCAGCTTTCTGATCCTCAGAAAGTCTTTCAGGAACATTTACAATTAACAAGTACGCATAATGAGCTTTTGACTTGTGCGACAAAGCTTCATAGACAGCCAACACATCAAGAGCTTCAAAACGCTTAACCTCGAACGTACGTACATCTCCCTCTGGTCGAGAAGAAAACAACCATTCTGATACTGTACATATAACAATATCAGGGCGCGTCCACCTGCCTCCAGTTTGCCGTCGCCCTTGCCCTGCTGTCACCGCACCGTAAACATGCGTAAAACCTGGTTGCAAAGTCCAGTTGCTAATTATCGTTCCTAAAATTGAGTCATAATACTCACGCTCCATGAGTATTTGCTTCGTTTCAGGATTCGCAGCTTTTATGGTCTCCGCCGTCACTTCCGTCGGAATTACGTCTGCCTGATCAACGAGATAAATGCCGCCGCGATGTCCTCTGCGACGAACAATTTTTTGCTTATCAACAAGTGATTGCTCCGCAGGCCAATATTCCTGCGTGGGTTGCTTATTAGGGGTAGGAAGCTTTTTCCAAAGGTCATTTCGCGTTAAATGCCCCTTACTTTTAGATAACGCCTCGATGATCTTTACTTCCAAATCCTCAACGTCACTCATTATTCCCCCAATCATTCTCATCAAAAATCGCAGATCACTTCATCAAAACAGCCAAGTAGATTGACTATCTGCCGGCGCGTTTATTAACGCGCACCCTAGCACTATTAGGCTTGATCCCCAAATCCGGAAGGCGTTTTTGCCCCTTCCTGAGCCGGCCTGTTAACACTTATTTCAGTTGAGCGACGCCTTGAAGGCCTCAGCCCAGTCCGGGTGCCAGCGCGACAGCGGCGGACGGTTTTCGATGACGTCCTCCATGGCCCATTTCATGCGCTTTTCATCCAGTTCGCGCGACACGTCATTGTCCGGACAAAGAATATAAAAGTCTCCGCGCGACAGGCAACTCATCATGAAATCGACGGTCTGCCCGGACGTCCACGCCCCGGCAGGCTTTTCACCGCCCGCCTCTCCGGTCATACCCGTATGGACGAAACCGGGGATCAGCAGATGCGCCGTGATGCGGCTGCCGGGCGTGTTGCGCAACTGGTGTTCCAGCGCTTCGGTAAACACCTTCACGCCTGCCTTGGAGACGTTATAGGCCGGATTGCCGGGCGGCGTAGTGATGCCCTGTTTCGAACCGGTATTGATGATCAGCCCCGCGCGGCCACTGTCGATCATGGCCGGGGCGAAGGCCTGCACGCCGTTGATCACGCCCCACAGATTGACCTCCAGCACCGAACGCCAGTAATCGGCGCTGCCCAGCACATCGCCCTTACCGCCGATGCCGGCATTGTTCATCAGTACGTCCACCCCGCCCCAGTCGCCGGTCAGGATCGCAGCCAGCCCGTCCAGCGCCTGACGATCCGAAACATCGACCTCAGCCACGCGCACCTCGGCATCGGGGGTGGCCGACAGAATCTGCGTGCGGGCCGCTTCCAGCCGGTCCGCGCCCATATCGACCAGACAGAGCTTCAGCCCCAGCGCCGCGAACCGTATCGCCGCCGCCAGACCTATGCCCGACGCGCCGCCCGTAATCACGGCGGCCTTGCCCGGAGTGAAAACCGGATGGGTCATGTGCGTATCTCCAGAATACAAAAAAGCCTGCGGGGTCGCCGCAGGCTTTGAATGTCGTAAAGTCCGTCCCTAGAACGGGATTTCGTCGTCCAGATCGAAGTTCTGCTTGGGGCCGGACCCTTGCGCCTTCGGACCCGACGACGCCGGCGCGCCGTAGCCGCCGTCATCGAAACCGCCGCCGTAGCCGCCGCCCTGATCGTAACCACCGGAGGACTGACCACCGCCGCCGCTGTCGCCACGACCGCCCAGAAGCGTCAGATTGCCGTTGAAGCGTTGCAGCACGATTTCGGTGGTGTACTTTTCCACGCCCTGCTGATCGGTCCACTTGCGGGTTTGCAGCGAGCCTTCGAGATAGACGGTCGAGCCCTTGCGCAGATACTGCTCGGCGATCTTAGCCAGATTGTCGTTGAAGATCACGACGCGGTGCCACTCGGTCTTTTCCTTGCGCTCGCCCGACATCTTGTCGCGCCATTGCTCGGAGGTGGCCACCGTCAGGTTTGCGACGCGCTCGCCCGAGTTGAGGGTGCGGATTTCCGGGTCCTTACCCAGATTGCCGATAATGATGACCTTGTTGACCGAACCCGCCATGCACTGAGCCTTCTATTCTGCCCGCGATTCGGCGGACACATTGAATCTGAAGCGCCGAACATATGCCGCAAACGCGCGCCTGCCAAGCGCGAGTTAACGCTTTGTTCACATCTTTTGGTGCGATGGCCAGGCACGTTCCCAAAAGTGTGCAGCGGTTTTTGGCATCAAGGGCGCGACACGGTAAAGCCCCGCCCTACTTCTTTTCGGGCAGGTTTTCCGGCAGGGTCTGGACGTCGGAGAAGTCGGTCTTTTCCGGCACTTCGAATGCGCCCGGCACGACCAGACGGCCATCGGGGGCCTTGGTCAGCAAGGGAATGCGCGCGCCCTCATAGCTTTGACCGATCTTGACGCCGCGACCGTCGGACCACAGGAAGGTGCCGTTATAGACGCCGACGATCTCCTTGCGCGGCGAGCCCATGCTGAGGAATTTGATGCGCAGGGCGTCCAGATGCGCGGCGCAGTATTCCAGCGACGGCACGTCCTTCTTGATGACGTTGAACTTCGGCGGCTGGTCCTTGGGGAAACCGACGTGGAAGCAGACATTGCGTTCCTTCGGCCCCTTCAGCGGCGCCGGGCCGCAACCGGCCAGAGCCACGCAGGCCGCGCCCGCCATGATCCACAGAACAGGTTTCATCACGCCACTCCCTACTTTACCGAACAGCCCTGGCCCTGTTCGATCAGGGTGCGGAAATTCTTATTGTCATCCGAGATTTCGACGCGCTTGGGCACAAGACGCAGGGTCTGCGCGCCCCACCGGCCGTAAGAGGCCGACCCCGGACGCTCGCAGCGGCCATCGAACAAGAGGGTGGCGCAGGCATTGAGCGAAATGCCGTCGGACAGGCGCGTCCATTCGTTGCCGGCAAAGCGCAGACAGGCCCCGGCCGGACCGCTGGTGGTCACCGGATTGGCCACGGGCTCACCCGAATCGACGACGACCGGCGCGGTATTGGCGTCCGAAATGACCGGCGGCGGGGCCAGAGACGCGGTCGGCGCGGCGGTCATCTCACCGCTTTCGTCGACGCCGACGTCCAGCGCATTGGCGGCGACGCCGTTCTTCTTGGCGCAGTCAGCGATGGTCAGTTGCCCCACGAATTCGCCGTTGACGAAGCAACGCAGCGTCTTCTTGGCGTCGAGGGTCGGCGCGTCGTCGATGTCCAGAACCAGGCCCGGACCTTCGGTGTTCATGCGCGGCGTTTCTTTTTGTGAACTGGAAATCGCCCATCCGATCAGCACGGCCAGCAGCAGGGCCCCGCCCGCGCCCGCCAGCCAGATCGTCTGCTTTCGGTTCAGCGCCATAGTCCATCCCCTCGGAGGTGAGTAATACCCCCTAAAGGCCTGTTTATGCGCCGCCTGTCAAGCGGGAGAGCGCCGCGGCGTAGTTGGAAGCCTGGCTATTCCAGTAGGCCGCCGAACCGGTCGAGGTGGCGTTATTCTTCTTGCCGTCCTCGGTCGACGTGGTGTCCTCGCCATAGCGCAGGTAACGATAGGCCGAGCGCACGTTTTTCAGGGCGTCGTCGATCGTCTTGAGTGCCGCCGTAATGCTTTCTTCCGAGGTCAGGTTGATGTCGGAATTGAACTTCAGGCCGAACAGTTTCTCATCCTCCGAAGAGGTCTTTTTCTTCGACGATGAGGCCGAGGTGTCTTCCGCCGTGCGGATCAGGCCGTCGGCAATGCCCAGCGCTTCGAGCGCGTCCTTACCGGCGGGACCTTTGATGATTTCCATCTGCGCATTCTTGTTCGCGGGCTCGATGACCAGTTGCGATTCCGCCTTGCCAGAGACCTTGGCCACCGTCACCTTGAGGTTATAGCCGGCAGCGCGCTTGATCTTGGTGGCCAGGGTATCGGGCGTCTCATTGGCCTCGATGGTGACCTTCTTCTGCGCACCGTTTTTGTCGCGCAGATAGAAGGAATCGCCCGCGCGTACCGAGGTCGCCGAGGTCAGCAGCGTCGAATCCTTGTACTGCATGGTGCCCGAAGGCAGGCCCAGTTTGTCGAGCACCGAGGCCCCGCCGGTCGAAACCGCCATCGCCTGAGGATCGACCTCGCCGTCCTTGCCGGTATAGCGCTGGCTCCATTCCACCGTGCCCGTGGCCATGTCCATGCGTGTAATATAGGCGTCGGCCTCGCCCAGCTTGGTCGTCCCGGCGATTTCCCCCTCGGTCTGGCCCGCGAAATAGACCTTGCCGTTGGTGAACTGCACCTTGACGTCGCTCTCGTCGCCCGCACCGCCGTAATAGACGACCTTGTCGCCGGCGGTGGAGTTGAAATCGGCGTCGACCGCCGCCGCAAAGGCATCGGAATAACCGTGGAAGGCCGCCGCGCCGCTGCCGCCGCCCAGAATTTGACTGTTGCCGGTCGAGCCGCCGACATAGACCTTGCCGTCATAGACGTCTATGGCGCCGATCTGCCCGCCGCCGAGACCGCCCAGATTGCGCGTGCCGCCAAGGACCGGCTTGGCCGGATCGGTAATATCATAGGCGCGCAGGACGATATTGCCGTCTTCGACTCCCGCCACGTACAGGGTGTTGCCGTCGACCTTGATGGCGCTGGCCTGATCGGTGCCCGCGCCGCCGTACTGGATGGTCGCGGTCGCCTTGCCCGTGGAGTCGAAACTGCGCACATAGGCGTCCCAGCCGCCGGCCGAACCGCCGCCGCCCTGCATCACGCCGCGCGTCTTGCCCGCCACATGCACGGTGCCGTTGTCGCCGAAGGAAACGGCCAGAGCGGTGTCTTCGTCGATCGACCCGTAGCGCTTGGTCCACATCTCCTGCCCGCCAGCGTCGAAGACGGTGACGAAGCTGTCGGCCACCGTGGCTTTCGCGCCGGACGTGCCGGAATCTTCCTTGGTCGAGGTGCTGGTGTAGGTCTTGCCATCCACCGTGTAGGTGGCGGTCGTGGTGGTGACGGTCGACAAGGTCCCGGTTACGGAGCCCGCAATGGCCACCCGGCCATCGTCGGCGACGGTCAGCGCATAGCCGGTCGCCGTGTCGGCGGCGCCCAGCGTGCGGGCATAGACGACGTTGCCGGCGGAATCGTATTTGATCAGGGCGACGTCCTGCGTCCCCTTGATGGTCTGGCCCTCGACCGCGCCGTCGACATCGGCCAGCACATAGACCGAACCGTCGGCGCCTGACACCGTCTGGTGCACCTTTTTGATCGAGTCCGCCAGCTCGTTCTGGATGCTGCGGCCCGCCGTGAAATAGGTGTCGCCCGGCTTGGAAACCGTGTCGCCGTCGGTATTGAACTTCACCATGCCGGTCGTCTGTTCCGGCGTGACCTCTTCAAACTTCTTGGTTTCCTTGTTGTATTTCGTAGACTTGTCCGTATCGCCCGTCTTCTGGATGACAAACACGGAATCACCGGTGGACGCCGCGTTGAAGGTCAGGGCCTCGGACGTGTCGCCCTGGATCTTCAGCGAGAAGGTATCGGGATTGGTGCCGATCTTGATCGTCTTGCCGTTCGACTCGGTCGTCTTGTCGGTGCCCGGCGTGCGCTGAACCGCGAACTTGGTCGTCAGACCGGCGTCCTTGAGCTTGCCGTTGATGTAGTTGACGACGTTCGACATCGAGCGCGTATCGCTACCCATTTCCGACAGATCGATATGGACATTGATCGGCGTCGCCGTACCGGTTTTCTTGACCGATATATCGAACGCGACATCGCCCTTGAAGGCTTCGACCTCGCTGGTCGCGGTGCCGGAATGGATGTCCTTGGCAAAATAGGTCGCATCGGTGCGCGGCACGCCCACGCTCGACTTCGTCTTGTCGGTGATGCCGCCCTGAATCAGGTCGAGATACTGATAATCGGCGTCCTTCACATACGCGCTCACCTCGCCCAGCCCGGCGTCGAAGCGGCGGCGCAAGGTATTGAGCTGGGTCGTGTTGCTGATCGAATCAGGATTCGAGCCGGTCAGGATCGACTGGGCTTTCGACGCCACGGCGCGCAGCGAGTTCAGCCCGGTATAGAGGGTGTAGAGTTTCTTGTAGTCCGTCGAAGCGCCGGCAACATCGAGATCGATTGCCGATTCTCGGATGAAGCTCTTTCCTGCCAGAATATTCTTGACCAGGGTGTCGTCCGTCGTGCCGCCCTTCTCCCACGGCGCCGTCGGGGCCTTGCTGGTTCCGGTCGGGCTGGTGGCCGTGTTGGAGGACGCAGTCGTGCTGCCCGTACTCGCGGAGGTACGGATTTTCGAGTTGTAATAACTCGTCAGCAGGCTGGTATCGAAGGATATGGTCATTATCCGGGTTCGCTATGGAACCCTATCTTCGCCCATCAACCCTTAAGAAGCGTTAACCCGCGAAAGATTCTCACACGCCAAAGTTTTATCCCCAAACGAAAACGCCCGCCGGTTACCGGCGGGCGTTTCAAGTCAAAAGTTACCTGAATTACTGGAGAATTACTGGAACAGTCTCAGGATGGCCTGCGGCGATTGGTTGGCGATCGACAGGGCCTGCGTCCCGAGTTGCTGCTGCACCTGCAGGGCCTGAAGCCGGGCGCTTTCCTTGGCCAAATCGGCGTCGACCAGGTTGCCGATACCGACTTCGATAGCGCCGGACAGCTTGGCCACGAAGTTCTGACGCCCTTCGATCTGCTTGGCTTCCGACCCCAGCGAAGCCAGGCTGGCATTGACGGTGTCGATGGAAGAATCGAGATTGGCAAGGGCCGAGGTCGCCCTGGTCATGCTCAGAATATCGGCCGTCGACGTCAGGCTGATGATCGAGCCGCCGAGGCTGAAATCGCGCGAAGACAGGGTGACGACCGAGCTGCCGTCGGCATTGTCGATGAACTTGATACCGTTGGTCAGCGAGCCGTTCAGAAGGTTGGTGCCGTCGAAGGTGGCGTTGGAGACCGCATGGGCGACCTGACGCAACAACTCTTTGAAATCGCCGTTGAGGGCGTTGCGCGACGCCGTCGAAATCGACGGGTCCATGGCCGACACGACCTTTTCGCGCATCTGCACCAGCAGGTCCGACACCGATTCGCCGGCGGCGAGGGTCACATCGGCCACCGAGGTGGCGCGGTTAAGGGAATTTTTCACCGCGTTCAGCGAACTGAGGTCGGCCCGCTGGCCCTGAGCGATGGAGTAGAGCGCCGCATTGTCTTTGGCGCTGGACACCTCAAGCCCTGTAGAAATCTTGGTTTGCGTCGCTTCCAGCTTGCGCGTCGTTGAGTTCAGGTTCTGCAACGCCGTCATGGCTGTTTTATTGGTATTGACGCTGACCGTCGGCATGAGGATTCTCCATGTACGCTTCGACTCAGAAGTGTTAACGAACATGGTAACCAAAAGGTTAATATACGCAAACGGCTTTATCCGCGACCCTGCTCAGGTACGCGGCAAACAATCAGAATATGAGCGATAGAACGACCGTCAGACGCTTGTCGTGACGATGCTTCCCGCCTTGTAGCTATTGGACTTGCGCATTTCCATCAGTTCCTTTTGCGGGAACTGGCGCACCACTTCGCCGGTATAGCGATCGATGGCGCGGTAGATGAATTCGCCGCTGTCCGGATCCTTGTCGATGGTCAGTTTCAGCATGTAAGCCGGTTGCGACTGCGGCTGAGCCTGATTCGACAGACCATTGTCCGCCTTGCTGCCCGCGTTGGCCGGAGCGACTTCCTGGACAGGCTTGACCGTTTCTACGGGTTTGACCTGAGTGGGATCGGTGACGGCGGGCACATTTACAACATTCGTAATCATCTCCTGCATCACGCGCGGCGTCTTTTACGCCGGCACGCCCTCTGCTAATGACCGTGAAACAGAGCCATGCCCACGATCGGAAAAGAAAAGGGGCGGATACCCGAAGGCCCCGCCCCCGTCATTCCTTATCGGAACAGGCTCAGAACCGTCGAAGTCGACTGGTTCGCGATCGACAGGGCCTGAACGCCAAGCTGTTGCTTGGTTTGCAGGGCCTGCAGTTTCGCGCTTTCCTTGGCCAGATCGGCGTCCACGATGTTGCCGACACCGGCTTCGAGCGAGTCTTGCAACTTGCCGATGAAGCTCGTGTGATTGGACAGCGACTTGGAAGCCGTACCCAGCTTGGCCAGCGAAGCCGACACGTTGTTGATCGAGGTCGTCAACGTGGCGATAGCCGCAGTGGCCTTGGTGAGGGTATCGATTTCACCCGCAGCCGACAGGGTGATGGCGGAACCGGTGCCACCGACCGTCAGCTTCTGGCCCGCAACGGTCAGACCACCACCCGAGGCGTTAGCCAGGGCCGTGATCGTCGCCTTCGAGCCATCGAGCAGGTTGACGCCGTTGAACGAAGCGTTCGACACGGTCTTGGCGATCTGGTCGCGAATGGCCTTGAAGTCTTCGTTCAGCGCGTTCCGGCTCGACGTGTTGAGCGTGGTATCCGAAGCGGCCAGAGCCTTTTCCTTGAGCTGCGAGAGCTGATCGGAAATGGACTCGCCCGCGGACAGAGCCACGTCGACGACGGATTGGTTGCGGGAAAGCGATTCCTGGACCGCGTTGAGAGCCGAGATTTCGGAACGCTGACCCTGCGCGATAGCATAGGCCGAACCGTTATCCTTAGCGCTACCCACCTTCAAACCGGTATTGATGCGGTTCTGGGTGACTTGCAGGTCGGAGTTGGTCTTGTTGAGGTTTTGCAGGGCAACCATAGCCCCGAAATTGGTATTCACGCTGTTCAGCGCCATGAGTCTAGTCCTTCTTCTAGATGAACCGGAGACATTTTGTCGTCCGGCGGCATTTTGCCTGCCGTTATGACTGCAAGCGGCGGGCCAGCGCTCCGATCACGGAAAAATCGCACATCTATCTGAAAAACAAGCATTATACATGCCTTAACCACGCTTCGGGCCCGGCAATTTTTGCCGGTTTGCGGCAATTTCTGCCGGGTCGGCAGATTTTACCGGCGGAGTTAAAGGCAGGAAACGAGACCAAGAACAAAAAAAGAAGCCGGAGCCGATCCGAAAGGGATCGATGCTCCGGCGTAACTACGCGACTTACTGGAACAGGCGGGTGACGATACCCGGCGCCTGGTTGGCGATCGACAGGGCCTGAACGCCAAGCTGCTGCTTGGTCTGCAAGGCCTGAAGCTTCGCACTTTCCTTGGCAAGATCGGCATCGACAAGATTACCGATCCCCGCCTCCATTGAGTCGACCAGTTTCGACACAAACAGCGAGTGCGCTTCCAGCGATTTCGAGGACGTCCCCAGACGGCCGAGAGCCGCGGAAACGTTCGAGATTGACACGGTCACCGCGTCGGCGATGGACTTTGCCTCCACGGACGAGGTGAACCCTGAACCGGCCGACAGCGTGATATTGCTGCCCGTCAGGCTCAGATCCTGCGCCGCCACCGTCAGCTTCGAAGAACCGTCGGCATTGGCCAGGGGCGCGATGCTCGGCGCCCCGCTACTGATCAGATTGACACCGTTGAACGCAGCATTGCTGACCGTCTTCGATATCTGGTCGCGCAACGCCTTGAAGTCTTCGTTCAGGGCGGCGCGACTGACCGTGGAAAGCGTCGTGTCGGAAGCGGCTAGTGCCTTCTCCTTCATCTGAGTAAGCATATCCGCAATACTCTCACCGGCGGAAAGCGCCACGTCGACGGCCGATCTGGCGCGATCGAGCGAGTCCGTAACCGCCCCAAGGGAGGCCACATCCGCGCGCTGCTGGGTAGCGATGGCGTAAACCGCCCCGTTATCCTTGGCGCCGGCCACTTTCAGCCCCGTATTGATACGGTTTTGAGTGTACTGCAGGTCGCTGTTGGTCTTGTTGAGGTTCTGCAGCGCCACCATGGCGCCGTAGTTGGTATTGATCGACATGTTCGACATCGACAGTGTCCTTTCCATTCTGGTCGGGGATTTGAGCGGCGCTTTTGCCGCAAAGCCATTTTGGCTTACCCGAGACATAGCAATGGAAATGCCAGCCGGAAAGGTCTCGTTAAATATTTTTATCTTTGATTTTTAAGAACATTTTTGAATTGAAAAAGGGCGGGAATCACGAATTCCCGCCCTCAATACCGGCCCTGCCCGGCAAAATCTGCATCAGGGTGAATTTTTAGCCCAGCGACGCCCGCACCGTGCCGACAAAAGCGGCGTCGGACGCCGACGGCGTCTCCTGACGCGGCATCAGGCCCTGCATGATCAGGCGGTTGACATCGATCAGCGGCCCGATCTCTTCCTGACCGCGCATCACCGACGAGGTATGGCGATTGACCCAGATCGACAGGGAGATGATCTGCGCGCGCAGGGTTTCAGGCAAACCGTTGCCCGGCAGCGCGCAATCGGTGCCCAGCACCGACCACAGGCGGCGGTTCCAGTCCAGCGCGTCCATGCGCCTGGCGACTTCGCTCTTGTCCAGTTGATCGGCTTCCATCAGGGCGCGGGTGACCTGACCGAACAGACGATATTCCGTCTGGCGCGGATCTTCACTCCGCTGCGCCGTCTTCTGGTAGGCTTGTAGAGACATGTCCCAGTCTTTCGTCTTCGTACTCGATAAGCTTACGGCAACCCATCAGGGCCTTATAGTATTCGCGGCCCATAATGGCTTTGGATATCACCACGCATTCCGCCAGTATCGCCGGGTTGGCGATGACGCCCATGAATTCGGTCATGCGCGTCAGGAATTCGTCGTAGTATTTTTCAGCCCCCGCCTCGTCGAGATACATCATCATGACGGGGAAATAGATATGACGCGCCGGTGAATTGACATCGCTCGCCTGCATGATGTCCTTTTCACGCAGCACCGAGGCCTTGTTCTGAAGCACGAGCGAGCAGCGGCGATCGCCGTTTTGCACGACCGCACCGTTGAGGACGAATTTTTCGCCCGGCTTGAGCGAGAGTTTGAGCGGCATGTCAATCCCTTTGGAAGGTAATCTATAGGCGTCACACTGTTAACATCAGGTTTCAGCGCCAAGTTTTCTGCAAGCGCGCCGAACGCTCCTGATCTTAATCGAATCGATCCATAAGATGACATGTTTCGGGACCGTCTGTCCTGAATTTGATTGTGCGTAAACCCGATGACGTCGCGGAGGCCTCCATGCCCAAACAAATCAAGCCTTTGGGGAAAGGTGCCGGAAAGGCCACTGCCGATTACCGCACGCGGCTGTCGCCGGCATCCGCGCCGCAACCGGTCGCCGATACGCCCATCGGGAGTTCGCCGGTTGCCAACGCCCTGCCCACGCCTTTCGCCGGCGCTTTCGTCCCCGATCCGTCGATCATTCTGGGGGATTCGGCGTCCAGGGACGCCCTGAACTTTCTGGCCGAGGCCGCGGCCCATATCCGCCAGCTCAACCTGCTGACCAAACTCAAGGGTGCGCTGGTCAAGCTTCAGGAACGCGATTTCACCGCGGCGGCGGAAATCGCGCTGGAGGCGCTGAACGTCGATGAAAAATGCGCCACGGCGTGGCATATCCTCGCCGTCAGCCGTGAAAAGTCCGGCGACCTCAAAAGCGCCTTTTCCTGCTACGAGGCCGCGCTGCGCCTCGATCCCGACAGCCTCAATATCGCCAACGATGTCGGCCGCCTCGCCTTCTTCATGAACCTGCACGAAAACGCCGAAGGCTTCTTCCGCTTCGTGCTGCGGCAGGACCCCGGTCATGTCGAGGCCATCAACAACTACGCCAGTTCGCTGCGCGAAATGAGCCGTTTCGACGACGCCATCGAACTGCTGCGCCCGGCGCTGGAGAAAAAGCCCGATAACGCCGCCCTGTGGAATACGCTGGGCACCGTCGTCAATGCTCAGGGCGATGCCGAAACCGCACTGATCTTCTTCGACGAAGCCCTCAAGTACGACCGCGAGAACGCCAAGACCTGGCACAATCGCGGCCTGATCCTCACCGCGCTCGGGCGCATCAACGAATCGATCGAAAGCCTTGAACAGGCTCATAAACGCATGACCGACCCGGCCCAGCGCGAAGCGGCGGAACTGGCGCTGGCCTTCAACCACTTCATCAATGCCGACCTCGCGACCGGCTACCGCTATTACGAATCGCGCAAGTCGCTGCACAGCTACGAAGGCATGAAGTACATCACCGATGTGCCGCCGCTTGACCTGACGCAACCCCTGACGGGCAAATCGGTCTTCGTCACCATGGAACAGGGCCTCGGCGACGAAATTCTGTTCGGGACCCTGCTGCCGGACCTGCTGAAGGAACTGGGCCCCGACGGGCATCTGACGCTGGCGGTCGAGCGCCGTCTCGTGACGCTGTTCGCCCGTTCCTTCCCCGATGCCACGGTCATCGGCCACGTGACGGGCAAGGCCAACGCCTTCATCGTGCGGCAGTATCCGACGCTCGACACCACGCGGACCTATGACGGCTTCGTCATGCTGGGCGACCTGCTGCCGCGCTACCGCCCGGATGAAGCCGCCTTCCCGCGTCAGAAAAGCTTTCTCATTCCCGATCCGGTGCGCGTCGCGCATTGGAAGGCCGAACTGGACAAGCTGGGGCCGGAGCCGAAGGTCGGCCTCCTGTGGAAAAGCCTCGTCAAGCATTCGCGCCGCGACCGTTACTATTCACCGTTCGATAGCTGGAAGCCCATCCTGCGCACGCCCGGCGTCATCTTCGTCAATCTGCAATATGGCGACGTCACCGACGAACTGCTGGAGGCCGAACGCGAGGGGCTGAGCCTGTGGAACCCGCCGGGAATCGACCTCAAGCAGGATCTGGACGATCTGGCGGCCCTGTGCGCGGCCATGACCGTGGTGCTGGGGCCATCGAACGCCACCAGCAATATCGCCGCCGGCATCGGCACCGACATCTGGATCATCGCCCCGCCCCACGCCTGGACCATGATGGGGACCGACCATTATCCGTGGTACGGCTCGGCGCGCATGTTCGTGACACCGACGCCGGGCGAATGGGAGCCGACGCTGGAGGTCATCCGTCAGACCCTCATCGCCGAGGTCGCCGCGCCAGTCGCCGCCCCCTCCCCCGACGATATTCGCCTCCTGTTTCAAGAGGTTGAGCGTGCACTCCTGATGCGCGACTGGACCGACGCCGAAGCCCGCGCCCGCGCCGTACTGCGCCACGCCCCGGACCATATGCGCGCCTGGCAGGCGCTCGCCACGTCGCTCGACCGGCAGGACCGCGTGCCGGAAGCGCTCGACGCCTATCAGAAAGCGCTGGAGCGCGATCCGGAGTCGCTCGACATCGCCGCCGATCTGGCGCAACTGTCTTTCCGCATCGGCCTCTACGACATGGCCGAACGATTCTACGGCCTGATCGTCCAGCGCGATCCGGGGCACCTGACCGCCGTCAACTATTACGCGGCGTCGTTGCGTGAACAGTCGAAATTCGACCAGGCCATAGAACTGCTACAGGCCTATCTGGCCGATTACCCGAAACAGAGCGCCCTGTGGGACACGCTCGGCACCATCCTCATGGCGCAGGGCGAGGCCGACACGGCGCTGATCTTCTTCGATGAAGCGGTTACTCTCGACAACAGCCTGCCGGCGCGCTTCAACCGCGCCTGTCTGTGGATGGAGAAGGGTCTGGTGGCCGAGGCCCTGCCGGAACTGGAGCTGTGCCTCGACCGCTTCTCCGAGCCGTCCAATCTGCGCTCGGCCGAGTTGATGCTGGCCTACGCCCATCTGGCGCTGGGCCACCTCAAGCCCGGCTGGAAGGCCTATGAGGCGCGGCACATGGCCGGCACGCCCAAGGCCGTGCGGTTCGACCTGCCCGCCGCCCGTCTCGCGCCTGAAGACATTACCGGCAAGCGTTTGTTAGTACTGGCCGAACAGGGGTTGGGCGACGAGGTCATGCTGGGGACCCTGATCCCCGACATTATCGAAAAACTTGGCGACGGGGCGCTGACCCTCGCGGTTGAAAAGCGCCTCGTGCCGCTGTTTTCGCGCGCCTTCCCGCAGGCCCGCGTCCTGCCGCACCAGACCGAAACCCGCGACGGCGTCATCACGCGCAGCGTGCCGGGCATAGACGGCGGCAGCCTCGACGGCTGGGCGCTCATGGGCGACTTCCTGCCGCTGCTGCGCGGCGATGTGGCGGCGTTTGACGGCCAGCCGACCTTGTTCAAACCCGATCCGGCCCGCGTCGCCTATTGGCAGAGCGAACTGGCCAAACACGGCGCGGGCAAGAAGGTCGGCCTTCTGTGGAAGAGCCTGATCAGCGATTCGCGTCGTCAGCGCCTCTATCCGGCTTTCGAGCAGTTGGCACCGCTGCTGGGCCGAAAGGACTTGGTCTTCGTCAATCTGCAATACGGCGAAACCGTCACCGAGCAGGTCGAGGCCAAGGCGTGGGGCGTCAATATCTTCACGCCGCCCATCGACCTGCGCAACGATCTTGATGAGTTGAGTGCCCTGTGCGCCGCGCTCGATGTGGTCATCGGTCCGGCCAATGCCTCCACCCAGATCGCCGCAGCGACCGGCGTGCCGACCTGGCTGTTGCTGACGCCGGGGGCGTGGACCATGCTGGGGACCGACCAGTATCCGTGGTACGCCAATGCCCGTACCTTCGTTGCAGACGGCGACTGGACGCCGACTATCGCTCAGATCACAGCGGCTATATAAGTAAAAAAAAAAGCGGTGGAAATTCCACCGCCTTTTCCATAACTTATGTCGAACTTCTAATGCGCCATATAGAGGTTGAGGTTCGTATTGTGCAGCAAGGCGCGCGTCGTGCCGCCAAAGGCGAACTCGCGCAGGCGCGAACGCCCGAAGGCCCCGGCGACCATGTACTGCGCCTGATGCCGCTGATTGGCTTCGACCAGCGTGCCGATCAGGTCGTTGCTCTTAGGCAGCAGATCGACCTCGACAGCCAGACCGTGCAGCATGTAGTAGCGCGCCAACTTCCCCAGATCGGCCGGATTTTCACTGACCGGCGCACCGGCCACCACAACCTTGGACGCCTTTCGCAACAACGGCACCGCCCGGCGCGCCGCGCGCGACGACGGCTCCTTGCCGTCCCAGGCCACCAGCGCCGTGCCGCCGACGTCGAACGGCTGACGCGCGATGAAAACACCGGCCCGCTCTTCCATCAGCACCTGCTGAAAGGCTTCGGACAGAAGACCCCGCCCGCGCGCGCTCTCGTCGCCGAAGACCACGATGTCTGACAGGCGGGTTTCAGTGGCCAGACACTGCCACACCGGTGATTTCAACGGTACAAACAGCTTGTTGTCATAAGGGGTGGCGTTATAGGCCTCGCGCGCCACGGCCTCGGCCTCTTCGGCGGCGGATTTCAGCCCGTCCATGGCCGCCATCTGCACCGTGCCCATGAAGCCTTCGCCCAGCCACGGCGCCAGTTCCGCCGGATCGGGCGGCGCAAAGAGAAAGTTCAACTGCCCGCCGAAGCTGCGGGCGATGTCGGCAGCGATGGAGATGGCCACATCTTCCGACGTCGCGCCCGATACAGGCACCGATACGCGCGCCCAGGCGCCACCGGCAGTTTGGGGGGAATCCGTCATTCTGGCCTCCTTTTTTGTGCATGGTCCGCATTTAACGGCGACGCGAAAGGCAAAGCCGCTATATTGCCGTCTGAGTATAGGCCGGTCGCAGCGATTTCGACACGCGGCATATGGCCTCAACTCGCAAGTATCCCGTCAATAAATCGTGAAACGTCATGCCGCCCCGCCGCCGCCCTCAAGCCGATCCCGCACCCCGCGCCTGGCAGCGTATGCTGTCCGGCCGTCGTCTGGATCTGCTCGACCCGTCGGCCATCGATATCGAGATCGACGACATCGCGCTGGGCCTGTCGCGTGTGGCCCGCTGGAACGGGCAAACCACGGGTGAGCACGGCTTTTCCGTCGCCCAGCATTCTCTGATCGTCGAGGCCATCTGCGCCCATATCGAGCCGGGGCTTGAGACGAAATGGCGGCTGACCGCCCTTCTGCACGACGCGCCGGAATACGTCATCGGCGACATGATCTCGCCGTTCAAGGCGGCGCTGGGCCTCGATTACAAGCGTTTCGAGCACCATCTGGAGCAGGCCATCCACATCCGCTTCGGCCTGCCCGCCGTCGTGCCGGCCAAGATCAAGGCGCTGATCAAGCGCGCCGACCACGCCTGCGCCTATTTCGAAGCCACGCAACTGGTCGGGTTTTCCGATACCGAAGCGCGGACCTTCTTCGGCACGCCGCCGGAAGGCTACCATCTCGACCTGATCTCCCTGTCGAGCGCCGAAGCCAGCGCGCGCTTCATCGACAGGTTCCACATCCTCAGCAAAAGTTTGTAGGGGGGAAATGCCGTGTCGGTCAGCCTGACTATCGAACTGTCCGCCGTGGTGATGGCGATCAAGGACAATGAAGCGATGGTCCTGTGCCTGACCCTGCCCGACGGCACGGCCCTGCCCTCCGGACCTTTTCGTCCCGAAGCCCACCGGACCTTCGATCTGGCCGTGCGCGCCTTCGTCACCGAACAGACGGGGTTTTCCGCCGGCTATGTCGAACAGCTCTACTCCTTCGGCGACGAAGGCCGTCAGGGGTTGAGTTCGCTGGCCCCTGACGACGACTATCAACGCGTCATTTCGCTGGGCTATCTGGCGCTTACCGCCGACAGCGCCTTCCAGTCGCAGTTGTCGGCGCAATGGAAGCCCTATTCAACCTTTTTTCCCTGGGAGGACTGGCGGCGGGGCGAACCGGCGGCGGTCGCCCCTCTGCGCAAACACCTGCGCGACTGGTGCGCCGCTGCGCCGGATCCGAAGATAGCGGCGGAACGGCGCGGTCGGGTCGAAACCCTGTTCCCCGAAGACAGCGATCTGTGGAACGAAGAGCGCGTGCTCGACCGCTATGAACTGCTCTACAGCGCCTGCCTGATCCGCGAGTCGCGCTGCGCCGAAGCCTCGACCGGCAGCGGCACGGCCATGCTTTCCGATCACCGGCGCATCCTCGCTACCGGCCTGTCGCGCCTGAGGGGCAAGCTGAAATACCGCCCGGTGATCTTCGAACTGATGCCGGAGCGATTTACGCTGCTGGAATTGCAGCGCTCGCTGGAGGCTATTTGCGGCCTGCCACTGCACAAGCAGAACTTCCGCCGCGCGCTGGAACGCACGGGTTTCGTGCGCCCGACCGGCGTCATGCGCGACGACACGGGCGGCCGTCCGGCGGAGCTTTACGCCTATGACCGCGACCGCTTCCGTTTCAGCCCGTCGCTGGGGTTGAGCTTGCCGAGAGGGTAGAAAGTTAAATCGCGGAAAACACGGAAAGCACGTAAAAACTGAGACGCGCATCTTGCCCAAAGGGCCTTTTCTATAGCGTGACTTGCATAGTTTAGGCGCGTTTCACCCGTAGTATTTGCGCAATGAAGTCCTTGCTTTCCGTGTTTTCTGTGGCCATAGAAAAAGCCGGCAGATTCACCCGCCGGCTTTTCCGTTTTCAATGATCTGAAAGGCTTACGCCGCGCGGCCCGCCAGACGCGCCGCCTGAGCCATCCAGTTTTCGCGCACGATACGCGGCGCCGCATGGACGCGGGCCGACAGCCAGGCCACGTGCTCCGGCGTCCAGCTCGCCACCTGCCAGTAGTGGTAGATACCCAGCATATTCAGTTCGCGCTCGTTATCGCCACCGATCCCTGAAATCAGCGTCAGGTCATCCGGCATGCCTTCCGGCCTCGCCAGACGATGCGGCTCAAGGCCCGTGCCCGCCTGTTCAACGGCGGCACGGACGCTTTCGGGCGTCATGGACGACAACAGCGAGGCCTTGGGGCGCGAAGTGCGGTCAACCAGTTCAATCACGGGCAGTTCAATCACGGGCTCGACCTGCGGCGCGGCGACAACCGGCGCCTCAACCGGCGCTTCTGCCGACGATTCTGCTACCATCGATTCCGGGCGCTCGATCCCGGCCATGATGGCGGGCTCGAGCTCGGTCGATACGCCGACCGGAGCCGGCTGCGGCGCGGCCGGCGCAGCCACCACGGGCGGGGCCACCGGGCGCAGCGGAATAATCTCGGCCGACGGGCGCGGCGCGACAAATTCGGCCTGCAGCGCGGTCGGGGCCTGCACGGCCTGACGCGACGCATTCAGCGTCTGAGCCGCGGCCACCATCGGATCGGCGACCGGACGCGTTTCAACCGCCGGCGTGCTGAGGGGCGCATCGAGCGTCGAATCGACCAGCGGCGCGGGCGCTTCATCGAAGATGGAGATGCGACGAACGGCGCGCTTCGGCCTGGGCGACAGGTGCCAGCCCACGAAGCCGCTGAACAGGAACACCGCCAGAAGCAGGGCCGCCGATTGTGCGATCAGCAAATACATTTATATGCCCCCTAAGCGCTTTCCGAAAAGTGGGACGCACTTTTCGGGTCAAAAAGCGCGTCAATCCAAAAAGTTAGAGCCTTTATCATGATGAAGGCTCTAACCCGCGCGACGCGCCAGAAAGCCCGTCATCAGGCCCAAAGCCGCCGCACCCAGCAGCAGCCAGCGCAACTCAAAGATCAGATAAAGCATGATCGGTCTTCCCCATAGACACCCGCATCGGCGCTTCGGTCGTATCGGTCAGCACCTGCAGCGCCGGACCGTACAGATACCCTTCGCCCTTCGGGACATAGACTTCGATTTCCGGCGGCAGTTCCGGCTGCAGGCTGCGCACCGCGGCGGCGGCCTGCGTCAGACGCGCCTTGCGGTCCTCCGCCGTGAGATTGGGACGGAAGTCCTGCACCTTAAGGCTGAGGCGCACATTCAGGCCATCGACCTCATAGGCGACATCGCCCAGCCCCTCGGCCTTCAGTGCGTCGGCGACGCGGGCCTCCAGCGCCTGAGGCATGGCCGGGAGAAGCTTGTACAGCCCCACGCCTGCGCCAGCGGTCAGAAGCAGCAGTCCCAGTCCCCATACTGTTTTGGACGACATGCCATGTCCCCGGAAAATCGAAAATCTGAAATCGTTAACGACTAAACCTCAAATCCGGACACCTGACAATAGCTCGCAGACATCCGGGGTCAGTTAACTTAACCAGCACATGTGACAGCGCCAAGACATACGCCCCAGAGGGGAAAACCCGGGGAAAACCTTATGAAAAAAGCCCGGCGCGGAACGCCGGGCTTTTCATCTTGATACGGTGACGGCTTACTTGGCCGCGATGGCCGACTTTTAAAATTCTGCGGCAATCCCAGCGGGGCTAATCAGGCCTTCGCCGAGATTGCCGCCTGGGCCGCCGCCAGACGCGCCACCGGCACGCGATAAGGCGAGCACGACACGTAGTCGAGGCCGACGGTCTGACAGAAGCTGATCGAAGCCGGATCGCCGCCGTGCTCGCCGCAGATGCCGAGCTTGATGTCCGGACGTGTGGACCGGCCCTTGGTGCGGGCGATGTCGATCAGTTGGCCCACACCGTCCGGATCGAGGCTGACGAACGGATCCTTCTCGAAAATTCCTTTTTCAATATAGGGGTTAAGGAAACGGCCCGAATCGTCGCGACTGATGCCGTAGGTCGTCTGGGTCAGGTCGTTGGTGCCGAAGGAGAAAAACTCCGCCGTCTCGGCCAGCTTGTCGGCCAGCAGCGCCGCGCGCGGCAGTTCGATCATGGTGCCGACCTTATAGGCCACGTCCGCACCGCGCGCCTTGAGCACGCCGTTCGCCACCGTCTTGGTCATGGCGACCAGCTTGGCCATTTCTTCCCGGGTGGCGACCAGCGGGTGCATGATGTCCGGCTGCGGATCGAAACCTTCGGCCTTCACATCGCAGGCGGCTTCGAAAATCGCCGTCACCTGCATCTCGTAGATTTCCGGGAAGGTGATGCCCAGACGGCAGCCGCGCCAGCCCAGCATGGGGTTGGTTTCCGACAGCTCCTTGGTGCGCTTCAGCAGTTTTTCCTCAGATACCTCAGCGGCTTCGGCCACCAGCTTGATGTCTTCCGGCGTGTGCGGCAGGAACTCGTGCAACGGCGGATCGAGCAGGCGGATGGTCACCGGCAAGCCGTTCATGATCTTGAACAGTTCGACGAAATCGGCCTTCTGGTGCGGCAGCAGCTTGGCCAGAGCCTTGCGGCGACCGCCTTCGTCGTCGGCGAGGATCATTTCGCGCACGGCGGTGATGCGCTCGTCATCGAAGAACATGTGCTCGGTGCGGCACAGGCCGATGCCTTCGGCGCCGAAACCGATGGCGGTGCGCGCGTCGGTCGGGGTTTCGGCGTTGGTCAGCACCTTCAGCGTGCGGAATTCGTCGGCCCACTTCATGATCTGGTGGAAGTCGTCGGAGAAGTCCGGCTCGATCATGCGGATAGAGCCCTTGAAAATTTCCCCCGTCGAACCGTCCAGCGTCACGATGTCGCCGAAGCGGAAGGTCTGACCGCGCGCATTGAACTCACCGCGCTCGGTCGAGATGACCAGTTCACCCGCCCCCGATACGCAGGGACGGCCCATGCCGCGCGCCACGACGGCGGCATGGCTGGTCATACCGCCGCGCGCGGTGACGATAGCCTTGGCGGCGTGCATGCCGTGGATGTCTTCCGGCGAGGTTTCATCGCGAACAAGGATCACATCCTCACCCGCCGCCGCCAGACGCACGGCGTCATCGGCGGTGAAGACGATCTTGCCGCAGGCCGCGCCGGGCGAGGCCGGCAGACCGCGCGCGATCAGGGTGCGCTCGGCCTTAGGGTCCAGCATGGGGTGCAGAAGCTGATCCAGCGCGCCCGGATCGAGGCGCATCAGGGCTTCCTGGGGCGTGATGAGCCCCTCTCTGGCCATGTCCACCGCGATTTTCAACGCCGCGCGTGAAGTGCGCTTGGCGTTGCGGGTTTGCAGCATGAACAGCTTGCCCTGCTCGACGGTGAATTCCACGTCCTGCACGTCGCGATAATGCTTTTCGAGCGTTTCGACCGTCGTGCGGAACTGCGCGAAAACGTCCGGCAGCGCCTCTTCCATCGACGGATTGCGCTCGCCCATTTCCTCACGGGCCTGCTTGGTCAGGGTCTGCGGCGTGCGGATGCCGGCCACCACGTCTTCGCCCTGGGCGTTAAGAAGGAACTCGCCATAGAGCACGGCGTCGCCGGTCGAGGGGTTGCGCGTAAAGGCCACGCCGGTGGCCGAGGTGTCGCCCATATTGCCGAAGACCATCGACTGAATATTGACGGCGGTGCCCCAGTCTTCGGGGATGTCGTGCATCTTGCGATAGAACTTGGCGCGGTCGTTCATCCACGATCCGAAGACGGCCTTGACCGCGCCCCAGAGCTGATCCTGCGGGTCCTGCGGGAAGTCAGTGCCCAGTTCGCGCTTCACCAGCGCCTTATAGTCGGCGATGACGCGCTCCCAGTCCCTGGCCGTGATGTCGGTGTCGACCGTGACGCCGAGCCGGTCCTTATGGTCATCCAGCACGTCTTCGAAGCTGTGGTGGCTGACGTTCAGCACGACGTTGGAATACATGGTGATGAAGCGGCGGTAGCAGTCGAGCGCGAAGCGGCGGTCGCCGGTCAGGGTCGCCAGACCTTCGACGGTCTGATCATTCAGGCCGAGGTTGAGGACGGTGTCCATCATGCCCGGCATCGAGGCGCGCGCGCCGGAACGCACCGACACCAGCAGCGGGTTTTCGACCGAACCGAAGCCCTTGCCGGTCGCGGCTTCGAGGTTTTTCAGCGCCGTCTGGACCTGTTGCTCAAGCCCGTCGGGGAAGGTCTTGTCGTTCTGATAATAGTGGACGCAGGCCTCGGTGGTAACGGTGAAGCCCGCCGGCACGGGCAGACCCAGCGACGACATTTCGGCCAGGTTGGCACCCTTGCCGCCCAGCAGGTTCTTCATCGTGGCGTCGCCGTCGGCCTTGCCGGTCGCGAACGCGTAAACCCAATGCTTCGACATTTAAAAATTCCTCTTTCATCAATCAGATAAAACAATCTGCTCATCCGGCTGGCACGGCCGGACAATTGAGGAAGACGGTACACGCGCGCGCGACGGTCAGGGAATAAGTTTTTATGTAATTCGAAATCCCTCTCCTCCCTGTGCCTAAGGCATGGGGAGGTGGATCAGCGCCAAAGGCGATGAGACGGAGGGGGCGGCAAAGCCGCTAATCAGGGTTTCAATACATGGTGGATTGGGAGTCATCCCCCTCCACCACCCTTCGGGCGGTCTGGCACCGGCCACCCGGCCCTCCCCATGCCTTCGGCACAGGGAGGAGAAAAGATTAGGCCAGTTTCGACAGATCACCCACGCCGTCGATCAGACGACGCAGCGCCGCCAGCAGGCTCAGGCGGTTTTCGCGCTCGGCCGCCACGTCGGAATTGACCAGCACGCCGTCAAGGAAGGCATCGACCGCGCCGCGCAACGCTGCCAGCTTGGTCAGCGCCTCTTCGAACTGCTCGCCGTCGATCAGCCTGTCCACCACCGGCGTCAGGGTGATAACCTGCTGCGTCAGAGCCGTCTCGACCTCCGGCGCAGCGGCCAGCGGCTTCGGTTCGGCGGACGGCAGAGCGCCCTTCTTGGCCTCGGCATTGAGGATATTGGCCACGCGGGTATAGGCGGCTTCGAGGTCTTTGCCCGCGGGTGCCGCCAGCACGCTTTCCAGCGCCTTGATGCGCGCCACGGTGCGCACCATGTCGTCATCCTTCACCGCGAAACCGGCCTCGACCACGTCGAAGCGCACGCCTTCGTCCTTCAGCATGACCTTGAGACGGTCGGCGAAGAAGTCGGCGAATTCCGCCGACACCGTGCGGTAGTCGCGGAAGGTCAGCAGGGCGTTTTCGACGTGCGGCGTGTTCGGGACGTGCTCGAACTGCATGTCCAGATCGTAGTCGCGGTCGGTCGGGATGACGAAGACCGGGCTTTCGAGCAGACCGGCGCGGAAGTCGCGCAGATAGTTCTCATAGACCTCGGTTTCGCCCTCGGCCCAGCGCGGACCGGCGGAACCGCGCCAGTTGTCCGTATCCACGAACACGGCGCGGTCTGGCCCCGCATAGATCAGCAGCGACTGATACCAGGCGGCGACCAACTCAGACAGCGAGGCGCGCACATTGTGCTGACGCAGGATGCGCAGGATACCGAGCGACGCGCGGCGCAGGGCATAGGGATCTTTCGAACCCGTGGGCTTTTCGTCGATGGCGAAGAAGCCGACCAGCGTGTCGATCTTGTCGGCCAGCGCCACCGCCGCCGAGACTGCGCCTTCGGGCACCGAGTCCGAGGGCCCCTGCGGCTTATAGTGTTCGCGGATGGCTTCGGCCACATCGCCGGGCAGCTTGGCCGCTTCGGCGTAATAGCCGCCCATGACGCCCTGAAGTTCCGGGAATTCGCCGACCATGTAGGAGGCCAGATCGGCCTTGGCCAGGTGCGCCGCCTGCTTGGCCAGCGAGACATCGGCCTTGACCAGCGGGGCGATGACCTCGGCCAGCGCTTCGATGCGGGCCACGCGCTGAGCCATGGTGCCCAGCTTGGCGTGGAAAGTCACGCCCTTGAGCTTTTGCGCCCAGGCGTCGAAATTGCCCTTACGGTTGTCTTCCGACCAGAAGAAGACGCCATCCGACAGACGCGCCGACAGCACCTTGGCATTGCCGCGGCGGATTTCGACGCCCTGGTCCGACGCCACCTGATTGGCGACGATGACGAACTTCGCCGCCATCTTGCCCGTCGACAGGTCGCGCACGGCGAAATACTTCTGGTGCGTGCGCATCGAGGTCTTGATAACCTCCGGCGGCAGGCTGAGAAATTTCGGGTCCATGTCGCCCAGCAGCGGCGTCGGCCATTCATTCAGACCGGCGACCTCTTCGAGCAGGCCGTGATCTTCCATCAGGGCGCAACCGGCGGCGGCGCAGGCCTCATTGGCTTTATCGAGGATCAGCGACTGCCGCTCGACGTGATCGAGGATGACGAAGGCGTCGCGCAGCTTCTTCCGGTAGTCATTGAAATCGCTGACCGTAAAGGCTTCGCCCGACGACAGGACGCGGTGTCCCTGAGTGAGATTGCCCGATGTCACGCCGCCGATTTCCAGCGGAATGACCTTGCCATCGAACAGGAACAGGATGCGTTTCAGCGGACGCACCCAGCGGAAGCTCGACGTGCCCGAACGCATCGATTTCGGCCACGGGAAGTTCAGAATGACGTCTTCGAGGATGCCCGGCAGGACTTCGGCGGTGGCCTTGGCGGGCTTTTCGATGCGCGCCATCCACACGCCGTTTTCCAATACAAGCTGGTCCTGCGTCAATCCAACCTTGCGCAGGAAACCGGCCATAGCCTGCTCCGGGGCGTTTTCCTTGGGGCCCTTGACCTCCTCGGTGACGGCGGCTTGCGCCAGCGGCAGGCCTTCGACGTGCAGGGCCAGACGGCGCGGACCCACATAGGCCTTGAGGCTGTCCCAGGTCAGGCCCTGCGCCTTGGCGCGGTCGCCAAACAGACGCTCGAAGTCGCGTGCGGCCTGAAACTGCATACGCGCCGGGATTTCTTCGGAGAAAAGTTCGATAAGTAACTGAGCCATTTGTGTTATCTAGCTTCTTCTTGTGCCGCCCATTGCTTTTTACCATCGTCTGAATGGGCTTCTTGCGAAGCCCATTCGAGCGCGCAGGCCTTGCACAGATCACGGATGCGGCCGATGTAGGATTGCCGCTCGGCCACCGCGATGGCGCCGCGCGCGTCCATGAGGTTGAACAGGTGCGAGGCCTTGAGCACGTGGTCGTAGGCCGGCAGGACCAGCTTGTAACCGAGGCTGTTTTCGGTGTTGAGGATGCGCGTGACTGTGCGCTCCATGTCCTCGAACTGGCGCTTGAGCGTTTCGACGTCCGACGCTTCGAAATTGAAGGCTGAAAACTGACGTTCCTGCTCCTTGAACACGTCGCCGTACTTCACGCCGTCATTGTTGAATTTCAGGTCGTAGACGTTGTCGACGTTCTGCAGATACATGGCCAGACGCTCAAGGCCGTAGGTCAGCTCGCCCGACACCACATCGACCTCGATGCCGCCGACGCCCTGGAAATAGGTGTACTGCGTGACTTCCATGCCGTCGCACCACACTTCCCAGCCAAGACCCCACGCGCCGACGGTCGGGTTTTCCCAGTCGTCTTCGACAAAGCGGATGTCGTGCAGGGCGGTGTCCAGACCGATGGCCTTCAGCGAGCCGAGGTAGAGTTCCTGAAGATTGTCAGGATTCGGCTTGAGGATGACCTGATACTGATAATAGTGCTGGAGGCGGTTGGGGTTTTCGCCGTAGCGGCCATCGACCGGACGGCGCGACGGCTGCACATAGGCGGCCTTCCACGGCTTCTTGCCCAGCGCCCGCAGGACGGTGGCGGGATGCAGGGTGCCTGCGCCGACTTCGATGTCGTAGGGCTGAAGGATCACGCACCCCTGCGCGCTCCAGTAATGGTGCAGGGTCAGGATAAGATCCTGAAAGGAAAGTGGCTCTTTGGTCATGTTCTAAACGCCGGACTCCAGAATGGGCGCGAACATAGAGAGGTGCGCGGGGGCAGGCAAGGTTCAGGCGGAAAGAAAACCTGTTCAGCCTGCGGAGAATCGCTCAGTTTTCCTTCTCCCTTGAGGGAGAAGGTGGCCTGCAAGGCCGGATGAGGGGGGAAACCCACCCTCTCCCCCTCACCCCAGCCCTCTCCCTCAAGGGAGAGGGGGTTGAAGGTACAGCATCGTGGCTAAAGCCAAACCCACCATTCGCGACATCCTCGCTGCCCTGAAAACCCCGAACGCCTGGCTGCTGCTGGTGCTCGGCTTTTCCGCCGGCCTGCCCTTCCTGATGACCGGGGCGACGCTCGGCTTCTGGATGCGCGAGGAAGGCATCAGCCTGACGATCATCGGCTATATGGGCTGGATCAGCCTGTTCTACGGGTTCAAGGTCGTGTGGGCCCCATGGATGGACAAGGTGCGCCTGCCCGTCCTGCACGCGCGACTGGGGCAAAGGCGCTCCTTCATCCTGCTGGCGCAGGGCGGTGTGATCCTCAGCCTGATCGGCATGGCGGCCATCGGCCCCACGGGGAATATCTGGGCCTTTGTCGCCGTGACCCTGCTGCTGGCGCTTTCCGCCGCATCGCAGGAAATCGCCATTCACGCGTGGCGCATCGAACAGACCGAAGGACAGACGGCCGAAGCCCTCAACCCTACCCTCTATTCGCTGGGCTATAAGGTCGCGGCTATTGTCTCCGGCTCGCTGATCCTCATCCCGGCGGAAACCTATGGCTGGCCCGCCACGGTGACCGGGCTGGCGGCGCTGATGCTGGTCGGTGTGGCCGCAACCCTGATCGCGCGGCCGTCGCGCGCCGAAGCCCTGACGCCGCAGGTGCCCTACAGCTTCGACACCTATGTCGTCGTGCCGCTCAAAAGCTTTTTTCAGGAACACGCGGGACTGGCGTGGTGGGTGCTGGCGACCGTGGCGCTCTACCGCCTGCCCGACTATCTGATCGGGCCAGTGGCCGGGCCGCTCTACAGCGACACCGGCCTCAGCAATGCCGATATCGCCTATGTGCGTTCGACCATTGGGCTGGCGGCATCGTTCGCCGGGGTGGCGCTGGGCGGGGCCTGCCTGTTGTGGCTGGGGATCGAGCGCGCCTTCTGGCTGGGGGCGGTGACCGGGCCCTTGTCGAACATCTGTTTTGCCCTGATGGCCAGCTATCCGGGCGAGGTGTCGGTGTTCGGCGGCACGCTGATCGTCGACAATATCGCCAACGGCATAGCCGAAACGGCCTTTATCGCCCTCTTGACGCGGCTGACGGTGAAGGAGCATACGCTTACCCACTTCGCGCTGATGTACTCAGCCGCCGACCTGACCGGCAAGCTGCTGAAAGGCTTTTCCGGTCAGATCGTTGACGGCCTTACGGCCGCGCACGGCCTGTTCGGCGCCTATCAGATCTTCTTCGTCGGTACGGCGGTGGCGGGGGTTCCCGCATTGATTCTTTGCCTCATTCTGCGACAGCGTGGCCTCTTCAAGACGGCCTGAAACGGGTGTATTATCGGCCCACAAAAACGCCGCGAAAAAGACAGGCCGAGAAAACAGGGACGAGGATATGATCACCAACACCTTTATCGCCATCGCCGAAGATTCCAAACATCGCATGGGGGTCGAACCGCCCCGCCGCGACGGTACCCCGACCCTGGCGCAGATACATTACGACCTGCTGGCCGAACACCCCTACGAACTGACGATCGACGACCTGAACTTCACCGTGCATTGCCTGAAAAACGGCATCGACAAGGGGGATCAGGCGGCGCGCGCAGCCTTTCTGTCGAAAGGACATCCGTGCATGCGGGCGTCACCCCTGACCAAGAGCTACGGCTTCGGGGCGCACTATAACCACGCAGGGAAAATCGCGCTTTATCCCGCTGATTCCGTGGCTTATCACAAATTTTTGCAGGACCCGCAGGTGAAGGTCGAAAAGGCCATGCGCAACAAACGCGCGGAAGAAATAGCCTAACTCAGGGCACAGGCCCGCACCCACGCTTTCGGCCACTCAGCACGCAGTTTGACCGCGAGCGCTTCCGCGTCGCCCACCGTGTCGCATAGGGCGAAGCACGTCGCGCCCGATCCCGACATGCGCGCGAACCGCGTCTCAGGATGCGCGCGCAAGGCCACCAGCACCTCACCGATCACTGGCGTCAGACGAATGGCCGGCGGCTCCAGATCACTACGCGTACTCTGCAGATAGTCGATCAGATTACCGCCGCTCCACTCCGTTTCGATCGGCGCAAAATCCCCGGCCGCATCATAGGCCTTGAACACCGCCGGCGTCGGACATTCGATGCCCGGATTGATCAGCACGGCGGGCAATGTCGGCACAGTCACAGGCGTCAGTCGTTCGCCATAGCCTTCGGCAATCGACGCCTCGGCCCACAGGCACATCACACCGTCCGCGCCGGTTTCCGCCGCCATGGCCGACAAGACGTCGTCGCTCACCTCCGGCGCACAGGCTTGCCGCAACAGATGCAGCACGGCCCCGGCATCGGCGCTGCCGCCCCCCACGCCGGAGGCCAGAGGCAGGTTCTTGGTCAGGTAAAAATCGTGCCGATCCACGCGGATGCCTGTTGCCGCCTCGAATCGGCGCACGGCCTTGAACACCAGATTGTCCTCACTGGTGCTCAGCCCCTGCCCGAACGGACCGTCAATGAACAATCGCCCCTCGCCCGGCCTCAGGCGCACCTCGTCGCCATAGTCGGCAAAGACCACCAGACTGCGCAACGGGTGATAGCCGCGCACGTCCGGACGCGCGACGTGCAGGTAGAGATTGACCTTGGCCGGCGCCAGGCGCGACAGGCTCATTTCTTCGTTTTGGCCGGCTTGGCCTCGGCCTCGGCAATCGCCTTGGCATCACGCGCCCCATCTTCACTCATCTTGGCGGCGTCGAGTTTCCCCTGTGCGGCGGCCTTCTGCCGGTCGTCGGCCTCCAGCGTCAGGACGCGCGCCCACTGGTACCTGGCTTCGATCGTGCGGCCCAGCTTCTGATAGACGTCGCCCAGATGGTCGGTGATTTCCGGATCGGCGGGTTCGACGGCAATGGCCTTCTCGATCCATTCCAGCGCCTCGGCATACTGACCCTGCTTGTAGTAGCCCCAGCCCAGCGAATCCATGATCGCCCCCGAACGCGGCGCCTTGTCGAGCGCCTTGCGGATCATAGCCATGCCCTCGGCGACGTTCTCGTTGCGGTCGATCATGCCATAACCGAGCAAATTCAACAGTTCTGAGCTGTCCGGCTCAAGCGCCAGACCACGCTGTGCCGCCGTCCTGGCCTTATCCCAGTCGCCGGCCGCCTGATAAAGCACCGCCGCGGTGAACCAGGTTTCCCATCCGAAATCGGCGTCGCCATAGGCAGCCGTATAGGCTTCCATCAGCTTGATGGCGCCCGCCGTATCGTCCTTCTGCCACAGCAGACGCGCGCGCTCGACCGTCAGGCCGATGTCCTTGGGGTCGGCGGCGCTCAGTTCGGTGAACAGGGCCTCGGCCCCATCGAGATCGCCGGCCTCCTTGAGGCTCCAGGCGGCGCGGACCTGCGCTTCGCGATAGAAGGGCGAGGACGGCTCGATCGAAGCCCACTCGGTCTGCGCCGCCTGAACGTCCTTCATGCGCATCAGCACCTGCCCGGCCAGAAGCCGCGTACGGTCGATCGTCGGCGCGGCGGTCGCGGTTTCCGGCGCGGCGAACTGCGCCAGACGCAGTGTGGCCAGCGCCATTTCGGCCTGCTGTTCGGAGGCATAGAGCGTGCCGGACAGGAACAGGCTGTCGGCCATGATCAGGCGCACATCGGGCTTTTTCGGCTTGCGGTAACCCTTGGCGTCCAGCGCTTCAATGCGCTGACGCACCAGCCGGTCCTCGGACACGGCCAGAATGTCGGTGTACAGCTTGCGCGCCTCGTCCTTACGGCCGCGCTGTTCGAGGAAGGCGCCGTAATAGGGCCCGAACAGGACGCTGGCCGGACCGGGCTGGCAGATGATCTTGAAAATCGCCTCGGCCTCGGCATTGCGGCCTTTCAATTCCAGCAGACGCGCCTGATTGGCGGCTTGGAGGAAAAGGACCAGACGGTCCTTGTTGGGCGTCGATTCGGCAGTCAGTTGGGCTTCGAGCGCCGGGTCGATGGCCTTGTCCCACTGACGCGCGGCGGCGTAGGACAGCGGCTTGAGCAGGACCGTGGCGCGGTCGGTCGCGCCGGCCTTTTCCGACGCTTCGATGACGGCGATGGCGTCTTTCGCCTTGCCTTCGCGGATCTGCGAAATGGCGCGGATCTGCGCGCCGACCGTGCGCGCCAGCCGCCCGCCGCTATTGGGCAGGTGCGACTGGGCGAAGCTCATATCGCCGCTGAGGACCGCCGCAAGAAAGGCGCGTTCACGCAAAGGCGCATTGCCGGGGTCGGCGTCCGCCGCCGCCATCAACGCGCGCGCGGCGGTTTCGGTATCGCCCTGCGCCGCCGCGATGCGTCCGACCAGATAGTCGCCGTAGGCGCTGGAATAGGCGGCATCCGCGGCGAATGCGGGCGCGCTCAGGCAGAGCAGCGAAGCGACGGCAGCGGAGGCAAGCAGGGTCTTCATGGCAGGGCCTTCACAGTTTCGGGCACAATTTCGGTTCCAGTGAACGCACGAAATCCGGCAGGATCAAGTCCTTATCGAAGAACATCCCTTTCAAAAACGTCAAATTCCGGGGAGCACACAAAAATCTCCTCCCTGTTGCACAGCAATGGGGAGGTGGGTGCGAGTGAAACGAGCAGACGGAGGGGGATGACGCGAAAGAAATCAAGGCCACAGCTTCTTGAAATAGAGGAGGAATCCCCCTCCGTCAGCCTGCTTCGCCGCCTGCCACCTCCCCATGCCTTCGGCACAGGGAGGAGATTTTTCCTACATATTCGGATAGTTCGGGCCGCCGCCGCCTTCGGGCGTCGTCCATACGATGTTCTGCGTCGGGTCCTTGATGTCGCAGGTCTTGCAGTGGACGCAGTTCTGGGCGTTGATCTGGAAGCGCGGCTTGCCGTTATCGTCCACCACCTCATAGACCCCCGCCGGGCAGTAGCGCTGAGCCGGCTCGGCATATTTGGGCAGGTTGATGGCGATGGGCACCTCCGGGTCCTTGAGGCGCAGATGGACCGGCTGGTCTTCCTCGTGGTTGGTGTTGGAGATAAACACCGAGGACAGCTTGTCGAAGCTGAGCTTGCCGTCAGGCTTGGGATAAGGGATCGGCTTGAACTCGGCGGCGGGCCTGAGCGATTGCGCGTCCGACTTGCCGTGCCTCAGCGTACCCCAGGGCGACCAGCCGCCGGTGAGATTGACGACCGTCATGTCGATGCCGCCCAGCACCATGCCCAGCGTCGTGCCGTAGCGGCTGAGCAAGGGTTTAACGTTGCGCACCCGCTTCAGTTCCCGGGCGATATCCGACTTTTGATAGGCCTTATCGTAGCCTTCCAGCGTCTTGGCTTCCTCGCCCGCCGAAATCGCTTTCCACGCGGCATCGGCGGCCAGTATGGCGCTCTTGATCGCGTTGTGACTGCCCTTGATGCGCGGCACATTGACGAAGCCCGCCGAGCAGCCGATCAGCGCCCCGCCGGGGAAGCTGAGCTTCGGCACAGACTGATAGCCGCCTTCGGTGATGGCCCGCGCGCCGTAGGAGATGCGTTGACCGCCTTCCAGATGTTCGCGCACCACCGGGTGCTGCTTGAAACGCTGGAACTCGTCGAAGGGCGACAAATAGGGGTTCTGATAGTTCAGATGCACCACGAAGCCGATCGAGACGAATTCGTCGCCGAAATGGTACATGAACGACCCGCCGCCGGTCTTGTCGTCCAGCGGCCAGCCCAGCGTGTGCTGCACGAAGCCCGGCCTGTGCTTGTCCTTCGGGACCTTCCACAGTTCCTTGATGCCGATGCCGTACTTCTGAACGTCGCTGTCCTTATCCAGTTCGAAGCGTTTGATGACCTGCTGCGACAGCGAACCGCGCACGCCTTCGGCCAGAAACGTGTATTTGGCGCGCAGTTCCAGACCCGGCTGATAATCGCCCTTGGGCTGGCCTTCGCGGTCGAGACCGAACACGCCGGCCACGACGCCGGCAACCGCACCGGCCTCATCGTAGAGCACCTCGGAACAGGCCATGCCGGGGTAGATTTCGACGCCCAGCGCCTCGGCCTGTTCGGCCATCCAGCGCGTCAGATTGCCAAGAGACCCAATGTAGCAGCCGTGATTCTTCATGTACGACGGCATGGGCAGGAAGGAGATGTCGAGCGCGCCCTGCGGCCCCAGATAGACGAAGCGATCCTCGGTCACCGCGGTTTCCAGCGGTGCGCCCCCCTCTTCAGGCTTCGTGTCCTTCCAATTCGGGAATAGTTGCGTCAGACCCGACGGATCGATCACCGCGCCCGACAGGATATGCGCGCCGATCTCGGAGCCCTTCTCCAGCAGGGCCACCGAAACGTCGCCGCCTTCGGCCTGCGCCTTCTGTTTCAGGCGGATGGCCGCCGCCAGGCCCGCCGGCCCGCCGCCGACGATGACGACGTCGTATTCCATCGATTCCCGTTCGGGTGCGTCCGCCATTTTTTTACTCTTCTCTATTATCTCTCGGTGTCGGTTTGATCTTGTGGCACAGTTTCCGTAAAGACTGTAAAGACCCCGCCGATCATTTTTCTCGAAGACATCCGTTCATGCCGAATCCCCAAACGATCAGGGAACTGGAGAGCTATCTCAGCTTTCTCAACGACCATGAGCTGGACGACGTCTATCTTGACGAGCCTATTAATCGTCTTTTGGCGGAAAATAAATCGCGTTCTGCAACCCCTGCGGCGCAAAACGCCCAGGCGACGGTCACGCCACTGCCCACCTCGGTGCGCGTCAATGCGCTGAGACCGGAGTCGCTGCGCCATTTCGACCTCGATCTGGCTGTCGCCTCAGCCACCGCCGTGGCCAACACCGCCACCACGATCGATGCCCTCTATGCGGCGCTGGAGGCCTTTCCTGACATCCCCCTGCGCTACGAAGGCGGCAAGGGCGTGATCAGGGGGCGCGGCGCCGTCCCTGCCGATCTTTTGATCATCGGCGACGTGCCCGATGCCGAAGAAGACGACGCGCTGGAGGCCTTTCAGGGCAAGCCGGGCCGCCTGACCGACGCGGCGCTGAGTGCGCTAGGCCTGACAGAACGCACCTGCCGCCTGCCCGGCCTGTTCTGGCGGCCTACGGGCGGACGGCCGGCCACAGAGGAAGACACGCGCCTGACCGCCCCGTTCATGCGCCGCCTGATCGAATTGGCGCAGCCGAAAGCCCTTATCCTCTGCGGCACGACCGCCGTGCGCACCGTGCTCGATTCCGCCGACAGCGTGCAGAAGCTGCGCGGAAAGCCGCATGAACTGGCCCTTTCCAGCGGGGCGAAAACGCTGGTTTTCGTCACCTTCCCGCCCGCGCTTCTCCTGCGCCAGCCATTGGCCAAGAAGGCGTTCTGGGCCGATTGCCTTCAGGCTACGGAAGGTCTGGGCTAAGGGCGCAACGCTTATGCGCTTGCCTCGTCATTAAGTTTTGATTACTGTCCACAGGCATCCACGATTTTCCATACTGGCCAGGATGCACCGCTTCGTCCGCAAAAGGGTTGTTTCAACCCCGTCCGAAGCCTCCCGATTCGGATCAACAACGACGGAGAGTGACCTTGACCAGACCCGCGAGCCGCGCCCGCTACAGGCATATCCTGCTGTCCGCCGCCGCGCTTACCGGTGTCTGCTTCTGCGCTCACGTCCATGCCCAAACAACCGGCGATAAGACGGTCGATTCGATCCTCAAGGCCCCGCAATCTTCCTATCAGGGCGCGGTTCTGCTTGCCGCAGCGGCCGACACGCCGCGCAAGCCCATCGCCTATTCCAGCCTGACCAGGGCCGCGCCGAAGGTACCGGCGGCGCTCGATGCCGGCCTGTCGCCGTGGGACGCGCAACTCTATCAGGCGGCGTTCGAGGCCCTGGACAAGGGCGACTTCGCCACCGCCGACGCCTCGATCGAAAAGATCGGCGACAAGAGCCTGATGGGCTATGTCGAATTCAACAAGCTGTTCCACGCCGACTATTCATCGACCTACGACGAACTGATGGGCTGGCTCCAGCGTTATCCCGATCATCCGCAGGCCATGCGCGTGTGGAATCTGGCCAAGCGCAAGAAGCCCGACGGCGCCGAAGATCCTCCGTTTCCGAAACTGGCCGGCGCGCAAAAGCTGTCCTTCACCGGCCTGCTCGACGATGCGCCGCGCAGCGAGATCAAGGCCGGGACCGCCGGTCCCGATTCGGCCCTGACACCCAAGTCGGCGCGGTCGGCCTATAATGACGGCAAGCTCGATCAGGCCCTGAAACTGGGCGTTCAGATCGGCGATCGCTGGGTGGCGGGCCTTGCCGCCTATCGCCTCAAGCGCTACGACGAGGCGCTGAAACACTTCGACTTCATCGTCAACGACCCCAGCCAAAGCGCCTGGAGCCAGTCCGGCGGGGCCTACTGGGCGGGCCGCATGGCCGCGAAGATGGGGCACAAGGCCGACGCCGACCTCTATTTCAAATACGCCGCCTCCTTCCCCTTCACCTTCTACGGCCTTTTGGCCGAGCAGCGTCTGGGCGCCGAGCCCGCCGTGATGCGCGCCCAGAAGGGCGAGGCTCCGGTCTATGCCGAGGAAACGCGCGGAACCTACACGGCCAAGCTCAATGCCGACTTCAACTGGGCCAAGACCGACACGCAGGCCCGCCGCGTCTCGATGCTGATGGCTGTGGGCCGCAAATCCGACGCCCGCACCGAGCTTCAGACCGCCATCCAGCGCTCTCCGGATCAGCAATCGCGCAGCAACTGGCTGGCTCTGGCCGATGCGCACGACCTGTCGGTGTCGCAGATCCGCACCTCGGACCGCCTGTTCGATCCGGCCAACTACACCATTCCCGACTTCGAGCCGACCGAAGGCTGGCGCATCGACAAGGCGCTACTGTTCGCCATCGCCAAGAAGGAAAGCAAATTCAACGCCAAGGCCAAGAGCTATGCCGGGGCCTACGGGCTGCTGCAACTGATGCCGGCGACGGCCTATGTAGTGACGCGCGACTCCAGCCTGATGAGCAAGCCAGATCAATTGCTGGACCCGGCGGTCAATCTTCAGGTGGGTCAGTCCTACATGCTGAAACTGGCGGCGTCGGGCATCAACGATTCCGACCTGTTCCGCGTCGTGGCTTCTTACAATGCCGGTGAAAAATGGGTGCAGGACGCCATGCGCTCGCTGGGTGACGACGCCGACTCGCTGCTGGTGATGGAATCGATCCCGGTGGCGCAGACCCGGCAATATGTCGAAGAGGTCGTGGCCTCTTACTGGATCTATCGCCAGATCATGGGCAAGTCGTCGAAGACCTTGGCCCTCGCGGCTTCGGACGCCAAGATCGTCGATATTCTGGCCGATAAGTAGATTTAACCACGGAAAGCACGGAAAGCACGGACTTCATTGCGTTGAAACAATGCGCCTGAAGGGCCTTAAGCGCAACGCCGAGCCGCTAAGCGCAGTCGCTTAACTGCGCACCTTTTCCGTGTTTTCCGTGGTTAAATCTAAGCCTTCTTCACCGGCGGCTTGGGCGGGAAGCCCAGCAGGTAGAGCATGAACCCGCCCGCCTTGCCGAACAGCGACAGATACCAGCTCCCCTTGCGGAAACGCTCGCCATTGGTGGTCAGCGCCACGGGAATCAGCCGCAGCCGCGCCCGGCCCAAAGCGAGGTCAATGCTCAGGTCTTCGAACGCCACCTGGTCCTTATAGCCACCCACGGCGTCATAGAGCGCGCGCGACAGAAATAGCCCGTGGTCGCCCGACGGAATGGCCAGCCAGCGCGAATTGAAGGCGACGATTTCAGCCCAGAAGCTGGCGAACCACGACGGATCGTCAAAGGCCAGACGGAAATAACCGGCGCGCAGCGGGAAATGCTTCATATGATCGCGCACGTGGTCCATCCAGCCGTCGGCCAGTTGCGAATCCGCGTGCAGGATCATCAGCCAGTCGCCCTTGGCCGCCTTGCAGCCCTGCCACAGTTGCAGCCCGCGGCTGGCGTCGGCGTGGATGATGGTGCAGCCGGTGGAATCGGCGATTTCCAGCGTTGCGTCTTCGGACCCGCCGTCGACGATGATCACTTCCTTGATCAGGCCCTCGACCACCGCCGGAACTAGCGCGCCCAGGGTGCGCACCAGAGAGGCTTCGGCATTGAGGGTGGGAATGACGACAGAGATCAATTCTATTTACCGCGAAAACACGCCAACCAGCTCGACATGGCCGGACCACAGGAACTGATCTATAGGCGTCACCCGGTCCAGTTGAAAGCCCGCCTCCGTCAAAATTTTGGCGTCGCGGGCAAAGGTCTGGGCGTTGCAACTCACGCCGACGACGCGCTGAACCTTCGAACGCGCAATCTGCCCGACCTGCGCCTCGGCCCCGGCGCGCGGCGGATCGAAGACGATGGCGTCCCAGCCGGCCATTTCCTCGGCCACCACCGGCGCGCGGAACAGGTCGCGCGCCTCGACCGTGATCGGCTTAAGCCCCGGCGCGCGACCGATGGCGGCCTTCAGCGCGCGCACGGCCCCGCCGGCAGCATCGGCGGCGTAGACCGAAGCGTTTTCGGCCAGCGGAAAGGTGAAGGTGCCCGCGCCGCAGAACAGGTCGGCCACGCGCCTGGCGCCCGCCACGGCCGCCTTGACCAGTGCCACCATGTCGGCTTCGGAGGTGGGCGAGGCCTGCAAAAACGAGCCCGTCGGCAGATCGACCGTCGCGCGACCGAAGCGCACACTGGGCAGGTGCGTCTGATACAGAATGTCGTCGGCGATCGAGATACGCGCCAGACGGATGTCCGACGACTGCGCGATCATGGCGATTTCCATGCGCGCCTGCGCGCTCAGCCCACCGCTCTTGCTGCGCTCGATGCCGCGCAAATCGACGTCCAGCCCCGTATCGGAGGTGGTGACCGACAGGATGGGGGCCGATTTCGGATGCTCGAACAGGTGCGAAGCGATCTCCGTCAGCACCGGAATGGCGGCGACGAGGGTCGGATCGGCGACCGGGCAGACCTCGACCTTCACCTGATCCCACGACCGGCGCAGTTTGTAGCCCAGTTCGGTGCGCACCGTCCTGCCCTGACGAAACTGCCTGGCGTGCAGGCCCACGCGGCGGCGCGTCGCCGGCGGCGTGGTCAGGATCGGCGTGATGTCGGTTTCCAGCCCGGCGCGGCTCAGCACCGTCCCGACGATGCCGCGCTTCCATTCGCCATAGGCGACCATGTCCCAGTGTTGAAGACTGCACCCGCCGCACAGCGTAAAGTGCGGGCACACCGGCGCGACGCGCTCCGGCGACGGAGTCAGCACCTCGATCAGGCGGGCGTGTCCGTCCTTGGGCACGGCGGCGCGCACCGTCTCTCCGGGCAGGGTCAGCGACACGAACACGCCGTCCGCCGTCACGCCGTCGCCCTGAAAGCCGACTTTTTCGATGGTAAGGGTCACATCACTCATGGACGGGTCATAGAGGACTCAGGGCGTAAAGCTGAACAGAAATTTTGAAAAAAGTTTCGGAGCACGCATGGCCCTCCCCCGGCACAGTGACCTCATAAACCCGATTTACATTTGATTTTAAACGGTTTTTACTAAAAACACAGCCGCTTCGCGCCTCCAATAAAAAGGCGAAGATGAACGAAGATGAACGCAGTTCTCAAAAACCGTTCAGGTTCGGGGGCCTATAAATGACCTCATCAACGACGGGCTGACCCGCCCCCGGAACTGAGACGAAACCCGAAAGGATACACACCATGACCAAGTTCAATACCACGAGGAAGATCGTCCTGTCGGCCGTGGCTTCGGCCATGGTGCTGAGCGCCGGTATGACCGGCACGGCTTCGGCCTATGACCGTTACGACCGTCGCGGTTACTCGGAAGCCTGCTCGGAACGCAAGACGAGCAACAAGACCACCGGCGCTCTGGTGGGCGCGGCGGCTGGCGCGGCGGTCGGTAACGGCGTCTCGGCCCGTAACGCCCGCACCGAAGGCACCATTCTGGGCGCCGTGGTCGGCGGCCTGATCGGCGCCAAGGTCGGTTCGGACAACACGCAGTGCCAGTACTACAACAATGGCCGCGACCGCTACGACGACCGTTATGACCGCCGCGACCGTCATGATCGCTACGACCGCCGCGATCGCTATGACGACCGTTACGACCGTCGCGATCGTTACTAAGAGCTTCGCGAACCCCCTCCCCATTCTCTGAGCCCTTTTCAGGGTTAGGGAATAATCCGGGTCCACTGACGCCCTGCACCTCTCCCCCTTGGTGCAGGGCGCTTTTTTATTCTCAATAAACAACTGAAAAATCTCGCCGGGCCGCCCCTAGAGATTTTTCTCGATACGCCCGAGGAAAAGTACCCGGCTTGCCGGGCAACTTTTCCTCGATCATTAATTCGTGCCCTTCTTCTGGTTCCAGGCGAAGGCCTTGGCGCCCCAGTAGTTCCACACGCCGCTAAGCAGCGCCGCCGAAACCCCGGCGGCGAACCAGTGGATGCCGAAATAGTCTTTCAGCAGGATGGCCACGCCCAGGCTGAGCAGCGCCCCGATCGAACAGGCGAAGTAGAAGCCCAGCAGGCCGGTGAACATCGGCCAGCCCTTCAAACGCTTGTCGCGGAAGGTCAGGGCATTATTGATGTAGAAGTTCCACGTCATCGACAGCCAGATGGCCAGACCGTAATTGATGATGTCGTCGTAGCGCACCTGATACCGATAGAGCGGCAGACCACCGTCGACGCGCAGCAGCGAATGGCTGAGCGCCAGAATGAGCGCGTAGACGAAGGCCCCCGACACGCCCACCAGTCCGAACAGCACAAAGCGCGCAGAAATGAGACCGTTGGTGGCCTTTTCGACCAGCAGCGCGCCGAGGTCGAGCACGACGCGGATGTCGAGCTTCGATTCGCCGCCCTGACGCTGACGCAGCGAGGCCTTCACCTCGCCGAAGCGCGGGCGCACCTTGGTCGAAGCGACCAGATCGACCAGAATCTTGAAGCCCACACCGGTCAGGTTCGGACGCGCCGACTCGTAAAAGTCGCGCGTCATCATGAAGCAGCCGCTCATCGGATCGGTCAGCGGGGCCTTGAGCACCAGACCGGTGGCCAAGGTCGCCGCCTTCGACCCCAGATCGCGGATGAAGCTGAGGCCCGTATCGGTCTTGCCGATATAGCGCGAGGCGCAGACCAGATCCTTGTCGCCTTTGAGGATCATGTCGGCCAGCCCGCGAATGGCCGCCGGGTCGTGCTGACCGTCGCCGTCCATGATGCCCAGCACACGGCCGCGGGCGATGTCCCAGCCTTTGATCGCCGCCGAGGACAGGCCGCGCTCGCCCTTGCGCACGAACAGGCGCACGCGCGGGTCGCTCTTGCCGAGGTCGGTGACTTCCGCCGCCGTATTGTCCTTCGAATCGTCATCGACCACGACGATTTCGAAATGGATGCCGCTCAGGTGGCCGGCGATCTCGGTGATGACGCTGCGGATGGCCGCGCCTTCGTTCAGCGTGCAGATGATAAGGCTGAGATCGGGCGCGTTGACGTCCGGGGCTTTGTCAGCGGCAAAATTTGCGTCTGGCAAAAACAACTCCTGAAACTTATGGTGCGGGCCACAGGGCCGTATTCGGTCGGGATATATAACAAACTTTTGATTTGGCATAGCGGCATCAAAATGGCGCTCCGCCGACGCAATATTGCGGCCACCGCCGCCGGGGCTTTTTGAGGTGTGGATGAAACGGTTTCCTCCGGCGTTGCGTAACGGCCTGATTGTCTTCGTCTTCCTTCTCCCGCTGCTGTCCGGCGTGCTGGGCAAGATTGCCAGGTCGAACGCCTGGTTCGGCGACTATCGCGCCGTGGCCTGCGGGGCGCAGAAGATCATCGACGGCGGCGCGCTCTACGATCTCAACCTCAAATGCGACGGTTTAGAGGGCACGACAGCGGTCTATGTCTATCTGCCCGTCGTCGCCGAAGCCTTTGCCAGCGTGATTCGCGTGATCGGTCAGGATGGCCTGATCTGGGTCTATGGCGCGATCTATATAGTGAGTTTGGCCGGGCTGCTGGGGGTAACCTACCTTTCTCCTGCCCTCCAAAGCGGGGGAGGTGGCGCACAGCGCCGTAGGGGGCTTACGAAAGGTGATGCCCCCTCCGTCTTCGACGCCTCCGGCATCGAATCCACCTCCCCCGCTGTCGCAGGGGAGGAGAAACCTCAGCCCACCCTTCTCGAAAAAATCCCCTTCGCCGCCTTCCTGACCGGCAGCGCCGTGGTGTGGGGCAATATCGCCGTCCTGTGCCACGCCGCCGTGCTGGCCTCAGCGCTGCTCGCCAAACGCTTCCCGTGGCTGTTCGCCGCCGTCGTGGCGCTGTGCGGCGTCATCAAACCGGTCTTCCTCACCTATCTGCTGGTGCTGCTGTTCCTCGACATCCCCCTGTGGAAGCGTCTCGGCTGGTCCGCCGCCGCCGCCGCCGCCGGTCTTTTGCCGACGCTTCTGTTTGCCGCCGAAGGTTCGGCCCTGTCCGAAAGCTGGCGCGCCACTCTGGCTGGTTTCGTCTACACCACCACGCCGGGCGAAAGCTTCTACGGCTGGCTGGGGCTGCTCGGTCTGCGCGCCGATAGTCTGGCGGCCAATCTCGGCTGGCTGGTTTTTGCGGGTCTGATAGCTGTGAGCGGCCTCGCCCTCGCCGAAGGGCTGAAACTCGACACCCGCGCCCGCATCTGGCTGGGTCTGAGCCTCGGCGTCCTGACCATTCCGCGCCTGATGTCGCAGGACGTTTTCCTGATCGGCGTCGGCCTTGCCTATGTCGCGCTGTATAGCCCGGCCCTCACCGCTGCCTCAAAGCCGCTGGCCTTCCTGAAGGATCGCGGCCGCACCATCCTGACCGTCATCTGCGTTGTCTGCCTTATCGGCGGCGCGGCGGAACTGGGCGACTACACCACCCGCATCGCTACGCTGCTCCTGAGCCTCTACGTGCTGGCCATCGGCGGCCTGACGGTGGTTCAGAGGCGCCAAGCCATCCTGACCGCCCTCTTTCCTCGAAAGACCGCTCGTTAATGTCTGTCCCGGCAAAACGCTCCTCCCCTCAGATGACGGCGCTGTTCGTCGCCCTGTTCACCATGCCGGTGTGGTCCTCTCTGCTGGGCCGTCTGGTCAAGGGCAAGTGGTGGCTCAACGATTTCGATTCGCTGATCTGCGGGGCCGACCACGTGCGGCGCGGTCTATCACCCTATGCGCTTCAGCCGGTCTGCGACGGCATCAATCCGGCCCCCTTCGTCTATCCGCCCTCGATCGCCGCCTTCTTCGCACCCCTGACGGCGTGGCTCAGCTTCGATCAGTTGCGCATCGCCTATGCCCTCCTACTGCTGCCCGTCGTCGCCGTCACAGTGTGGTACGTCTTCCGCAAGGCCTTCCCCGACATGAGCCTGCGTTGGCGCGCGCTGGGCTGCGCCGTCCTCACCGGCAGTTCTCTGGCCAGCGGCAATGTCAGCCTGATCCTGCACGGCGTGATCCTGATGTGTACGCTGAACCTGCACAAAAGCCGCTGGCCGTTCCTGATCGCCGTAGTCGCCTCGGCCCTGATCAAGCCGGTGTTGCTGACCTATCTCGTTCTCTTTCTCTATCAGGACCGCAAACTACTCAGCCGCACCGCCTTCACCGCTATCGGGGCCGTCGGCGGCATCGCCGCCTTTCTGTGGGTATCGCACGGCAGCGGGCCCCTGCACACGGAATGGCTCATGCGCATGGACCAGATCGTCCTGACCCAGCAGCCGGGCATCAGTTTCTTTGCCTGGGCCTCGGTCTTCGGCGGCGGGCCGGATCAGTGGCCGTGGCTGGTCTTGCTGGCCCTCTATATGGGCGTCTTGACGCTGGGCGGACTGCTGCTGGCCGAGGTGACGCGCCTGAACGACGATCAGCGCGTGCTGCTCGGTCTGGGGCTGGCGCACCTGCTCAATCCGCGACTGATGGACTACGATATTCTCGTTCTGGGGCCGTTCCTCGCCCTCATCGCCCTGAGCGCGCGCCACGCCGGCGACACCGCCGCCCTGTGGGCCCGGCGCGGCCTGTGGGCCGCCACCTCGATCACCCTGTTTTTCAGCATGGCCGACATCGACGCCGTCAAGGCCGCACCGCTCGGCATATGGCTCGGCACAATTCTAACCGTTTCGGTGATGGTCATCGTCGCCTGGCGCCATCGCCAGACGCTGCGAAAGTGGCTGCGCGCGATGCCATCGCACCTGAAAGACGTGCTCACGTTTAAAATCTGAGGCTTATCGACCACACCCTCTTGATTTTTCCTGATCTTCCACACGTCAATCGTGACATGATCGCGGCGGTTTCGCTCATACGACCACGTTGTCGCCACACAAGGCGCGTCCCACCACAATCCCGTCGCATTGCGCCGCACAATAGACATTTTGCAGCCGTTTCCGACATAATCGTCGCCAAATTCCTCCCCATTCCCCGCCTCTTTAGGGCTCACGTTTTCGTTACGCGTGAGCCCCCGCCATGTCATCCTCCCTTGCGCCGCGCCTCTCCCCCCTGTGGTGGGGCGTCCTGTGCACCCTGCCCCTCCTTGCTGGCCTGACCGGGCGCGCGGTCAAGAACAAGCCGTGGTTCATGGACTACGAGGCTGTGGCCTGCGGCGGGCTGACCCTTATCCGCGGCGGCAATCCTTACGACCTGACGCCCGCCTGCGCCGGCATGAAACCCGCCGTCTTCGTCTATTCGCCCCCGGTCGCCGAAGCACTGGCGCACATATTGATGCAGGTGGGTGCGGAGGGTTTTCGTTTGATCTATATGGGGCTGTGGCTGACGGCGCTGCTCGCGCTGATGATCTATGCCCTGATCCACGCCCTGCCGGAGGTCGATATCCGTTTCAAACTGCCGGTCTTCGCCCTGCTGACGGGCGGAACGCTGGCGTCGGGCAATATCGCCATCCTGCTGCACGGGCTGGTGCTGGCCGGTGCGCTGGTCCTGCCGCGCCGGGTGACGCCCTTCATTCTCTGCGTCTGCGTGGCCGCCGCCGTCAAGCCGACCCTGCTGACCTATCTGATCGTGCTGGCCTATCTCGACAAACCGGCCCTGTGGCGCGCTGTCCTCATCGCCGCCAGTTCCGCCGCCGGTCTCGGTTTCAGCCTGTTCCTGCTGAACCATCACAGCCCCCTCGCCGATCAGTGGCACGCGACGATTGATCAGATCGTCCTGACGGAACAGCCGGGGATCGGTTATTTCGCCTGGATCGACGGGCTGGGCCTCGAAGCCGCCACACCCGCCGCTCTGGCGCTGCTGCCGGTGCTGATGATCGCCCTGTCGGTCGCGGGTCTGGCCATCGCCGAACTGGGGCATCTGAAGAGCGGCGAGCGTCTGGCGCTGGGGCTCGGCATGGCGCAGTTGCTCAATCCGCGCCTGATGGATTACGACCTGCTGCCGTTGATCCCCCTCGCCGCCCTTATTGTCGCGCTGGGGCCGCAGATCGGCAGAGGCTGGGGCACCGGCATGGGCGTGGCCCTGACCGCCCTCAGCGCCACCGTGCTGGGCCTGAACCTCATAGAGCAGGAGGTGATCCTGCCGGTGCCGTTCGGCGTTTTCGGCCTGTCCCTGATGACCGTGACGGTCGCCGGCGGCCTGTGCGTCACGCGCTGGCCATTGGCGGTCACGCGCATGAAGACCGCCAGACAGCGAGTCATGGGACGCCTGTCGCCCCTGCCGGCGGCGGAATGAAAAAAGCCTCCCGTTTCCGGGAGGCTTTTTTATCAGAGCGCATGCCAAAAAGTGTGCAGCGGTTTTTGGAATCAAATGCGCGACAAAGCTTACAGCGCCGCTTTCAACCGTTCCAGCGCTACCGACAGCCGGGCCTTGCCGCCTTCGGCATCGGCGAGACGTTCCTGATTTTCGGCAATGACCTCTTCCGGGGCCTTCTTGACGAATTCCGGATTGTCGAGCTTGCGCTTGGTGCCCTCGATCGTCTTGGTGAAGTCGGCAATCGCCTTGGTCAGGCGATCGGCCTCGGCCTTCAGATCGATAAACTCCGCCACACTGAGATTGCCGTTGGCTTCACCGATTACGAACGGCACGGAACCCAGCGGTGCGGCATCGGCCACGCCGACTTCGCCCAGACGCCCAAGGAACAGGATCAGGTCGCGGTGCGTGTTAATCCACGCCTGCGTCTGCGCCTCGGCCCCGGTAAGGGTCAACGGCACCTTGGCCGAACCCGGCACGTTCATTTCCGAACGCACCGAACGCACTTCTGAGATCAGCTCGATCAGCCAGTTGATCTCGGTGTCCGCCGCCGCATCGATGGCCGAAGCGTCGTAGAGCGGCCAGCTTTCGACGATCAGGGCCTTGGCGCGGTTGTCGCCAGCAGCCCACAGTTCTTCGGTGATGAAGGGCATGACCGGGTGCAGCAGGATCAGGCACTGATCGAGCACCCACGCCGTCATGGCGCGGATTTCAGCCTTGGCCTCGGCGTCCTCGCCATTGAGGATCGGCTTCGACAGTTCGACATACCAGTCGCAGACGACGTTCCACACGAACCTATACAGCGCATTGGCGGCGTCATCGAAGGCGCAGGCTTCCAGCGCTTCGGTGACGATCTTCACCGTCTTGTGCGTCTCGCCGCGAATCCAGCGCGACAGGGTCAGCCTGACGTCGGCCGGGTCGAAACCGGCAACCGAAGCGCATTCGTTCATCTGTGCGAAGCGGTGAGCATTCCACAGCTTGGTGCCGAAATTGCGATACCCTTCAATGCGCTGTTTGGCCAACTTGATGTCCCGGCCCTGCCCGGACATGGCGGTCAGGGTGAAGCGCAGGGCGTCGGCGCCGAACTCATCGATCAGGATGAGCGGGTCCATCACATTGCCCTTCGACTTCGACATCTTCTGGCCCTTCTCGTCGCGGACGAGGGCGTTGATGAAGACGCGCTGGAAGGGAGGCCTGCCCGTAAAGTGCAGGCCCATCATCATCATCCGGGCGACCCAGAAGAAGATAATGTCGAAGCCGGTGATCAGGGTATGCGTCGGGTAGAAGCGCTCAAGGTCGCGCGTCTGTTCCGGCCAGCCCATGGTCGAGAACGGCCACAGACCCGACGAGAACCAGGTGTCGAGAACGTCTTCGTCCTGCGTCAGTTCGACGACCTTGCCATAGTGCTTATCCGCGGCGGCCTGCGCCTCTTCGCCCGACATTTCGACGAAACACTGACCGTCCGGCCCGAACCACGCCGGAATGCGGTGGCCCCACCAGAGCTGGCGCGAAATGCACCACGGCTCGATATTGCGCAGCCATTCGAAATAGGTCTTTTCCCAGTTCTTGGGCTCGAAGACGGTTCGGCCATCCTCGACGGCGGCCAGCGCCTCCTTGGCCAGCTCACCGGCATTGACGTACCACTGATCGGTCAGGAAGGGCTCGATGACCACGCCCGACCGGTCGCCGTGCGGCACCATGTGTTTCGTCTTTTCGATGGCTTTCAGCCAGCCCTCTTCCTCGGCGCGGGCGATGATGGCCTTGCGCGCCGCGAAACGGTCCTGACCGCGATAATCTTCCGGCACCTCGTCATTGAGCGTGGCGAACGGCGTCAGAATGTTGATCAGCGGCAGATCGTGACGCTTACCGACCTGGAAGTCGTTGAAATCGTGGGCCGGGGTGATCTTCACCGCGCCGGAGCCCTTGGTCGGGTCGGCATAGTCGTCGCCGACGATGGGGATGCGGCGGCCCGTGATCGGCAGAATGACATGCTTGCCGATCAGGTCCTTGTAGCGCTCGTCTTCCGGGTGGACGGCGACGGCGGTATCGCCCAGCATGGTTTCCGGGCGCGTGGTCGCCACGACGATATAGTCGCGGGTTTCCAGCGTCTCGTTCCCCTCTTCGTCCTTGACCGGATACTGGAAGGTCACCCCGTCGGCGAGCGGATAGGCGAAGTGCCAGTAGTGGCCGTCGACCTCCTTCTGCTCGACCTCAAGGTCCGAGATGGCGGTCTGGAAGTGCGGGTCCCAGTTGACCAGACGCTTGTCGCGATAGATCAGGTTTTCCTTGTACAGTTGCACGAAGACCTTGCGCACGGCGTCGGACAGACCCTCGTCCAGCGTAAAGCGCTCGCGCGACCAGTCGCACGACGCACCCAGACGGCGCAACTGCCCCTGAATCGTGCCGCTGCTCTCGGCCTTCCACTGCCACACCTTCTCGACAAAGGCTTCGCGGCCCATGTCGCGGCGGCCGACATTACCGGCGGCGGCCAGTTGGCGTTCGACGACCATCTGGGTGGCGATGCCCGCATGATCAGTGCCGGGCAGCCACAGGGCCGCCTTGCCGCGCATACGCTCGAAGCGCGTCAGCACGTCCTGCAGCGTATTGTTCAGCGCGTGGCCGATATGCAGGCTGCCCGTGACGTTGGGCGGCGGGATGACGATGGAAAAGGGCTCGGCGTTTTCGTCCTCGGTCGGCTTGAAGGCGCCGGACGTTTCCCACATCTCGTAGAGGCGCGGTTCAACGGTTTTGGGATCGAAGGTCTTTTCCAGCATGATCTTTTCGGGTGTGAGCTTGAAACAGAAAGAGCGGCGTCCTTAACACGGGACGCCGCTCCGGTAACAGGTAAAAAAGCGCTTTACGGCTTAACGGCGCGGCTATCTACGCGCCTGGCGGGCCAGACGTTCCACCTCTTCGCGCACCGCCGTTTCGACGATGGCCGGCAGGTTGCCGTCGAGCCAGTTTTGCAGCATCGGACGCAGGATTTCGGTCAGCAGGTCCTCGATCGTGCGACCTTCGCGCGGCAGCAGGCTGGCGCTGGTCAGTTGGCCGAAGGCCGAGACGGCGCTCTGCACGGTGCGCTCGGACACGATGTGCGAGGTGGTGTTGTAATCGACGCGCGGTGCGGGCGCGGGCTTCGGGGCCGGTGCGGGCACGGGGTCCGGATCGAAGGCGTCGATATCGCCGATGGACAGGGCGGGCTTCGGTGCGGCGACCGGGGTGGTCAGCTCCAGCACGTCGTCTTCCTCGGCTTCCATCTCGATTTCGGGCTCGTCTTCCGGCTCCGGATCGAAGGTGATTTCAGGTTCCGGCGCAGCCGCAACGACTTCGGGTTCCGGCTCAGGCTTGGCCTTCTCTTCCGGCGCATCGTCCTCGGAAATGATCCGGCGGATCGAGGCGAGGATTTCCTCCATCGTGGGTTCGTGTGCGGTTTCGGACATGTCGGTGAATCACTCGAAAGGGATAATCTGCGCCATAAAGACACGGCTGAGGGGTTTTTGGCAACTGTTAAGCGATCTTCCTACGCCCTATTTTCGCCTGACAGGCTCATTCCCCACCTGTCGGATTTCATGGGTAACAGTGTGCCCCGAACAGGGTTAACAAGAGTTAAACCCGCCCGGCAAAAGCAAGGACGGCAAGGGGTGTTTCCCCCGCCGCCCCCTAAAAATCCGCACGCGAATCACCGGATTAACGGGTGCTGACGATCTCGCCCGAAGAATCGGCCGCGCCGTCGAGCGCGCGAATCACCGGCTCGAACGGCGTGAAGCCCTTGCGCTTCACCTCGTCGAAATTCTTCGCCGGATCGTAGACCTCACCGGCAGGCACCAGAGCGCGGGCTTCGAGGTCGCCCATCACCGCCAGAACCTGAGAGGCCGCGACGTATTCGGCGCGCTGGGCGTCGATCAGGGCCAGTTGCGCCTGACGCAGTTCCTGCTCGGCATTGAGCACTTCGATATTGGTGCGCAGGCCGACCTGCTGCTCGTACCTGACGCCTTCGGCGGCGACCGAAGCGGCGCGCACCTGCTCCTGATTGGCCTGAGTGGCGGTGCGGGCGGCGGCCATATTGGCCCACGCCGTCGAAACGTTCTGCACCACATTGCGGCGCGCCAGCTCGACGCTGATCTTCTGCGCCGTGTGGCCTTCGGTGGCCTGACGCACACGCGACGAATTATAGCCGGCGCTGAACAGCGGCATGGTGAAGCGCAGGGTGGCGGTCGCCGCGTCGCGCTGCCCCAGATCGTTGAAATCATTGGTCGGCGCACCGGCGGTATAACCTGCGCCAAGCGTTACGCGCGGCCCCAGACCCGACTTGGCCTGAGACACGCGGGCGCGGGCGGCGGCTTCGGCCCATTTGGCGGCGCTCAGCGACGGATTGTTGGTTTCGGCACGATCCAGCGCGGCGTCGAAAGTGACCGGCAGGTTCGGCAGGGCCGGCGTCGGGTCGAGCGCCGTCGGCGTCTGACCGACGATGGCGACGTAACTGGCGCGGCTGGTGTCCAGTTGCGCCTGCGCCTGCGCCAGAGAGGCCGAAGACGCGGCCAGACGGGCTTCGGACTGCGCCACGTCGGTGCGGGTCAGTTCGCCGGCTTCGAAACGCGCCCTGGTTTCGTCCAACTGGCGCTTGAGCACGTTGAAGTTCTGCTCGCCGATGCGCAGGGCTTCCTGATCGCGGCGCACGGCGGTGTAGACGCTGATGACGTCGCCCAGCACCTGGGCCTCTACGGCACGCAGGTCTTCACGCCCGGCCAGCACATCGGCCTCGGCGGCCTTGACGCCCGACGACAGACCGCCGGAGGCGAACAGGGTCTGGTTGGCCGTCAGGTTCAGGCCGGTCGAGGACCGATAGGGTTCGCCATTATTCGGATTCACACCGGTGGGGGTGTCGCTGTAGTCCACCGAAGCCCCGGCATCGAGTGTGGGACCGAGGCCCGAGCGCGCCTGCACATAGGTTTCGTCCGTGCTGCGCTGCTGCGCGCGGGCGCGTTGCAGGGTCGGATTATTGGCGTAGGCCAGAGCAATGGCGTCGGTCAGCGATTCCGCGAAGGCCGAACCCGCGCCGAGCGCCAGAACGGACACCGCAAAACCGGCCAGCAGGCGGGCGCGCAGAACATTACGGCCACCGGCAGACATGGGCGAAAGCTTAAGCATCAAAATGATTCCCTTGGAAAGGGCAGCGCCACCCCCCGCCCGGCGGTCTTGCGACCCGCGCATTGCGATGCGTTGCTGCCTTTGAACTGGCACGCACACTGCCAGAAGCCTTGAGCTTTGGCGAATTAAGCTTTCGTCACGTTTGCGACGGATCGCAAACCGGGTCAGAATACGCCGGATCAGAATACAAAGGTCGAGGCCTTGGCGAAGCCGGGCAGCACCGCGGTGGCGGCGTTGAAGATAAAGGCTTCGGACACGCCGTGCGGCAGACGGGTATAGACGCGGGCCTCCCCCAGAGCGCCGGCGCGCAGCACCACGCCCAGACGGCCATGCAGCTTGAGCGCGGCGAACCATTCAGCGGGGATTTCCTCGACCGCGCCTTCGGTGACGACGATGTCGTATTCGCCGGCGGCGGGGGTCTTGAAATCCTGCGCCACGACGGGAACGCCCAGCGTCTTCAGATAGGGCTCGACCACGGTCTGCACGCGCGCATCGGCCTCCTGAGCCGTAACGTCGAGACCGGCGTGCTTGAGGACGGCGGCGGCATAGGGCGCGCCGATGGCCAGCGCCTTCAAACCGGCGACGGGTTTCAGCGCGTGCAGCAGCTTGGCGAGATCGCGCGGCAGCATCAGGGCGCGGCCCGGCGCGATCTGCGGCTCGACATCCCCATAGGCGGCGAAGCCCTGCCCCGGCGCGACCAGACGCTCGCGCTCAATATGACGCATGGCTTTTTGCAGCGCAGGATCGGTGACGTCGTTCACCCGCACCTGAGATTCAACCATGTTCTGACGGGCGGCGAAGTAATCCATCTGGGCCTCGGAGCAATACAATGCAGGAGTCGTGTCCTTATCCCGCGCTTATAGGCGTTTGCGCCGCGCGCTTCAATGCACCGCACACCACAGTTTTACATTTTTCGGAAAGAATGAAGCCGCTTACACGCCACTAAACAGCGCCCAATGTATGGACCGGCTGCCGATCGCAAGTAAGATTTCGCATGAATAGCAGAAGTCGCTTATATGTATCCGGCCTGTTGATCGGCATGCGAGCCGTGGCCTTGATGGGAATACGCACGCGCTTTTGGCCTCATTAGCGGATCGGCCGGCAAGCGGCCATTAGGGCGCTCAGGCTCAGGGCGCGTTTATCGTTCCGTTCCATGCAGTCGTCTTAGTCGCGAACTGGGTGGAGATCGATGCTATACGGCCTCGATCTCGGTTCTGTGGGTATCGAAAGCCTTTCCTGTACTCAATACGCTCCAGCTGATCCGAGCCAGCTTGTTGGCGAGGGCGGCGGCGAGCTTGTTTCGGTGCATCCGCGTGGCGGCGCTGGTGAGCCAGTCTCCGAAGCTGTACTTCGGCCAATTTTGAGGCCTCATCAAGAGGACATTGGCGGCCTGTACGAACAAGGTTCGAAGGTATCGGCTTCCGCGTTTTGAGATGCGCCCGAGAATAGAGCGGCCACCCGTGCTGAACTGCTTGGGTACCAACCCCAGCCAGGCACCGAAGTCGCGACCACGTTCAAAGGCTTCACCTGTGCCAATGGCGGCAACAACCGCCGTGGAGATCAGGGGCCCGACGCCCGGCACACTCATCAGGCGACGGCAGTTGGCTTCATTCCGGCTGATTTCTTCGATCTCGCCGCTGAGGGTCTCGATGCGTTCATCGAGCCACAACCAGTCTTCATAAAGGCCAACGATGAGTTGGCTCATACGCGGCGAAATCTCATCTGCGCGGTTGTTCAAGATGTCGAAGAGCGAGTCACGTAAGGCACGCACACCGACCCTGACCGTGATGCCCTGCTCGATTAGGAAGGCACGGATCTGATTGATCGTCGCTGTGCGCCGCGACACCAGCCGCGAGCGAACGCGATGGCAGGCCTGAAGATCCAATTGATCCTGGGTCTTCTCACTCACTGTCGACAGGTTCGGCCGCAGAGCCGCCTCGGCTATAGCCTCGGCATCATTGTAGTCGTTCTTCTGCCCCTTCAGAAACGGCTTTACGTAAATAGCGGGGATGATGCGCGGTTCGTGGCCGAGCTGTCGAAGGGTGCGACTGACAAAATGCGCGCTGAGGCAGGCCTCCATGCCGACGATACACGGCGGCAGCTTTTTAAATGTCTCTGTCAGAGCCAGCCGTTTGATTTTACGGCGAAGAACGATCTGACCATCTGTACTAAATCCGACAAGGTGAAACACGTCCTTGCCGATATCTATGCCTATCGACGCTAACTCAGGAATGTTCGTATCCATGGGATGCTTCTCCGGGTGGAGCCAAGCAGTCTACTCCGACTACTTCGCAAGGGAAGCAGCCGGTCCATCCCATTAGCGGACGTCGGCGATCGTTCGCCGCCCCCACGGAGCCATGAGCGAAGCGAATTAGGCGTGAGTGAAATAAAAAGGGAGATAATGGAGGCCTGAGCCGGAGTCGAACCGGCCTACACGGATTTGCAATCCGCTGCGTAACCGCTCCGCCATCAGGCCTCACTAAAAGCGGTAGGGTCAGCTATCAGATCAATCCCACGGCTGCAATGGTATTGTCACGGTTTATATACAGAATTATCGCGCATTCCAAAAAGTGTGCAGCGGTTTTTGGAAGCAAATGCGCGGCGAATAGCCTACGCGGCCCGCAACGAGCGGATGAAGGCGGCGATGCCGTCCCTCAGGTCGCCCGCCACGGCCTGCACCGAGCGCGATTCCAGCGACACCGTGCCCGCCGCCTGATCGGTGGCCGCGGCGACGTGGCGCACGGCGTCGATGTCGCGGCCCACACTCTGAGCCCCCGCCGCCAGGGCATCGACCGTGTCGGCGATATCACGGGTGGCGGATTGCTGGGCGCTGACCGCCTCGGCGATACCGTCGGCCGAAGCGCGCAGTTCCTGAATGACGCCGACAATATGCCCGATGGCGTCCACAGCCTGCGTGGCGTCGGACTGGATATGCGTCACCTTGTCGGTAATGTCGCGCGTGGCCTTTTCGGTCTGCTGGGCCAGCGTCTTGACCTCGGAAGCCACGACGGCGAAGCCCGCGCCCGCCTCGCCGGCCCGCGCCGCCTCGATGGTGGCGTTAAGCGCCAACAGGTTGGTTTGACGCGCAATGCCGGAAATGGCGTCGACCACGGCGCTGATTTCCTCGGCGCTGCGGTTGAGGCGCGCCATGATCTCGGACGTCGCTTCGCTCTGGCCGACGGCCTGCGCCGACACCTCCGAAGAGGCCACGGCGGCCTGAGCGATATCCGAGGCGCTGTCCGACAGGCCCTGCACGGTTTCGGCGACGTGGCGCGCCTGACGCGAGGTGGCCTCGGCGGTGGCGGTGACGTTCTCGATGCGCGACACCGCACCCCTGGCCTGTTCGCTCATGGTTTCCGCCGAGTCGGTCATGGCTTCGGACGAACGGCTCAGCCCCTCGATCAGCGCCGAGACCTGCCTGTTCAGGCGCTCGCCCATCTCCTGCACGGCGGCCTGACGCTCCTGCGCCAGCAGTCCGGCGCGGCGGGCGTTTTCAGCCTCCAGCGCGATCAGGTCGCGGCCATTGCCACGAAAGACCTCCAGAGCGCGGGCCATGGCGCCGATTTCGTCGGAGCGGCGCGCGCCGTCCACCTCGGCGTCGAAATCGCGCTGGGCGAAGCGCGACATCAGCCGGCTCATGCGTTCAAGGGCGGCGAAGACCTCGCGGTCGAAATAGACAGCGGCGACCAGACCGGCCACGCCGATACCGAGGGCCAGAGCCCAGATGCCGGCGCGGAAGCCTTCGGCGGCATGCAGCAGCGGGCTGATCTGCGCCTCGGCTTGCGGCGCGGCGTGCAGGGCCTCTTCAAGCCCGCGAATAACGGTGCCCTCATGCCCCAGCGCCACGCCCGTCAGGGTCACAAGCACAACCAGAAACAGGACGAACAGGCCGCGGATGCGGGCCTTGATAGGAGGCAGGGTCATGGGACGGGCAAGGCCTTTGATTCGGAGGCGGATTTAATGCCCATACAAACGGTAAGGCATTAACAAGATATTGCCCCGAAGCTGTGAAAAGCCTGCAAATGGCGTAACGCGAGTCTTTATATTAACTCTTCATTAAGGCAAATCGGTCCATCAAAGGCTTGTCTTTGCTTTTTTGAAGACACCCACCATCACCAAACTTTTCAACCCGGTCTTTAGGCCGGGTTTTTTTCTTGGCGGGAACTTCAGAAGTCAAAAAGAAAGCCCTGCGCGTGATGCGGCAGGGCTTTGGTCTTTGGTGCTGGCTCCCCGGACAGGACTCGAACCTGTGACAAGTCGATTAACAGTCGACTGCTCTACCAACTGAGCTACCGGGGAATGCTCACCAGCAAGGAGGCGGGCTATAGCAAGGCTTGGGTGGCGATGGCAAGCCTAAAGCTGAAATTTATCCACGACATTGCGTAATTTGCTTCTATGAAGTCTGGCGTGCGACTGCACGCCGCCGCCACTGCGGCGAGCCGTCGATGCGTAAACGCATCGTCTGCTTTCCTAAAATCAGCGCGCCACGGCGCGCGGGGCCGCCTCTGAGCGCATTAAGCAGCGCGCAGGATGACGCGATTGCGGCCCGATTGCTTGGCTTCGTACACAGCTTCGTCGGCGCGCTTGATGAAGGCTTCGAGCGTATCCCCCAGGCCGCGCAGCGACGAAACCCCCACCGAAACCGTCACATCGAGCGTACGGCCGTCGGGCAGGTCGAAAGCATCCGCCGCCACAGCCTCACGCACGCGCTCGGCGATGGCCTGCGCCGCCTCGCCCGTGGTGTCGGGCATCAGGACGACGAACTCCTCGCCCCCCAGACGGCAGGGCATGTCGATGGCGCGGACATTCTGGCTGACGCGGCGGGCGAATTCTTTCAGCACCTCGTCGCCGGCGTCGTGACCGTAGCCGTCATTGACGCGCTTGAAGAAGTCGATATCGAGCAGCAGCAACGAAACGGGGTCGCCGCTCTTGAGGTGGCGGCGCATCAGTTGCGTCAGTTGCAGATCCATGAAGCGTCGGTTGTTCAGACCGGTCAGCGGATCGGTCACCGCCAGTTCCAGCGAACGGTCGAGGCTGGAGCGCAGGAAGTCGGCATAGCGTTTACGGCGGATCTGTCCCCGCGCCCGCGCCAGCAGTTCCTGCAGGTCCACGGGTCGCGGCAGGACGTCGGTGACGCCCAGTTCCAGCCCCTTCAGCAGGGTCTGGCGTTCGTCCGGATTGAACAGGCCGAGCACCGGCAACTGCCGCGTCAGTTCGGACGAGCGCAGATGCGCCACGAAGCGCAGCGGATCGAATTCGCGCGCCGTCAGGTTCAGCACCAGCAGGTCCACGCGGCCCGAGGCGATCTTCAGCGCGGCTTTCGGGTCGGTCTCATAGGCGCAGCGGTGCTGCTCGCCCAGAGCCAGCATCAGGCGTTCGGCCTGGCGCACCTGATCGTCGAGGATCAGCACATTGCCCGGCGCCGTCATCTGACGCTGGAGTTGCGAGGCGTCGATCAGGCCCATACGGCGCGAGGACTGTTCGCGCTGACGCAGTTCGTCCGACAGGTGCTTGAGCCGCACCAGCGCCTTGAGCCGCGCGAACAGGATCACGTCCTCGACCGGCTTGGTCAGGAAATCATCCGCCCCGGCCTCAAGACCCGACAGGCGGTCGTCGCGGCCATCGAGCGCCGTGACCAGAATGATGGGGATATGCCGGGTTTCGGCCAGTTCTTTCAGTTGGCGCGTCACCTCATAGCCGTCGACGCCCGGCATCATCACATCGAGCAGGATGATGTCCGGCTGCTCCAGAATCGCCTTGTCGATGGCTTCCGCGCCCGCGTGGGCCGTCACCACGTCGTAATAGTCGGCTTCCAGCTTGGCCTGCAGCAGGCGGACATTGGCCGGAATATCGTCAACGACCAGAACCTTGGCTGTCATGCCGCCTACCCCAGATAGCGGCGGACGGTGTCCAGGAAGTGCGAAACCGAGATCGGTTTAGAGATATAGGCCTCGCAACCGCCTTCGCGGATGCGTTCCTCGTCGCCCTTCATGGCGAAGGCCGTCACCGCGACCACGGGAATATGCGACAGTTCATCGTCTTCCTTGAGCCACTTGGTGACTTCAAGACCGGAGATTTCGGGCAACTGAATATCCATCAGGATCAGGTCCGGACGGTGCTTGCGCGCCAGCGACAGCGCCGACAGCCCTTCGCCGGTCTGCAGCGTCTCATAGCCCTGCGCATCGAGCAGGTCATGAAACAGCTTCATATTCAGTTCGTTGTCCTCGACGATGAGAACTTTCTTCGCACTCATAAATCTGGTTCCGTCTGTGGGCACGATTCGCGGCCCCCGCCGTGTTGTGATCCCGGAAACTACCTGAACTGTCTTAAGCCGAGGTGAAGGGGATGGAAACAAAGTGTAAATAACAGCGTTTGCAACGCATTTGCGAAATACACGGCCTATCGACGCATCCCGCCGGAGTGCCTATAAGCAGGGCATCGTTTTTCAGGAGAGCGAATCCATGTCGAAGACCGAAGCCCGCCTGCAGGAACTGGGCATCACCCTGCCCGTCCCGGCCGCGCCCGTCGCCAACTATGTCCCCTTCGTGCGCAGCGGCAATCTGGTCCATATTTCGGGTCAGATTTCCAATGACGGCACGGGCCGCCACAAGGGCACGGTCGGCGTCGACGTGTCGCTGGAAGAAGCGGTCGAGGCCGCGCGCGTCTGCGGCATCAACCTGCTGGCCCAGATGAAGGCCGCCGCGGGCGGCGATCTCGACAATGTGCTGCGGGTGGTGAAACTGGGCGCCTTCGTGCAGGCCGGTCCGGACTTCTACGACGTGCCGCAGGTGGTCAATGGCTGCTCGAACCTGATGGTCGACGTGCTGGGCGAAGCGGGCAAGCACGCCCGCTCGGCGGTAGGCGTTTACAAGATTCCGCTGGGCTTCGCGGTCGAAGTCGACGCCATCATCGAAGTCGCAGACCGTCGCTAAAGATTTTGAACCACGGAAAGCACGGAAAGCCCAGAAAGCACGAAAACGTTGCGGTTCTGATGCGCCCGAAGGGCCCATATCGGGGTGGGGCAGGTATAGTTTTCTGACGCTCCGCGCCGAAGATACCGTCTGCTCCTTTTTCCGTGTTTTCCGTGGTTCATTCTATCTTGTATCCCGGCGCGTACCGCCTAGATTGGGACTATGTCCCTCCCCGCCTCGACTTCCGGTCTGACCGCCACCCTGCACCGATCGATCAGCGAGATCGATCCCACCGTCTGGGACGGGCTCAAAGGCGACGACAATCCCTTCAACAGCCACGCCTTCCTCGATGCCCTCGAAGAGACGGGCTGCGTCGGCGAAGACAGCGGCTGGGTGCCGCATCACCTTTCGCTGACCGACGACGAAGGGACCGTGCGCGGCGTCATGCCGCTCTATCTCAAACACCATTCGATGGGCGAATACGTCTTCGACCATAGCTGGGCCCAAGCCTATGAGCGCGCCGGCGGACGTTACTATCCCAAGCTTCTCTCCGCCTCGCCCTTCACGCCGGTGACCGGCGCGCGGCTCCTGTCGCCCGACCGCGAAGTGCGCGCGGCGCTGATCCGCACGGCGGTGCAGATCTGCGAGATCAACCGGCTGTCGTCCTTTCACATCAACTTCCCCACCGCGGACGAATGGGCGCTGATGGGCGACGAAGGCCTCCTGATGCGGCAGGACCAGCAGTTCTGGTGGACAAATAAGGGCTATCGGACGTTCGACGATTTCTTGAGCGCCCTGTCGGCCAACCGGCGCAAGGTCATCCGCCGCGAACGCCGCGACGTGCAGGCGGCGCTGACGCTCAATATCCATACGGGCACCGACATCACCGAGGCGCATCTCGACCACCTGCACGCCTTTATCGAGGATACCTACGACCGCAAATGGGGTTCGCCCTATCTGACGCGCGACTTCTTTTCGCTGATTACCGAGCGGATGCGCGACCGCATCGTGCTGGTCTTTGCCTATGACGGCGATCAGCCGGTGGCCGGGGCCATCAACTATCGCGGCAATGACACCCTCTATGGCCGCCAATGGGGGGCGCGGGTCGAGGTGCCCTTCCTGCATTTCGAGGTCTGCTATTATCAGGCCATCGACTACGCCATCGCCCACGGCCTGAAGCGCGTCGAGGCCGGGACGCAGGGCGAACACAAGATTTCGCGCGGCTACCTGCCCCACCGCGTCTATTCGGCCCACTATATCCGCGACCGCGCCTTGCGCGCGCCCGTAGCGCATTATCTGAAACAGGAGCGCCCGGCGGTCGAGGCGCAGATGGCCGAATACGAGGCCGAGCTGTCCCCCTTTCGGAAGACCGATCAGACATGAAAAAGCCGCCGGTGAGGAGACCGGCGGCTTTTTTCAGACGTCTTGCGGTGCGCGATCAGGCGATCGGCAGGCGGTGCGCACGGGCCCAGGCCACGATCATTTGCGTCGCAAGGTTTGCCAGATATTTCATCGTCTTACTCTTTCCACTACTACTTAGTTCGCCGCAGAACCGGGGGCGAAACCCAGGGCCAGAAGAGCGGCCATGAAACGTTCGATCAGCTTTTCCATTGTCAGCTTTCACACACAAATAGTTGATGACAGCGCTGTCAATATCACTTTTTGCACCTGCGAACAAGTCCCCGTCCGTCACATTTGCAATCATCTTCTGTAACGGTTCGTGTGAAAGGCGAAAATGCGCTATACTCCTGCATAAAAATTCAGGCAGGAAGCTATGACGCGTCACACCACCTATTCGGCGTTTTTCGACTTCTATCTCAGCGAACACAGCCGTTCGCGCACACGGGCCCTGCACTATATCGGCTCAAGCCTCGGCATCGCGGCCCTGATCATGGCTTTGGCCCAGCGTCAGCCCCTGTGGCTGCTGGCCGGGTTGGTCGCCGGATACGGTTTTGCGTGGATCGGGCATTTCTTCGTCGAAAAGAACCGTCCGGCGACCTTCACCTATCCGCTGTGGTCGTTCATGGGCGATTACCACATGTTCGCCCTGTGGCTCACCGGACGGCTGAACACGCGCCGCGCCGAGGCCGAGCAACGGCTCACAGCGCTCTGAACCACACGTCGAGACTGGCCAGATCACGCCTCAGGCTGGCTTCGCGCTGCTGCACCTCGGCGTCCTCGCCCCAGGTTTCCTTCTGGAAGGTTTCGCCGACACGCGACGCCGCGAAGGCCTCTTCGGCGCTCAGGCGGCCCTTGTACAGCGCCAACGCCAGCGCCACCGACCCCAGCAGAGGTATCGCCGCCATCAGGCCGGCGCGGGCATAGACCGATGCTTCGGTGAGGATCGCCTTGACGCCGTCTATGGTTTCATCGGGCTGACCACGGGCCATCAGCGAGGTCTGTTGCACGAACATAAGCCCCAGTTCGCTGTTTAGCCAGTCGATCACCGGCCCCCACGCCGCCTGCTCGCGCGCGATCAGAGCTTGCGGATAGTCGGAGGGGTAGCAGACCAGATCGGTTTCGGTGAAGCGCGCGGCTTCGGCCAGAGCGGCCTCAAGACCCGACTTCATATGATCGAGCGCCGCAAAGCCCAGACGCGTCAGCGGCATGGCGGTGAAATCGACCGTCTCTTCGACGGCTTCCCATTCGCGTCCGACCAATGCCGCTAGAGCAAAATTCGGCAGGCTTAGGGCTTCGCCCTTGGGCGTCTTCACCGGACGGCCATCCAGCGTCACGCCGAAGCCGGCGCCTTCGGCCTTGATCTCGACGATCTTCCAGAAACGTTTCGGCTTCGAGCCGATCTGATCGGTGCGCTTCGACGGCGCTTCGGCTTTGTAGGTCATGAATAGCTCCCTTCCTTCTCCCTTGAGGGAGAAGGTGGCCTGAAAGGCCGGATGAGGGGGAAGCCCCCCTCACCCCCAACCCTCTCCCTCAAGGGAGAGGGGGTTTAATCTATCAACTCCGGCACGAAACCATCCAGCACCGCGCCCAGTTGCGTGAAATCGTGCACGATATGATGCGCGCCGGCGGCTTGCAGTTCTTCGATCGTATGGAAGCCCCACGACACGCCGATGGCCTGCACCTGGGCCGCGCGCGCCATGCGCATATCGTGCGTCGCGTCCCCGATCATCACCGCCTGATGCCTGCCCACGCCCAGCGCCGTCAGATTGCACTGAAGCATGTGCGGGTGCGGCTTGGACGGGCCGTCATCGGCGCAGTAGGTGACATCGAACAGGTGACCCCAGCCGTGCTTGTCGACGATGCGCGTCACGCCGCGGCGCGAATTGCCCGTCGCCATGCCGATCAGCCAGTTGTCGGTCTTCAGCCGCTCCAGCATCTCCTGCGCCCCCAGGTACAGGGCCTCGTTGAAGTCCGGATCGGCGTGGAAGGTCAGGAAGGCGTTCTGAAATTCGCGCGTATAGGCGGCCACGGTTTCCGGATCGAGGTCCGGGCGCATGGCCTGCAGCGCCTCGAACAGCGACAGGCCGACGATAGCGCGCACCTCATCGTAGGTCGGCGGGGTGAGGTTGAGCACCTTCGCCGCCTCCACCGCCGCGCGGTGGATCGAGGCGCGGCTGTCGATCAGGGTGCCGTCGACGTCGAATACAGCTAAACGCATACGCTCTTCTCGTTACCTTCTCGATGCGCGGGTGGCTTTGCGGAACGGTTCGGGGCTGGCCTCGTGCTCGTCGAAGCCGTAGCGGTCGAAGCCGGCCTGAATGACCGGATCGAGCGGCGCTTCGACGATCAAAGTGCCGTGCGTCGGGTGAGGAATCTCGATGCGGCGGTGGTGCAACTGAAGCCCCAAACCTTCTGACAAGGCTATGGATTTCTCGTCCTTGTACTTGGGGTCGCCAAGGATGCAGTGACCGATAGCCTGCATGTGGGCACGAAGCTGATGCGTGCGGCCGGTGTGCGGTCGCAGGGCCATCCACGCCAGACGGTGCGCGGCGCGCGAAAGGGTCACGTATTCGGTCTCGGCGGATTCGGCCCCCACTTCCTTGGGGTCGGCCGGCATGACGATTTCGCGGTCGTTGAAGCCCTTCTTGACCAGCGGTACGTCGATCACGCCTTCCTTGGGGTCCGGCGTCCCGGCGACCAGCGCCCAGTAGGTCTTATAGGCCTTGCGCTTGGCGAAGGCCCCGGCCAGACGCGCCGCGGCGCTCGGTGACTTGCCCAGCAGCAGGACGCCCGACGTGTCACGGTCGAGGCGGTGCACCAGGCGCGGGCGCTCCAGCCCCTCGCCCCAGGCCGACAACAGCCGATCGATATGGTTCTTGGTCTTGGTGCCGCCCTGAACCGCCAGCCCCGACGGCTTGTTGATGGCGATGACGTCCTCGTCTTCATAGAGGACCAGCGATTTGGCGTAGCGCACCTCTTGCGGCGACAGTTCGGCGCGCTCGCGCTTCTGCTGCTCCTCGGTCGGCGCGTCGGGCAGCGGCGGCACGCGCACGCTCTGACCGGTGCTCAGCCGCGTATCGGCCTTGGCGCGCGCGCCATCGACCCGCACCTGCCCCGACCGCAGCAGCTTGTTGAGCTGAATGTGGTTGAGGTGCGGCCAGCGGCGCTTGAAAAACTTGTCGATACGCACCCCGTCTTCGCCCTCGGCGACATACAGGGTTTTCACTTCTCTACTCATCCGGCCACTTTCCGAAACACAAACAGACCGATCATGACGGCCAAAATCGCCAGCACCGCCGACGACACGGCATAGAGCCCCGCCAGCCCGTAGTCGCGGCGCTCCAGCATCTGCACCACCTCCAGCGAATAGCTGGAAAAGGTGGTGAAACCGCCCAGAACGCCGACGCCCAGCAGAAGACGCAGGCGCTCGTCGCCACCCTTGGCCATCAGCCACCCGGCCAGCAAACCCATCAGCAGGCCCCCGGCGAGATTGGCAACAAACGTGCCGATGGGCCAGCCAAAGGGCATGGCCGCCGCCGGCCACAGACGGGCCAGTCCATAGCGCGCCGCCGAACCGAAGGCTCCACCGATCATGACCAATAACAAATTAGACATGGAGGGCCTCATACCCCTCTTGGCCCCCAAATCATAGTGTTTTAAGGAGAAGACACCGAATAATACCGCCAAAAGGATATGCCATGAGCCTGTACGGGGACTACGATCCCAGGAACATCTTCGCGAAGATTCTGGCCGGAGATATCCCCTGCGCCAAGGTCTATGAGGACGCGCGGGTGCTCAGTTTCATGGACGCTTTTCCGCAGTCCAAAGGTCATACGCTGGTCATCCCCAAGGTGCAGGCGCGCAACCTGTTCGACATCCCGTCCGAGCATTTGCAAAACCTCATCCATCATACGCAGAAGATCGGCCGCGCCGTGCGCGACGCACTGGAACCCGAAGGCGTGCGCATCGCGCAGTTCAACGGCGAAAGCGCCGGCCAGACGGTGTTTCACCTGCATTTCCACATCATCCCCTGCTACGCCGACGGCGCGATGAAGGGCCACGCGTCGGGCCAGATGGCCGACCTGAAAGACCTTCAGGACATAGCCGCGCGCATCAAGGCGAAGCTGTAACTCAATTTTCCCCTCTCCCTTTAGGGAGAGGGAGGTGCGCAGCACCGGGTGAGGGGGAGACTCCATCTCACCATCCCCCTCACCCCAACCCTCTCCCTCAAGGGAGAGGGGGAGATATTGAATGTTCTTCGTTCTTCGCCATGGCCAAACCGACTGGAACGCCCAGATGCGGCTTCAGGGCTCGACCGACATTCCGCTCAATGAAACGGGCCGCGAGCAGGCGCGCGTCGCCGCCCGCTTTCTTGCCGATCAGGGTATCACCCGCATCGTCGCCAGCCCGCTGATCCGCGCCTATGAGACCGCCAACATCGTCGGACGCGCGCTGGACCTGCCCGTCATCACCGACGGACGCCTGACCGAGCGGCATTTCGGCATTTTCGAGGGCCTGACGATCGATGAGGTCGAGACCCACCGCCGCGAGATGCTGGAACATATGAACCCCGATCTCGATATCGACGGCAAACACTATCCCCACAATGCCGAGCGCCTGCCCGCCGTCATCGATCGCGTCCGCGCCTCGGTCGAAGACCACAGGAAGGGCGACGCCGTGCCGGTCTTCGTCTGCCACGGCATCCCCTTCCGCGCCATTGCGCGCGTCTATCTGGGCGAAATGTATTCCAGCCCCAATGCCTGCCCCGTGCGCTACGACCAAAACGGCGATCGCTGGGCCATGACCGGGCTGGATCCGGACAATCAGCCCCTGCACGGCGCCTTTTTCAAAGGCCCGACGACCATGGGACGCATCTGAACGAAAAACGTAACATCGTTCGATGTTTTGTCACAATATACGCTTTTCATCCGTAAACGGACATAAGTATAATTCAAGTATAATTTTTCACCTGTTAAACCGAAATTCAGACACTTTCTCTATTATTCAAACAAGACACGCAGTAGGCGTACGCGTTTGAGTTTTGTGAAGGTTTTATGACGCACTGGACTTCGGTAATGCAAAAAGCAGCGCAGGTTTCGGATATCACGGATACGGTGGAGCCCGCCTCGCCGCAAACCACAAACTCACAAATCTACGACGCCTTTCGCGACAACTCCGACCTGCTGGTCATGGCGGTGGTCGACGCGCGCGGCAGCGTGCTGGGCCTGATCGAGCGCCACAGCTTCAATCTCAAGATGGCCGCCGAATACGGGCGCGCCCTGTTCGGCGCCAAGTCGGTGACCACCATGATGGACACCAATCCGCTGATCGTCGATGCCGATACCTCCCTGCGCGACTTCATGCAGACGGCCCTGGCCGAGCGCGCCTCGGAACTGCTGCGCGGCTTTATCGTTACGCGCGACGGGGCCTATGCCGGGGTCGGCACCACCCTGTCGATCCTCAAGGCGATGAATGACGACCTGCAGGACAGTCTGCTGCAACAGCGCGAAATGGTCGCCGACCTGATCCGCCTCAGCGCCGAGTCCCAGCGCCATCAGTCCTTCCTCAACACCATTATCGACAACATCCCGGCCATGGTGCTGGTCAAGGACGCCCATTCGCGCCTCAAGCTTATCAATCCGGCCGGCGAAGACATGCTGGGCGTCAAGCGCGCCGACGTGATCGGCAAGACCAGTCACGACATCTTCCCCGCGGACCAGGCCGACACCTTCACCCGCTCCGACCGCCGCGTTCTGGCCAGCGGCGAAGCGGTGATGATCGAGGAAGAAGCCATCTATAACGGCGAGCGTCAGCGCACGGTGCAACTCAAAAAGACCGTGCTGCGCGGTCCCGACGGCGCGCCGGACAGCATTCTGACGCTCGGCATCGACCTGACCGAACAAAAGGAGGCCGAAGCGCGCATCGCGCAACTGGCGCATTACGATCCGCTGACCGGCCTCGGCAACCGCACCCTCTACAGCCACGAGATCGATCAGGCCCTGTGCCGCGTTCAACGCCACGGCCACCGCATCGCCCTGCACTGCCTCGACCTCGACCGCTTCAAAACCGTCAACGACTCCTTCGGCCACCTCGCCGGCGACGCCCTGCTGCGTCAGGTCGGCGACCGCCTGAAACTCTGCGTGCGCAAGGGCGACTTCATCGCCCGCATGGGTGGCGACGAATTCGCCATCATCCAGAATATCGAGCGCCCCGAAGACGCCAGCTATCTGGCCGAGCGTCTGCTTGAGATCATGAAGGCCCCCTTCGACATCAACGGCATGCGCCTCGAAGCCGGGGTGAGCGTCGGCATCGCGCTGGCTCCCGAAGACGCCGCCGACGCCAACAACCTGCTGTCGCGCGCCGACCTCGCCCTTTATCGCGTCAAGTCCGAAGGCCGCAGCGGCTGGTGCTTCTACCACGCCGAGATGGACGCCGTGGTGCAGCAGCGCCTCGAAATGGAGCATGAACTGCGCGCCGCCCTGGCCGCCGATCAGTTCGAACTGCACTTTCAGCCGCTCCTCAATCTCGACAGCGGCGAAGTGGTGTCGTTCGAGGCGCTTCTGCGCTGGCATCACCCGGTCCGCGGCATGGTCTCGCCCGGCGAATTCATCCCCGTGGCCGAAGACAGCGGCCTGATCGGCCCCATCGGCGACTGGGTGCTGCGCGAAGCCTGCCGTCGGGCCGTCCTGTGGCCCACACCGTGGCGCGTCGCCGTCAACATCTCACCGCTGCAGTTCCGCCACGGCTCCCTGCCCGACCTCGTCAAGAGCGCGCTGAAGGCCTCCGGGCTCGACCCGCGCCGTCTGGAGCTGGAAATCACCGAAAGCGTGCTGCTAGCCGACGAAAAACACAATCTGAAGGTCCTCAACACGGTTCGCGACATGGGCGTGCGCATCGCCATGGACGACTTCGGCACCGGCTATTCCTCGCTGAGCTATCTGCGCGCCTTCCCGTTCGACAAGATCAAGATCGATCAGTCCTTCGTCCGCGACCTGCCGCACGACCAGAACGCCCTGTCGATCATCCGCGCCATCACGGATATGGCCGAAGCGCTGGGCGTGCACATCACCGCCGAAGGCGTCGAAACCGAAGCCCAGATGGACGCGCTCAAGGCCATGAAGTGCCGCGAGGCGCAGGGCTATCTGATCGGTCGCCCGGCCGCCGCCATCGAGGCCTATGCCGCCGCGAAGGTCGCCTGACACACCCAGGGTCAACCATAACGTCTTTATTTTTCGACGACGAACCGTACATTCAAACCTGAGCCGCACGCAGACATGATGTTTCCATATCGAGGGAAGTAAATCCCTGCCTTATGAGGAAATCACCATGTCCCTTCTGTCTCTGGTCGCCATCCTGATCGTCGTCGGCGTGCTTCTGTGGCTCGTCAACACCTATATTCCGATGGACCCGAAGATCAAAAATATCCTCAACGCCGTCGTCGTCATCGGCGTCGTGGTCTGGCTGCTTCAGGTCTTCGGCCTGCTGGGCTCGCTCAACAATATCCGCGTTGGATAGCAGGGGCACAGCCCCTGCACCCGTAACTGGGAGCAGATGTCCCCACCGCCCCACCTCCCATCACATGGGGAGGTGGCGGCGAAGCCGACGGTGGGGTAAGCTAAACCTTCTGCATCGACGGCGACCGGCTGAAGATTTCCACCGACCTCAGCCGCGCCTCGACATCGTGGATCGGCATGGAGACGATCAGTTCATCCGCCCCGGTCGCCGCCAGAAAAGTCTCCAGCGTGCGGTTGATCGTCTCCGACGACCCCACCACCGCATATTGCAGCATGTGATCGACCATCTGCCGCTCTTCGGGGCTGAGTTGCAGCCCGCGCACCGGCGCCGGGAACGGCTTGCGCTCATTACGGCGCAACGCCGCAAACGCCTGCTGCATCGAGGTGAAGAGATACTTCGCCTCTTCGTCCGTATCGGCGGCCACGCCCATCACGCCCACCATCACCTTCGGCTCAGGATTTTGCGGCGACGGACGGTACTGCTGACGATAGATACGCAGCGCCTGATGCAGCAGGTCCGGCGCAAAGTGCGAAGCGAACGCATAAGGCAGCCCCATCTGCGCCGCCAGTTGCGCGCCGTACGTGCTCGACCCCAGCACCCAGATCGGCACCTTCGCCCCAGACCCCGGCACGGCCAGGATCGGCTCGGTCCCGTTAGGGGGTTCCATATAGGCCTGTAGCTCGGCCACATCGTAGGGGAAGCTATCGACGCCATTCTCCATATTCCGACGCAGCGCCCGCGCCGTGCGCATGTCCGTGCCCGGCGCACGGCCCAGCCCCAGATCGACCCGACCAGGGAACAGGGCCTCCAGCGTGCCGAACTGCTCGGCAATAATCAGCGGCGCGTGATTGGGCAGCATGATGCCGCCGGAGCCTATGCGGATTTTCGAGGTGTGATGTCCGACATGGCCGATAGCCACCGCCGTCGCCGAAGACGCCACACCCGGCATGCCGTGATGTTCGGCCAGCCAGTAGCGGTTATAACCCAGCTCTTCGGCTTGACGCGCCATGCGCGCCGTATTGGCGAAGGCGTCGGCAACGCTGTTCCCCTCCCCGACCTGCGACAAATCCAGAATGGAAAACGGAACCATGATGCGCCTCATATAACTTGTAAGGGCTTATGTAGGCGGTCCGGTTACGATTGCCAGAGGCGGAGCGGCAAAACCTCATATGTCGGCGCTGACATAAAACGCCTGAAACCGTGTAACAAAAATATGACTAGCCCCACAGGCGAACGGTATAGACGGAAAATTTATTTTATGACATCAATGTCAAAACAAGAAGAAAGTACAGGCAAAGTGGAAAGCGTAATGTTGAGTATCATCGTAGCAGGTATCGGCGCCTACGGCGTCGCCGTTCTCATCTCCGTCATCGCCAGCGAACTTTGGGGACATAACTGACGCGGACGTCAGTTTTTAAAGTTCCGGCGATAAGCCCTCTCAAAATTTGGGATGACTACATTCACCCGACGTCGGATGACGCTCGGGTGAATGGCGCTGCGCGCCTGAGGCCAGCGCATAAGCAATAAGCCGCTCACCGCATTGGCATTTGTCCGTTACCGCCCGGCCTGACATAGTTAAGGCGCGGAGGAACCCCGATGAAACGAGACGATGAGTTCCGAACTGGCTTTCAGGCCGGCTGGCTCCACGGCGGCGGCACTGGCAAGCCGGACATGCCCTCTACACCGATCCTGAGACTCGGCGAGAACTACTACGCCGAAGGGTTCGAGCGCGGGGCAAGCTTGGGGCGGGGCGGCATTTCGTTACGTATAAAGCTAGACCTATGCTTACGTTGACACATCTCTAAATGTGAAGAGCACATTTTAGCAGTTTTCAACCACGCGCATTAACAGTTCAATAAGTCACATTACAAACGACAGGCTTCAGCGAAAGCACGTCCAAAATCAGATAAATCCAAGCGCTTCTTTTCGTAGGTGCCGATTTGAAGGCCGTTGTCATTGCGCAGGGCCTTACCATCGACGCTAAATATGCCGCCCAGCCCGAGTGAATGAAGGTGGTTGATATAAAAATCTTTATTGTTGGGGAAATGCAGATCATGCCACGGAAACGTATCATCAAGGCGCTGATGATTCTGGAAGCCCATGTAAGGCCCAAATTCGCCTTGAAACTCCACATAATCGGCCGTCAATACATGCGTATGTGATCGGTGATACAGCTCTTTAATTATAACAATTTCATCACGCGATAATTGCTTGATCAACCCAGTATAAGCTGGATGCGCCTTCTCAACTGTATCAGCATTCATTGATGTAGCCAAAAGGTTAGACGCAATTTCATCCAAAGGCGTACCTTCCGGCTCGTATCTTAGAGCCTCTATAATAGGCCCCAAAATCTGTGGCGGTGGCGTAATTCGCTTTTCCTCGGGAACCTTTTTGACACTATTAACAAGGAAATCCCGGTAGCGGTCTTGCTGCACGCCTAAGAATTGAACTGGTGCTAATGCTAGACGTAGACACTTCACTACATCTTCTGCAGCCATTCCTATTTGGCGTACCGCAGGCTGTGCAGCATCTTCATAGATTGTTTTGATCGGCAGCACTTGCGCCAGCATTTCCGCTATGCCCGACACTTCATTCCCCCTTCCCCGTCAAACCTATTTAATTTCCACACTGCTGCCAGCCTATATTGGCAACCAACACGTGCAGAACAATAAGGAAACATTCAAAAAATGCAAACTAAAAAAATCAAGTAAAACTGCATGCTAACGCGCTTCTGAAATACAAGAAGACGCTATCTCTGAGATATCCATGCACTACGCCGAAACGCGGCCTGAAACTGGCTTTTTAGTACCGAGACAGTGGGATTGGCTCCGCTGCGCTCCGCCGAAACGCCGCCTTAAGGCGGCGTTTTCGAACCCCATCTCCCCGTGGGTTCAAGTCCCCACCGCGTCGATCAAACAAAAAGACCGGCCCTTTTGGGGCCGGTCTTTTTGTTTGATGGCGGAGACGGTGGGATTCGAACCCACGGTACCCTTTTGGGGTACGCTCATTTAGCAAACGAGTCCCTTCGGCCTCTCGGGCACGTCTCCGTTGCAAGGGTTCACTTAGCCTGACTTGCCGCAAATGGCAACGGTCATTAAAGACCCCGCTCCCGAAAAGTGTGAACATCGCCGCCGCACCGAAAAATCGCGATTTGCCTTATGGAAAAGGGGCTTGCGTTAACGGTTATCTAAACGCCGCGTGTCAGGGTGTCCGCGAAACACCTCCCAACCCTCCCGCCAAATGATCCAGAACGGACACGCCAGACTCCCATGATCGACGCCCAGCCCAGCGCCCCCTCGCCTGTCCGCCCCGCCGATGCGCCCGCCTCCGGCGATCCGGCCCTGCGGCGTCAGGGCCTCAGCGGCGGACCCGCCGTCAGCGCGGCTCCCGATCAGAAGCGCGGGCCTTTCCGACCCGAACGTCTGGTGTCGCTGCGCGAGCGCCGCGCCAATGAGGCCTATGCCTACCTCTTCCGTTTCAGCGATCTGCTGCTCATCGCGGGCGTCAGCCTGTTCGTCGCGCAGGGCCTGTCCGCCACCGGCTGGCAGACGGCGCTGGCCGCCGACGTCCTACCGCTGCTGGCGGCCGCCGTCACCCTTGCCTGGACGCTGAAAAGCTTCGACCTTTATCGCTATCGCCGTCAGGAGCACCTCGGCGGGCACCTCGCCCGCGTGGGGGGCGCCGTGGCCATTGCCGGCATCGCCGGTCTGTGCGCCGCGCTCCTGACCGGCCGCGCCGGTGTTCTGATGCCCGTCTTCGGGCTGTGGAGCACGGGCGCGCTGCTGGGGCTGTCCGCCCTGCACGGCGCGGCCTTCGTCCTGGTTGCCCGCTGGCGGCGCAAGGGGTTGTTGACGCCCAATATCGTCATCGTCGGGGCCACCCGTCACGCCCGGACCCTGATCGAAGCGGCCTTACAACGTCGCGACGTCAATATACTCGGCATATTCGACGACCGCCTGTCGCGCTCGCCCGACGCGCTGGCCGGCGTGCCGGTGCTGGGCGACACCGAGGCGCTACTCACGCACAAGATCACGCCCTATGTCGATCAGGTGGTCGTCGCCGTCGATCCGGCGGCCCGCGCCCGCGTCGAAGGCCTGATCAAACGCCTCAGCCTGCTGCCCAACCAGGTGTCGCTGCTGGTCGATGTCGATAGCGAAAGCGGCCGCGAACAGGCCCTGTCGCGCCTGTCGGAACAACCGCTGACCCGCGTGTCGGGCCTCGGCAACGATGGCCGCAAGGCCTTTCAGAAACGCATTCAGGACATGGTCATCGGCGCCATCGCCCTGACCGTCTTCGCACCGATCATGGCGGTCGTCGCGGTGCTGATCAAACTCGACAGCCCCGGCCCGGTCTTCTTCCGTCAGCGCCGCCACGGCCTGAACAACGAAGCCATCCACGTGTGGAAGTTCCGCTCGATGCGCACCGAAGCGACCGATGCGACCGCTGCGCGTCAGGTGTCGCGCGACGACGACCGCGTCACCCGCGTCGGGCGCTTCATCCGCAAGACCAGCCTCGATGAACTGCCGCAACTGTTCAACGTGCTGAAAGGCGACATGTCGCTGGTCGGCCCGCGCCCCCACGCCATCGGCATGAAGACCGGCGATGAGGATTCGGCCAAACTGGTCGCCGAATACGCCTGGCGGCACCGCATGAAGCCCGGCATGACCGGCTGGGCCGCCATCAAGGGCTCGCGCGGCGCGCTGGTCACCGCCGAAGACGTGCGCCGCCGCGTGCAACTCGATATCGACTATATCGAGCGTCAGTCCTTCTGGCTCGACCTGTACATCATGGCCATGACGGTGCCCTGCATCCTTGGCGACCGCCACGCCATCCGTTAAGCTGTAGCCGGGTCGGGATGAGGCGCTGATGTTCTGGAAAGGGCTATGGGGATACCTCCCCGCCAATGTGCTGCAAGGGCTGATCGGGTTCGCCACCCTGATCACCTTCACGCGCCTGCTGTCGCCCGACGACTATGGCCGCTATGCGCTGGCCTTCGGCGTGTCGAGCCTGGCGCAGACCCTGTGCTTTACCTGGATCGAAGCGGCCATGGCGCGCTTCTACCCCGCCGAGTCGCGTGAAAATGCCGAAGCTCCGGCGCTGTACGGCACCCTCTATCGCCTGTTCGCCGTCGTCACAGTCGTGTTCGCCGTGGTCTGCGCCTTGGGCCTGTGGCTGTGGCCCGCGCCGGACGCCCATGCGCAGGCGCTCAAACTGGCCATCGGCTGCGGTCTGGGCGTGGTCGTCTTCCGCAGCCTGATCAAGATGGTGCAGGAGCAACGGCGCTCCGAAGGCCGCGTCGGCACGGCCTCGACCCTCGACATGATCCAGACCTCTGCCGGTTTCGGTTTAGGCGCATTGTTGGCCTGGGCCGGCTTAGGCGGCGGCGCGCCGCTGCTGGCCGCCGGGATCGTCGCGGCGGTCTGTCTGCCGTTCGTGGGGCGCGAAGACTGGGGCCGCGCGCTCAAAGGCCGCTTCGACCCCGCCCGCGCCAGACAATACGCCCATTACGGCCTGCCGGTCTCGGCCAGCCTGATCCTGACTCTGGCCCTTTACACGGTCGATCGCTTTCTGATCGCCGCCTACCTGTCCGAAGCCGATGCCGGGGCCTATCACGCCGGCTACAGCCTCGCCTCGCGCATCCTCGACGTGCTGTTCCTGTGGTTCGGCGCGGCGGGTGGCCCGGCTCTGGTCCACGCGCTGGAAACCGGCGGGACGGAGGCGCTCAAAGCCCATGCCCGCGATCAGTTCCGCGTCATGGCGCTGGTGCTTTTCCCCGCCGTCGGGGGGCTGATCGCCGTCGAAGCGCCACTCGCTCAACTGTTGATTGGCGAAGGTCTGCGCGCGCAGGCCCTGAGCGTCACCGCCCTGATCAGCATCGGGGCTCTGCTGTCGGGCTTCAACACCTACTATTTCCTTCAGGCCTTCACCCTGTCCAAAAAGACCCGTCTGCTGACGCTGGCCATGGCCATTCCGGCCGTGGCCAATGTCGGGCTGAACCTGTGGCTGATCCCGCTCTACGGCCTTTGGGGCGCAGGTCTGGCGACGGCCCTGAGCTTCGGCATCGGCCTGATCGGGTCGTGGGCGCTGGGGCATCGCGCCATCGCCCTGCCCGTGCCGTGGCGCGACCTAGGGCTGACCGCCGCCGCTACGGTGGTCATGGTGTTGGTCGTGCGGCTGATCCCCCCACTGGGCGGCGTCATCGAACTGGTGCTCAAGGGGATGACGGGCGTGGTCATCTACGCTGTTCTGGCGCTGGCGCTCGATCTCAACGGCATGCGCGCTCAGGGCCAACGCTTCCTTAAGCGCTTCGGCATAGGATCGGCCGCATGAACGCCCCCGCCGCGACCGCCTCGGTGATCACCAATGCCGCCTATGCGCAGGCCGGATCACCGCGCCTGTCGGTGTTGATCCCGTTTTACAAGGAAAGCCCGTCCACCCTGCTGCGCGCCCTGACACCGGCGTCGGGGGTGGAAATCGTCGTGCTCGACGACGGTTCGGGTCAGGCAGAGTTGACGCAGGATGTTCTGTCAACGATTGATAACATTGCCCTGCCTGTCACCTTCATCAGCCTTGCGCACAATGAAGGCCGGGCGCGCGGGCGCAACCGCCTCACAAAAGCGGCGCGCGGCGATTACTTCCTGTGCCTCGATGCCGATATGCTGCCCGACGCGCCGGACTTCCTGACGCGCTGGCTGGAGGTGATGGACGGCGATCCGGCCGTGGTCTTCGGCGGGTTTTCGCTGCAACAGGCCTCGACCGAAAAGCGCTTCGCCATCCACCGCCTGATGGCCGCCAAAAGCGACTGCCTCGACGCCGCCACCCGCGCCCTGACGCCGGAAAAATACGTCTTCACCTCGAACCTGCTGATCCGCCGCGACGTCTTCGGCGCTCAGGATTTCGACGGCGAATTCAGCGGCTGGGGCTGGGAAGACGTCGAATGGGCCATGCGCGTGGCGCGTCAATTCGGCGTGCACCATATCGACAATACCGCCACCCATCTGGGGCTCGACCCGGCGGACACCCTGATCCGCAAGTACGAGCAATCGGTCGGCAACTTCGCCCGCGTGGTGCAGAAGCATCCGGCAGTCGTCGCCACCTACCCCAGCTATCGCGTGGCGCGCCTGATCCGCAAGCTGCCCCTGCGCGGGGCGTTGCGCGCGTCCCTGCGTGGCGTGGTTCGCAGCGAAGCCGCCCCGGTCAGGGCCCGCGCCTTTGCCCTGCGCCTCTACCGCGCCGCCCTTTATGCCGAGGTCGTCTGATGAGCTATGCCGAAGCCTATGCCGCCGACCGTTCGCTGTACGGCAAGCTGCGCCGCCGCGCCTCGAAACTGCTGTTCCGCAAGCCCGCGCGCCTGAGCGGTCTGTCGAAGCCGCTGCTGACCTTCTCCTTCGATGACGCGCCGCAATCGGCAGCCATCGCCGGGGCCGGCATACTGGAACGCCATGGCTTTCACGCCACCTATTTCATCTCCGCCGGCCTGATGGGGCGGGACAGCCATTTCGGCCCCTACACCACGGCGGCGCAGATCACCGCTCTGCACGCCCGCGGTCATGAGATCGCCTGCCATACGCTGATGCACATCGACTGCGGCAAGGCCAGGGCCGCGGAAATCGCCGCAAGCGTGGACGAAAATCAGGCGCGTCTTCAATCGCTTGGCGTGCCGACTTCAACCACTTTCGCCTATCCCTACGGCGATGTCTCACCCCAGGCCAAGGCCGTCATGGACGACCGCTACCGCTCGGCGCGCGCCCTGCACCACGGCCTGATCCGCAGCGGGACCGACCTCAATCAGGCCCCGGCCATCGGTATCGAGGGCGAAGGCGGCGAGCGGCTGGCGCTGGAATGGATGGCGCAGGCGATCCGGACGCCGCAAAGCTGGCTGGTCCTCTATACCCACGATGTGCGCGAAGACCCGTCACCGTGGGGCTGCACGCCGGAAACGCTGGAGACGCTGGCCACCGCCGCACAGACACTGGGTTTCGAGGTCGTCACCTATGCCGAAGGCGCGCGACGGGCTAAGGGATAAGATTCTCCACAGATGGCCACAGATGCACACAGATGGAGTGTGTGGTTACGCCTGTGCCGCTCCTGACACCTCTATATTTGCGGTAGCTTTCATCCAATAGTCGACGCGCCAAAGGCGCGTCCTTATATCTTCGAGCCATTTGGGCGCAAACCGATACCACACCCTCGAACCATCTGTGTGCATCTGTGGCCATCTGTGGAGAAACTTAATCGTACAGCCCGCGTTTCGGTCTGACCGTCGCGACCGGAGCCTCCACGAACGGTCCGTCGCCCGGCAGGGCCAGCTTGACGATGATCAGCACGATCAGGCACCAGCGGATATCGTTCCAGCCGATGGCGATGCTCTCGGTCAGGCTCATCAGCGAATAGACGGTAATGAACGGCAGGGCAAAATAGCCGCCGTCGCCGCGATAGGTGCGGTAAAAGGCCTTCAGCCACGTCTCGATGAACAGGAGCGACCACACGGTCAGGCCGATATAGCCGAGCGCCAGCCACACCTCGTACCAGCACGAATGCGCGTGATAGGCGCGAAAGCCCGCCACTTCGGTGATCCAGCGCAGCGGCGTCCAGTCGCCTTCGGTGGACCACACGACGCCATAGCCATAGCCGGTCATCGGCTGTTTCTGCATCACGTGGTCGATGCCCGCCCAGATATTGGTCCGCCCGGTCAGGGTGGCGTCCTTGCCCAGAAGCTGAAATAGCTCCTCCGGCATCAGCAGGACCACACTGCCCAGCGCCAGCAGCACGCACACCGCCATCCACGTCAGGGCGACGCCCAGCACCGGCCCGCGCCGCGACAGCCAGACGAAGGCCATCATGCCCGCCCCCAGAATGAGCGCCAGCAAAGAGGTCTTGGAGGTCGACATCAGCACCAGGAAGGCCGCCCCGCCCGCTGCCGCGAACCACAGCCAGCGGCGCTTGGGCACCTGAATCCCGGCGGCCAGACAGGCGAGGAAACCGACATCCATCACCGCGCCCAGATTGTTCTTTTCGGCGAAGACACCTCGCCACGCCCCGACGAACAGGGTGGTCATCCGTCCCTTGTCCGGAAAGAGGATGGCCATGACGAAGGAGCCGGCGATCAGAATGAGATAGGTGACGGCGACCACCTCGATCAGCCGGTTCCACGAAAAGCGCGCGGCGATGACGTAGCCGGCCAGACAGGTCATGGCGAACGCCACAAAGCGCCGCACCGTCGCCGAAGGATCGACCGACCAGAAGCAGGAAGCGGCGCAGAGCAGGATAAGGATGACGAGGATCGGCGTGCGCGTTACGCCCGCCAGCACCTCTTTCCACGTCATGACCAGCAGGGTCAGGGCGCAGAGATAGACCGGATAATAGATGTTGCGGATGATGGCCCCGGCCATGGGCGACTGTTCGGTCGAATAGCCGAAGATGGGCGACAGCCAGCCCTGCGAGAACATGAAGAGGATACCGACGGCCAGCCCGAACGACAGCCACTGTCCGTCCCAGTCTTCCCGGATGCCGTTGACGATATCGCGCCACATCAGGCGCGCGCGGCCTTACGTCCCGGCAGGCCGACGGCGGCGCTGGCCTTGTTATAGACCATGCCAAGCAACCGCCCGCCGGCCTGTTCGATCTCGGTCTTCAGCGCCAGACGTGCGTCGACATCGCCCTCGCCTTCGCTGACCACCATGACCACCCCGTCCATCAGCGGCGCCAGTTGCAGGGCGGCGTCGGAGCGATCGAAGGCCGGGGCGTCGACAAGAATCGCCTGAGCGTGCGGGCGCAGGGCCTGCCAGTAGGAGGATTGCTCGAACAGCCGCGTCTTCTGTCCAGGCAGCAGCAGGTGGTCGCGGATGCGCGTCACCCACAGGCGCTTGTCGAGGAAGGAGCGCGCGATCAGGTACTGGCTGTCGGAGACGGGCTGACTGTGTTCGTCCAGCGCCTTGGGCGACAGGGCGAAAAAGACCGAACCGTCGGGTGTGGCCGCGGAGACCGGCCCCGGCGGGCCGAAGCGCGCGGGCTCGTCCAGCACGGCTTCGAGCTGGCTCTGGCGGCGCAGGTCGGCATCGATCAGCCAGACCGGGCGCTTGGCGAAGGCCGCTTCGCAGCGGGCATATTCGCGCGCCACGGTGGACACGCCCTCACCGCCGCAGGCCGCGACGAACAGGATGGCCCGGCCGCGCCCGGTGGCCGATGCGCGCGCACCGCCCTTGAGCGCCTCCATCAGGTCCGCCATTTCCCGCGTCAGATCGACCATCAGTCCCACTAGGCCATATGCCAAACTATCGAATCGCGCCGTTCGCGCGTCAGGCGATTACCATAGGCGGTTTCGGATCAGAAACCTATGGGCGGAAAACGGCGTCTTTTGGGCCTATTTCGCTCTGGCCTGCGCCAGAACCGGCAGGCCCAGCGTCTTCGACGCCATGTCGGCGCTGAGGAACCCCTTGCGCAGGAAGACGCGCAGCAGGCCCGCACACAGGGCGGTGAAGCCCGCGAACAGGAAGGCGAGGATGATGACCGGCTTTTGCAGGCTCTTGGCCTTGTCGGGCGGGCGGGCGCGGTTGACGACGCGCACCGTATCCTGAGCCTTTTCGGCGATTTCCTTGGCGGCCTGGGTTTCCTGAATGCGCTGGGTGAAGGTGGCGATATTGGTCTGCAGGGCGCTGCGCTCGGTCGACAGACTGTTATATTCGGCCTCTATGCCGACCAGCGACTGAAGCTTGGCCGTCACCTGATCGGCCTGCGCCTGAAGCTGCGAGCGGCGGCCCGCATTGGCGGCGATCTCGGCCTCAAGGCCCAGCTTTTCGGTCAGGAGTTGCTGATAGATCGGGTTGACCCCGATACGGTGCTCCTTTTCGCCGATGGCGCGGCCCGAAGCCTGCATGGTCTCCAGCGCGGCGATCTGCTCATCGAGGTCGCGCACCGCCGGGGCCGCCGGCGTATAGCGCGTCAAAAGCTCGGCGCGCTGTTGCCTGAGGGCAAGGATTTTGGAAGGAACGCTGAGGTCCAGTTGACGCTCGGTGCTCATTTCCGGGGCCTGTTGGCCCAGACGCGCCGCGATGGCCGAAAGCCGCGCCCGCGCTGTGGCGATGCCCGCATCGGCGACGAAGATTTCCGACATCACCGTGTCGTAGAGCTTGGTGTAGGTGGCCTTGGCCGCCTGAAAATCGCCGACGCCGTTACGCAGGAGAAAATCCTCATAAGACTGATCGGCCTGACGCAGGCGACGGTCGAAGGCCGCCTTCTGGTTTTCCAGCAACGGCGCGGTAACGTCCATGAACACTTCGTGGCGGTAGGTCTGATAAAGGTCGATAAAGGTGTTGAGGATCAGCGCCGCCGCCTGCGGGTCCTTGTGCGAGAAGCTGAGGCGCACGATATTGCTCTGCGGCGCGGTCTCGGTCTTCAGTCCGTTCAGCGTCTTCATCGCCTGAGCGTCCGCCTGCGCGCGCTCGGTCTCGTTGCGCGGCGCATAGGTCTTGGCGAAGCTGGAATCGATGGCGTGATAGCCCAGCTTCTCGATGACGCGGTGCTTGAGTTCGGCCGAGTTGAGGATTTCCACTTCCGACTGCACCACCTCGTCGATGGTGGCGATGGCGCCGCGCGCCGCATCGCCGGCCGCCGGCACATAGACGTAGTCCTGACCCAACTGCATCAGCAGCGAGGCGTCGGCGGTATAGCTTTTCTTGAGCGTCAGGGCAAAGCCCGCCCCCACTCCGAAAATCGCGGCGAAGACCAGCAGCATCAGCCACCATTCGCGCATCAGCAGGCGGAGAATATCGTCGACATCATAGGCATAGCGTCGGCGCGCGGGCGCACGGGCCGGGGCCGCGTCCCGGCGGTCCGTTGCCCTGTTACCCGTTTCTTCGCTGTAAACGCCTTGAGCGCGCATCCAGCACCACACCCCTTCGCATCACGCCGTTCTTTGTATGGCAAGGAACGCAACGATTCGGAAGCCACACCTCCATTAATTGTCTGCAGTGTCTACGCGAGGCGTTAACCAACCATTACCCATTTTCAACGAAGGTTAAGAAGACCTGAATTTCGTGGATAAGCTATGCTCAGCAAGCGCGCTCTGATGATGGGACTGGCCGGTTTGGTCATCGGCTCCGCCGCCCATGCGGCCCGCGCGCCCGAAGCGGCGCCGATCCGGTTTTCGGAATGGACGGACGAAGACCCGCCCTATCTCTTCTATCCGGCGGACAAGCTGGAGGTTCAGGTGCCGAGCGCACCGGAACTGAACCGCGCCACTCAGGTCGGTCAGGACGGGCGCATCACCCTGCCCCTCGTCGGACAGGTCATGGCGGCCTTCAAAAGCGCGCCGGATCTTCAGGCGGAAATCACCGAACTGTACCGCCCCTATCTGCGCCACCCCGAAGTGACGGTCTTTCCCGGCGACACGGGCAATACGCGCGTGCTGGTCGGGGGCGAGGTGCGCAATCCCGGTTGGGTCGAGATGCCGGGCGATTTCGACGCCCTGTCGGCGGCGCTGGCCGCGGGCGGCTTCACCAATGCGGCCAAGTCGAAACAGGCGCTGATTCTGCGGCGCGGCCCGGACGGGACGATCATGCAAAGGCTGATCGATCTCAGAAGCCCGCTCAAGGGCAAGGCGTCGGAGGCCATTGCGCTGCGTCGTTACGATATCGTCTATGTGCCCAAGACCCGCATCGCCGAAGCCGGCACCTGGGTCGAGCAGAACATCAACAACATCATCCCGGCAGGGATCATGAACTGGCTGCTCTACAGCCAGAACTAGGTTAGGATTTCCGCATGTCGGAAATATCGGAACGCCTGTTGGATCAGCGGCTGCGTAACCGCATTATGGAGGCGATTCATTCGCTTACCGAAGGCTTAGGCTCTTGGGGCGCCAACGAATACTTCAATGCATTTTATGACTTCATGGACGGAGATCGACCATGGCCTAATAAGGCGATGTCAGAAAATGAACATGAAGCGCTTCTTGAGCTTTGCCTTCTGATGAATGCTGCTTGCGAAGATACGCCGCAGACACTGACAGACGAAAGCTTTATCGCCACCGGCTGGCCCGATCGAATTAAACCCGTCGCACAGAAGACATTGACGGTCTTTCTGGAGCGCGGTCGATCTAACGAAAACACCGACGAAGCAACCCCTTCGATTAGCGAGGGAGAAAGTTGGCTACGCCTTGTCTCCGACCAGTCGGGGAAAATGTCCTAAGCCGCGTAACGGGTGTGGCCCTGATCCAGCCAGCGGCGGGCGGCCTTCTGCGCTTCGGCCACGTCTTCGCGGTCCATTTCCTTCGACAGTTCGCGGCGATACAGCGTCGCTTCCATCGAACCGCGCATCGAAGCGAGGTTGAACATCATGTGCGCCGAGATCAGATCCAGCGGCGCGCCGTTCTGGCCGGTCGAATACATCATGCCCAGTTTGAACAGGTCGTCGCCGTTCATGTCAGGCGTTGGCAGAGGCAAAACTTCATTCGTCATTTTCGTCCCGCGCCTTTTGCGCGGCCCCCGAAAGCAAGTGGTCGTTGGGATAATTTTTCATTCCCAAGTGAAATTAAAGTTAACAATGGAATTTACTGTGAATTTTTTGCGTAAATACTGAGTTAATATTAATTTTTATGTTAAATATTGAATTAATTATTATTACTTGTTTGATAATTTTAAAGTTGAATTTGGAAATATTTTATAAATATCCCATTTATAGTGGACACACGTTCGCTTTCTCGATTAACAATTCGGCAAAACGCAAGAAACGAGACGCCTTCATCTTGGCCACCGCCGCACGCAGATCGTCCGCTTTCCTGTCGCATTTCGTTCAGTTTCAGTTCAGGGACGAACGCGCATAGTCAAGACAATCGGAGAAAATCGTCTCCGTCCATGCGTAGGGCGGCAAAAAAAAGCGCCGCCATCGAGGAAACCATGACCAACCGGTCTTCCAGGTCCCATAGGCTGACCGCAACCGCCCTCAGCGCGGTCATCGCACTGTCCCTGCCGCTGGCCTCCGCCCCGGCCTTTGCCGGCACCACGGCGCCGATCCAGCGCAATCTCGATCAGCGCCGCGAAGCGCAACAGGCGCCGCAGCCGCGTGCGGAACGCAGTAATTCCGGTGGCGATACTCGCGGCTCCGACAATCGGGGTTCGCGCGGCAGCGACACCCGTGGCGGCAATGATAACCGGGGCGGCGGGAATCGCGGCAATGACAACCGCGGCAACGACAGCCGGGGTAATGACGGGCGCGGCAATTCGGGCGGTGGCTGGAACCGCCAGCCCGGTCAGGATAATGCCGCCAGCCGCCCGGACCGCAATCCGGGCAACACCGGCGGCGGCAACTGGCAGAGCCGCCCCGACCGTAACGACAGCCGTCCCGATAGTCGCCCTGACAATCGTCCCGGCAACGGCAACGGCAACGATAATCGTGGAAATGACGGACGCTGGAACGGCGGCAACAATAATAATGGCGGCTGGAACGGCAATCGCGGCAACGATAACCGGGGCAATGACGGGCGCGGTGGCTGGGACGGCAATAGAGGGAATGACAATCGAGGCAACGGCAACCGCGGCGACGATTGGGGCCGCAACGACCGTAACGACCGCGACCGGGGCGGCTGGGATCGCAACCGGGGTGCAGACCGCGGCGGTTGGTCGTCGCGCCACAGTTACAACTGGCGCAATCACCGCGATTTCCGTTCCTATACGGGTGTGCGCATAGGGTTCTATTTCGCCCCGCGCTACGGCTATTATCAGGTGCCGAGCGAGTATTACGGCTATCGCTACGACTATGGCGACTATCTGCCGCGCTACTTCTACAGCTACCGCGTCTACGATCCGGACTTCTACTATCTGCCACCCAAGCCCTATGGCTGCGAATACTACTTCGTCGGCAATGACATCGCACTGGTCGACCTGCGCACGGGCCGGATCATCGACATCTTCTACGACGTCTTCTGACCGGAATCGCTTCGAGCCTGCTCCCCTCCGGCACAACCGGAGGGTTTTTTTATCCGCCTCTTTATCCTGGATTTACGGCGTGGCGGCGCCCTTTATCGTGTCAGGCCTTAGACAGGCCCATCATGGCTTTCCAACTGAACTTGCCGCCGCCCAGAGCGCCTTGTTTGAAGGCCCGTGCCCCCAGCCGGATCATCAGCCACGCCATGAGCCCCATGCCGGCCAGCGTCGCCAGCACCTCCCACCACGGCGCGCCGCCCAGCACCCGCAACGGCATCAGGAAGGGCGTGAACAGGGGCACCCAAGACATGTAGCGGATCAGCGGCAGATCCGGCGACATCAGCGCCGCCTGCAGGCTCATCATCGGGATCATCAGCACCACGACGATCGGGCCCATGATCGCCTGCGCCTCCTTCTGGGTCTCGCAGAACGAACCGATGGCGATGAAGGTGATGCCGTACATCAGATAGCCGCCGACGAAGAACATCAGCATCGGCACGACATTCTGCACCTTAAGCACCTCGGCGGCCAGTACGTGCACATTGCGCATCACGTCCGGCGGCAGGAAGGCCAGACCGTAGCCGAAAATGCCCCCGGCCACGGTGCTCCACACCGCCATGACGGTCATCATGACCATAAAGACGCCCAGCACCTTGCCCACCAGCAAGCTGCTGGCCGGGGCCGAGGTCAGCAGCACCTCCAGCACGCGCGACGACTTCTCCTCGATGACGCCTGACAACAGGATAACCGAGGAGGAGAAGATCGACATCCAGGTCAGGTAGCTGAGGATCACCCCGACGAAATGCGGGCCGTTTTCCTTGAGGTTTTCGGTGAAGGACGCCTTTTCGTCCGCGCCCGCCGCAGCGATGGCCGGGGTCAGGCTGGCTATGTCGGCACGCGCCTCGCGCAGTTCCACGGCCACGGCGGGATCGATTCCCTTCTGTCTGGCCACATAGGCGGATTGAAGCGCGTGCAAATCCCAGCGCAGCCGATCTTCCAGCGACTTGCCCTTGGTCTGCGACGACCACAGATGGAAGGCCAGACGCGGCGGGGCGTCTTTTTCGACGAAGGCCACGATGACGTGGTCCACGGTGCGGTCTTCGGACTGCATAAGCTGCGAAATCCGCGCCTCGGCGGCTTCGCGCGTCATGTCGGGCGTCAGTCCCGGCGGCAGGGGGACCAGCCGGTAATCCCGCCGGTTGGCCATTTCGCGCAGGGCCTGCCGCGCCGACACACCCGGGGCCGCCGTGTGCAGGGCGGCCACCGCCGGGTCCGGCTTGTTCAGCAGGGCTTGCAGCGCCGGAGTCAGGGCCTCGCCGCTGAGGTCGAGCACGGCCACGCTGCGCGTATCTTCGCCGCCGCCGCTGCGGCTCATCAGGAGGGGAATGAAGACCGATCCCGCCATCAGCAGCGGCAGGACCAGCAGGGACAGCCAGAAGCCGACCGTCTTGACGAAGGCCAGATATTCGCGGCGCGCGATCAGGAGCGTCTTCATGCCGCGTCTCCCCCGTTGGTCAGGACAATGAAGGCATCGTGCAGGGTCGGCTCGTGCGCTTCGAACCGGCGCACGTCCAGCCCGCCGACCAAAACGGTCTTCAAGGCTTCGTTGGGCGTCTGGCCGGGCAGGAAACGCAGACGCCAGCGCGTCGTGCCGTCCTCGCCCGCGCCCGCCTCGATGACTTCAGACACGCCGGGCAGGCCCGTCACCTGTTGGCGATCGAGCACGCCTTCCAGTTCCAGATAGCGCGGCGCGCGCTCACGCGCCTGACGCAGCGTGCCTTCGAACACCTTGCGCCCCTTTGTCAACATGACGACGTTTTCGCACAGACGCTCGGCGTGGGCCATGACGTGGGTGGAAAACAGCACCGTCGCCCCGCGTCGGGCCAGGTCGCGGATCATGTCCTCCAGCCCCTGCTGATTGACCGGATCGAGACCTGAAAACGGCTCATCGAGAATGACCAGTTCCGGTTCGTGGACCAGACAGCCGATCAGTTGCACCTTCTGCGACATGCCCTTCGACAGCGACTTGATCGGTTTGTGCATGAATTCACCGAGCCCCTGCGCGCTCAGCATTTCCATCGACCGCTTGCGGGCGACGGAGGCCTTCATGCCCTTCAACCCGGCAAGAAAGACGATCATCTCGACCGGCGACATCTTGCGGTAAAGCCCGCGCTCTTCGGGCAGGAATCCGATACGGTCCAGCACCTTGGCGCCTTCGCCGTCCAGCACAGTGATCCGGCCGGCGCTGGGTTGCGACAGGCCCAGCATCATGCGCACGCTGGAGGTCTTGCCCGCGCCGTTCGGGCCCAGAAACCCGCAGATCGAGCCGCGCGGCACGCGGAAGCTCAGATCCTGCACAGCGGCGAAGTCGCCGTAATACTTGCTCACCCCGTCAAGGCTGAGGGCATAGTCGGACGCCATGCGGTCCCCCTTTCAGTCGCGCGGACTGTCTCACGCCACCGCCGCAGGTGCAAGGCCACGCTGGGGATAAGCGGCTGAGGTCATTGGAAAAGCGTAAGTCACAATGCGGACATGTCAGGGGACGCTCAGGCTCGCGCCGGATTCAGCAAGCAGACAATGCTCGAACTCAAGGCCGGCGGCGTCAATGCGGACGCTTTTTATCCCCGCCTTACGCCACCCATCAAAAAGATAAGCCTCCGGCAAGGGAGGCCGATGCGTTCGTAAAGGCGGCGAAATTGAGAAATCGGCCGAGGCGGAGAATACTGTCGTCCAGAGTTTCCACCCGGTTCTGCCCCTTTCACATACATGAGGATACCATGACCCGCCTTCTGACCACGGCCGCCGCTGCCGCCCTGCTGATGGCCGCTCCGGCCGCCTTTGCCCAAGATACGGTTCAAGACACCGCCGCGCCGCAAGCCCCGGCCGAACAGCCCCTGCCTGAGCAGGCGACGGCGCAAAAGCAGGCCCCTACGGCGAAGCAGGATCTGAAATCGCAAAACAAGGCGACGGCGGACCTGAACGCTCAGGCCCTGCGTGCGGCCCAGGCGGGCGACGTCTCGACCGAGGCCAGCACCACGACCACCGCCCCGGCGCCGGATACGTCCGCCACGCCGAACATGGGCGACCCGGCCGCGCCGCAAAACCCGACACAACCCGCGACGGATCCGATGCAGGAACCGACCATCCCGGCCCCGATGACCAATGAGCCGGCGGCGGGCAACCCGACCGAACCGGTCCCGCCCCTGCCGCAAACCGACACGCCGGTCACCAAGGACCAGCCGACGACGAACCAATAAGATGAGAAAAAGCCCCGCCGGACTGGCGGGGCTTTTTTGCTGTTTGGTTTACAGGGCTGTTTACAGACCCAGCTTGCTTTTCAGCAGGTCATTGACCGTCGCCGGATTGGCCTTGCCGCCGGTGGCCTTCATAACCTGACCGACGAACCAGCCGATGGCCTGCGGCTTTGTGGCCACTTCGGCGGCCTTGTCCGGATGAGCGGCGATGATCTCATCGATGGCCTTTTCGATCGCGCCGGTGTCGGTCACCTGCTTCAGGCCGTGTTTTTCAACGATCTCCGCCGGGGTGATCGCGCCCTTGCCTTCCCACATGTGCTCGAAGACGGTCTTGGCGATCTTGGACGAGATGATGTTCGTCTCGATCAGCTCGACCAGACCGGCGATGTGCGCGGGCGGCAGCGGGCTTTGCTCGATCTCCAGCCCATCCTTGGTCAGACGCGCCAGAAGCTCGTTGGTCACCCAGTTGGCGACCAGCTTGGCGTCGCGGCCCTTGGCTGCGGCTTCGTAATAGTCGGCGCGCGACTGCTCGGTGACCAGAACGGTGGCGTCGTACTGGCTGAGGCCGTACTGCGTCATCAGGCGCTGGCGCTTGTCGTCCGGCAGTTCCGGCAGGGACTTTTTGATGTCCTCGATCCACGCCAGCTCCAGCTCCAGCGGCAGCAGGTCCGGATCGGGGAAGTAGCGGTAATCGTGCGCCTCTTCCTTGGAGCGCAAAGACCGCGTCTCGACCTTCACCGAATCGAAGAGGCGGGTTTCCTGCACGATCGCGCCACCGTCCTCGACGATCTCGATCTGACGGCGGGCTTCGTACTCGATGGCCTGCTGCATGAAGCGGAACGAGTTGACGTTCTTGATCTCGCAGCGCGTGCCCAGGTGCTTGAAATCGCCCGTCTCGCGAAACTTTTCATACGCGCCCGGCTTGCATACCGAGACGTTGACGTCGGCGCGCATATTGCCCTTTTCCATGTCGCCGTCGGACGTGCCGAGATAGACGAGGATGGTGCGGATCTTCTTGAAATAGGCCACGGCCTCTTCCGCCGAGCGGATGTCCGGCTTGGAGACGATCTCCATCAGCGCCGTGCCGGCCCGGTTGAGGTCGACATAGGTGTTGTTCGGGTCGAGGTCGTGGATCGACTTGCCTGCATCCTGTTCAAGGTGCAGGCGCTCGATGCGCACGGCCTTCTGCGTCCCGTCGCTGAGGTCGATCGACACCTCGCCCTCGCCCACGATGGGGAAGAAGAGCTGCGAGATCTGATAGCCCTGCGGCAGGTCGGGATAGAAGTAGTTCTTGCGGTCGAAGCGCGAGTGGGTGTTGATCTGCGCCTTCAGGCCCAGCCCCGTCTTCACCGCCTGCTCGACGCAGAAACGGTTGAGCACAGGCAACATGCCGGGGAAGCCGGCGTCCACAAGGCTCACCTGTTCGTTCGGGCCGGCGCCGAAGCCTACGGCCGCGCCCGAAAACAGTTTGGAGGTCGAGGCGACCTGAGCATGAATCTCAAGGCCGATAACGAGTTCCCACGGGCCGGTGCGGCCCTGGATTTGTCTGGAGGCAGAGTCGGTCATGATTTTTCTATAGCGGGAAGGCTTTACGCAGGGAAGAGGCTGATCAGGCGAAATAACGCATCACCACCGGATCGACCGTGATCAGTTTGATCCCTTCATGCAAGGATTGCGCGATCAGTATGCGATCGAACGGGTCCTTGTGGATCGCCGGCAGGGTATCGACCATCACCGCATGGGCGCTCAGTATCGGCAGCTCGACATAACCATTGTCGAGCAAGCCCCGGCGCAACAGGCGCGGATCGGCCTGAAAATCGTCGCGCCCCAGTCCGCGCTTGATCGCCACCTCCCACAGGCTGGCGGCACTGAACAGCAGCGTATTGTCGCTATCTTCGAGTTGGGCGCGCATGTCCTGCGGCAGCTTTTCCGGCTCCCCGGCGGCCCACAGCAGGATGTGGGTATCGAGCAGCAGCTTCATTCTTCGCCGCCGAACAGGCCTGCGATTTCGCCTTCCCCCATACGGTCGAAATCGTCGGGCGTGCGGATATGCCCTGTCAGAAAACCCAGACGGCGCGTCTTCGTGCTTTCCGGCGCGTCGATGGCAGCGACCCGCGCCATCGGTTTTCCCGCCTTGGCGATGATGAAGCTTTCGCCCTTCGCCGCCTGTTCGACCAAGCGCGACAGATGGGTCTTGGCCTCATGGATATTGACGGTGGTCATGCGCGCCTCACTAGACTAAGTCCGGTTAGTCTAGTTTACATTTGACCTTATTTCAAGCCGTCGCGGTCGCGGGCGGCGGCACGTACAGGCGGATCGTCGTGCCGTTGCCCAGCGCGGAGACGATGTCGATGCGCCCGCCGATCATCTGGGCGCGGCGGCGCAGATGGCTCAGGCCGCGTCCCGCAGACGTACGCTCATCGGCCGGGAAACCCACCCCGTCGTCACTCAGCGTCAGAATGAGCCAGCCCGGTGCATCCGGATCGGGCCGCAGGCTGAGGTCGATCGTCTTCGGCTGAGCGTGCTTGAGCGCGTTGGTAACACCCTCTTGCAATATACGGTAAATGTTGAGGATTTCATTGGGGCGATAACCTCGTGGCTCTTCGTCTACGGCGTTGCGCCACGTCAGTTCGACACCGACCGTCTGCAGGCGCGGACGCATGCGCTCGCGGAAGATGGCCAGCCCGACCTCCAGCGAATCCCCCATCGAGTCCATCGAGTCGATGATCAGCCGCAGGTCGTCCACCGCCGACTGAATATTGACGCGCATGGTCTCCGGCGGCACGGCCCCCAGCTTGAGCTGCATCAAAAGGCTGACCAGATGCCCGCCCACCCCGTCATGCATATCGCGGATCAGGCGCTGGCGCTCGGCATTGACGGCGTTGAGTTGCTCCTGTTCCTGAAGCTTGGCGTAGGAGGCGCGGATATCCGCCTCGCGGTCCTGCACCTGACGCTCCAGATCGGCGCGCTGCTCTTCGGCCGTGCGGAACAGTTCGAAACCGCGGCGCACCAGATCGACGCCCACACCGGCGATGATGACAAAGGGGAAGTAGAGCCCCGCCGTCAGCGGGCGCGGCAGACCCAGGAGGCCGTGATACAGATCGTAGAAGGTGGTCACCAGCCCAACCGACAGGAAGGGGAAGGAGCGAATCAGCAACTGCGGCTGCACGCGCACCAGAACCCACATGCGATACAGGAAATAACCCGCGCAGACGAAGATCAGGGTGGTTTCGGTCAGGGTCGGCAGCCAGCTCTGTTTGAACAGCCAGCCCATCAGCAACAGGACGATATCGGCTATGGTCACACCTACAATGATCGGCGTGTGACGGTCGGACGCCAGCGTCCAGTTCTTGAGCAGATAGGCCGTCGCCCCCAGAGTCAGGCCCGACACCACAGACATCAACGTGTCGCGCAGGCTGTCTTCCAGCGCGTCGCCCTGCCACATGAAGCTGGCGCCGCGCAGCGCCAGCGCCGCCATGAACAGGCTGACGCTGAGAAACAGGCGATTATAGCCGCTGATGGGCAGCAGCGCCGCGGCGATCATGCTCAGCAGCGAGGCGGCGATCACCGTGATCAGCGGCATACCTATCGCCGTCGTCAGACGATGATCGATGAGGCGGCGCAGGTCGGTTTCCGGCCCGAACAGCGCCCCTTTCATCTGCGGATGGCAGCCATTGGAGACGGCGACGATATCGACGCGATTGCCTCCCGGTGCCAGTTGATCCGGCGCGAACCCGTACAGTTGCGCCCTAAGGCCGTCGTGGGTGGACGGAAAACCGAGCTTGCCCCGCGGCGTCGTCAACAGCCGCCCGTTGATATAGAGGGCATAATTGTCCTTGATCATCGGCAGATACAGGGCTTCGTACCCTCGCCCCGGCCTGGGCGTGATCAGGAAGGAGAACTGCACGGCGGGAAAGTGCGACCCGCGCACGCAGACATTGGCGAAGTCGTCGGCCATGGGCGAGCGCCCGTCTTCCAGTCGGGTCATCGCCTCCAGCGGAAAGTTCACCGGCGTCAGGCCCTCGATCGGCCGCATGTAGACGTCCTGAACCTTATAGGCCTTGGTCACCTCGGACGGCAGCGGATGGCGGGCAAAGGCGAAGAGCAGGCCCCAGAAAACGATCTGGGCCAGCAGAGCCCAGAACAGGGCGCGGCTGAGACTGATCCAGGGTTCAGCGGTCGGCAGGCGAAACATGGCGCACCATAACCGCACTATCGAAAGCTTCACAAGCGAGGGTTTACAGGATTACAGGCGGATCAGACCGCTGCGCACCGCCTCGAACACGGCTTCGGAGCGAGAATTGACCGCCAGCTTGCGGTAGATGGCTTTGACGTGCGTGCCGACCGTGTGGTGCGAGATGTCGAGGACGTTGGCCGCCTCCTTGTAGCTGAGGCCCTTGGCCAGCAGCGACAGAAGCTCGATCTCGCGCGGCGTGATGCCGGGCGCGTCTTCGGCCAGTTCCGGACCGGCGGCCTGAGCCAGAGACGCGTCCTTGCGGATATGGCGCAGCAGATAGGCCGCCACCGGGGCCGAAATGGGCGAACCGCCATTCAGGGTGTGGCGGATGCTGCCTATCAGTTCGGTTTCGGCGCTGTCCTTCAGCACGTAGCCGTCGGCCCCGGCGGTCAGGGCCGAAATGACCGAGGTCTCGTCGCCGAACACCGTCAGGATGAGGATGCGTGTGGGCAGGTCGCGCAGACGCGCCGCTTTGATGATCTCCAGCCCGCTGCCGTCGCTGAGCCCCAGGTCGAGCACGATCAGGTCAGGCGCGGTATCGAGCAGGATCAGGCCGTCGGCGACGCTGCCCGCCTCGCCCGTCAGCACCATGTCGGGCGTCGCCTCGATCAGGGTGGCGATATGGCGACGAACGAAGGGATCGTCTTCGATAAGAACCAGACGGGATTCTGACATGGAAACGGAAGGCCCCTGCGGCTTTCTGAAGGTCTTGTATCGGATGTAACATGACCCTTTGCGCCCCACAATCGGGGTCACCGGTTTATGGGAGGCCTCCCATATCGACGGTATAGGCCACACGACCTCTTCATGCTTGACTGCCTCACCGTGAGGTCTCCGGAAGGGACGTCATGGCGCGGTCATATTCTGATCGCGTTCGGGTTATTCTCGTTTCAATTTGCCCCTTATTCTTTTTCGGGCCGGTGGTGACACCGGCCCTATTTTTTTTGTTCCAGCCGCCAAACAGGAACGCCCGGTGCGAACACCGGGCGTTGGAAGACAACTTTAATTGCGGGCCTTAGCGGCGGCGTGGGTGCCATTCCACAACACGACCGTTACGGTGCGTGTAGTAGGTGTCGTAGTACGGGCGCTGGCTGTAATAGGCCACGGCGTAACCTTTCGGGGCCGCCGGCGGCGCGTATTCACGACGGTCGAAAACATAATACTGATTGTTCAGGCACTGCTCGACCTTGTTTTCCTTCACTTCTTCGCCGACCTGATTGCCGATGGCGCCGCCGATCACCGCGCCCAGCACGGTGCCTTCGGTCTTGTTACCCTTACCAGCGACCACATTGCCGAGCACGCCACCGGCCACAGCGCCGATCACGGTGCCCTTGGTCTTGGTGTTCTGTTGTTTGTGGTAGCAGAAGCCGTCATAGCGCTGGGCCGAGGCCGGAGCCGCCGCCATCCCGAGGGCCAGAGAGGCGGCCAGACCACCGATGATCATCTTTGCGGAAATACGGGTCATGAAAAAACTCCTTTGCATGAGGTGTTGAGCCCAACCTAACACCCACCGCCTGAACCGGGACTGAACGGAGGTGTTCAGGTCTGTTCAAAAAACTTCCCGGAATATCGAACAGAGCTGTGACCCAATTGCGTCAAAAGACAATAGGGATGTAAAAAACCCGGCGCAAAACACCGGGTTTTTCATTTAACGGATAGTCGTTTTAGCGGCGATAGCGCTGGTCTTCGCCGTCGCGCTTGACCCAGTAAGAGCTGTAATAGGGCCGATCGCTGAAATAGGCCACGCGGTAACCGTCGGGCGGCGACGGGGGCTCGTAATAGCCGCGATCGTAGATGTAATAACGGCTGTTCAGGCAGTTGGCCGACGCCGTTTCCTTTTCCTTGTTCTTCTTGGCGACCTGATTGCCGATCACGCCGCCGACCACGGCACCGAGAATCGTCCCTTCGGTCTTGTTGCCCTTGCCCGCCACGACGTTGCCCAGCACGCCGCCGGCGGCCGCGCCGATCACCGTGCCCTTGGTGCGGGCCGAGGAGCCCTTCTGATAGCACCAGCCGTCGTAGCTTTGGGCCGCCGCGGGCATGGCCAGGGCCAGAGCCGCCGCGCCCGTCAGGGCGACACAGCTTATCTTGAACGTTTTCTTCATGTTACACCTCACTTTCCGATCGGGACAATGCCCCGCCCGGACTAAGGTTTCGATGCCCGGTCGGCGGAGACCGATATGAAAGCGGCTAACGAAAAGTTGACGTTACGGCATGGCGAAAAAGCCATAGTCTCGATCAATGTTACGCAAGCGTCACGGGTCCGTTGCAAAAGCGACATGCTGTGTTAGCGTTTGATGCAGATCGACTCCGGGGGCACATCGGGCGACAGGGAACGAAGCGCGACGGAGGGGGCAATATAATTTGCTCCGAGGACCGTCATGCACCAATCTAAATCGCGCGCACCGCGCCATCTAGCCGCCCACCTGGGTGGCGTCTCTCTTCTTGCACTCTGCGCCCTGGCCGGTACGGCTCAGGCCGCCGATGCCCCTGCGGTAGAAAATACCGCTGTCACCGAAGTCGTCGTCACCGCCTCCCGCCGTCTCGAAAAGGCGATGGACGTGCCCGTCGCCGTCACTTCCCTGTCGGGCACCAAGCTCGACGTCATCAATTCTTCCGGCCTCGACATCCGCGTCCTGGCCTCGCGCACGCCGTCGCTGAACGTCGAATCGTCCTTTGGCCGCACCTTCCCGCGCTTCTATATCCGCGGCCTCGGCAATACGGACTTCGATCCCAATGCCGCCCAGCCCGTTTCGGTCGTCTATGACGATGTGGCGCTGGAAAACCCGATGCTGAAGTCCTTCCCGATCTTCGACCTGGCCAATGTCGAAGTCCTGCGCGGCCCGCAAGGCACGCTGTTCGGCCGCAACACGCCGTCGGGCGTGGTCAAGCTGTCGTCGGCCAAACCCTCGGAGGTCTTCGGCGGCTATTACAGCGTCGCCGCCGGCAATCTGGGCACCGTGAACGCCGAAGGGGCCGTCACCGGCGCGCTGGGCGGCAACTGGTCGGGCCGTCTGTCGGGTATTATTCAGCGCCGCAACGACTGGGTCGAAAACCTCTATGACGGCGAAAAGCTGGAAGGCTACGAAGACCGCGCGGTGCGCGGCCAGCTCCTGTACAAGGGCAACAAGCTCGAAGCCCTGATCAGCGCCCATGCCCGCTATCTCGACGGCACGCCGCGCCTCTTCCGCGCCAGCGCCATCAAGCCGGGCACCAATGAGTTCAACGACGGCTTCGACATCGAAAAAGTCATGCTGGACGGCCCGATCATCAGCCAGAAACTCAAGGCGCGCGGTGCCAATCTGAAGCTCAGCTACACCTTCGAAGGCCTCGGCACCCTGCACTCGATCACCGCCTACGAATGGGCGGAGACCGAAAGCTCCGGCGATATCGACGGCGGCGTCTCGACCATCGTCGCGCCGACCCTCTACGGCACCTTCTTCCCCGTCGGCACCGGCGGCACCACCACGCCGGAAGAATGGTCGCAGGAACTGCGTTTCGAGACCGAGCAGTTCGGTCAATGGCGCGGTCAGGTCGGCCTCTACTATTTCGACCAGACCCTGAAGTATAACGAACTCGACTATATCAATAATGGCGACGTCCGACACAAGAACTACGGCTCCAGCTTCGCCGTCTTCGGTTCGGCGGAATATAAGGCCACCGACGCCCTGACCCTGCGCGCCGGCCTGCGCTACACTTCGGACAAAAAGAAGGATCTGGTCTGGGGCCGCGCCGTCTTCCCCGGCGTCACCCTGCCCGTCTCGACCAAGGTCGACGGTGACAACGTCTCCGGCGACATCAGCGCCACCTATGTCATCACGCCGAACCTGAACTGGTACGCGCGCCTCGCCACCGGCTATCTCGCCCCGGCGATTCAGGACCGCGTCAATTTCGGCGGCGCGCCGACCACCGCCGGCGAACAGACGACGACCTCGGGCGAAACCGGCTTCAAGGGTGTCGCCTTCGATCGCAAGGTGCGCTTCGACATCGGCGCCTACTACTTCAAGACCAAGGACCTTCAGATCACCGCCGTCGGCGGCGCGGTCAATACGGCCAAGCTGATCAATGCCGAGGAAGCCGTGGGTTACGGTCTGGAAACCGATGTCTCGGTCCGACCGACCGATAATCTGATGCTGACCGCCAGCGCCAGCTACAACCACACCGAAATTCAGGATGCGGTCACCGCCGTGGCCACCTGCGGTTCGGGCCTGTGCACCCCGCTGGACCGCACCTATGTGTCGGGCGGCACGCGCTACGCCTATATCGACGGCAACCCCCTGCCCCAGGCCCCGGAATGGGTGGCCAATGTCACCGCCCAGTACGTCTGGCCGCAGCCGTCGGGGGCGAAGTTCTTCGTCTATGGCGACGTGGCCTATCGCTCGGAAATCAACTTCTTCCTCTATGAAGCGACCGAGTTTACCGGCAAGGCCTTTGTGCAGACCGGCCTGCGCGGCGGCTACGTGACCAAGGACGGCATGGAAATTGCCGCCTATGTGCGCAATCTCGGCGACGAAATCGTCTCGGAAAGCGGCATCGACTTCAATAACCTGACCGTCATGGTGTCCGAACCGCGCACCTTCGGCATCGGGATCAAGAAGTCGTTCTAGAGCGCAATCCGATAAAGTGGCACAACTTTTCGGAAAAATTGCGCGACCACTCAAAAACTTAGAGCGAGATGATGTTTCCACTATAAATCATCTCGCTTTAAGCATTTGACGCTTAAATGGAAAAGGCCGGCGTTCGCGCCGGCCTTTTTTAGTTTTCCACAGATGGCCACAGATGAACACAGATAGTCCGCGCCATTTGCTGTCTAAACCGTGTGTGAATTGACGATCAGGGACGCACCTCTGGCGCGTCGTTCAAACCCTTTTCTCGCGCGTCGCCACTGATAAGGAACATCTGTGGCCATCTGTGGGGAATCCTAAGCCTCCCCCAAAACCTTATCCGCCGTGCGGCACAAAGGCCTGAAACTCCAGTTCAACCTCTGCGCCACAGGCCAGATCGCTGACCCCGAAGGCCGTGCGCACCGGCAGGCGCGTCGGGTGAAAATATGGCTTGTACAGGCGGTTGAAGGCGCTCCAGTTGGCCATGTCCTTCATCATCACGGTCGTTTTGAAGACGTGCTCCAGCCCCAGCCCGTAACGCCGCAGTATGGCCTGCGAATTGGCCATGATCTGGCGCACCTGCGGCTCGAAACCGTCGACCAGACGCCCCTGCCCATCGAGGCCGATCATGGCCGACAGGTAAAGGACGCCACCGACCTGAACCGCCTCGGAAAAGGGCGACCGCGGATGCGGGTGCATGTAATAGGTTACGCCATCGGCATGGATGGGCTTTACGGGAATATCCGGCAGGCTCATAGACTATACTCCTGAAATGTTGAGGAGATTTTGGCCCAGCCTGCCCCCCTGTGGCAAGGGCCGTGCACGCGCTTTTGATGCGCCCGCACGGCTCTTTTACTTGAGGCTAGATCCGCTTCGCCGCGCCCGCGCACCAGCGATAGAGCCCGACCACGCCCGATACGGCCAGCACCAGCGCAACGATCATCGCCGTCTCTTCGCCATAGGGGATAGGCAGAACGGCCAGCGGCGCTTTCGAGCCGGTGAAGGTGATGACCCCCGCCAGCACGACCTTGAACAGGCTTTCGCCGACAATGAAGCCCGAAGCGATCAGCACGCCCAGACGCGAGGCGGGTTCGGCCCACGGCTTGCCGCTGACCAGTTTTTCGAACAACCAGCCGCCGAACGCGCCGACCACCACCGGAGCGGTGACAGCCGACGGCAGGTAGATGGCCAGCCCGACGCCCAGCGGCGGCAGGCTGTATCTGTCGTTCGACACCTTGCGCAGAATCATGTCGAAGGCCACCAGACCCGCGCCGATCAGCGCACCGGCCCCCAGCAGGTTCCACGGCAGGCTGCCGCCGATGGCGCCCTTGGCCAGGGTCGAGATCAGAGTGGCCTGCGGCGCGCCCAGCGGCTCGCCCGTGATGCCGCGATAGTTGGGATCGCCCGCGAAGCCGAAGGCGTTGTTGAGCAGGTTGAGCACCAGCGGAATGACCACGGCGCCGGCGATGACGCCGATCACCAGCGCCACCTGCTGTTTCCACGGCGTCGCGCCGACCAGTTGCCCGGTCTTGAGGTCCTGCAGGTTGTCATTGCCGACGACGGCCACGGCCAGAACGAAGGTGGTCGCGAACAGGGCAAAGGCCGTCAGGGCCTGCGCCGCGTCCGGGCCGGTGACGCTGTGGCCGACCGCACCGATCAAGAGGGCCGCGCCCAGCACGCTGAGGATGCCGACGCCCGACACCGGCGAATTGGACGAACCGATCAGGCCGGCCATATAGCCGCACACGGCCGCCGCCAGCAGGCCGGCAATGGCAAGATAGAGCACGCCCAGCGCCACCAGAGGCAGGCTCAGGCTGGCGATGGCTGTGCCATCGAGGAAGGCCGCCATCAGGAAACCCGCCGGCACCAGCAGCAGGATCGAGATCAACCCAACCAGAGCGATGGGCAGATCCTGCTCCTCGCGCGGCAGGTCGCCGCCGCCCGACTTGCGGCGACGGTTGGCTTCCAGCGCCGACATCAGGCCCGACCACACAGGCCCCAGCAGCTTGCCGATGGTCCAGATAGCCGCCGCCCCGATGGCCCCGGCCCCCAGATAACGCACCTGGGTCGACCAGATGGCCCCGGCATGATCCGCGGCGCTGGCGTCCGGCATCGGCGTCAGCGAGGTCAGGATGGGCACGGCGATGCCCCAAGCGATGCCGAGCCCGGTCAGCATGGCGATGCCAACCGTAATCCCCATCAGGTGACCCGCGCCGATCAGGGCCAGCGAGCTTTCACCGGCGATACCGGTGGCCCCGACCTTGCCGCCGACATTGATCTTGAAAAAGGCCGCCAGTTCACCGGCCAGCGCCTTGGCCGCCGCCAGCGCCGAATAGGCAGCTGAGGCGAGGCTGCCCAGAACGACCGCCATCAGGCCCGCCTTGCCTTCCTGAGCGCCTTCGCGGGTATTGGTCCCGACCTTGAGCACTTCGGCGGCGGCGACGCCTTCCGGATAGGGCAGCGGCGAGTTGGACACCAGCGCCCGGCGCAGCGGGATGGTGTACATCACCCCCAGAATGCCGCCGATGGCGCAGGCCGCGAAGGTGATGAAGAAAGGTACGTCGCGCCACCAGCCGATGATGATCAGGCCGGGCAGGACGAAGATGACCGAGGCCAGCGTCCCCGCCGCTGACGCAATGGTCTGAACGATGTTGTTTTCCTGAATCGTCGCCGACTTGAAGGCGCTCAGCAACGCCATCGAAATGACCGCGGCCGGTATCGAGGTGGCGAAGGTCAGGCCGACCTGTAACCCCAGATAGACCTGCGCCGCCGTGAAGATCAGCGTGATGACGATGCCGAGCAGTATACCCCGCAGGGTAATTTCAGTTTGGGGCTTGGGCGACATAGGCACTCCGGAAGCAGGACGCAAAGACCGTATCTTGCGCAACTGCCTGCGTCTGACAACCGATTTCTTATTCTTGTGCTTTGCGCCTCTGTTGCAGAAACGTCGCAATTGATCAGGTTCGATCACAAAGGGACCGCAAATCACCTGAATTGTGATCATTCCGGGTCATTAGTCGTACTTTTTGACATTGCGGACATATAAAAACATCGTAATCTTGAATCGCGCCGAACCAAATCGGCCAGCTTCGCGCATCACTGATGAGCGGAGCCTATAAAAAGTCGGACCGGGAAGGTCAACTCAGACACAAAACAGGATGACGCTCCGTCTTTGGCGGGACGTTTAGTAAAGAGGAAAACAAATGCATCCCTCCATTCCGTCGCCTCACAAGGCGGCTCTCTTGCGCACGTCTGCGCTCATCGCCGCGACGCTGCTGGTGGCCGCGCCGGCTTTTGCGCAGGACGCTGCACCCGCTCCGGCGGCGCAGGACGAAATCGAAACCGTCACCGTGACGGGTTTCCGCAGCTCGCTCAAAAGCGCGCTGAACGTCAAGAAGAACAGCGCCGCCACGATCGACTCGATTCTGGCCGAAGACGTGGGCAAGTTCCCCGACTCCAACCTCGCCGAATCGATGCAGCGCATCCCCGGCGTCACCCTGTCGCGCGGCGACGGCGGTGAAGGCCGCAACATCTCGGTGCGGGGCCTTGGGCCGCAATATACGCGCGTGCGCCTGAACGGCATGGAAGGGGCGGCCCAGTCCGGCTCGGCCGACATCTACGGCGCGGGCAACAACGGCCGCAGCTTCGACTTCAACATCTTCCCGTCGGAAATCTTCTCGTCGCTGGCCGCGCGCAAGACTGCCTCGGCGGACGTCGAGGAAGGCTCACTGGGCGCCACGGTCGATCTGCGCGCCCCCAAGCCCTTCGATTACAGCAAGTCGGAAGTGTTCAGCTTCTCGGCCAAGGGCACCTATAACGAACTGGCCAAAAAGACCGATCCGCGCCTGACGCTTCTGGCCTCCAAGAAGTTCGGCGACGGCACTTTCGGCATCCTCGGCACCCTGACCTATCAGGAAAAGCACACGCGCGAAGTCGGTTATTCGGCGGTGGACATCCTGTCGGCCAATACCAATGGCCTGAATGTCGGCGGCACCGTGCACCCCTTCTGTACGCCGATCGGTTACGCGACCACCAGCCCGTCGCCCACCGATCAGGCCGCAAAGGGGGCAACGGCGGCCAACTGCTCGACCAACAATCCGCGCACCTCGACGCTGGCCGCCTATAATGCGGTCGCCAATCTGCGCCGCGCCGACCTGCCGAACACGCCGGGTTCGGGCGCCTTCCTGCCGCGCATCCCGCGCTACGTCAATTCGGAACAGGACACCGAGCGTCTGGGCGGCAGCCTGACCTTCCAGTGGCGTCCCGACGCCGATACCGACGTCTCGCTGGACGTTCTGTATTCAAAGTACGACGTCGAACGCCGCGACAACTACATCGCCGGCCTGTCGCTGGCGCGTAACGTCGGCAATAACGGTCAGCCGATGACCTCGGTCAAGGACATGCAGTTCAAATCCAACGGCTCGCTGCTTTACGGGCTGTTCGACGGCATGGACGTGCGCTCTGAAGGTCTGGTCGACGTCTTTACCTCCGAGTTCACGCAGGTGAACCTGAACGCGCGTCACCGCGTCAACGACCGCTTCGAAGTCACCGGTTTCGTGGGCAAGTCGACCTCGAACTGGGAAGGTCCGATGCGCCTGCAAACCTTCATCGACGCCATCGATGTCGACAATTTCTCGATCGACTATCGCGGCGGCGACACGACACCGGTCATCAATTTCGGCTTCGACGTCTCCAATCCGGCCAACTTCACCTACGCGCCGGGTCAGGCCGACGGCACGGTGCTGGGCGGTTTCTCGGTGCAGGGCAAGCCGCAGTGGAACTCCACCGACATCACCACGGTCAATCTGGACGGCAAGTACGACGTGACGCCGGAAATCACCGTGAAGTTCGGCGTGCAATACCGCGAGAATGACTTCAACTCCCATATCCTCAGCCTGATCCCCAGCCAGGTCGCCGTCACCGCGCTTCCGACCGGCGTGACTCTGGCCAGCCTGACCAAGCAGATCACGGGCGTCGACGATCTGTGGGGCCACGGCGCGCCGTCGAGCTGGGTCGCCATCGACTCGGCCAAGTGGCGCGAAGCGTTTAAGTTCGACTCGTTCCAGTACTGCGGCGTCGAATGCGGCGCGGCCAGGTCGCAGATCCGCGAAACGGTCAAGTCGAGCTACATCATGGCCGAATTCAACTCGGACACCTGGCTGCCGGTTCCGGTGCGCGGCGATATCGGCGTGCGTTCGGTCTACACCAAACAGTTCGCCGTCGGCTACATCGCGGCCACAGCGCCCGCCGGGTCTCAGTACCCGACGCGCGGCGTGCGTAACGAGGTCGAACGCGAATATCACGACCTCCTGCCCTCGGCGAACGTCGTGTTCGAGCTGACGCCGGAACTGCTGGCGCGCTTCTCGGCCGCCAAGGTGATGACCCGTCCGGAACTGGGCAACCTGACCCCGTCCAGCGGCGTGACCTTCACCACCCGCACCGGCACGATCAACAATCCGTATCTCGACCCGATCCGCGCCAGCACCTTCGATGCGTCGCTGGAATGGTACTTCCGTCCGGGCTCGCTGGCCTCGATCAGCTACTTCCATAAGGACATCAAGACCTTCATCCAGCGCATCAACGAGACGGTCCCGTACAACCAGTTGGGCCTGCCGCTCGAACTGCTGGTCGGCAACGCCAGCGGCGCTTCGGCAACCGACCTGTTCAACGTCGCGCGCTTCGCCAATACGGATGGCGGCCCGCTGAAGGGCGTCGAACTGAACCTGCAGGCGGACCTCGACTTCCTGCCGGGCCTGTGGAGCCACTTCGGCGTGCTGGCCAACTACACGCACATCACGTCCGAGATCAATTACATCCTCAGCCCGACGACTTCGACGACCAACGACCTGACCAATCTGTCGCGGGAATCGGCGTCGGGAACGCTCTACTGGGAAAACGACCGGTTCAGCTTCCGTACGACCGGCTCCTATCGCGGCAAGTATATCCGCGGCATCCCGGCTTCAGCGGGCAGCGATCTGCAAGGCAATGACGACACCTTCTACGTCGACGCCTCGGCCTCCTATCAGGTCACGGACAAGCTGAGGCTCTCGGTCGAGGCCCAGAACCTCACCGACGAGCAGAACCGCCTGTATATCGACTCGAACCGTCAGGACACGCTGTTCGAAACCCGGATCGGCCGCACGGTCACCTTCGGCCTGACCTACAAGTACTAGGCGTATCGCCGGCGCAGCTCAGGCTGCGCCGGTCTTCTTTTTCAGAGGCGCGAACGCTCCGGACGCGTCACGACTGCCGCCTGCATCAATAGGATGCAGGCTCTTTTTTTGAGGATTTCAACGGATCAGCCGCTTTTCGACACGTCCTTCAGTTCGGCCTCAAGCGCGGCGGCCTGTCCGGCGTCGCGCACCTTGCCGTCATCGAATATCTTGCCGATGATGTGGCGGTATTCCTTGTACTGCCGCAGTTCATAGGCGGCGGCCATCTTCTCGGCCCACGAGGTGTCGTCGCGCCCCAGATGCCGCAGCACGCTCTGGAAGCGCAGATAGCGCTCATGGCGGTTGCGCTCGGCGGCCTGTTCGCCCAGCCAGATCACCGCCCAGGCGATCACGATCAACGGCAGCACCAGAAGTCCCCACCCGATCATGTCCTGAACCGTCACCAGCATGTGCGCCTCGTTTTATGGTTAAAAAGTCACCATACGCGCAAGGCCTGCGCAGCCCAACCCCTTGCCCCTGAAAGACGAACAAAAAAGCCTCCGGGAGCAATCCCGGAGGCTTTTCATTGGCTGTGCGAAGCGGCTTACCACCACTGCGCCGGCTTGTGCGTAAAGCCCGCGGCCTTTTCCAGCACCGAACCGACCGCGAGAGTCGTGCCTTCGTCCAGCGCCTTGCCGATGACCTGAAGCCCCAGCGGCAGGCCCTTGGAATCGAGGCCTGCCGGCACCGACATGCCGGGCAGACCGGCCAGGTTGGTGGTCACCGTAAAGACGTCGTTGAGGTACATCTGCACCGGATCGGCGGCCTTTTCGGTATCGCCCAACTGGAAGGCGGCGGATGGCGTGGCGGGCGTCAGGATGACGTCGCAGCTATTCCACGCATTGACGAAGTCCTCGGCGATGCGGCGGCGCACCTTCAAAGCCTTGACGTAGTAAGCGTCGTAGAAACCGGCCGACAGCACGTAGGTGCCGATCATGATGCGGCGCTTGACCTCGGCACCGAAACCTTCCGAGCGCGACAGCTCGTAGGTGTCGGTCAGGCCGGTCGCCGCCTCGGTGCGGTGGCCGAAGCGCATGCCGTCATAGCGGGCGAGGTTCGACGAGGCTTCCGCCGGCGCGACGATATAGTAGCACGGCAGAGCATATTTGGTGTTGGGCAGCGAGATGCGGACGATCTCGGCCCCGGCGTCCTTCAGCCACTGGATGCCCTGCTCCCACAGGGCGTCGATTTCCGCCGGGATGCCGTCGAGGCGGTATTCGTCGGGGATGCCGATGCGCAGGCCCTTGACCGACTTGCCCACAAAGCTGGAGAAGTCCGGCAGCGGCTGGGTCAGGCTGGTCGAGTCCTTGGCGTCGTGCGAGCACATGGATTGCAGCATGATCGCCGCGTCTTCGACCGTCTTGGTGATCGGACCGGCCTGATCGAGCGACGAGGCAAAGGCCACCATGCCGTAGCGCGAGGCGCGGCCATAGGTCGGCTTGATACCTACGGTGCCGGTAAAGGCGGCCGGCTGACGGATCGAGCCGCCAGTGTCCGAGGCCGTGGCGGCCAGACACAGGTCGGCGGCGACGGCCGAAGCCGAACCGCCCGACGACCCGCCGGGAGTCAGGGGCGCGTTGGAGGCGTTCGACTTCCACGGATTGGTCACTGGCCCCCAATGCGAGGTCTCGTTAGACGAGCCCATGGCGAATTCGTCCATGTTCAGCTTGCCCAGCATGACCGCACCGTCGTCCCACAGATTCTGGGTGACGGTCGATTCATAGGGCGGCACGAAGGTGTCGAGGATGCCCGAACAGGCCGTGGTACGCACACCCCTGGTGCAGAACAGGTCCTTGATGCCCAGCGGCGCGCCTTCCAGCGCCCGGCCCTCGCCGGCCTTGAGGCGGCGGTCGGACTCGCCGGCCATTTCGCGCGCCTTGTCAAAGGTGGTCAGCACATAGGCGTTGAGCGCCGGATTGGCCTTTTCGATGGCGCCGATAAAGGCTTCGGTCAGTTCGGTCGAGGAATATTGCTTCGCCTTCAGGCCGTCGAGCGCGCCCTTAAGCGTCAGTCGGGTCAGTTCGCTCATGACTATTCCACCACCTTCGGGACGATGAAGAAGCCGTCGATGGTCTTGGGCGCATTCGACACAACGTCGGCGACCTTATCGCCGTCGCTCACCACGTCCTCGCGCAGCGGCTGGGTCATTTCCACGCAGGAGGTCATCGGCTGGACGTCCGACACGTCGACCTCGTTGAGCTGCTCGATCCAGCCCAGAATGCCGTTCAACTGCCCGGCGAGGCTTTCCAGACGTTCATCGCTTTCGCGCAGGCGCGACAGGCTCGCCACCTTGCGCACGGTTGCCACATCGATGGCCATGCGGAGACTCCTATATCTATGGAGTCCCGGTTAGCGAGGGCGGACACAAATGGCAAGAGGTACAGCTATTTAAAACGCGAAAACGGCGCGCCGTGGGAGGACGGCGCGCCGCTGCAGGGGACGATTAGCGATGCGGTTTAACGCTGCGTCGTCACCCGGTTCGTATTGTCGGCATAGATCGGCACACCGGCCGTCTTACCTTCATGATAGGCGATCAGTTCCGGCAAGTTCGACGCGCGTACCGCCTCGTCCAGCGCGGCGGCGGCGCAGGCGCGATCCGAAGCCCTGGCCTGCAGATCTCGAGTCAAGCCGGAGTCGCAAGCGCGACGGGCAGCGCTTTTTAGGCGGGTATAGGCCGACTTCATCTCAGCCGGACTTGTGTAAACGGACGGCACCCTGATCACTTCACGGGTGGCTTCGCCCCGCTCAAGCGCCGAAGCCGGCGACACGGCGATCAGGGAAACGGACATAACGGCCACAAGGGCGGACAGCTTTACCAACACGGCTTCTTCTCCAGTAGATAATTAAGTAAAAGATACGATTACTATTGTTACGATTACTGACCGCGCTCGGCCGTCAGTTTCTCTTCGCGAGGATCCCGACGTGCCCGATCCTCGGATTGCGCTGCGCGCAGCCCTGGGTGTCCGACCTGATAAACCGCTTCCTGCAGGGCGATCCGTTCGCATTGGCGATCGGTGATGACAAAGGCGTGCGGCGAATTAAACCCTTCTGCACAAACCTCATGGGCGGCCGTCTTCAACTGATCCAGCACCGCTTTTGCCTGCGCCGGATCGTTGAGATCAACCGCTGTGAGACGTACCGTCTTTTGCCGCGGAGCCTCTTCGGCCATCGCCGCACCGGCGATAACCAACGCTGCACCGGCCACACCTATGGAAAAAAACTTGTTCATTTTGTTAATTCCGTTGCTTTGCATGAACAATCAAATGCTCCAATCGGAAGTAAAAATCCAGAATTTTATTATTAAATAAGAGCAATACATTAACTTGTGTTCATTTATTACATAACCGTAATTCATCCCTCTGTCACAGACAGGACCTCACCCCACACCAAGCTGTCGTTTCCGATTGACTCCCAAGGGTTCCCGCGTCAAACCGCGCCGCATGGCCATACTTGACATCACCGAACTGAAAGCCGCCCTGCCGCCGCGCCGCGCTCTGATCGGGCTGGATCTCGGAGAAAAAACGATCGGCGTGGCCGTCAGCGACATCTCCTTAAGCATCGCTTCGCCGCTGGAGCTGATCAAAAAGAGCAAGTTCACGCTGGAGGCCGAACGCCTGCTGCGCCTGATGAAGCAACGCGAAGCCTCGGGCCTGGTCATCGGCCTGCCGGTCAATATGGACGGCACCGAAGGCCCGCGCTGTCAGTCGGTGCGCGCCTTCGCCCGCAACCTGCTGCGCCTGCCCGCCGAGAAATTCACCGCCGCCGACCTCGATCCCGACCTGCCCATAGCGTTCTGGGACGAGCGCTGGTCATCCTCAGTGATGAACCGCTTTCTGATCGAAGAGGCCGATCTGACGCGCGCCAAACGCGCCGAGGTTATCGACCGCTCCGCCGCCGCCTACATCCTTCAGGGCGCGCTCGACCGCATCCGCAGCGCCCAATGAGGCCCTCGCGCACGCCAAAGGGCCCCGGAGGGCCCCGGCGAACGGTCGCCGCCCTCCCGGAGCCCGTCGCGCAGCGTGATGGGCGTGAGGGATAAAAAATGAGCATCGAAGTCTTTATCAACGGCATCCTGCCGGTGTTTCTGCTGATCGCGCTGGGCTTCGGGCTTAAGGTCTCCGGCTTCCTGCCGCCGTCCGTCTGGGGGCCGATCGAACGCATCGCCGTCTATGTCTTCTATCCGGGCTTTCTGATCCCGGCCATCTGGCACGCCGACCTGTCGGGCCTCAGTGCCGGGCCGATCAGTCTGGCCGTCAGCAGTTCGCTCGGCCTGTCCATCCTGATCGCCTTGGCGCTGAAACCGGCGCTGCGCCTGTCCGGTCCCACCTATACCAGCGTCTTTCAGGGCCTGATCCGTTTCAATTCGTTTGTCTTCCTGCCCATTGCCACCTCCATCTTCGGCGCCGAAGCCGTAGGCCTGGCCGCCGTGGCCATGAGCGCCCTGATCCCGCTCAGCAATATGGCCTCGATACTGGTGCTGGCCCGCTGGGGGCAGCCCGAGGGCGAAGATACGGTCGATCGCAGCTTCCGCGGCGTCATGGCGCGGCTGTTCACCAACCCGATCTTCCTGTCGTGCCTGATCGGGCTGGCGCTGAATGCCCTGCGTGTGCCGTCGGTGCCGTTTATCGAAAAAGACCTTAAGATGCTGGGCGATGCCGCCATTCCCACCGGTCTTATTCTGGCCGGCGCCGGGCTGAACTTCGCCTATATCCGCAGCCAGCCGGTTCTGGTGGTGGCCACCTCGGCCTTCAAGGTTCTGATCGTGCCGCTGATAAGCTGGGGCCTGTGCCGGCTGTTCGGCGGCGATGCCCTGGCGCAGGGCGTGGCGCTGTGCTGCGGCGCGGCCCCTTGCGCCGCGGTCGCCTATGTGCAGGCGCGCCATATGGGCGGTGACGCCCCGCTGATGGCCGGAATCGTGGCGCTCACCACTTCACTGAGCCTGATCAGCCTGCCGCTGCTCCTGTGGCTCTATCATCTGCTGACGTAAGATTACGCACAGCTACGGACTGGCAAGGCCCCGGCACGCTTCCTATATCCGATCCGTTCGCCCGCCTCAGCCGCGCCAGTTAAATAGCGCCTTTTTTTGCGGCCCGAACGCTCCCGATTTTGCAAGGATTTCCCATGACGCTCGCCAAAGCCTATGCCGCGCCTTCGCCCAAGGCCCCGCTCGAACCCTTTACCTTTGAACGCCGCGCCCCCAACGAAGACGATGTGGTCATCGACATCCTCTATTCGGGCGTCTGCCATTCCGACATCCATCAGGTGCGCGACGAATGGTTCCCCGGCATCTATCCGCAGGTGCCCGGCCATGAAATCATCGGCCGCGTGCGTCAGGTCGGCACGAAAGTCACCAAATTCAAGGAAGGCGATACGGTCGGCGTCGGCTGCTTCGTCGATTCCTGCCGCCTGTGTCAGACGCGCGACGAAGACCGCGAACAATATATGCCGGGCCTGGTGCAGACCTATAATGACCGCGACGCCGACGGTCAGCCGACCTATGGCGGCTATTCCGACCATATTGTGGTCAAGGAAGGCTATGTGCTGCGCGTGCCGGACCACCTGCCCAAGGACGCCGCCGCGCCGCTTCTGTGCGCCGGGATCACCCTGTGGTCGCCGCTGAAGCACTGGAACGCCGGTCCGGGCAAAAAGGTCGCCATTATCGGTCTGGGCGGGCTTGGCCATATGGGCGTCAAGCTGGCCCACGCGCTGGGGGCCGAAGTCACCGTGCTCAGCCAGTCTCTGGCCAAGAAGGACGACGCCCTGCGTCTGGGGGCCGATCATTACTACCCCACCAATGACGCGGAAACCTTCAAGACTCTGGCGGGCACCTTCGACCTGATCATCAATACGGTGTCGGCCCCGATCGACTGGAACGCCTATCTGGGCCTGCTCAAGGTCGATGGCACCATGGTGCTGGTCGGCGTGCCGGACAACCCCGTCCCCGTTCACGCCTTCTCGCTCATCCCCGGCCGCAAGACCCTGGCCGGGTCGATGATCGGCTCTATCAAGGAAACGCAGGAAATGCTCGACTTCTGCGGCGAACACAACATCGTCTCGGATATCGAACTGATCGACATTCAGGACATCAACGAAGCCTATGAGCGCGTCATCAAGTCCGACGTGCGCTACCGCTTCGTCATCGACATCGCGTCGCTGAACAAGGCGTAAGGGGCTTTGCGCATCGCCGTCGTCTGACTACGGTCGGTCGGCGGCGATTGCCCCTTCCCTCCCCTTGAGTCGTGGGGTATAGCCGCCCTTTATGACGCGCATTGCCCCCCAAGATCCGCAGGTGTTGCTGGAGATGATCCAGTCGCGCCTCTTTCCGTTCCCCAAACGGCATTTCAACGCCGCTCAGGACCTTGATCCGCCCGACATTCTGGCCCTGCTCGATCTGGCCGATGTGTTCGTGGAACTGAACCGGCGCACCAATAAAAAGCTCGATCTGCTCAAGGGGCGCACGCAGGTCAATCTGTTCTTCGAGAACTCGACGCGCACCATGTCGTCTTTCGAGCTGGCGGGCAAGCGTCTGGGGGCCGATACGGTCAATATGAACCCGCGCACCTCCAGCGTCGCCAAGGGCGAGACCCTGATCGACACGGCGGTGACGCTCAACGCCATGAAGCCCGACCTGCTGGTCGTGCGCCATTCGGCGTCCGGCGCGGCGCAGCTTCTGGGGCAGAAGGTCGGGTGCAGCGTCGTCAATGCCGGCGACGGTCAACACCAGCACCCCACCCAGGCCCTGCTCGACATGTTGTCGATCCGTCGCGCCTTCGGCCATGTCGACAGCCTGACCGTGGCCATCTGCGGCGATGTGGCCCACAGCCGCGTGGCGCGTTCCAACGTCATCCTGCTCAATGCCATGGGGGCCAATGTGCGCCTCGTCGGACCGCCGACCCTGATCCCCGGCGATGCCGATGAATGGGGTGTGGAGGTCTATCACGACATGAAGGCCGGGATTACCGGGGCCAATGTGGTGATGATGCTGCGCCTTCAGCTAGAACGCATGGACGGGGCCTTCATCCCGTCGACCCGCGAATATTTCCGCTATTTCGGTCTGGACCGCGAAAAGCTGGCCGTCGCCGCGCCGGACGTGCGCGTCATGCACCCCGGCCCGATGAACCGCGGCGTCGAAATCGACTCCGAAGTGGCCGACGATCTGTCGATCTCGCTTATCCAAGATCAGGTGGAGATGGGCGTCGCCGCCCGCATGGCCGTGCTGGCCAGCCTTGCCGCGCGTCTGGAGACCGACCGATGAGCCCCTTTCATTCCTCCCCAGCTTGCTGGGGAGGGGGACAGCCCGACGCGCAAAGCGCCAGATGCGGTGGTGGGGTATCTTCCCTACTCACCACCTTCCCTGCCGAATTAAGTGAAGCAAGAACCCCCACCACCACATCTCACCTGCCTGAAGGCAGGCTCGTGCGGTCCCCCTCCCCGACAAGTCGGGGAGGTATGAAAAACGAGGGCGTCAGAATATGAAACAAAGTCAGCCGATAGCCCTGGTCAATGCCCGCCTGATCGATCCGGCCAGCGACTATGACGGTCTGGGCAGCCTGATCCTCACCGAAGGCGTCATCGCCGAAGTGCTGCACACCGCGCACCTGCCGTCGGGCTCCGCCGACATGAAGGTCATCGACTGCGACGGCAAGGTGGTCTGCCCCGGCCTGATCGACCTGCGCGTCAAGACCGGCGAACCGGGGGCCGAGCCCAAGGAAACGCTCAAATCCGCCAGCCGCGCCGCTGCCGCCGGGGGCGTGACCTCGATGGTGGTTCAGCCCGACACCGACCCGGTGATCGACGAGCCGGCCATGGTCGATTTCATCCTGCGCCGCGCCCGCGATATCGAGCTGGTCCACGTCTATCCCGCCGGAGCCGCCACCAAGGGCCATAACGGCAAGCAGATGGCCGAAATCGGCCTGATGAGCGAATCCGGCGCCGTCTATTTCACCGATGTCGAAAACCCGATCATAAATTCCAAGGTGCTGGCCCGCGTCCTGTCCTACGCCAACGGCTTCAACGCCCTGATCGCCCACCGCCCCAAGGAGCCGTGGCTGTCGGACGGGGCCGTGGCCACCTCCGGCGAAATGGCCGCGCGCATGGGCCTGTCCGGCGTGTCGGCGCTGGCTGAGCGCATCGCGCTGGAGCGCGATCTGGCTCTGGTCGAGCTGACCGGCGCGCGCCTGCTGGTCGATCAGATCACCACCGCCGGGTCGATCAAGGCCATCGCTCAGGCCAAGGCGAAAGGGCTCGACGTCTACGCCTCAACCTCGATCAACCATCTGGTGTTCAACGAGATCGACATCGGCGACTACCGCACCTTCTACCGCCTCGACCCGCCGCTGCGTTCCGAAGACGACCGCACGGCGCTGGTCGAGGCGCTGGCCGACGGCCTGATCGATGTGGTGGTGTCGAACCACACGCCCCTGCCTGCCGAAGACAAACGCCGTCCGTTCTCCGAAGCCGAGCCGGGCGCCATCGGGCTTCAGACCCTGCTGGCGGCCCTGATCGGCCTGCACCACGACCGCGACATTCCGCTGATCGACCTGCTGCGCACCGTGACCATCAATCCGGCGCAACTGATCGGTCTGGAGGCCGGACGACTGGCTCCGGGTGCGCCTGCAGACCTGATTGTGGTCGATATCGACGCCCCCTTCGCCTTGCGCGAAAGCGACATCCTGTCGAAATCGAAGAACTCCCCCTTTGAAAACCGCACATTACAGGGCAAGGTGGAACTGACGCTGGTGGACGGTCGAATCGTCTATCAGGCCTGATTGAAAGCCCCGCAATGCCTCTGCCCGACTGGACCATCTTTGCCTTTGCCGTGATCGGCGGCTACCTGCTGGGGTCGATCCCGTTCGGTGTCGTGCTGACCCGGCTGGCCGGCATCGATATCCGCAGCGTCGGGTCGGGCAATATCGGCGCGACCAATGTGCTAAGAACCGGACGCAAGGATCTGGCCCTGCTCACCTTTCTGGGCGACACAGGCAAGGGCGCTATGGCCGTGGGGCTGGCCTATGCCCTGCTGCTGAGCGTCGATCAGGAAACCCGCCGCACCGGCATGGCGCTGGCCGGCGGCGCGGCGTTTCTGGGACACTTGTTCCCGGTGTGGCTGAAGTTCAAGGGCGGCAAGGGCGTGGCGACCTTCCTCGGCACCCTGTTCGCCGCCGCCTGGCCCATGGGTTTGCTGGCCGGGGCGACGTGGCTTCTCACCGCCTTTATCTTCCGCATCTCGTCGCTGTCGGCGCTGGTCGCCGCCGCCCTGATCGCGCCGCTGGGCCTGCTGTTCGATCAGCCGCACGCCTTCGTGGTCATGGCCCTGTTCATGGCCGTGCTGATCTATGTCCGCCACCGCGACAATATCCGCCGCCTGCTCAAGGGCGAGGAGCCCAGGATCGGCAAGAAAAAGCCCGCCGAACCGGCGGTCGATCTCTGACATGGCCGACTGGGGGGAAGGCGCACATTTCGGACGATTTCCCGCCTGTATGAGCGATGGGGAACGCTTTGCCCGGCTCAGACTGGCGCGCACCAGCCGCATTGGCCCGGTCCATTTCCACCAGTTGATCCTGCGCTTCGGCAGCGCCGTAAAGGCCGTCGAAAACCTGCCCCTGATCGCCAGACGCGCCGGGGGCGGCATCGTCGCGGCCCCCGCCGAAGCCGTCGAGGCGGAGATCGCGCGTGGCCACAAGGTGGGCGCGCGACTGGTGGTGCTGGGCGACGCCGACTACCCGAAACTGCTGGCGGAAATCCCTGCCGCGCCGCCGGTCCTGTGGATGTGGGGCGAACAGACCATCCTGCCCGAACGCGCCATCGCCATTGTCGGCGCGCGCAATGCCTCCGCCGCCGGGCAGCGCATCGCGCACAATCTGGCCAGAGAACTGGGGGAAGCGGGCTTTTTCGTCGTCTCCGGTCTGGCGCGCGGCATAGATACGCAGGCCCATACGGGCAGCCTCAAGACCGGTACGGCGGCGGTGCTCGGTGGCGGGGTGGACGACATCTATCCGCCCGACAATACCGACCTCTATCACGCGATCCGCACTTACGGCGTGCTGATCTCCGAAAGCCCTGTGGGTTACCGCGCCCGCGCCGGAGACTTCCCGCGCCGCAACCGCGTCATCAGCGGCCTGACGCGGGGCACCGTGGTTGTCGAGGCCGAGCTGAAATCGGGCTCGCTGATCACCGCGCGGCTGGCCAACGAGCAGGGCCGCGAGGTCTTCGCCGTGCCGGGGTCGCCGCTCGATCCGCGCTGCCGCGGCACCAACGACCTGATCCGTCAGGGCGCAACCCTGTGCGAGGGCGTTGACGATATATTGCGCACGCTGGACGCCCAGATGACCCTGTTCGAGCGCCCGGTGCCCGCCGTCCCGTTGCATGCTGTCAGCGCGTTTGACGACGGGGACCTCGATGAGGCCATCGACTCCCTGCGCGACCGGCTTCTCAGCCTGATCAGTCCGGTCCCCACCCCACGCGAAGACCTGCTGCGCCTCAGCGGGGCACCGGCGCATGTCGGTCTCGCGGCGCTGGGGGAACTGGAAATCGCCGGCCTGATCGTCACGACCTCCGACGGCCAATATATCAGAAGCTAAATCCAGCTCGCCTTGTCACAGGCCATGGCAATCCGCCGCAAGCGCTTGTTTCGACGGCAGGTAAATGATGTCGATAAAAGAGCACCCGCCGTCCATAACACCGGGAAACTTTGCGTAGTCTGCCACAATATGCACGCCCGGTTTCCATTTATGCCCCGGACGCAGCCTTGCGTAAAACCCGTATACGATGCCCTTTTCCTGAGCATAGTAGCGTCCATAGGCCGCCTTGGGCTCGGCTTGCTCCGGCATGACGACATGCGACTCGATATAGTTGACAGCCGCCTTCATTTCGCCCTCCGACAAGGCCGGCCCTTCGAAAGCACTGAGAGGCAGGCTTTGTTGCGCGCCCGCCTCAACGGACATGAGGCACAATAACCCTGCCAGAATAACAGACCGCATAGCCTTCCCTCCCCTATTGGAGGGCCACTATATGCTCATAATGTGAAGGCTACAAAGCGTTCGCCTTGTCATAGGCCTGCCTCAGGCAATCGCTCAGCGGCGCGCACTGGGCCCGTTCGGCCAGCACCGACAGTTCCTTCGTCATCTCACGGATGTAGTCGATTACCTCGGCGCGCTGCGCCGCATCGATGATGTCGTCTTGCGTGTCAGGTAAGGACGGAACAGGTTCGCGCATCGGTATCCCCATAGTATCGCATCGCGGTTAATGATAGCCATTTTTAACTTTAGGTTGCAATAACGAATTCTCCCGAGCGTAATTGAAATTCGCCTCCGCGTTGACAGGCTGGCCGCACAAGCCCATGTTGGCGGGAATTTTACGACGCCGCTTATTGCTATTGTCCGTTTTCCTCCTATTAAAGACCTCATGAACCTCGTCATCGTCGAAAGCCCGGCCAAGGCCAAAACCATCAACAAATACCTGGGTAAGGACTATACCGTGCTGGCCTCCTACGGCCACGTGCGCGACCTGCCTTCCAAGGACGGCTCGGTTAAACCCGACGAAGACTTCGCCATGAGCTGGGAAGTGGACGCCAAGGCCAGCAAGCGCCTGAGCGACATCGCCGAAGCCGCGAAGAAGTCCGACCGCGTCATTCTGGCCACCGACCCGGATCGCGAAGGCGAAGCCATTTCGTGGCACGTACTCGAAGTTCTCAATAAAAAGAAGGTGCTGAAGGAAAAGGTCGTTCAGCGCGTCACCTTCAACGCCATCACCAAGGCTTCGGTTCAGGAAGCCATGGCGGCCCCGCGTCAGATCGACATGGAGCTGGTCGAAGCCTATCTGGCCCGCCGCGCACTCGATTACCTCGTGGGCTTCACCCTGTCGCCCGTCCTGTGGCGCAAGCTGCCCGGCGCGCGTTCCGCCGGTCGTGTGCAGTCCGTCGCGCTCAAGATCATCGTCGATCGCGAGCTTGAGATCGAGAAGTTCAAGTCCGAGGAATACTGGACCGTCGATGCCGAGGTGTCGGCCAACTCGCCGCCCTTCACCGCGCGCCTGAACATCCTCAACGGCAAGAAGCTGGCCAAGTTCGACCTCAACGACGCCGAAAAGGCCGAAGCCGCGCGCAAGGCCATCTCGCTGTCGAAGTTCGCCGTCGAATCGGTCGAGCAAAAGCCCGGCAAGCGCACCCCGCCCCCGCCCTTCACCACCTCGACCCTGCAACAGGAAGCCGCGCGCAAGCTCGGCTTCTCGGCCCAGCGCACCATGCAGACGGCGCAAAAGCTGTACGAAGGCGTCGATATTGGCGGCGAAACGACCGGCCTGATCACCTACATGCGAACCGACGGCGTCTTCATCGATCCGGCGGCGATCAACGAAATCCGCAGCGTTATCGGCGAGCGCTTCGGCAGCGCCTACGTGCCCTCCGAGCCGCGCCATTACAAGGTCAAGGCCAAGAACGCGCAGGAAGCCCACGAAGCCATCCGCCCGACCTCGCTCTATCGCCGCCCGGAAACCCTACGCCTTGAGGGCGATCAGGCGCGCCTGTACGAACTGATCTGGAAGCGGACCATGGCCGCCCAGATGGAGGCCGCCCGCGTCGAAAAGACCACGATCGACCTCTTAAATCAGGACAAGTCGATCGGCCTGCGCGCCACGGGTCAGGTCATCACCTTCGACGGCTACCTGGCCCTCTACGAAGAAGGCAAGGACGACGAGACGGACGAGGACGGCGGCCGCCTGCCGCAACTGCGCACCGGCACGCTGGTCGACGTCCACGACATCAAGCCGGCCCAGCACTTCACCGAGCCGCCACCCCGCTATTCCGAAGCCTCGCTGGTCAAGCGCATGGAAGAACTGGGCATCGGTCGCCCCTCGACCTACGCCTCGATCCTCACCGTGCTGCGCGACCGCGATTACGTGCGCATGGACAAGAACCGCTTCATCCCGGAAGACAAGGGCCGTCTGGTCACCGCCTTCCTCGATCAGTTCTTCTCGCGCTACGTGCAGTACGACTTCACCGCCGACCTCGAAGAAAAGCTCGATCTCGTCTCAGCGGGCGATCTCAACTGGAAGGCCCTGCTGCGCGAATTCTGGCAGGACTTCCATGCCAAGGCCGGGGAAATCAGCGAATTCCGCGTGTCCGAAGTGCTGGATCGTCTCAATGACGCGCTGGGGCCGCACATCTTCCCGGACAAGGGCGACGGCTCAAACCCGCGCGCCTGCCCGACCTGCGGCACCGGTCAACTGAGCCTGAAGACCTCGCGCTTCGGAGCCTTTGTCGGCTGCTCCAACTATCCGGAATGCAAGTACACGCGCCCCGTCGGCAACCCGGAGAACGCCTCGGAAGACGCCGGCGCTTCGGGCGACCGCGAACTGGGCAATGATCCGGACACCGGCAAGGTGGTGTCGCTGAAGATCGGGCGTTTCGGCCCATACGTGCAACTGGGCGAAGCTGAGTTCAAGGACGACAAGCCCAAGCGTTCTTCCTTGCCCAAGGCCTGGCCGCCCGCGTCGATTGATCTCGACCGCGCGCTGAAGCTGTTGTCCCTGCCGCGCAAGGTCGGCGACCACCCCGAAGACGGCAAGCCGATCACCGCCGCTCTGGGCCGTTTCGGGCCGTTCATCGAACACGAAAAGACCTACGCCAACCTGCCCAGCTTCGACGACATCTTCGACGTCGGCATCAACCGCGCCGTGGTCCTGCTGGCCGAAAAGCGCGCCAATGCCAAGGGCAAGGCCTCGTCCGTCGCGCCGCTGAAAGAGCTTGGGGCGCACCCTGAGTCCGGCGACCCGATTCAGGTCATGGCCGGTCGCTACGGCCCTTACGTCAAATGCGGCAAGGTCAACGCCACCATCCCCAAGGACACCCCGCCCGAAGACGTCACGCTCGAACAGGCGCTGGCGCTCATCGAAGCCAAGGGCGGCGTGAAAAAGGCCGGTGCGAAAAAGGCCCCGGCCAAGAAGGCGGCCGCAGCGAAAAAGCCCGCAGCGAAAAAAGCGACCACGGCTAAGAAGGCTCCGGCAAAGACTAAGACGGAAGCTTAAGCACTCCCCTCCTCCCTGTGCCGGAGGCATGGGGAGGTGGCGGCGAATGCAATGAGCCGACGGAGGGGGATGCCTCCGACCGCGGCCTCAAACCCTCGCCCTGATTATTGAAGTGCAAGGTGTGTCACAACTGGCCACTAAGCGTTTAGCAAAGATCTGAGTCGCCCGCTTCGCTACGCTCAGCATCTCCCCATGCCTTCGGCACAGGGAGGAGACAGACATAGTTGGGATAGCGCTGAGCATAGCCGCACGCTAAGCTGTCAGCCATGAAAACCCCGCGCAAGCACCAGTTCGCCAAGCAACTCCGGCAGGACATGTCTCCGCCGGAAGTGCGTCTCTGGCTGCGCCTGCGATCGCGTGCCGAAGGCAATCTCAGCTTTAGGCGTCAGCATCCCATTGGCCTCTATGTGCTTGATTTCTATTGCGCGGCCGCACGACTGGCCATCGAAGTCGATGGCATCGAACATACGTTCGATGCGCGTCGCGTCCGTGATGTCCACCGTGACGAATGGCTTTTGGAACAAGGCATCCATACCCATCGTATCCCGGCTTTCGAGATCATGGCCGATGCCGATGAGGCCGCGGACGGCGTGCATCGACTGGCGCTTGAGCGCGCGGCCAAAACCTGAGTCATCCCCCTCCGTCAGCCCTGCGGGCTGCCACCTCCCCATCGCTAACGCGACAGGGAGGAGAAATGACTCCACAAGAAAACATCGCATCGCGCCCCTAAACCCTTTACACTCCGACTCATGAAAACACCCCAAACGCCCCGCCCGATACTAAAGAAGCCCGATGGTTTGCCGGATGACGACACCCTCCTCGACGTCCTGAAATCCGCCCGTGAGCTGGATGTCGGCGCTCTGGCCAAGCAGTTCGGCCTCAAGGGCGAGGATCGCCGCGCCCTGCGTCAGAAGCTCAAGCAACTCTCCGACAGCGGCAAACTCAACAGGAGCGGGCGAAAGTCGTTCGGGGCCGTCGGCGCATTGCCCGAAACCGGCGTCACCGAGGTGGTCGAGCGCGATATCGACGGCGACCTGTGGGTCAAGTGGGGCAAGTCAGATGATCCCAAGCTGAAGCACAAGCCGCCTCTGGCCCGCCTCGCACCCCTCAAGAAGTCCATCGCCCAGACCCCGCCCGCCGTCGGCGACCGCATCTATGTGCGTTTCGAACAGACGCCCGAAGAATGGATCGCCCACCTCGTCAAGGTGCTTGACCAGGGCGCGCCCAAACTGGTCGGCGTCGTGCGCATCGGCAAGGCGCGCAAGGGCCCGCGCGACATCCGTCTCGAAAGCGTCGATCGCAAGTCAAAAGACAGCTACACCCTCGTCGCCGGCGCCATCGACAGCCTCGAAGATGGCGACGTCGTGCTGGCCGCACCGCAAGGCGGCACGCATCGCTTCGGCCCCAAGCCGGCCAAACTGCTGGAAGTCATCGGCAAGGAAGACTCGCCGCGCATCGCCTCGATCATGGCCATCCACGCCCACGGGCTGAAGGTCGGCTTCGCCTCCTCGACCGAAGCCGAGGCCGAAGCTGCCAAAGCACCCGACCTCAAAGGGCGTGAGGATCTGCGTCACCTGCCGCTGATCACCATCGACCCGCAGGACGCCCGCGACCACGATGACGCCGTCTATGCCCATGCCGACGACGATCCCGCCAATCCCGGTGGCCACGTGGTCTGGGTGGCCATCGCCGACGTCGCCCACTATGTTAAATCCGGCTCCTCGCTGGACCGCGACGCCCGCGAAAAGGGCAATTCGACCTACTTCCCCGACCGCGTCGAGCCCATGCTGCCGCACGTGCTGTCCTCCGGCCTGTGTTCGCTGCAGGAAGGCGAGAACCGCGCGACTTTGGCCGTGCGCATGGTCTTCAACGCCGAAGGCAAGAAGATCAATCATCAGTTCGTGCGCGGCCTGATGCGCTCCGCCGCCAAGCTCTCCTACGAGCAGGCGCAGGCGGCCATCGACGGCAATCCCGACGACAAGACCCAGCCGATCCTCGACACCCTGCTCAAGCCCCTTTGGGCCGCGCACGCCTGCCTGGGCCGCGGTCGCCGCGAGCGTCAGCCGCTGGCCATCAACTCGCCGGAGCGCAAGGTGCAGCTCGACGCCGAAGGCAATGTCGTCGCCATCACCGCGCGCGTCAGCCTTGAGGCGCACCAGCTCATCGAAGAGATGATGATTCAGGCCAACGTCTCCGCTGCCGAGACGCTGGAAAAGCATCGCTCGCCGCTGATCTATCGCGTGCACGAACAGCCCAGCCTCGAAAAGGTCGGCAACCTCGCCGACTTCCTCTCGACGATCGGATTGCCGTGGAGCAAGGGCGAGCCGCCGCGCACCGAACGCTTCAATCAGTTGCTCAACAGTCAAAAAGACGGCCCGCACGCCGAAATCATCAACGAGGTCGTCCTGCGCACCCAGATGCAGGCCCACTACAGCGCCGAGAATTTCGGCCACTTCGGCCTCAATCTCGACCGCTACGCCCACTTCACCTCGCCCATCCGCCGCTATGCCGACCTGATCGTGCACCGCGCCCTGATCCGCGCGCTCAAGCTGGGTGACGACGGCCTGACCGACTACGAAATCAAGACCATGGCCGACACGGCCGAGCACATCACCTCGACCGAGCGCCGCTCGATGCAGGCCGAGCGCGAAGCCATTGAGCGCTACGTCGCCGCCTTCCTCGAAGACAAGGTCGGCGCAACCTTCGAGGGCCGCATCGTGGGCGTTACGCGCTTCGGCCTGTTCGTCAAGCTGACCGAAACCGGCGCCGACGGCATCATCCCGGCTTCGTCCTTCCACGACGACTACTACATTCATGACGACAAGGCCCATGCGCTGGTCGGTGAGCGTCATCACCGCCGCTGGACTCTGGGGCGCACGATCGAGGTGCAGTTGCTGGAGGCCATGCCGATGAGCGGCGGGCTGGTGTTCAAGGCCCTGTCAGAGCCCGAAGCGCCCGATCCCAACGCCCCGCGTCCGCGTCTGGGCGTGCGTTCGCGCGTCGACACCCAATTGCGTCGCAAAGGCCCCGGAGCGCCCAAGGGCGGCCCTAAACGTCAGAAGGGCGTCACCGAGAAATCGAAGACCAAGAAGGGTAAAAGGCGGTAATAACCGTTTTCTGATTTTGCCCCTCCTCCCTACCCTCTTAGCGTTTGCGGGAACAGGCGCGCGAGTCATCGCTTCCTTATCGCCCTTGTCCGACAATCGTTGGCATGAACGAGCGCCCGTCCTATCTGGATTTCGACAAGGCCGCCTATGCCTGGCAGCCGGGGGTGGACTATTGCCGCCATCCGGAGGCCTATCGCGTCGGCAAAGGCGAACAGGGCGTACTGATCGTCGAACCCTACAAGAGCCAGATGACGCCGCACTGGCGCTTCAAGACGCCGGAACTGGCCCGCGAAAGCGCCGAGCGCCTTTACGCCATGTTCGAAGCCTATCTGATGGCCGACGACTTCGTGGGGGCGGACATGGCGCGCAAGTTCCTGCAGATGGGCTATACCCGCGCGCGTCGCTACGCCAACTATAAGGGCGGGCGCAAGTACGATGCCGACAACGGGCACGCGCCGTTGGAGCGCGGCACGGGCGACCCTCAGAAGGCCGAGAGCGCCCGCATCTTCCATCAGGCCTGGCAACGCGCCGAAGCCGACCCCGTCTATGCCCGGCGCAAGGCCGAATGGAAGGCGACTTACGGCTGATTGCGCGCGGAGGGCTTTTCCCGTATGGCTCAGGTAAATCGCGGCAAAGGCCATATTGGCCATTGACTTCCGCGCGTGGATGCGTATTTTCCGCGCTCCTAAAGATTTGTGCGGCCTGGGATTCCCGTTGGTCGCGACCCGTTTGTTAAGGTTCCGCCATGGCTAAGCCCGCCTCCATCAAGATCCGCCTGAACTCGACGGCGGACACCGGCTTCTTCTACGTCACCAAGAAGAACGCCCGCACCAAGACCGAAAAGATGGTACTTAAGAAGTACGATCCGGTCGTGCGCAAGCACGTCGAATTCCGCGAAGGCAAGATCAAGTAGGATCGCCCTTCACGGCTAAAGATTTAAACCGCGTCCGGATCTCCGGGCGCGGTTTTTGTTTTGTCTGTGGTTCGACCTGCCCTTGCCGACAAGCCCCGACGCATAACGCGCAAAAGAAAACGGCGGCAGGTTGCCCTGCCGCCGCTGTCTTTGGACAAGTCTCGTTTTTAGAACTTCGACTTGAAGCCGACATAGGCCGAACGGCCGAAGACGTCGTAGTAGGCCGGAACGGTGTCCAAGGCCTGCGTACCCGACTGAGAGGTCGGGAAGAACGGCGGGTCCTGATCCATCAGGTTCGAGATACCGGCATAGATTTCCGAATTCTCGAACACGGCATAGCGCACCTGCACATCATGATAGGTGTGCGACTTGATCGTCACGGCATTGGTGGCGTACGGCGAGGACTTGGCTTCGCCGATGTAACGCGCAGTCCAGTTCGTTTTGAACTTGCCGACGGTCCAGGTGAACGCGACGTTGCCTTGCTTCTCGATCCAGCCCTGGTCGGAGGTTGTACCACCGGCAAAGCCAAGCAGGTCCTGAACCGGTGCGGTCGGATAGCTTGTCTTCTCAGCCTTGTCGTAGAAGGTCCAGGTCGTCGCTACGCCCAGGCGACCAAAACGGTCGAAGTCAAAGTTGTAACCCGCTTCGAGATCGTAGCCCGCAATATTCAACGACGCGATGTTCAGAACCTGATCGTTAACGGTCTTGAGGACATAGTTGGCGCCCGGTACAGCCGGATCCGTGCCGCGCGTCAACTGCGAGCAGAACAGATCGCGAGCCGAACCTGCCGTATCATAGCAGAGGTTGGCAATCTCCTGACGACCAACGCCGGCGATCAGGTCCGAAGTATCGATCTTGAAACGGTCGAGCGTAATGGTCAGCGGGGAGATCCACGACGGCAGGGCGTCAAAACGCGAAGCCGTGAAGACAACGCCGACGGTTTCAGTGTCGGCCTGTTCGGGCTTCAGATTGGCGTTGCCGCCAACGAAACCGTCAACGCCCTGACGGACAGTGAGCGGCGGATCGTAGCTGGTAGGCACACCCGCAGCGGCGCAATTGGCGACGCGGGTCGGATTGTCGTTGTAGTTTTCCGTGGTGCACGGATCGTCAACGACGCCGAAGGTCTGGCTGATGCCTGTCGTTTCGCTGAGGTTCGGCGCGCGAACCGACAGTGCCTTGGTATAGCGGAAACGCAGGCCAGGGACCGGGGCCCAGTTGGCACCCAACTGCCAGCTTTCGTACTCACCGAAGGCATTGGTGTCCGACTTGCGATACGAACCCGTCGCGCTCAGGTCATAAGCGAACGGCGTATCCTTCAGAATGGGCACATTCAGTTCGGTGTAATATTCGTTGAACTGATAGGTGCGTTCGTCATTATCACCGATCTGGTTACCCGTGGTGATACCATTGTTGATGTCGGAAGCGTAATCCAGATAGCTGGTCACGCGGCGGGATTCGACACCGAATACCGCATCCACCGGACCGGCAGGCAACTGGAACAGCGAACCGCCGACGAAAGCATTGAATACTTCGAGGTCGTACTGACCACGCGTGCCGGCCGAAACCAGCAGATATTTCTGCTCATCAGCATTATAGCCGTCGAACGGATTGATCGGCACGCAGCCCGAGGCGCGGGCGACGACGTCAATACACTGATAACCACCGGCGCCGTTCGATTCGACACGCAAACCGTTATACAGGTTGGCGCGCGAAACCAGGCCGTTCGTCAGGCTGTCCAGCTTAGAGCGGCCCAGCAGGTAGGACACTTCGTAGTTCCAGTCCGAACCGAGACCGAACAGGGTGTCAAAATCGCCTTCTACACCCACGACAAAACGCAGGTTGGTGCGGCTGTTGGTGGCGCCACGGCCTTCGAGACCCTCAAAGCGCTGCCACCACGTTATTTCCGTGTCGCCATTGGCAATGGCCAGATCACGCAGAGCCGTCGGCAGGAAGGGATTGGTGGTCGGGATCGACGGCTCGACTACGCCCGCGACCAGATCCGAATCGGACGAGAACGGGTGAGCTTCAAACGGCGCCTTGGTGTCCGAGGTGGAGTAGTTGAATTCGACGAACGCACGGTGGCCTTCGAAGATTTCGTACTTGGCCTTACCGGCCAGCAGGAAGCGCTCAGTCGGAATGGCGAGCGTACGCTGAGCATTACGGTTGTAACCATATTGCGCAGTGGTGAACGGCACCAGTTGGTTGTTTACCCAAGTGTAGCTGCCGGCGGCGCCGTCAACGAAAAAGCGACCGGTCAGCGGCACACCCGAACGCGCCGACGGCGTGCGGTTCGGTGCACCGGGAGGATTCCACGAGAAGTCTTCGGCGCAGAGGTAACGATCCGCGCAGCTCACCAGACCCTGATAGTCATATTGCAGCGTCAGGTTAGCGAACCCCTTGTCGAACACCTTGCCGAAGCGGATGAAGGCGTTCGGATTGATATTGTCCTTGTGCTCCAGCGCGGCGCCGTAGCTCGCGCCGACTTGCACGCCATCGAAGCGGTCATCGGTAATGATGTTGATGACACCGGCCACAGCGTCAGCGCCGTAGGTCGCGCCCGCACCGCCGGTCAGAACGTCAACGCGCGCGATGTTCGCCGAAGGGATCATGTTGAAGTCGACGGCGTCCGAATCGATCGTGCCCGAGGGGAAACGACGGCCATTGACCAGAGTGAGGGTGCGGATACCGCCCAGGTTACGCAGGTTGACCAGGTTGAGCCCCGAGAAGGTCGCGCCCGAGAAGGTCGATTGCGTACGAGAAGAACCGAACGAAGCGGCGAACTGCGGGGCCTGAGTCAGCGCGTCAGCGACGTTTTCGAAGCCCTGGCTTTCCATCTTGTCCAGGCTGATCGACGCGACGGGCGAAGGCGACGTGAGGTTCGGACGCTGAATGCGCGTGCCGGTCACGACCACTTCGACGGCCTCGTCAGCGGCGGGCGCCGGGGCGTCCTGCGCCATGGCGACCGGTGCCATTGCCAGCGTCGAGACGACGGCCGTGCAGAAGGCGGTCGAGGCCATAAGGCCTGATCTCTTGATCTTTGTAATCACTCTGAGTTCTCCGGATTAGGTCGGTATTTACCGACTTTCATTTCCAGCCCGAAAGCTGTTGGAGCCGAGTAAGACACTCGCGTCACAAATCCGTCAATCGCGCGCCACGAAACAGTAAATATCATCTGCAACCTGTCTCCAATAAGTCACAGAAGTAACTTTAGTCTGCCACATTGGCCAGACACGCTTCTCTTGGTCCGACGCCACTCCCGGTCCATAAAAAAACACTTAAAAACAGAATGTTGTGCATATTCACCGGGCGAAACAAATAAAATACGAGGAAAACCAAAAACCTTAAGGTGAAATGTCGTGCAGAAAAAATCTCTTAAGGCGAGTCCATCTCGCCCGATTTGCACATCGTCTCCAGCTATTTTCCTTGCTGTTCTATATTTTAGATAATTTCATTCCGCATGTATAATTTCAAATGAAACATATTTTTTCAAGATAACCCCATTAATTATTGCAGCGCAGCACAAATGGGGCGCAATTCGGGCCCGTTTTTGACGCGAGAAAGGTGCGAATTTTCAGAAATTTATAAAATACTCAGCGCTCGGCGCTGATCCGCACGGCGTATCCGGTGACCGGTTCCGGGGTGCAACTGGCCACGCTTAGCTGCATCGCAAACAGCAGAAGCCATCCCGTCGCCAGATAAAGGGCGCGTTTCGAGACAAAATAGCCAAAACGGGACAGCATGACAGGTTCCTCTCGCCAAACGGAGAGGGTTAAGCAAATCTTAAGCCGTCATTTGTGAGCCAATCGCCCTATCAGCCCTTGATGCGTTCCATCAGCGCCATCACGCGCTGGCAGTTGCCGCCCAGATCGACGGCTTCCTGACGGCTGACCGAACGGATGTCGGTGCGGTCGGGATCGAGGCGCACGACAATGTCGGATTTCACGCCCCACAGCGGGTCTTCCCAGGTCGCTTCGACGCGCCAGTCGGAACGGCCGAAGACGACATAGCCTTCGTCCTTGAGGATGCGCGCCACAGCCGCCGCATCCTTGGGCTTGCCCGGAATCGAGGCCGCCAGCGGGCAGGTCTGGGCATTGATAGACGCCACCGTCTGCCCGGCCCACTCATAGGCCACATTGCGCCCGACATAGGGGGCGTCCTCGATCGGGTGGGCGTCGGGCCCGCGGGCTTCGATCAGCTTGGCCGAGAAGGTCACCGGGCGATCCCAGTTGGTCGCCACCTCGTGGATCGGCGGATTGGATTTCAGGCGCAGTTCATAGGCGTAATAGCCGGCCAGCACGGCGCCGGACACCAGCACCGCCCCCAGCGCCCAGGGGCCGTAGGTCTTCGGCGCCTTGAACAGCGAGATCAGCAGCGACAGGGCCGACAGGATCATGGCCACCGTGGCGATCTTGGGCACGTAGTCGAGCGCGATGGTGTTGAAGCCGAGGTCGTAGCTGATATAGCCGACGCCCGTCGCCATCATGGCCGCGGCGTAGGTCAGGGGCGCGAACAGGCTGATCACGAAGGCGACGGGCGCGAAGGCAAGGCCCTTCCTGCGCCCCCGCCCCGTTTCGATTGCGGTTTCGGCGTCAAAATGCGTCACTTCGTCAGACACGTCGTCCCAGCCTTCAAGTCTTAGTCGTCCCGGTCGGACCCTCCGCCAATCGGAGCGTATCGTCACCGGCCTACCTGTTGTCACGCGAATATACGCAAGGATCGTGTCAAGAATGCACCTCCTCACGCGATATTTACCGTAATTCACCTTACGGATTCGGGGTCATGATCCAAAGCGCCCGATCCAGCACCGGATCGGTCTGCGCGCCGGCGATATCCGGCGTCGCATCCGAGACGTCGTTGCGCCGTTGCAGGACCCGGCGCAGACGCTCGTCCGCCGGCACGTCCATCCACAAGGCGCGGAATTTGACCCCTTGCCTTTCTGCCAGTTCTTTGGCCTGACGCGCGCGGTCCTGATTGCGGAAGGTGGCGTCGAGAATCACCGACTGCCCGCTTTGCACCGCCGTGCGCGCCAGATCGAACATATGGTTATAGACGCGCTCATTTTCCGCCGGCGTGTAGGCTTCCCTGGGCAGGGTTTCGAATTCCGGACAGGCCCACAGGCGCTTGCGCATTTCATCCGAACGCAGGACCAGCGATCCCGGCGCGCGACCCGTCTCCGGCGCGATGCGGCGCGAATGGGTGCTCTTGCCCGACCCCGACAAACCGCCGACGGCCAGAAGCTCGGCCGGCTTCATCTCCAAAAAGGCGTGCGCCGCCTGAAGATACATCTTTGCCTTTTCCATGGCGTAGTTGGGCGTGCCGCCGTAATTGGCGTTGACGTGACAGCGCACGCCGGCGCGCACCGACATATAGAGCGGCAGCAGCTTCAGACCGGCATAGACGCTATGGATGTCGTCCTCCAGCCGCGCAGCCTTTTCAACATATATATTGAGCACCGTATTGGCGGCGGCATGATGCCCCCTCACCCACAGGTCCATCAGCAGGAAGGCCAGATCGTAAAGCACGTCGATCTGGCTCAGGCGTTCGTTGAACTCGATGCAGTCGAACAGGACCGGCTTGTCGTTCTCGATGAGGATATTGCCGAGGTGCAGGTCCCCGTGACAGTGACGCACATAGCCTTCTGAGAAGCGGCGCTTCACATCGCCGACCAGTTCCGCATAGGCCGCCTGAATGGCCCGGTCATAGGCGTCGACAGCCTCGGCCCCCAGTTCCTCGCGGAAGACCTCGATATTCTTTTTATTGGAGTCGATGACGTACTTGATGTTGAATTCGTGCTCGCCGTCGCGGCAGATTTCCGACCCGGCGTGGAACTGCGCCACCAACTGCCCCAGATCGTGCATCAGGTCGAGATCCGGCGTCCAGTCCTCGCGCGACTGACTCTGTTCGGCCAGCACGCCCGCCGTGTCGAAGCGGCGCATGACCAGCACGCTTTCGCCCTGAATCTCCTCGACCCCCAGATAGATGTCGGCGGCCATGCGCTGATTGTAGCGCAATTCGCGCAGCAGGGCCTTGCGGCGCTTCTCCACCGAAGTGAAGTCGAGGAAGCCGTAATCGACGCTCTTCTTGACCTTGTAGGCGCGCTTGCCCTTGAGGATCACCACAGCGCAGGAGGTGGTGATGATGTCATCCGCCCCTTCGGACAGGTGCGCGATAAGGGCGTCAGGCAAGGCGGGATCGGTCATGCGGCTATACTCGGTACGATTTTGGAAACCGCGCATCACTGTACGCCGCGCCCCCGTTCGTCAAGCCGTCTGAAAGCCGCAAGGACGCAATTGTAACTGTCGGCCTGTGCAGTCTCTGCACGTCGCTGAGGTGTATGCGGATGTCTTCGGTAGCCTTGGCTGGCTGGGTGGCGAGGCTCTTGCCCTGCGAAGCGACTACGGCAAAGCCCTTGCCACCCGCTTCGAGTCGGATTTGACCCGCATCGTCCTGAGCTCCATAAATACCGTATGCTGTTTCCCGAAAACCTCCGCCCGCCCGAAGGCATAAAGGCCCTCGTCTTCGATTGCGACGGCACCCTGGCCGACACCTTCGCGGCCCATTATCGCGCCTACAGCGCCGCTCTGAAGGTTTACGGCATCGATTTCGCCGCCGACTTTTACGCGGCGCGCGTCGGCTGGTCGCGCGCTAATTTGTTACAAGCCGTACGTGAGGGCACAGGACTGCACTTCGACGCCGATGCTATCGCCGCCCAGAACGCCCCGCTGTTCATGGACAATATCGATGCGGTGAAGGCCATCCCGCAGACCGAGGCGCTGGTCCGGCACTATCACCGCGTATTGAAGCTGGGCGTCTGCTCCGGTGGGCAAAAGGCCATCGTGATAGCCACGCTGAAAGCCATCGGGCTTTATGAGAGGTTCGACGCCGTGGTGGCGTTCGAGGATACCGGGGTCGGGAAACCCGCGCCCGACCTCTATCTCGAAGCCTGCCGCCGGCTGGACGTCGCCCCGCACGAGGCCCACGCTTACGAAGACAGCGACGAAGGCATGGCCGCCGCTCGCGCCGCCGGGCTCAGCGTGTCGGATGTGCGGCCGTTTTACAGGTCCGATCCGGCGAACTGGTAGTTACGGATACAGCTTCGACTTGACCCAACCTACGCCGGCGCGGTCGAACTTCAGACGATCGTGCAGGCGGAACGGTTTGTCGCGCCAGAACTCGATCGACAGCGGCACGATGCGAAAACCCGTCCAGTGCGGCGGGCGCGGTACGGTCCCGATCCCGAATTTCAGACCGAATTCCGCCACCCGCTTTTCCAGCGCGAAGCGGCCTTCCAGCGGTTGCGACTGTTCCGATGCCCAGGCGCCGATCTGTGAATTGCGGGCACGCGAAGCGAAATACTCGTCGGCCTCGGCGTCGCTGACCATCTCGACCGTGCCGCGGATACGCACCTGACGGCGCAGGGATTTCCAGTGGAACAGCAGCGCTGCCTTGCGCGCACCCAGAAGCTGACGGCCCTTATGGCTTTGAGTATTCGTATAGAAAACAAAGCCCTGCGCATCGAAATCCTTGAGCAAGACCATGCGCGCGTCGGGCAGGCCGTCCTCGTCCACCGTCGCCACCGTCATGGCGTTGGGATCGTTCGGCTCCTTGGCCCGCGCATCCATCAACCATTGACCAAACAGATCGAACGGTTCGGCGCCGTCGATATCGGCCTCGTGCGCCGCATGGGCATCGGCGTAGTCTGGGCTGGGGGGGATCAGATCGGAACGGGACATTCAAAGTTCTCCAAACCCCCTCATTCCTCCCAACTCGTTGGGGAGGGAGACCGCGCCTGAAAGGCGTGGTGGTGGGGTATCTTACCAATGCTTCAACATAGTAGTGGGTTGAAAGACTGCAAGACACCCCACCACCACATCTCACCGCCCTTGGCGGCTCGTGCGGTCCCCCCGGCAAGCCAGGGAAGAATAAATAGGGTATTAACCCGCTGTTGACCATAGGGGGTCACATTGCGTCAATACATCCTTTGCCCGTCTCTTCAGAATGAACAGAACCTCCGCCCTCAGCGTCCTCGGTCTTTCAGAACCGGTCAGCAGCAGCCACGTGCAGGCGGCTTTTCGCCGACTGGCCAAGCGCGCGCACCCGGACCTCAACGGCACGGACGTCCCTCTGAGGCGGCTGATACTGGCGCGCGACCTGCTGATGCGCCAGATCAGGAACGGGCCCGATATTTCTGAAATTATTGAGGAACTGTCCGACCCGGCGGAGCCTCTGCGCGTCAGCGTGGAGACTGCGGTCAATGGCGGCGGCATCGTCACCGACGTGCCCATGCCGCTGGAATTGATCCACGACGCCGGGCCGGGCCGCAGCCTGATGCACCGCAAGCACCTGCGCATCACCCTGCCCGCCGGCTTGCGCGAAGGCGACCGGCTGCGGCTAAAGGCCGCGCGCCCTGGCGGCACCGAACACGTCTTTCGCATCGAAATCGAACGCCGCGACGACCTGCACGCCGCCGGTCACGACCTGTTTCTGACGGCCCCGGTCGACGCCCGCCGCCTGCAACGGGGCGGGCACATCGCGCTCGACACGCCGCACGGCGCGCAGAGCATAGACCTTGCCGACACTGTCGACGGCAAGCTTACGCTCAAAGGTTTGGGCCTGCCCACCACCGCCAAGCACCCGGCGGGCGATCTTCACGTGACGCTGGAGGCCGTGCATAGGCCGATGCGCCCGGCTTCGGACCTGCTGGCCGAGTTTCATAACCGTTGGGCTTAAGGTTGCGCTGGGGGCGGAACTGTCCTAAGTCGCTGTGACAAAAAAGCAGGTCACTAAATCCATGTCGCACAACAGCTTCGGTCATCTTTTCCGCGTCACCACCTGGGGCGAAAGCCACGGTCCGGCGCTCGGCTGCGTGATCGACGGCTGCCCTCCGGGGATCGAACTGAGCAAGGCGGACCTGCAAGGGGCGCTCGACCGCCGCAAGCCGGGCGGCTCGCGCTTCGTCACCCAGCGCCGCGAGGCCGATGAAGCCAAGATTCTGTCCGGCGTGTTCGAAGGCAAGACGACCGGCACGCCGATTTCGGTGATGATCGAAAACACCGATCAGCGCTCCAAGGACTATGGCGAGATCGCGCGTCAGTTCCGTCCGGGCCACGCCGACTACACCTATTTCGCCAAGTACGGCATCCGCGACTATCGCGGCGGCGGCCGCTCCAGCGCCCGGGAAACCGCTGCGCGCGTCGCCGCCGGCGCGGTGGCGCTGAAGGTGCTAAAGACCCTGATCGGCCCTCAGATAGAAGTGCGCGGCGCCATGGTGCAACTGGGCGTCCACCCCATCGACCGCGATCAGTGGGACTGGGCACAGGTCAATGAGAACCCGTTCTTCTCGCCTGACGCCACGCATCTCAGCCTGTTCGAAGAGTATCTCGACAGCATCCGCAAGGCCGGCTCCTCCATCGGCGCGGTCATTGAGGTGCAGGCCGAGGGCGTGCCCGCCGGTTGGGGCGCGCCGATCTATGGCAAGCTGGACTCTGATCTGGCGGCCAATCTGATGTCGATCAACGCGGTCAAGGGCGTGGAAATCGGCGAAGGCTTCAATTCGGCGACGCTTTCCGGCGAACAGAATGCCGATGAGATGCGGATGGGCTCTGACGGCATCGCGTTTCTCTCGAACCATGCGGGCGGCATATTGGGCGGCATTTCGACGGGTCAGACCATCGTGGCGCGTCTGGCGCTCAAGCCGACCTCGTCGATCCTGACCGAGCGTCAGTCGATCGACATCGAAGGCAAGGAGGTCGACATCCGCACCAAGGGCCGTCACGACCCCTGCGTGGGCCTGCGCGCCGTGCCGGTGGCCGAGGCGATGATGGCTTGTACGCTGCTGGACGCCTATCTGCGCCATCGCGGCCAGACGGGCGGCACAGCGTTCGTACCGGGCGTGGTTTAAGCACCCGCGTGAAGCGCTTTCAAATCGTCAATACGGACACGCCAGACGATTTTAAAATACCGTAAGACACCCCACCACCCTTTGCTCTGCAAATGGTCCCCCTCCCCGCCAAAGGCAGGGAGGTATGAGATTGGAATAGTTCCGGGTGCAGGGGCTGAGCCCCTGCCCGCCGGAGGCTCTTTTACTTACTGCCCGAACCGGAAGTTCGCCACCAGACGCACCGAGTGGTAATCGAACTTGTCCTCGTCGCGGCGCATGTCGGTGCCGGTCGCATTGACGATCAGGAACGGATTGGAGGCGGGCGCGGTGCCGGGCCCGACGCGGACGGTGTAGTCCTCGTCCTCGAAGCTGGTGTAGAGATATTCGACACCCAAAGACCACGCGTCGTTCATGCGGCGCTCCAGACCCAGACCGGCCTGATAGCCCATGGCGTTTTCATCGTCGCCGCCGCGCGGCGTGAAGCTGTTGGCGGCGTTGGTGGTGCGGAAATCGCGGTCCATCCTGGTCCAGGCCACACCCGCGGTACCGTAGGCCAGCCAGTTGTCGGTGCCGTAGCCGAGACGCCCGCGCAGGGCCGATACGACGTCGGGCGAACGCTTGAAATGGTAGGCGGCGGGCGTGGTCGAGAAGCCGGTCACGCTGTCTTCGATATCGACGGCGCTCCATTCGCCCAGCAGACCGTAGACGATATTCCCGGCCTGCCAGTCGTAGCCGGCGCGCAGGCCGATATCATAGCCGTCACCATCGTCGTTGCAGCCTGCGCCGGCATTGTTGCCGCGCGGCGAGCCGTCGCAGAAGCCCGGTGAAAAGGCGTTGGCGGGCGCGGCCGTATTGACCGTGTCGCCATAATTGCCGTCCTGATTGGTGTCGAAGATCAGGCGTTCATCGCTTTTTTCAGCGGGCTTGGCCGCGCCGATGTGGACGCCGCCATAGGGACCGCTCCAGGTCTGGGCGGCAGCGGGCCAGGCCAGAGCCCCCGCGAGGGTGGTGAGGCAAAGCAGACGGAAGGATCGATTGCGCATTATGTGCTCCGTTGTTTATGTTCGCGTCAGACATGCCCATAAGCACTAACGTCCGGGAGGCCATTGCGGATCAATCGGAGCCCCCTCATTTTAAATCAGGAAGCCAACCGGCAATCGGTTGTTATCTTATTGCCACATATAGGTTTTTTATTTTCTCATGACGGCTCTTGAACGGTCGGGGGTCTTACCCGAAAGCCATCTGGTGCCCGACCTGTTACGGCCGGGGCTGAAGCTGGTCTTCTGCGGCACGGCGCTGGGGCGGGTGTCGGCGGAGCGCCGGGCCTATTACGCGCATCCGGGTAATTTCTTCTGGCGCACCCTGCACAGCGTCGGCCTGACGCCGGTTCGTATAGCGCCCGCCGACTATCCGCGATTGCTGGACTTTGGGATCGGCCTGACCGACCTGTGCAAGGCGCACTACGGCAATGACGTGGACCTGCCGCCAGAAGCGTGGGACGCCGAGGCGCTGCGGGCCAGGATCGCGGTCAATGCACCACGGCATCTGGCCTTTACGTCGAAAACGGCGGCCAGCGTGTTTCTGGGGCGTCCGACCGGGCAGATCGCGCTGGGGCTTCAGCCGGAAACGGCAGGCGCGACGGCGTTATGGGTCCTGCCTTCGCCTTCGGGTCAGGCACGGCGCTTCTGGGACGAGACGGTGTGGCGCGATCTGGCACGCGCGGTCAGCGCTTCCCCAGCGCCTTCCGCAGTTTGAACTGCAGCTTGATGAAGGGCTCGGCGGCGGACCGGTGCAGGCGCTTGACGTCGATAAAGGTCACGTCGTCGTGCCCGGACAGGGTGTGAAAGCCGTCGGTATAGCCATCGAGCCACTCGCCGGCGGTCAACCGCCCCACCGGTGTCGCGCAAAAACGCTCCGGCGTCAGGGTGTCGATGCGCAGAAGGTTGATCGCCGCCCCATAGGTCGCCGCGCAGTCCTGCATCGGCAGGTGCAGCTTGCCGTCCTGAACGAAGGGCGTGCCGCCGGGGCGCGAGGTTTCGAGACCGGCACGCACCGGGTTGGCGGCGTGTTGCCGCCACGGCCCCCGCAGATCGTCGGCCCAGGCGACATGGAGTTCGCGCATCGCCCGGCGCTCGGCCCCCGGCAGGGCGTAGAACATCCACCAACGACCGTCGTGCCTGACCACGGTGGCGTCGATGGCCGGGAGGTCGAGCAAAGTCTTGACCGGCACCCAGCGATCGGGGAAGCGCTCGCAGCGATAGAGGGTCAAAACGCCGCTCTTGTGGGCTTCGGGCAGCATGTAAAGTTCGCCCCCCTCTTCGATCAGGAAGGGATAGGACAGGTGAAACGGTTCGATCAGGGCCGGGCCGGAGGTGACCAGCCGGTTGTCGTTATCATACTGAAAATAATGGATTTCACCGCGTTTTACCCGGTAATCCCAGGTCTCGGCGAAGAGGGTCAGCCCCTCATCGCGTTTGATCCCGAACGGATCGGCGGCGAAACGAAAACCGCCCTGCGGCGGCAGCCAGACGATTTCGTCCGCAGTGGGCGGGTTGGCGGCGACATCCGCAATGGGGCGCGGGACGAAACCCGCGTGCCACAGTTCAATCACGCCAGCGCCTCGACGGTGCAGCGCAGACGGCGGCGACCGGCATCGAAGCCGAACGCGTCGATGGCGTAGGCCTGCGCCTCACGCGCGCGGCGCAGCCAGCCCGTCCAGTTATCCAGTGCGCCGCCCAGAGCCTGCGCCAGAGCGGCGGTGTTTTCTTTCGGGAACAGCGCGCCAAACTGACCGCCGCGCAGCACTTCGGTGGGGCCTTCGGTGTCCGACGCCACCACCGGCACCCCGGCGGCCAGGGCCTCGATGACGACCAGACCGAAGGATTCCTGACGCGACGGCACGACGAACAGATCGATGCCGTTGAGGAAGGTCAGCGGGTCCTGCGCCCAGCCGCAGAACCGCACGTGGTCTTCGAGGCGCAGTTGCCGGGTCATGACCTCAAGCGCGGCGCGTTCCGGCCCGTCGCCGGCGATGCGCACCTCGAAACGCTGACCGGCGGCGCGCAGTTCGACGCAGGCCTCCAGCAGCAGGTCGAAACCCTTGATCGAATGCAGACGGCCCATGGCGCCGATCACCGGCACCGCGTTGGGTTTGCGCTTCACCGGCAGGGCGCGCAGATGCGAGAAGTTGGCGACATCGAACAGACGCAGGCCGGGAAACTTGGATTCGGCGCCTTCGCGCACGCGGCCGCTGACGCAGAGCGCCGCGGAAACGTCTCTCAGATGAGGTTTGTAGGAAGGGGTGTGGAGGACCTGCACCGTGCGCTGACGCGTGCCGATGAAGGGCATCATGCAGGCCCGACCGGCGCGGTTGCCGTGGGCGATGACCAGATCGGGACGGAAGCTGCGGGTCATGCCCGCCAGATTCAGGGCGCAGACAGGATCGTTGATGAAGCGATTGGTGAGCGGGCGAAACCCCGGCATGTCGGACAGCATACCGTCCGGATGGCCGACGCTGACGACATCGTAGCCTTCCGCCGTCAGGGCTTCGTGATAGTGACGCGCCATCAGACCGTCGCCACCCTTCGCCCTGGTCAGCATGATGTTCAGCAAACGCATTACACTTCCCCGAAAACTCAAAAACTCTGGGTACTCAATTCGACAAGATGACGGGCGATCCTTGCTTGCCAGCCTTTCGCAGGCCTTTACGGCGCAGGCCTTTCCGGAAGAAAGATCCGGACGCCGCGATGTGCGACGTCCGGTTCAGGTTTAAGCTGGAGGCCCCGGCGTTCCGTCCGCCCCCCGCAGAGCTGACGGCCACCTTCCGGAGGGGCCTCCTGTAGCGATGACACCGCCGCGGACACCTACCCTCATGTCGGAAGTGAAATTTTTTATGGAATTTTTATCGCGTCGGAACCTGTCGCGCGGGAAGTCCTTGCCCGAAAGCAAAAATCGCCTTTATATCAATGCCATCCATTAACCTTCCTGAGAGCCGATGCCCAACACCGCGCGCCTGTCGGAAATCTATTTCGCCAAACGCGACGTGCTGCTGCGCTATCTGACGCGGCTGTGCGGCGACGAGGCGAGCGCCGAAGACGTGCTGCAGGACCTCTATCTGCGTCTGATGCGCGGCGGCATCGACGGCGAGATTCAGGAGCCTCTGGCCTTTCTGTTTCGCATGGCCAACAATCTGTGGCTCAATCGCCGGCGCGCCCTCAACAGCCGGGAGGCGCGCGAAGACGCCTGGCACGGCCTCAACCCGCAGGTCGAGGCCGACGCCGACGCCACGCCGGATGCCGAGGCGGTGCTGGGCGCGCGCCAGGAACTGCGCGCCGTGCTGAAAGACATCGACGCCCTGCCGCCGAAGACACGCGACATCTTCCGCCTGCACAAGCTGGAAGGGCTCAGTCAGACCGAGGTGGCGCGACGGCTCGACATCTCCATCAGCTCGGTCGAAAAACACCTCAGCGGGGCGCTGAAACACCTGCTGGCGCTCAACCGAAGTCGGAAACTGCACTGACTTTTTTCGCGGTGCAGAAGAATTTTTTACGGGTAACGCCGTTTCAGCGTGTCATCAGGTCAGAGAGGCCGGAAAACCATGTCGGATATCGACGCGAAAATCGAAGCAGATGCCGCCGACTGGGCCGTAAAGGCGCAGTCGGGCGTGATCAGCGAAGCCGATATCGTCGCCCTGACCGACTGGCTGGACGCTTCGCCGCGTCATGCCGCCGCCTATGGCGAAGCGCTGAGCCTGTGGACCTCGCTGGATGCCCCTGTCCCCGAAGAAAAAGTCACCCCCTCGGCGTGGCGATCCATCGCGCAACGTCCGAAGCGCCGTTTCGGCCTGAGGGCCGTGGCGGGTAGCGGACTGGCCGCCGTCGTGGCGGTGGCGATCATGGCGGCGTCGGGCATGTTCGCACCGGTTCAAACCTATGATACGCAAAAGGGCGAGCGCGAGACCGTGACGCTGTCCGACGGCACGCAACTGATGCTCAACACCGACACCCGACTGTCGGTGAAGATCACGGCGTCGGCGCGCACCGTCACGCTGGACAAGGGCGAAGTGGCCATCACCGTCGCCCATAACGACGGCCAGCCCTTCCGCGTGCTCAGCGGCGACCTGACGCTCACCGACATCGGCACCACGTTCAATGTCGCGCGCCTCAATGGCGAGGTCCGCGTCGCCGTGCGCGAGGGCGAGGTGGAAATGGCTGCGCGTTCGGCGAAGACCCGTCTGCTTCCCGGCGACCTCGGCACCTACCGCGAGGCCTCGGGCGCGCGCACCATGACCAGAGCCGATCCGGCGGAGGCCTTTGCGTGGCAGTCGTCCCGTGCTATTTACCGCAATCAGCCGCTGTCCGTCGTGGCCGCCGACCTGAACCGGTATTTCGATAAGCCGATCATCGTCGAAGGCGACGCCGCGCAGTTGAGGCTAAACGCCATTCTGACCCTCGATTCGCAAACCGCGGTTGCCGGGCGTATTACTGAGTTTCTGCCGGTCGATGCCCGCACGACGCCTGAAGCCATCTATATTCGTTCCCGCGCTTCTGGCCGTTAGCCTTTTCGCGCCTTTTTTTAGCGCTTCCGGCGTTCAGGCTGCCGACCGCCGTTTCGACCTCACCCTGCCCCCCCGCGCCCTGTCGCCGTCTCTGATCGATTTGGCGGCGCAGACCGGCCTGTCCATCGGCGGGGTCGATCCCGCCACCTGCGACGCCAGACCGCGCGCTGTTACAGGCCGCCACACGGCGGAACAGGCGCTGAAACGCCTGCTGGCGGGCAGCGCCTGCCGCGTCGAGCGCATCGACGCCGTCACCTACCGCCTCGTCCGCGCCCCCCGTCCGAAGTCTGCCGCGCCCGGATTCCCGGCCCGGCCCGTCGCCCCGCCGTCGGACGACGATATCCCGCTGATCGTCGTCCGCCACCCGGCGCGCGTCTTCGACACCCCTGCCGGCATCAGCGTGGTCGCCCCGCCGCTGCTGTCCGGCAACGACACCGACCTGTCGACCCTGGCGCCGCACGTGGCGGGCATGACCGTGACCAATCTGGGGCCCGGCCGCGACAAGATCTTCCTGCGCGGCATTTCCGACAGCGTGCTGACCGGGCGCACCCAGTCGACCGTGGGCCTCTATCTCGACGACACGCCGATCACCTACAACGCCCCCGACCCGGACCTGCTGCTGGTCGACATGGCGCGCCTTGAGGTTCTGAAAGGCCCACAGGGCAATCTGTACGGTCAGGGCGCCCTGTCCGGCGTCGTGCGGCTGGTGACCAATAAACCCGCACTCGACCAATTCGAGGCCGAAATCGGCGCTTCGCTCGGCACCGCCGCCGAAGGCCAGCCGTCGTGGCGCACCAGCGGCATGCTCAATATCCCCCTGCCCGGCGAGGCCGCCCTGCGCGCCGTGCTGTGGGACGAGAAGTCCGCCGGTTTCATCAAGGACGAGGCCCTGACCCGCAACGCCAGCAACGACACCGAACGCTCCGGCGGACGGCTGTCGTTCAAATGGCAGGCCACCCCGGCCCTGACGCTCGATTCGACCCTGACCGTGCAGGACCTGCGCTCGTCCAACAGCCAGTACGTCATCGGTCGCCGGGGCCCCTACCGCCGCGCCCTCGCCCTCGCCGAACCGCACGACAATATCTTCCAGAACCTCGCCGTCGGCCTGACGCGCGAAACGGCGGCGGGTACGTGGCGCGTCGCCTTCAATCGCCTGCGCCACAAGATTCACTCCGGCTACGATGCTCAGCCCATCGGGCGCTACGTCACCATCGCCAATTCCGGCGTCTTCTATTTCGAGGAAGACCAGACCATCCGTCTGTCGAGCCTCGAAGCCAGCTACGTCTCGCCACCGGATCGCCGCGTCCGCTGGCTGGCCGGACTGTTCGCCGCGCGTAGCGAGGAAAGCTTCACCCCGCGCCTGATCGACGTCTTTACGCTGCGCACCCTGTATGACGAAGACCGCTCCGACCGTATCGACGACGTCGCCGCCTTCGCCAAGGTGACCTGGGATTTCGCGCCGAAATGGTCCGTCTCCGCCGGTCTGCGGGCCCAGCGCTCGCATCACCGCACGCTCAGCGACATCGCTCAGGTGCGCCTTGTCGATTACGCCATGTCGGGCCGCGTTACCGGCGACATCAAGGCGACGCCGGTCACCCACGAACTGATGCTCAGCTATGAGCCGTCGACGCAATGGCTGATCTATCTGCTGTCGTCCGACGGCTTCCGCACCGGCGGGTTCAATACCACCACCGCCCAGCGCACCATCGTCCCCGGCACCTATGACGGCGACCGTCTGTACAGTATGGAGGCCGGTCTCAAGTACCGGACGCCGGGCGGCCGCCTGCGTCTCGACGCCGCCCTGTTCCACATCGACTGGCGCGACATTCAGTCGGATCAGCTCCGCGCCACCGGCCTGCCGGTCACACTCAATATCGGCGACGGGCGCAATGCCGGCATCGAGGTCGAGGCCGGCTGGCGGCCCGATGACGACCTGACCCTGCAACTGCGCGCCCAGATCAGCGATCCGACCCTGCACGAGACGAACCCCATCTACGCCAAGGTGCGCGAAGACGGCATGCCCTACATCTCGCGCCACAATGCCAGCCTCAGCGCCCAGTGGCGCAAACCCCTGCTGGGCCATCGCCTGCACCACACCGCCGTCCTGTCCTATCGCGGGGGCTCGCCCCTCAACTACGGCATCAGTCAGGTCATCTGGATGAAGGGCTACACCAATCTCGACCTGGCCAGCGCCGCCGACTTCGGCCCTTATGCCCTCTCCCTGCGCGTCACCAACGCCACAGGCAACAAAAGCAACAGCTTCGCCTACGGCAACCCGTTCGCGCTGGAGACGGCGCCACAGACGACGCCGCTGCGCCCGCGCACATACTGGCTGTCGGTGAGCCGGCGGTTCTAAAGCGCAATCCGACAAAGTGGACACCACTTTTCGGAAAATTGCGCGACCAGGCAAAAACGTAGAGCCCTTCTGCGGCTCAACTGAGCCGACGAATGCTTTAGCACAAAGAAAAAGCCGCCCGGCGGAACCGGACGGCTTTCCAAATTTACCGTTCAAGCCATTGCGGCGGCAGGGTCACCGCCTGGCGAGGGCGCAAACAAAATCCGGATCATTATGTTTCCATCGGAAAACGTAGTGATCTAGTGCTTGTCGATCACCTCTTCCAGACGCGGCGCGGTGTCGATGTCGCGGCGGGCATAGGCGTCGCGGGCGGCATCGCGGGCGCGATCCCATGGCAGGTCGCCGCGATCGGGATATGACTCCCAGCGGCTGCGCAGGTCGTCGTCATTCAGATCGTTGAACGCGGCACCTGCGTTCTCACCGTACAGGTCGTAACCGAAGCGATAGGCCGGCTGAAACCGGCCGTAAGTTTCGTTCGCGCCGTACGGCCGGTTGGAAAAGTCGCGATTCCAGAAGGCGTCGTGATCGTTCCAGTCGGTGAGCGGGCCGTTAGAGATAAAGGTATTCATACTATCCTCCTGTTTTCTCTGCAATTAAGCCTAATGGCCCGCGTGTAAGGATACGATTCGGCGCTCCTGCCCCACCTGCAAAGAAAGGCGACCCCGCCTTTATTCGCCCCGTTCAGCCACGAAAAACCCCGCCCGGGGGGCGACCGGACGGGGTTTTCCTTCATATGGCCCACAATGCCGCTAAGGGCGGTGGGGCTTACCGATCCGAACGACCGGTTATGCCGTTACGGCTTACTGGGTCGGCTGCGAAGCCGCCGGTTCAGTGGCCGGAGCCGGTTCCGTCGTCGGGGCGGTCGAGTCGGCCGGAGCCGCCGGGCTGGTCGAGGTCGAGGCGGCGCCCGACTTGGCCAGCGAGGTCGCGGTCAGGGCCGACTGGTCGGCGCTCAGGGTGCCCGTTACGGTCACTTCATCGCCGATGGCGAAGGGCTGGCCGTCCGAAGTGGCGGCCGAGGCGTCAACCGAGACCTCCTTGATCGACGGCGCTTCGCCGACTTGCAGGGTGAAGGTCCCCGCCTTTTCACCCGCCGCGGCGATCTTGCCGGTCAGGGTGGTGGCGGCAGCCGGGGCTTCGGCCGGAGCGGCGGTGGCCGGAGCGGCAGCGTCCTGGGCCAGGGCCGGGGTCATCGAGAAGGCGGCGCCGGCGATGGCGAAAGCGGCGATCTTGGTCGAAAGATTAAAACGCTTCATGGTAGGGTTCCTTTCGGTTCCATTGAACCAGTTGCAAAATGTATCCGTGTTGCCCTTGCGTCCACGCATCCGGTGCGGACAGAAGGAACAGCCGGTGTCTCCCCCGTCATTGGGTGAAGCCTGTGTGCTGGGCGTTTAAGCTGTGTGGCTCAACACCGCCCCGGCTGAGTTCAAGTTAGGGTTGGCCGGGTAAGTAAACCATCGGGAAGCGGGCCGTCCGGATGTCGCCGCGCGATAAAACATGGTTCGGCCGCAATCTGTGTTTTCGCGCCCTATTTCGGCCCTGCCAAAGCCTCAGCCGCTTTGCCGAACAAGGTAAATGGCTGTGAGAATTTGAGAAAGAGTGGCAATCTCCGCGCCTTAATCGGGATCTGATCGAGACGCAGGCGGTGCGTTTTATAATAAAGACGCAAGTCCCACCCCCCAAAAGGTCAGAGGTGCGTAAAGACCGAAAATGACCGCCGTGACTCAAAATCCACATCCCTGACAAAAGTTTTTGGATTTTCCGGCTTGCTTCGGCGGTTCTGCTGACAAAAAGACGGCGAAACGGCGTTAAGCTGCCGCCAAAGGAGACGATGTATGTCCGACGGCCAAAATAAAATGACGCGCTGCGGCTGGGTCAACGAATCGAAGCCGCATTATGTGCATTATCACGACCACGAATGGGGCGCGCCGGTCCACGACGACCGCCTTCTGTTCGAGATGCTGATTTTGGAGGGCGCTCAGGCGGGACTGAACTGGGAGACGATTCTCAAACGCCGCGACAATTATCGCGCCGCCTTCAAAGGATTTGATGTGGCCGCCTGCGCCGCCCTCACCGACGAAGAGCTGGAGGCGCGGATACACGACGACGGCATCATCCGCAACCGGTTGAAAATCTGGTCGGTACGAAAAAACGCCCGCGTCTTCCTGGCGATACAAAAAGAATTCGGATCGTTCGACGCCTATGTCTGGCGCTTTGTCGGCGGTCAGCCGAAGCGCAACCGCCCGAAGACCCTGCGCGACGTACCGGCCTCGACGCCGGAATCCGACGCCCTCTCGAAAGACCTCAAAAAACGCGGCATGAGCTTTGTCGGCTCCACTATAATGTATGCCTATATGCAGGCCGTCGGCATGGTCGACGATCACGTGGAGACGTGTTTTCGAACAGCAAAGTAGGAAGAGCCGCCGGCGGGAGGGGCACCGCCCCTGCACCCGAAACGAATGTCAGGCCCTGAGCAAAGCTGTGCGCTCTTCCGGCGTCAGCAGTCGCCACTGGCCTTCAGGCAGGTCGCCGATCTCCACCGGCCCGATGCGCGAGCGGTAAAGATCGACCACGCGCAGTTCGCACATGTCGCACATGCGGCGGATCTGACGGTTGCGGCCTTCCCTAAGTACAAAGCGCAGGGTCTGCGCGCCGACCTGCTCGACCACGGCGGGCTTGAGCTTGCGCCCGTCCAGTTCCAGCCCGTGCCGCAACCATTTGAGCTTGGCCTCGAAGATCGGCCCCCGAACGTGGACGGTATAGTCCTTTTCCAGTTCGCTGTCCGGGCCGATGATGGCCTTGGCCAGCACGCCATCCTCGGACAGAATCAGCAGTCCCCGCGAATCCTTATCCAGCCGCCCGATCGGGGCGAGCTTCGAGTCCTGATTGGGCCACTGGGTCAGTTGCCCCCAGTGGTTGGGGCGGCGGATCATGCGCACCGCCGGGGTCTCGCCGGCTTCCGGCTGCCCCGACACGATGCCCACCGGCTTGTGATAGACGACGGTCAGCTTGGCGTCGAGCGAGGCCTGCGCTTCAGGATTAAAGCTGACGCTCTGCCCCGCCTCGACCTTGCGCCCGGCGTCCAGCACCACCTCGCCATCGACGCTGACCAGCCCGTCGGCGATGAAGGCATCGGCTTCGCGCCGCGAACAGACGCCCGATTGCGCCAGCCATTTGTTGAGGCGGATAGGCTCTGCGCCGTCATAGATGCGGGTAAAGGTCTCGGACATGCCGCCGTCCTAACGAAAAACGCGCCAGAGAGCCAGTCTTGTTTCCGGATAGCGCCCCTCTATAGTTGACGGATGTGCGGACAATTTCTGGCGCTGAAAGAATGGCGCGACTTTCTGAAAAGCCTCGGTATCGATGATGAGGTCATCGCTGAAGTGCTGGTCAATGTGGTCAAACCCACCCTCGCCTATCCCATAATCACCGCCGGGCCGAACCTGATGACGGCGCGCTGGGGACTGATCCCCGGTTGGGCGACAGATGCGCCGAAGGCCTCCACCTTCAATGCCCGTATCGAAACGGCGGCGGAAAAGCCGAGCTTCCGCGATGCCTTTGCACGGCGTCACGCCCTGGTGCCGGTCGCCGGTTTCTATGAGTGGTCGGGACCATCCAACCCTAAACGCCGCCATCGCATCACGCGCAAGGATAACGAGCCTCTGGTCTTTGCCGGCCTGTGGGAGGGCGACACCTTCACAATACTGACCCGCGCCGCAAGGGCGCAGATGGCGGCGCTGCACGATCGCGAGCCCGTCGTCGTCGGACGTCGTCAATGGAAGGCCTGGCTCGATAACACCCTGTTCGATCCGGCCCTGCCGCCGGAAGACTTCTTCCATATCGCCGACGATGACACCGCCCCGATGCAGGACAGCCTGTTTTGACCCTTCTCGATGAGATCAGCGCCTGCCGCGTGTGCGAGGCGCATCTGCCGCTGGGGCCGCGGCCGGTTCTGCGCGCGGGTAACCCCGCCGCCCGCGTGCTGATCGTCGGTCAGGCTCCCGGCACCAGGGTCCATGCGTCGGGCGTCCCGTGGGACGACGCTTCGGGCCAGCGCCTGCGCGACTGGATGCAGGTCACGCCGGAGGCCTTCTACGATCAGAGCCGCTTCGCCATCATGCCGATGGGCTTCTGCTATCCGGGTCGGGCGGTGACACGTAAAGGTGGGGGCGGCGACAATCCGCCGCGCCCGGAATGCGCGCCGCTGTGGCACGCCCGTGTAAGGGAAACCCTGCCCCATATCGAACTAACCCTGCTGATCGGCGCCTATGCGCAGGGCTATTATCTGAGCGACCGGCTGTCCCTGACCGAACGGGTGCGGCAGGCTGAGGGTTATGGCGCTTTCTTTCCGCTGGTCCACCCATCGCCACGCAATCGCCTGTGGCTGAACCGTCATCCGTGGTTCGAGGCGGAAATCGTTCCGGCTTTGCGCGAAAGGTTACGAGGATTGGGCCTCTAATCTCCTCCCTGTCGCGCCGCAATGGGGAGGAGAGTCACGCCGCCTTCAATTCCGCCCACGCCTGTTCGGCGATGCGCGTCGCGGCCTGAAGCCCCATGGCCACCATCACCAGCGCCACGATCGCATCCGGCAGGGTGTTCTGCGTGAACCACACCCCGATCGCCGCCCCCAGCACCATCAGATTGCCGATGGCGTCGTTGCGCGTGCACAGCCACACCGACATCATGTTGGAATCGCCTTCACGATACTTCCATAGCAACAGCGCCGAGCCGACATTGGCCACGACCGCCAGAATGCTGATCAGGCCCATCACCTCGGCGCGCGGCACCTCGCCCGTATAGACCTGCCACAGGGTCGTGCCCATGATCCAGAAGGCGAAGAGAAACATGGTTGCCGCCTTGAGCAGCGAAGTCCTGGCCCGCACCGCCACCGACGCCGTCATCACGAACAGGCTGAGCGCGATATTGGCCGCATCGCCGGCAAAATCGAGCGAATCGGCCAGCAGCGATTTCGACTGGCTTTGCAGGCCCGCGCCGATTTCGACAAAGAACATCACGGCGTTGATCGCCATGACCGACCACAGGGCGCGGCGATAGGCCGGATCGGTGGCCGGACCTATATCGTGGCTGTGATCGTGATGATGACCATGATCAGGGCCATGATCGGGGCCGGGATCAGGGTCAGTGTGGTCGTGATGCGCGGACATGAAACCTCATCGAACAGGCCGCTACCTTGCCCCCTTCCCTCTCCCCGGTGCAAGCCTTTATGCCTATGATGCTTGCAGGGACGCCCGGCGCGGCCTATGTGTAGCCATACAAATTACAGATAATGCGAGATACCGACATGTCCAGCCTCAAGCTCATTGCGATTTCCGGTTCCCTGCGCAAGGCCTCGTACACCACCGCCCTGCTGCGCACCCTGTCGGCTCAGGCGGCCGCCAAAGGATCAGACAGTATTGAGATAGAGGTGGCCGAGGTCGCCGACGTGCCGGTCTATAATCAGGATCTCGATATCGAGCCCAATCCGGAAGGCGTCACGCGCCTGCGCGCTCAGGTCAATGCCGCCGACGGCGTCATTATCGCCAGCCCGGAATATAATTACGCCATGCCGGGTTCGACCAAGAACCTCATCGACTGGCTGTCGCGGCCCTATGGCAAGGCGGCGCTGGCGGGCAAACCGGTGCTGATCATCACCACCTCGCCCGGCTCGACCGGCGGCGTGCGCGCCCAGGGGCAGATTCGCGGCACCTTGGCGGCCATCGGTGCGCATCCGCTGGGCGGCGCCGAAGTGGTCATCCCGGCCATCGACAAGAAGTTCGTCGACGGTCACTTTGCCGACGAAGCGAACCTCAAATTCATCCAGACGGCGCTGGACCGCCTGATCGCCGAGATCGAACTGCGTAAGAAGTAAGAGGGGTTAAACCACGGAAAACACGGAAAGCACGGAAACCGTGCGGCTCTGACCTTACCCGAAGGGCCTTTTCATCGCGCGGCTTGTAAATTTAAGCACGCTTCGCGCAATGAAGTCCGTGCTTTCCGTGTTTTCCGTGGTCAAATCGCCTTAAACCAACCGCACCGACTTCGCGCCAGACTCGTTGAGCAGCAAGAACAGGTCGATCAGCGCCGCCGGCGGGGCCGAACCGAAGTCGATGCGGAACTGCCCTTCTTCGAAGCGGAAGCTGTGCAGCACATTGGCCAGCGGTTCGCGGTGTTCGTCCTCGCCTTCGCGCGGCGTGGTCCAGTCCTCGAACCACACCTGCAGATCGGTCTTCAGCGGCAGGGCCACATCGCTCAACACCACCACATCGTCCCAGCGCAGGCGCTCGATGACGATGTCCATGCCGGTAATGGTCACGGTGATCGGCTTGAAGCTCAGCATCCGCGACGGCTCGAAGCGCACCACGCGCGGGTCGGCGTCGGTGATCAGATAGTCCGCCACCAGAAGCTTGTCGAACAGGGTGGCGTCGTCGGCCTCCAGCAAGGCTTCGGGCTCGCCGGCATTACCCGCCATGCGGTGGTTTTCGATGAACGAACGATATTGTTCCAGATAGTGGGTGCGCGCCTGCTGGAGAAAATTCACCAGCGGTCGCAACCCGTGCTGGGTGAGGCGTTCAGGATCAGGGTCGGTCATGGCGCAGTGATAGCCGGTTCAAACCTGCTGCGCCATCCCTTTGGCCGCTTTAATGGGTGGCGTTGTCGAGGGCTTCACCGACCGATTCGATGTCGCGGCCGACGCCCTTGATGGTGTTGCACGCCGAAAGCACCGGCAGAATGGCGATCAGGGAGATGATGACGAGGCGCTTCATTGACGCAACCCTTCCAAAAAACAGGACAGATGCGAGAGGGTTAATCCGAACCGCACCGGCTGGCAATCGGATAATGAAGCCGGAAAATAAAGGCGGAATAAAGGAACAGTAAGCGGCAGGGATTACCCTTGGCTGATGTTTGTGGCCCCCCCTTGATACGGCCCGACTTAGGCTCCCACAGATGTTCGTGGAGCGGAAAAACGAGCGTCCGAACCACAGGCTCGACGCCTGGGTCGGGAGACATGGAAACGGCGTTAGAATTAACCACGGAAAACACAGAAAGCACGGAAAATTTGGTGCGTCCACATTTGCTGTGAGTACAATGACGTCCATGCCTTCTGTATTTTCCGTGGTGAGACACCTTCCTCAGTGACTATGGAACAGTTCCAGCTTTGCCGGGACCTTGCGCTCCCAGATATATTCATGCAGCGGGAAAACCAGTGTCTGAACGACGGGTTCCAACAGGCCTATACCGAGGGCGATGGCCCAGTTTCCGGTCAGAACATAGGCGACGGTGGACGCGACCATGACGTGGATGGTGCCGTAGGACAGGGTTTTGGCGAACAGACGCATGATGTGTCTCCTTGTTGTGAGATCAGATTAGGACCGGGCGCGCCAAAAAGAAAATCGATCGTTTTTGATTTTTCGATAAATAAGAATTATTCTCAATCCGCACAGGCCCCCTTGCCCGCCCCCTTCGGGACGGATTAAGGACGGCTATGACCTCGTTTCCTTCCATCGCCGTGATCGGTGCCGGACCCGCCGGGCTGATGCTGGCTGAGCGGCTCAGCGCCGCGGGTTTGCGCGTCGATATCTACGACCGCATGCCCTCGGTGGCGCGCAAGTTCCTGATGGCCGGACGCGGCGGGCTGAACCTCACCCATTCCGAACCGCTGGCTGCTTTTGTGGGACGCTACGGCGCACGCGCCGCCGCGCTGAAGCCGGTCATCGAGGCCTTTCCGCCCAAAGCCTTGCGCGACTGGGCCGACGGGCTGGGAGCCGAAACCTTCGTCGGCACCAGCGGGCGGGTCTTCCCCAGGGCGCTGAAGGCCTCGCCCCTGTTGCGCAACTGGCTGGCGCGGCTGGAGGCCTCAAATTCCGGCATGGGCGTCCGCTTTCATCTGCGCCACGACTGGCGGGGCTGGGACGACGGAGCACTACTGTTCGACCATCAGGGCGAGCGCGTCCGCGTACAGGCCGACGTCACCGTGCTGGCGCTGGGCGGAGCAAGCTGGCCGCGTCTGGGCTCCGATGGCGGCTGGACGGGGATTCTTGCCGACAAAGGCGTGGCCATCGCGCCGCTGCGTCCGGCCAATATGGGCTTCCGGGTCCCGTGGAGCGAGGTGATTCGCGACAAATTCGCGGGAGAGCCCCTAAAGAACGTAGCCCTCACCTTCGACGGTCGCACGCGCAAGGGCGAGTTGATGCTGACCCGCGACGGAATCGAGGGCGGGCTGGTCTACGCCTTCACAGCGGCCCTGCGCGACGCCATCGAACGGCGCGGATCGGCGACCCTGACGCTAGACCTTAAGCCGGAACTGTCCGAAGCGCAGATCCAGAACAAGCTATCGCGCGGGGCAAAGACCGATTCCTTAAGCAACAGGCTGCGCAAGACGCTGAGCCTCAGCCCGGCCCAGATCGCCGTCCTGCGCGAAGGCGGTCGGGAGATTATGCCCGTCCAAATACCCAGCCTGATCAAGGCCGTGCCGCTGACGCTCACGGGCGCGCAGGGACTGGAGCGCGCCATATCGAGCGCCGGGGGGGTTGCGTTCGACGCCGTGACCCCGGATTACCAACTGAAGGCCCTGAACAGCGTCTACGCCATCGGCGAAATGCTCGACTGGGAGGCCCCGACTGGCGGTTATCTGTTGCAAGCCTGCTTCAGTCAGGCGGTGTGGACGGCTGAGGCGATTCTTCAGAAATCCGGCCTCAAAAATCTGGCTTGAAAAATTCCGGCTGATAGCCGAAATCGCGGGTGGCCGCCGTGTGATCGAAGACCAGATCGGTATTCATGCGCAAGGCCATATGGATATTGCCCTTCAGCGCCGCACCGGGCCGCAGCCAGCCCAACACCCCGAACCCCAGACGCCACACCCACTCCGGCAGGCTAAGGATACGCGCCGGGCGGCCTTTGGCGGCAAATATCCGCGCCACCATCTCGCGATAGCTGAGCGTCTCGCCCCCCGACAGGTCATAGGCGCGGTTGGCCGTCGCCCCGGTCGAAAGCACGCCCAGAGCCGCCCTGGCCAGATCACGGGCATGGACCGGCTGCCGCAGGCCCGACGCCCGCCCGCACACCGGAAAAACGCCCAGCCGGTCTATGGTCGCCGCGATACGGCTGATGTTCTGATCGCGGCCCTCATCATAGATCAGGGTCGGCCGCAGGATCGTCCCGTCCACATCGTGCGTGGCGCAAAAGGCCTCAATGCGCGCCTCGGCTTCGCTCAGAAGCTCGACGACGCGGCGTTCTTCCGGCTGCGGCGAAAAGGTCTTCGTGAAACGCGAGGTCGAGGAAAAGGCGACCAGGCGCTTCATCCCCTGCGCCCACAGTTTTTCCAGTACGGCGTCGGTGATCAGCCAGAGGGGCGAGGTCACGACCACATGGGCAAAGCCGTCCCCTTCGAAAGCGTCCGGGTGCGTCAGGTCGAGGAACAGGTCGTTGGGCTGTTTCGGTTTGCGCGTGGTGAAAACAGCCTGCGGCACGATGTCGCGCAGCCTCTGCCCCACAAGGCTTGTGGCACCGATGATCAGAAGTTGGGTCATGCTCTATCTCAGATTCGCCGACACAATAGGCTTGTTTCTCCTCCCTGTCGCGTAGCGATGGGGAGGTGTCAGCGAAGCTGACGGAGGGGGGGCGACTGTCCCGCAGACCAACCCCTTGCCCCTTGAGAGGGTGCACGGCTAAAACCTGTGCCACACCCGCCTTCAGAGTCGCCCCCCTCCGTCTTTTGCCTCCGGCAAAATCCACCTACCCACGCTAACGCGCAGGGAGGAGAGAAGAGCGCAATAGCCCCCTTCCCCCGGCGGCACAGGGAGCAGAGATCAGGCTTCCGCCGGACGGAACGCCCTTGCAGGCGTCGCCTCATCGGCCTATGTCTCGCGGCACTTCTTTGTCGCGCATTTTGATCCGAAAACCGCACACACTTTTCGGAATGCGCTTAACGAAAGTCCCGGTCATGAGCGCCTACAAGTCCCTGCGAGATTTCATAACCAAGCTCGAACGCGAAGGCGAACTGGTCCGGGTGAGCGAGCCGGTGTCCACGCACCTTGAAATGACCGAGATCCAGACCCGTCTGCTGGCCGAAAAAGGCCCGGCGGTGCTGTTCGAAAACGTCATCCTGCCCGATGGCTCGAAATCCGACATGCCGGTGCTGGTCAACCTGTTCGGCACGGTCAAGCGCGTGGCCATGGGCGTCACGCTCGAAGGCAAGGACCGCACCAATCCGCAGGATCTGCGCGAAGTCGGCGAACTGCTGGCCTTCCTGCGTCAGCCCGAACCGCCGCGCGGCTTCAAGGACGCGCTCAGCATGTTGCCGCTGGCCAAGACCGTCATGGGGATGCGCCCCAAGACCGTCTCCAAGGCACCGGTGCAGGAGGTGGTGCAGACCGGTAATGACATCGACCTGACGCGCCTGCCGGTGCAGGGCTGCTGGCCCGGCGAGCCGGCGCCGCTGATCACCTGGGGCCTCGTCGTCACCAAGGGTCCGTCCGATGCGCGCGAAGACGATTTCAACCTCGGCATCTACCGCATGCAGGTGCTGGGCAAGGACCGCGCCATCATGCGCTGGCTGGCCCATCGCGGCGGCGCGCAGCATCACGCCCGCTGGAAAAAGGCCAAAAAGACAGAGCCCCTGCCCGCCTGCGTCGTGCTTGGGGCCGATCCGGGCACCATCCTTGCCGCCGTGACGCCGGTGCCGGATACGCTCAGCGAGTATCAGTTCGCGGGGCTTCTACGCGGGGCCAAGGCCGAACTGGTGCCCGCCAAGACCGTGCCCCTGATGGTGCCCGCCGAGGCCGAAATCGTGCTCGAAGGCCACGTGCTGCTCGACGAATATGCCGACGAAGGCCCCTATGGCGACCACACCGGCTACTACAATTCGGTCGAAAAGTTCCCGGTGTTTCAGGTCACGGCGATCACGCGGCGCAAGCAGCCGATCTATCTGTCTACCTTCACCGGCCGTCCGCCCGACGAGCCCTCGGTACTGGGCGAAGCGTTAAATGAAGTCTTTATCCCGTTGATCCGTCAACAGTTTCCGGAAATTGTCGACTTCTGGCTGCCGCCGGAAGGGTGTTCTTACCGCATTGCCGTCATCTCGATTAAGAAAGCCTATCCCGGTCACGCCAAGCGCGTGATGATGGGGGCGTGGTCGTACCTGCGTCAGTTCATGTACACCAAATGGCTGATCGTGGTGGACGACGACATCAACTGCCGCGACTGGAAGGACGTCATGTGGGCGGTCTCGACGCGCATGGACCCGGCGCGCGACCTGACCATTATCGAGAACACGCCGATCGACTATCTCGACTTCGCCTCGCCGGAAAGCGGACTGGGCTCGAAGGTCGGGCTGGACGCCACCAACAAGTGGGAGCCGGAAACCCACCGCGAATGGGGCGAAGAACTGTACATGGAACAGGCCGTCATCGACCGCGTTTCGGCCAAATGGGCGGCCATGGGATTGCCGGGCAACGGCAAACCGATCTGGAAGTAATCTTCTCTCTCCGCCCGTACGGAGGATAGCTTATCCCGACTTCCTGTAAGGCGTGCCATCCGGCCATTTGCCGGTACGAGCCGCGCGCTGTTCGCGCATATGAGCCTGTTTGTCGGCCCAACCTCTTTGCCAGTTGTCTTTTGGCCTCGCCCCCTCCGTCACCTTCGTTTCGCTCGCTGCCACCTCCCCCGTACGCTGCGCTACAGGGGAGGATGGTTCGCGTTCATCCTCCCCTGTAAGCCCGTCAGGGCGCAACGGGGGAGGTGCCGAGCTTGTCGAGGCGGAGGGGGCAGACCGGGCGGGCTTCGCCTTCACCAGCGGCGTGTAGATCGCCCGCAGCATACGCTCGGCAGCGAGGATGGCGCGGGCGACCCGCGCAATCTCCGTCGCATTGGTCGGGCTTGGCGCGGTTTCGAGCGCGCTCAGTACCTGATCGGCCAGGCGCATCAGGCGGCTATAGGCAGGGGTATGGGGGTCGGCGTGTGTCATGGGCTCAGCATGACAGAAGGTTGGCCACCGGGGACAGATGGGTGGAATTTGCGCTTAAGCGTTTGAAAACGTGCACTTCGGAACGGGGTATACCCCCCCACCCGACGCTACGCGCCACCCTCTCAACCACGGGAGAGGGGCGGTTTCTTTTCGGTAGAAAATAGCGTTAGATGCGCCAAATTTCGCAGGGGAGTCGCCATGTCCGTTCTGAACCGTCGCGCGCTGATGTCCGGCCTTACGAGCCTGAGTCTGCTCCCCGCCCTGCCCGCCTTCGCCCGAACCGCTCAGCATTGGACGCCGTCATGGTACGCGGCCCCTGAGCCCTCCGGCAACAAGGCCCAGATCGAAGACCTGACGCTGCGCCAGATCGTCCGCCTCAGCGCCGGGGGCAGCGCCGTGCGCATCCGCCTGTCGAACGCCTATGGCGACACGCCGCTGCGCATCGATGAATTGCGCGTGGCGAAGCGCGTCGACGGCGCGCGCATCGACCCGCAAAGCGACCGCGCCGCGACCTTCAACGGTCAGACGGGCGTGACCATCCCGCCCGGCGCGTATGTCCTCAGCGACCCGATCGCCCTGACCGTCGAAGCCCATGCCGACCTCGCCCTCAGCCTTTACGTCAAGGGCCCGGCCGCCCTGACCACTCTGCACGAAATCCAGCGCGGCGCGCTCTACGTCACCGGGGGGCGCGAAACCGCTGCCGCCGAACTGCCGGTAGCCAGGACCGATATCGGCATCGGCAATGCCTTTCCGTGGATGTCGGGCGTCGAGGTCGTCACCGCCCGTACGCAGGCCCTCGTCGCCTTCGGGGATTCGATCACCGACGGCTTCGGCATCACGCCGGATCAGGGCAAGCCCTGGCCCGACCAGTTCAGCGAGCGCCTGAGCGCCGCCAACATCCCCTTGAGCGTCGTCAATGCCGGGATCAGCGGCAACCGCCTGCTCAATCACGGCACCTGGGCGCGCTTCGGCACCGGCGCGCTGGCCCGCTTCGACCGCGACGTGCTGGCGCAGCCCAATGTTGCGGCCGTGGTTCTGCTCATCGGCATCAATGATCTCGGCCACGCCGCCGGTCCGGACAGCGCGGGCTATGCGCCGCTGGAGGCCCTCAAAATGGGCCTGACCCAGATCGCCGCCCGCGCGCAGGCCCACGGCATCCGTGTCTATGCGGCGACGCTGACGCCCTTCAAGGGCACGACCTTCAAAGACTATTACGCCGACGAGAAGGAGACGCGGCGCGTGGCGCTGAATGCGTGGATACGTCAATCGGATGTCTTCGACGGGGTGTTCGACTTCGACAAGGCGCTGGACGACCCGGCACGGCCCGGCTGGCTGCTGAAGGCCTATGATGTGAAGGACGGCCTGCACCCCAACGATGCCGGCGCGGCGAAGATGGCGCAGTCGATCCCGCTCGATGCTTTCAACTGGGCGCGCAAATCCTGATCGCTTCCTGATCCGGCCAGGCGCAGACTCCCATCATCACAGGAGCATGGATCATGGCCAAGCAAACCCCGGCCCAGAAGCGCAAGATCGAAAAGGTCATGGGCGAATACAAGGACGGCGACCTGAAAAGCTCAAGCGGCGACAAGGTCACCAAGCGCGACCAGGCCATAGCCATCGCCCTCAGCGAAGCGGGGGCGTCGAAGAAGGATTAGAGCGCATTCCGAAAAGTGTGCAGCGGTTTTCGGAATCAAATGCGCGTCAAAGCAAAAGGCTAGAGTAGGTTTCGATCTTACCACATCGAAACCTACTCTAGCTCGCTTCCTTGAGCCCTTCACGCCACGTCTCGGCGCTCAGATAGGCGGCGATCGTGTCTGCGCGCATGGGCTCGGAGAAGTAGTAGCCCTGAATATAGCGCGCACCTATATCCTTGAGACGGCGCAGTTCCGCCGCGGTCTCCACGCCTTCGATAACGTGCTCAAGCGACAGGTTTTCACAAAGGTCGATCAGCGTCTTGATGATCTTCACCGTCGAATCGTGGCGCAGGAGTTGCGTCACGAAGCTGCGGTCGATCTTGATCTTGTCGACCGGCAGGCGGTGAATATAACCGAAGCTCGAATAGCCCGAACCGAAATCATCCAGCGCGATACGGCTGCCCATGCCCTTGAGCAGGGCCAGAGCCTCCAGCGCCTGATCGAAGTCGGTCAGCATGGCGGTTTCGGTGATCTCGAACTCGATGCGCTTGGGATCGACGCCCGATTCGCGCACCGTGTCGCAGATTCGCGCGATGGCCGGTAAGGAGTGCAGGTCGCGCGCCGACAGGTTGAACGACACGCGCATGTCGGCAGGCCAGTCGTGCACCGCCACCAGCGCCTTGCGCAGCAGGATCAGGGTGATGTCGCTGATCAGGCCGGAACGTTCCGCCGCGCGGATGAAGATGTCCGGACGCACCGCCCCCAGCCTTTCCGACTGCCAGCGGGCCAGCGCTTCGAAGCTGACGGTGCGCTGGGCCTTGAGGTCGATCTGCGGCTGAAAAACGATGTACAGTTCGCGCTCAAGATCGGACGAGCGCAGGGTCTGATCCACGGCGCCGAAATCCTGCATCTCGTTTTCGTGGCGCGCATCGAAGATGACCGGCGCGCCGCGCAGGTTCTGCTTGGCGTAATAGAGGGCGTAGTCGGCGCGCTCCAGCATCTGAGACGCTGTCCACTGGCCCGCCGGGTCCGAATGGACGAAGCCGACCGAGCCGGAAATATTGGCGTTGACCCCGCCGCCCAGCACATAGGTCTGACGCAAGGCGTCGCACAGGTCTTCGCCGAAACGGCGCAGGTCGTCATCCGTATGCTGCCGGTTGAGAATCAGGGCGAATTCGTCGCCACCCAGACGCGCCACGACCCCGCGCGTGCCGACGACGGCGCGCAAACGGCTGCCCACCTCGATCAGCAGGGCGTCGCCGACACTGTGGCCATAGAGGTCGTTGACCGGCTTGAAGCCGTCGAGATCGATCAGGGCCAGATCGAACGGGTGGCCGCGCTGCGCCCCCACCATGGCCACTTCCAGTTCGGTGAAGAAGCTGCGGCGGTTGGGCAGGGTGGTCAGGGCGTCATAATGCGCCAGAACCTGCGCCTCATGGCGGTGTTTTTCGGCCAGCACACGGGCATGTACGGCGCGAAAAATGGTCGATCGCATGATGCCGGCCATACCGAAAGCCGTGGTGATGCCGGCAATACCGACCCAGATATGTTGTTTCAGCACCGGGAAACCCGCGCCGCTGGCCATGATGTACATGGTCACGACCGCCAGACAACAGGTCGGCAACACCACGCGCAGGGACGCGGCGGAGGTAGCGTAGACCAGAGTCAGCAGGACGAAATAGATCAGTTTGGCCGGCTCGAAATGCAGGCCCTGATAGGTCACCACATTGGCGTACATCAACAGATTGACGACCAGGCTGGCGATTTCGAGCCGCCCCATCGCTTCGGTGCCGCGCGTCCAGATGAAGAAAGCCCAGCACGTCAGGGCCGTGACTGCCGACAGGGTGGTCAGCACCGGCAGGGCGATGCCCGTCTCATAAAAGAAGTGGGCGACGAAGATAAGGATATAGTAGCTGCCCACCACGCCGCACAGGCCGCGCACGATGGGCCGCAGGGCCATCACCTTCTGGCGCTTCAATTCGGCCGGATCGACCTCACCGGGACGGCGTCCCGGTTTCAGTCGACGGAACAGGCGGCTGAAAAGCCGTCGCAGCCCCCCGGCGCGTTCGGTTACGGACAGCATAAATAACCTTACGATGACGCGCACCCCACCGCAGACTGCGCATTTACCGTAAATCTATGCGCACCCCCTAAAGATTATACTAATCGGTAGGAAATAATCCTATAAAACAGAGTTATGATAGCCGAAGGCGCTGGAATCGTTCCATTTGAGACTTGCGCCCACACCCCTGCCACGCCTAGATAGTCTCATGCTGCACCTGCAAACAGAGCCCCCTGCCCGCACCGACACCCCGGCGCTGCTTGAGCGCGTCATCGGCATGGCGCGGGCGCGCGGCGCGGACGCGGCCGAAGCCGTCTATTCGACCAGCCGCTCCCTCAGCGTCGGCGTGCGCAAGGGCGAGGTCGAGACGGTCGAGTCCGACGAAACCGCCGATCTGGGGCTGCGGGTTTTCACCGGGCAAAAGCAGGCCGTGGTGTCGGTCTCGGAGTTTTCCGACCGCACGCTGGAACGTCTGGTCGAACGCTGCGTCGCCATGGCGCGACTGGCTCCCGACGACGCCTATGCGGGTCTGGCCGATCCGGCGCTGCTCTGGCGCGGCGACGCCTTCGATCTCGACATTTTCGACCCCACCGAACTGAATGCCGAAGCCTTTCGCGAGCGGGCGCTGGCCTGCGAGGCGGCGGGCCTGATCGATCCGCGCCTGCAGAGCGACAGCGCCAGCGCGGGCCAGAGCTTCACCCGATGGCAGTTGCTGACCTCCGGCGGTTTCCGCGGCGAGCACCGCACCAGCCTGTCGTTCCAGTCGGCGCGCCTGATCGCCACCGACGCCAAGGGCGGCATGGAGCGCGACGGCGAAGGCCGCTCGACGCGCTATCTGTCCGACCTCCCCTCCCCCGAAGCCATCGGGTCGGTCGCCGCCGCGCGCGCGCTGAAGGCGCTCGGCGCACGCAAGATCGACAGCCAGACCGCGCCGGTTCTGTTCGAACCGCGCACGGCCAAGTCGCTGATCGGTCTGTTTCTGGGGGCCATTTCCGGCACCTCGGTGGCGCGCGGCTCCAGCTATCTGAAGGACAAGCTCGGTCAGCGCCTGTTCGCGCCCGGCGTCGACATCATCGACAATCCGTTCCGCAAGCGCGGTCTGGGCTCGTGCCTGTACGACGACGAAGGCGTGGCAGTGTCGGAGCGCAAGCTGATCGAAGACGGCGTGCTGACCACCTGGCTGCTCAACACCGCCGCCGGGCGTCAACTGGGCATGGCCTCGACCGGCCACGCTTCGCGCTCCCTGGCCCATCCGGCGGGCGTTTCGGCGCACAATATCATCCTCAGCCCCGGTGCGCGCTCGCCCGCCGACCTGATGAAGGCCGCCGGTTCGGGCGTCATCGTCACCTCGATGTTCGGCCCCAGCGTCAATTCCGACACCGGCGACTGGTCCGCCGGGGCGTCGGGCTTTGCGTTTGAGAACGGCGAAATCACCTACCCGGTCAATGAGATCACCGTCGCCGGCAATCTGATCGACATCTTCGCGCGCCTTGAGCCCGCCTCCGACCTTGAGATCAAGGGCACGCTCGACACGCCGTCGGTGCTGGTCGACGCTTTGACCATCGGGGGCAAGTGATGGGCAGGTCTCCGGCGACGCTTCAGGACGATCTCGATCTGCTGATCGACCGCGCGCGCCGCGCCGGCGCGCTGGCTCAGCACCTCAAGGCGCAGGGCCTGAACATTTCGTACAAGTCCGACGGCTCGATCGTCACCAATGCCGATCTGGAGGTCAATCTGTGGCTCAAGGAGGCGCTGCTCGACGCGCGCCCGACCTATGGCTGGCAGAGCGAGGAATCGCCCGACACCGACGCCCGTCTGACCCAGTCGCACCTGTTCGTGCTCGATCCCATCGACGGCACCATGGGCTTCACCAAGGGCTCGCCCTACTGGACCATCGCGCTTTGTCTCGTGCAGGCTCATCAGCCGGTCGCCGCCGTGGTCTACGCGCCGGACTCCAACGAAATGTACAGTGCAGGCAAGGGGTTGGGCGCGTTCCTTAACGGCGAACCTATCCAGGCCTCGGCTACAAAAACGCTCGATAACGCGCAGGGCATCGGCGACGCCCGCCTGTTCAGCCGCGACATCTGGCCGGAACCCTGGCCGAAAATGACCATAACCTCGCGCCCCTCGGTCGCCTATCGCATGGTGTGCGTGGCGGCGGGCCGCGCCGATTTTACGCTGGCCCTGACGCCCAAGCGCGACTGGGACGTGGCCGCCGCCACCCTTATCTGCCACGAGGCCGGTGCCGTCGTCTCCGACCATCTGGGGCAGGCCTACGATTTCAACGCGCCCGACAGCCTGAAACCCTCGCTGATCTGCGCCAATGGCGACCTCTACCCCGAAATCCGGCGTCGTTGCGCCGCCCTTCCCTCCCTCGAAACCCTCTGAGAGTAAGATTATGAGCGACAATCAACTTCTGCACCTCGTCATCGGCGGCGAACTGACGGCCCCCGGCTCGACCTCGTTCAAGGACCTCAAGGCCATCGAATTCGTCGGCGCCTACGCCACCTACGAAGAGGCCAAGACCGTGTGGCGCACCAAGGCCCAGTCCACGGTCGATAACGCCCTGATGCGCTATTTCGTCATACACGCGCACAAGCTGCTCAATCCCGCCAACGATTAAAAGCTTGACTATTAATCACGGCCCGATTTCGTCGAATGGTACGAACTATAGTTTACACCATTTGCAGCCTTTCAGGATAATCCTGCAAGGGCATGCCCGTGACGGCACCGATCTGATCCTACGGCTTTCCTTTAACTCGCATGTCTATTCGACAGCGCATGATGCCGCTTCTTTGGAATGCGTGATCCTTGATAAGGGCGGTCACTCACGCACCTTTTGCACAGTGCGTTACAGCCTGTCCCGACGACTTCCAGGAATATGTGAAGCCCTCATCCTGAATAACGACTATACGTGGCAGTCTACGGATCGCAACCGCGTCAATAATCTGGCTATGTGTGAAAGCCCGCTACAATCAGGGATGAAATATCTGATTGTCTATTCTGTTTTTCCGAGTCGCAGGCCTGACATTCATCTCGAATTCAATGTGAAAAGCGCCTATGAAAAGACGATCGATGCCACGCGCATCAAGAACCGTCAAAAAATAAGGCAAATACTGAAACAGAGCTATTTCAATAACAGGCCAATACCCTAAATAAAAAAGACCCCTTTCGGGGTCTTTATTATGGCATAAGCCGTGCGAGTGCCCCTTACCGTGGTATGCTGGCCTCGTGGGCGGGCGTGATATGGCGATCTTGCAAAAGCCTCGCTTTCCATATCTGGTACTATATTTACCAGAAAACACCCGGATTTTCAAGTTTAAAATGAAATTCGGCCCCTCATGTCATTTCGGCTTGGTCGGCGTCACCGCCGTGCCGTGCGGCAGTGGCTCCGGGCGCGACGTATTGTCTTTCCACATCAGCGTGTTGAGGCAATCCGCGTCGCCCAGCACCAGAAGCGCTGACTGCTGGCATTTGGCCTGCGCCTCGGTGACGCAATAGCCCTTGCCGTTGGCGTCTTTCGTAAAGACCAGATCGCGCGCCTTGCACGCCTTGGGCGACGGAAGGGCGGCTTCGGTTGTGCCCGCGACAGGCTCCGACGTCGAAGCGCAACCCGTCAAGGCCAGCAGGGCCAGGCTTGCCGCTACAATTTTCAGAGACATGGCGATACCCCGTTTCGCTCAGCAATAGCGCCAAAGCTTGCTCGAAAAAGGGCGGGGGTGCAACTGCGACCTACTCCCGGCGGAATATCTTTTCGGTCAGCAGCGTGCCCCACCACGCGGCCTTGAAGTCCGACTTGATCCTCACCGGGTCGTAGAGGTCCGATTGCGTCCATTCGACAAAGCTCATGCCGCGCGGCTCGCCTTCGGCGAAGTAGCAGTCGAAGATGTAATCCAGCACGCCGGTCTTGCCCGCCTTCATGTGCAGGGTGCGCAGCCCCAACTCTTGCACCGCCTCGCGCAAGGGGTGCTTGAGGTGCAGATGGCGGTAGAGCACGCTCATGATCCCGGCGCGGTCCGCTCCGGATTTACAGTGCATCAGGGCCGGATACTGGATCGTGTCGAACAGCTTTTCAGCTTCGAGGATCGCCTCGGCGGACGGCACATCGCGCGAGGTGACGATGAAATCGACCAGATCCAGCCCCAGCTTTTCGCAGGCGTGGCGTTCCAGCGCGAAAAAGGCGCCCTGCCCCCCGCGCAGATTGATCACCGTGCGCACGCCGTCGTGCTTCTGGAACCAGGCGAGCTGAAACGGCCACGGCTGATTGGTGCGCACCATCTTGTCGTCGATCCAGTGCGCATTGGTGAAGCCCACCCGCAGATAGGCGTGGTCGTTCCACAGGAAGGCCAGATAGGTCTTGAAGAGCCCCCACGGCGTCGAGGTGTCGAAAACCTTGGGCGTTTTACGTTTCTTGAACAGCTTCACGGGGACCGAACCAAACAAAGACCGGCGGGATATACAGATTTCCGCACCGGATGACAAACTATTGGCTTTGCCCGGGATGGGCATAACCCTATATAGTTTGAGGTTCAGTCACTTATACCCCTTCATGACCCCATCCTCCGCCGCCCTCACTGTTACGCCGGATACCGGCACGCGCGCCATAATGGCGCGGGTGTGGCGCGATTATCTGCAAAAATACAAGGGCTTTCTGGCGCTAGCTATCGTTTGCGCCGTGTTGGTGGCCCTCTCGACGCAATTCCTGATCTGGTTCCTGAAACCGGCGGTGGAGATGCTGTTCGGCGAGACCGATTCGCCCGCCGCCTCTCAGGTGCCCGCCCTGATCGCCGCCCAGCCGCTGCTTTGGGTGCCGATCGTCATGATCGGGGCGACCGCCGTACGCCTGATGGCGCAACTGGGTATGGCCACCTCGGTCAATCGCGTCGGGCACTCGCTGGTCGGCCGCATTCAGTCGCAACTGTTCGGCAATATGGTCCATGCCGACCTCGGCCACCTCAACAAGGCCCATTCTGGCGCCTATCTGTCTTCGGTGCTGTTCGACGCCGGGCTGATGCGCGAAGCCTCGACCAACGGCGTGATCAACTACGTCCAGCACGGCGGCATCGTCATCGCCATGATGCTGACCATGTTCAGCCTCGACTGGCGCATGTCGCTGGGGGTGCTGATCGCCGGGCCGGTTATCGGGGCCGTGCTGGGGCAGTACAACCGCCGCACCAAAAAGGCCGCCCAAGGCGCGATGGACGAAACCTCCTCCCTGTCCACCGCCATCATGGAAAGCCTCGACGGGGTGAAAATCGTCAAGATCAACAACCGCGAAGCCTATGAGCAGGGCCGCGTCGATGCCGTCATCGACCGCCGCCAGAGCCATATCATCAAAGGCGCCAATGCCCGCGCCGCCGCCGCACCCGTCACCGAAGCCCTGACCACCATGGTTCTGGCCATCGTCATCGTCTATGCCGGCTGGCGCGCCCAGTCCGGCGGCATGACGCTCGGCGGCTTCACCGCCTATATTTCGGCCTTGGGCGCGGCGGGGCAGTCGTTGCGCCAACTGGCCAATCTGCAAACCGTCATGGCCGAAGGCTTCACCGCCGCCCGCCGCCTGTTTGCTGCGCTGGACGTCGCCCCGGAAATCGCCGATGCGCCGGGCGCGCAACCGCTCAGGCCCTTCGACCGCGTCGTCTTCGACAATGTGACCTTTGCCTATGGCGACAAGCCGGTGCTGGACGGGGTGAGCTTCGAGGCCCGCGCCGGTCAGTCGGTGGCGCTGGTCGGGCCGTCGGGTTCGGGCAAGTCGACCCTGCTCAACCTCATTCCCCGCTTTTACGATTATACGGACGGCGAAATCCGCTTCGGCGACACGCCCCAACGCGCCGTAACGCTCCAATCCCTGCGCGAGCGCATCGCGCTGGTGTCGCAAGACCCTTTCCTGTTCGACGACACCATCCGCGCCAATATCGCCTATGGCCGCCCGGACGCCACCGAGGCCGAGATCGTGCAGGCCGCCCGTGACGCCGCGGCGCTGGAGTTCATCGGCGAATTGCCCGACGGCCTCGACACCCGCGTCGGCGAAGGCGGCTCGCGCCTGTCGGGCGGTCAGAAGCAACGCATCGCCATCGCCCGCGCTTTCCTGAAAGACGCGCCCCTGCTGTTGCTCGATGAGGCCACCTCTGCGCTCGACACCCAGTCCGAGGTGAAGGTGCAGCAGGCGCTGGAAAGGCTGATGAACGGCCGCACCACCCTGATGATCGCGCATCGCCTGTCGACCGTGCGCCACGCCGACCTGATCCTCGTCCTGCGCGACGGGCAGATCACAGAGCGCGGCACGCACGACGAACTGCTGGCGCGCAACGGCCTCTATGCCGAGCTTTACCGCACGCAGTTCGAGCGTTCGCCAGAGACGATCGAAGCAGAGGTGAGCGCATGAAGGCCCTGCTCGAATCCGACTTTTTCCAGAAGCTGATGGCCGGGCTGATCGTCGGCTATCTGCGCTTCTGTTACCGCACGACGCGCTGGACCCACGAAGGGCGCGAAGCCGCCGAAGCCGTATGGGACAGGGGCGGGCCCGCGCTTCTGCTGCTGTGGCATCAGCGCGTGCACTATGCCCCCGCCTGCTGGCCGCTCGACCGCGCGCAGAAGATGGCCATTCTGGTCTCGCTGTCGAAAAGCGGTGACTTTTCAGTGCGTACCAACACCCTCTTCGGCTATCACATCATCCGCGGTTCGGCGGCCAAGAAGTCCGACCCGACCAAGCAGAAGGGCGGCGCTCAGGCCTTCCGCGACATGCTGCGCTGGATACGCGCCGGCAATGCTGTGGCCCTGACCCCTGACGGTCCGCGCGGTCCGGCCCGCGACATGACCGAAGGCTCGCTCAAGCTGTCGCAGATGTCCGGCGCGCCGGTCATCCTGATCGGGCAGTCGTCGTCGCGCTTCCTCTCGCTCAATAGCTGGGACCGTCAGCGCATCCCCCTGCCCTTCGCCAAAGGGGCCATGCTGTGGGAGGTCCATCCCGCCATCGCGCCCGAAGCCGGCGAAGAAGAGGTCGAGGCCCTGCGCCTCGAACTGGGGACGCGCCTGAGCGCCCTGACCGACCGCGCCGACCAGATGACGGGTGCGTCAACGGGGGCCGCATGACCTTGACGCTCAGCCTCTACGCCGCCGCCATGAAGGCCTTTCACGCCATCGCGCCCAACCTGCTGTGGCACCGCGCGGCGCGCAACAAGGAAGACCCGGCGCGTCTCAATGAGCGCCTCGGCATCCCCGGACACCCGCGTCCGGACGGGCCGCTGGTCTGGGTGCACGGAGTCAGCGTCGGCGAGAGCCTGTCGGCCCTGCCGGTTATAAATCAACTATTGACCGAAAATCCGGACTTCTACGTTCTGATCACTACGGCGACCACCACCTCGGCGGAAATCCTGTCGCAGCGCCTGCCTGAGCGCGCCGTGCATCAGTACGCCCCGCTCGACACGCCGCAGGCGGTGACGAAGTTCCTCGACCACTGGCGGCCCGATCTGGCCGTGTTCATCGAAAGCGATCTGTGGCCGAACCTGCTGACGGCGCTGGACCGGCGCGGCGTCAGGCGCCTGCTGGTCAGCGCGCGCATCACCGCCAAAACCCACGCAGGCTGGCAGAATATCCGCCGCTTGATGCAGTTGCTGCTCAAGGGCTTCGCCCTGATCCTGCCGCAGGATACGGGCTCCGATCAACGATTGAGAGACATGGTCGGCGACGATGCCGAACAGATGGGACCGCTGGCCAACCTCAAGACCATTGGCACCCTCCTGCCCGACGATGAGAAAAAGCGCGAGGCGCTGGAGGCGCAGTTCGCCGGCCGCACCGTCATCCTCGCCGCCAGCACGCACCCGACCGAAGAGGTCTATATCGCCACGGCGCTGGAGGAGATTCTGCGTCAGACCGGGGCGCTGCTGATCGTCGCGCCACGCCACCCGGTGCGCGCCGAAGCCATCAGGCTCGATCTGGAAGCGCTGGGATTTCGCGTCGCCCAAAGGTCGAAGCTGGACATGCCCGCCGAGGCCACGCATATTTATCTGGCCGACACCCTCGGCGAACTGGGTGTGTTTTTCCGGCTGGCGGACATGGTCATCATGGCGGGCAGTTTTTCCGAAAAGATCGGCGGCCACAATCCGCTGGAGGCCGCACGTCTGGGCAAGGCCGTGATCACCGGTCCGGACCTGTATAACTGGGACGCTGTCTACGATCAGATGTTCGACGCCGGCGCGGCCTTCAAGGTCAGCGGCCGTCAGGAACTGGGCTTTCTGGCGCAGGGCCTGATCGACAATCCCGCCGCTCTGCTCGATGCCCACCGCATCGCTCAGGCGCTGGCCCAGCGCGAGGCCGGCACGCTGGAGACCGTCATGGCGCATCTCAAACCCTTCCTGCCCGGCAGCGGACCGACGGATGAGGCGGCGGATGCCGCTTAAAGCCCGCCGACTGAAGACCCCCGATTGGTGGTATAAGCGCAAGGCCAAGGGGGCACCGCTGACCCGCTATGCGCTCGCCCCGCTGGCGTGGCTGTGGGAAGCCGTCACGGTCACTAGGTTTCTGACCGCCAAGCCCTATCGTTCGCCCGTCTGCGTCATCTCGGTCGGCAATGCGACGCTGGGCGGTTCGGGCAAGACTCCGATCGAGCGCGAACTGTTGCGCCGCCTGAAGAAGCTGGGCCTGAAAGCCAGCGGCCTGTCGCGCGGCTATGGCGGTTCGCTGAGCGGGCCGGTCAGGGTCGATCCCGCCACCCACAGCGCCGCCGAGGTCGGGGACGAGGCCCTGATGCTGGCGCGCGACTACGACATGGTCATTTCCCGCGACCGTGCCGAAGGCCTGCGCCTGATCGAGGGCGACGGCTTCGATATCGCCCTTGCCGACGACGCGCACCAGAATACGAAAATCGCCAAGGACGTGCACCTGCTGGTCGTCGACGGCGACACCACCAATGATGCCTGGCCCTTCGGCGACGGTTCGGTGTTTCCGATGGGACCGATGCGCGAGCCCCTGCCCATCGCCCTCAAGCGCGCCGACATCGTCGTCCTGTGGCTCCCCGATGAGACGTCCGTCGTCGATCAGCGGCTGATGAAGCTGTTCGGCGACCTGCCGGTCTACGTCGCGCGTCTGATCCCCCTGCCGCGATCCGAGCCGGGTCAGGTCGTGGGCTTCGCCGCCATCGCCAAGCCGTGGAAATTCCACGCCACGCTCGAAAGTCTGGGTTACGACATCGTCGATTTTCACGGCTTTGCCGACCACGAACCGCTGAGCGATACCGCCCTAACGACCCTTGAACTGGGGGCGCAGGCGCGCGGCGCGCGGTTGATCACCACCGAAAAGGATTGGGTGAAGCTCAGCCCGGAATGGCGTGAACGGATCGATTATCTGCCCATCACGGCGCGCTTCGACGATCAGGCGGGCTTTATGCGGGCGCTGATCGGGTTGACGCCATTGCAGATTAACAATCTGTAATTTAGAGCGCGTTCCGAAAAATGTTCGACGGTTTTCGGAATCAAATGCGCGAGAATACAAAAGATTAAAACACGTTCTGATCCATCCGGATCAGAACGTGTTTTAATTACAAATTCTTCATTAAATAAACTATTGTTCACTAGAGCGTAAAACACCGTTGTGAGAAAGAGGTTTCAGACGCGACATCTTGTCGCCCTCTTTCCGACGGACGTCCTATGCGCTTCCCCAAGGCCCTGTTCTGCGCCGCTTCCCTGCTGGTCCTGCTGCCCGCTGCCGCCCTGGCCCAAACCGCAACTTCCGAAGCAGTAACGGGCGCCTCGCGGCAGGTCATCCCCTACGATCAGGTCTACTTCAGGGATTTTCAGGTGCAGTCGGCCTTTGACATGGTCAGCCGCATCCCCGGCTTCACGCTGAAGAATGTCGATCAGGTGCGCGGCTTTGCCGGCGCGGCGGGCAATGTGCTGATCGACGGTCAGCGCCCGACCTCCAAGACCGATCAACTGAGCGACATTCTGGGGCGCATCCCGGCGGGGACGGTCGAGCGCATCGACCTGATCATCGGCGGTGCCGACGGCATCGACATGCAGGGCCAGACCCAGGTGGTCAACATCATCCGCAAGGCCTCGGACAAGCCGACCATCACCCTGATCGCCAATACGCGCCTGCTGACCAACGGCTGGTTCCGTCCGGTCGGCCGTGTGACCTATGCCCGGAATGCCGGCGACAAATCGATCGAACTGTCGGCCACCGTGTTCAACAATTTCGATGAAGAGGCCAATAACGGCCACAAGATGATCTTCCCGACGGATGGCAGCCCGGCCCGCCGCATGGATATTCTGGCCGAGGCCGGCGGTGAAGGCGTCGAACTGATGGGCAATGGTTCGCATCCGCTGTGGGGCGGCAAGCTGACGCTGAACGGTAAATGGGTGCCCAACACCTATAAGGGCAATTACCGCTACATCACCGATACGACCGCGGTCGAAAACCTCGATTACGAAGAGGATATGCGCGAAGGCGGCTTCCAGTACAATCGTCAACTGGGCAAGGCTTTCGCCTTGAAGATCAACGCCCTGTCGAAATATTCGCACGAAGAGGTCAAGGACGCCTATATAAGTCCCGACGAAGACACGCTGTTTTCCGACGACACGGTGTCGAAAGAGAACATCCTTTCGGGTCAGTTGACCTGGACGCGCAGCGATACGCTAAGCTTCGAAACCGGGCTGGAAAAGGCCTATAATTCGCGAGACAGCGACACCGCCCTGACCGTCAATGACGAGGCCATCGACCTGCCGGCGTCTAAGGTCAAGGTCGAGGAGGACCGCACCGAAGCCTCGGTGCTGGCCACCTGGCGCGTGCGCCCGAACCTCACCATCGAAAGCGGCCTGAAATACGAGTGGTCGACGATTTCTCAGGACAGCGAACGCCCTGACGAAAAGAGCTTCTCTTACGCCAAACCCAAACTTCAGGTGACGTGGTCGCCCAAGGGGCCGTGGCAATATATCGTGCGCGTCGAGCGCGTGCTGGGGCAGCTCAATTTCGACGATTTCGTCTCCTCGATCGACCTGCTGGATTCGACGGTGAAGGCCGGCAATGTCAGCCTTGAGCCGGACAAGCGCTGGGAGTCGGAACTGAGCGCCAATTACCGCTTCTGGGACAAGGGCGCGCTGGTCATCAAATACGTCCACCACGAAGTGTCAGACGTCATCGACCGCGTCCCGGTCGTGGCCGACGACGGCAGCGTCTTCGACGCCAAGGGCAATATCGGCGACGGCAAGATGGAGGAGTTCGTTATCGACACCACCCTGCCCACCGACCGGCTGAACGTCCCCGGCGGCCTGCTGAAAGCCAAGCTGTCTCTGGTCGACAGCGAGGTGTCAGACCCGTTGACCGGCCTCAAGCGCCGCTTTTCGGGGCAATCGCCGGTCTTCTGGGAAGTCAATTTCACGCAGGACCTGACGAAGCGTAACATGGTGTGGGGCTCGCGCCTGGTGTCGGGTTATGACGAGAAGATGTGGCGCGTGCAGGAGGTCTCCTATGCCCGCGCCGGCATATGGATGAGCGCCTTCGTCGAATACAAGCCAAACCCGAAACTCACCTGGCGCGTCGAGGCCATGAACATCCTCGGTCGCGTCCACGACTACGACCGCGACCGCTTCGAAGGGGCGCGCAACGCCTCGGCGCTGACCTCACGCGAATTGCGCCGTGACGAATCGGAGCCGTGGCTGTTCATCCGGGTGCGTAAGGAAGTCTAACCCTGTTCGCTGAATCTGAATTGTTAGATTTGAGTCGAGGCGCAGGAGGCTAACGCCGCCGCACTCATAGGCCAAAGACCGCAATTCAGAGCGCGCGCCAGCCGATATCCGAGCGGAAGAAACCCATGGGCCAGTCGATCTTGGCGATCGCCTCATAGGCGGCGTCGCGGGCTTCGCGGATGGTCTTACCGCGCGCGCAGATATTGAGCACGCGCCCGCCCGCCGCCGCCAGACGCCCGTCGTCGAGGCGTTTGGTCCCGGCGTGGAAGACGCTGACATTGGGACCGAAATCCTGCTCGGCGCCGCGGATGATCGAGCCGCCGACCGGGCTGTCCGGATAGCCGTTGGCGGCGTAGACGACGCAGACCGCCGCTTCGTCGTGCCATTCCGGCGCGGGCATGTCCTTGAGGCGGCCCGTCGCGGCCGCCAGCAGATAAAGCACCAGATCGCTCTTGAGGCGCAGCATCAGCACCTGACATTCCGGGTCGCCGAAGCGGGCATTGTATTCGACCAGACGCGGTTTGCCGTCTTCGATCATCAGACCGGCATAGAGGACGCCGGTATAGGGATTACCCTCGGCCTTCATGCCAGCCATAGTCGGAGCCAGAATGTCGTGCTCGGTGATGTCGAGAATGTCTTGCGTCACCACCGGCGCGGGGCTGTAGGTGCCCATGCCGCCGGTATTGGGGCCGGCATCGCCGTCGAAAGCGCGCTTGTGGTCCTGCGCAATGCCGAACAGGATGGCGGTTTCACCGTCGGCGATGGCAAAGACCGAAGCCTCCTCGCCCGCCATGAATTCCTCGATGACCACGGTCTGCGATGCCGCGCCGTAGCGGCCGCCGAACATGGCCTCCAGCTCGGCAAAGGCATCCTTGAGGTCGGGTGAAATGGCCACGCCCTTGCCCGCCGCCAGACCGTCGGCCTTGATGATATAGGGGGCGGACCGGGTTTTCAGATAGGCCTTGGCCGCCGCTTCGTCGGTGAAGGTTTCGTAGGCTGCCGTGGGGATGTCGTGGCGCTTGCAGAAGTCCTTGGTGAAGGCCTTGGACGATTCGAGTTGCGCGGCCTTTTGCGACGGACCGAAGCACGGGATATTGACCCGCTTCAGCGCGTCGGCGATGCCTTCGGCCAAAGCCGCTTCGGGGCCGACGACGACCAGATCGGCCTTGATTTCGACGGCCAGCGCCGTCAGGCCCGCCACATCGGTCACCTTGATGTCGTGCACCTCGCCCAGCGCCGCCATGCCGGGATTGCCCGGCGCGATGGCCAGACGCGACACGCGCGGCGACTGACGGATTTTCCACGCGAGGGCGTGTTCACGGCCGCCCGAACCGATCAGCAGGATGTTCATGGCCGTGACTTCGGTCAGGTTGCGGCTTTGGTCAAGCGGAAATATCGGGGTTTGCGATTAAGCCGGGTCCGGTGCAGGATCGGGGCCGTTTTCGCAGCGGAAACCGTCCTGACCCGGCACCGCGTATATAAGATCAGTGTCGCCAGCGTCTAAGTCCCCTTCGTCGCAAGGGCCGCCCGATGGCGAAGATACTGCGGGCGTGAGTTTGCTCTGGCGTTTTTGAAACGCCGCTGTAATAGTCAGACAAAATACGAGGGGAGTCTGACATGTCCAAGCTGAACCGCCGCGCCCTTTTTGCCGCTCCGGCCCTGATCGGCGCTGCCGCCGCCCTGCCCGCCTCGGCACAGAGCAAGGCCGCACCGTTGCGCGCGCCCGGGCCGCCGATGGGCTGGAATAGCTGGAACAGCTTCGCCACCACCTTGACCGAGGCGCAGGCGCTGGAAACGGCGCAGATCATGGCCGAAAAGCTGCTGCCGTCCGGCTATGACGTGTTTACCGTCGATATCCAGTGGTACGAGCCCAACGCCAGCGGCTACGAATACCGTCACGGGGCGGAACTGGCCATGGACGGCTACGGCCGCCTGCTGCCCGCGCCCAACCGCTTCCCGTCCGCCGCCAACGGTTCGGGCTTCAAGCCGCTGGCCGACAAGGTGCACCGGCTCGGCCTGAAGTTCGGCGTCCATCTGATGCGCGGCATCCCGCGTCTCGCCTATGAGAAGAACCTGCCGGTGCTGGGCACCAAATACACGGCCCGCGACGTCGCCAACCCCAACTCGGTCTGCACCTGGAACACCGACATGTACGGCGTCGATATGTCCAAACCCGGCGCGCAGGCCTATTACAACTCGGTATTCAAACTGTTCGCCGACTGGGGCGTCGACTTCGTCAAGATGGACGATATGAGCCGCCCCTATGGCGTCAACTGGGCCGAGATCGAGGGCGCACAAGTCGCCATCGCCGCGTCGGGCCGTCCGATGATCCTCAGCCTGTCGCCCGGCGAAACCGACCTGAAATGGGGCGTCCACGCCCAGCAATACGCCCAGATGTGGCGTATCTCCGATGACTTCTGGGACGATTGGGGGATGCTCAAGGCGCAGTTCAGGCGGCTGGCCGACTGGAACCCCTTCCGCCGCCCGGGCGCGTGGCCCGATGCCGACATGCTGCCCTTAGGGCTTCTGGCCCTGGGCAAGCGCAGGACGAAGTTCACCCCCGACGAGCAGCAGACCCTGATGACCCTGTGGTCGATCGCGCGTTCGCCACTGATCATGGGCGGCGACCTGCGCGCACTCGACGAGGCGACGCTGAAACTGCTGACCAATAAAGAGGTTCTCGCGCTCAATCAGGACAGTCTGAACAACCTCCCCGTCTCGAACGACGGCACGCAGGTGGTGTGGACGGCGGAGACGTCTGACCTTAAGGCGCGTTATCTGGCCCTGTTCAATATCGCCGACCACCCGCACGTGGTGACGCAGTCGCTCAAGGCCGTCGGCGCGCCGGACAAGGCGCGGGTGCAAAACCTGTGGACCGGTGCGGTATCGACCGCCGAAGGCGAAATGTCACTGGAACTGCGTGGCCATGCCTCGGCCCTGTTCAAGCTGACCGCAGTTTAGGTCAAGTCGCGCATTTGATTCCAAAAACAGCTGCACCGTTTTGGAATGCGCTTAGCTTACCACGACACAGTACTGGAGCCCGTGCGCGGGATCGGCTTCATGGCGCGTTGCAGGCGCTTGAGCAGCATCTGGTTGTCGAAGGGCTTGGCGAGAAAATCGATGGCCCCCAGTTCGATGGCGCGCTTGACGTCCTGCGACTGATGGCGGGCGGTCAGCACGATGACCGGAATCTCGCGCAGTTTGCCGCGGCGGTGGGCCAGGAAGCTGAAACCATCCATCTGCGGCATGGCGAGATCGAGCAGAATGACATCAAAGTCCGGATTTTCACGGTCGATGGCCTCAAGCCCGTTGGCCGCCAGCGCCACGTCGAACCCGGCGCGCACCAGCACCGTCTTGATGAACAGGCGCAGATCCTCGTCGTCCTCGACCACCAGAATGCGCGGGCGTCGCGCGTCGTAATTGGAGATACGCATAGGTCAGGCGCTCCGGACAGACAGATTGGTTGAGGTGGCGGCGCAATCGGCCAGCGCACGGAACAGGTTTGCGGTCGCCACGGGCTTGGCGACGCGATGGGTGAACAGGACGGCATCCGCCGGCGGCAGGACGTCGGCCATGGCGCTCAGCGCAATCACCGGAGTGGTGGCGTTGAGGCGGCACTGTTCGCGGATGACGCGGGTCGCCGCCGGACCGTCGAGCACGGGCATGTTGATATCCATCACCACCACGTCGAAGGTCTGCGTCATGCACTGGGCTACGGCTTCGGCGCCGTTGGCCACCTCGATCACATCGGCTCCGGCGCTCGTCAGAAGAGTGGCGATCATCTGGCGATTGATGGCGTGGTCCTCGACCAGCAATACGCGCAGGCCCCAGGGCAGTTCGGCCTCGGCCTTGAAATCTGCGGCTTCGCCAACGCGGTCGGACGCCGGCTCGACCGGCACCTCGAACCAGAAGCAACTGCCCTGCCCTTCCTCGGACTCCACACCGATCTCGCCCCCCATCAGGCGGCAGATTTCGTAGCTGATCGACAGGCCGAGCCCCGATCCGCCGTGTTCGCGGTTGATGCTGTGGTCGGCCTGCGAGAAGCGGCGGAACAGGCGTTCGCGGTGCGCCGCAGAAAGGCCGGGGCCGGTGTCGCTGACTTCGACGCGCAAACGCAGAGCGTCATTTTCCGGTCGCGCCGACACCTTCAGCCGCACCTCGCCCGCCCTGGTGAACTTGCAGGCATTGCCGACCAGATTGTACAGCACCTGCGTCAGGCGCACGTCGTCGAGTTTGAGCCAGTCGGGGCAGGACGCCTCGTAGGCGAGATGCAGTGCCACACCCTTGGCATTGGCCTGAACGGCGAACTGCTCGCACACCTCCTCGGTTAGTTCACGCATATTGACGTCCTGAGGGTCGAGCGTGACCAGACCGGCCTCCAGCTTGGAAAAGTCGAGAATGTCGTTGATCAGGGCCAGCAGCGCCCGCCCGCCCTTTTGCAACCGCGACGCATAGAGTTGCCCTTCTTCGGGCAGGCCCTCGGTTTCCGACAGCAGGTTGGCGTAGCCGATGATGGTCGTCAGCGGCGTGCGGATTTCGTGGCTCATGTTCGACAGGAAGTCGGCCTGGGCCTGGGCATAGGCCTCGGCGCTGCGCCGGGCCTCGGTCAGGGTGTCCTCGATCCCCTTCTGCTCGGTGATGTCCTGCAGCACGCCGAAGATCGAGACGGGTTTGCCCTTGTCGTCGCATTCGACCGAGCCTTCGCAAAAGACCGTGCACTCCTCGCCGTCGAAGCGGTTGAGCCGTGCCTCGAAGGTGAAGCCCTCGCCCGTATCCATGGCGCGCTCGACATAGCCGCGCACGCGCTCGCGATCGTCCGGATGATAGCGCTCCAGCGCGTCCCCCAGCCTGGGGCGATAGGTTTGCGGCGTCGCGGCATGGATGGTGTAGACGCCGCGCGACCATTGCACCGTATATTCGGCGATATTGACGTTCCAGTAGCCGACGCCGGCGACGGCCTCCATCATCTCCAGCTTCTTCTGCGTCTCGTCGCGATTGCGGATGATGGTCTTCTTGACCTGAGCGTCCTTGCGCAGGGTCATCATCGACGACACGGTGGTGGCCAGCGCCGTCAGGCGCGTGCGGTCACGGTCGTTGAATTCGGCGCGCGGTTCGGTGTCGATGACGCACAGGGCCCCGACCAGCACCTCACCGAAGCGGATGGGCGCACCGGCATAGAAGCGGATATGGGCATCGCCGGTGACAAAGGGATTGCTGGCGAAACGCGGGTCTTTGGTGGCGTCCAGTATAACCAGCACCTCGTCCTTGCGGATGGTGTAGTCGCAGAAGGCCACGTCGCGCGAGGTTTCGCAGTCCGTCAGGCCGATGCTCGATTTGAACCACTGCCGTATGGCGTCGATCAGCGACACGGCGACGATGGGCGTGTCGAACAGGTCCGCGGCCAGGCGGGTGATTTCATCAAATTCCGGCTCAGGTTCGCTATCCAGAATATCCAGGATACGCAGCGCCTCAAGACGCTTTTCCTCCAGGCTTACATCAGGCCATTTGGCGTCCGGCCTTTGGGCCTCAACTTCAGGGGTCATGACGCGATACTCCGGATTTTACCCGCGCACCGTGCCACAACAGACTTTACAAGGCGTAAAATTACGCCCGTGACAGGTCCGGCGCGGGCGGCTAAACCCGCACAATGTCCGACGATCTGCTCGCCCCCGCCGATTCGCAGTCCAACAGCCCGCCGTGGTCGGTGTCCGAACTGGCCGGCGCGCTGAAACGCACCATCGAGAGCGCCTACGACCATGTGCGCCTGCGCGGAGAAGTGTCCAAGGTCACGCGCCATTCGTCGGGCCACGTCTATCTGACGCTGAAGGACGACCGCGCCGCCATCGACGGCGTCATCTGGAAGGGCAATGTCAGCCGCCTGAAAGCGCAGCCGCAGGCCGGGCTGGAGGTCATCGTGACGGGCAAGCTGACCACCTTCCCCGCCTCGTCCAAGTACCAGATCGTCATCGAAAGCCTCGAAGCCGCCGGCATCGGCGCCCTGCTGGCGCAGCTTGAGCGCACCAAGGCGAAGCTGCACGCCGAAGGCTTGTTCGCGGTGGAACGCAAGACGCGCCTGCCGTTCGCGCCGAAGACCATCGGCGTCATCACCTCACCGACCGGCGCGGTGATCCGCGACATTCTCCACCGCATCCGCGACCGCTGGCCGTGCCGCGTCATCGTCTGGCCGGTCATCGTGCAGGGCGACGCCGCGCCGGGTCAGGTCATCCACGCGCTCAACGGCTTTCAGTCTGGGGAGGCGCCACGCCCCGACGTAATCATCGTGGCGCGCGGCGGCGGCTCGGTCGAAGACCTGTGGGCCTTCAACGACGAAGGGCTGGCGCGCGCCGTCGCCGCCTGCACCATCCCGATCATTTCGGCCGTCGGGCACGAAACCGACACCACCCTGATCGACTTTGTGTCTGATCGCCGCGCCCCCACACCCACCGGGGCCGCCGAAATGGCCACGCCGGTCTTGGGCGAACTGCGCGGCTTCGTGCTCGATCTGGAGCGCCGCCGCCTCGGCAGTTTCGATCAGGCCCTGCGCAACCGCCGCGAACGCGTGGCCCTGCTGGCGCGCGCCTTGCCCAAACCGCAGGAACTGATCGACGCGGCGCAGCAGCGGCTCGACTATGCGGCGCACCGCCTCGGCGGCGGACTGCTGCGCAACCTCAACGCCCACGACACGGCCTTTGCCCGCACGGCGGCGCGCTTCTCTCCGGCCCTGCTGGAGCGCCCGCGACAGCTCAAGGGCGAACGCGTGACGCAACTGACCGAGCGCGCCACGGCAGCGCTCACCCGCGGTGTGGAGCGGCACAGGCTCGACTTTGCCCGCCTGTCGGCGCGCCTGACCCCGGCCCTGCCCCTCCGCCCGCTGGAACTGAAGCGTGAGGCGCTGAACGGCGTCACCCTGCGCTTCGACGCCGCCATGACCCGCCGCCTGCAGATCAGCCGCTCGCAGGCCCGTCTGCCCGAACTGACGCAACGGCTCGATGCGGCCTTTGCTCGCCTGCTGACCCAGAAGTCCGAACGGCTGCAACGACTGGATCAGTTGCGCCTCAGCCTCGATCCCGACCGGCCGCTCAATCTGGGCTTCGCCCGCGTCAACGGCGCGGATGGAAGCCTCGTGACCTCCCCCGACGGCGTGACGGCGGGCGAGGTCCTGACCCTGACCTTCAAGGGCGACCGCACCCTGGGCGTCGTGGCGACCGACGGCGCGCAGCCCGCGCCACCGGCCCCCAAACCCGTATCGAAGCCGAAACCCGCTGCACCGAAGCCCGAACAGGGCAGCCTGTTTTAGGCTCTTGCACCCCGAAGATCAGGGGCCTATCTTGGGCGCATGAATATGCATTCCAAGCCGCCCCTACCCGATCAGGCCGTGCTCCATTACGGCGACGGTGAATACGCCGTCATGCGCCCGGGCAAGTTCGTGATCTGCGCCGTGTCCGGCAAGCAAATCCCGCTGGAGGCCCTGCGCTACTGGAACCCCCGCACGCAGGAGGCCTATGCCGGGCCGGAAGAGGCCACGGCCCGATGGAAAGCTCTGAACGGGCGCTAAGCCGCAGACATATTCTGGGGGGCGGGCTCGGACTGGGCCTCGCCTCCGTTGTCGCGCCCCATACTCTGAATGCCGAACCGCGGCCCTATGGCTCGGTCTGGGCGCGCACGCTGAAAAGCGGGCCTTACAGCCTGACCGGCAAATTCGTGCAGGGCGGTTTCGCCATCGGTCGCGGCGAACCGCATCAGGACATCCTCGTCGACGGCACGCCGCGCGGCCTGACCTCGGAACAGGGCGATTTCGTCATCGGCTTCGACCGCGACGCCCCGCAAATGGCGCGGCTGGTCATCGGCAAAGGCCCCTCGATGGATTTCGAGATCCTGCGCACGCCCTACGATATTCAGCGCATCGACGGCCTGCCGCCGGAACAGGTCAGCCCCACGGACCCGGTCCTGCTGGAGCGCATCGCCAAAGAACGCGACCTGAAGAATATCGGCTTCGCCAGCCGCGAAGACGCCGCCTGGTTCATGCGGCCTTTCGTCTGGCCGCTACGTCAATTCCGCGTATCGGGCCGTTTCGGCAATCAGCGCGTCCTCAACGGCGAACCGAAAAGCCCGCACTACGGCTTCGACATGGCCGCGCCCGAAGGGCAGCCCGTCTATGCCCCGCAGACCGCCCGCGTCGCCCTCGCCGAACCCGATCTGCATTTCGAAGGCGGCCTGATTCTCCTCGACCACGGTCAGGGCCTGATCAGCATGTATCTGCATCTGTCGGCCCTGACCGTAAAGACCGGCGATATGGTGCATCAGGGCCAGATGATCGGTCAGGTCGGGCAGAAGGGGCGCGCTACGGGGCCGCATCTTTGCTGGCGAATGAAATGGCGCGACCGCGCGCTCGACCCTTCGTTGTGGGTTCTGTCGGACGTGCAATAAATCTGGTCTTATATTACCACACAAACGCCCAGGTGTCGTACATTATATATTTCCATTTCAAACGTTTTTGCGATGTTCAGCCCGCGCTTCGCACGCCTTTACAATTGTGATCATGATTTGGGCTTGATCTCCCCTGCCCTTCGTCGTAACAGCGCTACTCTTTGTCACAGGTTTGCAAAAGAAACGCCGCGGCCGCGTACTGGCACATAGGGACGGCGTGATCCGGACTTCGGGGGATATGGCGGATTACGGGACTCTGAAAATTCTGCTGGTCGAGGATAACCAGCATATGCGTTCAATCGTGCTGGCCATTCTAAAGGGCTCCGGCATCCGCGACGTGCGCGAAGCGCGTGACGGCGCCGAAGCCTTCGACATCCTGCGGCAGTTCCCGGCCGACATCGCCCTGGTCGATTTCAACATGTATCCGATCGACGGCGTGGAATTCACGCGGATGCTCCGAACGGCCAGCGACTCGGTCAATCCTTACCTGCCCGTGGTGATGATCACCGGCCATTCCGAGCGTTCGCGCGTGGTCGAGGCCCGCGACGCCGGCGTCAATGAGTTCGTGGCCAAGCCCTTGACGGCGCGCGCCCTGCTGAGCCGCCTCGACGCCGTGGTCATGCGCCCGCGCCCCTATATCCGCTGCGCCGCCTATTTCGGCCCGGACCGCCGCCGCAAGATCGATCCGGCCTATAACGGTCCGTTCCGCCGCGCCACCGACGGCCTTTTGGCCTAATCTCTCTTAACTCGCTGTTAATAAATATTAACGTTCGCTTGGCTTGCGACACAAATCGCCGCATAGTCGCCTTAAGCGCGATTCGGCGCGGCTGTTCACAGGTACACGCGATGGGTAGACTGACCTCCATTCTGCTGATGGGAACCTATTTGTTCCTGTCGCTGGGCGCCGCCATGTCGCTTTATACCGGCGGGTCGGACACGGGGGCCTGCATCGCGGCGGCCCTGGCCACGCTGGCGGTCTGCTTCGCCATCCATAATTTCGTCAATCAGTACCTGTCGGAACGCCGCCTGTCGAAAGAGATCGATCTGGTGCGCGACGCCCACCGCCTGATGGTCGAAGCCATCGACGTCACGCAAAAGGACATGGTCGAACTGGCCGACCGCGTTCAGCATCAGCGCGTCGGCCATACCGAGGAACTGACCACCGAGGTCAAGATGCTCGAAAACCTTGTGCTCAAGCTGGGCGAGAGCATCGAGGAGCGCCTGTCCGACTGGCGCGCCGGACCTGCCCAAAACGCGGCTCAAACTCACGCGACCGCCCTGCCGGCAAAGCCCGTCACCCTGTCGCGTCAGGAGCAGCAGGCGCTGGCCCTGATCGAGACGGTGCGCGAGGCGCTGATCGACAACCGCGTCGACCTGTACCTTCAGCCGGTCGTCTCCCTGCCCCAGCGCAAGACCATCTTCTATGAGAGCTTCTCGCGCCTGCGCGACGCCGGCGGTCGCGTGCTGATGCCCGCCGAATATCTGGCCGTGGCCGAGCCCGAAGGCCTCGTGCCGTCGATCGACAACCTGCTGCTGTTCCGTTGCGTGCAGATCGTGCGCCGTCTGGCCAAACAGGACCGGCGCATCGGCATCTTCTGCAACATCTCGCTGACGTCGCTGCGCGACGAGGTCTTCTTCCCGCAGTTCCTCGAATTTCTCAACGAGAACCGCGATCTGGCCGACTCGGTAATCTTCGAACTGGGCCAGAGCGCCTATGCGGCGCGCGGCGCGCTCGAGGCCCGCCACATGGCGCGTCTGGCCGATATGGGCTTCAAGTTCTCGCTGGACAAGGTGACGTCGATCGACCTCGACCTCAGCGACCTGCAACGCTCGGACGTGCGTTATGTGAAGATCGGCGCCAATGTGCTGCTCGATCAGTTGCTCAATATCGACGGCAAGCCAGCCCTGCGCTTCCTCAAGGACATCCACGCCGGCGACTACGCCAACCTGCTGGGCCGTTACGGCATCGAAGTCGTCGCCGAAAAGGTCGAAAACGAGCGTCAGGTGGTAGACATCCTCGAAATCGAGGTCGCCTACGCCCAGGGCCACCTGTTCGGCGAACCACGCGCTATCAAGGAGCAGGTGCTGCTTGAGACCGCCCCGCCGGCGGGCTTCATCAAATCGACCCTGCCGCCGCCGCGCCGCCGGGCATAGAGGTCTGGTTCTGAAAGTTTAAATTCTGGCCATCGCGAATAGTAACGTCTAAAGGGAGGGCATCGCTCTCCCTTTTTGTTTGTCCGGAGCCTCCCATGACCGCCCCGCACCTGCTGACCCGCCTGTCCGCCATCGCCGCCGATTACGATGCGGTCTTCTGCGACATCTGGGGTGTCATCCATAACGGCAAGTGGCATTTCCCCGCAGCCTACGAGGCCCTGCGCCATTTCAAGGCCGAGCGCGGGCCGGTCGTGCTGATCTCCAACTCGCCGCGCCCGTGGGACGGACTGCAAAAGCAACTGGCCGACCTCGGCGTGCACGAAGACGCCTTCTCGGCCATCGTCTCGTCCGGCGATGCCACCCGCAGCTTTCTGACCGACTACGCACCCAGGGGTTCGGCCTGGGTCATCGGGCCGGACCGCGACCTGCCGCTGTATGAAGGCCTTGACGTCGATCTGAGCGGCACGCCGGACACCGCCGCCTTCATCTCCTGCACCGGTCTGTTCGACGACGAGAACGATACGCTGGCGCAATACCACCCGGACCTGAAAGCCGCCGCGGCGCGCAAGATCCCGATGATCTGCGCCAATCCCGACCGCATTGTCCAGCGCGGAGACACCATCATCTACTGCGCCGGCACGCTGGCCGACATCTACATGGCCTTGGGCGGTGAAGTCATCATGGCCGGCAAGCCCTACGCCCCCATCTATGACCTCTGCTATCAGGCGCTGGAGAAAGCCGCCGGCTCTCCGGTGGACAAGTCGCGCATCCTCGCCATCGGCGACGGCCTGCCGACCGACGTGCTAGGCGCCAACGGTCAGGGGCTGGACCTCATCTTTATCGCAGCGGGCATCCACGCGGTCGAAGCCACCAATGCGGCGGGCGAACTGGACGCGCAACTGCTGGTCAAGGTGCTGGAGACCCAGAACGCCAGTGCCCGCTACGTCTCGCCGGCGCTGGCGTGGTAACGCGCTGATACGCCGGTAAGATTTTATCAACAGGTTCGCGCGAAAATAAGGGAACTGTAAACGCAAGCGTTGGTGACGCCTTTGTCCCGTACCGTTTTGATTATAGAAGACAGCGCCACGCAGGCGCGCATCATCGCCCGCATGTTCGCGCAGCAAGGCTGCCTGACCGTGGTCGCCAGCTCTCTGGCCGAGGCGCGCGCACAGCTCGATATCCGCGACTTCTACCTGATTCTGGCCGATATTTTTCTGGGGCAGGACAATATTCTCGATCACATGGCCGAGTTGCGTGAGCGCGCCAGGGGCACGCCCATCGGCATCATGTCGGCCGGTCAGCGCAACGACCCGGTGATCATCCGCACCATGCTAAACAAGGCGCGGCGCGAACAGGCCGACTATCTGCTGCCCAAGCCGTTCAGCTATGTCGATGTGAAGCAGATCTGCACCGCTATCGACCAGCGCGCCCTGCCCGACCTGTCCGAGCAACTGGCCGCCCTGCGCGCCTGATCTATCCCAGACGCCGCCACGACGGTCGCTCCGGCATCAACCAGCGCAATACCAGTATCAACAGACCGGCAAGGATCATGAGCCCCGCCGAGATTTGGCGCGCCAAAATGCAGTCCAGCGTCATTACATGCCACACCAGAACATTAGCCAGGTTGAAAAAGGCCGAGAGAGCGAAGGCAACCCATTTGCGGCGGCGGTGCAGCGCAAACCAGAAGAGGAATGCGAACCCTCCAAACGTAAACGCGTAGCCCAGTAGCCAAGGCGCTGTATCCAACAAACTACGCAAGTCATCTCCTCTCATCGGAAGACAGCAAAAACCCCTTCCGGATAGGGACGGAAGGGGTTTGCGGGCCACCATCACGAAGGCCTGTGGGAAGGGCCGTTGACCGGCCTCTGTCCGTTATCTTGTAAAGCTTTGTCCGATCAATCGAACAGGGCGTCGATATCGTCCTGCGAATTGGTCTTGTTCATATCTTCCGGAGACATGTCGAACAGGGCGTCGATATCGTCCTGCGACTGGGGCTCGTTGGAAGGTGTATCGAACAGGGCGTCGATGTCATCCTGAGATTGGGGCTGAGATTGGGGCTCGGATACCGGGGCCGGCGCGGGCGCGGGCGCTGCTTTGGCGGCAGGGGCCGGGGCCGGTTTGGGTTCAGGCTTCGGTTCCGCCTTGGGGGCTGCGACCTTCGCTTCGACCTTGGGGGCTTCAGGCTTCGGGGTCTCGACCCTGGGGGCTTGGGGTTTCAGCTCCGGAGCCGCAAAACCTTCATCGAACATGGCGTCGATGGCGTCCTGACGGGTTTCCGGACCGCCGATGGCCGGGCCGTTGAGCAGTAAATCGCGGGCGCGCTTTTCACGCTCGGTCAGCTCGACATCCTTGTCTTCCACACCGAGGGTCGCCGCCAGCTTGCCGACGCGCTCCTCAATCTGCTTGAGGACGTTGACGACCTTCGACACGCGCTGACCGGTGATGTCCTGAAACGAGCAGGCTTCGAAAATCTTCATCACTTCGTCGTCCACCGCCGCCTTGTAGGCCTTGGGGTCCGACGCATCCATGCCCATGATCGCCTCGGCGGCGTTCATGATGTTGTGCGTGGCGTTTTCCGTGTCACGGGTGATGGCTTCGAGTTCCGCACCCGCCGTAGGAATGCGTTCCTGCGACAGATCGTGCGGACGCAACTCGCGGATCTCTTCCTTGGCCTTGGCGATATAGCCGGCGATGACAGCGAATTCTCCGGCGCGACGCTTGTCGAGCTGCTGGAAGAATTCCCGCATCAGGCTGACAAGGGCCTCGGACTGCTGCATCAGATTGATCAGCTTGGGCTCCATCACCGCCTCCAGAGCCGCGTCAACGGACTCCAGTTCGGGAGATTCAGCTTGTTTGGGTGCAACCTGGCCCATTTGAACCTGCTTAAAGTCGGTCAATAAACTTAGAATTCGCCGAGGACGGCGGTGATCTTCTGCTTCAGCGTCGCGCCGTTGAACGGCTTGACGATGTAGTTGTTCACGCCGGCCTTCTTGGCGGCGATCACGTTCTCGGTCTTGGATTCCGCCGTGACCATGATGAAGGGCGTCCGCTTCAGCGAATCGTCCGACCGCACCTTCAACAGGAGTTCATAGCCCGTCATGGGCTCCATGTTCCAGTCGGAAATGACCAGACCGTAGCTGGTTTTCTTCATCTTTTCGAGGGCTTCAGCGCCATCCGACGCTTCCTCGATGTTCTCGAATCCCAACTGCTTCAGCAGATTGGAAATGATCCGCAGCATGGTCTTGTAATCATCGACCACCAGGATCGGCATGGACATATCGACGGCCATGTGAGTGTGCCCACCTTTTTAAGTATTACGGGCCCGCCTTATGCAGGCCCTTCACATCTGACCTAGGCATAATCGCAGCAAGCGGATAAAATAGAGTTAAAGGCGTCACTCTAAATTTCCCCATTAATTCAGCCATATAATTATAATTAACCATAAAAAACCCGCGTTTTGTGAACCGCGTTTGAAAAATAATGTCAAATCGGGACAGTTTTTCGCCGGTTTGAGACGACGGATTCTGTAGCGTCACACTTGGCAAACGGCCTGAGCGGGCCTAGATCAGCCCAAAGCCACCGGATTTTCCCATGACCGACCCCGTTACCGTGTATCTGGAAGACCTGACCGTCGGTCAGAGCCTGGAACGTACCTTTACCGCCACCGACACCGCCATCCGCGCCTTTGCCGAGGTGTCGGAGGACCACAACCCGGTCCATGTCGATGAGGCCTACGCCGCGACCACGCCGTTCAAGGGCCGCATCGCGCACGGCGCCTTGCTCAATGCGTGGATTTCAGCGGCCATCGCCGGGGGCCTGCCCGGTCGTGGCAGCATCTATGTGTCGCAATCACTGAACTTCAAGCGCGCCGTGAAGATCGACGACGTGGTGACCATCGCGCTGACCGTCACCGACATCCAGCCCAAGACCGGCCTGGTGACGCTCACCACCGTCGCCAGCGTCGGCGGCAAGACTTATGCCAAGGGCGTGGCCGAGGTCATCGCCCCGCGCAAACCGGCTTAAGCATCGTGGCAAAAGCGTTTCTCCTCACCCTCGACGCCGGCGGCAAACTGCACGCGCAGGCGCTGAACGACGCCGCCCACGGTGAAGAGTGGCCGACCGAAGCCTGCGCGGCCATCGGCAGTTTCGACGGCGTGCATCGCGGGCACCAGCGGGTGATCGAAAACGCCATCGCCGCCGGGCGCAGGCTGGGCGCGCCGTCTGCCGTCGTCTGTTTCGATCCGCACCCGCAAGCCTTCTTTCTGGCGCGCGCGGGCAAGGCCATCACGCCCTTCCGCCTGATGACGCTGGATCAGCAGGTCCGCGCCTTCGCGGCTCTGGGCGTGGAATATGTCTTCGTTCTGCGCTTCGACGAGACCCTGTCGGCCCTGACGGCGGAAGCCTTTACGCAGCAGATCCTGCACGGCCACCTGAAACTCAGCCACATCAGTTGCGGCTTCGACTTCCGTTACGGGACGCAGGGCATGGGCTCGGCGGAAACGCTCCGCGCTTTCGGGACGCAAATGGGCTTCACCACCGCCGTCACCCCGTGCCAGACCGACGAAACGGGCCATAAGCTGTCGTCCTCCGCCGTCCGCGACGCGCTGGAAGCCGGGGATGCGCAACTGGCCGGGCACGTGCTGGGCCGCCCTCAGGCCTTTGAGGGCGTGGTGACGCGCGGCGATCAGATCGGCCGCCAGATCGGCTTTCCAACGGCCAATATCGAACTGGGCGACTATCTGCGTCCGAAATACGGGGTCTATGTGACGCGCACGCGTTTGGCCGACGGGCGGGTCTTGGGCAGCGTCACCAATTTCGGCAAACGCCCGACCGTGGGCGGCCTGTCGGAGCGCTTCGAGACGCATATCTTCGGGCTGGACCACGAAATCTACGACCAGACGATCGAGGTCGAACTGCTGCATTATCTGCGCCCGGAAGAGAAGTTCCCGTCCTTTGACGACCTAAAGGCGCAGATTGCCAAAGATGCCGAAACGGCACAGGCGTATTTCGGGACGTAATACATCCTCCCCTGTAGCGAAGCGTACGGGGGAGGTGGCAGTCGAGTGTAACGAGACTGACGGAGGGGGCGTTGCACAACTTTGCCCCCTCCGTCCGCTTCGCGTCCACCTCCCCCGCTATGCGGGGGAGGATGATAACCGCCGCACCGGCTGTCTCAGCAGCGTCTTCAGCTTTTCCGGTGCCGTACGGCGCGGATCGGACAGATAAATCTCATGGTGGGGATGGGTCTCGGCCAGCCCGTTCTGCCTGAGCCACTCATGCAGCCGGGCGATCAATGGGCCCTCTTCATCGTACGAGCCCAGATGCAGGGTCTGGACGCTCAGGCCCTCGTCATAGGTCTCCAGCCGCAGCCGGCCCAGCGCAACACCGCCTTTGCCCTTGCGCCCGGCCCCGACCACCGCGCGGGCGAACATGTCCGGCGTGATCCAGTCCGGCTGAGGCACCATGATCCGCCACGACCACAGGTCCTTGTCGCGGTCGTAGAAACTTTCATAGCGCTCCGCCCACCACAGACCTTCCATCGGCGGGACGGTGTAATCGCTCTGACACTCGACCTTGCTCATGAATTTCAGCCCGTAGGCGACGGAGAACAGCGCCTCCATGGCCTCGGCAAAGGGCGGCGCATCGGGGCTGCCGTGGCCGTCGATCATAAGGAAAGGCATGGGCGGCACTTCGATCAGCACGAACTGACCGGCCGGGGCGGTATAGAGCGTCTTGCGCTCGCGTTTCAGGTCGACCTTACGCATGGGCACCTCCTGAGCATGAGGCTACACCTAATGCTGACAGTTTTTGTCAGGACGGAATATCTCCCTCTCCCTTGAGGGAGAGGGTGGCGCGAAGCGACGGGTGAGGGGGATTTCGCACCACAGCCTTCCCCTCCACCCCTGCCCTCTCCCTCAAGGGAGAGGCGGCATTTACCCACTTTTCTCTCCGCGACTCTAGGCAATCCCGGCGGCCTCTGATAAACGCTGCCTCCATGTTGACGATACGGGCGCAGCTTCGAATTTGAAGCCCAGCGTAAGCCACCCGCACCGGGTCTTGCGCTGGGAGTATATCGCCACGCCTTTTTGACCGTATCCCCTCCCAGAGAATTCAGGATTCATGTCCGAACATCCTTCCCGCGATTACCGCGAAACCGTCTTCCTGCCCGAAACCGCCTTTCCGATGCGCGCCGGCCTGCCCAAGGCCGAGCCGGAAATGCTCAAAAAGTGGGAAGAGTCCGACCTGTACCACAGCGTGCGCAAGGCGCGTCAGGCGAAGAACGCCCCGCTGTTCGTGCTGCACGACGGCCCGCCCTACGCCAACGGCAATATCCATATCGGTCACGCCCTGAACAAGATCCTCAAGGATTTCGTGGTGCGCTCGAAGTTCCTGATGGGCTACGACGTCGATTATGTGCCCGGTTGGGACTGCCACGGCCTGCCCATCGAATGGAAGATCGAGGAGCAGTTCCGTCAGAAGGGCCGCAAGAAGGACGAGGTGCCCGCCGCCGAGTTCCGCAAGGCCTGCCGCGAATACGCCGCCGAGTGGATCGGCGTGCAGCGCGAAGAATTCAAGCGTCTGGGCGTCCTGGGTGACTGGGACGCGCGCTACGCCACCATGGACTTCGACACCGAAGCGAAGGTGACGGCCGAGTTCCACAAGTTCCTGATGTCCGGTCAGCTTTATCGCGGCTCAAAACCCGTCATGTGGTCGCCGGTCGAGCGCACGGCTCTGGCCGACGCCGAGGTCGAATACCACCCACACGTCAGCCCAACCATCTGGGTGAAGTTCCCGGTGAAATCCCTCCTCCCTGTCGAGCCGTCAGGCGAAGATAGGGAGGTGGCGGCGCGCGCAGCGTCGCCGACGGAGGGGGATGACTCCGCTCTGAACGCCCCCTCCACCGCTTCGCGGTCCCCCTCCCCCGCTACGCAGGGGAGGATGCAGGGCGCTTCCGTCGTGATCTGGACCACCACGCCGTGGACCATCCCGGCCAACCGCGCCGTCAGCTTCAACCCGAAGATCAGCTATTCGCTCTATGAAGTCACAGAAGTGGCTTCCGAAGAAACGCTCGGCTTCGCGCCGTGGGCCAAGGTCGGAGATCGCATGATCGTCGCTGAAAAGCTGGCTGAATCCGTGCGAACGGCAGGCAATATCACCGCATGGACTTTGGTTCAGGCCGATGTCGATTGCGATGGCCTCACCCTCGCCCACCCGCTGGCGGCGCTCGATGAAGGCTACGGCTTCGACGTGCCCATGCTGGCCGGTGATCACGTCACCGACGATGCCGGTACGGGCTTCGTGCACACGGCCCCCGGCCACGGCGCGGACGACTATCTGGTGTGGCTCAAGCACGGCTATTCGTTGGATTCCATCCCCGATACGGTCGATCCGGACGGGGCCTATTACCCGCATGTGCCGCTATTTGCGGGCCTGAAAGTCCTCGAAACCGAAGGCAAGAAGGCTGGCAAGTTCGGCGACGCCAACAAGGTGGTGATGGAAAAGCTGATCGAAGCCGGTCAGAAAGATTCAAGAGCTGGGCTGCTGGCGCGCGGTCGCGTCGATCACTCCTACCCGCACTCTTGGCGCTCCAAGGCCCCGGTGATCTTTCGCAATACGCCCCAATGGTTTATCCGCATGGACGGCGGCCTGCGTGACACCGCGCTGAAAGCCATCTCCGAGACCGCATTCTACCCCGATCAGGGCCGCAACCGCATCGGCTCGATGGTCGAGACCCGCCCCGACTGGCTGATCAGCCGTCAGCGCAACTGGGGCACGCCGCTGGCCATGTATGTGGACAAAAAGACCGGCGAGCCGCTGAAGGACGAAGCCGTCAACGACCACATCATCAAGCTGATTGCCGCCGAAGGCGCGGACGCCTGGTTCACGCGCCCGGACGAAGACTTCCTCGGTAACGGCTACAACCCCGCGGACTATGAGAAGGTCACGGATATTCTGGATGTGTGGTTCGACTCCGGCTCGACCCACGCCTTTACGCTGGAAGGCCGCGACCACACGCACAGCCCGGCCGACCTCTATCTCGAAGGTTCGGATCAGCACCGCGGCTGGTTCCAGTCGTCGCTGCTGGAAAGCTGCGGCACGCGCGGTCGCGCGCCGTACAAGGCCGTCCTGACCCACGGTTTCGTCCTCGACGAACAGGGTGAGAAGATGTCGAAGTCCAAGGGCAATGTCGTCGCCCCGCAGGACATCGCCAAGGAATCGGGCGTCGAAATCCTGCGCCTGTGGGTCGCCCTGTCGGACTATTCCGACGACCTGCGCATCGGCAAGCAGATCATTCAGACGACCGTCGACGCCTATCGCAAGCTGCGCAATTCGCTGCGCTACTTGCTGGGCGCGCTGAATGGCTATACGGACGCTGAGGCCGTCGATTATCAGGACCTGCCGTCGCTGGAGCGCTACATCCTGCACCGCGTGCACGAATTGGATACCAGGGTGCGCGCCGCCTACGACGTCTACGACTTCGCCGCCGTCATCCGTCCGGTGGCCGATTTCGCCTCGCAGACCCTGTCGTCGCTCTATTTCGACATCCGCAAGGACAGCCTCTATTGCGACAAGCCGTCGGATGTGAAGCGCCGCGCCTGCCGCACGGTGATGAATATCCTGCTGGAGCGCCTGACCGCGTGGCTGGCCCCGATCATGGTCTTCACCACCGAAGAGGCGTGGAGCTATCGCTATCCGGACGCGCCGGAGAATCTGTACCGCACCCTGCCCGCCGTGCCGGCCGAATGGCACAATGCCGCCGAGGCCGGTCGCTGGGAAAAGGTCGAGGAAGTGCTGTCGGTCGTCACGTCGGCTCTGGAAGAGAAGCGTAAGAACCAAGAAATTGGCTCTGCGTTAGAGGCCGCGCCGACTGTTTTCATTGACTCTGAACCTCTTATTGCTGCTTTTGATGGCATCGACGCGGCAGAAGTCTTCCGCACATCACAAGCGACTCTAGTAAGCGGTGTTGCGCCTGATGACGCTTTCTTTGCAACGAAAGTAAAATCAAATATTGGCTCTGCGACTTTTGGAAGCATTGTTTTTGGACAGGCAGTTAGAGTTCCTGATAAAATGATTGGGGTGGTCGTCAATTTGGCGCATGGCAACAAGTGCCAACGGTCGTGGCGCATCCTGCCCGAAGTAGGTTCAGACCCGCGCTATCCGGACCTGTCCTTGCGCGATGCCGAAGCCGTCGCCGAATGGGACGCCGCGCACGGACACTAGCCCCCTCTCCCTTGAGGGAGAGGGTTGGGGTGAGGGGGAACTGCCAATTGCGCACGTTCTGCCTTTTCCCCCTCACCCGGCCCTAACGGGCCACCCTCTCCCTCAGGGAGAGGTGAGGATAGATTTAAACCGGTAAATCCATGTCTGATTTCCAAGCCAAACTCAAAACCCACTTCGCTCCGCCGCACACGACGGCGCTGGGGCGGCAGATGCTGCTGATCGGCGGGATCGGCCTGATCCTCGATCAGATCAGCAAGAACTGGATTTTGTACGGTCTGCAACTGCCCAGTCTCGGACAGGTCAAGATTTCGCCCATCTTCTCGTTCAGCATGGTGTGGAACAAGGGCGTCAGCTTCGGTTTCTTCCATTCGGAAGGGATCGGCCGCTGGCTGCTCACCCTGTTCTCGCTGATCGTATCGGCCTTTCTGATCGACTGGGTCCGCCGCACTACGCGCAAAACCCTCGGTCTGGGGCTGGCGCTCGTGGCCGGGGGGGCTATCGGCAACGCCATCGACCGTATCATCTACGGCGGCGTGGTCGATTTTCTCGATTTTTCGGGGCTGGGCTTTCCGTGGGTGTTCAACATCGCCGACGCCGCCATCAATATCGGCGTGGCCCTGTTGTTCGTCGACGTCTTCTTCCTCAACAAGGAAGAGACAAAACAAGGTTAAACGCTGGCCCTTGGCAGGGCCGCGAAAAGCAAGTAACACTCTCCGGCCCGTCGCTGACGGGAGGGGTGCTAATTCGGAGCGAAGAATGAAGTCGGTCAAAGTAGTGGCGGGTCTGGTGCTGATCGCCGGCGTCGGTCTGACGGGGTGCAACTCGACCAAGAGCGCGCTGGGCCTGAACAAGGTCGTGCCCGACGAATTCCGCGTCGTGACCAAGGCGCCGCTGGTCGTGCCGCCGGACTTCGCGCTGCGTCCGCCCGCGCCGGGCGAGCCGCGCCCGCAGGAACTGCAACCCGAAAGCGCCGCGCGCGAGGCCCTGCTGGGTCAGCGTCAGGCCATCATGCGCTCGGAAGGCGAAAAGGTTCTGGCGACCAAGGCCGGCGCCGATAAGGCCGACCCGCTGGCCCGCTACGTCGTCGACGACGAATTCGGCGACCTCGCCTATAAGGAAGAGGGCTTCGCCGACAAGATACTGTTCTGGAAGAAGGACACGACACCCGCGCCGGCCCCGTCGATCAACTCCGTCATCGCCGGCGAAGTCAACGCCATCGACCCGGACGCCGAAGCCGCCCGCATCAAGTCGCTGCTGGGCGACGGCAAGGTGACGATCGAGCAGAAGAAGGAAAAGTCCTTCAAGCTGCCTGGCCTGTAATCGCCTCCCTATCGATATTCTTAAAAGGCCGCCTTCGGGCGGTCTTTTTATTACCCGTTTGTCATTTGTCAGAACGGCGGGATTGCGGCACCCTCTCCCCGCTTTTCAGGGAGAGAACCATGAACACCTTGCGCGCCATCGCCTTCGGCCTGTGCCTGTCTGCGTCCGCCTTCAGCGTCTCGGCCCACCCCATCGACTCGAAAGCCGCCGAAGCCGCCTTCGCCGCGACCGACCGCCCCGCCAAGCAGCGCGAGCGCGACGAAATGCGCCGCAGCGAGGTCGATTTCCTGCTGCATCACGTCAAACCGGGCGACAGCGTCCTCGATATGGGCGCGGGTCAGGGCTATCTGTCGTGGCTCCTGTCCAGCGCCGTCGGCCCGCAAGGCACGGTCTATGTCCAGAACCCGCAGGGCTGGGTCGATTACTACAAGATGGGCCCGGCGCTGGAGGAAATGACCGCCCAACGCGCCAATATCCGCGCCGTCATCGCGCCCTTCGTGGCCATCCCGACGCCGCAAAGGCCCTATGATGTCGTGGTGTCGAGCATGATCTATCACGACACCTACAACGAAAAAGATCAGAACGCCCTGGCGATGAACAGCGCCCTGTTCCACCAGATCAAGCCGGGCGGCCTGTATATCATCGTCGATCACCACGCCCCGGCGGGCTCGGATATCGCCGCGACCAATACCACCCATCGCATCGACAAGGCCCGCGTCGTCGCCGACCTCAAGGCGGCGGGCTTCGTTCTGGCCGAAGATAAAGACATCCTCAGCCATCCGGAAGACAAGCGTGACCTGAACGTCTTCGACCCGGCGGTACGCGGCAAGACCGATCGCTTCGTGCTGGTGTTCAAGAAGCCTTGACGGGCTGAACCACGGAAAGCACGGAAAACACGGACTTCATTGTGCGGATACTTCGCGCGAAGCGCCTTCATGCCTTTGTACCGCAAGCAAGATGAAAGCGCTTCGGGCGAGAGAGGTGTTAGGGCTCAGAATCCGTGTTTTCCGTGGCCAATCCGTTCCAGACATTGCCCCCACCACCGGACTCACCTAAATTGGGTCAATGGCCTATATCTCCCGCCTCCCTCAGGACACCATCAACCGCATCGCCGCTGGCGAGGTGGTCGAGCGTCCGGCTTCGGCTATCAAGGAACTGGTCGAAAATGCCATCGACGCCGGCGCGACGCAGATCGACATCTTCGCCGATATGGGCGGCCTGTCGCGCATCCTGATCGAGGACAACGGGCGCGGCATGGACGAAGACGACCTGCCGCTGGCGGTCGAGCGCCACGCCACCTCCAAGCTCAAGCCTCGGCCCGACGGCACCTGGGATCTGCTGCACATCCAGACCCTCGGGTTCCGCGGTGAGGCCCTGCCCTCCATGGGCTCGGTGGCGCGCCTCGACATCACCTCGCGCGCCGAAAATATGGACGGCGCAATTGCCATTACGGTCGATGCCGGAGCGCTGTCACCGCTGCGTCCGGCCGCCTTTTCGCGGCCGCACGGCACGCGGGTCGAACTGAAGGACCTCTTCTACGCCACGCCGGCGCGGCTGAAGTTCATGAAGACCGACCGCGCCGAGAACATGGCCATCACCGAAGAGGTCAAGCGGCAAGCCATGGCCCACGAAGAGGTCGGCTTTTCGCTGACGATCGACGGCAAGCGGTCCTTGCGTCTCTATCCTGAAGAGAAGGGTTTCGAGGGTCGCCTGAAACGTCTCGCCGCGCTGCTGGGGGATGATTTCGGCCAGAACGCCCTCCTCATCGATCAGCAGCGCGAGGGCGTGCGGCTGACCGGCTATGCGGGCCTGCCGACCTTTTCGCGCGGCAATGCCCAGCACCAGTACCTGTTCGTCAACGGCCGCCCGGTGCGCGACAAACTGCTGACCGGGGCGTTACGCGGGGCCTATGCCGACTTCCTCGCCCGCGACCGTCACCCGATGGCGGTGCTCTATGTCGAGACCGACCCGCAGGATATAGACGTCAACGTCCACCCGGCCAAGGCCGAGGTGCGCTTCCGCGATCCCAATCTGGTGCGCGGCCTGATCATCGGCGCGCTGAAACACGCGCTGGCCAGTGCCGGGCACCGCGCGGCGACCACGGTGGCCGATCAGGCCCTCAATGCCTTTAATCCGCTGTCGTCCGGCTATCGCGCGCCGATGCAGCCCACCCTGTCCCTGCATTTCAGTGCTTTGGGGGCAGGCTACCAGCCGCACGCCTATGCCACGCCGGAGCAACCGCATCCGAACTATCAGCCCGCATGGAATGCCGACCTGACCTTTGCGCCGTCGGCCAGAGTCGAAAAAGACTTTGTCGAAAAAGACTTTGTTGAGGCGGCACCCGTGATGGACATGCCCGCAGAAATCGGCGTCGCCGAGATGGGTGTCGATCTGTCGACGCTCAGCCAACCCCTGCCGCCGGAGTTCGAAGCCTATCCCCTGGGCGCCGCGAGGGCCCAATTGCACGAAACCTATATCCTCGCCCAAACCAGGGACGGCCTCATCATCGTTGATCAGCACGCCGCCCACGAACGGCTGGTCTATGAGCGGATGAAGACCATGATGGCCGAGGGCCATGTGGCGCGTCAGACCCTGCTCATTCCGGAAATCGTCGATCTCGACCCCGCCGATGTCAGCCGCCTGATGGCCCGGCGCGAGGACCTCGAAGGCTTCGGCCTGATGATCGAAAGCTTTGGCCCGGCGACGATTCTGGTGCGCGAAGTCCCGGCCCTGATCGGTGACGGCGACGTGGCGGGGCTGATCCGCGACCTGGCCGACGACATCGCCGAAAACGGTCAGGCCCTGCTATTGAAAGAGCAGATGGCGGAAATCTGCGGCAATATGGCCTGCCGCAACTCGGTGCGCGCCGGGCGGCGTCTGTCGGCGTCGGAGATGAACGCGCTCCTGCGCCAGATGGAGGCCACACCCCATTCTGGTCAGTGCAATCATGGCCGCCCGACCTATGTCGAGCTTAAACTGAAAGACATCGAAAAGCTGTTCGGGCGTCGGTAGGTTTTAGCCAGGGAAAACTCATAAAGCACGGACGTCTTTGCGTGAGATGTTTCGCGCGAAGCGTCTGAAACCGCGCTTGCCGCAAGTTATGCAAAGGCCTTCGGCAGAGACCTTTCAAGGCCTCGAAGTCCGTGCTTTCTGTGTTTTCCGTGGTCAAAAATCTTGGACTAAAAATCCTGCAAGGGCGATCAGGGTGAACGCGCACAGTCCGGCGCGCTCACCCCAGCCCCACTCCCCCCGTCGGCTCATGCGATCTGATATCCCCTCAGACCGAACCCCGGACCCAAAACTTGGGAAAAACCGATAACCGGAAACGCAAGGTCAGTTTTCCCCTGAACCCTGCCTCCGGCTGAAATCGGCCACAAAAAAACCCGCGGCAAACGCCACAGGCTGCAAAATCAACGCGTCACGTTGAGAACGATAATCCCGACACCCATCAGGAAGGCCCAGGCCTGAACGCTGAGACCGGCCATCAGGATTACCTTCAGACCATCGCGGCGCTTCTTTCCGCCTTCGAACTTGATCGCTTCTGCCGTCATAACATCACCCCAATTTATAACAGTTCAGTCCCGCCCCTTAAGGAGCATCGGTGCATTAATCGTGCCGAAACACACGGTTTACACCTTGTTAAGGACATATTGGGGACACAATAAAAAACTCGTCAATACGAATTTTCTGCAAAATGGGTCAATTTCGCCACAGGTTCGCCGAACCGTCAGATAATAACGTTATAAATCAATAACTTGAATAGTTAAAAATCAGTAAGAATTTTTTGTTTCAGGAACAGGACCTGCGCCGGACCATAGGTCCGCGTGTCGATTATTTGCCACATACCCGTGGCAAAAAAGTCCTCATCCGCCGCCATTTCGACCACGATCAGGGCCTCGTCGCTCAGCCACTTCCCGGTTTGCAACGCCTCGAGCGCGGGCTGTACCAAACCCTTACGATAGGGCGGATCCATGAAAACAAGATCGAAGGCCTCGGCCGCGCTGCCGGGGCGCACGCCCAGTTGAGTCGCGTCGCGGCGGTGGATGCGCGTGACCCCGAACAAACCGAAGGCTTCGACATTGTCGCGGATGGCACCGCGCGCCGCGTCGTCCGTATCGACGAACAGGCAGAAGGCCGCACCGCGCGACAGGGCCTCCAGCCCCAGGGCGCCGGAACCGGCGAAGACGTCCATCACCCGCGCGCCGTTGAGGTTTGGGGCAAATTCCGCGTGCTCCAGAATATTGAACACGGCCTGACGCGCCCGGTCCGAGGTGGGACGGGTATTCTGGCCGTCGGGCGCACTCAGGGCGCGCCCGCGAAATTCACCACCGACAATGCGCATCCGGGATTATTCCGGACGCGGCTTGCGCGGGCCACCGGAAAAACCCCCCGTACGGCCAGCGGGACGACCACCGGGCTTGAAGCCACCCGGCTTACCGCCGAAGGACTTACCCCCATCGGGCTTTCCACCGAACGACTTGCCCGCCGGACGGTCACTGCGGGGTTTGAAGTCCCCTTCGCCGCGCGGCTTGAAATCGCGTTGCGGGCGGTCGCCGAAGCTGCGTTCCCCGCGCGGTTTGTCGAAGCGCGGCTTGAAGTCACCACGCGGGGCATCGCCCTCGCCACGTGGCTTGAAGTCGCGCTGCGGACGGTCACTGCGGGGTTTGAAATCACCCTCACCACGGGGTTTGAAATCGCGTTGCGGGCGGTCACCGAAGCTGCGTTCCCCGCGCGGTTTGTCGAAACGCGGCTTGAAGTCACCACGCGGGGCATCGCTTTCACCACGCGGTTTGAAGTCACGCTGCGGACGATCACCACGAGGCTTGAAGTCACCTTCCGCACGGGGCTTGAAATCGCGCGGCGGGCGGTCGCCGAAGCTGCGTTCCCCGCGCGGTTTGTCGAAGCGCGGCTTGTCGCCGAAGCTACGCTCACCGCGCGGTTTGAAATCACCCTCACCGCGTGGCTTGAAGTCACGTTGCGGACGATCACCGCGGGGTTTGAACTCACCTTCGCCCCGCGGTTTGAAATCACGCTGCGGGCGATCGCCGAAATTACGGTCGCCACGCGGCTTGAAGTCGCCTTCACCGCGGGACTTGAAACCGCCTTCCGAACGCGGCTTGAATTCTCCGCGCGGACGCTCGGCGCGCGGCTTCCATTCGCGTTCTTCACGTTCCGGACGGCGATCGCGCGCCGGACCGTCGCCTTCGAAGCGCGGACGCTCGTCGAAATCGCGGTCGCCGAAGTTCTTGGCTTCGTACTTGCGGCGGAAGGCTTCTTCCTTGCTGACCGGACGTTCGCGGCGCTCTTCACGGTCGGGACGGCCCTCACCACGGGCGGCAAAGCGCTCGCCGCCGCCACGACGGCCGCCGGTGCCTTCGCCGTCGGTGCGGCGCAGGCGCATCGGCGTACGGGTCTGGGTTTCGCCTTCCGGCGGCAGGTTGCGCGGATCGATCTTCTCGCCCAGCAGTTCGCGCACGACGCGCGGGCCGATTTCCTCGACCTCGCCCGGCTCGATATCGCCAAGCTGGAACGGACCATAGGCCAGACGGATCAGGCGGTTGACCTTCAGGCCCAGGCTGTCCAGCACCTTACGGACTTCGCGGTTCTTGCCTTCGTTGAGCGAGACCGTGATCCAAAGATTGGCGCGGCCGTCGGCCTTTTCCTGCGCCTTGTCGAGCCTGGCTTCGATCGGGCCGTACTGCACGCCTTCGACCGTCACGCCGTTTTTCAGCGTATCGAGCGCCTCCTGCGTGGTGCGACCCAGCGCACGGACGCGGTAGACGCGCGTCCAGCCGGTCGTGGGCAATTCCAGCGCCCGCGCCAGTTCGCCGTCATTGGTCAGCAGCAGCAGGCCTTCGGAGTTGATGTCGAGACGGCCGACCGAGATCACGCGCGGTAGTTCTTCCGGCAGCGAATTGAACACGGTGGGGCGGCCCTGCGGATCCTGATGGGTGGTCATCAGGCCGACCGGCTTGTGGTAACGCCACACGCGGGTGGGCTCGGCCTTGCGGATCGGCTTGCCTTCGACGGTGATGACGTCTTCGGCGGACACGGTGGTCGCCGGCGTATCGAGAAGACGGCCATTGACGGCGATCTTGCCCAGACCGATCAGGCGCTCGACTTCGCGGCGCGAGGCCAGACCGGCGCGCGCCAGAACCTTGGCGATGCGTTCGGGCGGACGCGCGGGTTTCCCAAAGGACTTGTCAGCCGGGCCCTTTTTGGCGAACGGCTTTTTGACATAGGATTTTTTGGCGGGAGCCGCTTCGGACGCTGCATTTTCAGCGGAATTGGCGGATGCGTTCACAGACTCTGGGGTCGAGTTGTCTTCAGACATGATCATATTCCTGACTGGGCCTGCTCACGCAGGGCCTTTTAACTTGACGCCGCAGCGGTTTCCCGGCCATCAACCCCTATGGATTTACCAAGGGAATTAAACGACGAAACCCTGATGCGTCTGGCGCTGGACGAGGCCGAAAAGGCCGCCCAGGCCGGCGAGGTGCCGATAGGCGCTTTAATCTACGATCCGTCAAGTAAAACCATTGTTTCAAGCGCAAAAAATGCGCCGATCAGCCTTAACGATCCCTCCGCCCATGCGGAAATACTGGCCTTGCGTGCCGCCGGACAGGTGGTCGGCAATTATCGACTGACCGACCTGTGGCTCTATGTGACGCTGGAACCTTGCGCCATGTGCGCCGGAGCCCTCTCTCATGCCCGCATCGGACGGGTCATCTATGGAGCGTCCGACCCCAAGGGCGGCGCGGTGGCCAACGGCCCGCGCTTCTTCGCCCAGCCGACCTGTCACTGGGCGCCGGAAGTGACCGGCGGCGTGCTTGAGGCCGAGACGGGTCAGGTGTTAAAAGACTTCTTCCGGCAGAAGCGCAAACCGCGCGGCAGGCCCGCAGAGGGGGGACAGGATGCGTAAGGTTCTTTTCGCACTGGTGCTTTTGGCGTTTCCGGCGGCAGCGCAAGCGCCCGCCACCCAGACCGTCTATGAAGGCACGATCGGCAAGGCTCCGGTGGTGATCGAGATCGTCCGGCAGGGCAATCTGACCACGGCGCAGTATTTCTACAGCCGCTATCATCTGAATATCCCGCTCAAGGCCAGCGGGACGCTGAGTTTCGAAGAGCGCACCAACTGCTACGAGGACATCTGCCCGCTGGTCGGCAGGCTGCAACTGAAGGCCACGCCCGCAGGTCTCGGCGGGCAGTGGCTGGGTCAGGCGGGCAAGAAAATCAACCGCGACATCGCGCTGAAAAAGGTCGCCGAGCGCCGTTTCACACCGCCGGGACGTATCGCCGATGCCGCCCTTTTGCGCTCCGGCCTGGATTACGACAATCCCGTCGGCGCGCTGGATAATCCCTATCTGAGCCGCCTTTACGATTCCGGCCTGACTCTGGGCAAGACGATCGACAAGGGGAACTACGCCTTTCAGGAAGTGACCGATAAGGCGACCGGCGTCACCGGCCTGCGCCTGACCCGCGCGCCGGATGCGAAAGCCCTGCCCACCGCCAATCGTATCCTCGACGGGCGTCGGCTGCTGAGGGTCGAAGGCGCGCTCTCCTGTCTGGGCGAAAGCAAAGCGCATTCCCCCGCCGGCGGCACGGCGGGCGGCTATGACGAGACGAACACCGACCTGACCTATGTCAGCGCCGCACTGATGACGCTCGAAGAGTCCGGCTCGACCTATTGCGGCGGCGCACACCCGAACAATTTCTGGAACCGCACCACCTACGATCTCAAGTCCGGCAAGGCGCTGGACCTTAACCGCGTACTGAAACTTTATGCAAATCAGGGCGACGCTGCGACCGACACGCCGGAATACGCCGCGCTGAAAGCGAAACTGACGCCGAAATCCCCGTGGTTCGTCGGCGACGCTGACATCCCCGAGTGCGTGGCCGAGGACATCGGCTACGGCTATTCGCTGTCGTTCGGCGACAAGGGGCTGGTGTTCAGCCTGACCGACCTGCCGCATGTCATGGGCGCGTGCATGGGTGAATATTACGTGGTGCCCTATAACGAACTGAAAACCCTGTGGCGTCCCGAAGCCAAAGCGTATTTCCCTAAACTCTAAGGAGTCGTGATGACTTTCGACCTCAAGGAACTCCCCACGCGTTTCAGCTATTTCGTCGCCAATGTACGTGATTTCTGGGGCGACCTGACGCAGCATTCGGAGTTTCTGTCGAACCTGCTGATCGCTGGGCTGATCCTGATGGTCACCCTGTTCCTGTCGCAATGGCTGTCGAACACGGTCAAGACCACCGCCAAGCGCTACGCCCATTCGGACGCCGACCGCACCCTGCCCGAATTCCTGTCGCAGGTGGTGTGGTGGCTGATCATGGTCGTCGGCCTGGTGGTCATCCTCAACCGGCTGGGGGTGCAGACCACCTCGATCCTCACCGTGCTGGGCGCCGCGTCTCTGGCCATCGGTCTGGCGCTGCAAGGGACGCTGGCCAATGTCGCTTCGGGGATCATGCTGCTGGTGCAGAAGCCCTACCGCATCGGCGATACGGTCACCATCGGCGACGTCACGGGGACAGTGGGGCGGCTGGGCCTGTTTTCGACCGAACTGACCAATGGTGACAGCCACAAGGTCTATATCCCCAATGCCAAGATCTTTTCCGACCGCATCATCAACATCACCCACTACGGCCACCGCACGCTGGCTGTGCTGGTGACGGTCGACTTCGCCACCGATCTCGATAAGGCGCTGGGCATCCTCAAAAAGGTGACGTCCGCCCACCCCGGCACCATGTCGACGCCGGAAGTATGGTCCGGCGTCGAGAACTTCACCGACAACGGCGTGCAGCTTAAGGTCACGGCGCAGGTCACCGTCGCCCAGCACGGTCAGGTGCGCGCCGATGTGCTCAAATCGGTCAAGGAAGAATTCGCCGCCGCCGGCATCTTCATCCCCTACCCGCATCAGGTGACGATCGAAAAGGCGCTTTCGGCCGCCACCGGGGAGAAACCGGGGGTGTAACCCTCCCCTGCAAAGCGGGGGAGGTGGCATTTGAGCGAAAGCGAAAAATGACGGAGGGGGCATTGCTGACCGTTTTGCCCCCTCCGTCAGCTCATTTCATTCGCTGCCACCTCCCCCGCTTCACCGAGGTTCGCAAGGGAGGAGGTTTGGGCTTGCGCACACCGCGGAATTCGTTGCAAAAGGAACGTATACGAAAAATTCCGGGGTGTTCCGTGTTCAAACGTTTGTTGCTGGCTTCCTGCGTCCTCGTTTCTGCGCCTGTCCTGACCTCCGTGGCGTTCGCCGATCCGGTCGAACAGACCAAGGGCCGCTTCGTCGACAAGTTCCGTCAGCTTGAAGGCGAAGAGTGGCCGACGCCCACCGACTACCGCAACGCCGCCGGTGAGCCGGGCCACCGCTACTGGCAGCAGAAGGTCGATTACCGCATCAAGGCCAGCCTGAACGAGGCCACGCGCACCCTGACGGCGACCGAAACCGTTACCTATCAGAACAACGCCCCCGACACGCTGCGCTATCTGTGGCTGCTGCTCGATCAGAATAACTACAAGCGCGATTCCCTCGCCAATCTGACCGACACCGTGTCGCCCGTCAGGGAAATCTCCGTCGCCGATGTCCGTCGCGTCAAGCGGATGCAGGCGTGGGAGGGCGGCTTCAACGACCTGAAAGTTACCGGCACCGACGGTCAGGCCCTGCCCTTCACCATTAACGACACCCTGATGCGCATCGATCTGGCCCGGCCGCTGAAGTCGGGCGAGAGCCTGACCTTCACCGTGTCCTGGAGCGTGCCCCTGCCCGAAACGAAGGTGGTCGGAGGGCGTTCGGGCTATGAGTGCTTCACCAAGCCGGGCGAGGACGGCAATTGCATTTTTCTTGGAGCGCAGTGGTTCCCGCGACTGGCCGTCTATTCGGATTACGAAGGCTGGCACAACAAGGCCTTTATCGGCTCAGGCGAGTTCACGCTGGAGTTCGGCGATTACGACGTCGAACTGACCGTGCCCGCCGACCACGTGGTGTCGGCCACCGGTGAACTGCTCAACCCGACCGAGGTGCTCAGCGCCGCTCAGGCCAAACGCTACGAGCAGGCGAAGACCGCCGCCGCGCCGGTCTATGTCGTCACGCCGGAAGAGGCCGCCGCCGCCGAAAAGGGCAAGGCCGCCGGCACTAAAACGTGGAAATTCAAGGCCGACAATGTCCGCGACTTCGCCTTCGGTTCGTCGCGCAAGTTCATCTGGGACGCGCTGGGTGTAAAGAACGCCGATCCGGCACACCCGACCGTTATGGCCATGTCGTTCTTCCCCAAGGAGGCGCGCCCCCTGTGGGACGCCTATTCGACCAAGTCGATCGCCCACACGCTCAATGTCTACGGCACGTTCGCCTTCGCCTACCCCTACCCCACGGCGCAGTCGGTCAACGGCCCGGTCGGCGGCATGGAATATCCGATGATCACCTTCAACGGCCCGCGCCCGGTGAAGGACAAGAAGACGGGCGAGCTGACCTATACGGAACGCGCCAAGTACGGCTTGATCGGCGTGGTCATCCACGAAATCGGCCACATCTGGTTCCCGATGACGGTCAATTCGGATGAGCGCCAATGGACTTGGCTCGATGAGGGCATCAACTCCTTCCTGCAATTTCAGGCCGAAAAGGAATGGGACAAGGACTTCCCGTCGCGGCGCGGCGAGCCCAAGTCGATGGTCGAGTACATGCTGAGTGAAAATCAGGTGCCGATCATGACCAATTCGGAATCGATCCCGCAGTTCGGCAACAATGCCTACGGCAAGCCGGCGGCGGCGCTGACCATCCTGCGCGAAACCGTGCTGGGGCGCGAAAAGTTCGACTTCGCTTTCAAGGAATATTCGCGTCGCTGGCAGTTCAGGCGCCCGACGCCCTACGACTTCTTCCGCACCATGGAGGAAGCCTCCGGCACCGATCTCGACTGGTTCTGGCGCGGCTGGTTCTATTCGACCGACCATGTCGATATCGAACTGGCCGATGTGAAGAAGGCCCGCCTCAACACCCGCGATCCGGGCGTGGAAAAGGCGTGGGAGAAGTTGCAGGACGATGCCCAGCCCGACTCGCTGACGGCCGCGCGCAACACGGGCAAGACCGTGGTCGAGACCGACCCGGCCACCGTCGATTACTACAATACCGACGACAAGTGGGAGCCGACCGCCAAGGACAAGAAGAAGTACGCCGACCTTCAGAAGGACATCGAGCCGGAACTGAAGGAAGCATTGGCGGTGAAGGACAACTTCTACAACTTCACCTTCCGTAACAAGGGCGGGCTGGTCATGCCGGTGATCCTCAAGATGGACTTTACCGACGGCACGTCTGAGACCGTGCGCATCCCGGCCGAGGTGTGGCGCTACGATCCGCGTCAGGTCACCTGGCAGTATGCGACGTTAAAGACGCTGAAGCAGGCCGAGATCGATCCTCAGTGGGAAACGGCAGACGCCGACGTCTCGAACAACGCCTTCCCGCGCAAGATCGAAGATCAGCGCTTCGAGGTGAAGGAGGCCGAGGAACTGCCGAACCGCATGAAGGACGACGATGTGGTCGTCACACCGGACAGCCTGAAAACCCAGCCGAAAAAGGCCGAGAAGAAGTGATTTAGTCCCTCGCCCCTCTGGGGAGAGGGATGTCCGAAGGACAGGGTGAGGGGGAGAAGGAATTTACACAATGGCTTTGCGTTACTCCCCCTCACCCCAACCCTCTCCCCAGAGGGGCGAGGGGGTTAGAAGGCGTGCTGTGCTTCTGTCGGCTCTAGGACTGGTCTTCGCCTCTCCGGCCCTCGCCCATCGCGGTCATCATACGTTGAGTGTGGTGGAGATCACACCGGACGGCGAAGTGACGGTGACGCATACCCTGTCGGCCCACGACACCGAGCCGGAACTGGTCGAACTGGCCCCCGACGCCCAGCCGTCCGTGGACGATTCCGACGCCCTGACGGCCTTGCAGGCACACCTGCACGACGCCTTTACGGTCAATGGTCAAAGGCTGAACTTCTTTGCGTTCGAGGCTTGGGGCGACGACCTGCAATTCACCTATCGGGGCAAGCTGAACGGCGCACCAAAGAGCGTGAACATTGGCTATGGCCTGTTCCCGAACTCACCCAAGACCGGCGTCGGGCTGGTCAATGTGCGCCTCAATGGCGTGACCAAAAGCCTGACCTTCGGCAAGGGTGAGGGGTCGAAGACGGTGGGTTTTTAGGCTTAAACCAGTCCCATCTGGCCGATCTTGTAGAAGCGCTCGGCGCGCTGGGCCACCAGTTGATCGGGCGAGAGGTAATCCAGCGCCTGAAGCTCGCTTTCGACCACGTCGCCGACCTTTTTGATCGCCGCGTCGCGGTCGGCGTGGGCGCCGCCCGCCGGCTCTTCGATAATGCGATCGACGATGCCGAGTTTCAGCAGGTCGGGCGCAGTGATCTTCATCTGGTCGGCGGCGTCCTTGGCGCGCGAGCCGTCGCGCCACAGGATCGAGGCCGCGCCTTCCGGCGAAATGACCGAATAGATGGAGTGCTCAAGGATCAGCACGCGGTTGGCGGCGGCCAGCGCGATGGCTCCGCCCGAACCGCCCTCGCCCGTCACGGTCGAGATAAACGGCACCTTCAGCGTCAGGCCGCGTTCGGTCGAGCGCGCAATGGCCTCAGCCTGACCGCGTTCCTCGGCGCCGATGCCCGGATAGGCCCCGGCGGTATCGACAAAGGTGATGACCGGCAGGCCGTACTGTTCGGCCATATCCATCAGGCGCACCGCCTTGCGGTAGCCTTCCGGGCGGGCCATGCCGAAATTGTGGCGCAGGCGCGAATTGGTGTCGTGGCCCTTCTCATGGCCCATGACGACGACCGAACGGCCGCGGAACCGGCCCAGACCGCCGACAATGGCCTGATCGTCGCCGAATTTACGATCGCCGCGCAGTTCCACGAAATCTTCGATCAGATCGTTGAGATAATCGACCAGATGCGGACGCTCCGGGTGGCGGGCGACCATGGTCTTCTGCCACGGCTCAAGACGGTCGTAGGTTTCCTTGATCAGGACCTGGGTGCGCTCGCGCAGGGCGCGGATTTCGGCGTCGAGATTGGCGCCCCCCGAAGACGACAGGGCCGACAACTCCTCGATCTTGGCTTCCAGATCGGCGATCGGACGTTCGAATTCGAGATAATGGCGCATGATCTTCCGGGACTCAGGTTCCGTTACAAACCTTGGCGTTTAGCTTAAGTCGGCTCGGGGGGCAATATGCCCGAACAGGCGAACTGTTTAACCGGCCCGCTTTCGCGACAACGGGTGGTGGGTTTCGACGATCTCTTTCAGCCGCTCGGTGGCGACGTGGGTATAGACTTGGGTGGTCGAAATATCGGCATGGCCCAGAAGTGTCTGCACGACGCGCAGATCAGCCCCGCCTTCGAGCAGATGGGTGGCGAAGGCGTGGCGCAGCACGTGGGGCGACACGCGCGCCGGGTCGATCCCGGCCTCGATGGCCGCTTCGTCCAGCAACTGCCCCACGCGGCGGCGCGTCAGGTGTCCTTCGGCCCCGCGCGAGCAGAAGAGGTAGGGATTGGCCTTGTCCTTCGCCCCCAGAAACAACGGCCGGATATCGAGATAGTCCTTGATGGCCATCCGCGCCGACGGGTTGAGCGGCACCAGACGCTCGGCCCCGCCCTTGCCCTTGACGATCAGGAAGGCCGGGTCTTTCTGCACGGCGTCGAGGCGCAAGGCCACGATCTCCGACACGCGCATCCCCGACGCATAGGCGATTTCGATCAGGCATTGCAGCCGGATGGCCTGATGCGCGTCCTTGGCATCGGCGGCGGCGATCAGCGCGTCCACCTCGGCGCGGCTGAGAATTTTCGGCAGCGGCCGGCCCTTTTTAGGCGCGGCGATCTTGCGGCTGGGGTCGGCCTCGATGAGACCTTCCAGCACGCAAAAGCGATAGAACTGCCGCACGGCGGAGCGTTTGCGCTGAAGCGTCGAAGAGGCCAGCCCGCGCGCATCCAGCGCGGTGAAAAATCCGGCTATGTCGGTTTCCCCCAGTTTCAGCAGCCCGTCGGCATTCACGCCCGCATGGGTTTGCAGGTCGAGCAGGTCCTGCCCGTAGGCCTCGCGCGTGCGCGGCGAGGCATTGCGTTCGACGCTGAGCATCTGGAAAAAAGAGGTGAGCGGATCGGGGGACATGCGGGACCTGAAACACGGTTAACTTCTTATTTCTGGCCCAATCCCCTAAACATCGTGTAAAGCAGCCTTATGCATACCGATTTTCCGTGCACGGGGGCCGCGCGCCGTGCCTGAGACCTCGACACAGACTGAGCCCCGCCTGATCCTGCCGCGCCCGGTGGCGCTGGTGGGCCTGATGGGCGTGGGCAAGACCACGGTCGGGCGGCGTCTGGCCGACGCACTGGCCGTGCCCTTCCGCGACGCCGACGAAGAGATCGAAAAGGCCGCGGGCCTCAGCGTCGCCGACATCTTCGCTGCTTTTGGTGAAGCCGGTTTCCGCGATGGCGAACAGAAGGTTATTTCGCGCCTGCTCGATGACGGTCCGCAGATACTGGCGACAGGCGGCGGGGCCTTCGTGCAGCCGACGACGCATGACGCCATCCGCCAGAAGGCCATCACCGTGTGGCTTAAGACCGATTTGCGCGTCATTGCGCGGCGCGTTGCCAACCGCAACCACCGCCCGCTGCTGCGCGACCGCGACCCGATGGAGGTGCTGCGCGAACACGAAAAGAACCGCTACCCTTTCTATGCCAAGGCCGACATTACGGTCGACACCGGCGATCAGTCGCACGCCAAAAGCGTCGAACTGGTGCTGAGTGCGTTGCAAGCTTTTCTGGACAAAAACTGATGACCACCATTCCTGTTTCCGGTGGCGATTTCCGCCCTTACGACGTCGAAGTCGGCGCCGGCCTGATCTCTTCGGCGGGTACGCGCGTCCTGCCGTTTCTGAAAAACCGCCGCACCCTGATCGTCACCGACACGCATGTCGGCCCGCTGCACGCCGTACGTCTGAAAGAGGTGCTGGAGGCCGAGGGCATCGCCGCGCAGATACTGACCCTGCCCGCGGGCGAAGAGACCAAGTCGTGGGAGGGCCTGAAAGACCTGACCGACGGCATGGTCGATGCCGGGCTGGACCGCAAGGACGTGGTCATCGCCCTGGGCGGCGGCGTCATCGGCGACCTGACCGGCTTCGGGGCCTCGGTCTATATGCGCGGCATCGACTTCGTGCAGATCCCGACCACGCTTCTGGCGCAGGTCGATTCCAGCGTCGGCGGAAAGACGGCCATCGACCACCCCAAGGGCAAGAACCTGATCGGGGCCTTCCATCAGCCGCGTCTGGTCCTGTGCGATCTGGATGTGCTGGGCACCCTGCCCGCGCGCGAAATCCGCTGCGGCTATGCCGAGGTGATCAAGTACGGCCTGCTGGGCGACAAGGCGTTTTTCGAGTGGCTGGAGGCCAACGATCAGGCCGTTCTGGCGCTGGAGCCCGCCGCCATCGAGCACGCGGTTGCCCGCAGCGTCGAGATGAAGGCAGAGATCGTCGCCGCCGACGAGCGCGAAGGCGGTCAGCGCGCCCTGCTCAATCTGGGGCATACCTTCGGTCACGCGCTGGAGGCCGAACTGGGCTTCGGCGACGCCCTGCTGCACGGCGAAGCCGTGGCCATCGGCATGGGCATGGCCTTCCGTTATTCGGCGCGCGCGGGCCTGTGTTCGCAGGCCGACGCCGACCGTGCCGTAGCCGCCATCGCCAGGTCCGGCCTGCCGACGCAGATGAACCATATCCGCAATGCGGCCTTCGATGCCGACACGCTGATCCGCCACATGGGCCACGACAAGAAGGCCGAGGGCGGCAAACTGGTCTTCGTGCTGGTCAAGGCGATTGGCGAAGCGTTTGTGGCCAAGGACGTGCCGGCGGCTTCGATCCGCGAGTTCCTGATCGCCGATGGCGCGACAGGGTAATCATACCTCTCCACCTTTGGTGGGGAGGGGGACCGCGCCCGTCAGGGCGTGGTGGTGGGGTATCTTGCGATACGTCCACCCACTCAGTCCGCTGAAACCCCACAAAGACACCCCACCACCACATCTCACCTGCCTATCGGCAATCTCGTGCGGTCCGCCTCCCCGACATAGCCGGGGAGGTACAGAAGGGCACTACTCCAAGATCCTCTGCGGTTCCTCTTCCTTCTCCGGACGGAAGAACCGGTTGGTATGCCGCCCCAGGAATTTGGCGAAGTCGTCCACCAGCGTATAGGCCACCGGCACGAACAGCAGCGACAGCAGGGTCGAGGTGATAATCCCGCCGATCACCGCAATGGCCATCGGCTGACGGAAGGCGACGTCCGCCCCCCAGCCCACGGCGATGGGCAGCATCCCCGCCCCCATGGCCACGGTGGTCATGATGATCGGCCGCGCCCGTTTATGGGCGGCGTCCATCAGGGCCTCGTGCCGCGACTTGCCATCCTTGATAGCTTCCAGCGCGTATTCGACCAAAAGGATCGAGTTTTTCGCCGCAATGCCCATCAGCATGATGAGGCCGATCAACGCCGGCATGGACAGCGAACTGCCCGACACCAGCAGCAGGAAGAAGGCCCCGCCGAAGCTGAGCGGCAACGCCGTCAGGATGGTGATGGGGATGGTGAAGCTGCGGAACAGCAGCACCAGCACCACGTACATCAGCATGACGCCGGTGACGATGGCCATGCCGAAGCCCGCGCCCATTTCCGCCTGCGCCTCCTGTTCGCCGGTGACCAGTTCCTGGGTTCCGACGGGCAGGTTCTTCATAATCGGCAGGTTGCGCACGGCGGCCTGCGCCACGCCACCCGGCACGCCGACGGGCAGGTCGCCCTTCACCGTGGCACTGCGTGAGCGGTCGATACGGGTGATCTGGATCGGGCCGGAACCGAAGTGGATATCGGCCACGGACGACAGCGGCACCGCGGTCCCGGTATTGGTCGGCACCTTGAGGTCGGCCAGGTTGCCGAGATCGGTCCGGGCCTCGGTATCGAGCAGGACGCGGATCGGGATTTGCCGGTCGCCGACATTGTACTTGGCGAGGATCTGGTCGAAATCGCCGACTGTCGCCACGCGTGCCGCCTGCGAAATCGCCTGAGCCGAGACGCCCAGCAGCGCCGCCTGATCGGCCTTGGGCGTCACGATGACTTCGGGACGCGCAAGGTTCGAGGCCGATGAGACGTTCTGAAGCTCCTTCAGGCCGCGCATCTGACGCTCAAGCTCGCGCGAGGCGCGCTCCAGGTCTTCGGGATTGTCCGACACGAGGGTGAAGCTGACCGCCCCGCCCCCGCCGCCTTCAGTGCCGAAGGAGGTGCGCACGCCGGGATAGCGCTTGGCCGCAGCGTTGAAGTCGGCCTCGAACTCCTGTTGCGTCAGCTTGCGATCGTGACGGGGGACAAGGTTGACGATGATGGTGGCGTCGCGAAGGTCGATCCACGCGAAGGTGCTGCGCACTTCGGGGCGTTTCTTCAAATCCTCCATCAGCGAATCGACGACGGCGTCGGTCTCGTCGAGGCGCGAACCGGGCGGCAGTTCGATCTTGAGGAAGGAGCGGCCGACATCGCCCACGGGGATGAACTCGCCCGGCAGCTTGGTGGCGACGAACATCGACAGGACGAAGAAGCCGATTCCGAGGCCCAGCACACCCCAGCGCATGGTCAGGGCTTCGCCGCCGTGCTTGCGGAACAGGCGCCACACGCCGAAGGCCAGCAGGGCGAAGATGGCAAAGCCGATGGCCGCGCCGATATAGGCCCCGGTTTTCGACGCTTCGGCGGCGACCGGCGGGGCATTGGGCGGCGGAGGCATGAAGGGCCCGGCGGCGTTCATCACCGCCAGCAGGATCAGACCCAGCATCAGCCCCAGCAACGGCCAGCGCGCGCGGACGGGATTACTGCCGCTGAGCAGACCCAGAAACACCCCGGCCCCGATCAGCGCAATCCCGACCCCCAGGGTGATCAGGCCCTTGCCCTGCATCAGCAGTTCCGCGCCGCCGGCGACGGCCAGCACCAGGCCGACGCCCAGACCGAGCGTCAGGAAGACGCCGCGCCAACTCAGCGGCGCGTGCAGACCCCATTCGAGGATTTTCAGATAGTCCTTCATCCAGAAGGGGTCGCCGTGCACCTTGCCCTTCTGGGCGCGCATGATGTACGCGCCCATCAGCGGGGTCAGGGTCCGCGCCACGACCAGCGAGAAGAAGACCGAGACGCAGGCGGCCAGTGCGAAGCTTTTGAAGAACTGCCCCACTATGCCCGGCATGAAGCCCACCGGCGCAAAGACGGCGATGATGGTGGCGGTCGTTGCGACCACTGCCAGACCGATCTCGTCGGCGGCTTCGATAGCGGCCTCGTAAGGTTTTTTGCCGTCGCGTATGTGTCTGACGATGTTTTCGATTTCCACGATGGCGTCGTCGACCAGAATGCCGATGGTCAGCGACAGGGCCAGCAACGACACCACGTTGAACGAGTCGTTCATGATCCACATGACGAAGAAGGTCGGCAGCAGCGACATCGGCATGGCCATGGCCGAAACGAAGGTCGCCCGCAGGTCCCTGAGGAACAGCCACACCACGAAAACGGCCAGCGCCGCCCCGATCAGCAGGGTCTCCATCGAGGCGAGGAAGCTCTCATTGACCGCGTCCACCGACGAGGTCACTTCCTTGATCACGACGTTAGGATGGGTCTTGGCGACCTCGGCCATCGTCTTGCGCACGGCTTCGGCGACGTCGACTTCCGACGAGCCGATGGAGCGGAAGACGCCGAAGCCCACCACTTCGTTGCCGTCGAAGCGGGCGCGCGAGCGCGGCTCGGCCCAGGTGTCGATGACCTGCCCCAGATCGCCCAGGCGCACCGAACCGCCGCTTTGCAGGTTGATGCGGGTCTCGCGCAGGGCGTCCACCGACGGCGCGTTGCCCAGCGTGCGGATCGACTGTTCCGAGCCGCCGACCTCAAGCCGCCCGCCGGGCAGATTGACATTGATGGCGCGCAACTGGTTCGACACTTCGGCAGCGGTGATCCCCTGCCCGGCCAGCAGCGCCGGGTTGAGCTGGATGCGGATTTCACGGTCGGCCCCGCCATAGCGGTCGACCTTGGCCACGCCCTTGTTGGCGAGGATCTTCTTCTCGATTTCGTTATCGACGAACCACGAGAGCTGCTCCGGATTCATGCCGTCGCCGCGGATGATGTAGTTGATCAGCGCCTCGCCTGAGGCTTCCTCGCGCTGGATGATCGGGTCCTCAACGTCGGCGGGCAGGTCCGAACGGATCTGCGCCACGGCGTTGCGCACGTCGTTGGTCGCCTTTTCGAGATTGACCCCCAACTGGAATTCGATGGCGGTCGTCGACACCCCGTCATTGACGTAGGAGGTGATGTGCTTGACCGAGCCGATACCGGACACCGCATCTTCGACGCGGCGCGTGACCTGGGTTTCCAGTTCCGCCGGGGCGGCCCCCGACTGGATATAGGTGGCGGTGACCACCGGCAGGTCGATGTCGGGGAAGTTGTTGATGCGCAGGGCGCTATAGGCCTGAATCCCCACGATCGTCATGACGATGAAGAACAGGATGGTCGGAATCGGGTTGCGGATCGACCACGAAGAAATGGTCGCGCGCGTCGGCGTGGCGGGTGGCTGGCTCATGGCTATTGCTTCCCGCCAGCGGCCTTGCCGATACGCACCGTGTCGCCATCGACCAGGAAGCCCGCGCCGGAGGTGACGACCTTTTCGCCCGGGGTCACGCCCTGCGCCACGACGATGTTCTGACCGACCAGCGCGCCGGTCGTCAGCTTGCGCGCCGTCACCTTGTTATTGGCGCCCAGCACGAAGGCCACCGGCTGGTTCTGCTGATAGACGACGGCCTTTTGCGGAATGGTCACGACGTTCTGGTCGCCGACGGTGATCGAGGCGCGGGCGAACTGCCCCGGCTTGAAGCCGGCATTGGCGGGGATGCTGATGCGCGCATAGCCCAGCCGCGTCTGCTGATCGACCACCGGCGTGACCACGCGGACCGTGCCGGTGACGCTCTGACCCGTCTCACCGGTCACCGTGGCGCTCATCCCGGCCTTGACCGCGCTCAGTTCGGTCTCGACCACTTCCATGTTCATTTCGATGCGGTTGTCGCGCACGATGCGGAAAAGCTCGGTGCCCGCCCCGACGATCTGACCCGCCACGGCGGTGCGCGAGGTGATCAGGCCGGACACCGGCGCGCGCACCACGGTCTGGCTCAGTTGCGTCTGGGCCTGCGCCGCCGTGGCTTCGGCGGTAGCGACCTGAGCCTGCGCCGTCTTGAAAGACGCCTCCCGCTGATCCAGCGCCGCCTGCGAGGCATAGCCCTTGTCGAACAGTTCCTTATAGCGTTGATAAGCGCGCTGAGCCTCGACGGCCTGCGCCCTGGCGCTCTGGATGCCCGCCTGCGCCTGCTGGAGCTGGGCGCGCAGCACGGCGTCGTTCATCTTCAGAAGCGGCTGGCCCTGCTGCACGTACTGGCCTTCGTCGGCCAGCACGGCGGTCGCCGTCAGACCGCCGACCTCGGCCCCGATGGGCGCTTCCTGCCACGCCCCGACCGTGCCGGAGCCCGACACCACCAGAGGCGCGACGCTTTCACCGGCCGCCGCCGCCTCGACCAGAGCGCCTTGGGCGGGGGCCTTGTCGTCCGTCTCCGCCTTCTGCCCGCCGGAGCAGGCGGCCAAAGACGCGGAAAGCGCCACAAAGCCCGTCATGACCACAAGAGAAGCCGAACGTTTGAAACCCGTGAAAATATAAGGAGCAACGAAAACGGAGCGCATGAGCGGAATCCTGAAGACTTGAAATCTGTAAAGGCTTATCGTTTCATTGACCCATCAGTCAACGAACCGTGTATTAAAAATAAGCAATGCCACCAAAACCCCACACCGCGCCAACTGATCCTGAACACGCCTGCGGCCTGAAAGCCGTCGCCAAGCGGCTGGGCATACGCGAACGCGCCAAGGCGCTGCGACCGGGCCAGATACTGGAGGCGGCGCGCGACGAATTCTGTCAGCGGGGATTTTCGGCGACGCGGCTGGAGGACATCGCCAAACGCGCCGGCATCTCCAAGGCGCTGATCTACGTCTATTATCCGACCAAGACCGATCTGTTTATTGCTGTCGCCCGCCATGTCACCGACCCCATCAAAGGCGCAGGCTTCGTGCTCGACCCTGATCGCGCCGCCGAAGCGCAGTTGCGCCATGAGCACGAGCAGTTCTACGCCAACCTGCTTCAGGATGAACATACGCTCGGCATTCTCAGACTGATCATTTCCGAAAGCCACCGCGTGCCGGAAATCGGTCAATTTTATGCGCTTGAGCTGATCGGCGGCGAAATTGAAGGGCTGCGCGCCCTCATCCGTCATGGCATCGAGCGCGGGGAATTCGCCCCCGACGCCCTGGCGCGGCTGGCCGGCATCGAGGACATCGTCATTGCGCCCGGCATCATGATCATGCTGACCCAGATCATCGGCGGCAGCACCCCTTACGACCTGAAAAAATGGTCACAAGCGCACTGGGACATGGTGATGGCGCTTCTGAAGGCGGGATGAGCAGGCTCTAGATCATTATGTTTTCCTATGGAAACATGAGGATCTGGATTTTGTTTACGCCCTCGCCGGGCGGTGGCTCCGCCACCTTGGCCCCCGCCGCAATGGCGGCTTGAGCGGATTGATTCCATCAGAAATCATTCCGCTCTAATTTTGAGTAATCGCGCAATTTTTTCCGAAAAGTGGTGCCCACCTTGTCGGATTGCGCTCGCCTATTGTCTCCTTGCAAAAGCTGCGTAAACTTGGCGGCCTACTCAGGAGGGACGCACATGGTCGATTGGGAAGGCGGACGCCGCGGCGGGGTCGAGGACCGCAGAGGGCTTGGCGGCGGGGCGCTGATCGGCGGCGGCGGCATCGGCGCGGTGGTCATCGCGCTGGTCGGCTACTTCGTCTTCGGCATCGACCCTCAGGTCCTGCTCAGCCAGACCTCTCAGGTGTCCGGCGCGGCCTCCGGACCCGTGGCCGCCGGCGCCTGCCCCGAAGGCGACAAGGCCTGCGACTTCGCCGACGTGATGCACACCTCGGCCAACGACGTGTGGGCCTCGGCCATTCAGGGCTATGAGCCCTCGACTATCGTTCTCTACACGCAGGGCACGCAGACGGGCTGCGGCATGGGGCAATCGGCCATGGGGCCCTTCTATTGCCCGGCGGATCGTCGCGTCTATCTCGACCTCGACTTCGCGCGCACGCTGGAACAGCAACTGGGCGCATCGGGCGACTTCGCGCTGGCCTACGTCATCGGCCACGAGGTCGGCCACCACGTGCAGAACCTCACCGGCGTGTCGGGCGAAGTGCATCAGGCCCAGCAGCGCCTGAGCGAATCCGGCTCCAACGCCCTGTCGGTCAAGCTGGAGCTACAGGCCGACTGCTATGCCGGCGTGTGGGCCAGGCGTTCGGACACCCAGTATCACTGGTTGCAGACGGGCGATCTGGAAGAAGCCATCAATGCCGCTTCGGCGGTCGGCGACGATACGCTGCAAAAGCGCGGCGGCGGTTCGGTCGTGCCGGATTCCTTCACGCACGGCACCTCGAAGGAACGGATGTTCTGGTTCAACACCGGCTATGCCGCCGGCGATCCGAATGCCTGCGACACGTTTTCGAAGGCTTGAGGCCTATTCCGGACGTTCCAGCGCATTGAGCGCCGCACGGCCCTCGGCGCTGCTGACCAGCCCTTCGGCGACGCTTTTGGCCGTGGCCGTCGCGTTGCGCGGCGACATCATCGCCGCCGCCTTCATCGAGGCATGGGTGATGCCGGCCAGACGCGCCACGGCCATCTGACGATAGCTGTCGAAGCCCTGGATCATGCACGCCCCGGCGGCCTGCTTGGCGGCGGTCGCCAGTTGCGCCAGATGCTCGCTCAGGGCGTCCTCATCGCGCTTGACGCCGTCATATTCGATGCACACACCCGACAGACCGCACTTCGACAGGGCAGAGATGGCCTTGCGGTCCGAAGACACATGACCGACCACGGTCATGCAGAAAGGCTTGATCAGAGAAACGATTTCCAGCACGCGGTGCGGCGGCACGCCGTCCAGTCCGCGCACTTCGAACAGCACCTTCAACCCCATTTCGGTCGCGGCCTTGGCCACTTCGTGGGTGATCTTCTGCCGCGCGCGCTGCGAGGCGAAGGTTGAGAACGCGGCCGGCACGACCATCAGCATCTTGCGCTGATCGGCTTCGCGCAGACGCAGGAGTTTCAGTCCCTGCTCGACATTGGTGATGTCGACCTGCTCGCGCAGACCCCAGTCCATATTGGCCATGGCCTTGCGATCGAGCAGCGTATTATCCGCCGCCTCGATGACGAGAGATTCGAGCCGATGCCCGATCATCACCATCTTCTTCATCTCGAACAGGGGTTCATTCGATGAGGCGATGCGCAGGGTGCGGTTCGCCAGCGTCACCGTGGCGGCCACCATCATCGGGCGCTGCATATTGGTCATCTGCGGCCCCGCGCCGGGATCGCGCACGGCTTCGCCTGTGGTTTCGCCGGTGATCGGCTTGAGGCGTTCGGGCGCGGTTTCAGGCCGGTCGAACCACGTCTTCAGATCGATGGGGCTGAGCAGGAAACGGTCGACATCCTCGACCTGCACCTCGTAGATCGGCACGGGGAGTTCGGACACGTCGCCGACGAAGAAATTACCGAGTTCGCGCCACATCTCGGTCACCGCCAGCGCGCCGCGCCGCGATCCGACCGTCGGAATAATGGCCAGCCAGGCGTCGTCATTGATGCGCAGGCACCAGTTCGGCTCCTGAAAACGGCGCTCGAAACCGGTCTTGAGATGTTCGAAGACGAGTTCGCTCTTAAGGTCCCATTTCGAACCCAGACGCACGATCAGCGCGTCGAGCTTGAGCAGGAAGGCGTGCCCTTCGGCGCCGGCATGGGTTTCGCGCAGGCGCTCGATGATCGTCACCGCGTCTTCGCGTTCCAGCACCAGCCGCTCGGGCTCCGCCGTACCGCCTGTCTTTTCCTGTCCTTTGGGAAGGATATCTTGGGACATGCCGGATGCCAGCCCTATAGTTGCCACACCATCCCACTCACCCTAGGGACGCACAGTTGAAACAACATTAACGAGCGCGTCAAAATTATACATCTACAGGCTTGAACATACACACGGCCACCACAGATTATGGTTAAGCAAGTCTTCACCCTAAAGGCCAACACTAGGCCGGTATTCCGAGTCGTTTCCGAGGGTCCGCCATTTCCGCCGCCGCATCCATCGCGCCCGTGACTGACCGCGCCACCGCCGAGGTGAGCGCGCGGAGCGGTGCGCCTGATGTTTTGGATGATGCCAGCCGCCTCAGCCCAGTCACGCTTAGTCCAATCACGCAGGTCCGCACGCTTCTGCACCTGATGCAGTTGAACGCCGTGGCGCAGCGTCAGGCCGGTGGCGACGTCAGCGAACCCCCTTCCCCGCTGAACGAACGGCTGGCCGAGCTGATCCGCGGCCTGCCGTCCGATGCCGCCCAGCCGATCCTCGATGAACTGGCTCGCGCCGACTGGGCCGAACCCGGCCTGATCGCCGCCCTGTGCCGCCTGCCCCTGCCCGCTTCAGCCGCGTTGCTGCACTCACCGGCCTTGCGCGACGCCGACCTTCTGACCCTGATCGGCGTCGATGAAGATAAGGCCCGCCTGATCGCCGCCCGCCCGCATCTGAGTCCCGAACTCATCGACGCCCTGCTGAACACCGCCGCCGCGACGGTCGCCATCGCCGTGCTCAATAACCGGCACCTGCGCCTCAGCGAGACGCAGTTCGAGACTCTGGCCGACCGCGCCCGTGCCGACATCGCTCTGCGCGCCGTGCTGACGCGGCATCCGCAACTGACGCGCGACGCGGCGTCCCAACTGCTCGATGTGGTCGGGCCGCACCTGCGCGAGACGCTTCTGGCGCGCTTCGACGGCCTGTATGCCCGGCAATTCCGTGCGCCCCAGCCGGCCGACGGGGCGCAGACCCTCCACCGCCTGCAACAGGGCGACTTCCGCGCCTTCCGTCAGGGCCTGTCGCGCCTGACCGGATTGCCGCTGCCGGTCGTCGATACCGCCCTGCATCAGGACTCCGCCGTGCCGCTCGTCCTGCTGCTGACCGCCGCCGGCATCGACCGCGCCACCTTCCCGAACATTCTGGCTCAGGTTCAAACCCTGAACAGCGGTCACCCGCGCATCAACGCACGTCATCTGGCCTTCGTACGCGGCCTGTTCGACCTCGATGCCTCGGAGGCGCGACAAAGGCTCATGGCCATCTATTCTCGCTGATTGGTTTTACGCCTTAAGTGCGCTAAGACCGGTAACCCGCTGTTCAGCCCCCCTCTTACTTCCTGACCTCATGTCCCTGAAACTCGCCTTCACCGCCTCCGAACGCCCCGAAGCTCAGGCCGCCTGCGCGGTGCTCCGGAAGCGGTATGGCGAAGCGAACGACCCGGACGTGATGGTGGCGCTGGGCGGCGACGGCTGGCTGCTGGAATGCGTCCACGCCCATTTTCGCGACGAACTGCCTATTTTCGGCATGAATATGGGCTCGATCGGCTTCCTGCTGAACGAATATCGCGAGACCGATCTGATAGCGCGCATCGAAAGCGCCGAACACACCCGTATCAGCCCGCTGCGCATGACCGCCACCAACGGCCGCGGCGAGGTGCACGAGGCCTTGGCCTTCAACGAGGTATCGCTGCTGCGCCAGACGCATCAAAGCGCCAAGCTGCGCATCCTGATCGACGGCAAGGAACGGCTGGAAGAACTGATCTGCGACGGCGCGCTGGTCGCCACGCCGGCCGGGTCGACCGCCTATAATCTGTCGGCCCACGGCCCGATCGTGCCGCTGGACGCGCAGGCGCTGGCCCTGACGCCGATCAGCGCCTTCCGCCCCCGCCGCTGGCGCGGCGCGCTGCTGCCGCATTCGGCCAGGGTGCGCTTCGAGGTGCTGGAGTGCGACAAGCGCCCGGTGGCGGCATCGGCCGACACGTTCGAAGTGCGCCATATCCGCGAAGTCGAGATCGTCGAGGTCCCCGAACTGTCGGCGACCATCCTCTTCGACGCCGGCAACGGCTATGACGAGCGCGTGCTGACCGAGCAGTTTTCGAGCTGATCCCTTTCAGTCTCCTATTAGGGCTTCCTAAAGGGGTTTGGGGTATGGTTGACGAAACAGCCCCACGGAATAACCACGTCATGTCCGAAAAAGCCCAGGTCATCCAGATCCCCAACACGCTGCGCGCCAAGGTGGGCGGCAAGATGGGGGCGCTTGATCCGGCCACCCTCGCCAAGGCGGAGGAAGCCCTGTCGTCGCTTTCCGGTCAGTTCGACAACTGGCTGGACGAGGAAGTGACCAAGCTGGAAAAGGCGCAGGAAACCATCCGCAACGACGGCCTGACCGAAAAGAACGCCGAAGCGCTCTATTTCCGCTGCCACGACCTCAAGGGCCTGGGCACGACCTACGGCTATCCGCTGATCACCCGCGTCGCGGGCTCGGTGTGCAAGATGCTGGACGACGAAGTCATCCGTATGCAGTCGCCGCGTGTGCTGCTCGACGCCCATGTCGACGCCATCCGCGCCATCGTGCGTGGCAAGATCAAGGATGAAAACCATCCCGTCGGCATCGCTCTGGCCGAAACGCTGGAAGCCCGTGTGAAGGAACATATGGATAAGCTGAAGGCCTAAGCAGGCGGCTGTCCTCCGACGAAAAAAAGCCCGCCGTTTTACGGCGGGCTTTCTGTTGTCCTGTCGCCTGATCAGGCCGCCTGCAAATCGCTGGACTTCGGCGCGCCGCGGCGGCGGCCCTTGGCGTCGCGGTCCAGGCGCTCATAGAGATAGATGAGGTCTTCGCGCGGCGCGAACGGCACCTGGGTCAGGAAGCGCTCGATCATGCGCGCCTGAAAGCGCAGGAGGTCCGGATCGGCGTTTTCGCTGGCCAGCGAATGATAGGTGTCGACCGCGATGCGGAAGGTCTGGAACATGCGCGCCGGCAGGCCGGCCCGGTCATAGACCGCCCGCAGGCCCAGCGCGCCCGCATCGTGCACCATCAGCCAGGTGCGGTCGTGCGGCACGCCCGACAGTTCGGCCAGCGCGTGCTCGAAGAAGACCATGTGGCCGCGCGCCAAGGCCCGCAGCATCAGGGACGGCGTCATGCGGCCGGCGGCGACGAGGTGGCGGGCCAGAGCCGCCGGGTCACGGCTGGCGCCGGTCTGATCGGCGACGTCCAGCGTGGCGCGCTCCTGCGTCGCCTCGGTGATCTGAACCGCTGTTTCCGGCTGGATGGCGTGGCGCGAAACCAGTTGTTCCCTGAGCGACTGGCTGACCATATGAATCAGCTTTTCGCTGATCGACACGGGCAGGTGCGCGCGATTGACCAGCGTATTCTGGATGACTTCGGATTCGCCGAAGCGGTTGAGCACCTCGCCCATGCCGCTGTCGCTGAACTGCGCCTTGTCGTTGGCGCAGGCGATGACGACCGCTTCTTCGACGCCATGTCTGGCCAGCGCCGTGGTGACGGGTTCGGACAGCGTTTCGCGGCGGGCCACGGCGATCTGACGCACCGGACCGCCCGAACGAATGATTTCAGCCAGATCGTCGTCGCTGAAGACCGGCGAATAGCTGAGGACCGGCACGGCCACGGCCTGCACGTCCTGCGCGAGCCGCAGGGCGACATCGTGCGGCAGCAGGCTGGAGGTGCGCAGCGTGACCGACAGCGACTTGCGCACCAGTTCGGCGGCGTCGTCGGCCAGCAGACGGATGATTTCCTGGGCCGCGGCGCGTTCGACCTCGCTCAGTTCGCTGCGCTCCATCAGGCGGCAAACCTTGTGGGTGGCGACGGCGCGATCGTCGGCATTATCACTACGGACCAGTCGTTCGACGTCCATTTCGGAAAGCAGGTTACGCGAAGCGGTCATGGGGCCATCCTGACATATCCATACCCCCGACTCCGGGCGGCATACTTCTGCCCCGATTGTCCGCCTCGGCCCTTAACGAATACTTACCGAAAGGCCTCACAGACCCGCACTCCATATCAAAAGTTAATTTATTTTCGCGTTATGGTCGCGCCACGGTAACGGGACTGCAATCTGTTTGAGCCACCATGACGCCATGTCAGAGCCCAACCCCGCAGACATCGCCCCCACGCACGAGCAGATCGTGCTCGATTACGGCCTGAAGGCACAGGTCCGTCTGCTGCCCTATGCCCTCGCCTTCTTCGCCATCGGCCTGCCCGTCTATATCTGGGGCGCGCACTATTTCATGTCTGCGTTGCAGATCGCGGTGAACCTTGCCCTGTTCGCCTGCGTGTGGGCCGCCTTCTTCTTCCTCAAGCCGTCGCTGAAGGCCGACAGTCAGATCACGCGTCAGTCCCTCAACGTACGCCTGCGCCGGCAATGGCTGTGCGGCGGCCTGTGGGCCCTGAGCCTGCTGGTGGCCTCGCTGAACTCCATCGGCGCGGGCGCGGCGGCGCAGGTCTTCGCCACCATCTGCGCCGGCGCGGCGGTGGGCGTCATCTTCTTCAGCGCGCCGGTCCTGCTGTTCCTGCTGACCCTGGCCCCGCTGGCCATGGCGGGGCCCATTCTGGCGCTCAACCTCACCCACCCGGAAGGGCAATGGACCGGCCTTGTCACCGGCGGCCTGGCCATGGCGCTGGCGCTGGGCCTGATCATGAACCGCCACCTGCAGGAGCATTACCGGCTGGCCTTCGAGCAGTTGCGCACGGCGCAGGAGCGCGAAACCGCCCTGACGGCGCGCGACGCCCTCACCCGCGACCAGATGGCGCTGATGCAGACCCTGTCGCGTGAAGTCGCCACCGGCCTGCGCAGCGTCGAACAGACCCTGATTCAGGGCCTGTCGCACCTCAGCCGCGCCCCGGCCCCGCGCCACTATGTCGATAGCGCACGCAGCGAGATCGAGCACCTGCTGGGGTTGATCACCACCACGCTGGACGACGATGAGGCCCGCTCAGGCCACATGACGCTGGACCTGCGGCCGCTCGACATCGAAGGCCTGATCCGTCACGTCGCCGCCGGGTTTCACGACATGGCCGCGACCAAGGGGCTGGACCTCACCCTGACCCTGCCCGCCCTGCCCGAAACCGGCGCGGCCATCGGCGACGGCCCGCGCGTCGAACAGATCCTGTCGCACCTGCTGGCCAACGCCATCCAGTACACGCCCAAGGGCAAAGTCGAGGTGAAGCTTCTGCCGCCGGCTGAAGGCCGCTTGCGAGTGGAGGTGGTCGATTCCGGCCCCGGCCTCGAAGCCGATGAATTGACCCGCGCCTTCCTGCCGCACGAACGCGTGACGCGCACCTCGGCCGGCTATTCCGGCGCGGGGCTGGGTCTCCACCTGTCGAAACGTCTGGCCGAACTGATGCAGGGCGATGTCGGCGCGCAGAGCACGCCCGATGTCGGCTCGAAATTCTGGATCGACCTGCCCTTCGACGCCGCGGCCCGCGCACCGCGGCCCGTCATCGAACCCGAAGCGCCGGTTCAGGAAGCCGCGCCCGGCCTCAAGGTCATGCTGGTGTCCAACGATTCGCTGCGCTCGGTGCAGTTGCGCGACACGCTGGAAGGCCTCGGCCACCGCTGCCTGACCGCCACCACGCGCCACCGCGCCGTGTCTCTGGCCGCCAAGGGCGAGATCGACGCCGTGCTGATCGCCACCGGGGCGTTCGAGGATCTGGACAACGACGCCAACCGCCAGAAGGTCGCCGAATGGCTGGAGCGTCTGCGCTCGACTCAGGAACAGGAAAAGCTCAACATACTGGCCCTGCTGCCCGACGGTCAGCAGGCCGAGCCCCTGAGCGAGCTGGGCGTCAGGCCCCTGTTGATGCCGCAGTCCGAAGACGCCCTGCGCCGCGCCCTCAGCGTCTGAGGTCGTGCGCCTCGCCTTTTCCAAGAGAAAAAGACGCGGGGTCGCAGACCCCGCAGCCCCTGACCGGGTGCACGTAAAAAGGCCGGAGCATAAAACTCCGGCCTTTCATTTTGTCAGTATCGGGGTGTGGGGCTTTTTTTAGTGCGCTACCGCTACGCTGCTTGAGCGCCGGCCCCACGATCTTTAAATCTTAACACTGTTCCAGTACGCAGATGATGGCAAATCGTCCCCGCGCTCCGTTAGCTGAACCAGGAGCTATCGCCCTCTTCGCTCTTTTCCTTCTCCGGCCCGAAGGCCGACATAAGCTGCGTGGCAAACAGCAGGCTCTGATCACCCGTGCCGCTGCCGAAGGCAATATTAAGCAGTTGCGCGTCCGCCTGCACGCGCTGCAATCGTGCCAGCAGAAAACCGTCGCGCCCCTGCTCCATCAGGTCGCCGCCCTCGGTTTCTTCGGGCAGGTTCATCTCCACGGCCCCACCGGCCTTGGAATTGAGGTTGGCCATCAGTTGCGCCGCGCTGACCGGTGCGCCGTTGCGGTAGAAGATCGAGCGGTTGGCCCCGGCCGCCGCCGGAAACAGCGACGCTGCCGAGGCGCCGGGCCGGCGTTCGACGGTTTCGATCAGGTTGGCCGCCCCCGCAGGCCCCAGAAAGTGCGCGGCGTACAGTTCGCCCGCCGTCGGATTGCGCCCGGTGCGGCCTTTCAGATAGGCGGCATTGCCCGCCGTCATCTCCGCCGCCATGGCCGCCGCCGCGTCCTGATTATAGCGCAGCCCCAGCACCTGTTTGCGCGCCTGAGCGTCGGTCACGTAGTACTGCCCGTTGCCGCCCTGGCGAATGGCGTCGGCATAGCCGCCATAGCCGTGCTTGTCGCCGTGCTTTTTCACCGTCGCCAGCCAGGTCTGCTCGATGAACTGAAACAGGCCCGCCGCCGATGAGGTCGGGGCTTTGGCGTTCGGGTTGAGCGAACTTTCGCGCTGGGCGGTCTTGAGCAGATAGGTGAAGTCCACACCCGTACGCTGAGCCGCGCGCGTGATGGCGGACAGCACACTCTGCTTGCGCGGCGAAAGGCCGGAAGAGTCGGGAACAGGGGACGCAGGGCCGGACATGTGAACAGCGCATTAACCAATGAATAGGCAAATTTTGCCCGATCACGGTTAACGACTCATGAATCATATCTGGCGCGCAATTGAATCCGAAAACCGGTTCCCAATTTTCGGATTGCGCTTTAACCGAACCGCCCCGGCGCGTAAGCCTCCGCCCCCTCCGGCGGCTCCTGACCGGTCATCAGCGCCGTCAGCACCGAAGCCGCATAGGGACCGAATATCCAGCCGTTGCGGCGCATACCCGTAGCCACATAGACGCCGTTGGCGTCGCGCCCGATCAGCGGCCATTGATCGGGTGCGGCGGCCCGCACTCCGATGCGCGGCGTAACGGCATCCAGTCCGGCTGTGGTCGAAGGTGTGAATTTCCGCGCCTTGTCCTTCAGCGAATCGATCACGCCCGGCTCTACGGCCTCATCGGCCCTGCCTGCCTGCATGGTTGCGCCGAACTTGGTCAGGCCGTCGAGAAACACCCAATAGCCCCAGGGCGAGCGCACCATCCGCCCGGCCAGCGCCGGGTCCGTCGGCCCGTCACGATCGAGCAGATGCCCCTTGATCGGCGTCAGCACCCTGAGCGACGGCACGTCTTCGGCAAAGGCCGCCGCGCCATAGCCGGCGCAGACCGCCACATGCCCGGCCTCCAGCCCCGCACCATCGCTCAGGGTGACACGCCGCGCCTCTACCCTGGCGACCTCAGCGTCTATCCAGCGCCCGCCGCGCGCTTCGAACTGCGCCTTGAAGAAGGCCAGCACCGGAGCCGCCGCCATCAGCCATTCGCCGACGATCTCGATGCCCTGCAACGGCGCGTGCAAGCCCAGCTTGCCCAGATCCTCCTCGGCCATCACCTGCCCCTTGGCGCCCATGGCGGTGAAGCGCGCCATCATGTCGTCCGGCGACGGGCCCGCATCGCCCGACCACACCCAGACGGCGGGCTGCGCCCTTTCGAGGATTTCCGACAGGCCCAGGTCGGCGGCAAAGGCCGGCCAGTGCTTCTGGGCGTCGATATAGCGGGCGTAGGACAGCTCCGGCTGCGGTTCGGTCAGGGCCTCCATGGCCGGGGCGATCATCCCCGCCGACAGGGCCGAGGTCGTGTCTTCGACCTTATCCTTCGCCACCACGGTCACCGCCAGCCCGAAATCAAGCGCGCGCAGGGCGACGCTCAGGCCGGTAATGCCGCCGCCGATGACGATAAGACTGAAGGAAGACACCATGACGCGATTCCAAACCGAACAAGGCCAGATCAAATGAACCGGCCTTATAGCGCGGATTTCGCGCCCGACCAGTCACAAGGTGGCCCTGCGGCCATCCGCCGGAACGCTTAAATCGGATTTTCAGGAGAGATTATCCCGATGGTACCGTCTGCTGGTTTCGAACCAGCTACCTCCAGAGCCACAATCTGGCGCTCTACCAAGTGAGCTAAGACGGCATACCATCGTGAGGGCCGATCCTCTAAACTGCGCAGGCCCGCCGATCAAGGGGTATTTTCACCCCCCGACGCATTAAGCGGTGAAAAAACGGTTCGCTATTTGGTCGTCCATCGGTAGCGAAATTTCTTTTCCTGATCCGGCGCGGAAGCGGTGTTGACGTCCAAAGCACGACCATGTGCCTCGAAACCTTTCACCGTGGCTTCGCCAAAGCCTTGCCCCTCAGGGGTCTCCCTGAGCACACGACAGGTCAAACGACCCTTTTCCGACCACGCACAGCCGATGATAACGTCTGCCCCTAACCCGGCCTTGCGCGCCTCCTTGGGATAGAGGCGCAGCATTTGCGCCGGTTCGGGCGCCTTGAAGCGCGGTTCAGACTTCACGTCCTGCGCCGACGCAACGGTAGTCACCATGATCATGACCGTGGCAATGGATAGACAGGTTTTCATAATTCCCCCCTGGGTGTTGGTTATTTATAGCCCTTCGACCGGATATAGCTTTCCAGTTGGGCGATGCGCGTGTCGTCCGACGGGTGGGTCGACAGGAATTCCGGCGGCTTGCCCTGATTGAGGGCCTGCATATTGCGCCACAGAGCGACGGATTCCGACGCCTTATAACCCGCCTTGACCATGATATCGACGCCGATGCGGTCGGCCTCAAGCTCGTGCTTGCGCGAATAGGGCAGCAACAAACCCAGTTGCGCGCCCATACCGCCGTAGTTGGCGATGACCTGCTGCGTCCGGCCCGAAGTCGCGCCGACCGCCGTTTGCAGCGCGATCTGCGAACCCACCTGCTGCGAATAGCGTTCGGCCGCGTGTTTACCGAGCACGTGCGCGGCTTCGTGGCCCAGCACCGCGGCCAGTTGATCGTCGTTCTTCACCACCTTGAACAGGCCGGTGTTCACGCCGATCTTGTTGCCCGGAATGACGAAAGCATTGGGCTGATCGTCCTGAAACAGCACGTATTCCCATTGGCTGGGATCGTAGCCACCAGCCGCGACGATCTTCGCCCCGACCGTCTTGACGCGGCGGTTCAGCGTGGCGTCAGTCGAGACCTTGGCCGTCTTCATCAGTTCCTGCCACCCCTGAAGCGCCGAAGGCTCCAGATCGGCATTATCGACCAGCAGGAACTGGCTGCGACCCAACGTGTCATTGGTTTCACAGGCCACCAGCGTTCCGGCCGCCGCGAGCACCGCCGCCAGCGACAGAAATTTGGGGTTCAGAAAAGCACTCGGACGCATGGGCCGCTCCCTCGGATTTGTGTCACCGCATAATGGCGGGCCAACCGGGCGCGGTCAATCAAACGTGACCGCTTCGACATAAGGCGGACGTAAAAAAGGCCTCCGGATATCCGGAGGCCTTTTGCGTCCAATAAGGCACGCCCCCTTTATTGAAGCGCAAACCCCATCTTGACGCGCATCACCGCGCCGACTTCGACCGCGCCGTTCGAGGTATCGGCGCGGCCCTTAGCCTCCACCACACGCACGGCAGCGTCTCCGAAGCCATAGCTTTTCGGCGATTCCGACAGAACTTCGCACTTCACACGGCCCTTGGTGTCGCGCACGGTGCAGGCCAGCGTCGTCGTCCCTTCGATTTCGGCATCCATGGCGCGGGCGGGATAGTAGTCCAGCAGAGCCGACGAATCGGGGAAGCGCGACCACACCGCCTTGACATAGGCCGGCGGGGCCACGATTACTGGGCCGGTTTCAGCCACAGGGCCGAGCTGCCCGACAATCGTCGTGATAGGTCCGGTGGCCACAGGCGAGTCCGGCGTCGCCGGGGTGACGGGGATCGTCTCTTCGGCCAGCGGCGTCACGGTGACCGGATCATGGATGCGGATCGGCGTGGTGGCCGGCTTTTGTTCCTGAACGACCGGGTCCGGCTTCTTGCGCTCCAAGGTGATAATGGGCGTTTCCATAATGATCTCGCCGTCCGGCGTTTGCGCCATCTTCACCTCGAACCGCTCATGGATGATGTAGGCGGCCAGTCCGACATGCACCAGCGTCGCCACGGCGACACCGGCGATCACAGGCGGCGTCAGACGTTTTTGCGGCGTGGTGTTAAACAGCGGGTTGCGGGTCGGCGGGATAAGGGTGGAAGCCATCCTGTAGGTCCTTTCCTCTGTACTTCCGGCGGTCCTGTCCGGAAAAACGGACCGTCCGGGCGCCACCGGTGTTGCGGGCCGGCGGCTTGGGTTCTAGGTCACAATCTGAATCGACTGCCGATGCTTCGCGGGCCCCCTCGCCCGAAAACGCTCATCGACGGAAAGGATGCTCTTGCTCTACTTAGTCACCCTTATCACTTAGCAATGATAAGTTCAAATCCCTTTTTTGTGATCACGTTGCGCTTTGGGTGACCGGTTCTCTCCGGACTGCGCTCCGCCCCTGTACGCCCTATCCCGATTACGCCTTATCCCGATAGTGGTGGCAGACACGAAAAAACCCCCCGGCGGAACCGGGGGGCTTATCTTGTGCAAGGTTCGAAAACCTATTGCAGCGTCCAGCGGAAGCGGAACTTCTTACGGTCGCCATCGCGGAGTTCACCGTCACTGCCTTTTTGAATTTTGGCGTAACGCATGAAGCCCTTGACGGTTGCCGCGCCGAAACCATAGCCCGCAGGCTTTTCGCTTTCGACGGTGCAGCCCGTAATCTTGCCTTCAGAGTTAAGAACGCAGTCGATCGTGACTTCGCCCTCGACTTCCGCGTCCTGGGCACGCGGCGGATAAAGGTCAAGCATCTGGTCCGAGTTCGGCGGCGTCCATCTAGCCGTCGTGTATCGCGGACCTGCGGGGACCACCGGCGCCGGAGGCGGCGGGGGACCCGGGACGATTTGCGGCGGCCCCTTGTACTCGACGCGGTCTTCCTTCTTCGTCGCTTCGATCTGGATCGGTTGCGGCGGAGGCGGTGCGTCGGTCTGGATCACCGGCTCACGGACCTGCAGCTTCGGCGGAGGCGGAGGCATGTCAGGCGGAGGCGGCGGGGGCGGAGGCGGTGGAGGCGGCGGCGGGGCCAGTTCTACAAGTTCGGTATCAATTTTCTGGTCTTCATAGACCACTTCCTTGATCTCGAATTTTTCCTTGTAGATGTAGTAGGCCAACGCCACGTGGGCCACGATCGCCACGCCAATACCGATGAACAAGGGCGATTTGTCCTTGTTGATCGGGGGGTCGAGAATAGGATCTCGACGCCTGTGGGGGGTCTCTTCCATGTTCTCAGGCCCTCTTACTTGTTACCGTCTTCACCGATCAGAGCCACGCTGTAGAAACCATTGTCCTGCAGCGCGTTCATCACCTGCATAAAGTCCGCATAACGAGTCGTGCGGTCACAGCGGATGAAGATACGCTCTTTCTCCGGTTCACGACGACCGACCTGAATTTTCATGTCGGCGCCAAGATCGGCCAGAGTGGTGGGTTTGTCGCCGATGAACACACCGCCATCCGACTGGATGGAAATGTAGATCGGCTTCGGCGGGTTTTGTTGCGGCGGGGCGACAGCTGTCGGAAGCTTCACTTCGATCGACACGGTGGCCATAGGGGCGGCCACCATGAAGATGATCAGAAGAACCAGCATGATATCGACGAACGGCGTAACGTTGATTTCGCTGTTCTGCTCGATATGGAACTTCGAGCCGCCGCTGCCAGAGGATAGCTTGGCTCCCATGAGTGATTACGCCCCTTTGTCGAGTTGACGCGACAGCGAGTTCATCAGTTCCGAGACGAACTGTTCCGAACGCGTGCCGTAGGCAGCAATCTGGGTGTTGAAGATGTTGTACATGACGACGGCCGGGATAGCGGCAGCCAGACCGATACCGGTGGCGAGCAGGGCTTCGGCGATACCCGGAGCCACGACGGCCAGGTTGGTGGTCTGCGTGTTGGCGATACCGATGAACGAGTTCATGATGCCGTAAACCGTACCGAACAGACCGACGAACGGCCCGATCGAACCGGTCGAGGCAAGGAACACCAGGCCACCCGACAGACGCTTGGCCAGACCGGCCTGAACCGCGTTGATCGAGGACGAAGCGCGGTGCAGGGTCGAGTCGCGGTGCTCGCCCGAAACCTGCAGGCCGGCTTGCTTCGAGATCTGGACTTCTTCGGTGGCGACGGCGGCCATGTCGGCCATCGGGTTGCCAGCGAACTCATCCGAGGTCGAGATGCGGTTGATGTCGGCGATCGAGCGCGCGCCACGGAAGGCTTCGAGGTATTGGTTGGAGACCTTGTTCAGCTTGCCGAAGAAGATCAGCTTGATGACCAGGATGGTCCAGGAGATGATCGAGGCGAGCACCAGGCCGATCATGACGGCCTTAACGACCGGCACGGCCATCATGAACATGCTCGAAACGGTGATTTCACCGTGACCCGAAGCGGACGAGGTGGCCGATTCTTCGCCGGTGTCAGCGGCGGGAGCTTCAGCAGCCGGCGCTTCGGCGGCGGCGGGCGACGTGACGGCAGCGGCAGCCGCGATCGTCGGGGCGCTCACGAGCAGCGCAGCAGCGCCGAGCAGAGCAATGAGCGGATTGTGTTTCTTGTGTTCGAGCATTTTTCGCCAATTCCTGATTAAGGAGAACCCCCGGAGGAGGCTGACCAAGGATTTCGGGGGCAGCGTGAACCCCCGGATTAAGCCTAAGACGTGTTTAAAACGCGGCACACGAAAGCCCATGTTCCCCTGCGGTCGCATGTCCCTTCGTGAACCTCTCTTGTGTTACGCATCGTTACGGATCTACGCCCGCATACGTCTGCGCTGCGCACAAACCTTTGCCCTCACCCCGCCGGATGACGGGACAAGAGCGATCTCTTTGTTACACCGATGGTTACAAAGTGATTTGCGAACTAAAAAAGCAATCCTCCCTCACCCCGTCAAGGTGCTTATCGTGCCACCACACGTCTCATTTTCGCCACAGGCAAGGCGTTTTGTGTGACTTTATCCCAAAAACTCAAACTTGTCCGATAGTTAAGTTTGCAGGTGGGAATGAGATTATTTTCAATCCGCATGAATTTTTTTTAATTTGGCGCACAATCCCCCATCGGTATTGCGCCGGACTGGCGAAAAACCAGTCCCTTTCAACGCTATGTGTCAAATTTATAAAGACGTTTTTACGAACGACAGCCACCGAATGGTACGATAAACGGGCCGGATTCGCCCCCGCGATACCGCCACAGGCCAAAACGATAACGTTGTCATTGGTAAAAAATTACCACTCACGGGAAATTATCCCGCAACGCAGCAATGACCGTGTTCGGATCATCTCAACGGCCGGTCGGGCCGATTATCGTATAACCGCTTACCTTGGCCGCCAGTTCGTTGGCCAGTTCATAGCTGAGATAACCGTCCGCCACGCGGCCATTGGCCTTTTGCCATTCACGCAGGGCCTTGCGCGTGCCGACGCCGATCACGCCGTCTACAGCGCCGGCATTGAAGCCGGCCGCGTTCAGCGCGGTCTGCACATTCTTTCGCACGCCCAGCGACAGCGGCTGTTCATCCGGCCACGGCGTTTTCAGCGCCCCTCGCCCGGCAATGCCGTCGGCATTGAGACCCACGGCCAGCGCGTAGGCGGTCGAATTGTTGTACTTGCGAATGACGAAGTGGTTGGGCAGGGCCAGAAAGGCCGGCCCTTTTGCCCCCGACGGCAGGATCAGCACGGCGGGCGCGGCCTTTTCATCCGCGTTCCATGTGCCCCCGTCGGCGCGCACCACGCCCTTCTGCGCCCACCAGTCGGGCGTCTGGGTTTCGGTTTCCGACAGATAGTAGTCGAAACCTGCCGGGAGGCTCACCTCGACGGCCCAGGCCTGTCCCGGACGCCAGCCCTCGCTTTTCAGCAGGTTCGCCGCCGAGGCCAGAGCGTCGGAGTCGGAGGTCCAGATATTGACGTGGCCGTCGCCGTCGCCGTCCTGCCCCAGCTTGAGATAGTTTTCCGGCAGGAACTGCGTCTGGCCCATCGCGCCCGCCCACGAGCCCTTCAGTTCCTGACGCGTCGCCTTGCCACTCTTTATAATGGTCAGGACGTTGAACAGTTGCGTTTCGGCCCAGTCGCGGCGTCGGCCGTCATAGGCCAGCGTTGCAAAGGCCGTCAGCACGTCGATGTCGCCCTGTACGCGGCCGTAATCGCTTTCCATGCCCCATATGCCGCCCAGCACTTCGCGCGGTACACCATATTTCGCCTCGATGGCGGCCACGTTCGGATTGGCGCTGAGGCGGTCGCGCCCCGTCTGCACGCGCGCAGCGGAAACGGCATTCTTGACATAGGAAGAGATGGGCTTGGAAAATTCCGGCTGGCCCGTATCGGCCTTCACCACCGATTCCTTGGGCTGCACATCGGCCAGCAGGCCCTCGACAAAGGCTCGGTCGAAGCCCTTGGCCACGGCGCGCGTCACAAAGGCCTCGCGCCAGTCGGCGAAGGTGGCATAGGCATTGGCGGCAGGCGTCGGCGTAATCTTCGGCGGCGTATGCGCCTTGACCGGCGTCTGGCCCGTTTCGGCGCGCGGGGGCTCCGGCTTGTTCCCGATAGGCGTCGGCACGCTGGTGGCCGTCGAACAGGCCCCGAGGAACAGACACAGGCTGAGCACACGCCGCTTCATACAGACATCCTTCCGTATCAGTCGTCTGCAAGCAGCCGCCTGATGTTGTTTGTCGCGCATCCTGATCCGAAAACCGCGAGGCACTTTTCGGGACGCGCTTTGAACCGAATCTTACCCTTGGAATGATGTCATTTCCAAGCGCAAAGCGGTAAACATGACGTTATGAGCGCTTTTCCACCAATCCGGACAGGACGTCCAGATAGCGGGCGAAGGCCTGACGCCCGACGGAGGTGATATGAACGCGGGTCAGCGGCTTCTTGCCCTGATAGCCCTTGACGATCTCGACATAGCCGGCGTCCTCCAGCTTCGACAAATGCACCGACAGATTGCCCTGCGTCGCTTCGAGCACGCCTTTCAACTCGTTGAAATCGGCGGCTTCCGCGTCGGCCAGATAGGCCATGATCCCCAGCCGCAGGCGGCCGTGGATCGCGTCGTCCAGCCGGTTGACGTCGAATCCGCTCATCGCCTCAGGCCTGCTTCCCGGCGCCGGATCGCATCAGCGCATAGCCGGGGACGGCCATCAGCAGGATCAGCGCCGCGGCCAGAATCAACATGTATTCGGGCGTCTCGATGCGCCAGGCCAGCAGGAGCGCTGCGGCAAACCAGCCGGCGCAGTTCAAGGCAGCCCACAGGCTTCGCTTCACCGTCGCGAAGACGTACCAGCCCGCCCCCATCAGGGCGCACAGCACGATCGGATAGAGCATCCAGATCAGCCACATCTTGAACGTGAAGGCCGCGTAGCCGAAGACGAAGTTCATGAACAGATTGGCCAGCCCCACGCCGCCGAACGCGGCATTGAGGGCCCGCGTCCCGGCATTGGCGTAGGTCTGGTGCCGGTCGCGCCACAGGACGATACACAGCACGATCAGGAAGGCCACGGTGGGCAATACACCATTGATTAGATTGCCCCATCCGCCCAGCTTCAGCCGCCCGCTCATATCGCCCCAATGGAACAGGCACTGCAGACCATAGACCGCGCCGCCGAAGAGCAGCAGGATGCCGCCCGACAATTGCACCTGCTCGCCCTTGTCGACCAAGGCCTTGATGAAGGCCAGATCCTCACGGGCGAGATGAGATTCGTCGATATCCGTCATCTCTGTCTCACTCACGGCCCTGCTCCCGTGCAGCCAGCCGCATCATCATAAAGCCCGGCGCCGCCATCAGCCCCAACAGCGCCGCCCCCAACACCAGCAGATAGCCTGTGATGTGAGTGATCAGCAGGGTCAGGGCCACGGTCGTCACGAACCATCCGGCGGAGACCAAACCCAGCCACAGCTTGCGCCGGATAGCGCAGGCGGCGTACCACACCGCGCCCTGCATGGCGCAGATCACGATGGGGTGCAGCAGCCAGATCACCATCGACTGCCGGCTTGTCGCCAGCCAGCCGAAGATCAGCGCGATGATCAGATTGATCAGTCCGGCGGAGGTGTAGCTGGCATTGAGGGTCCGCGTGACCACGCCCTTCTTGGCCTTACGGTCGCGCCAGCCGACAAAACCCACTATGGCCAGAAACGGCACGGTCGGCGCGATGGCCAACGCCAGTCCCTGGGACGCGGACAGGGCAAACCCGCCGGCCTCTACCACTCCATAGGTCAAGGTCTGCAGGCCATACAGCAGACCGGCCCAGAAGAAGACTAGCCCGGCCGCCGCCTGCGACCGCGGTCCTTCGGCCGCAAAGGATCTGGCAAATGCCAGATCCTCCGGTTCATTCGACTTCAATGTCCTGGACATGGAATCCTTCAGGCGGTGGCGTTGACGGGCGTCTGACGAGCCTTGCGCGAGGGGCGCTTGCGGCCGTTCAGAATCGCTCCGATGAAGCTGTACCTTACCAGAAGCTGGTAGCTGAGCAGCGAAAGAAACAGCGTGGCGAAAACGGCCAGCGGCAGCTTGACGAAGTACGGCGCCGCGAGATCGAGCAGCAGATACTGCAGCACCAGAACGAACGGCAGATGGACCAGATAGACCCAGTAGGACGAGTCCGCCACATAACGCCAGAAGCGGCTGGGGCGATTGAGGCATTGCACCGCCATCCCCGTCAGGCCCAGTGACCAGGTCCACAGCCCCAGCACATAGGCCCCGGCATAGAGCGCGCGCCACGCGCCGGCTTCCATCTCGGCCTGACGCCCGCCCAGCCACTGCGCCGCCACAGTGAAGGCGATGGCTGAGATCAGGTTGATAAGCCATTGCTTGTGTAGGGTTTCCAGCAGATCCGCATTACGATTCAGGCACCAGCCGGCGATGAAGGCCGTCGCATAACCGGTAATGGCGATAATATTGGGGATGAGGCCGGTGTCGGGCGTGGGGATGCCGAGCCAGTGCTGCCATTGGGGCTGCGACTGGATGACCAGCCACAGGGGGAGGCCGAACACGATCGGAGCCGCGCCGGACTTCAGCACCCCACGGAACACGCTGTCGGCAGCGCGGCGCAGCCCCCCACCGCTATCGATAAAGGCCAGCAAGCCGCGCAGAGGCACCAGCACCGCGTAAAGCAGCAGCAACATATAGAGGAACCACAGGTGCGTCAGGGGGAAGGTCCCCACGGTCAAAGGCGGCGGCGGGGGTGCGGGCTGATGGGCCAGTGACGGATTGGCCTTCAACGCCGCCATGATAGCGACGGTGATGATCGCCGCCAGCACCGGAAACCAGAAGATGCCCAGCGGCGCGGCGACGCGCTTCAGGCGATCCACTGCAAAACCCATGGCCCCGCGCTTCTGATACAGCAACCGCGCGAAAAAGCCGGCCAGCAGGAAGAACAGGCTCATGCGGAACATATGGATAGTAAAGAATAGCGGACCGACCGCCGCATCTCCCGACGGATCATTCACGATCCAGGCGGGCGGCGACATATAGGCCAGCCCGGCGTGCAGGACGACGCCCAGAAACAGCGCCCCGCCCCTCACCGCATCGAGCGCGTGGAACCGCGCCCCCTCTTCAGTTTGCATCAGATGTGTCATGGCGCCCTCCTCCGGCGTCCGCCCGGCCATAACGCCGTTGTCACGGATTATATAAACCAGTTTAAAATTTAAACTAGTCTAAAAATGACAAATTCGAGCTACAGGGGTTCGGCCCCGCTGATTTGTGCAAAAAGCCCCTCACGGATTGTTGACTTCCCCCGAGGCTTCGCGTAGGAACCGCGCCTCACACATGGCTTGAAGGCTTCGCCCCCGCACGGGTTGCGCGAAATCGGTCAAAGCCTCAGTCATTACTTATTCAAAGGTTGGGACCATGAAAGTCCGTAGCTCGCTGAAGTCGCTGAAGACCCGCCACCGGGACTGCAAGATCGTCCGTCGCAAGGGCGTGGTCTATGTCATCAACAAGACCGACCCGCGCTTCAAGGCCAAGCAAGGCTGATTGAAGGCCATTCGGCTTGACAGATTCAGCGTACAGAATTTAGCGTCCGGGCCTGCTCCGGGCGCTTTTCTCGTTTCCACGCCCCACAGATTCATCCACAGCTAAGGCGTATCCGCCGAATCGCGACGCATTGAGCGGGTGATTCGCTTGGTTTATGGTGAACACAACGAGAATTCACCGATAAGGACACCCCATGGCCGACGATCAGTCCGCTCATCCCGACGTCATCACCGCCGCTGCGCAAGGCCGCCTCAAGAGCTTCATCGAACGCATCGAACGCCTTGAAGAAGACAAGGCGGCCATCGCCGGCGACCTGAAGGACGTCTATGCCGAGGCCAAGGGCGAAGGCTTCGACACCAAGGTCATGCGCAAGGTCGTCAGCCTGCGCAAGAAGGACAAGCAGAAGCTGGAAGAAGAAGAAACCCTGCTCGACCTCTACCTGTCGGCCATCGGCGGGCTGTGATTTGATCCTCCCCGGCCTCAGGGGAGGATTTTTTATTTGACCTGCGCCGTGGCGCGGCGTGTGATGCGCGGATGGCGTTCAAATCCAAAACGCCCGGCAAGGGGCTTCGGCGCAAGAGCGAACTGAAAACGAAAGCGCCTCTGCAACCGCGAAGCGGGATGCAGGCCAAAGCGCCCGCGACCCGAACGCCAACCTCGCCCGCCGACGAAAAGAAGGCGCTGCAAAAGCGCACCTTGCGCGCGCTGGAGCGCGCAAAGAAGGCCGCCGCCGACGCCGGCATAGACCTTTCGGAATGGGAAACCGAATTTATCGACAGCGTCAGCGATCGCGTAAAGACCTATGGCCGTGCCTTTGCCGATCCGGACAAGGGTGCGATGAACGGCACGCTGTCGCTGATGCAGGGCGTCAAACTGCGTGAAATCCGCCAGAAGGTGAAGTCACGCGCCGCCAAACCCACCGATGATGAAAACTGAACTGAACCGCCTCAGCCAGCGTATTCTGATAAACCGCTATTGCTGGAGCGTCCGATGCGTTCACGTGCCCTTCTGTTTGCCCTGGCCCTGACCACTGTTGGCGCGGGCAGCCTGTCCGGCTGCGCCTCGCTGGACGTGGCCACCAACAGCCGCCCTCAACCGGCCTTCGAGCTTGAGACCTACTTCGCCGGGGAAACCCGCGCCTATGGCGTGTTCGAAGACCGCAGCGGCAAGGTCAGCCGCACCTTCAGCGTGGTGACGCGCGGCACGCCGACGGCGGAGGGCTTCGTACTGGATGAGCGTTTTCTATGGAATGACGGCGAGCGTCAGACGCGCACCTGGACCTTCCGTAAAATCGGAACGGGGCTCTATGAGGGCCGGGCGCAGGACGTCGCCGGAACGGCGCGCATCGAAACGGGCGGGGACGCCATACGCATCCGTTACCTGCTCAATCTTCCCTATCAGGGCGGCACGATCAAGGTGCGCTTCGACGACTGGTCACACCTGATCGCCGATGGCGTGGCCATCAACCGCGCCGATGTCTCGAAATTCGGCGTACATGTGGGGCGGGTGACCCTGAGCTTTATCAAGCCCGGACACCCGGCCCCGGTCGCCGAGTCGCTGAACGGGGATTTCCGGTGATCAACCGGCTTCCTTGACCATAGCTTCGAGGCCGCAGTCGCGCACCTTGCGATAAAGGGTCGAGCGTCCGATGCCGAGACGGCGCGCCACTTCGGACATGTGCCCGGCATAGACGCTGATGGCGTGTTCGATCAGGTCGCGCTCGATGTCTTCCAGCTTGCGCAGGTGACCCGCGCCATCGAGGATCTTCACCGGTTGGTCAGGCAAGCCCGCGTCGAGTTGAGACATGGCTGCGTGATGCTCCATGATCACCGCCGGCAGGATCGCGGCCGACGGCGTCGCGGGCACCTGGGGCAGGTGCTGACCCGAAATCGCCGGGAAGTCATAGGCCTGCAGATGCGGCGTGTCGGCCAGAACGATGGCGCGATAGATGGTGTTTTCCAACTGACGCACGTTACCGGGCCAGTCGTAGGCGCACAGCATCTGCAGGGCGTCCGACGCCACGCCGGCGACGCGCTTGCCCTCCTCGACATTGAAGCGGCGGATGAAATGCTCGACCAGGGCCGGGATGTCCTCGCGGCGTTCACGCAGGGACGGAGCTTCGATCGGGAAGACGTTCAGACGGTAGAAAAGGTCTTCGCGGAACTGACCCGCCTTGACCTGATCCTGAAGGTTGCGGTTGGTCGCCGAAATGATGCGCACATCGACCTTGACCGGGCGCTTGGCGCCGACCGGGTCGATCTCGCCCTCCTGCAAGGCACGCAGCAGCTTGACCTGCATGTCGAGCGGCAGTTCGCCGACCTCGTCGAGGAACAGGGTGCCGCCATTGGCCTCCTGGAACTTGCCGAGGTGCTTTTCCGAGGCGCCGGTGAAGGCGCCCTTTTCGTGACCGAAGAGGATCGATTCGACCAGATTGGCCGGCAGGGCGCCGCAGTTGACGGCAACGAAGGGTTTGCCCGCCCGCTCCGACGACCCCTGAATGGCGCGCGCGATCAGTTCCTTACCCACGCCGCTCTCACCGAGGATGAGCACCGGAATGCCCGACTTCGCGCCGCGCTCGCCCAGACGACGCACCAGTTGCATGGCCGGCGACGTGCCGACCAGATCATCGAAGGAGGCGCGGTTGGCAACGTGTTTTTTCAGTCGCGTGACCTCGGCGGCCATGTCGCCCATCTGGAGCGCATTGCGCACGCTGACCAGAATGCGTTCCGGCGAGGCGGGCTTGATGAAGAAGTCCTGCGCCCCGGCCTGCATGGCCTTGACCACCGTGTCGATGCCGCCCGAAGCCGTCAGCACCACCACCGGCGTGCGGATGCCCGCGGCGCGGATGTCTTTCAGCGTGTCGATGCCTGACTGTCCCGGCATGACCAGATCGAGGATCACCGCATCGATGCCCGACGTCGTGGTCAGGCGGTCATAGGCCTGCGGTCCGTTCTCGGCATGGACGACCGCGAAACCTTCGCGTTCCAGAACGGCCTGAATCAGCCGGCGCTGGGTCGGATCGTCGTCGCAAATCAGGATCGTCTTGGCCATTCGTGACACCATCTCATCAGAATTACCGGCCCGATCGGATGCGGACACGGCTTATTTTGAGACAGGTTGTAACGGAAAGCCTTGAAAATCCCGTTGAGAGACAAGGTTAATGTGCCGTTGAGAGACGCCGGCCCGACAGGCTACGCCACGCTTTCCCTCTCGCTTTTGAATTTTGTTTTGGCTAGAGCGAACGACATGACCGATCCAGCCGCCTCCGATTCCGCCCCCGCCCTTCCCGTGTGGGACCTGACCGACCTCTATAGCGGTGTCGACGATCCCAAGATCGCCGCCGATTTCGGCGCAGCCGCCGCCACGCTGAAAGAGCTGGCCAAGCTACAGGGCAATTTCGTCGCCGCGCGCGGTAATGCCGAACGGCTGGGCCTGCTGATCGATCAGGCGGCAACGCTTTATGAACGGGCTTCGGACCTGATGGCCGGGGCGCTGGCCTATACGACGCTCGCCTCGACCATCGCGCGCGAAGACGCCCAGATCGCCAAGCTCGACGCCGACCTGCGCAACAAGGCGGCGCTGATCTCCACCGACAGCCTGTTCCTGTCGCTTGAGCTGAACCAGCTTGAGGACTGGGAAATCGAGCAGGCCCTGCGCATCACCGAAAAGGCGCAGAAGTGGCGGCCGTGGCTGCGCCGCATCCGCGCCAACCGCCCGCACGAGTTGTCGGCCGAACTGGAAAAACTGCTGTTGGAGAAGATGCCCGGCGCGGCCTCGTGGGTGCGCCTGTTCGACGAAACCCTGACCCGCCTGCGCGTGAAGATCGGGCCGAAGTCGAAGCCGGAAATCCTGACGCTCAACGACGCCCTGACGCGCCTGTCCTCGCCTGACGAAGCCGTGCGCAAGGCCGCCGCCGAGGGGCTCTCGGTCGCATTGAAAGACAATGCCCCTGTGCTGGCGCTGGCGCTCAACACCCTGGCGTTCGAGAAGCAGGTCGAGGACCGCTGGCGCAAGTTCGGCACCCCCGCCGCCTCGCGTCATCTGGCCAACGAGGTCGATGCCGACGCCGTCGACGCCATGGCCGAGGCCGTGAGAGAATCCTACGCTGCCCTGTCGCACCGCTATTACGCGTTGAAGGCCAAGGTGATGGGTAAGAAGACCCTCAACTTCTGGGACCGCAACGCGCCCCTGACCGCCGCCGCGCCCAAGGCCTATGCATGGGACGACGCGAAAACGATCGTGCTCGATTCCTTCGCCAATCTGGGGCCGGACTTCGCCAAACGCGCCGCCGTCTTCTTCGAAAAGCCGTGGATCGACGCCCGGCCGCGCGAAGGCAAGTCTTCAGGTGCCTACGCCCACCCGGTGTCGTCCAGCCACCACCCCTACGTCATGCTCAACTTCACGGGCGAGCGTCGTGAAATGCTGACCCTGGCCCACGAACTGGGCCACGCGGTGCATCAGACCCTGGCCGCGCCGCTGGGGTCGATCCTCGCCGACACGCCGCTGACGCTCGCAGAAACCGCCTCGATCTTCGCCGAAGGGCTGGTCTTCGAATATCTGGTCGCCGACGCCTCGCCGGAAGACAAGAAGGCGCTATTGGCCGGAAAAATCGAGGACGGCCTCAACAGCGTGGTTCGCCAAATCGCCTTCCACCGCTTCGAGGAAAAGTTCCACGCCGAACGCCTCGAAGGCGAAGTGCCGGTCGATCGCCTCAACGCTCTGTGGATCGAGGTGATGGGCGAATCGCTTGGGCCGGCGATCAAGCTGAACGACGGCTATGAATATTGGTGGGCCTATATCAGCCACTTCGTTCACGCGCCCTTCTACGTCTATGCCTATGCGTTCGGGGATCTGCTGGTCTCGGCCCTGATGGAAAAGCGACGCGAAAATCCGCAGGCCTTTACGCCGCTCTATGCGCAACTGCTGTCGGCGGGCGGGACGAAGACCTATGTCGAGGCGCTGGCGCCCTTCGGGCTCAATCCGCGCGAAAAGGCGTTCTGGGAAATGGGTTGTCAGCGGCTGAAAGGCCTGATCGATCAGTTCGAAGCGTTGGTTTAGTCGATAATCATACCTCCCCAACTCGTTGGGGAGGGGGACCGCACGACGCTTGCGGAGCAAGCTAGATGCGGTGGTGGGGGTTCTTACCTAAACTCAACAAACTGAGCGGGTGGATATATCGCAAGACACCCCACCACCACGCGCTCCGGGCGCGGTCCCCCTCCCCGCTAAAGGCAGGGAGGTATGATAAGACTGGCCTCTCAATTAAGCAAACGTCCGCGCTGATGGCACCGCGCAAATCTGATGGGCGTCTTCGTACAGAACCTGACCTACGTCACGCGTTGTCAGAACATCGACATGAATTCCGCAAGCCTCCAGTCCCATCTTCATATCGTACATACGTTGAATGTGCTCAAAAGCATCGGGCTTAAACCACGATAATCCAGGATTGCCGGGCCTCCAGCGAGTGTCCGCGTGGGTTCGATCCGGCTCCTTCAAATGCGCACAGAACCAGTCGTAGGCCTCGTTTATTAAGCTTAGCGCCCAACCTTCAGCATATTCGCTAACGCTTGCATCGTCACGAGCTTGAAATATGCCCAAGGCGTGACGATGCCCTTCCACGGTCTTGAAACAGACAAAGCGAATATAAACCGGACGTTCATCACGTGAGGACATGGACAAATTTTGAAATAGCCCCACCGGGCAAGTCAAGAGCACTCACCTCCCGATATAGCGCTCCGGGCGGTGCCAGCTCATCATGACCAGGCTCATGGCCGCCGCCGAGACGACCGAGTACAACAGCCGCTCACCGGGGATTACCAGCATCGAAGCCGCCATGATCATCAGGTCGATGACCAGTTGCGTGCGCCCGGCATTGATGCCGCGCTTTTTTTGCAGATAGAGGCACAGGACGCCCGTCCCCCCGGCCCCGGCCCCGTGCCGCGCCAGCGATAATATGCCCATGCCGATAATCGTCCCGCCGAAGACAGCGGCAAACAGGGGCTGCACATAGTCGATATGCACCGCCATCGGCATCAGTACGGCCAGCGCCATGATCGCCAGCGAGACGATGATGGTCTTGATCATGAAGACACGCCCCATGCCCAGATAGGCAAAGATGAAGAAGGGCACATTGATCAGCATGAACAGCACGCCAACCGGCAGCGGGATAAGATACGAGACCAGCAGCGCGATCCCTGCCACGCCCCCCGTGACCAGCCCCACGGTCTTCAAAAGCACGATGCCCAGCACGATCATCGAACAACCGATGGCGAAGGCATAGGCGTCTTCCAGCGCCGTGTGCTTGAGACGCACCGTCGATCCGTCAGTGGTGTTGCCGGGCTTCAGCGAGGCCCACAGCTTGGAAAAGATCATGCGATGCGACCCGGAAATGTGCCCGGCCCTGCCCCGTCGTCCGGCCCTGTCAGCCTTTTTCGTCTGTCGCGCACACGCGACTTTATAATTTCATTTGCAACCGTTCTACGCGATTTCCGCGCCGGCGTCCATCAGCCGTTGACCGCGGAACGCCGCTTTTGTAGAAAAGGCGGAACGACATATTTCTCAGGGGTACGAATCCAATGGCCGGACACGAAGCGGGCGACTATCACAAGGGCGAAATGGACATCCACGAACAGTCGGAAACCTACGACCTGTTCATGGGCCTGACCAAGTGGGGCAGCCTGATCATCGCCGTTGGCCTGCTGTTCTTTGTCCTGTGGTTCGCCGTCAAGGGCGCGGGCTTCGTGATCGCCGCCGCCGTATCGGTCGTGGTCGCCGTGATCGGCTTCCTGCTGCTGAAAAAGAAGCCGGACGCCCACTGAGCGCACCCCTAGCTTACGAAGAGAGGCCCCGGTCATCGGGGCTTTTTTGTATCTGAGACTCAGGCGCGCAACGCGTCGCTACCTGCCCGAACAGTTGAACGCTGCAAATCCGTCGATCCGTGTTATCACCGTTCTTTCTGAGGCACGTGAGTCTGGCTCACCTCTTGAGCCGCCAAATCTGTCTTTACTTGCCGGTCGCATGGCCCTAAGGCCAAACCATAAACATAACAAAGTGGCGTAAATCGTTGCAATTGTGAGGGTTTTTCTGATTTAGTCAGACAAATCCGGGGAGAGACACTTGGTTCTTGTCATCGGAATACCGAAGGAAACCGCCGTGGGCGAACGTCGCGTTGGCGCGACGCCGGACACGGTGAAAAAATGGGTCGGCAGCGGCCAACGCGTCCTCATAGAGGCGAATGCCGGCGTCGCGGCGGCCTTTACCGACGAAGCGTTCAGCGCCGCCGGGGCGGAGATCGTACCCGCAGAAACCGTCTGGTCCACAGCCGACATCCTGCTCAAGGTGCGTGGCCCCTCAACGGTTGAGGCCGCGAAGCTGAAAAAAGGCGCGACCGTCGTTGCCCTGCTCGACGCCTATCGCGAGAAGGACGCGCTGAGGGCGCTGGCGTCTGCGGGCGCGACCGCCTACGCCATGGAGTTCGTGCCGCGCATCACCCGCGCTCAGGTCATGGACGCCCTGTCCTCTCAAGCCAATCTTGCCGGCTATCGCGCCGTCATCGAAGCCGCGCATCTGTACGGCAAGGCCTTCCCCATGATGATGACCGCCGCGGGCACCGTCGCCCCGGCCAAGGTCTTTGTCATGGGCGTCGGCGTCGCCGGCCTTCAGGCCATCGCCACGGCGCGGCGTCTGGGGGCGGTGGTCTCGGCCACCGATGTGCGCCCGGCGACCAAGGAACAGGTCGAATCCCTGGGGGCGAAATTCATCGCCGTCGAGGACGATGAGTTTAAAAACGCCCAGACCGCCGGCGGCTACGCCAAGGAAATGTCCGACGCATACAAGGCCAAGCAGGCCGAACTCGTCAGCAGCCATATCGGCAAGCAGGACATCGTCATCACCACGGCGCTGATCCCCGGCCGCCCGGCCCCGCGTCTGGTCACCGCCGCGCAGGTCGCTTCGATGAAGGCGGGTTCGGTGCTGATCGACCTTGCCGCGCCCCAGGGCGGCAATGTCGAGGGCTGCGTGCCCGACAGCGTGGTCGAAACCCATGGCGTCAAAATCTTCGGCCCGACCAATATTGCGGCTTCGATCGCCAATGACGCCTCAGCGCTCTACGCCAAAAACCTGCAGGCCTTTGTCGGCCTGCTGATCAAGGACGGCGCACTGGCCCCGGATTTCGAGGACGAAATCCTCAAGGCGTCGCTCGTCGCCAAAGACGGCGTCGTCGTACACCCCGCTTTGCAGGCCTGATATGTCCCTCAGTAAATCCCAATACGAACAGTTGTCGCGTGAATGGTACGCGGCCTGGAACGCCCATGACGCCGGACAGATCGCCGCCCTCTATGCCGACGATCTCGTCTTCACTTCGCCGTTCATCGCCAAGATGGACCTGAACGAGACCGGCACCATCACCGGCATCGAAGCCTTTTTCGACTATCTGCAAAAGGCCCTGCCGCGCGTGCCGAACCTGAAGTTCGAGCCCGTCGCCATCTGTCTGGGGGTCGACAGCAATACGGTCGTCTATCGCAACCAGTCGAGCCACATCGTCACGGAAGTTCAGACATTCGCACCCGACGGCCTGATCCTGTCGGCCAATGTCGCCTATTCCATCGCACCGGTCCGGAGGAACACCCATGGAGGTCATTAACCCCACCGTCTTCCATTTCGCCATCTTCGTGCTGGCGGTCTTCGTCGGCTACTACGTCGTCTGGTCGGTGACCCCGGCCCTGCATACGCCCCTGATGGCCGTCACCAACGCCATCTCTTCGGTCATCATTGTCGGCGCACTGATGGCCGCCGCAGCGTCCGGCTTCGGGGCCGGCGCCTGGGTCGCCAAGGGCTCCGGCGCGATTGCCTCGGCACTGGCTGCCGTCAACATCTTCGGCGGCTTCATGGTCACACGCCGCATGCTGGCCATGTACAAGAAAAAGGAACGCCCCGCTCCGGCCAAGAAGGAAGGGGCCCACTGATGTCATTTGCTGATTTCTCCGCTCTCGCCTACCTCGTGTCGGGCGTGCTGTTCATCCTGGCCCTGCGCGGCCTGTCCTCGCCCGAAACCTCGCGTCAGGGTAATCTCTACGGCATGGTCGGCATGGCCGTAGCCGTCGGCGTCACGCTTCTGGGCCTGTTCATCGGTCAGCAGCTCGACGCCGTCACCATCGGCCTGATCCTCGGCGGCGTGGCGGTCGGCGGGTTCGCCGGGGCGACCATCGCCAAAAAGGTCTCGATGACCTCCATGCCGCAGCTTGTAGCCGCCTTCCACTCGCTGGTCGGCCTGGCCGCCTGTCTGGTGGCCGTCGGCGCGCTCTATGCGCCGGACGCCTTCCACATCACGTCGGACTACGGCATCAAGACCCAGTCGATCATCGAACTGAGCCTCGGCGTCGCCATCGGTGCCATTACCTTCACCGGTTCGGTCATCGCCTTTGCCAAGCTCAACGGCAATATGTCCGGTGCGCCGATCATCCTGCCCGCCCGTCACGCCCTCAATATCGGCATCGGTCTGGCCATCTTCGCCCTGATCGGCGTTCTGATCGCCACGGCGGGTCAGGCGCAGTGGGCCTTCTGGCTGATCTTCGCCCTGTCGCTGGTGCTCGGCATCACGCTGATCATCCCCATCGGCGGGGCCGACATGCCCGTCGTCGTCTCCATGCTCAACTCCTATTCGGGCTGGGCCGCGGCGGCTCTGGGCTTTACCCTTGAGAACATCGCCCTGATCATCACCGGCGCGCTGGTCGGCTCCTCCGGGGCCATTCTCAGCTACATCATGTGCAAGGGCATGAACCGGTCGTTTATCTCGGTCATACTCGGTGGCTTCGGAGCGGACACGGCCTCGGCGGCAAGCGGGGGTACGGTCGAGACGCGCCCGGTCAAGCAGGGCTCGGCGGACGACGCGGCCTTCATCATGAAGAACGCCTCGAAGGTCATCATCGTCCCCGGCTACGGCATGGCGGTGGCTCAGGCTCAGCACGCCCTGCGCGAAATGGCCGACAAGCTGAAGGAGGAAGGGGTTGAGGTCAAATACGCCATCCACCCCGTCGCCGGACGTATGCCGGGCCACATGAACGTGCTGCTGGCCGAAGCCAATGTGCCCTATGACGAGGTGTTCGAACTGGAAGACATCAATTCCGAGTTCGCCACGGCGGATGTGGCGTTCGTCATCGGGGCCAACGACGTCACCAACCCGGCGGCCAAGACCGACCCGACCTCGGCCATCTTCGGCATGCCGATCCTCGACGTCGAAAAGGCCCAGACCGTGCTGTTCGTCAAACGTGGCATGTCTTCGGGTTATGCCGGTGTGGAAAACGAACTCTTCTTCCGCGACAACACTATGATGCTGTTTGCCGATGCGAAGAAGATGGTCGAAGGCATCGTCAAAGCTCTCTGATCGCGTCATTCCAACCCATCAAGCGCCCGGTCTGATCCGTCATGACCGGGCGCTTGTCATTTAGGCACGGGCCGGTCTAGTGTGTTCCGTTACCGGAGCCCCATTCATGAAACGTCTGATCCCGCTTGCCCTCACCTCGCTGCTGGCCCTCAGCGTTGCCGCCCTGCCCGCTCAGGCCGCCACCACCTATACCGGCGACCGCGTGGACGGGGCTCAGGTCATCGATCAACTCGACATCGCCGACCTGCCTGCGGGTCAGACGACGCGTCTGTGGTTCCGCGTCTCGGATCAGTCGATCGGTCAGGGCTGGTACGTACCCGTTATCGTCATCAAGGGTACAAAGCCCGGCGCGCGCCTGCTGCTCACTGCCGGCATCCACGGCGACGAACTGAACGGCATCGCCGTGGTCGATCGGCTGGTGGCCGAAACCGATCCGAAAACCCTGTCGGGCAGCATCGTCGCCATTCCGGGCCTCAATACGCCAGGCCTGCTGCATTCGACGCGCGGCTTCACCTCGACCGGCGGCACGGGCGGAGCCAATCTCAACCGCCTGATGCCCGGCAATGCCCACGGCAACCCGTCGGACCTCTATGCCAGCCGGCTGTGGTCAAAGCTGTTCATGGGCAATGCCGATCTGGCCGTCGACCTGCATACGCAGTCGCGCGGCACCACCTATCCCATGTACATCTTCGCCGAGACGCCCGGCGCGCGCATCATGGCCGACCATATCGGCGCAGACGTCATCAATATGGACCCCGGCGTCGACGGCGCGGTCGAGAACATGCTCAACGCTCACGGGTTCAGCGCCATCACGCTGGAACTGGGCGGCGCGGAAACCTTCGACAACGAGATGATCGAGCGCGGGCTGAAAGGCCTGCGCAACCTGATGCGTGCCCACGCCATGATAGAGGGCAAGCCGCAGACGCTGAAGACCGGCTTTGTCGGCAACACCACGCTGGACGTCGCCTCGCCGCGCGGCGGCTATGCCTATCTGAAGGTCAGGCTGGGCGATACGGTCAAGACGGGCGACCTGCTGGCCACGGTGCATGACGGACTGGGCCGCGAGACGGGTCGCATCACCGCCCCGCACGACGGGCAGGTCCTGTCGCACATCACTGACCCGCGCGTCGAGCCGGGTCAGATGACGGTGCGACTGATCTGGTGGGACGCCAAGGGGGTCTGCGCCCAGACCGGTTGCCCGCCTAAGAAATAAGCAACAAAAAACCTCCCCATCAGCGATGATTCGGGAGGTTTTTATTTGGCCGATTGCGTGTGGAAGGTGTGACGCCGCGCCTTGCGCAGGAAGCGGCGGCGCACCGGCCCCAGAATACGGTCCTTGGTCTTCAGGACCAGCTTTTCCGTACGCAGCATCTGATGCCAGACGATCGACAGGATCTTGGCGCGCGGACGCAGCAGGCGGCGCACAGGGGTCAGCCACTTGGGATGACGCCGCCAGGTGCGGATGAACTGACGCTTGGCCCAGTAGGAATTGCGCAGAACGACGATCAGGCCGGCGATCGATACCGGCATACCCATCGGACCAGGAAGGGGCGCGATAACGATGCCGAGCACGACCAGGAACGACCCCAAGCCCACCAGAACACCGCGCCACAGGCGGCTGGCACCGCTGCGCACCCGGCTCTTGCGGCGCGTCTTGGTCTTTTTCGAGGGAGCCGGAGCGATCAGCAGAGCGCGCGACTTCGCCACCTTACCGGAGGAAGGTTTGAAAAGTCCTGCGAATAAGCCCTTAGGCCCGCTCATGGTTCTGGCTCCGTTATCCCTCATACGGTTTAGGCCGTCGAAGGGTTCAAATCTGGCAGCAGCCCTTCCGGACTAGCATATCAAGGTTATAAGATCGTAAGTTCAGGCTAATATTTATCGCCACGACCGCGATATGGGAATCATACAGAGGTTTATAAAGAGCCACTAAGGTCCAAAATGGGGCCCTTTCGCCTTAATCCTCCTCACTTTGCGTAAACGAACGATACGGGCCGTGATTGCGGTGGCGATTGTGCTTTTCTCGACACGGTTTTCGGGACCTGCGCATGAAAAAGGCGGCCCCTGAGGACCGCCTTTTCCGTACCCGGAGGATTTGCCCCGACGCCTGCGCCTTGGCTCTACTGCACCTTGACGCTGACGGCGATGCCGACGACGCGCGGCTCGTTCAGCACGGCGGCCATGTAGTTTTCGATCACGCCCTTGAGGTTCTTCTCATTGGTGATGTTACGACCATAGAGCGCCACTTCGTAGCCGCCCTTGTGATTGACATAGCCCAGCTTAAGACCGCCTTCGAAGGTGTTGTCGGAATAGAATTCCGCCGTCTTGTACAGGACGAAATTGGTATAGCCCTGGAATACCCAGTCCGTCGCGGCGAACAACTCCCCATTGACGCCGTAGGGGATACCGTAGCGCGCACCGAGATTGACGGTGTATTCCGGTGCGTTGGGCAGCGGATTGCCGTCGATCTGGGCGAAGGTGTTGCGGCCGACCGTGATGGTCGGGTCCTGCACGGTGCAGACGACCGTATTGGTCGGGTTGGCCGGCACGGTGTTGAGCGTGCAGACCTGCGCATAGACCTTCTTGTCCTTGATCTCGCTGTGCAGCAGGCTGACGCCGCCGGTCAGGGTCAGGTTGGCGGTCGGACGCCATTCGGCCTCGGCCTCAAGCCCGTAGGCTTCGGCTTTGTCGGCGTTGAACAGGACGCCGTTGCCGTTCGAGTCGTTGCCGTTGAGCTGGATGTCGCTGACCTGATAGCCGAACACCGAGGCGTTGAGGCGCAGGGTGCGGTCGAACAGGCGGCTCTTGATGCCGGTTTCATAGGAGGTGGTGGTTTCCGAATCCGCTGTGGTGAAGTCGGCGTTGAACACCGCCGACCGGCCCTGAATCGTCGGGCCGCGGAAGCCGCGCGCGACGCGGGCGAACAGGCTGACATCCGGGCTGACCTCATACAGCGCGCTCAGATCCCAGCTCGGTTCCTTGCCGGTCAGGGTGACGTTGCGGCGGCCCGTATAGGTCACCGCGCCAGCCGCCGTATCGGCGGTCTTGAGCAGGTTGGTGGTCTTCTTGTCCTCGGTCTGACGCACGCCGGCGGTGATCGTCAGGGCGGGGGTCACCTTATAGGCGACCTGACCGAAGAGGGCCGAGGAGGTGTTCTTGTTGCGAAGCGCCACCCAGTTGTTCGGGTTGGCGCCGGTGAAATAGGCGCGCTGATAGAAGTTGGTCAGGTCTTCCGATTTGAAATAGTAGCCGCCGACCTGCCACGACAGGTTGCCGTCTGTGTCGCTGGCCAGGCGCAGTTCCTGCGTATACTGGTCGAGGTCGTTCAGCTTGCCCATGCTCTGACCGTAGAAGGCCAGGGTGTCCTGCGTGACGTTGCCGCCGTCGGTATCGCCGCGGCTGTAGCCGTTGGCGGTCTCATAGGCGCTGATCGAGGTCAGCTTGACGCCGCCGAAGTCGTAGTCGACCTTCACCGAGGCGCCGGAGGTGTGATAGGCCTGCGGGTTGTTCTGGGCTTCGTCATAGGCGACCTGATCCCATTCGCCCGCGACATCGTTAGAGCCCTTCTTCAGGCTGTTGCGGCGGAACAGGGTCGAGGTGCCCTTGTAGTTGCGCGAATGGGCCGAGGCGAGGATCGAGAGGTCTTCAGTCGGGGTGTACAGCAGTTGCAGGCGGACATTGCCGTCTTCGTAGCCGCCCATGGCGTCTGTCTTCGGCGACTGGGTCGAGTCGGCGCTCACGCCGCTATAGGTGTTGTCCACCCAGTGGTCGCGGCTTTGCAGCAGGGCCGACAGGCGGAAGGACAGCTTGCCGGGGAACAGCGCGCCACCGATGCCGGCGTCGAGCGTCGTCGTGCCGTAGGTGCCGTAGGAGGCCGACAGACGGCCCTTATAGTCTTCCGACGGCTTGATCGTGTCGAACTTGATGATGCCGGCCGTGGTGTTGCGGCCGAACAGCGAGCCCTGCGGACCGCGTAGGACTTCGACCTGTTGCAGGTCGAACACCGGGGTCGATTTCAGCACCACGTGCTCCAGCACGACCTCGTCCTGAATGATCGAGACGGGCTGCGAAGCGCCGAGGTAGAAGTCGACATTGCCGAGGCCGCGGATATAGAAGCGCGGGAAGATGCGGCCCGTGGTGGTTTCGGCGTACAGGCCCGGCACGCGGCCCGAAAGCGCCAGCACATCCTCACCGGCGGTTTGCAGGTTGCGCACGGCGTCGCCGTTCAGCGCCGCCACCGAGATCGGCACGCGCTGGATGTTTTCCGAGCGGCGCTGCGCCGTGACGATGACTTCTTCGGTATCGGCGACGGTCTCGGTGGTTTGCGCATTCGCGGCGCAGGCCAGAGACAGCACGCCGAGCGCGGTGGAAAGCAGCGGGCCGGACTTGGCGGCCATCAGCTTGGACATTGGAACAACCCCATGTGAAACGTTTAAGGTTGCCTTGCCTAGAAGTGCGTCCGGCCCGTAACAATCGCGTTTTTTTGATATTTGCGCGACGCATATATGACAAGGGCGGCAACCGGAATGCAAACGGTTGCCGCCCTTGGGTTTTCACACTGTGTCCATCACACAACGCTGTGTGACTTTAGCGTGGATTACTCCGCCGCCTCGTCCATATAGCTCTCGATCGGCGGGCAGGCGCAGACCAGATTGCGGTCGCCATACACATTGTCGATTCGGTTGACCGGCGACCAGTACTTGTTGACCATCGCGCCTTTGGTCGGGAAGCAGGCCTCCTGACGGCTGTAGGCGCGGTCCCAGGTGTCGGAAGCCAAGTCGAAGACCGTGTGCGGCGCGTGACGCAGCGGGCTCTGTTCCGCCGTGAAGCGGCCATTGGCCACGTCGTCGATCTCGCGCCTGATGTCGATCATGGCGTCGCAGAAGCGATCCAGTTCCATCTTGGCTTCGGATTCCGTCGGCTCGATCATCAGCGTGCCCGGCACCGGGAAGCTCATGGTCGGGGCGTGGAAACCGTGGTCGATCAGGCGCTTGGCCACGTCGTCCACGGTGATGCCGGTAGCGTCCTTGATGAGGCGCAGGTCGATGATGCATTCGTGCGCCACGCGGCCCTTTTCGCCGCGATAGAGCACCGGGTAGTGGCCTTCGAGGCGCGCGGCGATGTAGTTGGCGTTGAGGATGGCCACCTCGGTCGCCTTACGCAGGCCCTGATCGCCCATCAGCAGCATGTAGGCGAACGAGATAGGCAGGATCGAAGCCGAACCGTAGGGCGCGGCCGACACGGCCCCCGCCTCGCCCGTCTGCGGGTCGGACGGCAGGAAGGGAGCCAGATGCTTTTTGACGCCGATCGGGCCCATGCCGGGACCGCCCCCGCCGTGCGGGATGCAGAAGGTCTTGTGCAGGTTGAAGTGGCTGACGTCCGAACCGTAGTGCCCCGGACGCGACAGGCCGACCTGGGCATTGAGGTTGGCGCCGTCGAGGTAAACCTGCCCCCCCGCCGCATGGATAAGGTCGCAGATGTCCTTGATCGCTTCCTCGAACACGCCGTGGGTCGAGGGATAGGTGATCATGATGGCCGCCAGATTGGCGGCGTGCTGATCGACCTTGAGCTTCAGATCGGCCATGTCGACATTGCCGGCGTCGTCGCAGGCGACCACCACCGTCTTCATACCGACCATCTGGGCCGAAGCCGGGTTGGTGCCGTGCGCCGAGGCCGGGATCAGGCAGATGTCGCGGTGCGCGTCACCGCGCGACAGGTGGTAACCCCGGATAGCCAACAGGCCGGCATATTCGCCCTGCGCGCCCGAATTGGGTTGCAGCGACACGGCATCATAGCCCGAAATACCGCACAGATAGGCTTCGAGCGTGTCGAACAGGCGCTGATAGCCCCTGGCCTGATCCTTCGGCGCGAAGGGGTGCATGTTCGAGAATTCCGGCCACGTAATGGGGATCATCTCGGTCGTGGCATTGAGCTTCATGGTGCACGAACCCAGCGGGATCATGGTGCGGTCCAGCGCCAGATCCTTGTCCGACAGGCGGCGCATATAGCGCAGCATCTCGGTTTCCGAACGGTAGAGATGGAAGACCGGGTGGGTCAGGATGGCGTCTGAACGACGCAGATTCTCCGGGATGGCCACGCCCTCACCCGCCGCGTCGTCCTTGCCGGCGGCAAAGGCCGCGATGACGCGCTCCAGCACGGCGGGGGTGACGGCTTCGTCCAGCGACACGCCGATATGGGCGTCATCGACGTGGCGGAAGTTGATGCCGTCGGCCACGGCGCGGGCATGGATGGCGGCAGTGTCCGCACCGGTTTTCACGGTGAGGGTGTCGAAGGCGGCTTTGGTCACGACGTTAAAACCGAGGCCGCGCAGACGCGCCGCCAGCCTATCGGTCTTGGCATGGATGGCCGAAGCGATAGCCTTCAGGCCCTCCGGACCGTGATAGACGGCGTACATGGAGGCGATGACCGCCAGGAGCACCTGAGCGGTACAGATGTTAGAGGTCGCCTTTTCGCGGCGGATATGCTGCTCGCGCGTTTGAAGCGCCAGACGGTAGGCCGGCTCGCCGCGGCTGTCGACCGAGACGCCGATCAGACGGCCCGGCATGGAACGCTTCAGGGCGTCTTTCACGGCCATATAGGCGGCATGCGGACCGCCGTAGCCCATGGGCACGCCGTAGCGCTGCATGGAGCCGATGGCGATGTCCGCGCCCAGTTCACCGGGCGAGGTCAGCAGCGTCAGGGCCAGCGGATCGGCGGCCATGGAGACGACCGCGCCATTGGCCTTGGCCGCGGTGATCGCCTGACGGAAATCGCGCACCTCGCCCGACGTACCCGGATATTGCAGCAGGATGCCGAAGACCTCGGCGTCGACATCGGTTTCCGGATTGCCGACGACGATCTCCCAGCCCAGCGGCTCGGCGCGGGTGCGGATGACGGCGAGCGTCTGCGGGTGGCAGTCGGCGTCGACGAAGAAGCGATCGGCCTTGACCCTGGACGAGCGACGGGCCAGCGCCATGGCTTCGGCGGCGGCGGTCGCCTCATCGAGCAGCGAAGCATTGGCCACGTCCAGCCCGGTGAGGTCGCAAAGGAGCGTCTGGAAATTCAGCAGGGCTTCGAGACGGCCCTGGCTGATTTCCGGCTGATACGGCGTATAGGCCGTGTACCAGGCGGGGTTTTCGAGGATGTTGCGTTGGATGACGCCCGGCAGCAGGGTGCCGTAATAGCCCTGCCCGATCAGCGAGATGAAGGACTTGTTCTCAGAGGCTATTCCACGCAGATGCGCCAGCACCGCCTCCTCGTCCATCGCCTCGCCGACGCCCATGGGCGAGCGCTCGCGGATGGCGACGGGGATGGTCTGATCGATCAGGGCATCGATGTCCGACACATTCAATGCCGCCAGCATGGCGGAGATTTCAGGTTCAGACGGACCGATGTGACGACGGACAAAGGCGCCCTGTTCGACGGGCTGATTGGACTTGGACATGGGAACTACTCTTGCCCCCTCTCCCTTGAGGGAGAGGGTCGGGGTGAGGGGGAGTCACTAAATGGCGAGGGCATCCCCCTCACCCGCCCCTGACGGGGCACCCTCTCCCTCAAGGGAGAGGGACACGGATTACAACGTCGCCAGATAGGCTTCGTAGGCTTCGCGATCCATCAGCGCGTCGAGTTGCGACGGATTGGTCAGCTTGATTTTCGCAAACCAGCCGCCGGCCTCCGGCACGGCGTTGACCGTTTCGGGCGCGTTGGTCAGTTCTTCATTGCCTTCGACCACTTCGCCGTCGACCGGCGCATAGACGTCCGACGCCGCCTTCACCGACTCGACCACCGCAAAGGCGTCGCCCTTGGTCAGCACCTTGCCCGCTTCCGGGACTTCGACGAAGACCACATCGCCCAGCGCGTCGGCCGCATAGGCCGAGATGCCGACGAAGGCGGTGCCGTCGCCCTGATCCTTGACCCACTCGTGTTCCTTGGTGAATTTCATGATGACGACCTCTTTTTAAGCCTTGGGTTTGCGGTGATAGGCATTGGGAACGAAGGGAATAGTGACGATCTCGCAGGCATAGGGCTTGCCGCGCACTTCCAGTTTCAATTTAGTGCCGGGGGCCGACTGAGTCGCGGGGACGTAGCCCATGGCGATCGAATAGCCGAGCGACGGCGACGGCACGCCTGACGTGACGATGCCGATAGGCTCACCGTCGGCGCTCAGGATTTTGGCGCCATCGCGCGCGGGCGGACCTTCGAGGACACGGATAGCCACGCGGCTGCGCTGCGGGTTTTCGCGCTCGGACCGGATGCGATCCATGCCGCGGATGTCGCCGCGCTCCAGACGCGACTTCGACATGCCGAAGCTCAGACCCGACTCGACCACGCCATAGGTCTCGTCCATCTCGTGCCCGTAAAGCGGCATACCGGCTTCGAGGCGCAGGCTGTCGCGCGCCCCCAGACCGATCGGCTTGACCTGAGGGAAGGTCAGCAGCAGATCCCACAGTTCGGCGGCGCGGGCGGCGGGGAAGCTGATCTCGAACCCGTCCTCGCCGGTATAGCCCGAACGCGAGATAAAGGCCGTTTCGCCCAGAATGCCGAACGTGCCGCAGTCCATGAAATACATTTCGCAGGCGGCGGGACAGACCTGCGCCATCACCTCGCGAGCGCGCGGCCCCTGCAGCGCCAGCAGCGCGCGGTCGGCGAGGATTTCGAATTGCGTATCGCCTTTGAGGTTGTCGGCGATGATGGCGAAGTCCTGATCCTTGCAGGCGGCATTGACCACCAGGAAGAAACCCGACGCTTGCGGACGCGACACCATCCAGTCGTCGAGGATGCCGCCGGCTTCGTTGAGCAGCAGCGAATATTTCTGCTTGCCGGGCTTGAGCGCCGCGAAATCGGTCGGCGTCAGGGCCTCCAGCGTTTCGACCGCGCCCTCCCCGGTCAGGCGCGCCTGACCCATGTGCGACACGTCGAACAGACCGGCTTCGGCACGGGTCCATTTGTGCTCAGCCATCACGCCTTCGTACTGAACGGGCATGTTGTAGCCGGCGAACGGCACCATGCGCGCCCCAAGGGCAACGTGGCGATCTTCGACAGGCGTGGATTTCAGAGCGGCGCTGGGCATAAACGGCCTCGGATCAGTAAACGTGCGGAATCGCAGAGCTTTTTACAAAAAGTCTGCCCCCGCTGTCCCTGAGACCTGAGAGATTTCAGCGGTCGCCCGCTTTGCTCCGTCGGCGGATGTTCAAAACATCACTTTCCAGCGTGTAGAATGACCGACGGTCCTTTGGCCTGAGCGTTTCCGGGGCGGTTGCGCCTTCGGCGGCGTGAACGAGTCACGCTCTCTCCCGTGGGTCGCCTCGCTTGTGCGTGACGGCGCGTTAAGAGTCAAGAGGCAGGCAGAAGGGCCCCGCCCTCGAAAAGTAATGAAGCGTCTGGAGAGCGCCAGAAGTAAGCACACGCCGGGGCTGCAACCTGTCCCCGCTGAGGCGACGCGTGCCTAAACTAAAGGCACACGCTTCTCAAGGACTCTGCACATGACCCCTTCGCCGACTCCCTCTCATCCGCCCGCCGCCCTCAGCCTCGAAATCCGCGACGTCTTTCAGGGCAGCGCACAGGGCAAGGTCGCCATCGACACGCTGGCTTTTCTGGTGATTTTTCTCAGCGCGCTGATGTTCGGCGCTTTCGTGCTGGCGCGCTTTTATCGCCGCAACCATTCTAGGCGTTATTGACCACGACCTTGAGGTGGCCTTTTTCGCGCAGTTCCGGCGGGTCGTAGGCCTCCGGACGCTCGACCGTCGACGACGGCCCCAGAAGGCGCGAACGGTACTTGGTCATCTGAGGCAGCAGCGAAGCCTCAAGATGCTCGCGCCCGATTTCGACCACGCGGTCGGCGAATTTGAGGATGTGCTTGTTGGGATAGCGTCCCGGCGGGCAGACCAGCACCAGTTCCTTTTTCGGGAAGCGCTCTTTCAGATAGCGCGCCGTGGCCGCATGGTCCCCGTCGGCGGAGACGAGGTAGCAGACGTCGAACAGGTTATCCTCGGCATCGGACGCAATCGACAGGGCCAGATTGACATCGCCCTGCTTTTCGATGGCCAGATGCCACTGGTGACCGCAGGCATTGCACCCGTCGATGGCGGAAACGAAATGCCCGATGCGGCACAGGACGCCGCGAGCCTGAAGCGCACGCATATAGTCCTCGTGGCGCTTCATCTTGGACTTGTTTTGCGGACGGAAGGCCGAGCACCAGACGACGCGCTTCACCACCTCATTATCCGGCGTGATGGCCCAGGCCAAGGCCTTGAGATCAAGCCATTTCAGATAGGGACGCTTATAGGCGTCAACCGCGTGATAGAGGTTGAAGCCGTCATAATATATGGCCGCGCGCTTACGGAAGAAGGGTAGCCTGAAACCACCTGCCCCGCTCGGTGCCGTGCCATTTTTGGCTTTATCTGGCTGCGACATCGACCCCAAAACAACGCAAGCGTTAACCCTCTGCTAACACTAAAGCGCATGTTTCGGCGTTTGTCAGTATCTTTCGGGTGACAGTTTTATTTTCCCCGAAGCGCGATCCACAGAAGGGAATGCCCTACTTCACCTTGGCGAAGCGGAAACGCTTGCCCTGACGGTTGAAGTCGACCATCTGCGGCGTGACGTCGAAGCCGATCAGGACTTCGAAATTCGAACCGGCCACCGAAGACCCGGCGCGCGGGATGACGATATTTTCGATGCGCGTGGCGACATCGACCGTCTGCTTGCCGTTGAAGTTGACTGGCAGGTCGAAATATTCCTTGGCCAGCACGGCCTTGTCGCGGTCGGTCACCGCCACCCAGTAGCGGTAGGTGTTGGAATCGGCGCCCGCCTTGGGGCCCTTGCCCAGCGAGAAGCCGACGATCATGGCAATCTCGATCGGCTCGTCGCCCTTATAGGCGCAATCGGAGGCCACGCCGTTGATCTGACCCGTCCACTTGGCGTCGGACGAGGCTTCCTTGTTGTCCGCAAACTCATGGTAGCGGGCGGCTTCGTAAAGCACCTTCACGTAGGGGCACGGACCGTCGGCGCGGCGCTTGGCCAGACGCAGGTCCTTCTGTTCCCACTCTTCTTCCTTCTTGGCGCGCTTGCCGGCATCGTCCTCGGACTGCTCGCGGTCGCGATCGCGGTTCTGCGCCGCCGCCAGATCAGGCAGAATCGCCGCCGAAGCGACACCGGCCATCGACAGGCCGAACAGAAGCGCACGCAGTTTGGAAGACATGAAGGTCTCTTGAGCTTGAAAAGTCGAAAGGGCGCGGCGAAGCGCCCCCACTTAGTAGCGTCTCGTCCACGATTTTCAAAGGCCTAATCAGGGATGTGGGCGACTTCATGGCGAACGCGTATTGTGCATGACGCACAATGCATATGGCGCGCCGCCGCGAAAACGCTTATCTAACGCGCATGTCCAAGGCTCTTACCCTAAAACTGGCGACGCCGCGCGGTTTCTGCGCCGGGGTCGACCGCGCCATCCAGATCGTTGAACGCGCCCTCGAACTCTATGGCGCGCCGGTCTATGTGCGCCACGAGATCGTGCATAACAAGCACGTGGTCGATCGACTCAAGGGGCTGGGTGCCGTGTTCGTCAAGGAACTGGAGCAGTGCCCGCCGGACCGCCCGGTGGTCTTTTCCGCCCACGGCGTGCCGAAGTCGGTGCCGGCCGAAGCCACCTCGCGTCAGATGTTCTTCCTCGACGCCACCTGCCCGCTGGTCTCAAAGGTCCATGTCGAGGCCGAACGCCACCACGATGCCGGCCGCGAAATCCTGCTGATCGGTCACGCCGGTCACCCCGAAGTCATCGGCACCATGGGACAGTTGCCCGATGGCGTGGTCAAGCTGATCGAAACGGTCGAGGACGTCCGCGCCTTCGTCCCCGTCGACCCGAAAAACCTCGCCTTCGTCACCCAGACCACCCTGTCCGTGGACGACACCGCCGACATCGTCGCGGAACTGAAGTCGCGCTTCCCCGACATCTCCCTGCCGCACAAGGAAGACATCTGCTACGCCACGACCAACCGTCAGGACGCGGTGAAGCGCGTGGCCGAAGACTGCGACCTGTTCCTCGTCATCGGCTCGAAGAAATCCTCCAATTCTCAGCGTCTGGTCGAGGTCGCCCTGCGCGCCGGGGCTCAGGCTGCGCACCTCGTTGACGATGCCTCCGAAGTCGACTGGACTTGGTTCGACGGCGCGAAGACGGTCGGCGTCTCTGCCGGCGCATCCGCCCCAGAGAACCTGATCGAGGGCCTTATCAAGGCCATCCACGACCGTTTCGACGTGTCGATGAGCGAGGACAACGGCGTACGCGAAACCGTGACCTTCAAGCTGCCGCGCGTCCTGACGGAAGCGTCCGCCTGACATGAAAAAGGTGACCATCTATACCGACGGGGCCTGCAAGGGTAATCCCGGCAAGGGCGGCTGGGGCGCGATCCTCACCTTCGGGCCGCACGAAAAGGAACTCTACGGCTACGAGGCGGAGACGACCAATAACCGCATGGAGTTGATGGCCGTCATCATGGCGCTGGAGACGCTGAAAGAGCCGTGCGAAATCGACCTGCACGCCGACAGCCAGTACGTCCTCAAAGGCATCAAGGAGTGGATTCACGGCTGGAAGGCGCGCGGCTGGAAGACCGCCGACAAGAAGCCGGTGAAGAATGACGACCTGTGGATGCGCCTCGATGCGGCCCGTCAGCGGCACAAGATCCACTGGCACTGGGTCAAGGGCCACGCCGGCCATGAGATGAACGAACGCGCCGACGGGCTGGCCAACAAGGCGATTATAGAAGCGGCTGTAAGGGTTTAGTTTTGCGGGGCCACAGGCCCCACACCCCATCACTTGGCGCAAAAGGAAAGGCCGGAGCTTTATACTCCGGCCTTTTTACGTGCTCATGGTTTGGGGGTGCGGGGTCTGCGACCCCGCGTCTTTCATTCCTTAATCGAAGTCGAAAATATCGAGCATATCGAAGCCCTTTTTCTTCTTTCGATTGCCGTACTTGTCGTACTCGATCTTGCGACCGTATTTATCGTACTCCACAGGCCTTCCGTACTTGTCCGTCTGAGGCGGTCGCTGCTGGTGGTAGGGCTGCTGCGGATAGGGTTGCTGATACTGGGGTTGGTGGGGTTGTTGATACTGGGGCTGCGGCTGCGGCGGCGTATATTGTGCCGGCTGCGGTGCAGGCTGAGGCGTCGTCCCACCGGCGGCCAGAGACAGGAGCTTTTCCAGTTCGCCCCGGTCGAGCCACACGCCCCGGCACTGGGTGCAGACGTCGATCAGGATGCCCTCCTTCAAAACCTCACGGAAGTCGTTCCGGCAGACGGGACATTGGAGGGCGGACATGGATTTTCTCCTTTAGAAAGATAGTCTTCCCGATGACATTGGAGCAGTCCGGCTATTGTTCAAGCCCTCGCCTGCCGCGCAATCGGTTTCGCGGCGCTTAATTTCCGAATTTGTAGTTCAGCGCCAACCTGAACGCCTGATCGTAGTGGGTCGCGTCGCCATAACCGCGATAGCGCGCCGTGATCGCTTCTGTGCGCGTCACACGGTTGCGCAGCAGATTGGAGGCGGTCATCACCAGGGTCAGCGACTTGTTAAGCGGATGCGACCAACTGGCCTCCGTCGTCCAGGTCATGCCCGTGTCCGATTGCAGGCCATCCATCTTCATGAGCGTCGCTGAAAGCTGATACTGGTCTCCGCTCAGCTTGGCGCGTTTCGGGGCGTCATACTGCAGCATCGGCTTGAGCATCCAGTTGGTCGTGTCACGGCGGCCGCCGGCTTCCAACGCCTCGGAGCGGCTGCGGTTGAAGCTGGCGCTGCCGCTTTGACTCCACCGGCCTTTGCCCGGCAGAGCCTTGAGCGGAAAGCGCCAGTTCACGTCGAAACCGCCGTACCGGGTGCGCCCGCGATTGACCGGGCGCGACAGGACGACATCGCCCGTCAGCAGGGTGGTGACGTTTTCAATCGCATTATCGGCCTCGCGCAGGAAGACGGCGGCCCCGAAGGAGGCGTCCTTCTTCTCCCAGTCGTAGCTGGCCTCCAGCGAATTGACGAGGACCAGCTTAAGATCGGGATTGCCGCTCTGCGCCCAGCTTACCGAGCCATAAAGCACCTGCGGATCGTACTGCCCCAATGAGATGGGATCGAGCCTGCGGCTATAGCTCAGGCGCACCTTGCCCGCTTCGCCATAGGGGTGGCTGAGGTGCAGGGACGGGAACCACTCGGTCTCGCCTCCGTTGCGACCGACGATCTGACGGCGGCGATCCTCGATGCGCAGGCCCGGCATGGCAGTCCACGTCCCCAGCGGCCATTGCAGGGTGACATAGGCCGAGGATGTCGTTTCGCGTCCGGCAAAGCGGCTGTCGTAGCCGGTTTGACCGGCCACGTCGGTGTCCAGCCCCCGCGCCATGTGCAGATTCTGACGTTGCCAGTTCAGGCCCGCACTGAACAGTTATTGCCCCCCAACGGCTTTTCGTAATCGCTCTTGAGCGCCTGAACGTGCTCGCGCTGAATGTCGCGAGCCTCGCTCATGCCGCTCGTGGCGCCGCTGAACGCGTAGCGAATGCGGTCGCGGTTCTTGTTGAGTTCGTCGCTGATCTCCACCGTCAGCCGTTCGCCCTTGTCGTCGGCATAGGTATAGTTCAGTTCATGGGACCATATGCGCATGAACCACGGTTCATAAGAATGCTCCCGCGTCTGACCGTCGAGGGTGGAGTCGTATTGCGTCCGGCGGTCGCTGGTCCAGCCGGCCTGACTTTGCTTGATCCGCAGCTTTAGCGAACTGCGCGGCCCCAGCTTGTAACCGGCGCGCAGGCCGACGCTGCGCCACAGGTTCGAACTCAGCGCGTAGCTCTCCTCCTGAAAGCGGTCGGTCACCGCGTCGCTGGCGTCCACATAATCGCGCGCAGAGACGGAGCGGTTCTTCTGATCACCGCCATTGGCGTTCAGGCCGAAACCCCACGACCACGGCCCCTTGCCATCGTCGAAGCTGACATTGCCCGAATAGCCGTCACGCGTCCGAAGCGACGCCGATACCGAGCCGCGCCGCTTCACGGCCCCCCGCGGCTTTTTGGTGATGATATTAATGATGCCCTTGCTGGTGGTGGCGGAGAACTGCGCCGAAGGGTTGGTGATGACCTCGATGCGCTCTATTTCCGACGCGGAAAGAATGCGCAAGATCTGCCGCCCCTCGGCCGGCGGGCGACCGTCGACCCAGATGGTCACGCCGGGATCGCCGCGCAGATAGACCTTATCGTCCGGCGTCACCACGACCGAAGGCACCTTGGCCAGCACGTCGCCCAGTTGTCCGGTGATCGCCTGAGGGTCCGTCCTGATGTCGTAGACGCGCCGGTCGATGCGCGTGCCCGACGCCTTGCTGGCCGTAACGGTGATTTCCTCGATCTTTTCGGCTTGTTCCGAAGACTTGCCCGCCGGCGCTTCCACGGGGGCGGCTCCAGATTCAGGGGCCTGCTGCGCCCGGACGGGCACCCCCGTGGCGATCAGGCCCCAGGCCAAAGCAGGTGCCGCCCATACTCCCCATCCGCGTCTGTGCGTCATGATCGCTCCCCCCCGATATCGCGATACCGCATCAGCGCACAGAATCAAGGCCGGATTCGGCTATACACCAGAGCGTGATCAGAGCGGGGTCAGCCCTTTCGCAAACCTTTGCGCATTCCACACATAATGCGCCGCCGACAGCCTGAGCCGTTCGATCTGTTCCTCGGTCAGTTCGCGCGCCACCCGCGCCGGTGAACCGATCAGCAGCACACCGTCCGGGAAGACCTTGCCTTCGGGGACAAGCGCCCCCGCCCCGACGATGCTGTTCTTGCCGATCACCGCGCGGTTGAGCACCACGGCATTGATACCGATCAGGCTGTTGTCGCCGACCGTACAGCCGTGCAGCATGACCTTATGCCCGATCGTCACCCCTTCGCCTGTCGTCAGCGGCGAACCGGGGTCGGAATGCAGCACCGAGCCGTCCTGAATATTGGTCCGGGCGCCTATGCTCATCGGCTCGTTATCGGCGCGCAGCACGGCGTTGAACCACACGCTGGCCTCCACCCCCAAGCGCACATTACCGATGACCGTCGCCGACGGAGCGATCCACGCGGTTCCGGCTATTTCAGGCGTCACGCCGTCCAGAGCGAAAAGTGTCATCAGGGGCCGCTCCCTCTCATTGTTTCCTTATGCTTATGAGCGCTCCATCGGGGATGTGGCAAGATCTTCGCAGCCGCGTCGGCATTTCTCCCATTTCGCGACCGCACAAAAGTTTTCCACAACCATTTTAAGAACTCGGTAAGCATTGTGCCGGAATCTGTTAGTGTTCCTGAGGGGGAATCATCAGAGCCCCCAAAAGGACCCGGCGCAATCCGGCCCGTTACCTTTCAAGAGGTTCCCAGTGGCTCTCAGGTACGTGTTCGCACCCGAAATTGTCCCCCCGCCCCCGGCGGTGCGGCCCGAAGGATGCGACACACCCGGACGCGCCCGTTTCTCCTCCCCTGACGCATACGCGAAGACGAACCCTTACACGGTTTCGTCTTTTTTTATGCCTCAAATCCCGTTGTTGCTGCCGCGTACTGACCGGACGCCCGCACTGCGTTCCGGCTTTCGCTCTTTTTAAGGAGGCTGTCATGACCAAGCGTTCCACCAAGCGTTTTCTGCGCGAAGGTACCCTCGATGCCGAAGAATATGCCCGCGACACAAAAGTGCGCCGCATTTCCGTGCATCACGGGAGCTGGTCACCGGTGGCTCCGGCCAACGAGGAGCGCGACCAGAGCTACGTCAAGACCATCAAGGCCAAGTCCGAAGGCCAGGCGCAACTGCTGACGGCCATCGACGAAAAGAATCTCGTTCTGGCGCTGGGACCTGCGGGCACCGGCAAGACCTATCTGGCCATCGCCAAGGCCGTCGAGGCGCTGGAGGCCGGCAAGGTCGGACGCATCGTCCTGTCACGCCCGGCCGTCGAAGCCGGGGAATCGATCGGCTTCCTGCCCGGCGATATGGAAGACAAGCTCGCCCCCTATCTGCGCCCCCTCTATGACGCCCTGACCGACCGCCTGAGCATGAAGCGCGTCAAGGCGCTGATGCAGGAAGGCCTGATCGAGATCGCCCCGGTCGGCTATATGCGCGGCCGCACGCTCAACAACGCTTTCGTGGTGATCGACGAAGCCCAAAACTGCACCTATACGCAGCTCAAAATGCTGCTGACGCGTCTGGGCTGGAACTCGACCATGATCGTCACCGGCGACCCGAACCAGTCGGACCTGCTGCCGGGCCTGTCGGGTCTGGCCGATGTCGGCGCCAGGTTCGAGGCGCTGGACACCGTCGCGGTGGTTCAACTCAAGGACAAGGACATCGTGCGTCACCCGCTGGTGGCCCAGATGCTCGGCGTTTTGTAAAATCTCAGGAGACGGTGGCTTATAAACCCACCGTCTTTTTGTCTTCAGACAAAATCCACCTCCCCTGAAACGCCAGTTCGGCGAAGCCAAATCAGGGGAGGTTCTTTTTAAGATTAAAGAACCAGCGGCAGATAGGCCGTCGGCGTCTGGGTGAAGTCGGCGCGCAGAGCCTGACGACGCGGCGTATCGGAAAAGCCGATATGCACCCACGTCCCCTCATAGATCAATTGATCGAAGACGATGTCACTGGCCATGATCTTACGGCAGATATCCAGCGGCGTGCCGAAACGCTGAGAGACGAAATCGACCGCACGGCCGGTCATGTGGGCGCTGGTCTTCGAGCCGCCGATCTTCGCATTCAGCGCCGCGCTGCGGTAGCCGCTGCGCACGATCACCGGCTGCCCCAGCAGTTCGCGCACCTTGTCCATGCGCTGCGCCGTGTCGGTGAGATGCGCCAGATGCTCAGGCGTCGGCGTGTTGTCGATGCCGGCGCGCTCGGCGGTGTCCGACTGGGTCAGTTCCTCAAGCGTGAAATATTTGCTCAGCGGCGTATGGCCGGGGAAGCTGGGCGGCGCGACGGGCTCGGGCCACACCTGTTTCGCGCGCTCATACAGCGCCTTACGGTGATCGAGCCCGTTGGTGCCGCCGTTGATGATGCGCGTGATGCCGGTCAGGTCGTCGGCATCGGCCAGGGCATTGAGGTTCCTGGCGCGCCAGAAGGCCGCCGAGGCGCGGGCGGCGGTTTCCGCCTCTTCCAGCTTCTGCGGTTCGGCCGCCAGAGGCAAGCCGGTCAGTTCGCCGTAGCGGGTATAGTTGGCCCGCCCGGTGATCATGATGAAGCCGCGCCCGATATAGCGGAAGCCATCGCCCGGCTCGACATTCCCCAGTTCCGGGCGGTTGCCGTAGATGGCTTCGGCGATGGCGGCCTTGCCTTCGGAAACCAGCCGCTGTGCGTTTTCCAGCGAGCCGACGCGCTTGGGGAAGGTCTTGTACAGGCCCTGCGCGCTGTAGTTCAGGTTTTCGACCAGCGCCCGGAAGTTGTCGCATTCATGCGCCAGTTGCGCCATGAAGTGCGCCAGCCGCCGCGGCGTATCGATGCCGTACTCGACGCGCGCCGCCTCCAGCGCCGGGGCGTAGACCTCGACGCGCAGGGCGTTGGCCTGCGGCGACAGCGCCTTCAGCGTTTGCGGCGTGATCATCAGTAATCCCTCGGCCGCAGCGACGGATCGGGCAAGGCGTCATCGGCTTCCGAAACCAGCACCGGAACGGGTGCGGCCAATGCCGGGGACGCTGCCGTGGTGATGGCGGACGACGCCGGCAGGGTGATGACCCGCATCCGTTCTTCATCCGGATTGGGCTGGAGCGGCGTGAAATTCGATCCCGGCGGCGGCGCCCCGCCCTTGAAGGTCGAGCGCACCGTCATCAGCTTGCTGAGAATGTCGAACCAGAAGGGCGCGCCCAGCGTCACGGCGAAGGCGGTCATGACCCAGCCCGAAATCAGCGCCAGCAGGGGCAGCAGGTTGAACAGGGCATTATCACCGAGCGTCGGCGTGCCGTAATAGGCGTTGGAGACGATCTCACCCATCCGCCCCACGGCCAGTTGCGTATTGTTCCACCACTGATCCGGACGATCGGCGCGGAAATCGGGGGCAGGCGTGCTCGGTTCCTTGCTGGGCGGACATTTGCGGTTGTCGTGCAGCGGCGTGTCGTTGCCGCAGAAGCGGAACAGGTGCTGCATGCTTTCCATGGTGGTGGCGTTCCACCCCAGCGGCAGGCCCAGACGGCTCAGCGGATTGTCGAGGCTGGCCGTCGTCTCCACGCCCTTGACCGCCGTATCGGTATAATATTGCTGGGCCGAAGCCTCGACCGCCTTGCGCAGGCTGGGCGAACGGTAGAGCGTATCGGCGATGACCACGGTGTTGACGTTCATGATGACGCAAGCCACCAGGCTGAACCAGAAGATGACGGTCTGGGTCTCGTGGCGATACCAGCCCGACACGCGGTCCATGGTGGCGTTGAACCATTGTTCAAGGAAGGTGCGCGCCTTGTTCATGTCGCCGTCGGCGGTATTGACCGCCAGTTGCACCACCTTGGCCAGACGCGGATTGTTGAGATTGTTCGTCGCGTCGAGCACGGCCTGCGGGTCGAGACGACCGGCCTGCACCTGCCCGCCCTTTTCCCCGATCATGTCGAGCACGACGAAGGCGAAATGCTCCGCCGGAATATAGGACGGCAGCTTGCGTCCCTCGAAGAAACGGCGGCGCGGCGGCGGCTTATAGTGGCCGCGATACAGCGTCATGATCAGCGGGTGGTTATAAAAACCTTCGAGAAATTCAAAGCCGTGCAGCTTTTCGCCGGACTTGGGGTCGAAGCGCAGCTTGTGCCCGTTGGGCAGGTTGCACAGAAGCTCGATCAGGCCGCGCTCCAGATTGCGCGCACGGCTCTTGCAGAAGCCTTCCAGAGCTTCGCGCGCCGTCGTCGCCAGCACGCTCATCAGAAGGTAGATGAACACCAGCCCCGCGGCGACGTCTATGGACTCCGGCAGCAGCATGCCCCCACCCCGAACAGTTCACGGAAAATTTTTATAAGAAATCAAACAGCCGGAGAACACCGTTAACCATAATTAAGGAAAGCGCAATCGCCAATTCGTGACAAATGACGGGCGCGCAAACATGGCGCATTCAGGTCACAGCTTAATCCACAAAGCGATAGCCGATGCCGGGTTCGGTCAGGATGAAACGCGGTTTCAGCGGATCATCGCCTAGTTTCTCGCGCAGGTGCTGGGTGTGGATACGCAGATAGTGCGACTGCTCGGTCGAATGACGCCCCCACACGGCCTTCAGCAACTGGACGTGCGTCATCACCTTGCCGGCATTGCGGACCAGTTCGGATAACAGCTTGTATTCTATGGGCGTCAGGTGGACATCCTCACCGTCGAGCCACACCCGGCGCGCGGCGAAATCGACGCGCAACCCGCCGCGCTCGAAACGGTCGGCGTCCGGGTGGGCGCGGCGCGCGCCGTGGCGCAGGGCGACCTTGATTCGCGCCAGCAACTCCCCCGGCGCGAAGGGCTTGGTCAGATAGTCGTCGGCGCCGTTTTCCAGCGCCTGCACCTTGTCTTTTTCCTGTTCGCGCGCCGACAGGACGAGGATCGGGGTCTGCGACCATTCGCGGACCTGACGGATGAAGTCCTGCCCGTCCTGATCCGGCAGGCCGAGATCGAGAACGACCAGATCGGGCTTTTGCAGCGTCAGTTGCTGCATCCCTTCCTTCGCCGTCGCCGCCTCCAGCACGTCGTAATCCTGCACCGTCAGGGTGGCGCGCAGGTAACGGCGGATGTCGGCTTCGTCTTCGATCAGCAGGACGGTGGTCATTCAGAGTCTTTAACCGCCGGCAGGGTAAAGATAAAGCTCGCCCCCCCCAAACCCGCTCCATGGCGGCGCGGATTGTTCCTGGCGTAGATCAGGCCGCCATGCGCCTCGACAATGCCCTTGCAGATGGCCAGCCCCAACCCGGTGCCGCTGCCCGTGCGATCCGAAAGCTGCCCGTCGCGGGTGTGGAACTTTTCGAAGATCAGGTCTTCCTCGCCCGGCGTCAGGCCGGTCCCGTCGTCGCTGACCCGCACCCGCACCCGGTCGGCATCGGTTTCGAAGGTCAGGGTGATGACCCCGTCGTCGGCGGTATGGGCGATGGCGTTTTCCAGCAGGTTGATCAGAACCTGTTCGATCAGCGCGCCGTCGATCATCACCATGGGGATGCGGCCGCTGGTACGGGTGCGTATCTGACGATTGCCCTTCTGCGCCTCGACGCGGCTGATGGCCGCGCCGGTCACCTCCTCGATGGTGTAGGGCTCGAAATTGAGCTTCAACTGCCCGGAGGTGATGGCCGCCATGCGCAGCAGATTGGACACGAACTTCTGCAACCGCCCCAGATGCCCCCACAGGGCGGTCAGTTCGTCCACCGCCTCGCGCGGCAGCTTGCGGCGCATCCGCAGCAGCGTGCCGACCGCGCCGTTCATCACCGTCAGCGGCGTCTTGAGGTCGTGCGACAGCGAGGCCAGCAGCACATTGCGCAGCTTTTCGTTCTCCGTCTCGACGCGCGACGTCTCCGCCTGAGCCGCCTGATGCGCGCGCTGCAACGCCCCGGCGATCAGGCTGGCCGCCGTCTCGAACATCAGATGCTCGGCCCCGGTGATGCGACGCGCCGGGTCGCGCGGCGTCAGGGACACCACGCCCAGCAGGGCCGCATCGGCCAGCAGGGGAAGGTAGAGGCCGGCGGCGGAAGGCAGCGTGTCGGTATGCCGTCCCGCGACCTGACGGTTCTGCGCGACCCACTGCATGGCCCCCAGCTCGCGCGGGTCCGCCTCGATGGCCCCGGCGATCTGACGCCCGTTGCTCCACAGGCGCAGCTCCGCGTCGAAGACCGGTTGCAGGTTCTTGAGCGCCACCTCGGCCATCGCCGCTTCGCCGCGCACGGCGGACAATTGCCGCGACAGGTCGTAGAACAGCCGCGTTTCGGCCTCGCCGCGCCGCGCCAGCCGCACATGCAGCGACAGGCGCGCCGTCAGCGAGCCGACGATAAGCGAGGTCACCAGCATGACGACGAAGGTCACCGCATAGCTGATATTGTCGAAGGTGAAGCTGTAATAGGGCTGAACGAAGGACCAGTTGAAGGCGCACACCGACAGGACCGACGCCAGCAGCGCCGGCCCGATGCCGTAACGCGCGGCGGCGATCACGACCCCGGTCATATACAGCATGATGAAGCTGTCCGGATCGACCCGGTCGCGGAACGGCAGGCCGAGCCCGGTGGCCAGCGCCGTGATGGCGGCGGCCATGACGTAATGCCCCGGCGCGGCGCGCAAAGCGCCCGCGTTCAGGAGGCGTCGCCGGTCCCCCTCCTCTTCCGGGCTGTCGGCATTGAGCGTGGTGATCTCAAGCCCCGCCCCTTGCGCTACCAGCTTCTGCGACAGGGAACGCCCGCCCAGAACGGTGCGCCACCACGGTTGACGGCTGTGACCCAGCACCAGCCGCGTGAAGCCGTTCTGCCGCGCATAGGTCAGTATGCTCGACGCCGCGCGCCCGGCATTGAAGCGCACCACGCGGCCGCCCAGTTTTTCCGCCAGCCGCAGATGCTGCTCGACGCGCTGCCGGGCCTTGTCCGACAAGGTCTCGTGCCGGTCGGTCTGGAGATACAGGGCGTACCACGGCGCGCGCGAGCGGTCGGCCATGCGCTTGGTGTGGCGGATGACCCGCGAGGACAGGACGTCCGGGCCGACCAGCACCAGTATCTTGTCGCCGGTCGCCGCCTCCGATTGGCCCATGGCGGCGCTGAGGGCGTCGTTCTGCGCATCCACCCGTTCGGCGGCGCGGCGCAGGGCCAGCTCGCGCAGCCGACCCAGATTGCCCTTCTTGAAAAAATTATCCGCCGCCCGCTGAGGCGCGCCTTCGGCGACATAGACCTTGCCCCCGGACAGGCGCCTGAGCAGTTCATCCGGCGGGATATCGATCAGGGCGATCTCGTCCGCCGCGTCGAAGACGGCGTCGGGCACGGTCTCCTTCACCCATACGCCGGTCAGCTTCGCCACGACGTCGTTGAGGCTTTCCAGATGCTGCACGTTCAGCGTCGTATAGACGTCGATGCCGTTGTCCAGCAGTTCCTCTATGTCCTGCCAGCGCTTGGGATGGCGCGAGCCGGGCGCATTGGTATGGGCGTATTCGTCGACGAGGATAAGCGCCGGCGGGCGGGCCAAAGCGGCGTCCAGATCGAACTCAGACAGGCGGACCTCGCGGTGGACGACCTCACGGCGCGGCAGAACCGGCAGCCCTTCGATCAGGGCCAGGGTTTCCGGGCGGTCGTGGTGCTCGACCACGCCTATCACCACGTCGCGGCCTTCGGCGTGCAGACGGCGAGCCTCGGCCAGCATGGCGAAGGTCTTGCCCACGCCGGCATTGGCCCCGAAGAATATCTTCAGCCGGCCGCGTCCGGACGTGCCGTCGCCCCCGTCGCTTTCATGATTTCTGGCGACGAGGGCGAGCAGTTTATCGGGGTCGGGTCTGTTATCCGCGTTCACTTAAGTTTGCCGTCGAGTCTCAGATTGACCTCTAGCACATTGACGCGCGGTTCGCCGAGGATTCCGAAGGTGCGGCCTTCGGTCGAGACGCGGATGGCGGCGCGCACCTTATCCTCGCTTATGCCGCGCGCCACGGCGATGCGCGGCACTTGAACCGCCGCCGCCGCCGGGCTGATGTGCGGGTCGAGGCCGGAGCCCGAAGCGGTGATCAGGTCCACCGGAACGGGGCCGGAAACCCCCAGAGCCTCGATACGGCCTTTCGCCGCTTCGATCAGGGCCGGGTTGTTGACCCCCAGGTTGGAACCCGACGAGGCCCCGGCATTGTAGGGCGTGGGCCCTGTGGCCGACAGACGGCCCCACAGATATTGAGGCTGGGTGAAGGCCTGCCCGATCAGGCGCGATCCAATGACGGTGTCGCCGTTGCGGATGAGCGAGCCCTGCGCCTGCTCGGCAAAGGCCGATTGGACGACCGCGGTGGTCGCCAGCGGATAGAGGCCGCCGAACAGCAGGGTGAAGACACCGAGCGACACGACGGTGGGCTGAATATGTTTGATAAGTGACATGACGAGTATCCTAGACAAGGCCCACGGCGGTTAGCCCCAGATCGATGATCTTGATGCCGATGAAGGGCGCGACAATGCCGCCGAGGCCATAGACGAAGGCATGACGGGTCAGCATGCGGGAAGCCGACTCCGCCCGGTACTTCACGCCTTTCAGCGCCAGAGGGATCAGCGCCACGATGATCAGGGCGTTGAAGATGACCGCCGACAGGATGGCGCTTTGCGGCGACGACAGGCCCATGACGTTGAGCAGCCCCAGCGCCGGATAGGTCGAGGCGAAGGCCGCCGGGATGATGGCGAAATACTTGGCCAGATCGTTGGAGATGGAGAAGGTCGTCAGCGCACCGCGCGTCATCAGAAGCTGCTTGCCGATCTCGACGATCTCGATCAGCTTGGTCGGATCGGAATCCAGATCGACCATGTTGCCGGCTTCCTTGGCCGCCTGGGTGCCGGAATTCATGGCCACGGCCACGTCCGACTGCGCCAGGGCCGGGGCGTCGTTGGTGCCGTCGCCGACCATGGCCACCATCTCGCCGCCCTCCTGCATCTTGCGGATATATTTGAGCTTCGTCTCCGGCGTGGCCTGAGCCACGAAGTCGTCGACACCGGCCTCCGACGCGATGGCGGCGGCGGTCAGGGGGTTGTCGCCGGTGATCATCACCGATTTGATGCCCATGCGGCGCAGTTCGGCCAGACGCACCTTGATGTCCGGCTTGACGATGTCCTTCAGATAGACGACGCCCAGCACCTTCGGCCCTTCGGCGACCATCAGCGGCGTGCCGCCCTTGCGCGCGATGTCGTCCACCGCTGCCGTGACCTCGGCCGGGACCAGCCCGCCCTTGAGATTGATCAGCCCGGCGATGGCGTCGCCGGCGCCCTTCATGATGTGGCGTTCGTTGATGACGATGCCCGACACGCGCTGTTCGGCGGAGAACGGGATGAACTCGGCCTTCAGGTCTGCAGCGCTGCGTTCAGGCAGGCCGTGCTGGCTGCGCGCCAGAACAACGATGGAGCGGCCTTCCGGCGTCTCGTCGGCCAGCGACGACAGTTCGGCGGCTTCGGCCAGTTGCTGGGCGCTGACGTTCGGCGCGGGGATGAAGTCCACGGCCTGACGATTGCCGAAGGTGATGGTGCCCGTCTTGTCGAGCAGCAGGACGTTGACGTCGCCCGCCGCTTCGACGGCGCGGCCCGACGTGACGATGACATTGGCCTTGATCAGGCGCTGCATCCCCGAAATGCCGATGGCCGACAGGAGCCCGCCGATGGTCGTCGGGATGAGGCAGACCAGAAGGGCGATGAGCACCGTGATCGAGATGACCGTGCCGGAACCGGCCTTTTCGACCGAGAACAGCGAAAAGGGCAGCAGGGTCGCGCAGGCCATAAGGAAGACCAAGGTCAGCGCCGCCAGCAGGATCGACAGGGCGATCTCGTTCGGCGTCTTCTGACGCTTGGCCGATTCCACCAGCCCGATCATGCGATCAAGGAAGCTTTCGCCCGGATCGGCGGTGACGCGCACGATCAGCCAGTCGGACAGCACCCGCGTCCCGCCGGTCACCGCGTCGCGGTCGCCGCCGGATTCACGAATGACCGGGGCGGATTCGCCGGTGATGGCGCTTTCATCGACGCTGGCGATGCCTTCGATGACCTGACCGTCGGCGGGGACGACGTCGCCCGCTTCGATGATCACCACGTCGCCCTTGCGCAGGGTGTTGGCGGCCACCACCGTCTGCGTCTTCGATTTGTCGAGCTTTTTGGCCGACACGTCGCGGCGGGCCTTTTTCAGGCTGTCGGCCTGGGCCTTGCCGCGCCCTTCGGCCAGGGCTTCGGCGAAGTTGGCGAACAGGACGGTGAACCACAGCCAGAAGCAGATCAGGCCGACGAACCAGACCGGTTGACCGCCGCCTATCAGGCTGCCGGGCTGGGCCAGCAGGGCACCGAGGATCAGGGTGGTGATGACCGAGCCGACCCAGACGAGGAACATGACCGGGTTACGGGCCTGATAGCGCGGGTCGAGCCGCCGAAAGGCCTGAAAGACGGCCAGCGAAATGCTGGTCTTGTAGTGTTGCGTGGTGGACATGGCTGTATCAGCCCTTGATCATGTTGAGATGCTCGATCACCGGACCGAGAGCGAGCGCCGGGGCATAGGTCAGCACGCCGACGAGGATGATGACCCCGACGAGGAAGACCACGAACAGCGGCGTATGGGTCGGCAGGGTGCCTGCGGATTCGGGCACCGTCTTCTTGGCGGCCAGCGAGCCGGCTATCGCCAGCACGGGCAGCAGGACGAAGAAGCGTCCGAACAGCATGCACAGGCCCAGCAGCGCATTGTAGAAGGGGTTGTTGGCCCCCAGACCCGCAAAGGCCGAACCGTTGTTGTTGGCCGCCGAGGTGAAGGCGTAAAGCACTTCCGAGAAGCCTTGCGCGCCCGGATTGTAGATGCCCGCCTGCCCCCAGGGCGTCAGCGCCGCCACCGCCGTGCACACCAGCACGAGGGCGCAGGGCAGAAGCACGGCGATCGAGGCCATCTTGATCTCGAATGCGCCGATCTTTTTGCCGAGATATTCCGGCGTGCGTCCGACCATCAGGCCGGCGATGAAGACGGTCAGGATGACGAAGACCAGCATGCCGTAAAGGCCGGAACCCGCGCCGCCGTAGATGACTTCGCCGAACTGCATCAGCACCAGCGGGACCATGCCCCCCAGGGGCGTGAAACTGTCGTGCATGGCGTTGACCGAACCGTTGGACGCGGCGGTGGTCGCCGCGGCCCACAGGGCGGAGTTGGGGATGCCGAACCGGGTTTCTTTACCTTCCATATTGCCGCCAGCTTGCGCGGCGGCGGGGCCCTCCATATTACCGCCATCGCTGGTGCCGACGGCGACCAGATGCGGATTGCCCGATTGCTCAAGCCCCATGCACGCAGCGGTCATCGGGACGAAGACCAGCGCCATGGCGGCGAAGATCGCCACGCCCTGACGGCGGTCGCCGACCATCTTGCCGAAGGTGAAGCACAGGGCCGCCGGAATGAGCAGGATCGACAGCAATTCGATAAAGTTGCTGAGCGGGGTCGGGTTCTCGAACGGATGGGCGGAGTTGGTGTTGAAGAAGCCGCCGCCATTGGTGCCCAGCATCTTGATCGCTTCCTGCGACGCCACCGGACCCAAAGCGATGACCTGATCGGCGCCTTCCAGCGTCTTGCCCGTCACATAGGCGTCGAAGGTCTGGATCACGCCCTGCGAACCGAGCCAGACGGCGACCAGCAGAGACAGGGGCAGGAGCACGTAGAGATTGGCGCGCACCAGATCGACCCAGAAGTTGCCGAGCCGGTCCGTCGATTGCCGCGTCAGGCCACGGATCAGCGCCACCAGCACGGACATGCCGACCGCGGCGGAAACGAAGTTCTGCACCGTCAGACCGACCATCTGGCTGAAATAGCTCAGCGTCGATTCGCCACCATAGGACTGCCAGTTGGTGTTGGTGACGAAGCTGACCGCCGTATTGAAGGCCAGATCGGGCGTCAGATTCGGCAGGGCCTGCGGGTTCAGCGGCAGATGGCCCTGAAACAGCAGCAGCAGGAACAGCAGCACGAAGCTGCCCAGCGAGAAGAGGATCACGCCCGTGGCGTAGTCCTTCCACGTCATTTCATCAGCCGGGCGGACATCGGCGATGCGGTAGAGAAACCCTTCGAGCGGCCGCAGCAGCAGCGACAGCCAGGTGCGCTCGCCCGCAAAGACGCGCGCCATGTAGAGACCAAGCGGCACGGCCAGCACCGTAAGCACGCACATGTAAAGGGCGAGCTGCGACCAGCCGCTCGCCGTGACACCGAGAAACATCTCTCATATCCTCAATTCAAGGAAACAGTTCGGGCTTGATCAGGGCAACGATCAGATAGCCCGCGAGCGCCAGCGTGATGAGGCCGGCGGCGATATAGAGGGCGGTCATGCGCCCTCCCGCAACCGGTCGGCAAAACCGGCGAAGGCCAGGCACAGGGCGAAGAACCCCATGCCGGCGAACAGATAGATAACGGCCATAGAGCCCTCCGTGGGTAAAACCAGCGATGGGGGTTTAGCGCCGAGGGAATATAGCCGGTGTATAAAGGCCCGTCGGGGCCGTATAGATTTCGTATAGGTCCCCGGGAACGGCGGACTCGACTCCGGTTGCGACTCGGCCCATTGAAAAATACGCCTATGGTTAATGCGCCATCGGGCCACCATATCTGGTATAGAACAAATCAGGCATCGCGCGATGTCACTGATTCGGTCATGATTCGTTTTCGTGCCGTTCACGGCGAAATACGAACGGCGTTAACTCCCGCTTTTTACCGCTTCCCGAACCCGTCTTCGGCCTTTCCAATGCCGCAGTGAGCGGTTAAAACAGAGCCGTGCCCGATCTTTCTCACCCCGTCTCCGTATCGACGCCCCACACTCCGGACTCGCGGCTGATAGCCGTTCTGGGGCCGACCAATACGGGCAAGACCCATTACGCGCTTGAGCGCATGCTGGCCCATTCGACCGGCATGATCGGCCTGCCGTTGCGGCTTCTGGCGCGCGAGGTCTATGACCGGGTGGTGAAGGAAAAGGGCGTGAACGCCGTAGCCCTGATCACCGGCGAAGAAAAGATCATCCCCCGCCTGCCCTCCTATTTCATCTGCACGGTCGAAGCCATGCCACTGGAGCGCCGCGTCGACTTCCTGGCCGTCGATGAGATCCAGCTCTGCGCCGACACCGAGCGCGGCCACGTCTTCACCGACCGGCTGTTGCACGCACGCGGGCGTTACGAGACGCTGTTCATGGGGGCGGCCACCTTTGCGCCGCTGTTCCGTTCGCTGTTTCCCTACGCCGAGGTGCAGTTCCGCGAACGCCTGTCGCAACTGAGCTATGCCGGCTCTAAGAAGCTGACCCGCCTGCCCAAGCGCACGGCCATCGTCGCCTTCTCGACCGAGCAGGTCTACGCCATCGCCGAACTGATCCGGCGTCAGCGCGGCGGCGCGGCGGTGGTGATGGGCAGCCTCAGCCCCAAGACGCGCAACGCCCAGGTCGATCTGTTTCAGCACGGCGAGGTCGATTTCCTCGTCGCCACCGACGCCATCGGCATGGGCCTGAACATGGATATCGACCATGTGGCCTTTGCCGGCCTGTCGAAGTTCGACGGCCGCCGCACACGCCTCCTGACCGCACAGGAGGCCGCGCAGATCGCCGGACGCGCCGGGCGCAACCGCCGCGAAGGCACTTTTGGGGTGACGGGCGATACCGACGAGATGGACGAAGACCTGATCGGCGCCATCGAAAACCACCGCTTCCTCAGCCTGACAGCGGCGCAATGGCGCAATCACGAACTGGACTTTTCGTCCCTCGATAATTTGTTGCGCAGCCTGACGCGCCCCTCGCCCGCCCCGGCCCTGCAACTCGCCCGCGAGGCGCTGGACGAGAAGGTATTGCGTCACCTGAGCGCCGAAGAGGACATTGCGCTGAAGGTACGCAATCCGGTCAGCTTGCGCATCCTGTGGGAAGTGTGTCAGCTCCCGGATTTCCGCAAGGTGTCGCTGGATGAGCACCTCAAGACGGTCAGCTTTCTGTTCTGGTCGCGCCATCGTCCGGACGGCTTCATCCCGCACGACTGGTTCGACGAACAACTGAGCCATCTCGACCGCATGGATGGCGATATCGACACCCTGTCGGGCCGTCTGTCCGGCGTGCGCACCCTCTCCTATATTTCCAACCGCACCGGCTGGCTGAAGGCCGCCGAGCACTGGCGCGACGCCACGCGCGACCTTGAGGCACGGCTGTCCGACCGGCTGCACGAAGCCCTGATGCAGCGCTTCGTCGATCAGCGCACCAGTGCCTTGCTCAAGGCGCTCAACGCCTTTGAGACGCCCAAGCCCGAAATCACGGACAATGGCGATGTCTTCCTCGAAGGCCAGCGCGTGGGTCAGCTCAAGGGGCTGAACTTCGTGCAGGCCGCCGGCGAAAGCCTGATCGAGGACAAGACCATCCGTCAGGCCGCCCACCGCGCCGTGACGCCGTTGATCCGCGACCGGCTGAACGCCCTGGCTCAGGCCCCGTCGAAGACCCTGCGGCTGAAAGGGGCCGACGTACTGTGGCAGGGTCAGGCCGTCGGGCGCATCGAGCCGTCCGACTATTTCAACCCGAAAATCCGCCTCGACTGTCAGTCCGATCAGGCGGCGCTGGAAGAACGCGCGCGCAAGCGGCTCATCGACTTCGTGCGTCAGCAGGCCCTGCACCATCTGAAGCCCCTGCACCGGGTCTATGAGGCCGCCCATGACGACGCCACCCCCGCAGCGGTGCGCGCCGTAGCCTGGCAGCTCTATGAGAACGGTGGCATCGCCCTACGCGGCGAGGACAGGCTGACGCCGGAAGAACGCAAGAGTCTCAAGGCGTTAGGCGTTCACGGCAACCGCTTCGTCTGGCGTCTGCCCAAGCTGTCGCCCCCTCTGATGCAGGCCTTCGGCGGCGCGAAGGATCACCCGCAGCGCGCCCTCAGTCTCAAGGGGCTGGTGGCCATCGCCGGTCACAAACCCGTCAAACTGAAGACGCTCGATACGCTGGACAAGGCCCTGAGCGAAGGCGTGTGGCACAAGGGGGCGACCTATCTGAAACCCGATGCGCTCGATGGCGTCAACGACAGGCTGATGGCCGCACTGGGTTTCGCCAAGGCCGGCACCCACCTCTTCGGCGAAGGCGAAGCCGCCGTCGAGCATCAGGGCTGGCGCACCCGATCCGCTGCACCGAAGAAGGCGAAAGAGGCCGCGCCCTTCGTCAATCCCTATTCGCCGTTTGCGGTGCTGCGCGGCGGGTAAGCGGGGTTAGAGCCAGGATTCGTGGGGGCGCAACCTCCTAGAGGGGAATGATTTCAGATGGAATCATTCCGCTCAAGCCGCCATTGCGGCGGCGGCCAAGGTGGCAGAGCCACCGCCCGGCGAGGGCGTAAACAAAATCCAGATCATTATGTTTCCATAAGAAAACATAATGATCTAGAGTCACGGCTCCACACCTCAGAACCGGGGTGCTTCAACGGCAAGCGTACTGCCGTTTCGCTTAAAGACCCAAGAAGGACAGCATGATAAAGGCGCAGAACAGCACGAAGTGCGTTGTGCCTTCTATGGCGTTGGTCTGACCGTCATTGAGGTTGATCGCCGCCACCAGCAGGGTCAGGGCCGTCATGATGCTCTGGGTCGGCGTCAGCGCCATGTGAATCTGCTGATTATTGAACAGCGAGATCAGCTCGATCACCGGTACGGTCAGCACCACGGTCGACAGCGACGCCCCCAGGGCGATATTGATCACCGGCTGCATCCGATTGACCAGCGCCGCCCGCAGCGCCGTGAGGATTTCCGGGCTGGCCGAAATCGCCGCCACGATCAGAGCCGGGAAGACCGGCGGTATGCCCATGCCGTCAAGGCCCGTGCCCAGCGTCTTCGACATCACCTCGGCCAGCATCCCGATGAGCACCAGTCCCGCGACCAGAATGATCGCCGAATGCGCGGTCTTGCCGCCGTGGCTGTGGTTCTCGTCGCCCGTGCCGGCATAGGTGTAGTTGAAGAAATAGCTGTGTTTGGTCGTCTGCAGACGCAGGAACATCGCATACAGAAAGACCATGATGACGATGGAAAAGACCGAATAGGCCTTCCAGTTGCTGACCGGAATGAACTCCGGGACCAGCATCGATACGCCCATGCCGGTCATGATCATGACGATATAGGTCTTGCCCGAAGCATCATTATAGGGTTGCTCGCCGTGCTTGAGCCCGCCGAGGATGGCGGCGACACCGATAATGCCGTTGATGTCGAGCATGACCGCCGAATAGATGGTGTCGCGCGCCAGGGTCGGGTTGTGCGAATGGCCCAGCATGATGGCCAGAATGACCACCTCGACCAGCACAGCCGAAAGAGTGAGGATCATGGTGCCGTAGGGCTCGCCCACCTTTTCGGCCAGCACCTCGGCATGGTGCGCCACGCGCAGAGACACCAGCATGATCACGGCGATCAAAGCCACAGAGACGATCAGCGCCACACCCTGTCCGGAATGGACGAGGCTGTGCTCGAACGGGATGGCCAGCACCGCCACGATCAGGGCGATCAGCAGGTTGGTTTCTTTCTTCAGCGCGGCCAGCACGGCGAATCCCCTCGCTCGCATGGAAACAATCGATTTCCGAACTGCGGCATCGGGGCGAAATAATCAATGATTTTTCCTGCAGGAGGTTTAGGATCACGGCATGGATCAAACCGTCGAAACCTGTCGCCCGGAAACCTGCCGCATCGATGTCTGGCTGTGGCGCGCCCGCTTCTTCAAGACCCGCGCCCTGTCGGCCAAATTCGCCGAGGGCGGCACCTTGCGGCTGGAGCGTTTCGGTCAGACCTCACGCATCCAGAAGGCCGGGCACAGCATCCGTCCCGGCGACCGACTCACTTTCGCCATCGGGACACGGCTGATCGATGTGCGCGTCGTCGATACAGGCGAGCGGCGCGGCCCGGCCAGCGAGGCGCAAGGCCTGTTTGAGCCCTGCGAATAGTTTTCAGTCTCAGCCCCTTGGCAGAAGACTTAAGTCAAAGCCCTTGTCCGGTTTAGTAAAAATCGCGGTCGGGAGGCAGCTAAAGTCTTGACAGTCTGGCCGGCAAAAGTCATGACCCCAAACACTTTATAGCACCTGTTTTATGGCACCTGTCCGGCGCATGCCGCACCTGCCCCCGCTGAAGGCAATCGAGTTCCCATGACCTATATCGTCACCGATCCCTGCGTTAAGTGCAAGTTCATGGATTGCGTCGAAGTCTGTCCGGTGGACTGCTTCTACGAGGGCGAGAACTTCCTGGTCATCAATCCGGACGAATGTATCGACTGCGGCGTGTGCGAACCGGAATGCCCCGTCGACGCCATCAAGCCGGACACCGAGGACGAACCCGACGGCAAGTGGTTGGAGATCAACTCCAAATACGCCCGCACCTGGCCGAACATCTCGGTCAAGGGCACCCCGCCCGCCGACCGCGAAGCGTTCGAGCGCGAAACCGGCAAGTTCGAGAAGTATTTCTCGGAAAACCCCGGCGACGGCAAGTAAGGTTCAGAGAGTGCCGACAAGGCGCTCTTTTTTATTGTACGTTTCCAGATACCACGAGTTGGATTGACCAAAGGCAATATATCATTTAATCATGATATATGGATAAGATGAAAGCCCTCGACGCAATGGCCGCTCTGGCTCAGGAAACCCGTCTCGACGTGTTTCGCCTGCTGGTGCAGGTTGGCTCACCCGGCCTGCCCGCCGGTGAAATCGGGGAAAGGCTCAGAGTGCGTCAGAATACTATGTCAGCCAACCTGTCGGTGCTGGCTCAGGCGGGCCTGATCCGGAGTTCGAGAGAAGGCCGAAGCATCCGCTACTTTGCCGATATGGACGGGGTCAAAGGGCTGCTTGGCTTTCTTATGGAAAATTGCTGCGGCGGCGCGCCGGAAGTCTGTCAGCCGGTCATCGCGCAACTGACCTGCACCTGCTGAGAATCGCCGCATGTTTCCAATCGCCCGCAAACTGGCCGCCGAGGGATTGGGCACGGCGTGGCTTTTGGCCATCGTAGTCGGCTCAGGAATGATGGGCGAGACTCTTTCAGGCGGCAACACAGCGATAGCCCTATTGGCTAACGCACTGGCCACGGCGGCAGGGTTGATCGTGCTGATCACGCTTTTTGGCCCCGTCTCCGGCGCTCACTTCAATCCCCTCGTTACGCTTGCCTTCGCGGCGCGGCGAGAGATCAATCTGAAATTGGCGTCAGGATACGTCCTCGTGCAGTTAGCCGGAGCAATCATCGGGGTTTTTGTCGCTCACGCCATGTTCGGCGAGTCTCTGCTGCAATTCGCTGCGCGCCCCCGGGAAGGCGCCGGGCTGATGCTGTCTGAGGTTGTGGCCACCTTCGGATTGATCGGAACCCTCTTCGGCTGCCTGCGATTCAAGCCTGATTTCACGCCAACTGCGGTGGGGCTTTACATCCTGTCCGCCTACTGGTTCACCGCCACGACGTCTTTTGCCAACCCCGCCGTTACACTGGCTCGCAGCCTGACCGACAGTTTCGCTGGAATCGCACCGGCTTCCGTCCCTGCCTTTATTGTGGCTCAAACGACAGGCGCTGTGGCAGGCTTCCTCATTTTCAACTGGTTGCTGAAAGCCCCGCCCGCCGCTCCCCCCGCGAGGATCGAACCATGACCGTCACCATCTACCACAATCCGGACTGCGGCACCTCGCGCAATGTCCTGGCCGTCATCGAGGCGGCGGGTTACGCGCCTCAGATCATCCCTTATCTGACGACCGGATGGCAGCGCGACCAGCTCCTGCGCCTGTTTGCCGATGCCGGCCTGACACCCCGGCAGGCCTTGCGTGATACCAAGTCGCCCGCCAAAGACCTCGGCCTGCTGGAGCCCGGCGTCAGCGACGCGCGGATAGTAGCCGAGATGCTGACCCATCCTGTGCTCGTCAACCGCCCTTTTGTCGTCACCGCGAAAGGCACCCGGCTGTGCCGTCCGTCGGAGACCGTGCTCGATCTTCTGGACAAATGGCCTTCCGGTCCCTTCCATAAGGAAGATGGCGAACTGATGATCGACGCCGACGGCCGTCGCGCCGCAGGCTGAACCAGGATAGCATGGCCCTATGACTGTACCCGATCCCGCCTTCAACGCCCTGAGCACCGCCCTCTTCTGGCTGGACTACGCCGCCGTCGCCCTGTTCGGAGCGTCGGGCGCTATTGCGGCGGCGCGTGGACGACAGGATATCATCACCTTTATCTTCTTCGCCGCCATCACAGGCGTCGGCGGTGGAACATTGCGCGACCTGCTGATCGGGGCGCCGGTCTTCTGGGTGCAGCGGCCGGACTACATCCTGATCTGCGCCCTTACCGGGCTGGCCGTGTGGGGGCTGGCTCCACGCAACCCGTCTCCGCGCCCCGACGGCAAGCCGGGCAAGCGCATGACGGCCCTGTTGTGGCTCGACGCCATGGGGATGGCCGCCTATGCCGTGGTGGGCGCGGCCAAGGCGCTGAACCTCGGCGTCGCGCCTCTGTCCGCCGTGGTTATGGGCGTCCTGACCGCCAGCTTCGGCGGCATCATCCGCGACGTGCTGGCTGGCGAGCCCAACCTGCTGTTGCGCCGGGAAATCTATATCACCGCCGCCCTTCTGGGCGCCGGAGTCTTCGTGGCGCTCAGCCTGATCGGCCTGTCCTTCTGGCCGGCGGGCCTTAGCGGTTTCGCCGCCGCCCTGGTGCTGCGAGGCGCAGCGATCCACTGGTCGCTGGGCCTGCCGGCCTTCGGCGTTCGCGATCACGAAGACGGAAACAAATCTTCATAATTGTTGCCTTCCGCGACGAGGTGTCACGTGCAAGCCGCCGCTGCCGCCTATACTTTCATCCACAAGCTTTACGCGGACGCTCCGCTGCCCTCAGACAGGCACGCCTGCAAAAGCGCATGAGGAGACTCAGAAACTTCGCAATTAACACTAAATTAACGCGTATTTTGATTAAGGCACACGTCCCTATGGATGATTTGGAGAAGTGAAGGCGCTATTCCCTGCGGCTTTTACTTCCTGTCAAGCGCCGAATAGCTGGCGAAAACATAAATCTTTATCTAAAGGTTTCGACCTGACCGTGTCCGACGCTTTCGAGATACGCGCCCTTTATTTTTATGTAATTTTGTGATAGACATAACATCATTGATGTACGAGGCGCTGCGCGCTTCACACGCATCTCACTCTCTTCACCTAAAATGCCGCCTGCGCTGATTACGCACATCCGGCATCTTCGACAAAGGTCGGATGACAGGCTTGTCTTAGTCCATTCATACATAACAGCGGTGCCCCGAAACCAGAGTGAGGGACGTCGTTGTTTTTTTGCGTCTGCGTCTCCCGGTGTCCTCCCTGATCGCCGGTCGGCGCATTCGTCGCATGAATGGATCATTGCAAACCCGTCGTTCGTCCTCACTTAAAAAAGAAAGAGGACCGCAATGACGACTGTTGCAGTAGAACTCGAATTCAAGACCGGCGATAAGGTTGTGTATCCGGCGCATGGCGTCGGCACGGTGTTCGCCGTCGAGAGCCAGGAAGTGGCCGGCTATCAGCTTGAAGTCTATGTCGTCACCTTCGACCACGAGAAGATGACTCTGCGCGTCCCGACCAAGAAGGCCAAGACCGCCGGCCTGCGCCACCTCGCGCCCGCCGCCGTCATGTCGCAGGCCCTTGTCACGCTGAAGGGCCGGGCCCGCGTGAAGCGCACCATGTGGTCGCGCCGCGCTCAGGAATACGAAGCCAAGATCAATTCGGGCGACCTCGTCTCGATCGCCGAAGTCGTCCGTGACCTGCACCGCGCGGAAAACCAGCCGGAACAGTCCTATTCCGAGCGTCAACTCTACGAATCGGCTCTGGATCGCATGGCCCGCGAAGTCGCCGCGATCGAGAAGATCGACCGTGACGCCGCCGTCGCCCTGCTCAACAAGTCGCTGAACAAGGCCGCGGCCTAAGCTCTGTTTGACTTTAATACGGCAAAAAGCGCTTTGGGAAACCAAAGCGCCTTTTCTCTTGGAAATGTCGTGACACCCTTCCCTACAAGCGACAACCTAACCTTTCTGCTGCGAGGCGATGCCTGGATTACCCAGATCATCCTGATGCCACGACTATTACGTTTAAAATGGCAAATGGCTGCCAAATTGATTCATCTCAAACCGTTATCTACACAGCGGCGGACGGTAGCCATACCATTCACGATAAGGAATGGTTTAATGAACAACCCATTGCCTTCCATAATTTGCTGGAAAAGCGTCTGTTAGACGTCGGTACGTCGGGATTGGTAATGACACTCGTCTTCGAAGGCGGTGACCAACTTGCAATTACTTCAGATTTACAACCCTACGAAGCCGGTGCCGTCCTCGATCCAAACGGCAACGGCTTCTACTTTTGATTCGATCTATGCCAGCGTCCGCAGGCTCGGCTCGCGTTCGTAGTACCGTTTGCATGCCGCAGCGATAAATTCGTCGGCCAGCACCACGCCTTCGTCGTGCACCACCCCGGCCTTTTCCAGCAGGGGATGGCTTTCCTTTGTATGACCGATGGCTTTCAGGTGTCCGAAGGCGTTCATCACCCACTCGATCGAGGCGGCCTCCTTCAGATGGCGTTGCGTGCCGGCTTCGGACAGCAGCACGAACACGGCATCGAACAATTGCGAGGGCGAACCCAGAAGTTGCCCGTCGGCATCGGCCTTGGTGCCGTCCGACAGCGGGATGCCATGAATCTGCACGCCGACGATGAAGGGCGTGCCGCCCGCCGCCTCGATGTCGGCCTTGAGCGTTTTCAGCGCCCCCGCATCCGTATCCTTGCAGATCAGGATGCCAACCTTGCGGCCCTCCAGCGTCGCCTTCATATTCTTGTGGATCGACAGGGCATCGGAAGGCGCGATGTCGATGGGCGCCCGCGCCGCCGGCGCCTTTTCCGGCAGGTCGATCCCCAGCCCGCTGGCCACGCGCGCCGCCAGGTCTTCATCGACATTGCGCAGATTGGCCACCATGCGCGGGGCCACCATTTTCAGCCCGACCTTTGACAGTTCGAAGACGAAGCTTGAGGCAATATGGGCGCGTTCGGCGTCGGTTTGCGACTTCCAGAACAGGCGCGCCTGCGAATAGTGGTCGGCGAACAGTTCGGCGCGCACACGCAGCTTGTCGCCCTGCTCATCCTTACCCTCGCCTGCCGCAAAGGAGGTGAAGCCCGTCACTGGACATTCGCGCGGCCCGCCCTCTTCGCCATGCGCGCCGAGGCTGTTGGGTTCGTAATTGGCGCGGCCCTTGGGCACCGCCATCTGCATCTGGCCATCGCGCTGGAAGTTGCGCATCGGGCATTTCGGCGCATTGATCGGCAACTGATGGAAGTTGGCCGTTCCCAACCGCGACTTTTGCGTATCGAGATAAGAGAAGAGCCGGCCCTGCAGCAGCGGGTCGTTGGTGAAGTCAATGCCCAGCACGATATTGGCCGGGCAATAGGCCACCTGCTCGACCTCGGCGAAGAAGTTATCCGGATTGCGGTCAAGCACCAGTCGCCCGACGATTCTCAGCGGCACCACCTCTTCCGGGATGATCTTGGTTGCGTCCAGCACATCGTAAGGCAGGCTGTCGGCCAGAGCCTGATCGAACAACTGCACCCCCAGCTCCCATTCGGGGAAGGCCCCGCTGTCGATGGCTTCATAGAGGTCGCGGCGGTGAAAGTCGTTATCGGCGGCCTGAAGCTTCAGCGCCTCGTCCCATACGGTCGATTGCAAGCCCAGCTTGGGCTTCCAGTGGAATTTGACGAAGGTCGATTTCCCTTCGGCGCTGACGAAGCGGAAGGTGTGGACGCCGAAGCCCTCGATAGTGCGCAGGGAACGCGGGATGGTGCGGTCGGACATGGCCCACATCAGCATGTGAGTGGTCTCCGGCATCAGCGAGGCGAAGTCCCAGAAGGTGTCGTGCGCCGAACCGGCCTGCGGATAGGCGCGATCAGCCTCCATCTTCACCGCGTGGACCAGATCGGGGAACTTCATGGCGTCCTGAATGAAGAAGACAGGGATATTGTTGCCGACCAGATCCCAGTTGCCTTCCTTCGTATAGAACTTCACCGCGAAACCGCGCACGTCGCGCGGCGTATCGACGCTGCCCGCTCCACCGGCGACGGTCGAGAAACGCACGAAGACCGGCACGCGCTCGCCCGCGCGCTGGAACAGGTCCGCCGTGGTGATGTCCGCCAGCGAATCGGTCATCTCGAAATAGCCGTGCGCGCCCGACCCGCGCGCATGGACGATGCGCTCCGGGATGCGTTCATGGTCGAAATGGAAGATTTTTTCACGCAGAACGAAGTCTTCGAGCAGGGTTGGCCCCCGCGCCCCGGATTTCAGGCTGTTCTGATTGTCGGAAACCCTAATCCCCTGATTGGTCGTCAGATGGCCTTCGGGGGTGTGCGGCCCGGAATGATGAACCTGCTGATGGGTTTCGCCGCCCTGACCTTTGACGGTGTCGAACTTCGCGCTATCGTCCATGGTATCCTCGATGTTATGTACGGCCCGCCGCCGCGCGTCGAGGTTTCCTCCTCACGCCGTAAAGAGTCACTGCGGATCGTTAGAGGGCCTGTTTCGACGGGCGCATGAATCCCTCCCGATACGGGGTTTTTCCGCTTGACGCTTCCGCCCGCTTTGCCTATAGAACGCGCCTCTTGCGCCGCAGTCCGACTGTGGCGCGCTCGTCATTTAGTTCTAACGAAGGTGGATATCATGTCGCGTCGTTGCGAACTCACCGGTGTCGGCCCGATGGTCGGTCACTCCGTGAGCCACTCAAACATCAAGACGAAGCGTCGCTTCCTGCCCTCGCTTCGTGAAACCGCGCTTCAGTCCGAAGCCCTGAACCAGTCGTTCCGTCTGAAGATCTCCAACGCGGCCCTGCGCACGCTGGACTTCAAGGGCGGCCTCGACGCCTTCCTCGTCAAGGCCGACGATACAGAGCTTAGCTTGCGCGCCCGTCGCCTGAAGAAGCAGATCAAGGCGAAGCTGGCTGAAAAGGCCGCTGCCTAAATTTTACGGTTTTATACCGAACACGCGAAGACCCCCGAAGCTCAGGCTTCGGGGTTTTTTGTTGCCTGAACAGGCGAGCGAAACACATCCGGGACTGACCGATTTCTGAAATCGCGCAGCCGCCATACTCAGAAAGCGGCACGCAAAGGCTCCCATTCTAAGGAGCCCTTCATGCCGCTGCATTGGCGTCGGTGGCTGAGCCCTGCCGAACACGCGTTCCGCATGACCAGCCTTACCGCGGCGCTGCTATCGGTCGCCGCCGGCACGCTGCTGGGCAATGCCTACTGGCCGCTGGGCGTCCCGCCCTCCGACGCCTTGAACGCCCGGTTGAAGGCCGACAACGAATTATAACCCACGGCCAGCGCCAGTTCGAGGATGCTGGCCTACGCCTCGATGCGCCCGCGATTAAGATAGCGGCTGAAATGGTCCTCGCCCTCCCCGGCGTGGATCACCCGGCGCAGACGGTGTTCGGCCACGCCCAGCCGCTGCGGTCGCCGGGGCCAGGACCGCCAGCATCAGGGTTTGTAGTCGAACATCACAAGGTGGGTCGGATTACCCGGCCCGATCGGATCGCTGATCAGGTACAGACGATAGCCGTCGCGCGTCTTTACCGCCGACACGCCTTCGTAATTGCCGATGGGCAGGGGCGGCTCGATTTTGAGAAGGGTATCCACCAGCTTCAGTCGGTTACCCTCCAGCCGCACGATGCGCAGGACGCTGCGCGCGCCCACCACCGGCAGATAGAAGCGATAGAGGGCCAGCATCTCATCGGGCTTTGCCGGGTCGAGCGGCGCCAGCGACACCAGCTTGTAACCGAAGCCCGGCGTGGTCGGCCCAACAAGGCTTTCGCATTTATAGGTATCGAGCGGACACTTCCAGAAGCCGCCGACCTCGGCCCCCAGAATCAAAGATGCCATCAGCGATGCCTCCCCTTTGGTCGAATAGTGCACCGTGGCGGCTTCCAGCCCTTCATTGCCGGGCAGGACGGGCAGGCCCGTCAGCGGCAGTGGCTCGCCCGGCCCGGTCATGCCGGGGCCATAGCGCATCACCCGCGTCTTGCCCTCGAACGAGACATAGACGTTGCCGTCGCGGGGATCGACGGCCATGTCTTCGGCGTCGGACAGCGACTTGTTGCCGAAGGGCTTATTGTCCGCGTCGCGCAGCAGGTCGATGTCGAGCGGCCCTCGATGACCGCGCACCGGCAGGGTGAAACGCGCCCGGCTGCCGAAATCGCCGATGGCGTCGATCATGACGCCGTCCTTACCGGGCGTGACGACCAGATCGCTCAGACCGATCAGCCAAGATGTGCCTTCCCCCTTGACCACATAACCGCCGGCATAACGGACCTTTTGCGCCGGTGCATCGGCCACCTCCGGCAGCGGCGTGAAGGTCACGCGCGTCCCGCCCTGATAGGGCACAGGCTCGGCAAAGGCCGTGGTGGCCAGCAAGGTGGATAAGAGAAGCGCAACTCGCATGAAAACTCCGTCTAACCCCCTCTCCCCGTTTACAGGGAGAGGGCTGGAGTGAGGGGCATTGAGGTAAAACAGCCGCTCATCCGGTTCCGGCTAACGCCAGAACCACCTTCTCCCCAAAGGGGCAAGGAGAATCGTATCACCGCCGCGCGACGGTTTTCTCATCGAACAGTTCGGCCAGCTTCTCGATCAGTGCGCCGCCCAGTTGCTCAACGTCAATCAGCGTCATGGCGCGGCGATAATAGCGCGTCACGTCGTGGCCGATGCCGATGGCCGCCAGTTCGACACGACCTGCGCCTTCGATGTCGGCGATGACCTTGCGCAGGTGGTTTTCGAGATAGTGACCCGAATTGACGCTCAGGGTCGAATCGTCGACCGGCGCGCCATCGGAGATGACCATCAGGATACGGCGCGACTCAGGCCGCCCCAGCAGGCGTGAATAGGCCCACTGCAGGGCTTCGCCGTCGATATTTTCCTTCAGCAGCCCCTCGCGCATCATCAGGCCGAGATTCTTGTTGGCGCGACGCCAGGGATTGTCGGCGGCCTTGTAGATGATGTGGCGCAGATCGTTGAGACGGCCGGGTGCAGCGGGCTTGCCGTTCCTCACCCACTGTTCGCGCGACTGGCCGCCCTTCCACGCCTTGGTGGTGAAGCCGAGAATCTCGACCTTCACGCCGCAGCGTTCCAGCGTCCGCGCCAGCACGTCGGCGCAGATGGCCGCGACCATGATCGGCCGCCCGCGCATCGAGCCGGAATTGTCGAGCAGCAAGGTCACCACCGTGTCGCGGAACTCGGTGTCCTTTTCCTGCTTGAACGACAGCGGCGCGCTGGGGTCGATGATCACCCGCGTCAGCTTGGCCGCATCGAGCACGCCTTCTTCGAGGTCGAAATTCCACGACCGCGACTGCTGCGCCATCAGGCGGCGTTGCAGACGATTGGCCAGCCGCGCCACGACGTTCGACAGGTTGGCCAGTTGCTGATTGAGGAAGCCGCGCAGGCGCTCCAGCTCTTCGGGGTCGCACAGGTCTTCGGCGTTGATGACCTCGTCGAAGGCCTTGGTATAGATGTCGTAATCCTTGCGCTCGCCAGCCGCATTGGGGGTCTGCATCTGGCTGGCCTCGGCGGCCTCGCCATCGACCACTTCGTCGGCGGAGCCTTCGGCCAGCGACTGCGGATCCCCCGACATCTGGGTGAAGTCCTCGTCGCCGGTCTGGGACTGATCGTCACCGCCGGTCGGTTCTTCTTCCTGCTGCGGCCGGGAGTCGTCCTGATCCTCGGCGTCCTCTTCGGCCTCGGCCGACGGGTCGTTGCCTTCGGACTGTTCGTCCTCGCCCTCGTCGTTCTTTTCTTCTTCCTTGGCGTCCTGCGAATCGTCGGTCAGGTCCAGCGCGCGCAGCACTTCGCGCGCCTTCTGCGTAAACGCCTTCTGGTCGCCGATAAGGTCAGCAAGCTCGTTCAGGCTCTGACCGGTCTTCTGCTCGATCTCGCCGCGCAGCAGGTTGACGACGCGCTGCGCCTCCTGCGGCACGGGATCGCCCGTCATGATTTCGCGCGCGATCAGGCCGAGAATGTCGGCCAGATTCAGTTCCGACTTTTCTTCCTTGCGCCCCAGACCGCTGCGGTCGAGATCAGCCTCCAGCGCGGCACGCAGGTTCTTGCGCACCCCACCCAAAGCGTTGGCGCCGATGGCTTCAAGGCGGGCCTCTTCCAGCACGTCGAAGGCTTCGGCGCTGGCCGTATCGATGGGCCGGGCGCGGACGTGAACACCGGAATCGTGGTGAGCGACCTTCAGCGCCAGCCGGTCGGCCTGTCCGCGCACATTGGCCGACAGGCGCGCATTGAGGTCGCGCGGCGGATTGGGCAGAACGAGTTTGTTGCCGTCCAGACGCGGACCATCCGGCCCGAAAACGACTTCGAGTTCGGGATCTTCCGCCAGGGCGCGCGTCGAATGGATCAGCGCCTTGCGAAACGGATCGGACAGAACGGTAACGGGCTTGGCCATATTCCCTACTTCCCCCTCTCCCTTGAGGGAGAGGGCCGGGGTGAGGGGGACTTACAGACACCAGCCGCCCCCTCACCCGGTCCTTTGGACCACCCTCTCCCTCAAGGGAGAGGGGATTATCAGATCACCTTCACCTTGAGGGCGCTTTCCTTCACATCCGCGCCAAAGCTGCGCTGATAGAATTCCGCCAGCGTCGGGCGCTCCAGCTCATCGCACTTGTTGAGGAAGGTCAGGCGGAAGGCCACCTCCGGATCATTGCCGAAGATCAGCGTGTTCTGCGCCCAGGTGATGACGGTCCGCGGCGACATGACGGTCGAGATGTCGCCATTGGCAAAGGCCGAGCGCGTCAGGTCGGCGACGCGCACCATGGCATCGATCAGGCCCCTGCGCTCCGCCGTGTCGAACTCCGGCAGCTTGGCCAGCACGATCTCGACCTCGGCCTCGTGGCTGAGATAGTTGAGCGTCGTGACGATCGACCAGCGGTCCATCTGCCCCTGATTGATCTGCTGCGTGCCATGATAAAGACCCGTCGTGTCGCCCAAACCGATAGTGTTGGTCGTGGCGAACAGACGGAAAAACTTGTTGGGGCGGATGACCTTGTTCTGATCCAGCAGGGTCAGGCGGCCCTGCGCCTCAAGCACGCGCTGGATGACGAACATCACGTCCGGACGCCCGGCGTCGTATTCGTCGAAAACCAGCGCCACGGGCCTTTGCAAAGCCCACGGCAGGATGCCTTCCTTGAACTCGGTAACCTGCTGACCGTCCTTGAGCACGATGGCGTCCTTGCCGATCAGGTCAATCCGCGACACGTGGCTGTCGAGGTTGACGCGCACCAGCGGCCAGTTCAGGCGCGCCGCGATCTGCTCGATGTGGGTCGACTTACCCGTGCCGTGGAACCCCTGCACCATAACGCGGCGGTCATAGGCAAAGCCCGCGCAGAGGGCGATGGTGGTCTGAGGATCGAAGCGGTAGGTGTCGTCGATTTCCGGCACGTGCTCGTCACGCGTCGAAAAGGCCGGGACCATCATGTCGGAGTCGATGCCGAACACCTCGCGCAGGGAGACCTTCTTGTCGGGCTTCAGGCCCAAAAGCGGATCGGTCAGGGTTTCGGAGGTGATGACGGACATGGCAAAAACGCTTTCGGACGGTCGGACGGATGCGTTTTTCAGCTAAGACCTAAGGCCTCAAGACTCAACCCTAAAACACGCCGGAAACGGATTTTTTTGCGGCAGTCTAATCATGGTCCGGATGCTGATAGCTGATCAGCTTGTCGAGGAAGGGCGCGGCGTCGATGTCTTCCAAAGTCGTGCGCTCCGGCAGGGTGTGCAGGCCATCGACCCACGGTAACTTGCCCTCGGTGCCGAACTGAATGACCGGCGCAATATCGCTCGGATCGTCAAAGGCGGCGATGGACACGGCCACGCCATCCGGCGCTTCGTAGGTCAGGGGCGTGCCGCAATCGGGGCAGAAGCCGCGCTGGACGAGGTTGGAGCTTTGGAAGCGCTTGGGTTCGGCTTTTGTCCAGGTGAGCGTGGCTTCACGTACGCTGACCAGCGGGGCAAAAACATTGCCATAGGCCTTCTGGCACATGCGGCAGTGACAGATGGAGGCGTGCCCCAGTTCGCCTTCGACGCAGAAACGGACTGCGCCGCACTGGCATCCACCGGTTTTTATGGCTGACATGGTTGCCCCCTCACCCCAGCCCTCTCCCTCAAGGGAGAGGGGGTTGTTCATTTCCTTCTCCCTCGAGGGAGAAGGTGGCGCGAAGCGCCGGATGAGGGGGATGGCAGAACAGCTGACTCTTAATCAGCGGGTCCCCTCCGCACTCAAGCGAGGCCCATTTTCTTCAGGACTTTATAAGCCTTAATGACCCGCTGGAGCTTGTCCTCGGCCGAGCGGTCGCCGCCATTATTATCCGGGTGGCAGCGCTTGAGCAGTTCGGTATAGGCGGCGCGCACTTTTTCCGGCTCGGCCCCGACCTCAAGGTCGAGGTCGGCATAGGCCCCGCGTTCGATCTTGCCGAACTGACGCTGGATCGGCGCATCCTCGCCCGGCTTGCGCGGCGCAGCGCCGGCGCCGAACACCGAGTGCGGATCGTACATGCCCGCGCCGCGGGTGCGACCGGCGCTGAAAGCCGCGGCTTCACGCGATGCCGCCGAAGCGCGGAAGGCCCAGGTCGGACGTCCGCCGGTCATGGTGGCTTCGCGATGCGACTTGGCCTCGCCCTCGGACATGCCGGCGAAGAAGTTCCAGTTCTTGTTGTACTCGCCTGCGTGCGCCTGACAGAAATTATAGTATTCGTTCATCATTTCGCGCGATTTCGGCGCCTTGGCCGTCGCAGCGCGGTGGCATTCCGGCCATTCGCAGCGGATCTGACCCGGCTTGAGCGACAGCACGTCGTCCTCCAGACGTTTGCCGTTCACCTCACCCTCCTTGGGCGGGCGAATACGCATGTCCAGACCAAACTTCGGCTTGTACTTGTAACCTTCGCTCATGATTTGGAGTGCTACCCTTTGAACTTTACGCGGACGAACCATATAGGTGTCGAATGGGCTTCAATAAAGCCCTTTTGAGGTTAAATTATGGGTAAAATACGCGATAGCATCGAGACCAAACTTACGGCGGCCTTCGCCCCGCTGCGTCTGGAAGTCTACGATGACAGCGATAAACATAAAGGGCATTCGGGCGCGCGTGAAGGGGGCGAAAGTCACTTTTCCGTAGTGATCGTTTCAGAAGCCTTTCGCGGACTGAACCGGGTGGCGCGCCAGCGGGCAGTCAATGCCGCGCTGCGCGAGGAACTGACCGGCCCGATTCATGCCCTCAGCATGCAGACCCTGACGCCGGAAGAAGACGGCTAAACACCGATAAGGTGGCGGGCCAGAAAGGCAGAACCCAGCCGCGAGCCGGGCGCGTTGAGGCTGTGGCTTAAGCCCGGCAGGATGTGCGCGTCGACATTCAGGCCCGCCGCTTTAAGCTTTTCGGCGGCATCGAGGCTTTCGGAGAAGGGGATCACCTCGTCCTGATCGCCGTGCACGATCAGGACCGGCACGGACGCCGGGGCCCACGGCGGCGGCGAAGACAGCCGCCCGGAATAGGCCACCACCGCCGCGACGGGCCAGCGTCCGCTGACCACGGCATCCAGCGCCATGATCGACCCTTGCGAAAACCCGACCAGCGCCACCCGTGCCGGATCATCTATGCCCCGTTCTGTCATAATGTGCCGCAGGGTCGCATCGAAGGCCTCACGCGCCTCGACAAGGCGTTGCGCACGGTTCTCCACCGTCACGCTCTTGACCGAAAACCACTGACGTCCGCTGGCCTGCGCATACATGTCGAAAGGATCGGGTCCATCAGGTGCCGCAAACGCCGTATCCGGCAGGACTTCAGCCCAGTGCCGCCCCAGACCGATCATGTCCGCGCCACACGAGCCTACACCGTGCAGAAAAATTACCAGATGTTTCAATGCGTCTCACCCAAACCAAAAGAGGGAGCCAAAATGACCCCCTCTTTCAATGTTCTGCCTGAGGTGGTTTAAGCCGCCTTCGCCTCGTCGGTCTTGCCGAAGCGTCCGTAGAAGGTCTCGCCCTTCGCGGCCATGTCGCGCAACAGTTGCGGCGGAGCGAAGCGGTCGCCGTGCTTGGCCGCCAGCGCATCCAGTTCCTCGACGAACCTGGCCGTTCCGATGGCGTCGATCAGCGAGACGATCCCGCCCGACCACGGCGCGAAGCCCCAGCCGAGGATTGAACCGACATCGGCTTCGCGCGGATCGGTAATGACGCCCTCCTCGAAGCAGCGCGCCGCCGTCACTGCCTGAATATACAGCAGGCGCTTGCGGATTTCCTCGACCAGTTCCGGAGTCGAGTCGTCCACTGTGACGGTGAACTTCTCAGACAGGCCCGGCCACAGGGTCTTGGTGCCGCCGGCTTCCGGATAGTCGTAGAAGCCCTTGTTGTTCTTGCGGCCCAGACGCCCATCGGCGACCATCTGCGCCACCTCCTTTTCGCCGGGGATGGGCACATAGGCGTCGCCCATGGCCTTGGCGGTTTCGGAGGTGATCTTGACCAGCAGGTCAAGCGCCACGTCGTCCATCATCTCCAGCGGCCCGCGCGGCATCCCCGTGGCGCGACCGACATTGTCGATCAGGGCCGGGGCATAGCCTTCGGCCCACAGGTGCAGGCCTTCGGCGGTGAACGGGATGAAGCAGCGGTTGGCGTAGAAGAAGCGCGCATCGTTGACGACGATCGGCGTCTTGCGGATCTTCAGCACGTAATCGATCGCCTTGGCCAGCGTCTCGTCCGAGGTCTCCTTGCCGCGGATGATCTCGACCAGCATCATCTTGTCGACCGGCGAGAAGAAGTGGATGCCGATGAATTTGGACGCATCGACCGAGGCCTTGGCCAGCAGCGAGATGGGGATGGTCGATGTATTGGTGCCGAAGATCGCCGTTTCGGCCTTATCGCCCGTATAGAGCTGGGCCTCGGCGTCCTTGGTAACCTTCTCCTTCAGTTCGGTGTTTTCAAACACGGCTTCGACCACCAGATCGGAACCGGCAATCTGCGTATAGTCCGGCGTGGGCACGATCAGGTCCAGCAATCTCTGCGCCTTTTCCGGGGTCAGCTTGCCGCGCGACACGGCCTTTTTAACCAGCCCTTCGCAGTGCGCCTTGCCCTTGTCGGCGGAGGCCTGATCGCGGTCGATCAGGATGACCTTGATCCCCGCCTGCGCTGAAACGTAGGCGATACCCGCGCCCATCATGCCCGCGCCGAGCACGGCCACCTGCTTGGGGTCGGTCTTCGGCACGCCCGCCGGACGGCCGGAGCCCTTGCCCAGTTGCTGCATGGAGAAGAAGAAGGTGCGGATCATCGCCTTGGCCTGCGGGGTTTGCAGGGTGTTGACGAAGTAGCGGCTCTCGACCTTGATGGCGCTGTCGAACGGCAGTTGCAGCCCTTCGTAGACGGCGCGCATCAGGTTCACCACGGCGGGATAATTGCCATAGGACTGCTTGCGCAGCAGGGCATTGGCCATGATGAAGATCTGCGCGCCCGCCGGATGGTAGGGCCCGCCACCGGGCAGCTTATACTCCTTCTTGTCCCACAGGGCGTACGGAGCGCCCCCCCCTTTTTCTAAAGTGGTCTTGATCCAGTTTTTGGCCGCCTCGACCTCCTGACCGACCGGCACGACCTCGTGCACGATGCCGGCGGCCAGCGCGTCCTTCGGCTTGAAGCTCTTGCCTTCCGACATGGCCATCAGCGCGGCCTGCGCGCCGATCAGGCGTGTCAGGCGCTGCGAACCGCCGCCGCCGGGGAAAAGGCCGATCTTGATTTCCGGCAGGCCGACCTGGGTTTTCGGCCCGTCATTGAGCACGCGATAGTGGCAGGCGAGCGCCAGTTCCAGACCGCCGCCCAGCGCCAGACCGTTCAGAGCTACGGCCACCGGTTTGCCGCAGGTTTCCAGCGCGCGATAGACGCGGTTCATCTCAAAGGCAGCGGTAAAGCCGGCCTTCAGCGCGCCTTCGGGATCATTCGGGTCGGATTTCGCCTCCCACGCGCCACCCAGCATTTCCTCAAGGTCCGCGCCGGCGCAGAAACCGGTCGTCTTGCCTGAGGTGATCACCACGCCCTTGATATCGGCCTCGGCCTTGGCGCGCTCGGCGATCGACAAAAGGTCGGCCAGCGCCTGCTTGGTGAAGGTGTTCATCGTCTTGCCGGGCACGTCGAAGGTGCAGAGCAGGATGCCGTCGGCGTCGAGTTCGGTTTTGAAGCATTCCATTGTGTCTCTCCCTGCCCTGTTCTTAAATGCGCTCGATGACCGTGGCCGTGGCCATGCCACCGCCGACGCACAGAGTGACCAGCGCCGTGCCCTTGCCCGTGCGCTCCAGCTCATCGAGCACCGTGCCGAGGATCATCGCACCGGTCGCCCCCAGCGGATGCCCCATGGCGATGGCGCCGCCGCAGACATTGATCTTGTCGTGCGGAATATCGAGCGCCTGCATGTAGCGCAGGACGACCGAGGCGAAGGCTTCGTTCAGTTCGTAAAGGTCGATGTCCGACACGCTCATGCCGAGCTTTTTCAGCACCTTTTCCGTGGCGTAGGACGGGCCGGTCAGCATGATCGACGGCTCGGAGCCGATCGAGGCCATGCCCTTGATGCGGGCGCGCGGCTTGAGGCCCGACAGCGACGCCGCTTCGGCCGAGCCGATCAGCACCGCGGCCGCGCCATCGACAATGGCCGAGGAGTTACCCGGCGTGTGGACGTGATTGACGCGCTCGATTTCCGGATAGCGCTGATTGATCACGGCGTCGAAAGCCATTTCGCCCATCATGGCGAAGGACGGGTTGAGACTGCCGAGCGTCTGCATGTCGGTATTGGGGCGGATGGTTTCGTCGTGATCGAGACGGGTGACGCCCATCTGATCCTTCACCGGCAGGATCGACTTTTTGAAGCGGGCTTCGGCCCAGGACTGCGCAGAGCGTTTGTGGGATTCGACCGCATAGGCGTCGACATCGGCGCGCGAAAAACCCCACTTGGTGGCGATCATGTCCGCCGAAACGCCCTGCGGCACGAAATAGGTCGGGAAGGCCGCATTGACGTCGATGGCCCACGCCCCGCCGTCCGAGCCCATCGGCACGCGGCTCATGGCTTCGACGCCGCCGCCGATGGCCATGGTGGCTTCGCCGGAAATGACCTTACCTGCCGCAATATTGATGGCCTCAAGGCCCGAGGCGCAGAAGCGATTGACCTGAATCCCGCCGGTCGTCTCGGCATAGCCCGCCGCCAGCACCGCCGCGCGGGCGATGTCGCCGCCCTGCTCGCCGACCGGAGTCACGCAGCCGAAGGCCACGTCATCGACCAGCGCCGTATCGAGGCCGTTGCGATCCTTCAGACCCCTGAGCACCTGCCGCGACAGGTCCAGAGCGGTGATTTCATGCAGGCTGCCATCCTTCTTGCCTTTGCCGCGCGGCGTGCGCACCGCGTCGTAGATATAGGCTCCTGGGCTCAGGTTGGGCATGGACGTCCTCCTAGAATTATCGGTTGCGCACTAATTGCGCACTCTTTACGCAAACGTCAAGATAGACGTAAGGTCACATTTCCGGGATTTCTAGCTATAGGGCTGATTTTTCTGACCATTATTCCCTTGGCGACAGCACCTGCGGCACAGCGATGCGGCACGACTTATTTATCATACAAAACTTGACGACTTGCATGGTTTTGTATAGTCGGACAAAAGAAAGGCGCTTATAAGAACCGGAGGAAACCGATGACCGATGCTATCATTCGCCGCTCGAAACCGGGCGCGGCTCTGGGCGAAGGCCTGTTGTGGTCGAAGCGCGACGGATGCGTCTACTGGGTCGATATTCTCGGCAACCGCCTGCATGCCTATTATCTGGCCGACAGTTCGGCGAAGACCTGGTATCTGCCCGATCATATCGGCTGGGTCATCGAGCGCGAAAAGGGCGGTTTCATCGCCGGTCTGATGAGCGGCTTCCACGAACTGAGCCTTGAGCCGTTTATCCTCAAGCACATCGCCAATCCTTTCCCGCACGAACCGGGCAACCGCCTCAACGACGCGGCCGCCGACGACAAAGGCCGTATCTGGGCGGGATCGATGCACAAACCTCAGACGCAGAAGTCCGGCGCGCTCTATCGCCTCGATACCGACCTCAGCCATGTCGAGATCGACGGGCCTTATCAGGTGGCCAACGGTCCGACTTTTTCGCCCGATCACTCGAAAATCTACCACACCGATTCGGGCGAAAACGACGTCTTTGTCTTCGACATCGTGGACGGCGAGGCGGTCAACAAACGCCTGTTCGTCCACTTTCCCGATGCGTGGGGCTCGCCCGACGGCATGACGACGGATGCGCAAGGCGGCATCTGGATCGCCCACTGGGGCGGCGGTAAAGTCAGCCGCTTTACCCCGGAAGGCGCGCTCGACTTCTCCATCGACATGCCCGCCAGGCAGATCACCAATGTCTGCTTTGCGGGCGAGGCGCTGGATCGTGTCTTCGTCACGTCCGCCGCGGTGGACATGCCGGACGATCGTGAAGCCGGGACTTTGTTTGAAATCCCAAGTGAATGGCTGCGGGGCCACACTGGCCTTGAACCGCAAAAGTTCAAGGGGTAGGACAGACTGTCCTTCTCCCTTGAGGGAGAAGGTGGCCCGCTTGCGGGTCGGATGAGGGGGAACCCCCTCCTTCCCCCTCACCCGCCGCTATCGCGGCACCCTCTCCCTCAAGGGAGAGGGGGAAAAGAGCCAAATCATGACCACACCTTCGCTGATCGCCGCCGACTGGGGCACCACCAATTTCCGCCTGTTCCTCTATGACGAAGCGGGCAAGGTCATCGCCCGTCACGCCGCCAATATCGGCCTGAAAAACCTTGGCGTGCTGAGCTTTGAGCAGGCGCTCCTCAGCGTCCTGAAGGACGACTTCGCCGGTCTCGAGCACCTGCCCTTCCTGCTGTCCGGCATGGTCGGCTCGCGCCAAGGCTGGGTCGAAGCGCCCTACGCCGCCTGCCCGGCCAGCCTGCAAACCCTTGCCGACGGCCTCGTCAAGGCCCCCTCCGAGCTGGACGTCGCCATCGTCCCCGGCCTGTTTGCCGAAAGCCCCGGCACGGGCCTGCTCAACGTCATGCGTGGCGAAGAAACCCAGATCTTCGGCATCCTCGAATCCGATCAGACGGACGGCTTCTTCGTCCTGCCCGGCACCCATTCCAAGTGGGCGCTGGTACGCGGCGGCAAGGTCGAGTCCTTCTCGACCCACATGACCGGCGAAATGTTTCAGGTGCTCAAGGCCCATTCGATCCTCGGCCTTTTGATGGAAAACAGCACCGATAACGAAGCCGCCTTCCTCAAGGGCGTCGAGCGCGGCATGTATAACCGCGCCTTCCTGTCGGTCATCTTCTCGGTGCGCACCGAGGCCCTGTTCAACAATATCGCGCCGGAGCATCTGGCGACCTACCTGTCGGGCATCCTCATCGGTGCGGAAATCGTCGCCGAGCTGGAGCGCCACGGCAAGAGCCCCGTGCGCCTCGTCGGCGACGGCGCGCTGGTCGATCTGTACGAAAAGGCGCTGGACTTCGCCGGCTTCACCGACGTGACGCGCTTCGACGGCAATGCCGCCTCTGAATCCGGCCTCTGGGCCATCCACAAGCTCCGGAGTTCCAAATGACTCTTACCCAACGCTGGCAGGAAACCCTTGCCACCCTGCCGCTGGTCGCCATCCTGCGCGGCATCGGCCCTGAAGAAGCCATCGCCGTCGGCGACGCCCTGATCAGCGCCGGCTTCAAGGTGGTCGAGGTGCCGCTCAACTCGCCGCAACCCTTCATCTCGATCGAGAAGCTGGCCGCGCATCTGGGCGACAGGGCCATTGTCGGCGCCGGCACGGTGCTCAAGCTCGATGAGGTGCAAAAGCTGTACGATGTCGGCGGCCAGATCTGTATTTCGCCGAACGCCAACCCTGAGGTCATCCGCTTCGCCAAGGCGCTGGGCCTGATCTCATTCCCCGCCTTCTTCACCCCGACCGAGGCCTTCGCCGCCATCGACGCGGGCGCGGACGCGCTGAAGCTGTTTCCCGCCGAACTGGCCGGCACCAAGGGCCTGAAGGCGGTCAAGGCCGTCCTGCCGCGCACCCTGCCGGTCTTCCCGGTCGGCGGCGTCGAGCCCGGCAATATGAAGGACTTTATCGCCGCCGGTGCCGCCGGTTTCGGCATCGGCTCCAGCGTCTACAAGCCCGGCGACACGCCGGAAATCGTCCACGCCAAGGCCACGGCCTTTGTCGATGCCTGGACCGCGCTTAAGGCTTAAAGCTTCCCCCTCTCCCCTGCGGGGAGAGGGTTGGGGTGAGGGGGAATTTCCGCAAACAAGGCCCCCTCATCCGACGCTTCGCGCCACCTTCTCCCCGCGGGGGCGAAGGAATTACACTGCTTGATCAAACGCCCTGCGCGCTTCGGCGATACGGGCGTGATTATCCACCGCCCACGCCACCAATGCCGTCAGGGGCGGCATGATCGATTCCCCCAGAGGCGTCAGACGGTATTCCACGCTGGGCGGCACGGTGGCGAAGACATGGCGGCTGATATAGCCGTCGCGCTGCAGATCGCGCAGGGTCTGAGTCAGCATACGCTGCGAAATATCCGGCACGGCGCGTTTCAACTCTCCGAAACGATGCGGCCTGGTCGACAGCACCAGCAGCATCAGGCTCGACCACTTGCCGCCGATATGGTCCATCACGTCGCGCACCGGGCAGTTCGACATATCGAACCCGGCATTGAGCACGCTTTCGGCGATGTCAGCCTCTCCTTGCTCAACGCTGAGGGGTCGCGCAGCCGATTCCCAAAACCGGTCCCCACTTTTTGGGCTGCGCTCCAATAGTTCCCTTTTCATCCCTATCTCCCGAAATAGTGCCGTCTTTACAGGCGCGCAAAGGTTCCTATTTTGCACATGATCTCATTTTGAGACTAATGCGAAATATATAGCGAAAGGGAACATCCATGTCCACCATCCTCGTCACCGGCGCTTCCGGACAGCTCGGTCAGCTCGTGCTCAAAGCGCTCGAAAATAGCCCGCACGCCGTCATCGCCGCCTCGCGCGATCCGTCGAAACTGAACACCAAATTCGCCACCCGCGCCGCCGATTTCGACAAGCCGGAAACCCTGACCGAGGCCTTCAAGGGCGTGGACCGCGTGCTGATCATCTCGACCGACGCCCTCGCCATGCCGGGCCTGCGGCTGAAGCAGCACACCGCCGCCGTCGAAGCCGCCAAGGCCGCCGGCGTTCAGCACATCGTCTATACCTCGCTGCCCAATCCGGAGCCGGGCAACAAGATCACCTTCGCCCCCGATCACTACGGCACCGAGCAGGCCATCAAGGCTTCGGGCATCGCCCATACGATCCTGCGCAACAACTGGTACATCGAAAACCTGCTGATGAGCCTGCCGCACGCGCTGGAAACCGGTCAGTTCTATACCTCAGCCCCCGAAGGCCGCGTAGCCTATGTGGCGCGTGAAGACGCCGCCCGCGCCGCCGTCGCCGCGCTCAGCGACGCCCCCGGCGGCACCTACACCGTCACCGGTCCGGACGCCCTGACCTATGGCGAAGTCGTCGCCATCGCCAATGACGCCACCGGCAAAGCCGTGCGCATCGTCCCCGTCACCGACGAACAATATGCCGGTGGCCTCAAGGCCGCGGGCCTGCCCGACTTCGTCGCCGACATGCTGACCTCAGCCGAAGCCGCCATCCGCGCCGGTCAGCTCGACGGCGCCGCCGATGCGGTCAAGACCCTGACCGGTCGGGCCCCGAAGACCCCCCGCGAAGTGCTGACGGCGGCATTGAAAGCGTAATGGCACGGACGAGCGGTGGAGTAGCCTCCGCCGCCCGTCCGTTCTATAACGCGACTATGTTGATTCACCACGTTCAGAGCGCCGACCTGCCCGACCTGTCCAGGCTGGCGCGCGACACCTTTATCCATACTTTCGGCCACCTCTATCCGGCCGCCGACCTCAACGCCTATCTCGACAAGGCCTACGCCCCCGACGTACTGGCCGAAGAGATCGACGGCGAAGACCAGTTCTGGCGTATCGTACGCAACGATATGGGCCGCGCTGTCGCCTATATTCAGGTCGGACCGGTCAGTCTGCCGCACATGGACGCCCGTCCGGAAACCCAGGGGGAAATCAAGCGCCTTTACGTGCATCACGACGCACAGGGGGCCGGCCTCGGCAAACAGTTGCTGGAGATCGGGCTGGCCTTCCTCAAGGCCCGCTACGGCGACGCCCCGCAATGGATCGGCGTGTGGAGCGAGAACCACCGCGCACAGAAGCTTTACGGCAGCTACGGCTTCAAGCGCGTCGGCGATTACGGCTTCAAGGTCGGCGGCACGACCGATTTTGAGTTCATCCTGCGCAGATCGTTTTAAACGCTGCCGCCGCGCGCCCTTCGCTGCGTTCTTTCAGCCGGATCAGGTGAAAGGGGCGCACCGGCACATCTATCTCCCGCGCGGCCAACCGCCCGGCGGCAACCGCGCCTTCGACCACCAGCCACGACAGGACCGCCGCCCCGCTCCCGGCCTCGACGGCGGCGCGCACGGCTTCGTTAGACGGCAAGGTCAGGACGATGGCCTCTTCGCTTAAGCCCTGCGCCCGCAGCACCTCATCGAGAATGGCCCGCGTGCCGGACCCTTTTTCCCGCGCCACGAAACGCTGCGGCGTCTCGTCCGTGCCCGGCGGGGTCACCATGACCACCCGGTCGCCTTCGAGCGGCGTCACGAACAGGCGCGGATCGTCGACACGGCCCTCGACCAGCCCCATATCGGCCTCGCCGCTCAGGACCAGAGCCGCCGCCTGTTCGGTATTGCCGATATGCAGCCGCACCTCGACGCCGGGGAAATCGTCGCGAAACCGCGCCAGCCGCGAGGCGATCCAGTAGTTGCCGACGGTCTGGCTGGTGCTGAGGCACAAAAGCCCGCGCTGGGCCCCGGCCACCTCGTGCAGAACGGTTTCCGCCTCGCGCGCCTGAGCCAGCACGCGCCGCGCCTCGATGAGGAACAACCGCCCGGCCTCGGTCAGGGCCAGCCGGCGACCGATACGATCAAACAGCTTGACGCCATAACGCCCTTCCAGCGCCGCAATGGCCGCCGAAACCGCCGAAGGCGACAACGGCAGGGCCTCCGCCGCACGGGTCAGGTGCTCGCGCTCGGCGACGGCGATGAAGATACGAAGCTGTTCGAGAGTCATCCGGAGCGCTTTGGGAAAAGGGGGACGCACTTTTTGGATTAAAAAGCGCGGAAAAGTAAAATACAGGGCTCGCACCGCGCCGACTGCGGGAAAGGTATCAGTGCGGACATACTGTGTATGCCGCCTCAATCATTCAATCAAATGGATTATAATCCACAGATTATTCCAACATTCAGAACGATTAAATCGTCCGCAGCCATTGGAGCACCACGGCGGCGTAACCGTCTTTTTCGAGCCCCAGCAAGGCTTCGGTCGGCGTCAGCCACTCCGTCTCGTGGTCGTCCTCGATCTTGGTTTCGGGACGCTCGGCCACGATCTCGGCCAGGTAGATACGCGCGTGATTGGCGTAGGGCTTGCCGTCGGTATTGACAAAGTACTGCAAGACCTCGCCGACAAAGGCCCCGACCACAACCTCGAACCCCGCCTCTTCGCGGCATTCGCGCACCACAGCCTCTTCAGGCGTCTCGTCGCCCTCGATGCCACCACCGGGCAGGTCCAGCTTGCCGTTCTGACGCATCACCGCCATCCGCCCGTCGCGCAGAAGGATGGCGTAGGCGGCGGTGCGGGCCAGATAGATCAGGCCCGGCACCTGTATGCCGTAGGCATTGAGCGCCGTGACGGACATCTACTTGTCGTCTTCGCCGCGCAGGGCCTTCCACGCATCGCCGCGACCGGCCAGAAGATCTTCATAGGTCACGGCCGGATAGCCGAAGCCCATGGTCTTCGATTCGCGCCAGGCGTCGGTGAGCACGTCACGCAGGTCCGAAGCCCCCTGCCCCAGACGACCGATCATAAAGCCCTTACCGCGCGCGTCGCCTTCGTTGAAACCGCCGGCCTTGTACAGTTCGTACAGCGGCGTGACGTATTTCCAGTTGCGGTCCAGCTTGGCGTCGAAGCAGCGTTCCGCTACGCCGGTGCAGGCCTCGCCGATCGACATGGCGCCGCGCACGTCGTCATTATTGATGTTGGCGCTGATGAAGGCGCTTTCCAGCGGGCCGTGGATCGGCTCCAGCGTGAAGTTCTGCGGGTTGGGATATTCCTTACCCCAGCCGTTATAGTGGATCGACAGGTGCAGCGGCTGAGAGGCGTCGCCGACATAGTGTGACAGGATGCCAATATCGCGCAGCGTTAGGGATTCGCGGCGGCGGATGGCTTCTTTGAGCCACGCCTTACGCTTCGGATCGGTTTCGCGGGCTTCCATATAGGTCATGCCGCGCCAGTAGGCGAAGTCCTTGACCACCTGCTGCCAGGCGTCGACCAGTGCATAATTCAGATAACCCGACTTCCACGGCATGACGTTCTTGGAACGCAGCAGGGCGTCGAAGTCCGAACGCGATTGCGGCACCTCCTGAAGCTTCACGCCGGCCAGCGTCTTGCCTTCGTCATCGAGATCGATGAAGTGTGCCGAGTCGCGTTCGAAATCGTGGACCTTGCCCGACCCCTTCCAGGCGTCCGGCTCGTTGGAATAGAAGCCGATATCGCCGACGCCCTGAGCGCTGCGCAGGAATTCAGGCATATAGGCCGGCAGCGCACGCGCGGCCTCTTCGCCGACCATACGGTGTCCGGTCGGTCCCCAGGCGAACGCGGAGGTGGCGGACAGCAGGGCCACGCCGGTGATCAGCAGGGAGCGAAGGGTCTTCATGCGGGGAACCTTTGAAAGCGGGTAGTTAACGCCCTCGATACCCGATTTGCCCCGGTAATGCCAGAAGTGCTTGGCCTACCGGCGTTAGCCCCGGATCAACCCTCAGGCGCCAGCGTCACTTCGAGGCCGTTGAGGTCGTCGCGCATCAGGATCTGGCACGACAGACGCGAATGGCGCTTCACGAGGAAGGCTTCGTCCAGCTTTTCCTCTTCCTCGTCGGTCTTCTCGATCAGCTTGTCCCACCACTGGCTGTCGACATAGACGTGGCAGGTGGCGCATTCCAGCGCGCCGCCGCACTCGGCCTTGATGGGCAGACCGTTGTCGCGGATGATCTCCATGATCCGCCAGCCTTGGATGGCCGGCAGGGTGTGCTGCACGCCGTCTCGGTCGGTGCACAGGATATGGAGTTCGTCGTCGCTCATGGTATGTGCCTTGGGTCGGTGCAGTCTATGCAAGTGAGGCGCGTTTAACGGCCAGAACCCGCCCCGACAAGCGATTTCAGCTCTTTAGACGGTTTAGCTCAAGTCCATGCAGATAGGCCGCCACATCCATCAGGGCGGCATCGAGCGCGTCGCGTACCTTTTCCAGACGCCCCTGGGCTCCGGCCTCATCGCCACGCTCGGCCGCTTCGGCGGCGGCAGACAGGGCATTGGCGCCGATCCCGGCAGCCGCGCCTTTCAACGTATGGGCGGCATCGCGCCAGCCCGCATGGCCGGCATCGAGCAAAGGCGACCATAGCTCGGCCTGCTGCTGGAACAGGCGCAGCACCTCTTCGATGATGCCCGTGTCGTTCAGCGTATAGTCTTCCAGATGTTTGAAATCGACTGCGCCGGACAGATCGCGAAACGCCATGACATCAACCCTTTGGCTGCAAACGGGCGGCACAGTGGCGCGGTTCGTCAAGGATGGCAAGCCATCCCGGGCGTTGTCAGGACAGGCCCGCCTGCACCAGACGCAGCGACGATTCCATGCCATCCAGAAACACAGAATGGACATTGGCCATCCGGCATTCGCTGATCAGTTGCTTCGCAATCTGGGCGTGGTCGAGCAGGGCACGCTCCCAGGCCCGCGTGCAGGCTTCGGACGTGGCGTCCTGACATAGTGAACAGACTTCGGCACGAAGGCGGTCGTTGAACCGGACCAGCTCGTCAAGGGCCGCATGGTGGCGGTAACCGCTCATGATCTACGCTTTACTCTCTGAAACCGGCTTGTAAGCGCCGGATATGAAACTGTCGCCGCTACATAACCGATTTCGGAGAACGATGCAATTCGGCGCGTCACACGTAAGGGGTGAAATGAAAAGGCCCCGGTCTCTCTGCCCGGGGCCTTTGATATCGCGAAGGCTGTTGGACAGGTGGGGGGATGACCCACAGCTTCGTGCGATGCCCGGACCATAGCCCGAAGTGTGTAAGCGCGCGATGTGGGGAGGGTCCGGAAAGCACGAAGGCCCCGTAGAGAGACCAGGGCCTTCGGGCCGCGTTTAGACCGTTGCAGGTGGATCTGGATCAACGACCATGTGCGGCGCTTTCACTATACGCCTTGCGTCATAAGCATTCGATGTGCCGTGCAAACGAAATCGCCTGCAAGACGCACAAAACCCGTGCGTTTTCGGCGGAAACGCGGCGAAAAGTTGTAGGTTTGGTAAATTCCCGTTAACCTCCTCAGTCGGGCAGAAGGCAGGGAGTTCAGCGTGAGCGTGACCGACGACAAGATTGTTTTGCTTTCCGAGCGGCAGAAGGAAATCCTGCGCCTCATCGCCAGACATCAGCGCGGCAAGGAGATCGCGCGCCTGCTGAAAATCAGCGAACATACGGTCAAGACGCATACCGAAGAGGCGCGCCGCCGCCTCGGCGTCGCCAGCAGCCGCGACGCCGCGCTTCTCCTTACAGCCTATGAGGCGGAGATCGGCCTCCCCCCCGAAGGGGGACCCCCACCAAGGGCTATACCCACACCCCGGGCGGATGCGGCAAGCTGGGTTCATGAATACGCATCTCCTCAACAGCGACAAGCTGATCATGACCTGGAAAGAGCTGGAGACAGCCTGGGCGACCCTAGCCGATCCGGAATACAGGCACCTCCTTCCGGGACTTCTGACAATGGTCCGGACGCTGGCCAAAACGGCGGAACCGCAGGCGCTGACGACCCTGGTGATGGCCCTCACCTCCTGTCTGCTCGAAGCAGCGCCACAGGAACCGGGCGAGTATCTGAGCATGGAATGGCGGGATCTGGAATCGGCGTGGAATACGCTGTCCCATCCGGCGAAGTTCCCGGAAGTTACGGATACGGTGGACAGCGTGCGGGCCATGGCGCTGAAATTCGGGGCGGAGCATTCGGCCCTGACCGTGGTCTCGGCGACGGCCTGGCTGACCTCGGAGGGTGGCAACGATTTAAAACCCGGCTGAAGGCGTCGGGACCGCTGGCCTGGATCGGGGTCATCCTCCTGATCGCGCTGACGGCGGCATTCATTTTCGGCGGCTTCCTGTTCCTGCTTCTGGGGACGCTGGAGGCCATGGAACAGATCTTTCGTCGCGCCGTATGACCGCCGGCCGGCGGGGCGGCCACTTGCGGCCATGACTCTAGCGGCAATGACTACGGAGCGACGACCAAATGAAAAAGCGAGCTGAGATTATCCGCACCCAAACCCTGTGCCTGCATGACGCCGAGGCCCAGATCGAACGCGCCGTCATATCGGTGGCCAACCTGACCAGCAGCTTGGCGCAGGCCCGCATGGACGCCCGCATCTCGATGGTCGAAGGCGTCGAGGTGATGGACGATCTGGTCGAAACGCTCAAAGGGCTTCAGACGGCTCGCAAAACCATCGTTCGCGCCCACGGCGGCCTCTTCGACATCTCGGCCAAGATGGGCTACGCCACCACCGCCGGCGGCGGAGAAACCGAGAAGTTCCCTGAAACTCCCCCTCAGAAGGGCCACGCCGATGTGGTGCCGATCACGGCAGCCCATGACATCCGTCAGGCCGGTTGATATAAGGGAGCATGGACCCCGAAACGCTACGCCTCGTCAGTTTTATCTGGATGAAGACATCGACGGTGCTGGCCGTCACCGTAGGGATATGGGCGCTGTGGCGCGGCCAATGGCCGGAACGCTACGGCGCCCTTCTCATCTGGTTCACCTGGATTCTGTCGCCGATCGTGCAAACGCCGCGACCGGGCTTCGACCCCGGCATCGCCACCGTCGATACCCTGACCCTGATCGGCTTTTTCATCCTTTCTCTGTGGTCGCGCCGATTCTGGACGGCCTTCATCACCGCCTTCATGCTGCTGGCCGTGCTGGGGCACTTCGCCTCGCTGTTGAGCCAGGACCTCAGCCTGTTCGTCTACATAACCGCCAACAGCTTCTGGGGCGGCTATGCCCTGGTCTTCGCCCTGATGGCCGGCATGATCAGTCTTGAGCGTCAGCGCCGCTTCGCGCGTCCTGATCGTGCAGCATCGCCCGGACCACGGCATTGATACTGCGGCGGCTGATTTTCGACAGTTTTGGGTAATATTGCGCCAGTTCGATGCCCTCGGCCGAGATGGCAAAGGCCGTCACTGTCTGTTCGGAAGGGCTGGCGGCTTCGACGCCGACCTCCGGCTTGCCTTCATAGAAATAGGTAATCGGCACCTTCAAGGTTCGCGAAGTCTGAAACAGTTTCGAAGCGCTGATGCGGTTGAAACCGCTCTCGTATTTCTGCACCTGCTGAAAGGTGATGCCGAGCGCTTCGGCGAGGCCCTGTTGCGACAGGCCCAATTCTTTCCGGCGCTTACGGATCATGGCGCCAACATAAACATCTACGGGGTGAATATCAGGCATACGCTACTCCTTACTGGGTGTTACTCCCTACTGGAATCTAACCTAAAGCCGTTTTCGAAATTAGCAAACCAGAACAATCAAGGGTGGATTTTTCGCCGCCATCGCGTTTTCGCACACGCCCGAAGGCGGATGTCTGTTTTCAACAAAGACCGGTCGCTTCGCGCAAAAAAGTCGGAGCCGGGTGTTGAGCCTCTGCGCGGCATCCTTTAGGTTCACCCCGACGCACCCGTAGCTCAGCAGGATAGAGCGCCGGTTTCCTAAACCGTAGGTCACAGGTTCGAATCCTGTCGGGTGCGCCATTTCCCATCGAGGCCAAAGCTAACATAAAGCTTTGAACGGCAAGGATAAGGCCCGAGACAGGATACTGCCAAATAGCCGGCAACCGGTCTTGCCCGGAAAAGCGGCGCTTCAATCGCGAGATAACGGTGGACACCACCGTGTGATCTCGGACGAGCAAACCGATAACCTATTATATTTTAAGGATTTTTTCAATCTCGCCGGACGCTGGCGGATGAGAAAATGGTGGGTGAGCACGGACTCGAACCGTGGACCCGCTGATTAAGAGTCAGCTGCTCTACCAACTGAGCTACACACCCACTTTTCACCGCATTCGCAGAAGGGCGTTGGTAAACCCCGGCGGTGAGGGGCGGAACATACGAATTTTTTTCGCCCTTGCAAGCGCTAATTTGGCTTTTTGCGCACAAACCCTGTGGACGGTCGGAAAGGCCTCGCTTTTCAGCCCGCCGCCATGGCTTCACCTACTACCTGCATGAAGGTTTCCGGTTCGAACGGTTTGGGGATAAAGCCCGTCATGCCGGCCTCGAAACAACGGCGACGGTCGGAATCGAGCACGTGCGCCGTCATGGCCACCACCGGCGTGGCCGAAAGCGCCCGCGTATTCTCCATCTGACGGATGCGCCGCGTGCTCTCGAACCCGTCCATGCCGGGCATCTGCACATCCATCAGGATCAGGTCATAGGCGCTGACCTCGGCATAGCGCAACGCCTCGGCGCCCGTGCGCGCCACATCATAGTCGAGGCCCATCTGCTCCAGCAGCGTCGCCACCACCATCACATTCGGCTCATAATCTTCGACGATCAGCACATTCCGGTGGCCCTGCGGGGGCCCCTCGCCCGTCCTGACGGTCTTCGTGCGCATAGGGTCGTGCATGAGCGGCAGTTCCGCCGTGAAGGTCGAGCCTTGACCCGGCGTGCTGGTCACCGTCAGCGTGCCGCCCATACGCTCGACGATGGCGCGCCCGATCGACAGCCCCAACCCCGTCCCACCGTAACGGCGGGTCATGGAGGCGTCACCCTGGGTAAACTTTTCGAAGATGAGGCCCAGCTTGTCTTCTGGGATGCCGATGCCGGTATCGATGACTTCGAAGCGCAGCACCGCGCCGCCGGGTTCTTCACGCACGACCGAGATACGCAGGTCGACGCTGCCGATGTCGGTGAACTTGACGGCATTGCTGAGCAGATTGGCCAGTATCTGCTGCAGGCGCAGCGGATCGCCACGATAATATTCCCGCACCTGCGCTCCGAAGGAGGCGCTAAGCACCATGTTCTTTTCTTCGGCCTTGGCGCGTGGCGCGGCCAGAGTCTTCTCGATCAGTTCCGGCAGGTTGAAGTCGCGCGTTTCTAGTTCTACGGCCCCGGCCTCGATCTTGGACACGTCGAGCAGATTGTTGATCAGACTCAGGAGGTTCTCGCCGCTTTGTTTGAGGACCGTGACGTATTGCTGCTCGCGCGGCGACAGATTGGCCGACAGACTCAATATGTGCGCCAGACCGATGACGGCATTCATCGGCGTGCGCAGTTCGTGGCTCATATTGGCCATGAATTCGTCGCGCCGACGATTGGCGCCGACCAGTTGCGTCTCGATGGCTTTTTGTCGTGTGATGTCACGGGCGATCTTTGAAGCGCCGATGATGCCGCCCCTGTCGTCGCGCACCGGAGACACGGTCAGGGAGATATCCACCAGCGCGCCGGACTTGGCGCGCCGCACCGTTTCGAAATGCTCCACCCGCTCGCCGGCCCTCACGCGGCCGATGATCAGATGCTCCTCATCCAGCTTTTCGGGCGGAATGATCAGGGTGATATGCCGCCCGACGGCCTCCGCAGCGCTGTAGCCAAAGATGCGCTCAGCCGAGGCGTTCCAGGTGGTGATTATCCCGTCCAGCGACTTGGAGATGATGGCATCGTCCGAGGACTCGACAATCGCCGCCAGCAGCGCGCTGCGGTGCTGTGCATCGGAGACAATACCGGCGTAGGCCGGTTCGCCGGAAGGGGTGCCGCCAGTAACCATTGGGCGCCTGTCGCTGCGGGAATCTGCAAATGAGAAACCAAGCTAACCATAAAGCATCCGGCGCGACAATACGCCCGCGCGGCTGACGTCGCTTTATGGCTTTTTCATGTACATCGCCAAAAGCGGCGCAACCTTCTTACAACCACGCTGATACGGTCCTGATCCATCACAGTTCCGTTATCACATTGGAGAGACTGATGTTTTCGCACAAAGCCCTTGCTACTGCCGCACTTGCCGGCGTTCTGATCCTGCCGCTGGCCGCCTGTGGTTCGCCTCAGGAACAGGCCGCCGAAGAATCCGCCGAAAGCGCTTCGGAAAGCTCTTCAAGCGTCTTCGAGAGCGTGTCTTCCAGCGCATCGGAAAATGTCGACTTCGCGGGCCGCGCCACTGTTGCCGGCGTGTTCGAGATTGAGTCGAGCAAGCTGGCCATCGAGCGCACCAAGAAGGCTGATCTGAAAGCCTTCGCGCAAAAGATGGTCACCGACCACACCAAGGCGGCCACCGAGCTGAAGGCCGCCATCACCGCTGCGGGCCTGACCCCGCCGACCGAAGGTCTCGATTCCGAACATCAGGCCATGCTCGACGACCTGAAAAATGCCTCCGCCGAAGACTTCGACGGTAAATATATCGACGCCCAGCAAAAGGCGCACGACAAGACGATCGACCTGTTCGAAAAAGAAGCGAAGGACGGTCAGGCCGGTCCGGTGAAGGACTTCGCCACCAAGACCCTGCCGGCGCTTCAGATGCACAAGACCGAGATCCAGAAGCTCGACGACAAGTATTGATCCGCGTCCAGGGATCGCAAAAGCGCCACCCGCCAAAGGGTGGCGCTTTTCTGTATCAGGAAAGCAGCTTCGCCGCCTTGGAACCGGCCTTGTCATGCGCTTCGGCAGCCTTGTGGTCGCCCTCGTCGCGCGCTTTCTTCGCCAGGTCTTCATAGTGCTTCTGCAGCGCGGCCAGTTCCTTCTCGCTCATGTTTTCCATGTCGATATAGGCCGTATGGGCCTTGGTCGCCGCGCGGATCAGTTCGTCCAGCTTGAGCTGCATGATCTTGGCGTCGCGATTCTGGGTGTTCTGAATCAGAAACACCATCAAAAACGTGACGATGGTCGTGCCGGTATTGATGACCAGTTGCCAGGTATCCGAGAACTTGAACAGCGGACCGGTGACGATCCACACGATCACCACCCCGACCGCCAGCCCGAAGGCCCAGGCGCTGCCCGTCGCTACGGCCGCGCCCTGAGCGAAACTAACGAACCAGCCCTTTTTATGTGCCTTTTCAGTGCTTTTTGACATCACGTTCCTGCCTTCTGTGAAGAGAGACAGGATGCGATCGGCAACGTAAGAATGCAATTACACGCTCAGATCACGTACATATCGACATACTCGTGAACCGGCATGGCCTCCAGCGCCTGCTGATCGAGGCTGAGTTCGAGGATCGCCTGCTGCTGTTTTTTCGGGAAGCGGCGATTGAGATTGGTGCGGAACTTGGACTCCAGCAGGGGTATGCCCTCGGCGCGACGGCGCTTGTGGCCGATAGGGTATTCGACAACGAACTCGTCCCACACCGTACCGTCGGTCAGCGTCACGGTTACGGCATTGGCGATCGAACGCTTGTCCGGGTCGTGATAGTCTTTGGTGAACTGCGGGTCTTCGGCGCAGAAAATCTTGTCGCGCAGGGCGTCGATGCGCACATCATGCGCCACCTCGTCCTCGTAATCCGCCGCCGTCAGCCGCCCGAACAGGATCGGCACCGCCATCATGTACTGGATGCAGTGGTCGCGGTCGGCGGGATTATGCAGCGGACCGGTCTTGTCGATAATGCGCACGCAGGCTTCGTGAGTGCGCACATCGATGCGGGCGATATGTTCGTCGCTCAGGCCGCGTAACTTGAGTTCCTGATGAATGCGCATGGCCGCCTCGACCGCCGTCTGCGAATGGAACTCCGCCGGATAGCTGATCTTGAACAGCACGTGCTCCATCACATAGCTGCCGTAGGGGCGCTGGAAGCTGAAGGGCCGGCCTTTGAACGACACGTCGTAAAAGCCCCAGACCGGTGCGGTCAGGGCCGAGGGGTAGCCCATCTCGCCCTTCTGCACCATCAGGGCCAGACGCACGGCGCGGCTGGTGGCGTCGCCTGCCGCCCACGACTTGCGCGAGCCCGTATTGGGGGCGTGGCGATAGGTGCGCAGGCTCTGCCCGTCGACAAAGGCCAGCGACACGGCGTCGATGATTTCGTCGCGCGTCAAACCCAACAGCCCGGCCACCACCGCCGTCGAGGCGACCTTGACGAGGATGACGTGATCGAGACCGACGCGATTGAAACTGTTGTCGAGCGCCAGCACGCCCTGAATCTCGTGCGCCTTGATCATGGCGGTCAGCACTTCGCGCATGGTCAGTGGTTTTTTCCCCGCGGCGACGCGGTTGCGCGACATCCAGTCGGTGACGGCGAGGATGCCGCCCAGATTGTCCGACGGATGCCCCCACTCCGCCGCCAGCCAGGTGTCGTTGAAGTCGAGCCAGCGGATCATTGCCCCGATATTGAAGGCGGCCTGAATGGGGTCGAGCTGAAACTGCGTCCCCGGCACCTTCGCGCCATTGGGCACCTGCGTGCCCGGCACAATGGGCCCCAGCAGCTTGGTGCAGGCGGGATAGTCGAGCGCCTCCATCCCGCAGCCCAGCGTGTCGATCAGGCAGTTACGCGCCGTCTCATAGGCGAGATCGGAATGGATATTATAGTTCAGCACGTAGTCCGCGATATCGGCGAAGACGCTGTCGGGTTCGGGACGGATGTTGGGAATATGGGTGGACATGTTTACCTCTTGCCCCCTCTCCCTTGAGGGAGAGGGCTGGGGTGAGGGGGAAGGTCGGAGGGCACGGCTCCCTCTCATCCGCCGCTTCGCGGCACCTTCTCCCTCAAGGGAGAAGGGATCAGATGCGTTCTTCGATCTTCACGAAGGCCCGATCCTCCGGGCCGGTATAGTTCGCACTGGGCCGGATGATCTTGCCGTCGATGCGCTGTTCGATGACGTGCGCCGACCAGCCGGCGGTGCGCGCAATGGCGAACAGCGGCGTGAACATCGCCGTCGGCACACCCATGCGGTGATAGGAAACCGCGGAGAACCAGTCGAGATTGGGGAACATCTTTTTGACCTCCCACATGACGCGCTCCAGCCGCTCGGCAATGGCGTACATCTTCAGAGAGTTCTGCTCGGTGCTCAGATCGCAGGCAACGCGCTTGATCACGGCATTGCGGGGGTCGGACACCGTATAGACCGGGTGGCCGAAACCGATCACGACCTCCTTGCGCTCGACGCGGGCGCGGATGTCGGCCTCCGCCTCATCCGGCGTGGCGTAGCGCTTCTGGATTTCGAAGGCGACCTCGTTGGCCCCGCCGTGCTTGGGTCCGCGCAGCGCGCCGATGGCCCCGGCGATACACGAATACATGTCCGAGCCCGTCCCGGCGATGACCCGCCCGGCGAAGGTCGAGGCATTGAACTCATGCTCGGCATAGAGGATCAGCGAGATGTGCATGGCCCTGACCCAGCTTTCGCGGGGTTTTTCACCGTGCAATAGATGCAGGAAATGCCCGCCGATGGAATCGTCGTCCGTCTCGACCTCGATGCGCTTGCCATTGTGGCTGTAGTGATACCAGTAGAGCAGCATCGACCCCAGAGACGCCATCAGCTTATCGGCGATGTCGCGCGCCGAAGGGGCATTGTGGTCGTCCTTTTCCGGTGCCAGACAGCCCAGCAGCGATACACCGGTGCGCATCACATCCATCGGGTGCGCCGAAGGCGGAATATTCTCCAGTACCGATTTCAGACTGACGGGCAGACCGCGCAAGGCGCGCAGCTTGGTCTTGTACGCCGCCAGTTCCGAAGCATTGGGCAGGGCGCCGTGCACCAGCAGCCACGCCACCTCCTCGAACTCGCAACCGTTCGCCAGATCGAGAATATCATAGCCGCGATAGGCCAGATCGTTGCCCGTCCGCCCGACCGTGCATAGCGCGGTATTACCCGCCGACATTCCCGAAAGTGCGACAGACTTCTTGGGTTTGAAGGCCGTCGCTGCATCGCCTTTCGGCAGTTCCGTCACTGCATTCATGGCCGTTCCTCCGATTATCATTTGTTTTTATTGAACATCGCGTCGAGGCGATCTTCGTAGGCGTAGTAGTCGATGCGCTGATACAGTTCGTCGCGAGTCTGCATCAGGTCGAGCACGTTCTTCTGATGGCCGTCACGGCGGATGGCTTCGTAGACGGCTTCGGCCGCCTTGTTCATGGCGCGGAAGGCCGACAGCGGATAGAGCTGGATGGCCACCCCGGCGGCGGCCAGTTCCTCACGCGTGAACAGCGGCGTCTGGCCGAACTCGGTGATATTGGCCAGCACCGGGGCCTTCACCGCGGCGGTAAACTTGCGATAGGTGTCGAGGTCGTAAGCCGCCTCGGCAAATATGCCGTCGGCCCCGGCCTCGACGCAACGGATGGCGCGCTCGATGGCGGCATCGACCCCGTCCACGGCAATGGCGTCGGTGCGCGCGATCAGGAAAAAGTCCGGGTCGGTCTTGGCGTTGGCCGCCGCCTTCACCCGATCAACCATCTCATCCGTGGAGACGATTTCCTTGCCCGGCCGGTGGCCGCAGCGCTTCGCGCCCACCTGATCCTCGATGTGGCAGGCGGCGGCCCCGGCCTTGATCAGGGCCTTGACCGTGCGCTCGATATTGAAGGCAGAGGGGCCGAAGCCGGTGTCGATATCGACCAGCAGCGGCAGGTCGCAGACATCGGTGATGCGCCTGACGTCGATCAGCACGTCCTCCAGCCCGCTGATGCCGAGGTCGGGCATCCCCAGCGACCCCGCCGCCACGCCACCACCAGAGAGGTAGAGGGCGCGATAACCTGCCCGTTTGGCCAGCAGCGCGTGGTTGGCATTGATCGTGCCGATAACCTGAAGCGGTTGTTCGGCTTTGAGCGCGTCTCGAAATTTCGCACCGGGTGATGTCATTCAAACCTCTGATCTTTCCCCTCTCCCTTGAGGGAGAGGGTGGCGCGTTGCGCCGGGTGAGGGGGTATTAATTCAGAGTTTAGGGCACCCCCCTCACCCCAGCCCTCTCCCTCAAGGGAGAGGGGGTTATCAGTTTAGACGCTCAAGAATACTCACATAGTTCGCCACCGCGCCGCCGCCCATATTGAAGGCCAGCCCCAGCCTGGGATCAGGCAGTTGCATCTCACCGGCCTCACCGGTCAGTTGCCGCGCGGCAATCACGTGCATGGACACGCCGGTGGCCCCGACCGGATGCCCCTTGGCCTTCAATCCACCGGACATGTTGGTCGGGCACAGACCCTGCCGCCCCGTGCCGCCGGCAATGACGAACTCCACCCCCTGCCCCTTTGCCGCCAGCCCCATGGCCTCGGCCACCAGCAGTTCAGCAATGGTGAAACAGTCGTGGACCTCGGCGAAGGATATGTCGGACACCGAAACCCCCGCCTGCGCATAGGCGCGCTCGAAGGCCAGACGCGGGCCGGTGAAATCGGTAAGGCTTTTGGCCGACAGGGGCAGCAAATCGTTGACGTGCACAGCGGCGCGGAACCCTACGGCGCGCCGGAAACCTTTGGCCCGGTCGGCGCGAGTAAGCACAATCGCGGCGGCCCCGTCCGACACCAGCGAACAATCGGTCATCTTCAACGGATCGGAAATCAGCGGGTTCTTGTCCGACACCGTGGCGCAAAATTCGACCGACAGCGGTTTTTTCAATTGCGCCAGCGGATTGTGCATGGCGGCCGCGTGGTTCTTGGCGGCGATATGCGCCATGGCTAGGGTCGGATCACCGTACTCTGCCGCATAGGCACGGGCAAATCGGGCGAAGATATCCGGAAACGACAGACCAGCTTCCTCGGCCTGATAGCTGGCCGCCCCGAGCGCCTTGGTCACCCCGGCCCCATCGAGACCGGTCATCTTCTCGGCCCCGACCACCAGCGCCGTGTCGATGCGGCCCGAAGCTATGGCGTCCATCGCCGCATAGAGCGCCGCCGATCCCGACGCACAGGCGTTTTCCAGCCGCGTGGCCGGTTTGTAGCGCAGGCCTTCATCGGCCCCCAAAACCATAGAGGCGCAAAAACCATCGGGCGTCAGACCGGCATTATACAGCCCCAGAAACACCGCATCGACCTCGCCTCCACCGATCCCAGCATCGCTCAGCGCCTCACGCGCCACTGTCTGAATGAGCGCTTCAAGCGACAGGTCCAGCCGTCCGAACGGCGTATGGCCCCAGCCGACAATGGCCGTTGCGTGCATGGTCCGTTTCCCTGTTTATTTTATCGGCAACATTTCGTTGCATTTGAGACAAGGCTACGCGCCCTGCCCTTACGTCAGTCAAGCTACGCTTTTCCACGAATGCGTGAAGACAAAAGGCCGTGACGATCTCTCGCCACGGCCCAGCCTTCTCGGTGTTGTCCGCCTCAGACCTGGGGACGCAGACGCACCATGATAACCCCATGCGCGGCGACCGTAGCGCCGAAGCGCGCCTTGACGTTCCTGGTCACGGTCTTCGACCACAGGTCCGTCACCTGCACCCTCAGTCCGGCCGGCAGGTTGAGTTGTTCCCAACTCACGCTCATCTCCGCCGGGGCCGCACCGCGGTTGAACAACACCACGGCCTGATCGCCGCCTTTCAGCGGGCGGGCCCAGATTTCGAGATCGCCCTCTTTCCATATGCGCTTCGCCTGCTGCCCCAGCGGGTCCTGATCGACGGCGATAACGTCTTTGTTGGTCAGGATGCGCAAGGTCTCGGCGTCCATGTTCGACAGGTCGTTACCCGCGATCAGCGGCGCAGCCAGCATGGCCCACAGCGAGAAATGCGCCTCGTACTCGGTCGTCGTCATGCCACCATTGCCGACCTCCAGCATGTCGGGGTCGTTCCAGCGGTTGGGACCGGAATAGCGCCACAGGTCCACCTGCTTGTCGAGGATGTTGACCATGCCCAGCGAATAGCCCCTCTTGCCCTCCCAGGCGTCGTAGATATCGCCCGTGGTGCGCCACAGGTGGCCCAGCGGCGCGGCCCAGCGTTGCGGATAATTGTCGCCCCATTCGCAAATCGACAGCACGATATCGCGGCCCGATTCCCTGAGCGCCTTGGCCATGATCGTATAGGCGGCTTCGGCGTCGCGCGTGCCGGTATAGCACCAGTCGTATTTCAGGTAGTCGACGCCCCATTTCGCGTATTGCCGGGCGTCCTGAAACTCATGCCCCGCGCTGCCCGGCCGCCCGCCGCAGGTCAGGGCCCCGGCGTCGGAATAGAGGCCGAACTTCAAACCCCTGGCGTGCACATAATCGATCAGCGCCTTCATACCTGACGGGAAGCGTTCCAGATCGACCTGAATATTGCCGTCGGCGTCACGGCTTTTCTGCCAGCAATCATCGATGACGATATACTGATAACCGGCATCTTTCAGCCCCGAAGCGGCCATGGCGTCGGCCTGCTTGCGCACGATGTCTTCATTGATATTGCAGGCGTATTTGTTCCACGAATTCCACCCTATCGGCGGCGCGGCCAAAAGATCGGGCTTGGGGGCATCCAACTTCAGCGTCTCGTGCGCCTGAGCCCCGGCACCCCACAGTCCAAGCCACGCCCCTACAGCGATCGCCAGCATCGTCTTCATTGTCGTCTCCCTGTATATTTTGGAAGCCATTAAATATATCAAATTTCATTAATCAAGCCACGTCACGCCATTGTGCGGCAAATCTTTCCGGAGTGCATTTTTATCCCGCGCCCGCGAAGGTGCCGCATGGCCCGTTTTCCCACCCTGCCCCGTCCTGACCTGCGGACGCTTATGCGCGTCCTCGGTCTTCTATGTCTGGGGTTCGGGCTGGTGGCCTATGTCGTCCTCAACGCCGCGCAGGTCCACAGCCTGTACAATTCCGATATTCTCCTCCCGGTGGCCCTGTACGAAAACAGTCTGGCGCGGTCCGGCGGTTATTTCGGCTTCCAGCAGGCGCGCATCCTTAGCTTCTTCCCGGATCAGGCCGTCTATCATCCGCTGGCCCTGCTGTTCGGCGATGCGCGGATGAGCCTGTTCGCCTATGCGCTGATCGCCTTTGCCGGCCTGACCTACGCCGCAGCGCGCGCCATTCAGGCCTTATGGCCCGACCGCAATTTAGCGACCGCGGCGCTCGGTTTCGCGCTGGTCTTTACCGGTGTGACCTTCATTCTGGGGCAGCTTCCCGGCATGGACGGCCCCTATGGCGCGCTGCTGCTGCCGGTCAATCACTCCGGCCCGCTGGCCGTGTCGCTGTGGTTGTTCCATCGGCTCAATCGCCCCCTGACGCCGCAGATCGGACTACTGGCCGTCGTTATCGGCCTGACCAGCTTGTCCGACGCCCTGTTCCTGCTCTATGCCGTCGCGCCGCTGGGGCTGGCGGCGCTGACGCGGCTCGACGCCACAAGCGCCCGCGCCTTCATGGCCTCGGTCTGGCGCGAGAAAGACTATGCCGGACTGATGATCATGGGCCTGTGCGGCGTCTGGGCCTCGACCTTCTTCTTTTCGCAAGGCGCACCGGGCCTGACCCTGACCTCCGTCTCGGAGGCTCTGACCTTGCTGCGCACCGATCTGCTCGCGCCTGTGCCGTTCAATCTCTACTATCTGGGGGGTCTGATCGTGCTCATCGGCGTCATTGCCGCCGCGATCCGCACACAGGGCGAGCGGCGGCGGCAGATGATCTATATCGCTGCGGCCATGGGCCTGCCGGTCATGTTTTTCGTCCTCTACTACGGCGGTCAGGGCGCATCGCGCTATCTGCTGCCGATGTTCATGTGGCCGTTGATCTTCCTGTCGGGCGCGGCCCTGTATGGCCTGCAGCGCATGGGTCAGGGGATTGTACTGGCTTCCGCCCTGAGCGGTCTCGCCGCCGGCAGCGCCGCCCACGGCAGCGGCATCCCGGCCCTTAACTGGCGCGACCCGACCGAGGCCTGCCTGTCGCGTCTGGCGCAAACCCACGATCTGCGGCGCGGTCTGGCCGACTTCTGGGTGGCCCGCCCGATCGCCGTCTCCAGCGATTTCCGCCTGCGCGTCGAGCAGATCAGCCCCGATGGCCGCCCCTATGTCTGGGGTAACGACCCCTACTGGTATCTGCACGACGCCGACGGCGGCCCGGCGCGGTTCGACTTCATCGTCATGAAGGATCTCGACCAGGCCGCGATCCAAAAGCGCTTCGGCGCGCCGTCGCAACGTCTCGACTGTCCCGGCACTTCGGTCTGGCTGTACGACGATCCTCGCGCCGTAGCCGCGGCTCTCATACGCGACAATCCGCAACTTCCGGCGATGGTCAGGCGCTGAAACGATACAGCACGATCCCGCTGGTGGTCGCCACATTGAGGCTGTCAAAACCGCCGTGCATGTCGATGCGCACGGTCTGGCAGGCGGCCATGACCTCCGGCGGAAGACCCGGCCCTTCGGCGCCCATCAGCACGGCGGACCGTGCGGCGGGCGCCACCTTTTCCAGGGTCTGCGCGCCGGACGGGCTCAGCGCATAGGGCGTCAGTCCCAGCCGCTGCAATGTCCCGACCATATCGTCGGTGCGATAGTGCGGCACTTCCAGCACGCCGCCGACACTGACGCGGATGGCCTTACGGTACAAGGGATCGCAGCAGCTTGTATCGAGCAGCACCGCATCGACGCCGAAGGCCGCCGCATTGCGCATCAGCCCGCCCATATTGTCGGTGTTGGCGATGCCGTGCAGGGCCAGCACGCGCACTCTCGCGCCGCTCACCCGCTCTTCCAGCGTCTCGCGCGGTGCGTATCGTCCCAGCGCCAGATAGCCGCGATGGATGGGAAAACCGGCCACCTGATCCATCAGCTTTTGCGGCGCCACATAGACCGGCACATCGGGCAATGACGCCAAACCGCCCATCCTCTCCGGTGTGGTCAGAACGCTGACCGTATCGGCCACGGGCGAGGTAAACAGCCGTTCCAGCACCACCTTGCCCTCGGCCATAAACAGACCACTACGACCGGTCAGATCACGGTCCTTCACATCGCGGTACAGCTCAAGGCGGGGATCGTCGGGGTCGGTTATCTCAAACAGCATTCGTCACGGCAGCGGCGGAGTCGGCAGGATCGCTGATGCCGGGCTTTAGCGGTTTGCGCCGCGTTTCGCCACCCTCTTCGACCAGAGCCCGCGTCTTGGGCAGGCACTGCGGATAGCGGGCGGTGATAAAGGCCACCATGTTTTCGCGCACGTAGCAACGCAGGTCGAAGGCGGTGGGCGAATCGGCGGCGCTGACCAGAATGCGGATCTTCACCACGTCGGGATAGGTTTCGGTCAGTTGCACCACCTGCACCTGCTTGTCCCACAGGTCGGTCTTGTCCAGCAGTTCCAGCAGGTGCGCCCGCAGCGGCTCGACGGGCAGGCTGTAGTCGGCATAAAGTTCCACCGTGCCGATGATGCTGGCCGAGGTGCGCGTCCAGTTCTGGAACGGCTTTTCGATGAAGTAGCTAATCGGCAGGACCAGCCGCCGCAGATCCCAGATGCGCACCACCACATAGGTCAGGGTGATCTCCTCGATCCAGCCCCATTCGCCTTCGACCACCACGGCGTCCTCCAGCCGGATCGGCTGGGTCAGCGCGATCTGAATGCCGGCCAGCAGGTTGCCGAGCGTCTTCTGCGCGGCGAAGCCGATGACGATGCCGGCCACACCGGCCGAGGCCAGCAGACTGACGCCCAAACCGCGCAGTTCATCGAACAGCAGGAAGGTGGCCGCCAGGGTCAGCACGGCCAGCAGGAAGGTCGCCAGTCGCCGCACCAGGGTGATCTGCGTATGGACCCGACGGGCCTTCAGATTGTCCTTTACCGTGATGTCGTAACGGCGCGACACACTGGCCGTTACAATTTCGATGGCGCACAGGGCCAGCCAGTAGATAAGCAATATGGTCAGGAACTTGGTCGCGGTGCCGAAGGCTTCGACATGCACCACGTCGGGCCAGACCACCCGCACCGCGATGGCCGCCGCCAGCAACGGCCACACCGTATAAAGCGGCTTTTTCAGGCGGTTGACGTCGAAGCGATAGAGCGCCGTCAGGTGCCGTTTGGAGCGCCATTTGGCGAACAACATGATCATAAACGCGACCCCGAAAGCTGCCGCGAAAGCGGTCATGGCGACGGCGGTTACGCCGACCCAGATCGGCAGGCCGGTAAACCCGTCGCGGATATCGAAGTTCATATTGCCATCCTTGGTCAGAAGAACCGGCTCCGTGGCTCGACAAACGCCGGAAATTGTGATCACAATTTAGATAAGGCCGGAGGCGGGCCAGATGCAGGGTTGCCAAACCCGCGCGACCCGCGTCATCATCCGCCCTAGCCAACCCGGCGCCGGATCAAAAATCCATTCCTGAAGTGTGAACCATGAAATCGAAGTCCAAACGTCCGCAGACCGGCTTTTCCAAGCGCGGGGCCGCTGACGTCTCCGAAGCCGCCGGCTGGCTGGCCGAGCAGAATATCGAGGAGATCGAGTGCATGGTCCCCGATCTCGCCGGGGTAGCGCGCGGCAAGATCATGCCGGTGCGCAAGTTCCTGACGGCCCAGACCATGAACCTGCCGCTGTCGATCTTCTATCAGACCATCACCGGCGACTTCCCCGATCTGGAAGGCATTGTCGGCACGGTGCAGTCCGACACCGACATCTTCCTGCGTCCGGATTTTCGCACCCTGGCCGCTGTGCCGTGGGCGACCGACCCGACGGCGCAGATCATCCATGACGCCTTCCATCCCGACGGCCGTCCGGTCGAGGAAAGCCCGCGCCAGGTGCTGCGCCGTGTGATGAGCCTCTATCATGAAAAAGGCTGGAACCCGGTCATCGCGCCGGAACTGGAATTCTACCTCGTCGAAAAGAATATCGACCCCGACTATGCGCTGAAACCGCCTGTGGGCCGCTCGGGCCGTCCGGAAACCGGCCGTCAGGGCTATTCGATTTCGGCGGTCAACGAGTTCGATGGCCTGTTCGAGGACATGTACGAATATTCGGAGGCGCAGGGGCTTGAGATCGACACCCTGATCCACGAATCGGGCGTGGCCCAGATGGAGATCAACCTGCGCCACGGCGATCCGCTGGAGCTGGCCGATCAGGTCTTCATGTTCAAGCGCACAATCAAGGAAACGGCGCTGGAGCACGACATCTACGCCACCTTCATGGCCAAGCCGATGGCGCTGGAGCCGGGCTCGGCCATGCACATCCACCAGTCGATCGTCGATCCCAGGACCGGCCGCAATCTCTTTTCCGATCCCAAGACGGGCGAGCCGACCGAACTGTTCTTCAGCTTCATCGCCGGTCAGCAGAAATACATGCCCGCCGCCGTGTCGTTGCTGGCCCCCTATGTCAACTCCTACCGCCGCCTGTCCAAGGGGTCGGGTGCACCGGTCAATACGCACTGGGGCTTCGATAATCGCACGGCGGGCCTGCGCGTGCCGCCGTCCGACGCCGACAACCGGCGTCTGGAAAACCGCCTGCCCTCGTCGGACGCCAATCCGTACCTGGCCATCGCGGCGGTTCTGGCCTGCGGCTATCTGGGCATGGTCGAAGGCCTGAAACCCACGGCTCCTGTAGATACCGACGTGTCGAACGACCCGTCGGCGGAACTGCCCTATTCGCTGATCCAGTCGGTGATCAAGCTGGAACGGTCGGAAGCCCTGAACGCCATCCTCAGCCCGGCCTTCGTCACCGCCTATGCCCGCGTCAAGCATTACGAGTACGAGACCTTCATGCGCACCATCAGCCCGTGGGAACGCGAGTTCCTGTTGTTGAATGTGTAGCCACTGTCCTTCTCCCCGCATGCGGGGAGAAGGTGGCGCGAAACGTCGGATGAGGGGCGAACCGACTTATCGCCTTGCGCGTTGCCTCGTTAGTCATGCCCCTCACCCCGACCCTCTCCCCGTAAACGGGGAGAGGGGGAGTACCGAATGACCACCGCCCGCAACACCGGACATCCCGAAGGCTCCTGGTACGCCGATACGGTCGGGCGGCTGAACCTGCCCGCGTTTCAGGGCGAGGTCGACACCGACGTGGCGATTATCGGCGGGGGCTATACGGGCTTAGGCGCGGCGCTCGAACTAGCCCGCAAAGGCGTCTCCGTCACCCTGCTCGAAGGGGCGGAAATCGGCTCTGGCGCGTCCGGGCGCAATGGCGGGCAATTGCACACCGGTCAGCGCGTCGATCCGCAAACCCTGGAAAGCCAACTGGGGGCTGATGCGGCGCGCGAACTGTGGGAGATGGCCGAAACCGCCAAGACGCACCTGCATGGCCTGATCGACACGCACGGCATCGACTGCGAGTTGCGTCACGGTCTGATCCACGCCTGGCACCGCCCGCGTTTCGCCGACGAGGACCGCGCCTATGCTGACTTCGTCTCCCAGCGCTATGGCTATAACAAGCTGCGCTTCATGGATAAGGCCGAAGTTACCGGCGAACTCGGCACCGACGTCTATCACGGCGGCCTGTTCGACGCTGGCGGCGGCCACCTGCACCCGCTCAAGCTGGCTCTGGGTCTGGCCCGAGCCGCGATGACAGCCGGTGCGACGCTTTATGAACGCAGCCGCGTCACGCGCTACGAAACCACCGCCAACGGCGTGACACTACACCTGAAAAACGGCCGCCTGCGGGCGCGCAAGCTGCTGATCTGCGGCAATGGCTATATGCCGGGGCTGGATGCGCAGGTCGATGCGCATGTGCTGCCGATCAACAACTTCATCCTGACCACCGCGCCCCTGCCTGATGACCTCATCCTGCCGCACGGTTTTGCCGCGGCAGACTCGCGCTTCGTGGTCAATTACTGGCGCAAGACGCCGGACAATCGCCTGCTGTTCGGCGGCGGCGAAAACTACACGCCGTGGTTCCCCAAGGACATCCGCGCCTTTGTCCGCCGCAACATGCTGAAGGTCTATCCGCAGCTTGAAACCATCGAGATCACCCATGGCTGGGGGGGGACGCTCGCCATCACGCTCAGCCGCGCGCCTTTTGTGCGCCTGCTCACGCCGGACGTCTGGGTCAGCGCCGGCTACAGCGGTCAGGGGGTGGTGTTGGCCCCCTATTTCGGCACCCTTCTGGCCCGCGCCGTCATGGGCAATGATCGCGATGCCGCGCTGTTATCGCAACTGAAAACCCCACCCTTTCCGGGTGGTAAGTGGTTACGCACACCCGCCATGATTGCCGGACTGAGCTGGTACGCCCTCAGGGACAGGCTTTAGCACCTATTCAATCTCAAAAACCACATTGTATACACGGAAATTGTGCGTTGCGGCGATGGTTGGGCTTGCAACCATCGTCAAACGCCTGTTCCCTCTTCGCCTGACAGCGGTAGCAGGGGATGATTCGTGGACGCGCTCTCGACCATCGGGGAACAGGTATCGGTCAATGACATCATCGCGCGCACAGAGCGGGCGCGCGACCTGACGCGGCACAAGGTTCGCGACATCCGTCAGGTGACCAACACCCTGCGCATCCTCGCGCTCAACGCCCTGATAGAAGCGCGCCGCGCCGGTGAGATGGGGGCGGGCTTCGGCGTCGTCGCCGACGAAGTGCGCAATATCTCAACCCAGGTCGAGGGCCTCTCCCTGTCGCTCGCTTCCGAACTGGGCGGCGAGATCGAGGCGCTGGAAAAGCTGACCCGCGACATGGCGCTGCAGGCGCAGGGCGCGCGCCTGACGGATCTGGCGCTCAACGCCATCGAACTGATCGACCGCAACCTCTATGAGCGTACCTGCGACGTGCGCTGGTGGGCCACCGATTCCGCCGTGTGGGAAGCCGCCTCCAATCCGACACAGGACGGCTGCGCCTATGCCTCGTCGCGTCTGGGCGTCATTCTCGACGCCTATACGGTCTATATCGACCTGTGGCTGTGCGATCTGAACGGCAATGTTATCGCCAATGGCCGTCCGGACCGCTTCGGCGCAACCGGTCAGAATGTTGCCTCGCGCGACTGGTTCCAGAAGGCGCTGGGCCTGCACAGCGGCAACGACTTCGCCGTCGCCGACATCACCACCGAACCGCTGCTGAAGGGCGCGCAGGTTGCCTCCTACGCCACCGGTGTGCGCGTCGGCGGACAGGCCGACGGCGAACTCATCGGCGTCCTGGGGGTGCATTTCGACTGGCAGCCTCAGGCCGAAACCATCGTCAAGGGCGTGCGCCTGTCCGACGAGGAAAAGAAGCGCACCCGCGTCCTGCTCACCGACGCGCAGGGCCTGATTATTGCGTCCTCCGACGGACGCGGCACCCTGAGCGAACGCGTCCCGCTGGATACAAAAGGCCGCGCCTTCGGCCACTACACCGACCGCGCCGACCGACTGGTGGCCTTCCACCGCACGCCCGGTTACGAGACCTATGAAGGCCTCGGCTGGTATGGTGTCATTGTTCAGGAAGGCTAGAAGCCCTATCGATCCCTGATGCCCTCCGGCCTCAGGATCGGCGCATGACACCCCACAGAGATCTGCGCACCGGCGAGCCCGTCTGGCTGGCCTATCCCCGCCCCCGCCTGCCCACCCGCGCCCTGACGCGCGACCGCACCTGCGACATCGCCATCATCGGCGCCGGCGTCACCGGCGCCATGGCCGCCGAAGCGCTCAGCGCCGAAGGCTTCAGGGTATTACTGCTCGATCGGCGGCGCCCGCTGATGGGCTCGACAGCGGCCTCGACCGCCCTGCTGCAATCCGAAATCGATCAGCCGCTCGGTCGGCTGTCGCAGCAGATCGGGGCGGACAAGGCCATCCGGGCGTGGCGGCGGTCGAAGCTGGCGCTCGACAGCCTCAGCGCGCGCATGGCCCTGCTGGGTATCAAATGCGGCCAAAGCCCGCGCCCGACCCTCTACCTCAGCGGCAATGTCCTCGATGCCGGCGGATTGAAACAGGAGGGCGAGCGCCGCCGCACCGCTGGCCTACCCGCCGACTATCTGACCCGCGGCGAATTGCGGGACCGCTACGGCATCGACCGTGAGGCAGCGCTCCTCAGTGTCGGCAATCTCACCGCCAACCCGCTGCGTATGGCCGGCGGCTTCCTGCGTGCGGCTATGGCGCGCGACGCGGAAATCCTGTCCCAGGTCGATGTCGCGGATATCGAAACGCACCGCGACGGCGTGGAGATTCTAACGGCGCAAGGGCCAACCGTACGCGCCCGCCACGCCATCTACGCCACCGGTTACGAGACCCCCGCCGCCATCCGCGGCCGCAAGCACAGCCTGCATTCGACCTGGGCGCTGGCAACCAAACCGCAGCCGGACAAGCTATGGCCGGACCGCGCCATGATCTGGGAGGCCGCCGATCCCTACCTTTACGTGCGCGCCACACCGGACGGGCGCATCATCTGCGGTGGAGAGGACGAAGAGTTTTCCGACGAAGACAGCCGCGACGCGCTTTTGCCGCAGAAGACCAGGCGGCTGGAGGAGAAGCTGAAAAAGCTGTTCCCGCACGTCGATCCGCGCGCCGACCGCGCCTGGTGCGGGTCGTTCGGCGCGTCGGTGACCGGCCTGCCGACCATAGGCGCCGTGCCGGGCAAGGCCAATCTCTACGCCATCCTCGCCTATGGCGGCAACGGCATCACCTTCTCGCGGCTGGCGGCGGAGTTGCTGGCCGCCGAACTGACCGGGCGCAGGGATCCGGATGCCGATCTTTTTGAGTTTTAACCCCAGAAACGGAACCGCTCCAGAGCCGGTTGCGCTCCGCTCAGGTCCAACCCGAGCACGCCGGCCACGATACGCAGCAGGGCAAAGATGTATGGGAAGCCGAAGAAGAAGATGACCACCAACGCCAGCAGACTGATCCACGGCATCCGCTCTAACTGCTCGGCCATACCGCGCAGAGGCTGCGGCAATAATGGCGTGATGACGCCGAAGCCGTCGAAGCCCGGAACGGGCAGCAGGTTGAGCACGAACGCCATCAGGTTGAAGAAGGCCAGCAGGGTCAGGGCCTGAGCAAACACCTCCGGCGCGCCATTGCTTATCGCCATCTGACCGGCCGTATAGGTCATCAATGCGAAGACGAGGCTCATAATCGGTCCGGCCAGCGAGATCAGCGACGACTGCCAGCGGTGACGGATCAGGTCGGGGCGCATCATCACCGCCGCCCCCGGCAAGGCGATGCCCCCCAGCACGAGGATCAGCACAGGCAGGACGATGCTGTTCGGCCCGTTGATATAGACGACCGGGTCGAGCGTCAGATAACCGCGCTGCCTGACCGAATAATCACCGAACGCCGCCGCCGAGGCCGCATGACCGAACTCATGCAGGCACAGGCCGACGATCCAGCCCACCAGCGCAAAGCCGAAGGTGGCGATGCCCGCCACTTCGGGACGCATCCAGAGCACCAGCCCTGCCGCCCCGAACACAGCCAGCAGGACGATAAAGTTAAGCGGCGTGGCCGTACGATTTTCCAGTTCCATCCGGGCTTCATGGCATGAGGACGGCATCGACGCAATCGCACACCCTATGGCCATCTATCTCCCCTGTGCATTTCCCCATTGCAATCCGGCAGCGATACCTGCTCGTATCTTTGCCATCACATAAAGGAACCTGACATGCTGCGCGCCCTCGCCCTCCTTGCTACTGCTCTCAGCCTGACGGCCTGCGCGGGCGCGCCCACCAGCGACGTGTCGAGCCTGTCCTCGACCGACCAGCTCAAACCCGGCAAGCGGGCCGCACCACCACCCGCGAATACCGCGACACAACGGCGCTCAACCAGGTCAAACGCGTCTATCTGCACCCCACGCGGCTGGCGACCGGCGAAACGACGCGTTACATCCTGAAAGACAACGAAAAAACCCTCGTGCTGACTGAGGTCGAGGCGCAACTGTGTTTTGAACTGGCCGAACGCTACGAGATGGTCGGCGACCCGGCGCAGAGCGATGCCGAGGTCCATTCAGCGGTCATCTGGTTCGAGCCGACCGGCACGGCAGGCTCAGGGGCGGCGGCGGTGGCCAACTTCTTCATTCCGGGGCCGCTAGGCGTGCGCCTGCCCGGTACGCTGGGCGGTCTGGGGGCCGAGGCCGAGATGAAGGTGAAGGAGCGTCAGGTCGCCGCCATCGTCTGGGCGCGTCAGGCGCAGGCGCTGGGCACGGACTCGCCGTCCCTGTCGCGTCTGGGCGACGCGCTGCAATTCGCCGAACCCTTCGGAGACGACGCCGCGCGCGTCATGTCGCCTGAGCCCTTGCCGGCGCAACGCAAATACACGACGGCCACCGATCCCTGCGCGGCCTACGGCGGACGCATCAACGAGACAGGCTTCATCATCGACCGCGTGACCGGTCTCTATGTACCCGCCACGCGCCCCCAAAAGCCTTCTGAAAAAGCCCCCGGCGATACGCCTGAGGCTCAACAGGATTAGTTATTACCGCCGATCAGGTCGCCTAGCCCGCCCAGCACCGAACCTTCGCCGCGGTTCGGGCCTGCACCCTGAGCCGCCGCCAGCACCCGGCCAGCCAGACGCGAGAAGGGCAGCGACTGAATCCACACCTTGCCTGGCCCGGTCAGTTGCGCGAAGAAGACGCCTTCGCCGCCGAAGATCATCGACTTGACGCCGCCGGCCTGCACCAGATCGAAATCGACCGTGTCGGTAAAGGCCGCCACGCAGCCCGTGTCGATGTGAAGCTGCTCGCCGGGAGCCAGGGTGCGCTCGATCACCGCGCCGCCGAACTGCACGAAAACCCAACCGTCGCCTTCCAGCTTCTGCATGATGAAACCTTCGCCCCCGAACAGGCCGGTCATCACCTTGCGCTGGAACGCGATGCCCAGCGACACGCCCTTGGCGGCGGCCAGGAAGGAGTCCTTCTGACAGATCAGCCGCCCGCCGACATCCGACAGCTTGAGGGGGATGATCGAGCCCGGCACCGGCGCCGAGAACGCCACCCGCGCCTTGCCGTGGCCATTGTGCGTGAAGACGGTGGTGAACAGGCTTTCGCCGGTGATCAGGCGCTTGCCCGCGCCCAGAAGCGCGCCCATGATGCCCTTCTGTTGCCCCGAACCGTCGCCGAACACCGTGGCCATGCCGACCGAAGCGTCCTTCCACACCATGCCCCCCGCTTCGGCGATGGCGCTTTCGCCCGGATCAAGCTCGATCTCGACGAATTGCAGCTCCTGCCCCTTGATCTCGAAATCGATATCGTCGGCGACGCCGGCCTGACGGTGGTGGGTGGTGGGAACGGACGCATTGCCGAACATGGGTGACCTCCTGTGACTGACCCGGAAGATGTAGCGTGCGCGGGCGCAAAAGGAAGACCCAAATCACTCAGCCGCCCTCGTAATATCGTTTGCAATTGACTTTGTTGACGTCGCTCCCAAAATGAGGGTGCATTGGGGGAGGTTAAGATGCGATCTTTTGAGAAATGGCTGGGGGGTGTATCGGTCGCCTTGCTGCTGGCCGGGTGCAGCACCACCGGGCCCGCACTGGATAAGGCCGCACCTCTGGTGGTGCAGAAGGGCGACGAACTGACCCTGTTCCATAACGGGCAGGTCATAGGCCGCCGCAAAAGCAATCCCAAAGATTGTGGGGGATTCGACACCTGCGAAATCTGGCGCTTCATAGGCCCCATCCGCCTTCAGGATCGCCCGGCCACCACGCTGGCGGACTTTGCACTGCTGAAATTTGAGCACGGCGAAGGCGGCAACGAAGTGGTCATTGACAAGGCGGGCAAGGACTTCCCGCTGTGGGGATATAACGCCAAAGCCGCCCCCGACGGACGCTTCATCGCCACCGGGTCGGAGGAGATGGACGAAATGAACGGTTCGTCCACACTGTCCATCAAGGACTGGCTTGGGGGCGAAGAGGCTATTGTCTTTCAACCCTCGTGCCGACCGGTCAAATGGATCAGCGCCACCAGCCTGAGCGTGAGCTGCGAACACTATCCGGCGTATAAGGAAGGTGAACCCAGGGTATGGCACTTCGACGCGACGGCTGAGCGCGTTGGCGTCGCAGATTGGACATTGAGGGCAACGCGCTGGATTGTGCACGCCGATGACCCTAAACCCGGCAACAGACCCTTGCCGACGTTCGAAAGTCAGCCTCTCAAAGACTTTTTTACCGAGTAGCGCTACTGCGCCAGATGTACGCGCACCTTTTTCCAGTGGGTCTTGAAGAACCACACCCGCCCGCCCTGCTTGGCGACGGCCAGTTCGCCGTCGGACAGCCAGCGTAACTGCACCTCGGTCCCGGCCTCAAAGGCCGAAACGGCGGGCGTTTCGGCACTATCGCCCGCCTCATGCACCACAAGCCGAAGGTCCGGCGCGCCACCGAGGCAGGACACCTGCCTGATTTCGGCCATCAGACTGCCGCCCGGCGCGACGGATCGATCGACAAGGCTTGAAGCACACACCGGAGCCGCCCCGCGTTCATAGAGCGCATAGCCCCAGAAGACGGCTCCGACCACAACTGCCGACGCGCCTATCCCGGCGAACCAGTACCAATGATGGCGTTCTTTCGGATAGACATAGCCATGCGGGTGGCGCAACTCATCATAGGCACCGACCTTCATGTGCAGTTCCTGCTCCGACACGGTGCGTAGAGTTTCGCGTCCGGTCATGCGACTTCCTCCGGGTTCTGAACGACCCTTCTGTGGATAAGTTTGCGCCCGGAAGTTTACCAATGGGTAAAGAGGGTAAGACCCTCAGCAATGTGACATTCCCCTTGCTCCCCTGCGCGCCTTCCTCTAAATTCCAGGCTTCGTTCACCGGAGTGTCCGCAGGTTTGTGCGGGCTGAGACCGGGTGCCCATTCTTTCCCTCACAAGAAAGAGCCGCGCCCTAAAACCGCCGAACCTGATCCGGGTCATGCCGGCGAAGGGAGTGAGTAAGCCTTTGGCGTCCGCGTTCCGCTGATAACCCGCCATTTGGCCAGACACCTGACGCGCATGATCCCTTTATTGACACGCCTGCACACCACAGGCTCAGAAAGGGATTATCCAATGAACAAGCCCATCAAAGAGCTGAAGCCCATCAGGGTCGAGGCCTCGCCGTTCCCCGGCTCGACCAAGGTTTACGAACCGGGCGTGCTCTTCCCCGATCTGCGCGTACCGTTCCGCGAAGTCGCGCTGCAACCCGAAGCCAACGAGCCGCCGGTCAGCCTCTACGACTCCACCGGCCCCTATACCGAAGCCGGCTTCGTCCCTCAGATCGACAAGGGCCTGCCGCGCGTGCGCGAAAAGTTCGTGCTGGATCGTGGCGACGTCGAATTCATCGAAGGCCGCGTCGTAAAGCCCGAAGACAACGGCAATGTCTCCGCCGCCGCTCTGGCGCCCGAATTCCCTAACCTGCCCAAGGTCATGCGCGGCAAGGCCGGGCGTCCGGTGACGCAGCTTGAATACGCCCGCGCCGGCATCATCACCGCCGAGATGGAATATATCGCCATTCGCGAGAACATCCGCCGCAAGCAGGAAGCCGAAGTCATCCGCGACGGCGAAGACTTCGGGGCGGAAATCCCCGATTTCATCACGCCGGAATTCGTCCGCGATGAGGTCGCCAGAGGAAGAGCTGTCATCCCGGCCAATATCAACCACGCCGAAGTCGAGCCGATGATCATCGGCCGCAACTTCCTGGTGAAGATCAACGCCAATATCGGTAATTCCGCCGTCACCTCCTCGATGGAAGAAGAGGTCGACAAGATGGTGTGGGCGATCCGCTGGGGCGCAGACAACGTCATGGACCTGTCGACCGGCCGCAACATCCACAATATCCGCGAATGGATCCTGCGCAATTCGCCGAACCCCATCGGCACCGTGCCCATCTATCAGGCGCTGGAAAAGGTCAACGGCGTCGCCGAAGACCTGACCTGGGAAGTCTATCGCGACACCCTGATCGAGCAGGCGCAGCAGGGCGTCGACTATTTCACCATCCACGCCGGCGTGCGCCTCGCCTATGTTCACCTGACCGCCAATCGCGTCACCGGCATCGTCTCGCGCGGCGGCTCGATCATGGCCAAGTGGTGCCTGGCGCACCATAAGGAGAACTTCCTCTACACCCATTTCGAGGAAATCTGCGACATCATGCGCGCGTACGATGTCACCTTCTCGCTGGGTGACGGCCTGCGCCCCGGCTCGATCGCCGACGCCAACGACCGCGCGCAGTTCGCCGAACTGGAGACGCTGGGCGAACTGACCAAGGTCGCCTGGGCCAAGGGCTGTCAGGTGATGATCGAAGGCCCCGGCCACGTGCCGATGCACAAGATCAAGGCCAATATGGACAAGCAACTCGCCACCTGCGGCGAAGCCCCCTTCTATACGCTTGGGCCGCTAACCACCGACATCGCGCCGGGCTACGATCATATCACGTCGGGCATCGGGGCGGCCATGATCGGCTGGTTCGGCACCGCCATGCTCTGCTACGTCACGCCCAAGGAACACCTCGGCCTGCCCGACCGCAACGATGTGAAGACCGGCGTGATCACCTATAAGATCGCCGCCCACGCCGCCGACCTCGCCAAGGGCCACCCGGCCGCGCGGGCGTGGGACGATGCGCTTTCCCGCGCCCGTTTCGACTTCCGCTGGGAGGATCAGTTCAACCTCGGCCTCGACCCGGACACGGCCCGCGCCTTCCACGACGAGACCTTGCCGAAAGAGGCGCACAAGACGGCGCACTTCTGCTCGATGTGCGGGCCGAAATTCTGCTCGATGAAGATCACACAGGAGGTCCGCGACTACGCTGCCAATATGACCGACAACGAAAAGGCGGACCTCGAAGCCGCGACCGGGATGGCGGAAATGTCGCAGAAGTTCAAGGATATGGGCTCTGAGGTCTATATTCCGGCCGAACCGGCGGAGTGATCCCTACGCCCTCCTCCCCTGCGAAAGCGGGGGAGGTGCCGCGCAAGCGAAGCGCGTCGAGGCGGAGGGGCTTTCAAGAAGAAGGCCTTCGTGCCAGTTGCCCCAAACCCGCTTAACAAGTATAATATCTAATTTCATAAAATATTCGAACAAAATACGTATGTAATATACAAACTATTTATGAATATTTTCAAAAATATTTATTATTTCGGAGTCTTCAAATCGAATGTCAAATCCTCCCATGTCAGGCATTTTCATAACATCCCCCAAAGGATGAATCGGCACTGAAAATCCTTCAGATTTGAACCTTTCTCGAAGCGAGGGGACATCAGCATTTAATATTGATTTCGTCTTTATTACGAATGATCCTTTAATGCCATTTTCATTTCGAAATATCATCGGCGCACATTCGCCCGCATCTTCTACACCATAATAAAAACAAATCATTGAGGCACTTAACAACGACGTTATACTCGGTTCTTTATTATAAAACCAACGATATGCCTTTTCTCTTATTGTTCCTGATTCTATCACGCCTATTCCAGAAACCAAAATCTCAGTTAAAGGTTTAATTCCGTAAACTTCGCCCCGCCAATAAGAATGCATCCAATCTGAACCACTTTCATTACCTAAGCACTGAGTTATCCATTCAGAGTCCAATTTAGATATTTTACTAGCCGAGATATTTACGCCCTCCGTAACTCTATTATTATTGCTTAATTTCCAACGATTGACCGCCACTCCTGAGGTTTCTTCATCCTCAAAAAAGAACAAACCACTCATCCTTGAAACTTGATTTGAGTAATGATTCAACCTTACCTCCTCAAGTCTCAGCTCATCGATAAACCTACTGTGCAAACCTTTTTCAGCATATCGCTTTAAAAGGCTATACTGCCATAGAGAGATACATCCTTCACTCTTTGGCTTATCACATACCGATCGTAAACGGCCTATAGCGACCTCCCAACAAACCATTGGGTTTCCCAGATCAAGACTTACATATAGACTGAGGTTCATTGGATAGATTTACTGCCAAATCGAATAATTTTCCATCTTTGAAGAAAATTTTTGACATTCTCTTAAATTTACACTGTTACGAGGTCTTCAACCCCCTCCCTTTCTATACTTCAAGCGCCGTCGGGATCAGGCATGGGCCGCGACTATGCGCGCCAGTATGGGCCATTTTTCCAGCGCCGATCCCGCAAACGGTGCCTTTGATAGTAGGGCACCGTTTCGACACTCACACCACGCTTGCGCACCAGCGTCCGGATTCTCATCGCATCCATAGGGGCAAGTTCGCACCATGGTACGGAATCTATAGAGACCAGCAAAAGGAGGGCACGATGACAGATCAGCCCAAAATCGCCACGCTCTATCGCATGGTCATGCCGACGCACACCTGTCCCTACGGCTTGAAGGCGCTGCACTTACTGAAATCCAAAGGCTTTGCGGTCGAAGACCACTGGCTGAGGACGCGCGAACAGACCGACGCCTTCAAGGCCCAGCACGACGTCAAGACCACACCGCAGATCTTCATCGGCGGCGAGCGTGTCGGCGGTTATGACGATCTGCGCCGGCATTTCGGGCAGCGCGTCCCCGATCCGAAAAAACCGACCTACACGCCGGTTGTCGCCGTCTTCGCCATGACGGCCCTGCTGGCTTTGGCCGTGTCCTATGCAGCGTTCGGCACTCCCTTCACCGGTCACGCGGCGGAATGGTTCATCGCCTTCAGCATGGTCGCCCTGTCGATGCTGAAGCTCCAGAATGTCGAGACGTTCTCGACCATGTTCCTGAATTACGACCTCCTAGCCAAACGCTGGGTGCCTTATGGCTATGTCTATCCGTTCGCTGAAGGTGGCGCAGGCGTGCTGATGGCCGCGGGCGCCTTGACCTGGCTGTCGGTGCCGGTGGCATTGTTTATCGGGACCATTGGAGCGGTGTCGGTGTTCAAGGCCGTCTATATCGACAAGCGTGAGCTGAAATGCGCCTGCGTCGGCGGCGACAGCAATGTGGCGCTGGGCTTCGTCTCGCTGACCGAGAATGTGATGATGGTGGCCATGGCGCTGTGGATGGGATTGGCCGCTTTGAACGGGATGTCGATGTAATGCCGACGTAGGGGCATCGCTTTTTGACGGCCCGGCGGGGCATAGGGAGAGCGGGCGGGTCCAGCCACCGGAGTGGAACATGACCCTCGATGAACGCTTTACTCAATTCGCCGACGAAGCCGAGCAGACCGCCGAACGCCATCGCGCCATTCAGCACAGCGTCGGTCAGGAACAAAAAGCCCCGGACGAGGACGCCGTGCCGCAGACCGGGGCGCGGCCGTATCCTGTACCGCCCCTGCCCGATCAGACGCTGGACAAGCCGGGCATAGAGGCTGATCTGGAGCTTCAGCCGCTCTACGACGCGCCCTATTACAAAGGTTCCGATAAGTTGAAGGACAAGGTGGCCCTCATCACCGGCGGCGATTCCGGCATCGGGCGCGCCGTGGCGGTGCTGTTCGCCCGTGAAGGCGCGGACGTCGCCATCATCTACCTCAACGAGCACGAAGACGCCGAAAAGACCAAAGCCTTGGTCGAGGCCGAGGGGCGCAAGGCCCTGCTGTTTTCCGGCGATGTCACCAATCGCGACTTCTGTTTCGCCGCTGCTGAGGAGACGGCGCAGGCCTTCGGGCGGCTCGACATACTGGTCAACAATGCCGCGTTTCAGATGCACGAGATGGAGTTCGAGAACATCAGCGCCGAGCATCTCGATACGACGCTGAAGACCAATCTGTACGGCTATGTCTATATGACGCAGGCCGTATTGCGTCACATGAAGGCGGGCGGATCGATCGTCAATTCCGGCTCGATCACCGGCATAGACGGCTCAAAATCCATCGTCGACTATTCGATGACCAAGGGCGGCATCCACGCCTTCACCCGCGCCCTGTCGGGGCAGTTGCTGGCCAGGAGCATCCGCGTCAATGCCGTCGCTCCCGGCCCCGTCTGGACGCCGCTCAACCCGGCGGAAAAGCCGTCGAAAGAGGTCGAACAGTTCGGTTCGCAAACCCCGATGAAGCGTCCCGCCCAACCGGAGGAACTGGCCCCCGCCTACGTGTTTCTGGCCTCCAACCACTGCTCCAGCTACATTACCGGTGAAGTCCTGCCGGTCATCGGCGGGTATTGAATTCAAGTCCCGCCCCTGTCACACTTGGGCCATGTCCCGTCTCCACTCGCCCCTACGCCGTCTGCGTCTGCTGAAAGGCCTCAAGCAAAGCCATCTGGCCGAGCTGATGGGCGTGACGCAGACCACGGTGTCGCGCTGGGAGAGCGGCGTCCTGCCCCTGCCGGAGGACCAATGGCGCCGGGCCCAGACGCTGCTGGCTGACTCGGGTCAGGACGCCATCCTCAGACGGCTGGTCGAAAGTTCGCACCTCAGCCAGCACCTGATCGACGACCGCACGCACGATCTGCTGGCGGTGTCGGCGTCGCGAGAAGGTTTCTGGCGCGCCGAACCGGGCGCTTTTCTGGGCAAGCCTCTGATCCGCTACGCCACGCCCGAAATTCTGGCGGCGGAGGCGTCTCTGGACACGATCGGCTGGCGCGACGGACATATCGGGCGCATAGAGGTCGATACCGGCCCCAACAACCACCCGGTCATTCCCATCGTCAAAAGCCGCCTTATCTGGGAACGCCTTTTGCTTTCCGACGGGCGGGCGGCGCGCCTGGTGACGACGCTATAGCGCCAAGTCTCAAAGAGACTTGGCAAGGCTGACCGGCCGCCCAAGCTTGCGAGGAGCCCTGCGGCGTCTGAGCTGAAAAATTCCGCATAAAATATGCGTTGATCGGACGCGCGCCCGACCGTATCGACAGTCCATGATCCGCATTGACTCCCATTGGCGTCCCATCTTCCTGCTGTGGTTTACCGGCGTTCTGGCGGCCGCCGCACTGGGCAAGTTCGCTTCTTTAAGCCCCGTCATCTCTGACGACCTCGGCTTGTCGCGCGTCGAAGCCGGGTGGCTCGTCTCGCTGATCGAGACCGGCGGGGCCAGCCTCGGCATCATCGCCGGCCTGCTCATCGCCCGGCTGGGCAGCCGCAAGGCCCTGCTTTACGGCATGGGCTTGCTGACCGTCGGCGGGCTGGGCGGCGCATTGATCCCCGGCGTATGGACCTTGTTCGCGGCGCGCCTGATTGAAAGCGGCGGTTATCTGTTGGTCGTCATCGCCGCCCCATCCCTGATCGCCACGGTCGCAAGGCCGCAGGATCAGGGGGCGGCCCTGACCCTATGGAGCACCTTCGTCCCGGCGGGCTTCGCCATCGGCATGGGACTGAGCGGCGTCATGCTGCTCTTTACCGGCTGGCGGAGTGTGCTGATAGTGTGGGCGCTGCTGGCCGGCCTGGCCCTGTTCGCCGCCGCGCGCACCCCGGCCGTCGAACCGCCAACCAAGGCGCAATCCGATTCTCAAGGTCGCGCATCTGAGTCCGAACACCGTTTCGCACTTTTCGGGATGCGCTTGCCGCCTCTCCCGGTCTGGCTGATGTGCGCCGGGTTCGGCTTCTACACGACCCTGTTCGTCGGGCTGATCGCCATGTTCCCGCTGTTCCTGACCGAGCAGGGCCAGTCGCCGTCTCTGGCCGCCACCGTCACCGGCATCGCCTCGGCGGCGACCCTGGGCGGGGCCTGGGCGGCGGCGCAGGCGCTGCAACGCGGCGAGCGCGCGCGCTGGATCGCCCTGTTCGCCGGACTGCTGATCCCTGCCGGTCTGGCCTGCCTGATCTTCATCGGCGGCCATCCGCTATGGCTGGCCGTGCTGATCGTCGCGCTCAACGCCGTGTCCGGGATTGGATCGAGTCTCGTCTTCGCCCGCCTGCCGCATATGAGCCCCGGTCTGAACGTCGCCGCCGCTAACGGCGTGCTGACGCAGTTTGGCGCAGGCGGTTCGCTGATCGGCCCGCCTCTGCTGGCCGCGATTGCCGGGGCGTGGGGCTGGGCCGCGCTCGGCCCCGCGGTGGTGATCGGTTCGGTCGCGGCGCTGGGGTTAATGATCGCCGCGGAGCGCGCGGCAAAGAAAGAGGTTTAACCACGGAAAACAGAAAGCACGGAAAGGCTGTGGCACCGATTATGCCCGAAGGGCCTTTTTCTCTATAACGGTGAGGGCAGATTATATGGCGCTTCGCGCTGCTCCCTCGACGCCCTTTCCGTGCTTTCTGTGCTTTCCGTGGTTCTCACACTTCTTCCACCAGCAGCGCCGCGTGGTCCGAAAAGGGCTGAGGAATGACGCTCATCTGCCACCGCTCGGCCAGTCCGCGCGAGCAGACGCACAGATCGAGCAGATGTCGCCAGCGATGAAAGCGGAAGGTCGGCGTGTCCGGCGCATTCAACAGCACCATCGCCCCGTCACCGGTCAGCGACGCCAGTTCCTCCGGTCCGTTGAAGATATTGAAATCGGCCAGAATCATCGCATCGCCGCCGGCCTCCTCGATCCAGCCGCGCATCTGGGAAAACTGTTTTTCGCGCACCGCGCGTTGCAATGAGAAGTGGGTGAAAAAGAGGGTCAGCCCATCGCGTAACCGGATGCGATGCACCAGCCGCTTCGAGCCGTCCGTGAAGTAGAGATAGTCGAAATCGACGGGCTGTCGCGCGATGAAGGCGTTACTCTTGCCGTGATGGAACGGCAGGTGCGTCAGGTGGCTGTCCGGGCCGTATTTCCCGGCGATGTCGAAGACGCGGTAGTCATGACAGGTCAGGGCCTGAAGCTGATTGAAGCCACCCGAATGCGCCGATCCCTGATCCAGTTCGACCAGACAGCACAGGTCCGGCTGGGCCGCATCAATGATCTGCCGGAACTGCGACAGCACGGCCTGCTGCGCGGCGGGCGACTGATAGACGTGGCGGTGCACACGGGTGACGTGGTGGAACAGGCTGCCGGAAATGCCCGTCGCATAGCCGAGGTTCGAAAAAAGAATTTTCATGCGACCTCCAAGGCTTCCGGTTCGACCGCAACCTCTGTCAGGGGCAGGCACGACAGGCGATCCGTCTCGAACTGCGCCGCTATCGCGGCCACCACCGCCGGATCGCGCAGCACCACATTGGCCTCGCGATTGAGCCCCAGACTGAGGACGTCGAAATTGCAACTCCCCACCGTCGCCCAGTCGTCGTCGATCACCGCGTATTTGGCGTGCAGGGTGCGGCCCTGAAACATCAGCACCTCAAACCCCAGTTTTCGCCAGTAGAGCTTCAACCGTCGCGTCAGGAAGTCGGCGAATTTGACATCGGTTTTCCCTGACAGCATCAGGGTTATCTGCACCCCGCGCCTTTGCGCGGCCTGCAAAGCCTTGCGCAACGATTTCGGCGGGAAGAAGTAGGGCGTAGCCAGCCGGATATGGGTGTGTGCGGCATCGACGGCCGCCAGCAGCAGGGTCTCGATTTGCCCTGTCTTCTGCATCGGGCACTGGGCGGCGTAGGTGCTGAGCCCCATGACGACCGGCTCAAGCCGCCCCGCTCGACCTGCCGTGCGTTCGGTCCATACGCGGTGGAAGTCATTCTGGGCCACACGTGACACGGCGGGCGACAACACGACCTGCGTGTCGCGCCACGGCCGCATATATTCGGCCAGACCCATCGAGCCCAGTAGGCTCAACCGCCCGTCGACGTGCAAAGTCTTCACATGGGTGCGCGGGAACCAGCGCCACGGCATGACCGCGTGCCACCATTTCAGCATGTTGAAGAAGATCACCTGCGCCCCGGCCTCGCGCAGCGCCGTCACCGCCGATGAGCGTTGCAGGTCATGGCTGCCGAAACCGTCCAGCAGGCAGCGCACCCGCACCCCTTCGGAGGCCTTGCGCGCCAGGAGGTCGAGAAAGGCGCGGCCCATCTCGTCGTCATGGACGATATACTGCTCGAAATCGATGGAAACCTGCGCCTCAGCGGCCGCCCGCGTCAGCTTGTACCAGGCTTCGCCAGCCGTCAGATGAAACTCCATCGGAAAACATTAACATAAACAAAAATAAAAATCGCATGGGGGTCTGAGGTTACGTGCACAAGTGGCTTGACGCCTAGGGAAACCGTCGAAATAACGGCTATATGCAGAGCGTTGAGGGCTTCTTTACACAAACGACACGCTGGTTTCGGCAACGTGAAGGCGAAGGGGCGTTCCGCTACGGTATGGCCCTGGTCTTCTTTCTGATCGCCGTGCTCCTCCGCTTCATCAGCGATAAGGCGCTGCCGCCGGGCTTTCCCTTCCTCACCTTCTTCCCCGCCGTCATGTTGACCGCCTGGCTGGTTGGCCTCTGGCCCGGTATAATCTGCGCCACCCTCAGCACCCTGGCCGCCTGGTATTTTTTCATACCCCCGGCCTTCAGCTTTGCCGTGAACGGCCCTGTTGTCGTCGCACTAAGCTTTTTCATCGTCGTGGCGAGCGTCGATATCGCCATCATCCACGGCATGCGTCTGGCCCGCGATCGGCTCTCAAATGAACGCAACACCAATGCGTCACTTCTGATCCATCAGAAGACGCTTTATGCCGAGCTTCAACACCGTATCGCCAACAATCTCGCCTTCGTGGCCAGCATGCTGACCCTGCAATCGAAAAAGCTGGAGGGCAACCGCGAAGCCGCTGACGCCTTGATCGATGCGCGCATGAGACTGGAAACATTGTCGCGGATCCATCGCAAGCTGTACGACCCGGACAATGCCAATGTACCGCTGAGAATGCTTCTGCGCGACATTGCCGAAGACGTGCTGCAAACACGCGATGGTCGCATTCGGCTGGAGGTCGAGGCCCCTGACGTCACCCTGCCCGCCGAACAGGTGATGACCTTGTCGCTGTTCGTGGTGGAGGTGTTGACCAATTCGCTTAAACACGCCTTCTCTGGCGGTCATGGCATGGTCAATATCCGGCTCGACGACAGCCGGCCTGAGGTGTTCATCCTGTCGATCCGCGATGACGGTCCCGGCCTGCCCGACGGCTTCGACCTGTCGGCTTCCAAAAGTCTCGGCATGCGTATCCTGCACAGCTTCGCCCGGACGCTTAAAGGCGAGGTGGCCTTCACCAGCGACCGCGGTTTGAAGACCTGCCTGACCTTCGCGCGTCCTGCATAACAAAACGCCTCCCGAACCAAGTCGGGAGGCGTTTATAGCCGGATCAGACCCGCTTAGCGGCGGTCGGGAATGACCGAATCCACCGTCTCGTTGCTTTCATCGTTCCAGCGACGGACCTGGAGTTCCACCTCGTCCTGCGCGATGCCGTAGCGTTCCTGAATCTTGCCGGCCAGCAGCTTGCGGTCGCCTTCGATCTGGTCGAGATCGTCATTGGTCAGCTTGCCCCACGCCTTCTGGACGTGACCCTTGACCTGCTCCCAGTTGCCTTCGATGCGATTGCGGTTCATGTCGTATCTCCTTTGCGTTGATATCAGGAGCCTAACGACCCGCGCCTAAGTATTCGACACGCCGCCCGGTCGAGCACATCAAAAGCCCGACAATGCGCACGTCCTTCGCTCTTACAGACCTAAATCATTCCCCGCACGTCTTCCCCCCGCCGTAATTCCGATCTTAAAGTCGGCGGCAATTATGGCTTTCCAAAGGTGTTTCATGCGCGCCCTCCTCGTCTCCGCTGCTCTGCTCCTGACCGCGGCTCCTGCTTTCGCCGAAGAGGCCAAGCCCGCCTGCCCGGCTGAACCGGTCCTGAGCGGCCCCTTCACCCACTGGCTGCACGCCGCCCCGGTCAAGGCGACCGCTGACACCGCCGGCGCGCCGGCGCTCAGCATCGGCAAGCCCGTCAAGGTGACCCTGCTCGATTCCACCCGCGTCGCCTATAAGCGCGCCCGCGCCACGCCGCCGGCCACTCCGACCTATAGCGGCACCTTGACCTTCACCGTAGTTCAGGCCCGCACCTACGGCATCGCGGCGGGGACAGGCGTCTGGATCGATGTGGTCAAGGACGGCGAGACGCTGAAATCGTCGAAGCACGGCCACGGCCCGGACTGCTCCGGCGTGCGCAAGATCGTCGATTTCGACCTCCAGCCCGGCGCCTATGAAGTACGCCTGATCGACAACAAGACCGCCGATGTGACGATCATGGTGCTCAAGCGCTAACCCCTTACGGGGCGGGAGAAATCCCGCCCGACTTCCCTAGCGGTAACGGAAAATACTTTCCGTTCACGTCAATTTTATACTGGCGAAAGTATCATTCCGCGATATGTTGAACCTTAAGGCGTAACCATAGACGCCACGAGGCACAGGGTATTCGGAGACGTTCCATGAACCTGATCGACAGGGCCAGGCGCGAATTCATCTTTCTCAAGCGGTTGCTCAGGCTTCTGCGCCATATCCGCGAGGTGGACTCGAAGTCCCCTGTGCTGGTTTGCGACGACCTCGAAGCCTCGGTGGACCGCCATGCGGCGCGCATCGCCCTGCTGTTCGAGGACAAGACCCTCACCTATGCCGAAATGGATGTGCTGGCCAACCGCGTGGCCAACTGGGGCCTGTCGCGCGGGCTGAAACCCGGCGACACGGTCGCGCTGTTCCTGCCCAACCGGCTGGAATATGTCCCCATCTGGTACGGGCTGAGCAAGATCGGCGTCATCACCGCCCTGATCAACAACGCCCTGACCGGTCAGGGGCTGGCCCATTGCATCAATATTTCGACGGCCAGCCTCAACATCGTCGACCCGGCCACCCTGCCCGCCTTCGCCGAGATCGAGCCGACCCTGACCCGCCGTCAGGAGGTCTTCGTGCTCGACCTCGCCCAGACCGAGGAAACCTCGCACCATCATTCGCTGAGTCAGGCGCTCAAGGGCGCCAGTTCCGTGCGCCCGGACCGCAGGATTCGTCAGGGGCTCATCGCCCATGACCCGGCCCTCTATATCTACACCTCCGGCACGACGGGCCTGCCCAAGGCGGCCAAGATCACCCACGCCCGCGCCCAGCTCTATATGAAGGCCTTCCGCGGCGTATCGCACATGACGGACGAGGATCGCCTGTATAATGCTCTGCCGCTGTACCATTCGACCGGCGGCCTGTGCGGCGTCGGCGCGGCCCTGCTCAACGGCGGTTCGATGGTCATCAAGCGGCGGTTTTCGGCCTCGGCCTTCTGGCATGACGTGCGCAGCCTCAACTGCACCCACATCGTCTATATCGGCGAACTGTGCCGCTATCTGGTCAATGCGCCGATCTCGCCCGATCCGGACGATGAAACAAAGCACAGGCTCAAGGTCGCCTTCGGCAACGGCATGCGCCCGGAAGTATGGACCGAGTTCAAGACGCGTTTCAAGGTGCCGGTGATCATCGAATTCTACGGCTCGACCGAAGGCAATGTCTCGCTGTTCAATTTTGACGGTCAGGCCGGGGCCATCGGCCGCGCGCCGTCCTATCTGCGCAATGCCTTCAATATCCGTTTGGTGCAGTTCGACGTCGAGGCCGAAGCCCCCGTGCGCGGCCCGGACGGCTTGTGCATCGAGTGCAAGCCCGGCGAGGTCGGCGAAGCCATCGGGGCCATCGGCGCCGACGCCCGACACTTCTACACCGGCTATGCCGACAAGGCGGCCTCCGAGAAGAAGGTGCTGCACGATGTCTTCAAAAAAGGGGATGCCTGGTTCCGTTCCGGCGACCTGATGAAGATGGACCGCGACGGCTACATCTATTTTGTGGACCGCATCGGCGACACTTTCCGCTTCAAGGGCGAAAACGTCTCGACCTCAGAGGTCGGCGAATGCTGCGCCCGCGCCGAAGGCGTAGATGAGGCCATCGTCTACGGCGTCCCCGTGCCTCACTACGACGGCAAGGCCGGCATGGTGTCGCTGATCACCGGCGAGGGTTTCTCGATCGAGGCCTTCGCTCAGCACGTCAACACCCACCTGCCCGTCTTCGCCCGCCCGCGCTTCGTCCGTCTGCTGCAGAACGCCGAGACCACGGGCACCTTCAAATACAAGAAGATGGACCTCGTGCAGGCCGGCTTCGATCCGGCGAAGGTCACCGACCCGCTGTATGTGATGAAGATGGACGATACGGGCTATAAGCCGCTGACGGCGGAATGCATGACCCATATCGAAACGGGTCAGTACCGCATGTAGTCAAAGCGACATGACTCCGATGGAAACCCGTTTGGCGACCAACGGGGTTGCGATGACAAGCATAGCCGCACCGGTGGCCAAAGCGATCCAGAAGTCGCGACGATCGGCCTTACGGTCCAGCGGGGGCTCGTCGTTCCACAGCGGGCCGAACCCCCGCCCGCGCGTTTCACCGTGGCGTAGGCTGCAATAGAGCGCAATCCGATAAAGTGGGCACCACTTTTCGGAAAAATTGCGCGACCACTCAAAAACTGAGAGCGAGATGATGTTTCCACTTTAAATCATCTCGCTCTAGAGCTGAAAAGCGCAGTAGCCGAGCCCGATCAGGCCGATCGCCGCAAAAAGCAGATAAAGCACTCCCTCCCCCTTTCACGAAAAACCGCGCCGCTTCGATAGAAACGGCGCGGTTCTTTTACGGGCCAGGGACCCGCTTAGTCGCGGCGCGTCAGCAGCAGGCCGATCACGACCCCGGCAGCGGCAGCGATGGCCACTGAAGTGCCCGGATGACGGCGAATCTGACGACGGACGACCTTGGTCTTGTCCTCCGCTTCGTCACGGGCTTCTTCGAGGATGACCTGCAGGCGGTCGATCGTGCCGTTGATCTTTTCACGGGTGTCCTGGGACACCTTCAGCTTGTCTTCGAGATATTCCAGCGCGTCGGTGATCGAGCGGGTGGTCTTCTCGGCAATGGCTTCGGCAGGGGCTTTCTCGGCCATAATCGGTCTCCTGTGGCTATGGACGGAATATAGGTGTTTCTTCGACAGATTGCATCCCACAAGAGGGTGAAAATACGGCGCATGAGAGCGCATTTTTCGCTCAAGTGGATAGCGGTTGAGGGTCAGAAAATGCGACAAACCAGATATCGAGCCTGTTTGGCGACACCAAATAGCTCCAAAAAAAATAAGACCCCGGTGAAAACACCGGGGCCTTATCGTTTCCTGACCGGATGAGCCGGATCAGTATTTTACGCGCAAGGTCACGCCGTAGGTGCGCGGCTGGCCCATGAAGGCGTCATAGGTATTGGTGTCGAGCGCCTGATTGTAATAGGTGCCGTTGGGCTGCACCGTCGTCTGGAAGCCGTTGCCCTGCAGCGGGGCGTTGATCACGACCTGCTTGTAGGTTTCGTCGGTCAGGTTCTGACCCCAGATTTCCAGCGTCCAGGCCTGATCCGGCGCACCGATACCGAAGCGGGCGTTGAGCAGGGTGTAGCCGTCCTGCGCCTTGAACGGGATCAGGTCGGAGCCGGTATTGTATTCAGATGAGTACTTGGCGGCGATATTACCCGACGCGCGCAGGTTCTCAGCGATATTGCCCGACCAGGTGACGGCCAGCGAGCCCGTCCATTCCGGCGCGAAGGACATGCGCGCCCCCGGCAACAGCGACAGTTGCGGGAAGCGCGAAGCGTTCGAGAGGTCGGACGCCTTGAAATCCCCATACTTGGTGTCGGCATAGGCAATGCCGCCCTGCACCGACAGGCCGCGGATCGGCGTCGACCAGTAGATGTCGGCGTCGACGCCCTTCGACTTCAGTTCCGGAATCGATTCGACCACGAAGGCCGTGCCGAGGAAGGTATTGAGCTGGAAGTCCTGATAGGTCTGATCGAAGGCGGTGATGTTGAACAGGAAGCGATTGTTGAACATCGAGGTCTTCAGGCCCAGTTCGTACGAATCCACCGTTTCGGGCTTGAAGTAGAGGTTGGCGTCGGGCGTGATACCCGTCTGGGCACGGTCGAGATTGTAACCGCCGCCCTTATAGCCGCGCGCGAACGAGGCGTAGGCCATGACGTTTTCGTTGAAGCGATAAGCGCCTTTCAGCGTGCCCGACCACTCTTTTTCGGTCACTTCGTTGGCGACGCGACGGTTGTTGAAGGCGGCATTGCCCCAGAAGGTACACATGTTGCCGACCACGGTCGGACGCGCCGCCGCCGGTATGGTCGCCCACGCGCCGACCGGCGCATTGCCCATCACACCCGAACGCGAGATGGCCGAAGCACAGCCGACGCCACCATCTGAATTGGTGTAGATAGCGGTCATCTTCTTGGTCTCCTGCGTGTAACGCAGGCCCATAGTGACCTCAAACTTGTCGGTGAACTTGTAGCCGTTATTGGTGAACAGGGCGAGCGACTTGGACTCCTGGGTGTAGTAGTCGAGCGCACCCTGCCCCGCCGCATAGGAGGTGCCCGCCGCGCGACCGGTCAGAAGCGAAACTGTCGGCGTCGTGGTCGGCAGACCCAGGGCCTGAGCCAGCAGGATCGACAGGTAGGTCTCGTACTGCGAACCGTAGACGTAGGAGTCGGTGCGCTTCAGGTCTTCGTCGGCATAAAAGGCGCCGACCAGCCAGTTCAGCTTTTCACCGCCGCCGGCCAGACGCAATTCCTGCGAGAAGGTGTCAAAGTCGGCCTTGAAGTCGCCGTTGTCGCGGCGATAGAGGATGTCGGCGCCGGAATAGTCGAGATCCTGCCCGTTGCTGTTCTTCCACTTGCGCACCCCCGTGACCGAGGTCAGCGTCGAGTCGAGCCAGTCGAGCTTGATATTGGCTTCGACCGACACACCGCCGTCGGTGATCTTCTGCGTCGTGTTGCGGTTGGAATAGGCCAGACGCTGTTCCGGATCGGCGCTGGTCATCACGCCATTGCCGCCGGCCAGTGTGTTGAGGATGGCCCCCGTCGGGCCGGTGCGCGTCTGCACCACGGCGCAGCAGTTTTCATCGCGCTTCGAATAGTCGGCAATGACGCGGATCTTGTGCGCGCCTGGCGTGAACAGCAATTGGCCGCGCACGGTGTAGAAGTTCTGGTCGGCGTCCTCCTTAAGGGTGCGCGGACCGATGCCGGTATTGACGTCGTAATAGCCACCGCGCTCGCGCTTGGCCACGTACAGACGTCCGGCGACGAGGTCTTCCGACAGCGGGCCGGTGATCGAGGCCGACACGCCCTTGCCGTCGAAGTTCGACACGGTGGCTTCGCCGTCCATGCCGAAGACGAAGGACGGTTCCTTGGTGATGATGTTGATGACGCCGGCCGAGGTGTTCTTGCCGAACAGGGTGCCCTGCGGCCCTTTCAGCACTTCGATGCGGCCGATTTCACCTAGATCGCCGAAGCCGACGCCGTTGCGCGGGCGATAGACGCCGTCGATGACCACGCCGACCGAGGATTCCATGCCGGGGTTGTCGCCGACCGTGCCGACGCCGCGGATGCGGGCGGTGGTCAGGGTTTCGTTCTGCGTCGAGGTGACGGTCAGGCCCGGCGTCAGGACCTGCATGTCCTTGATGTCCTTCACGCCGGCGTCCTGCAGCAGTTTCGCCGACAGGGTGGTGACGACGATGGGCACGTCCTGCAGCGACTGCTCGCGCTTCTGAGCCGTGACGGTGATGACCTGAGGCTCTTCCTCGACTGCCGCCGGAGCCTCCTGAGCCATGGCCGATGCCGCACCGAGCGCCATGACCATACCGGAACAGGTTACCATCAGCGTGCGGTTGAGGGAGAAGCGGTTGTGTGTGTGTGCCTTTACGCGCATGTGTTTCCCCTAGGTCAAGCAGGCCGCCACCTTCATTATTGAAGGTTGTCGTTAGGTAAACGGCGGTCCCTGTATTTGCCAGTTTTGTCTTTTGACGTTGTTTTACGCAGACTCGCCCAAAGGTTTACTTTGAACGGACTGCTGCCGCCGATGATATGACACAAGTTCGAGCAAAGACAATTTCAAATTCATCTCGCAACCGCACATGAAAAAACCGCGTAAGCCTTGGAATTCAAGGCTTACGCGGCGTTAGCAGAAGCACCACAGGAACTAAAAAGTCTTGTAAATATTGACCATTACGCAAACGTCAACTTCCGGCGCGACGACGTGACAGAACTATTGCGCCTGCACAGGCCGAAAGTAACGATCCCGTAATTACGCCGAGCTTTATGGCATTTTGGGCACTTTCCGCATGGTCAGCAAAGGCCAGCGCCCCCAGAAACAGGCTCATGGTGAAGCCGATTCCGCACAGGAGACTGACACCGTAAAGCGCAGCCCAGCCGCTGTTTTCCGGCGCCCGGGCGATCTTCAGGCGGATGGCCAGCCACACCAGACCGAAGACACCGATCTGTTTGCCGACGAAGAGACCCATAGCCACACCCAGCATACGCGGGTCGGCCAGCGAAGCGAAACTCATCCCCGCGAAGGAAAACCCAGACGCGACGAAAGCGAAGAAGGGCACAATGCCGTAGGACACCGGCATATGCAGGTCGTGCATGATCGTCTTGAGCAGGCTTTCTTCGCCGCGTGCGGGCGCATCGAGCGTCACCATGAAAGCCGCGGCCACCGCCGTGAGCGACGTCGCCAGTCCGGCCTTCAGGCTGAGCGCCCAGGTGGCGACAAACAGCACCAGATAGACGGCCTTGAGACCGCGGGCATGGCTTCGCAGCACGTATTTCGCCACACCCATAACGACCAGCAGACCGGCAATCCACAGGCACAGCAGCGGGTCGATGCCCGATGAATAGAACAGACCGATGACCATAACGGCCCCCAGGTCATCGACAATGGCGAGCGTCAGCAGAAAGACGCGCAGACTGTCGGGCAAACCCCTGCCGACCAGCGCAAAAACCGCCAGCGCAAAGGCGATATCGGTCGCCATCGGCACGGACCAGCCGCGCAGGTCGCCGCCGTGCAGACCTGCGTTCAGGGCGACATAGACCAGAGCCGGCGCGGCCATGCCGCCGATGGCCCCCAGCACCGGCAGGGCCAGCTTCTTCGGATTCGACAACTCGCCCCGGACTATCTCGTACTTGATCTCCAGACCGACCACGAAGAAGAAAACCGCCATCAGCCCCTCCTTGGTCCATTTCAGGATCGACTTGTCTTCGACAAAGGCACCGACCTGCACCGGGATATGAGCGTTGATGAAGTCGAAATAGACCGCCGCCCAGGGCGAATTGGCCCAGATGACGGCGATCAGGGCCGACAGGCCGAGGATAAAGCCGGCCCCGGCTTCGGTCTTGAGAAATTCGAGGGTGAACTTCATCGGCGGTCTCCTTTCCGCGGGCGCGGCTAAAGGACCGCGCGAGGGTTAAGTCCGTTCCGGACAGTCAGAATAGTGACGTTTTGAATCGACTATTGATGAGAACCGTAGCAAACCGGAGCCCCCGACCCAAGTAAAACCGGTTCATATCATGCCGATTTCCGCCGATTATCGCCCCGATGCACGCCTTGAAAACTCCGGGCTTGTGCTGTTCGACCGCGTGGCCGCCGCCGACTTCCCGCAGACGGTTTTGCGCTACCGCAATGAGCGCGCGGCAGGTTCGGTGGGACTTGCGGATTTGAGCGACGACGAATGGATCGCGCATTTCGGCCGGTTCACGCCCCTGCCCGGCAACCAGACCGGACCTCTGGCCCTGCGCTATCACGGGCATCAGTTCCGCCACTACAATCCCGACCTCGGCGACGGCCGCGGCTTTCTGTTCGCGCAGATGCAGGATGACCGCAACCGCTTGCTTGATCTCGGCACTAAGGGCTCCGGCACCACCCCATGGTCGCGCGGCGGCGACGGACGGCTGACGCTGAAGGGCGGCGTACGTGAGGTGCTGGCCACCGCCCTGTTGGAGGCGCTGGGCGTCAATACGTCGAAGAGCTTTTCGCTGATCGAGACGGGCGAGTCGCTGCGTCGCTATGACGAGCCCTCCCCCACCCGAGCAGCGGTGCTGGTGCGGCTATCGCATTCGCATATCCGCTTCGGCACGTTCGAGCGGCTGGCCTATCACAACGAAACCGAGGCCATGACGGCGCTGGTGCGCTATGCCGCCGATAACTATTACCCCGAACTGATCGACCTGCACGGCGCAGACCTGACCCACACTCTGTTCGACGCCGTGGTGACGAAGACCGCCGAACTGACCACGCAGTGGATGTGCGCGGGCTTCGTACACGGGGTGCTGAATACCGACAATATGAGCCTGACCGGCGAAAGCTTCGACTACGGCCCCTATCGCTTTCTGCCGCATTACGAACCGGGCTTTGTCGCCGCCTATTTCGACGAAGGCGGGCTTTACGCCTATGCCCGGCAACCGGACGCCGTGTTCTGGAACCTGACGCAACTGGCGCGCTGCCTGAGCCTGATCGGCGACAGTCAGCCTCTGATCGATAGCCTCAACGCCTTTACCGACCGCTATTCGGTAGCCATGGCCCAGACCTTCTGCCGACGACTGAATATCACACCGCAGGGAATTGAGCACGACACGCCGCTGATGCAGGCGGCTTTTCGCGGGCTTGGCGCGATGAAGACACCTGGCAGTTTCGAGGGGTTTTTCTTCGACTGGTTCGGTGGGGAGGCTAGCCAAACACGCGCCCTGAACGGCCCGCGCGCAGGTGCCTACGCTCAGCAGAAAGCCGCCGAGTTCCGCCATCTGATCGCTGGCTACAGCACATCCGCACCGGAAAAACTGGCGCATCCGCTGTTCGCACAGAACGAACCGGTGACCCTGCTCTACGACGAGATCGAAGCGCTATGGAAGCCGATCGCCGAAAACGACGACTGGTCGCTGTTTTATGAAAAGCTGGCAGAGATCGAGCGCTATCGGACGGCACTGGGGTTAATCGAACAGACTTAACCAATCCCGCGCGCCATGAATAACACGGAGCAAAAGCACCCGTCCCGCCTCTTCATCCACGCGATAGACGATCACGTAGCTACCTTGCAGCAGCACATAATGTTCTGTTGAAATTTCCGGCACCGCTCGGCCAAGTTTCGGAAATGTCGCCAAGGGCTCGAAGCGACCAACGATGTCTCGGATAACCTTGTCTGCCGCCGGTAAATTATCGCTGGCTACGTAATCCCAGATGTCAAGCAGATCGTCCTCAAAACGACCCGTGCGCTCAAGGCGGAAAGGCATGGATTACTTCCCAGCCCGCTGTCTTGCCTTGGCGAGAATGGCGTCCGCGCCTTCCCATACAGTATGGCTGCTACGCTCGCCTTCATCGATCAGCGCTTTCAACTCGGCAATCTTGCGATCGCGTTCCTGCTGCTTGTATTTCCAGTCGCGCAGGGCCTCACGCACCACCTCGCTGGCCGAAGCATATTCCCCGCTATCGACAGCGCCTCGCACCATGGCAGCCATATCCGCGGTCAGGGCAATACTGACCTTCTCCACGCGAGGTTTGTCGTCAGCCACGATAGTTCTCCGGTGCGAACAGGTAGGAACTTATACCACCACCCGCACCACCGATCAATCCATTCAGGCCGTCGCCGTCTCGCGTTCGATAAAGCGCATCAGTGCCTCTTCCAACTCATCCGTCTCCGCATCGTCGGCCAGTCTGGCATCCAACCAACGCTTTTCAGTCGGAGTGACCGCCTGATCCGTCGCCACGCGCGCATCCAGCGTTTCCGCCGCCTCAATATGACGCCCCGGCAGCGTCGTCTGTGCGCCAACGCCAAACATGCGACCGATAAAGCGGTGGATGCGCACATCCGTCTCGGCCAGAAAGGCGTCGGCGGCCATCTGCTCTTCGCGGTTGAACGGCGCGGTGTTGCGCAGCGCCATGAGGTGATTGCCCACCGCCCGCACGAACAGATCGGCCCAGCCCGGCGCATTGTCCGATTTGAGTGTTGCGTCCTTGAGGCGGAATAGCATATCGGCCTCGGCACGGCTGACCGTAATAGCCTCCTCGCCCGCCTGCGCGAACAGGGTACGACGCAGCAGTTCGACCTCGGTAGCGTTGATGCCGTTGCGATCCAGCGTTCCCTGACGGGTCGGCCCTTCGCCGGTCAACACGGCGTTTTCCACTTGTTTCAGCACATAGAGTTTCAGACTGTCGGGCACATAGGCCGCCAGCTCGATAACCTTCACCAGCAATTCCAACTCGGTCAGGCTGTCGACACGGCCATCCCGCACGATATGCCGCATCAGCCATTCCGCATTGCCCATATCGACATACCCCGCCGGTATGGCCTGATGCACCACATAGTCGCTGATGGCTTCGACATAAAACTGTACCCACTCCGAGGACGGCAAGCGGCACAGCGCATTGAGCGCCATGATCTTTTCGGCCTCTTCCGGCGTGACGACGCCGTCCGGAAAGACCTGACGCCGCACGATCAGCGTGTCTTCGGCGCTGATGGACCCGCTGACGGTCGTGGAAGCGATGATGGCAGCGAGTGTGGGCACGGCGTTTCCCCTTATGGCGCGTTTCGCCACAACCCTAACACGCAGCGGTTAACCGCAGGTAAGAACACACCTCACAAAACCGAGCAGTTGGTGATCTGGCTGAAGGCCTCCAGCGCCGCAAAGCCGACCACAGACGTGCCGTGGCGGTCCAGCTCCGGCGACCAAACGGCAATGGCGGCCTGACCGGGGACGATGGCGACGATGCCACCGCCCACTCCGCTCTTGGCCGGCAGACCCACGCGATAGGCAAACGACCCCACGGAATCGTACACGCCGCAGGTCAGCAAAAGCGCATTGAGCCGCCGCGCCTGACGCGCAGGGAATACGGTCTCCTCGATCACCGGCGAGAAACCGCCCGCTGCCAGAGGCAGGGCCGCCCGCGCCAGATCGCGACAGGAAAGAGTGATAGCGCACTGACGGCAATAGGCTTCGATAACTGTCTCGACTTCGTTGTGCAGCGTGCCCGCGCCCTTCATCAGATTGGCGATAGCGCGGTTCTTATGCGCCGTGTCGATCTCTGAGCGCGCCACATCCTCATCGACGGTCAGGGCGTTCTGACACAGGAAGCCCATATAGTCGCGCACGGTCAGGTCCGGTCGCCGCGTGCCTTTCAGCAGCATATCGACCACGGCCAGCGCCCCGGCATTGATGAAGGGATTGCGTGGAAACCCGGCTTCGTGCTCAAGCTGCGACAGGTAGTTGAACGGCGTGCCTGACGGCTCTTTGCCGACGCGGGTCCAGACCTCGTCACCGATGCGATTGAGCGCAATGCCGAGCGCGAACAGCTTGGTGATCGACTGCGCCGAAAAGGGCTCGTCGCCATCGCCAACGACGTATTCCTGCCCGGCGACGGTGCGCACCGCCATGCCGAACTTCGTCGGATCGACCGTGGCCAGTTCGGGAATATAGTCGGCCACGCGCCCCTTGCCGAATTGCGGCCGCACGGTCTTTTCGATCTGCGACAGGACTTCGGGCAGGGACAGTTCGTGTTTCATAGGCCTTTCAAGCCCACCCGCGATGCGGCTGTCAAGACTTGGCGCTCGAAGGCTTCACGCTTGAAGGCTGGGTGCTCGAAGACTGGGTGCTCCAGGATTAGGCGCTCTCGCTGTCGAGGCTTTCGGCGAAGGCCAGGGCATCGACCACCAAGCGTGTAATATCGGCGATGACTTGGTTGCGGCCCTTGTCGTCCAGCGTCCCGCCGGTCGTATAGATCGACAAGAAGAGCGGCGGCTTATTGTCTGACGGCCAGATGACCGCCACGTCGTTCACCGCGCCATTGGCGCCGCGCCCCGTCTTATGCCCGACGGTCCAGCCCTGCGGCACGCCGGCAGGTATCATATCCGGCCCGGTGGTCGTTGCCACCATCCAGTCGCGCAACAAAGACAGGCTCTGCGGCCTAAGCGCATCGCCTGAAAACACCGTGCGCAACAGGCTGCTCATGGCGTCCGGCGTCGTGGTGTCGCGTTCGTCACCTTCGATATTGGTATTCAGTTCCGGTTCGTTACGGTCCAGGCGCGTCATGCCATCACCCAGCCCACGCACGAATTGCGTCAGGCCTGGGGGCCCGCCGATCAGCGGCAATAACAGATTGGCCGCCGTGTTGTCGGACACGGCCACGGCCGCCGAACACAGATCGCCGATCGTCATGCGCCCCTTGGCAACGTGCATTTCCGTCACCGGCGCATGGTCGATCAGGTCGGCCTTCGTGTAACGAATTTCCTGAGCGATGGTCAGCCTGCCGTCGTCCACGGCCTTGAGCACCGCCGCCGCCAGCACCCATTTGAAGGTCGAGCACAAGGCGAAGCGTTCGCCGGAATTGATGTTCAGGCTGCCGTCTGCGGCCGTATCGCCCTGCACGGTGGCGGTGCCCGTGCGGACGCTGACGCCTACCCGGCCACCGTGACGTTTCTGTATCTCCATCAGGCGCTGGCCGAGACCGAGCACCTGATTGACCTTTTCCGAACAGCCGGCGAGGCACAGACCGGCCCCGCCCGCCAGAATGCCCCGCCGCGTCAGCATCATTTCACCTTCGTGTGTTCGTTGAGCCAGTCAAACACGGTGTCATGCCATTTCAGCGAGTTCTGCGGCTTGAGCACCCAGTGGTTCTCGTCGGGGAAGCGCAGGAACTTCGACTTGACGCCGTTCATCTGCAGCGCCGTGAAGGTGCCGATCCCCTGTTCCGGAATCACGCGGTAGTCGAGGTCGGAATGGATGACGAGCATCGGCACCGACCAGTCCTTCGCATGGAGCGCCGGGTTGAACCGGTCGTAATTGGCTGGGTTGTCATAGACATTGCCGCCGTTTTCCCACTCCGAGAACCACAACTCTTCGGTCGCGTAACCCATGGAACGGTTGTCGAACAGACCGTCGTGATTGACCAGACACTTCCACGGTTCCTTCCACTGCGACGCGATCCAGTTGATCATGAAGCCGCCGTAAGAGGCCCCCAGCGCACAGGCGCGATCCTTGTCGAGGAAGCTGTATTTGGACAGGGCGTAGGCATAACCCTTTTGCAGGTCTTCTAAGGGACGGTCGCCCCAGTGCTGGCTGATCGAGTCGGTGAAGGCCTGACCGTAGCCGGTCGAGCCGTGGAAATCGATCATGATGACGGCGTAACCTGCGCCGGCGTAGGTTTCCGGGTTCCAGCGGTAGGACCAGCTTTCGCCGAACGAACCTTGCGGTCCGCCGTGGATCAGGAAGGCCACCGGATATTTCTGGCCTTCGACATAGTTGGCGGGTTTCAGGATGTAGCCGTGGACGGTCTCGTCATTCCAGCCCTTGAACGCAAACTGCTCGAAGGCCCCCATGGCGCGGTTTTGCAGCACCGCGTCATTGATGAAGGTCAGCTTCGTCGCGCCGTCGTCGATAAGCCTGGCTTTCGGCTTGGACACAAACAGTTGCGACGGATAGTCCATCCCGCTCTTGAGGAAGACGAAGCGATCCTTCAGCGGCGCAAAGGCGTCCATGTGACCGCCCTTGGACAACGGCGTCACCTTGCCCGACGCGATTTCAACGCGGAACAGCGGCGTCTTGCCGACATCGCCCGCGACAACATAGAGGCTCTTGCCGTCGGCCGCCCATTTCAGGCTGTCGGCGGAGCGGTCCCAGTCGGCGGCGATCTGTTTTGTCTCGCCCGTGGCAAGGTTGCGTACGAAGATTTCGAACTGATCGGCTTCGAAGCCGGGGCGCTTCATCGCGCGATAGGCCAGCCACTTGCCGTCCGGCGACACTTCGGCGCCGGTGTCCCAGGCCTTGTTAGCCTCGGTCAGGTTGGTTTGCGTCGTCGGGCTGGCAATATCGACCTTGTAGATGTCGAAATTGGTCGAACGCGGCTCGTCCTTGCCGGCGATGCGCACCGAATAATAGACACTTCGGCCGTCGGGCGAGAAACTGTATTCGGCCTCGTCACCAAAGGGTTTGGACGGCACGTCGCCATCGACTCCGGCGGTCAGGGATGTCGCCGTCTCACCCGTCAGCGGCACATAGAACAAATGGTTGCGCGTACCGTCAGCCCAGGCGTCCCAATGGCGAACGAACAGGCGATCGTAGATGACGCCGGTCGATTTGTCGGCCTTCTTTTCGGCCTGCGTTTTCAGGGTGCAGTCGATTTCTTCGGTTTTGCAGGATTCATCGATGGCCAGCGACACCACCATGCCCTTGCCGTCCGGAGACAGCTTATATGACCCGACATCGAGCGACAGCTTGGTCACCTGCACGGCTTCGGCGTCGTTGATATCGGTCTTCCACACCTGCATCGAGCCCGAACGCGCCGACAGGAAGTACAGCGCGCCATCCGCGCCCCACTGCGGCGACAGCGCCCCGCCCTTCGACGCCGCGGTCAGGGCCCTGGACGTACCGGTTTTCAAATCGGTCAGCCACAGGGTGGTGACGCCCTTGGTCTTGTCGGCGTTCAACGTGCGCACCTGAAACGCCGCGTGCGTCTCGGCCTTGTTCACCGTCAGCCCGGACAGGCGTTCCAGCGAGATGAGGTCGCTATAGCTGAACGGCTGCTTCTCTTGAGCCTGCCCGTCTTGAGCGTGAACGGAAAGGGCGGGAAAAAGGAGCGCGGCGGCCAGACCGGCCGAGGCAAGCAGACGAGACTTCATGGCAGAACCCGATGGTTACAACGGAAAAGAAGTTGTCTTTAGAGACCGCTTTTTTCGACGTGTCGAGTCTGCCCGCCGGGGACCGGATTAAATATCGGTAATAATCCGGTGAGCCCTACTTCGAGGCAACCAACAAGCGCGGCCAGTAGTCGGCGAACATGTACTGGCGCGTGGCGTCGGCCGGGATGTCGAATTCCGAGCCTTTGTACCACGGGGTGCAGGTGCGCTGCGCCGGGTCGAGATTGCCCCATTTCAGCTTCGGGCAGGCCTCCGCCGATGGATCGATCAGATTGTCCACCGCGCGGATTTCGCCGCGCGACGACGCCAGAATACCCGCCGTGCGAATCTTGGCGATCTGGTTGCCACCAATGAAACCCGTGCCGTCTTCGATATTGACGGCGATTTCGTTCGACAGGATCTTGTTGTCGATAACGCGCAGACGGTTGAGACTGGAGGTCACACCGTGCTCGGAGAAATCGATCAGCGAGCGCGACAGCAGGGCTTCACCGCCACCCGACAGGCTGAGCGCCGAGGCGAAATATTCGACGCGCATATCATCCATTGACAGGATGGAGTCGCTGGAGTCGAGCTTGATCTCCATACCGATCGCACCCTCGCCGCGCTCGAACCCGCGCCAATCGGCCAGTTGCTGAACCGTGACGCCCGTCATCTGCGAGTCGCCATTGAGCACGGCATAGAGCCCGCCGGAGGTCGAGGTGATGCCTGATTGCTCGGCATAGAGTTGCGACGAATTGACGGCCACGGCGACGGTGCGCGTTTTGGCCACGACAAAGGATGACAGCAGGTTGAGACGCCCGCCCGCCACGTGAATCGCCGCCGAGTCGCCTTCGTAGCGCACCGTAGAGTTTTGCAGGGTCAGCTCCGAACCGGAGCTATAGATACAGGCCGATTGACCTCCCCGACGCGAGGCGATCAGCATGTTTTTCAGCACGACCTTGCTGGCTTGCGGATTAATGCGCAGGCAGGACTCGCCGTCCGGGGCCACCAGCACCGGCAGACGCGAGTCCGCGCTCTCGCCGACAATTGTCAAGGATTGATTGATCAGCAGGCTGGCGACGCAGGAGCGGTTCTTCGCCACCAGCTTCAGCACGCCGCCCGGACGCATGCGGCGCACCACATCCTCGACATAGGCCTGACGCGCGGTGTCGCAATTGATGGTCGCGTTCCACTTCGAGCCGTAATAGCCGTAACGGCTGTGCGGCTTGTAATATTTGCCGTGGCAGGTCTTGAGTTGATAGTCGAGCAGCACGCCGAAGCACTGGCGCGACCGGGCCTCGACCCGCGCGGCATTGTATCCGTTGTAGCCGCCGGGCGTTTGTGCCGAAGCCGCCGGTGCCAGCGACAGACCGATAACCGAAAAGGCCAGGGCGATGAAGGTGACGATTGCGCGCATCATGATCTTTCCCTTACCGCCCCGGATTGGCCGAAACCTGCGCCAGCACGGCCTGCAGGCGCGAGGCCGACGGCCTGTAGCCGGCCAGCGCCGAGTCGAGGCGCAGCACGACGGCCTGCGCCTTGTCCTGATCGGCGACACCGGTCAGGCCCAGCGCAAAATAGGTCGACATGGCAAAGCGCGCTTCGGCTGACCCCTGCTTTTCGGCCTGCTGATACCAATAGTAGGCGCGGGCATAGTCGGTCGGAACGCCAACCCCTTCGGAATACATGACCGCCAGCACCAATTGCGCCTGCGACGAACCGTTGGTGGCCGCCAGTTGTATGGCGCGCACCTTATCCAGGTTGGTCATGCGCGACCCGTCAGGACGACCGAGAATAGCGCGAAGGGCCGACAGGGTCTGAGGTGGCACGCGACCGGGGCTGTAGACGGCTTCGACCGGACGCGACTGGCCCGACACATGAGCGATATCGGCATCGTTCGGGCCGACCGGATAGCGTTCCTGACCCGGATTGCCTTCATTGTCGAATTCGGCGTTCACGCGCTGAACGGGGGCCGGTCCCTGCGCCAGATCGAGATAGACCAGCGCGCGCCAGACATGGATGAACGGCAGTTCGTCCATGCGCGACAGGGCGTATTCGTAGGCGTCGTTGCGCGGGCGGCTCTCGTCTGAGTGCGGCACGCCGCCGGCGGGCGCTTCGGGCGGATAGAATTCGAACGGCGACACCCAGCGCTTGGCCTTGGCCTCGACAAAGGCGCCGTAACGATTGCGCTCAGGGGCGGACTTCTCGAAGTCCTTGAGCATTACATAGGCGCCGACATCGCCGGTTTCCGCCGCCTTGTAATTATAAAGGTAGGCGTCGACATCGTTGCGCGGGAACAGTGAAATAACGTTCGGACGGCCATCGACGGGATTGCGCATCATGGCGCGCACCGCCTCGCGGTTATCGACCGGCTCGCCCATAGGACCGTACTGCGTATCGTAAAGACGCCCCAGGGTGCGGAAACCGTCCGCGCCCAGTTGCGACTGGATATAGACGACGCGGTCGCGAATCTTGTCGCGCTCGGAATTGTCCATGCGCGCCAGCAGGGATTCCAGCTTGCGATAGGCCACGGCGCGTTCCACCGCCCGGCACTTGTCGAAGCGCGAGGCCATCTGGCCGTCCTTGAGGGTGCGGTTGATCGGCGCAAAGCCTTCGGGGTTGGTCAAGGCCATGACCAGCCACACCGACGCCTCGATCGGGTCTTCGAGATTCTTGTCCGTCGCGCGCTCGGCCATATAGCGGCTGGACAATTCAAGCTGCGAGAAGAAGTCGTTGGAGAAGGCGTGCTTGCGGAAATAGCGGACCGCGCGTTCCTGATCATTGAACCCGCCGCCGCCATTATCGGTCATAGGCGGACGCGGGCACCCGCTGACGCCACGCGGACCGTCGCCGCGACCCAGCCAGTCGACGGAAACATCGCAGGCCGCCAGCGGCAGGCAGAGCGCCGCCGTCATCAGGGCCGCGACCGCTACCCGCAAGGGGTTACGACCTGCCTGCGTCCGGCCGGTGCGGCGGTCGGTATTTTTACCGGCGCCGTCGCACCTCATGTCTTCGCTCATCGACATCACGCATCGCCCCGACATTAACGTCGGCAAAATTATGGTTAACAAATCTTGTGTTAGGGATCGTGCGACCTGTCAAGCGCCCCCATCCGGTCCCCGCGCGATGCCGGCAAAGCGTTGCCGGATTGTCGCGGAACCCCGACGATACTCAAGACGGAAACCCGGCTCCTGAGCGGTTCGTCAACCCCCGTATAACGCCATGATGATAGCGTTAATTTTTACGCCTTGGCCAGAGAAAAGTGGTATGAGCCGCCCGTTCCGGGACACTTTTCGCCGGCACGACGACAAATCCGCATCAGCCGCTTATGAATTCGCCCCGCAGGCGAAATTTTGACTCTTACAGGTTCCCCATGCTTTCCCCCGTCCAGAAAAAAGAAGTCTATCAGTCGCTTAAAAAGGAAATCCTGTCGGTGCTCGACAATGAGCCGAACCGGGTGGCGCGCATGGCGACTGTGGCGTGTCTGGGGTCGCAGGCTTTCGATACCTGGTTCTGGACCGGCTTCTATATTGTCGACGAAACAAAGAAGGCGCAAGGGATAGACGAACTGGTGGTCGGCCCTTACCAAGGGACGCTCGGCTGCCTGCGCATCGATTTCAAGCGTGGGGTCTGCGGCGCGGCGGCGCGCGAACGCACGACGCAGGTGGTCGAAGATGTCCACGCCTTCCCCGGTCACATCGCCTGCGACAGCCGTTCCAATTCCGAAATCGTCGTGCCGGTGTTCGATCCTTCCGGCGCGCTGATCGCCGTGTTCGACGTCGATTCGGAAAGCCATGCCGCCTTCGACGAGACCGATCGCGCGCATCTCGAAGACCTGATGCAGGCGGTTTTCGCGGTTTAAACCCGATCCAACTGCCGCAACCAGTCCGGCAGGTGTGGCGTATCGGTGCGCACGCGCTGCGTCACGGCTTCGGGCCCCAGTGCGCGCACCTCGCCCGGCGTCATCTGAAAGCGCGCACGAAAGGCGCGTGAAAACACCGCCCAACCGGTAAAGCCGTTTTCCTGCGCCACCTGCCCCATGGTCTTGTGGCGATGTGCCGGGTCCGCCAGTTGCCCGAAGGCCTGTTGCAACCGCCGCTCGCGGATATAGTCGCTGACTCCGCCCAGCGGCGCGAACAGGCGATAGAGCGAAGCGCGCGACAGGCCGAAGTCGCGGCACAGACGCGCCGGACCCAGTTCAGAATCGCTCAGCCGCGTTTCGATATGGCGGCGAATGCGCATAAGTTGGGCGCTGTGCAAGGGGCCATCGGGCCCGGAGGCCAACAGATGCGGCAGGCTGAGCGCCGTCAGCAGATCCAGCGTCGCCCGCGTCACCACCGGTATTTCCTCGGCCGTCAGCGCCGGCGCCAGCGCCCAGAGCTGCCGCATGTGCTGCGCCATCAACTGTCCGGCCGCCGTATCGCCACGCAACACGATACCGTGCAGACCGTCCAGTTCCTGTTCGGACAGCGACAACAGGTTACGCGGCAAGGCCAGATTGATATTGGTGCAGACCGAGGTTTCCGAACGGAAGGTGCGCATCATATCCAGCACGCAGACATCGCCGCGCTGCGCCGTCACGCCTTCCTCACCGGCAAAGCGCAGGTCGCGCCCTGCGTCGATCAACTGCACCAGAATGACGTCCAGACCCATGGCCGCCACCTTGCGCTGATCGCGCGTATAGACGAAATCGCCATCACTCATATGCGCCTGCCCCAGCAGCAGGCTCCCGATCTGATAGCTCTTGATCCAGGTCTGAGGCGGCGCGCCGGTCGGTGTCACCGTCACGTCGAAGATCGGCGAGATGGCTTCGGCATAGGCCTGAAGCCCTTCGGCGCCGGGCATCAGATGCGTGCCGGCTTCATAGTAGGTCACTGAGACAGGTTCGGTCATGGTTGTCGCTACAGACGCACACAACCGCGATATAACCCACTGACTTGTCTATCGTAAAGCGCGAAGTGCACGCAGCCTCATGTCTCTGATTTATGACTATGCGTCTCAAAGGGCGGGAAGCCCCTTGCCTTTCGCATCATCCTGTTCTTTAGGAGCCGGGCCGATCCAGATCGGTTTAAGTCCTTTATCGCGCCTGCCGGTGGCTGCGCGGCACAATGATATTTCCGTTACAGGGCGGGGCGCGGCGAAAGCCATGCCGCCGCCCTATTTTTTAGCGATAAACATCACCTAATTGCGCGATAGTCAGGCGGGCATGGTCATAGTCCGGCGCTTCGTTGGCGTCGTTCCAGCCCAGTCCATCATGCGGCCCCACCTGCTGCACCACAATTCCATCGCGCCGGGCCATCACCATGATCCCTTTGTAAAGAAAGCCGTAGTGCGCCCCCTCCTGCGGCGGCAGCCAGGCAATCTGTCCCCGCACGGGCACGATCGAAGCATCGCCCCACAGGGCCTTTGCGCCGTAGCCGGTGCAGTTGAAAACCACCCGTTCCTTGAGCCGCGCCACGTCGTCCGGTGTCTCAAATGCCGCCGGGACGAAGCGCCCGCCTGCCGTCAGGAAGTCCTGCTCCAGTTGGTGCGCATAGGCCGCGATATTGAAGCTCATATCCGGCTTGCAATAGACCTCTTCGGCATTGAAAGGATGCGCCTCGCGCGCCAGCGCACGACTGTGCGGTACGATATCGCCCAACCGATCGGCCAGATAGACGCAGCCCGGATCGGGGGGCAGATCCGCCGGAATCAGCGCCGGGTCCATCGCGGTGCGCGTCCTGTACTTATCCATCCATTCGACCGGCGCGCCGGGGAGCCCGACAAAAGCGTTGTGCATCGTCCACGACCGCCGCGCCATACGTTCCCATGACTCGGCGAACCCCGGGGGAGCGGCGGATTCCAAGGCTATGCGCGAGTCCGGCGTCCAGCTACCCGTCGCCCCGCCTGACCGCACGAAAGGATAGCGTTCCTTGGCATAGATCGTCACCGCCATCCCCGCGCGCTGAGCGGTCAGGGCCGTGGTCAGGCCGATAGCCCCCGCCCCGATCACCGCCACCTTACTGGCTTTGAGCGGCAGCGCCAACCGCACCACCTCCTCCGCCGCCCCCCACGACAGCGACCAGCCCGATCCGCCATGACCGTAATTATGCACGATGGTCTTGCGCCCCCGCTTTTCCGCCTCGATGCGCGGGCCGTTGGCGCGAAACGGTCTCAGGCACACCGTGATGCGGAACAGCTCCGATGGCAGAAGCCGCAAGGGCGTCAGTTGAGGGCTCGTCCCGGCTCTGACCGGAAACGCCGCCGTCAGCAGCCCCGCGGCCCCCAGTTGCAGCAGTCTGCGACGCTCCATGTCACCCCTCCATCCTTGTTGCCCGAAACCTAGGCCCGCGAATGCCGGCTGGCAACACACCGCGCCGCGTATCGGCCTATTTTCAGGTTGTGATTTTGCCCCCCCTCGGCTAAACCGCCCGCACCATTCCATACAAGTGAAACAAGGGTGCCTCTCGCATGGCGCAGCAATATATTTTCCAGATGCAGGGCCTGACCAAGCATTACCCCGGCGGTAAGAAGGTCTTCGAAAACATCTGGCTCAGCTTCTATTCGGACGCCAAGATCGGCGTCGTCGGCGTCAACGGTTCGGGTAAGTCGACCCTGCTGAAGATCATGGCCGGCATCGACAAGGAGTTTTCCGGCGAGGCGCGCGCCGCCGAGGGCACCAAGATGGGCTACCTGCAGCAGGAGCCGCATCTGGACGATAACAAGACCGTCTGGGAAAACGTCATCGACTGGTGCGAAGAAAAGAAAATCTTCGACCGCTTCAACGAAGTCGCCGCCCTGATGGGGGAGGAATATTCCGACGAACTGATGGAGGAGATGAACACCCTCCAGGAAAAGATCGACGCCGGCGACCTCTGGGACATCGACAGCCGCATCGAAATGGCCATGGACGCCCTGCGCTGCCCGCCGAACGACAGCCCCGTCACCAAGCTGTCGGGCGGTGAAAAGCGCCGCGTGGCGCTGGCCCGCCTGCTGCTGTCCAAGCCCGACATGCTGCTGCTCGACGAACCGACCAACCACCTTGATGCGGAGTCGGTCGCCTGGCTTCAGCACCACCTCGAAAACTTCCCCGGCTGCGTCATCCTCGTCACCCACGATCGCTACTTCCTCGATCAGGTGACCAAATGGACGCTGGAGCTCGACCGCGGCAAGGGCGTCCCCTACGAAGGCAACTATTCCGGCTGGCTGGAGCAGAAGCAGAAGCGCGTCGTGCAGGAGCAATCCGAGTCCGAAGCGCGTCAACGCGCCCTGACCAAGGAACTGGAATGGGTCCGTTCGGGCGCCAAGGCCCGACAGTCCAAGTCCAAGGCCCGTCTGGCGGCCTATGACGACATGGTGCGCGAACAGGAAAACGCCCGCGCGGCGCAGACCTTCGCCACCATCACCATCCCGCCCGGCCCGCGCCTCGGTAACGTGGTGCTTGAGGTCAACGGCCTCGAAAAGGAATTCGGCGACAAGGTCCTGTTCAAGGATCTGAGCTTCCGCCTGCCGCCCAACGGCATCGTCGGCATTATCGGCCCGAACGGCGCGGGCAAGTCGACCCTGTTCAAGCTGATCACCGGTCAGGAAACGCCTGACGCCGGCACGATCAAGCTCGGCGAAACGGTCAAGCTGGCCTATGTCGATCAGTCGCGGGACGACCTGAACCCTGCGCACACCGTCTGGCAGGCCATTTCCGGCGGCACCGACATCATGGTCGTCGGCAAGCGCGAAATCAATTCGCGCGCCTATGTCGGCGGCTTCAACTTCAAGGGCGGCGATCAGCAGAAGAAGGTCGGTCTTCTCTCCGGCGGTGAGCGCAACCGCGTCCACCTCGCCAAGACCCTGGCTGCCGGCGGCAACGTCATCCTGCTCGACGAACCGACCAACGACCTCGATATCGAAACCCTTCAGGCGCTCGAAGAGGCGCTGGAAGAGTTCGCCGGCTGCGCCGTGGTCATCTCGCACGATCGCTGGTTCCTCGACCGTCTGGCGACACACATTCTGGCCTTCGAAGGCGATAGCCACGTCGAATGGTTCGAAGGCAACTTCGAAATGTACGAAGAAGACAAGAAGCGCCGTCTCGGCACGGACAGCCTGATCCCCAAGCGTATCAAGTTCCAGAAGTTCGCAAGATAGCAGGGTCGCGGACCCTGCACCCGTAATCTGGAGCAGAATGAACCGCCGGTGTTTCAAACACCGGCGGTTTTGCTTTATGGTGCAAGGACGTAGGTATAATCAGCGAGGGGGGGGGGCCGTGGAAAGCATCAAGATTATAGGCTTTTCCATATTTGCTGCAGTGAGCTACGGCATACTGCATGACATGGTAACAGCCCATCTGTGCGTAGAATACTTTACAGTAGCGCACCCGCCTGTCTTTGCAACGCAATCCCCTTTTTTGCTGGCTTTAGGCTGGGGCATCATAGCCACTTGGTGGGTGGGTTTGCCGCTGGGGATACTTCTGGCAATAGGAGCGCGCGCTGGATCGCAGAACAAGCTGAGCTTTGCTCAGCTTCAGAAGCCAATCCTCATCCTGATGGTTGTTAGTGCGTCTGCCGCGTTTTGTGCGGGTTTAATCAGTGCCACATTGATCATGTTAGGCATTATCAACATTCCGGGATGGTGGGGCGAGATAATCCCTTCCGAAAAGCATGTGGCATTCACCGCCGCTAATGGGATGGACCGGCTGCTTCCCTTGCGAAGTAGTCGGAGTAGACTGCTTGGCGCCACCCGGAGAAGCATCCCATGGATACGAACATTCCTGAGTTAGCGTCGATAGGCATAGATATCGGCAAGGACGTGTTTCACCTTGTCGGATTTAGTACAGATGGTCAGATCGTTCTTCGCCGTAAAATCAAACGGCTGGCTCTGACAGAGACATTTAAAAAGCTGCCGCCGTGTATCGTCGGCATGGAGGCCTGCCTCAGCGCGCATTTTGTCAGTCGCACCCTTCGACAGCTCGGCCACGAACCGCGCATCATCCCCGCTATTTACGTAAAGCCGTTTCTGAAGGGGCAGAAGAACGACTACAATGATGCCGAGGCTATAGCCGAGGCGGCTCTGCGGCCGAACCTGTCGACAGTGAGTGAGAAGACCCAGGATCAATTGGATCTTCAGGCCTGCCATCGCGTTCGCTCGCGGCTGGTGTCGCGGCGCACAGCGACGATCAATCAGATCCGTGCCTTCCTAATCGAGCAGGGCATCACGGTCAGGGTCGGTGTGCGTGCCTTACGTGACTCGCTCTTCGACATCTTGAACAACCGCGCAGATGAGATTTCGCCGCGTATGAGCCAACTCATCGTTGGCCTTTATGAAGACTGGTTGTGGCTCGATGAACGCATCGAGACCCTCAGCGGCGAGATCGAAGAAATCAGCCGGAATGAAGCCAACTGCCGTCGCCTGATGAGTGTGCCGGGCGTCGGGCCCCTGATCTCCACGGCGGTTGTTGCCGCCATTGGCACAGGTGAAGCCTTTGAACGTGGTCGCGACTTCGGTGCCTGGCTGGGGTTGGTACCCAAGCAGTTCAGCACGGGTGGCCGCTCTATTCTCGGGCGCATCTCAAAACGCGGAAGCCGATACCTTCGAACCTTGTTCGTACAGGCCGCCAATGTCCTCTTGATGAGGCCTCAAAATTGGCCGAAGTACAGCTTCGGAGACTGGCTCACCAGCGCCGCCACGCGGATGCACCGAAACAAGCTCGCCGCCGCCCTCGCCAACAAGCTGGCTCGGATCAGCTGGAGCGTATTGAGTACAGGAAAGGCTTTCGATACCCACAGAACCGAGATCGAGGCCGTATAGCATCGATCTCCACCCAGTTCGCGACTAAGACGACTGCATGGAACGGAACGATAAACGCGCCCTGAGCCTGAGCGCCCTAATGGCCGCTTGCCGGCCGATCCGCTAATGAGGCCAAAAGCGCGTGCGTATTCCCATCAAGGCCACGGCTCGCATGCCGATCAACAGGCCGGATACATATAAGCGACTTCTGCTATTCATGCGAAATCTTACTTGCGATCGGCAGCCGGTCCATACATATTGGGCGCATTCCACAAGTTATATTTTCGGCTTCTTAGGCGGCTTGCTATTAATCGTTTACGCCACTCGCCAACGGTTTATATCCGCAGCCAAGAGACAGACACAACTCACTTAGAAACATTACGCCAGCATATTGCGCTTGTGCTTGGCCAGCTTGCCCTTGGTCGGGCGCGGCGCAGGCGGCGGCAGGTCGTCCGGTCCTATCGGCGCGGGCTCGGCGACCGTAATCGCCACCTCTTCCGTCCGACCCTTTCTCGGCTTCGCTTTCTTTTCCGGCTTCGGCCCTTGCGGGCGGGGAGACGGCGCGCCGCCCCACGGATAGCGCGGATCGATCAGGCCCCGGCTATGGAAGAAGGCCGTCGTCACGCTGCGTCGGCCCAGTTCGTCCTGCGCCCCTTCCAGCAGGTTGAGGATTCGCGCCTCGTCCTTCCACACCTCGTGGAACTCCTGCACGGCCTTCCACACCGCTACGCGATGCTCGTCGCTGGTCATATCGACCTTGACCTTGGCCGGCGGGTCCTTTTTCGGATTTTCCGGATCGGGCTCAGGCTCGGCCAGCGCCTTCTGAAGGTCCTCGAACGGCTTGCCCGTCTTGTCCTTCAGGGCCAGCAAAGTCCCCAGCCGCGCCTCGACCACCGCCGACAGTTCGCGCGCCTTTTCAAGCTGCACCGCGCCGGATGTGCTGACCGCCTGATACAGGCTGTAACGGATGCTGTCGTAAATGGCCCTAGCCGACGCGCGGTGCCGTGCTCGTTGCCCCGCCCGCGACATCTCACCCGACAGCCACAGGGCAAAGGCAAACAGCAGCAGCCCCACGACTACGAAGGCCAGCAGCATCAATAGCGTATGGCCGTCCAGCACGATGGTCGCCACCGCGCGCGGACCTTCACCGAAGGGATCACCGAAATCCTCAGGCGCGTCAGCGTATCTCATCGCTTCCACCTCGGCCGGCTGATGTCGCTCCCCGGTTCGACCGGCGCGCCGTTGAGCGTGCGCGGGTCGCGCCATTCCGCCGTGGTCAGTTGCCGGAATACGGCGCTGTAGTGTTCGCGCATCAGGCTGAGGTCGCGCCACGGCGCCGCCAGCTTCTGCAAGGTCAGCCAGACCTTCGTCGTCGTGTCGAAGCCCGGCTTGCCCTCGGCGTCTTTTTTGTCTTCGGCCTTGGGCGCGCCGACGATTTCGCCGCCGACCGCCGCCACCGCGCCCGGCGCAACAGCCTCACCGCCCCCCGGCTGACCGTTATTGACGGCGATATTGATTACCGTGCCGCCTGACATGCCGCTCAGCCCCTTGGCCGCGTCGGGTTTCTTTTCGGGCTCGACCTCTTTCACGGCGCTGTTGGCCTTGTTCAGCGCCGCATGATGCTTGCCGACAAGGTTCATCAGTTCCGTCGTGTCGCCGAACAGTTCCTGATTGGCGTCGAGCGCGCCCTGCGCTTTTTCGCGCACACTGGCCTCAGACCCGCGCACCGAGTCGGCAATCACCGCCCCCAGCGCATCGACATTGCGATTGAGCGCCGCCGGCACACCCTTGCGCTGGCGCGCGCCGAGAACAAGGCCCAGCACGATCATCAGAAGGCAAAAGCCTATGCCGAAAATCCACAGCAGGCCGCCGCTGTACCACAGACGGACCAGCGTCTCCCACAGGGTCGGGTCGTAAAAGCCGTCCGGCGGCGTGGTATAATCGTCCCCGGTGTAGCGCATGCGGCCTGAAAACTCCCCCAAAGCGGTCAGCGACAAAAAGGGTTAACAGATTGCCACGCTTTGCACCAGCGGGGTAGGCCTATTTCGGAGAGGCCGCAGCAAAAAGGGCTCACCCTCGCAGATGAGCCCTTGATTGTGTTCAACTAGACCCGGCTCAGCGCACCGTGCGACCCTGGGTCTTCAGCGCGGCCTCTTCGACGCGACGCAGCAGATCCTTCATCAGGCTGATCTCTTCCGGCGACAGGTTGGCCAGAACCTCCTTCTCGAACTCCACCGCCGACGGGGCGACGTCGTTGAACAGGCGCTGGCCTTCCGGCGTGAGGATCAGGTGGTGGGAGCGTCCGTCGTGTTCGTGCGGAGCACGCGTGATCAGGCGACGCTTGGCCAGGGCCTGAGCCGCGCGCGAAATGGTCACCTTGTCCATGCCCGTGCGCTTGACCAGCGCCTGCTGGGTCGAGGGGCCGTCTTCGTTCAGCACCCAGATCAAACGCCATTCCGGGATCTTCAGACCGTACAGGCTATCGTACGCCGTCGAAATCAGGCCCGACACCGCGTTCGACGCGACGGACAGACGATAAGGCAGGTAGTTATCCAGCGACAGCTTACTGTACGGCATAGGGCAATCCTCACAAAAGGTAACTTTGGTATTGCCGATATAATGTCATAAAGACAAATGAGATTTTTTTAATTCGTCATAAACACAGACTAATGCGCCTTGCCTTGATTTCGACACGGGGGCGGCGCAGGAAGCACACGTCTTCATTTATTTCGCACTGCAACAGGGTGTGAGGCGACAAGCCCGCCACAACCTGTTATGGCGGACGAAATTATTCTTTAAGTTATGGATTTATCCCTTGCTTCGCCCGCTATATGACTGGACCCTGAAACAGGCGGCCCGTCCCAATGCTGAAAAAGTTCTGGCCGCCATTTCCTTCGCCGAAAGCTCGTTCTTTCCGATTCCGCCCGACGTGATGCTGGCCCCGATGGCGCTGGCCAAGCCGGAAAAGGCTTACCGTCTGGCGTTCATCTGCACGCTCGCTTCGGTGCTGGGCGGCCTGTTCGGTTACGCCATCGGCTACTATCTGGCGGATATCGGGCTGAAAATTCTCAGCCTGTTCGGCTATTCGGGCAATCTCGACAGCTTCCACACCATTATTCAGGAATGGGGTGCGTGGGCCATCCTGATCAAGGGCCTGACGCCGATCCCGTTCAAACTGGTGACCATCGCGTCCGGCATGGGGCAGTTGAACCTCGCTATCTTTGTCGTGTGTTGCGTCGTCACCCGCGGCGCGCGTTTCTACATGACGGCCTTCCTGCTCAAGCGCTTCGGCCCGCAGGCGCGCGAACTGATCGAAAAGCGCATCAATCTGGTGGCCATCGTCGGCGTCGCGGTGATCGTGCTGGGCATCGTCGCCGTCAAGTTCATGCACTGAACCCGTCACGGAGCCGATTGCCCCGGTCACGCGAAGCATCTACAGTGACCGCGCTTCGAGTAACCAGGGATGACCGAACGTGATGAAAGCCGTGCTGTTCTTTAGCCGCTGGTGGTCGGTTATAGCCCTCGTCTGCGCCCTCAGCCTGTTGGGGGCGGCGCACGCCTTTCAAACCTTCGGCCACCTCAATCCCTGCCATCTGTGCCTGAAACAGCGCGACATCTACTGGATCGCGGTGGGCGTATCGCTGGTGGCCACGGTCTGGGCGGTGTTCACCGGGGCCAAGGGCCCGCCGCGCGTCTTTTCCTTCGTCCTGTTCGCGGTCTTCGCCACGGGCTGCGCTATCGCCGTCTTCCATATGGGCGGCGAAAACAAGTGGTGGTCCCTGCCTGCCACCTGCACCGGCGCTTCGGACGACGTGTCGATCGATTCCATCGCCGCCATGCTCTCCGGGGCCAAGGTCAAGGCCCCGCAGTGCGACGTTGTGGCCTGGCGCTTTCTCGGTCTGAGCATGGCAGGATGGAACGCCCTTATTTCCGGCGCGCTGGCCGTCCTCAGCCTGATCGCCTCTCTGCGCCTGCAACTCTATTACCGCCTGTCCCAGCGTCAGGCGCATCAAGCCTAGGTAAAGCCTATGACCGAAGCCGCCCTCCGCCACACGCCTCCCAAACCCGGTGCGGGCGAGCGCCAGCGCCGCCTGCATGAGATCCTGCGCGTCGATCACGCCGGCGAGCTGGCGGCCGTGCATATCTACCGCGCGCAGGCCGCCGTCTTTGCCGCCACGCCGCACAAGACCCTGAGCGACGATCTGAAACGCATGGAGGGCGAGGAACAGGTCCATCTCGACCGTTTCGAAACCCTGATGCGCGACAATGCCGTGCGCCCGACCGTCATGACGCCGCTGTGGCGTATGGCGGCCTTGGGCCTTGGCGCGACGACGGCGCTTCTGGGTGAAAAGGCCGCCCACGCCTGCACCGAGGCGGTCGAAAGCGTTATCTCCGAACATTATAATAGCCAGATCGCCGAAACTCAGGCCCGCGACCCCGAACTGGCCGCCGAGCTTCAGCAGTTCCGCGACGACGAATTGCGCCATCACGACCACGCCGTCGAAGAAGGCGCGCGCGAAGCCCCGCTCTATCCGCTGCTGTCGGCTGTGATCAAGGGCGGCTGCAAACTGGCCATCAGGATCAGCGAGAAGATATGAGCCAACATATTCCGAAGCCCCCTCACCTCGCTTCGGATGCGCCTCTGGGCGCGCGCATGGCCGATGCTGTGGCGGCCATTGTCGGTTCGTGGACCTTTCTGATTGTTCAGTCGGCGATACTGCTCGGCTGGATATTGCTCAACAGCGTGGCGTGGATTAAGGGCTGGGACCCGTATCCGTTTATTCTGCTCAATCTCGTCCTGTCGTTTCAGGCGGCCTTCACCGCGCCCATCATCATGATGTCGCAGAACCGCCAGTCGCAGGTCGACCGGCAGAAGGCCGAAGACGACTACAAGGTCAATCTCAAGGCCGAGGACGATATCTGCGGCCTGCATGAGAAGATGGACATGCTGCGCGAACAGGACGTGGCGCGGCTGATCGGGCTGGTCGAGGCCCTGATCGAAGATAACCGTGCGCTGCGCGCCGAACTGGCGAAGCGCGACTGATGTTCTCGCACATATTTCTCGGAGTCAGCGATTTCGAGCGCGCGCTGGCCTTCTACCGCCCGCTGATGGCCGTACTGGGCGCAAAGGAGCGCTTCTGCGACCCACAACGCCCGTGGGCTGGCTGGCAGTCCGAGCCCGGCCCGCGGCCTCTGTTCCTGATCGGCAAGCCCTATGCGGGCGAGGCTTCAGCGGGCAATGGGCAGATGGTCGCCTTCATGGCGACGGACCGCGCTACGGTAGACCGCGCCCATGCCACAGCTCTGGCGAAGGGCGGCATCTGCGACGGTCCGCCGGGTCTGCGCCCGGAGTACCACGCCGACTACTATGGGGCCTATGTCCGCGATCCGGACGGCAACAAGCTGTGCGTGGCCTGCCATACGGTTGAATGAAGCCCCTCCCCGCCATCGCCGGGGAGGAGGAAGCTAAAACTGCGCCGTGATGTTCTGCCCGCCGCGGCTGATGGTGATGGTGAAGCGTCTGGCGGCCTTCAACACCGTTTCCAGTTGCGCGGTCGAGGTGATGGCCTGACCGTTGACCTCGCGCACGATGTCGCCCGGACGGAAGCCCGCCGACGCCGCATAGGAGCGGCCCGACAACGAATAGATCATCACGCCCTTCGACGCGGCGAACGGATCGAGTCCGATCTCATCGGCCACCGCCGGCGACAGATTGACCACGGTGGCCCCGGTCAGCGGGAAGTTACCGCTCAGTGCACGCTGATCCTTCGGTGCGCCGGTCGGCGGTGTCACGCGGGCATTGAGGCTGACCTCCTTGCCTGAACGCAGCACCTTCAGCGCCGCGGTGTCGTTGGGATTGAGCAGCCCGACGCGGTAGTTCAGCGCCTTGGGGTCATTCACCGCCTCGCCATTGATGCCGAGGATCACATCGCCGGTTTTAAGGCCGGCCTTATCCGCCGGCCCGCCGGGATAGACGTCGGAGACCAGGATGCCGTCAGGCTTGGCCAGACCCAGCGAACGGGCGATTTCCGTGGTCATGCCGTCGCCCTTGGCGCCCAGCCACGGCCGCACCAGCGTCGACTTACCCCCCAGCGCCGTATCGACCGCCCGGCGCACCATGGCCGCCGGTATGGCGAAGCCGACGCCCGCCGAAGACCCCGAACGCGACAGGATGAAGGAGTTGATGCCGATCAGGCGCCCGTCCATATCGACCAGCGCGCCGCCCGAATTGCCTGGGTTGATGGCGGCGTCGGTCTGGATGAAGGCCCCCTCGCCCTGCCCCACATCGGTGCGGTCCAGCGCCGAAATGATGCCGTTGGTGACGGTCTGGCCCACGCCGAACGGATTGCCGATGGCCAGCACCAGATCGCCGACCTCCAGGTCGTGACCCTGTTCAAGACTGACGGTCGGGAACTTCTCGCCCGACGTGTCGAGCTTGAGGACGGCCAGATCGCTGCGCTCGTCGGCCAGCAGGACCTTGGCCGGGAATTCGCGGCGGTCGTTGAGCACGACCATGAACTCCTGTCCGCCCTGAACGACGTGATTGTTGGTCACCACGATGCCGTCAGCGCGAACAATGACACCCGACCCCAGAGATTGCTCGACGCGGGCCTGCGGCACGCCACCCCCGCCGAACATCTGCCAGAAGGGATCGACCTGCTGACGCGTGACACGGCGGGCATAGACGTTGACCACGGCGGGGGCGGTCTGCTTGACCACCGGTGAGAAGGACGACTTCATCGTCCCGGCGTCGCCCGGCACCTTGCGCGTAGCGGGGGCGGGAGCCTGATTGAAGCCCTGATAGTCCTGCGACTTGCCCTCTCCGGGCGAACAGGCGGCCAGCACGGCGCAGACGGACACCAGCAGGGCGGATTTCAGGGTCATAGCGATTTCTTGGCCTCTTGGATTCATGCCATCTAATGTAAAAACCAAAGTGGCGACTTCAAGGCCGAACTAAAACAGCGGTTCGCCATCGTGATGGACGACCGGCTGTTTAAGCGGCACCGGCTCCCCCTTGAGGCGATCCTTAACGCCCAGCGCCATCAGAAAGGCCACCAGCAGCACCAGCGCCGCCGAGAAGAAGGCCGCGCCCGACCACGCCTTGTCGACGCCGGGACGCGTCATCACCGACAGGATGTAGCCGAAGACAAAGGGTGCAATGATGCCCGACAGCGACATCAGGCTATTGACCGCACCTTGCAACAGGCCCTGATCGCTGTTGCCCACCCGCGTGGTCATCAGCGATTGCAGGGCGGCATTGGTCATGCCCCAGAAACTCATGATCGGGATGGTGAACAGAAAGACGCGCCAGTCGGTATTATAGCCATAGCTCATAAAGCCCGCCACGCCGCACAGCAGGCCGACGACCAGAGTCGCCTTCTCGCCTATGGCCTTGACGACCATGCCGGTCAGCCCCCCCTGCACGATCACCGCCCATACGGCGTAATAGGCCATGGCCAGGCCGACCTCGCGTTGCCCCCAGCCCAGCCGGTAGCTGGCATACAGCACGAAGGTCGCCGGAATGACGTGGTGGGCGAAATTCGACACCATGCTGATCAGGGCCAGCCGCATGACGCTCCTGGCCTTCCACAAAAAGAGAATGGAGCCGATGGGATTGGCGCTCTTGAGGCAGAAGGGCTTGCGATGATCCTTGTCGAGCGATTCCGGCAGGACCAGCGCCCCATAGGCGGCATTGAGCAGGCTTAAGCCCCCCGCCACCCAGAAGGGCAGCCGCAGGTCGATATGGCCCAGCATTCCGCCCAGTGCCGGCCCCATGACGAAGCCGACCCCGAAAGCCGCACCGATATAGCCGTACATCTGCGCCCGCTCGTCAGGCTCGGAAATGTCGCTGATATAGGCGTAGGCCGTGGTGATCGAGGACGAGGTGACGCCATTGAGCAACCGGCCGATCAGCAGCCACAACAGATTGCCGCTGAGCGCCATGATCAGATAGTCGAGCGCCAATCCCAGATTGGATAGGAGGATGATCGGCCGTCGCCCGAAGCGATCCGATAGCGAACCGAGGATGGGCGAGCAGACGAACTGCGTGAATCCCCATAGCGAGTTGAACACCCCGCTCCACCACGACGCCGCCGACACCGAGCCGACGAACTGCTCGATCAGGCGCGGCAGCACCGGAATGGCCAGACCGAGCGCCATCATGTCGAGGCAGACGGTAATGAAGATGAACATAACCCCCGGCTTCAGGTGTGCCTTAACGCCCCCCATACAGCCCTCGCTCAGTGCGTCGGGCCGGACGACGGCCCGGAATCCTGGCCGCCGTTACCGTCATGGCGGATGGAGGCCTTGACACCCGCGGCTATCAGCAGGGCGACGCCGAGAATGGCCGCCGCCAGCACGAAAGGCGCACCCGACGTCGCCGGACCGTAGGCCGAAGACACGGCAAACACCGCGCCGAAAACCAGCGGCGCGAAGATGCCCGCCGCCGACATCAGGCTCATATTGGCCCCTTGCAGCGTGCCTTGCTCCTGCGGCGCGACCTTGGACGACATCAGCGCCTGCGCCGCCGGTCCGGTCAGGCCCCACAGGCTCATCAACGGAATGAACAGCACATAGCTCTGCCAGGTCGGGGCCAGACCGTAGCCGACAAAGCCGATCACGCCGAAGGTAAGGCCGGCCAGCATGGCCTTCTTCTCGCCGATGGCCTTGACCACGCGACCGGTCAGACCGGCCTGCACGATGGCGCTGCACACACCCACGGCGGCCAGCGTCCAGCCGACCTCCTTGGGTCCCCAGCCATAGCGCAGCGAGGCATAGAGGACGAAGGTGGTGGGCAGGACCTGATGGGCGAAATTGACCGTCAGATTGATCAGCGACAGGCGCATCAGATCGCCGCTGCGGCTGAGGAAGCGGAAGGCCCCCAGCGGATTGGCGGCCCGGAAAGAGAAGGGCTTGCGGTTTTCCGCCGCCAGCGATTCCGGCAGGACGAACAGGCCATAGCAGAAGTTGAGCAGGCTCAGGCCCGCCGCGACGTAGAAGGGCAGACGCGGTTCGATGTCGCCCAGCACGCCGCCCAGCAGCGGCCCCAGCACGAAGCCGATACCGAAGGCGGCCCCCATCAGACCGAAATATTTCGCGCGGTTTTCCGGCTGGGTGACGTCGGAAATATAGGCGTAGGCCGTGGAGATGCTGGCCGAAGTGATGCCATTGATCAGACGGCCCAGCAGCAGCCACCACAAGCCCGGCGCCATGGCCATCAGCAGGTAATCGAAGCCCAGACCGAAGTTCGACAGCAGCACGATCGGACGGCGGCCGAAGCGGTCGGACAGGGCACCCACGACCGGCGAGGAAATGAACTGCATCACGCCCCAGATCGAGCCGAACAGCCCGACCCAATAGCCAGCCGTCGACTTATCCCCCACGAAATCGGCGATCAGAGCCGGCGTCACCGGAATGATCAGGCCCAGCGCTACGATATCGAGACAGATGGTTACGAAAATGAAGGGCACCGCCGCCTTGTGGCGACTTGTCAGGTCGGGGATTCCACTCACGTTTGAGCCTTGCGGACGGAGATAAACAGCCGCCCTACATAGGGGAATTCGACAGGCTTGGCTAGAGCGCGCCGCAATTTCCACCCCATCATTCGCCTTTACAATACACTGTTTTATATGAATTTATTCCAAGAAATCCATTGCAGCCCATTCAGGGCCGCTTCAGAGCCGGCCTGACATCGGCCAGTCGCCCGTCCGAAGGCTCAGCCTTCAGGCGCAAAAGACGCATGATCAATGGATAGACATTCACATTATCGAAGGTGTCGAGCGTCACGCCAGAGCGGATATCCGGTCCGAACGCGATCAGCCGGGTGTGCATTTCGGGGAAATACGGGTCGTAACCGTGGCTCCCGCCCTGCGGCTTCGGCATCCAGCCGTCTTTCGACGGCGTGACAATGTAGCCGCCTGGTTGGGCCAGGCAGACGATCGGCGGCACGCGGCCATGCTTGCCGTAATGGAATTTCGCCGGAATGTCGCCCTTGCGCCAGCACTGCATATGGTCGTGCGGCTTCAGCAAGGCGGCTTCCACGGTCTTTTTGTAGCCGGGATTGGGCGTGAAGCCGGCGACCTGACTACCCGTCACCGTCGCACTGCCTTCCGGCAGGAGATCGGCCACCTTGATGAAGGTTTCCGGCCTGTGCTTCGTCATGCCGTGATCGCCGACGATGACGATATTGACCCTGCCCCACAGGCCGCGCGCTTTCAGCCCTTCGATCAGATGACCGATGCCGTCATCCACGGCTTGCAGCGAGGCGGCGACTTCCGGGCTGTCAGGGCCGAAGTCGTGGCCGGCATGGTCGACGTCGCTGAAATAGAGAGTCAGGGCCTGCGGGCGCCCAGCCTCGGCTACCCCCGCCTCAGATACGTCGAACCAGGCCAGACCGCGATCGACCACGGTCCTCGGCGGCAGGTAGTCCTCGAACTCCGCATATCTGGCGGGTCGCGCGCCGTGGATTTCGGCCTCGGAACCCGGCCAGAACAGGGTGGCCACGCGCACGCCCTGCTGTTGCGCCGACACCCAGAAGGGCACGGCGTCGTTCCACCAGAAGCCGTCCGTGACCTGTTGGCGATCCGACAATTTGAAGGTCACGCCGGGGCGTCTGGGGTCGCGCATGGTATTGCCGACGATACCGTGATGGTCCGGACGCTTGCCGGTGACCAGCGTGTAATGGTTGGGGAAGGTCAGGGACGGGAAGCTGGGGCGCATGGCACCGGTCGCGCCGTTGTCGGCGAGATATTTCAGGTTGGGCGTCAGGCCGCGCGCATGATAGTCGGCGCGCCAGCCGTCGATGGAGATGAGGATCAGGGTAGGGCGTTCAACCGGTTGGCTGACCGGCAGGCTGGCGCAGGCCGACAAGACCAAAGCGGCCAGACCGCATACCCACAGGCGCCAGGCCTTCATACCCATTTGCATCACTCGCTCCTTTACCGCCCCTCCCTTTTCATTCGTAACTACCGGTCGTGACGGGTGGATGACAAGGACAGATACGAAAAGGCCTCCGGCGACACCGGAGGCCTTCCTTTACAGGTCAGGGCTTGATCAGAGCCTTGATGAATCAGTCGCAGGCGCGAACGGCGTCCAGTACCGGCTGATCGAACACTTCCGTCGTGTCAGACGGTTCGGATTGAGCGTAGGCATATTCCGTCATCGCTTCCGACAGGGCGAGCACGCCACCGACTTCGCCATAGTTCTGGGCCGTCTGGGTATCACTCAGCATTTTGGACCTCCTGTTTGGCTGTTGGGAAACATTGCCAATTCCGTCCCCGACGAAATCCGCATCCCGACGATAGGGAATAAAGCCGCACTAAGGAAGTCACACATCTGCCTCAATCGTTCACAGCCGCGTTAACAAAGGTTGATGAAATACAAAAGACCTCCGGATAGCTCCGGAGGCCTTTCTTTAACTGCCTGAGCAGAATGGCTTATTCTTCGCCGGCATCCTCGACCGAGAAGACCGGGCCCGAATCCTTGCCCTTGGCCGATTCGTCGCGGTCGACGAATTCGATCACAGCCATGGCGGCGTTGTCGCCGTGGCGGAAGCCAGCCTTCATGATGCGGATATAGCCGCCGTTACGGTCGGCGTAGCGCTTGGCCAGCACGTCGAACAGCTTGGCGACTTGCGGCACGTCGCGGACGCGCGAGATGGCGATGCGGCGGTCGTGAAGGGTGCCCGACTTGGCGAGGGTCACCAGCTTTTCGACGAAGGGACGCAGTTCCTTGGCCTTCGGCAGGGTGGTGACGATTTGTTCGTGCTTGATCAGCGAGGCCGACATGTTGGCGAACATGGCGATGCGGTGCGAGGTGGTGCGACCGAGTTTACGGTAGCCGGTGCCGTGACGCATAATAGTGCTCCATAAGATCACGCCGCACTCTGGCGTTGCGTGACCCCAAAAACGAGCCCGAAGTCAAAGGTCGAAGGGCCTTCGTGACCCCTGCCCGCTCCGAACGTCCGCCGGACGACGTGTCCTTTGGAAATTACCGGGACAAGGTTTTGGTCTTTCCCGATAAGTCGAACGTGATTTCGTGAAATTCACCTTCTATAAAAAGGCAGGAGGCCCGAACCTTGCGATCCGGGCCTCTTCTGTCTCTTTCAGAAGTCTTAGATTTGGTCTTCGAACTTCTTGGCGAGGTCCTCGACGTTTTCAGGCGGCCAGTTCGGCACATCCATGCCGAGCGACAGCCCCATCGATTGCAGGACTTCCTTGATTTCGTTCAGCGACTTGCGGCCGAAGTTCGGGGTACGGAGCATTTCCGATTCCGTCTTCTGGATCAGGTCGCCGATATAGACGATGTTGTCGTTCTTCAGGCAGTTCGCCGAACGGACGCTAAGTTCCAGTTCGTCGACCTTCTTGAGGAGGGCCGGGTTGAACGGCAGCTCAGGCTTACCCTCTTCGACGACGGCCGGCTTCGGCTCTTCGAAGGTGATGAATATCTGGAGCTGGTCCTGAAGGATGCGCGCGGCGTAGGCCACGGCGTCCACGGGGGTCACGGCGGCGTTGGTTTCAACGTCAAGAACCAGCTTGTCGTAATCGAGCGACTGACCCTGACGGGTCGGCTCGACGCGGTAAGCCACCTTCTTGACCGGCGAATAGAGCGCATCGACGGCGATCAGGCCGATCGGCGCGTCTTCCGGGCGCAGACGGTCGGCGGGGACGTAGCCCTTGCCGGTCTGAACCGTGAACTCCATGCGCACCGAGGCGCCTTCGTCCAGCGTACAGATGACGTGATCGGGGTTCAGCACTTCGATGTCCGAAGGGACGTCGATCATGCCGGCGGTCACCGGACCGGCCGACGAGGCGCGCAGAACCATGCGCTTCGGGCCTTCCGCGTGCATACGGAGCGCCAGTTGCTTGATATTGAGGATAATGTCGACCACGTCTTCACGAACACCCTCGATAGAGGAAAATTCGTGAACAACGCCGTCGATTTGTACCGCCGTCACCGCCGCCCCTTGCAGGGAGGACAGGAGAACGCGGCGCAGAGCATTGCCGAGCGTCACGCCAAAGCCGCGTTCCAGGGGTTCCGCGACAAGACGCATCTTGCGCTGGGAATCCTGACCGGACTCGATTTGGGGCTTCTCGGGACGAATAAGCTGCTGCCAGTTTCTTTCGATCATTGCGTCCCTCAGACGAGAATGGTTGCCCCCGGCTTTACGCCGGGGGCAACGGAAAAGGGGTAGAAATCGGTATTAAACGCGACGACGCTTCGGCGGACGGCAGCCGTTGTGCGGGATCGGGGTCACGTCACGGATGGTCGTGATCGTGAAGCCGACGGCCTGCAGCGCGCGCAGGGCCGATTCACGGCCCGAACCCGGACCGGCGACGCTGACTTCCAGCGTCTTCACACCGTGCTCGATCGCCTTCTTTCCGGCGTCTTCAGCGGCAACCTGAGCCGCATACGGGGTCGACTTGCGCGAACCCTTGAAGCCCATGTGACCGGCCGACGACCACGAAATCGCATTACCCTGCGCGTCCGTGATGGTGATCATGGTGTTGTTGAAAGAGGCGTTGACGTGCGCCACGCCCGAGGTGATATTCTTGCGCTCGCGCTTTTTAACGCGTGAAGGTTCTTTGGCCATAAGTCAGAATCCCGATTATTTCTTCTTGCCGGCGATGGGCTTCGCCGGACCCTTGCGGGTGCGGGCGTTCGTGTGAGTGCGCTGACCGCGGACCGGCAGGCCCTTACGATGACGCAGGCCGCGGTAGCAGGCCAGGTCCATCAGGCGCTTGATGTTCATGGACGTTTCGCGACGCAGATCGCCTTCGACCAGATAGTCACGGTCGATGGTTTCGCGGATCTGCAACACTTCGGCGTCCGAGAGCGAATTAACGCGACGGGCGTCCTCGATGCCCACCTTTTCCACGATTTCCTTGGCCTTTTGCTGACCAATGCCGTGGATATACTGGAGCGCGATGATGACGCGCTTGTTGGTCGGTATGTTGACGCCTGCGATACGGGCCACGTCTGAATCTCCTGAACGTACTTTTGCACGTTAAAAGGCGAAAGGGACGCGCCAGCCACCCCACCCCTCAGGGATGGCGGTTAAGCGGGCACAAGCGCCTTTCGCGGAAGCTGCCCCTTATACAGAGGGTTTTGCTCCCGTCAATGGGTAGGATTGAGATATTGTCAAGATTCAAACTTGAATCTGTCCAACAGCTCGGTGAGTTCCGTTGTCAAAGCCGTTAACGGGAGGTGAAAGCCGTTGCAAGCCCCGAAAAGACGGTAGATGCGGTTTCCGGCCTGAACCGGAAGGGTGGCCCCCTCCCCTTTTACGGGTCGGAAGCCTTGGGGACCGAGATCCCCTGATCTCATTTTTGACGCCTCATAGGGCTCTTAGCCGACCAGTTCCGAAAGCGCGGCTTCGATTCGGGCCGAAACCTCTTCGACCGAACCCATGCCGTCGACCTCGACCAGTTTGCCCTGCGCCGAATAGTAGGGCAGCAAAGGCGCGGTCTGGGCATTATAGGCCGCCAGACGCACCTTGTAGCTTTCCGGATTGTCGTCGGTGCGGCCCTGCTCGGCGAAACGCTTTTCAATGCGTTCGATCAGCGCGTCGTCATCGACCTTGAGGCGCACAACGATGTCGATCGAGGCACCGCGCGCCGCCAGCATGGCGTCGAGCGCTTCGGCCTGAGCCACAGTGCGGGGGAAGCCGTCGAAGATGGCGCCGCCCGCGGCCTCGGCCGCCGGGAGATTCGTCTTGATCAGGTCGATCACGATGTCGTCGGACACCAGTCCGCCGGTGTCGATGATCGACTTGACCTTCTGGCCCAGCTCGGAACCCGAGGCGATGGCGGCGCGCAGCATGTCGCCGGTAGAAAGCTGCACCATATTGTGCGCCACCACCAGACGTTTCGCCTGCGTGCCTTTACCCGCCGCCGGAGGTCCGAAAAGAATCAGGTTCATCTGCCGCGCGCTCCCCGCATTTTTGATTTCTTGATCAGGCCGTCATACTGGTGCGCCAGCAGATGCGACTGAATCTGGGCCACCGTATCCATGGTCACGGTCACGACGATGAGGATCGAGGTGCCGCCGAAATAGAAGCTGTTGCCGAGGTTCGAGATCAGGAATTCCGGCAGCAGACAGACGATGGTGATATAGGCCGCGCCGATGACCGTGATGCGGGTCAGCACGAAATCGAGATATTCCGCCGTACGCTTGCCCGGACGGATGCCCGGCAGGAAGCCGCCATACTTGCGCAGGTTCTCGGCCGTTTCGTCCGGATTGAACACCAGCGAGGTGTACAGGAAGCAGAAGAAGATGATCAGGGCGGCATAGAGCGCCATGAAGATCGGCTGACCGTGGGTGAGTTGCGCCGTCACGCCGGGCAACCAAGACAACCACGACGGCACCTGCGACGGATCGCGGGCCAGGAAGGCGGCGGCGGTCGTCGGCATCAGCAGCAGCGACGAGGCGAAGATCGGCGGAATGACGCCGGCGGTATTGACCTTCAGCGGCATGAAGGACGATTCGCCGCCCATGACGCGGTTACCGACCTGACGCTTCGGATACTGCACCAGCAGGCGGCGCTGCGAACGTTCCATGAAAACGATAAAGACGATGGCGGCGATCAGAACCAGCACGATCAGCAGCAGCACGCCGGCATTGATCTGGCCTTCCTTGGCCAGGGCCAGCAGGTTGGTGATGGTGCGCGGCAGGACCGCGACGATACCGGCAAAGATGATCAGCGAGGTGCCGTTGCCGACGCCGCGCGCCGTGATCTGCTCACCCAGCCACATCAGGAACATGGTGCCGCCCGTGAGCGTCACGACCGACGAGATGAGGAACATCGGCCCTGGATCGAGGGCCAGCCCCGACGCCTGCATACCCGCGGCGATCGAGAAGGACTGCACCAGAGCCAGAATAAGGGTCAGGTAGCGCGTATACTGGTTAAGCTGCTTGCGGCCGGCTTCGCCGCCTTCTTTGCGCAGCTTTTCCCACGGCGCATAGACGGAGCCCATCAGTTGAACGATGATCGAGGCCGAGATGTACGGCATGATGTTCAGGGCGAAGATGGCCATACGCTCGACGGCGCCGCCTGAGAACATGTTGAACATGCCCAGAATGCCCTGGGACTGCCCTGAGAAGGCCTGCTCGAAGGCCGCCAGATCGATGCCGGGAATGGGGATATAGGTCCCCAGACGATAGACGATCAGTGCGCCCAGAGTGAAAAGAAGACGCTTGTGAAGCTCCGTCGCCTTGGCAAAGGCGCCGAAGTTCAGATTGGCCGCTAATTGTTCAGCCGCAGATGCCATGAAAACCTCAAGTCGCGGACGGAACCAACGATTCCATCCTGTCTGTACCACCCTTACGGGCCCCGCAAGCCGTTGTCAAAGCGAGTGACGTCCGGCTTTGGTCGCATATGGGGAGGCTAAATCGAAAATGCCGCGCCCTGATCGCCTTTTCGCGCATTTGATTCCAAAAACCGCAGAACACTTTTTGGAATGCGCTTAAAACATCAGGGCGCGTGACATTTTAGCTTAGGCTTCGGTCTTGACCGGACGCGCCTGAGCGACCGAGCCGCCAGCGGCTTCCACGGCCTTCACCGCCGAAGCGGTCGCCGAATAGACCGACAGGGTCAGCTTCGCCTTCAGTTCGCCTTCACCGAGCAGACGCACGCCGTCCAGCTCGCGACGGATAACGCCGGCGGCCTTCAGGGCGGCGGCGTCGACCGTGGCGGAAGCGTCGAGCTTGCCCGCGTCGATGGCTTGTTGCAGACGCCACAGGTTGACTTCGGCGTATTCAGCGCGGTTGTGCTTGTTGAAGCCGCGCTTGGGCATACGCATGTACAGCGGCATTTGACCGCCTTCGAAGCCCAGCAGCGACACGCCGGTACGCGACTTTTGACCCTTCACACCACGACCCGAGGTCTTGCCCTTGCCCGAACCGGGGCCACGGCCAACACGCATGCGGCCCTTGGTGGCGCCTTCGTTATCGCGGATTTCATTCAGTTTGGTCATCTGGGATGCCTTTCTTGATAGGTGCGCCGGCGCAGGCGCGCCAACTCGGCTGGAAAAACAGAAACCGTTAAGAAATACGGCTCTCATAAATAGCAAAACGCCCCGACATTGCTGCCGGGGCGTTTCGTTTAGTCTTTGCGCATCAACTTGTCCGAAAACCGCAGAACACTTTCCGGTTTGATGCGGGGCGCTTACTCAACGATTTCGATGAGGTGCGCGACCTTGGCGATCATGCCGCGAACCGAAGGGGTATCCTCCAGCGTCGAGACACGGCCCATGCGGTTCAGACCGAGGCCGACGAGCGTCGCGCGCTGGTCCTTGGTGCGGCGGATGGGGCTGCCGGTTTGCTTGACAGTGACTTGAGCCATGATGATTAGCCCTCGATCGATTCAGGCGACGAAGCGCCATCGTTGCGGCGGGTCAGGATGTCGCCGACCTTCTTACCGCGCTTGGCGGCGATCTGACGGGGCGAAGACTGCACCTTCAGAGCTTCGAAGGTGGCGCGCACCATGTTGTAGGGGTTCGACGAACCGAGCGACTTGCCCACGACGTCGGAGACGCCCAGGGTTTCGAGCACGGCGCGCATCGGACCACCCGCGATCACCCCGGTGCCCGGAGGGGCCGCGCGGAGCTGGATCTTGCCGGCGCCCCAACGGCCGTAACCGTCGTGGTGCAGGGTGCGGGATTCGCGCAACGGAATGCGAACCATCGACTTCTTGGCTTCTTCGGTCGCCTTGCGGATGGCTTCCGGCACTTCGCGCGCCTTGCCATGACCGAAGCCGACGCGGCCCTTCTGGTCACCAACGACCATCAGAGCAGCGAAGCTGAAGCGACGGCCACCCTTCACGGTGGCGGCGACGCGGTTGATGTGGACGAGCTTTTCGACGAACTCCGAAGGTTCTTCGGTGCGTTCGCGACGATCGTTGCGGTTTTCGCTGGGACGAGCCATTGAACGTACCCCTTAGAAGTTGAGACCGGCTTCACGCGCGGCATCAGCCAACGCCTTCACCCGACCGTGATAGATGTAACCGCCACGGTCAAAGACAACGTCCTTGATACCGGCTTCGATGGCGCGCTGGGCGACCAGCTTGCCGACTTCGGTAGCCGAAGCAGCGTTCGAACCCCGCTTGTCGGCCGTTTCGAGCGACGAAGCGGCGGCAACGGTGACGCCCTTGGCATCGTCGATGACCTGAGCGTAGATGTTCTTGTCCGAACGGAAGACCGACAGACGCGGGCGACCGTTGGCGAGGCTCTTGAGGCGGGTGCGGTTACGTTGCGCCCGGCGAGCCTGTTGTTCACGAGGAGAGAGAGCCATGGCTTACTTCTTCTTCCCTTCCTTGCGGCGAACCTTCTCGCCGGCGTAACGGACACCCTTGGCCTTGTAGGGCTCAGGCGGACGAATCTTGCGGATCTTGGCGGCGAGTTCGCCGACGACCTGCTTGTCGATGCCCTGGATCTTGATTTCGGTCTGCTTCGGCACGACGAAGGTGACGCCGGCGGGCGGCGCGACTTCGACCGGGTGCGAGAAGCCGAGCGACAGTTCGAGGTTGTTGCCCTTCATGGCGGCGCGGTAACCGACGCCGACCAGTTCGAGGCTCGACTCGAAGCCGTCCGTGACGCCCTTCACCATGTTGGCGATGAGCGTGCGCGACAGACCCCACATCGCCTTGTGGCGAGCGGTTTCACCACGCGGCGCCACCGACAGGTTGTCGGCTTCGTGCGTGACTTCGATTTCTTCAACGACGGTCCAGTTCAGTTGGCCCTTGGGCCCCTTGACCGTGATGGCCTGACCGTCGAGCGTGATGGTCACGCCCTTCGGTACTGCAATGGCCTTTTTCCCAATACGAGACATTCTTTGTTCCTATGGTCTTAAGCAAGTCCCGCCGGTCTTAGTAGACGCGGCAGAGGACTTCGCCACCGACGTTTTGTTCGCGGGCAGCGGTGTCAGACAGGACGCCCTTCGGCGTGGACAGGATCGCGATACCGAGGCCGTTCTTGATCGGCTTCAGATCTTTGATCGACGAATAGACACGGCGGCCCGGCTTGGACACGCGGGCGATTTCCGCGATGACCGGCTGGCCGTCGAAGTATTTCAGTTCGATTTCGAACTGCGGGAATTCACCCGGAACTTCGAGCAGCTCGTAGCCGCGGATATAGCCTTCGTCCTTGAGGACGTCGAGGACGCGCGCACGCAGCTTCGAGGCGGGGGTGAGCAGCTTCGAACGCTTGCGCTGGGCGGCGTTCTTGATGCGGGCGATCATATCGCTCAGGGGATCAGAGATGAACATGTTGTTTGATCTTCCCTTACCAGCTGGCCTTGGTCATGCCGGGGATTTGCCCCTCGTTGGCCAGCTTGCGCAGGCTAACGCGGCTCATCTTGAGCTTGCGGTAGAAGGCGCGCGGGCGGCCGGTGACTTCGCAGCGGTTGCGGATGCGGGTGGGCGCCGAGTTGCGGGGCAGCTTGGCGAGGGCGAGACGGGCGGCGAAGCGCTCTTCCAGCGGAAGGGATTCGTCGATGGCAGCAGCCTTAAGCGCGGCGCGCTTGGCGGCGTACTTGTCGACGAGCTTCTTGACCATCTCGTTACGGTTTACAGCCGATTTCTTAGCCATGGTTCTGTACCTTCCCCCTTACGACGTGAACGGGAACTGGAAGTGCTTCAGGAGAGCCTTGGCTTCCTTGTCGCTCTTCGCCGTGGTGCAGACGACAATGTCCATGCCCCACATCTGGTCGATCTGATCGTAGTTGATTTCCGGGAACACGATGTGTTCCTTCAGGCCCATGGCGTAGTTGCCACGGCCGTCGAAGGAGTTACCGTTCAGGCCGCGGAAATCCTTCACGCGCGGCAGCGCGATCGTGATCAGGCGGTCCAGGAATTCGTACATACGGTGCTTGCGCAGCGTGACCTTGGCGCCGATCACCATGCCTTCACGCAGCTTGAAGCCGGCGATGGACTTGCGGGCCTTGGTTTCAGCCGGCTTCTGACCGGTGATAGCCGCCAGGTCCGCGATCGCGGCCTTGACCTTCTTGGAGTCGGCAACCGCTTCGCCGATACCCATGTTCACGACGATCTTGTCGAGCTTGGGAACCTGCATTTCGTTGGTGTAGCCGAATTCTTCCTTCAGGGCGGCGCGGATCGTGTCCGTGTAAACCGTCTTGAGGCGCGGAGTATAAGCTTGATCAGCCATTGATGACCTCACCGGTGCTCTTGGCGAAGCGCACCTTCTTGTCGCCTTCGACGCGGAAACCGACGCGGGTCGGCTTGCCGTTGGCGTCAGCCACGGCCACGTTCGAAAGGTGAAGCGAAGCTTCCTTGTTGATGATGCCGCCTTGCGGGTTCGTTTGCGACGCGCGCGTATGGCGCTGCACGACGTTGATGCCCTGAACCAGGACGCGATTCTCGGTCGGGAGAATCTTCAGGACGGTGCCGGTGCGGCCCTTGTCCTTGCCCGTCAGAACGACGACCTTGTCGCCCTTTTTAACTTTCGCAGCCATTAGAGAACCTCCGGCGCCAGCGAAATGATCTTCATGTGGTTCTTGGCGCGCAGCTCGCGCGGAACCGGGCCGAAGATACGGGTGCCGATGGGCTCGCCCGACTTGTTGACGATGACAGCGGCGTTGGTGTCGAAACGGATGACCGAACCGTCCTTGCGCTGAATGTCTTTCGAGGTGCGCACGACTATGGCGCGCAGAACGTCGCCCTTCTTCACGCGGCCACGGGGGATCGCTTCCTTAACCGAGACGACGATCAGGTCACCCACCGAGGCGTAACGGCGCTTGGAGCCGCCCAACACCTTGATGCACATGACCCGGCGCGCGCCCGAATTATCGGCAACGTCCAGATTAGTTTGCATCTGAATCATAATTCAAACTTTCCAAAATCTCGCGCAGGCCATGCCCTTTCGGGCGCGGTCCCCCGCGAAGACGACTGAGGATTCCGAGGAAGCGGGCCTTAAAGCCTATTTCCGTGGAATTAGCAAACGGAAAAATGCCCGACGGAGTCGCCCGGAACTGAATCCGGACTGTCCGTGAGCATTTCTCCGAAACGCAACGTCTGCGAAGGGTATTCAAGCTTGTTTGACGCGCATCTTTTCCGAAAACCGCTAAACACTTTTCGGGATGCGCTCGCCGGAACCGGATCGCAAATGTTACAAAGACCGAAGTCCGGAAGGCCTGAACCCTCCGGACCTGAAAATCTTAGGCTGCGTCCTTGGGAAGTGCTTCCCAGGTCTTCAGCTTGGACTTCGGCGCGCACTCGATGATACGAGCGACTTCGCCAGCCTTGTAGGTGTTGTTCTCATCGTGAGCGTGGTAGCGCTTCGAAACGCGAACCGGCTTCTTAAGAACCGGGTGCAGAACGGTACGCTCGACCTTCACGACGATGGTCTTGTTGCCCTTGTCGGAAACAACCAGACCTTCAAGAATGCGCTTGGGCATGGTCTATTCCTCTTAGGCGGACTTCTGAGCGGTCAGAAGCGACTTGATGCGGGCGATGTCCTTGCGGACCTCGTCCACGCGGTGGGTTTTTTCCAGTTGGCCAGTGGCCTTCTGGAAGCGGAGGTTGAACTGTTCCTTTTTGAGGTTCAGCAGTTCTTCCTGCAGCTGATCGGGGGTCTTGCCCCGCAGTTCGGCGATCTTGGTCATGGTCCCTACTCCGCCGCGATGCCGGCGTCGAGACGGGTCACGACGCGGGTGCTGACCGGCAGCTTCGCCGCACCAAGACGCAGGGCCTCACGGGCAATGTCGTCCGGCACGCCGTCGATTTCAAACAGGATGCGGCCGGGCGCCACACGAGCGGCCCAGTAATCCACAGCCCCCTTACCCTTACCCATCCGGACTTCGGCGGGCTTGCCCGTGACGGGCAAGTCCGGGAAGATACGGATCCAGACGCGGCCCTGACGCTTCATTTGACGCGTGATGGCCCGACGGGCGGCTTCGATCTGACGGGCGGTCAGGCGCTCAGGCTCGACCGTCTTCAGACCATAGGAACCAAAGTTCAGCGTGTAGCCGCCCTTGGCATTACCGTGGATGCGGCCCTTGAAGGCCTTACGGTATTTTGTGCGCTTAGGAAGCAGCATAGCGATTAGGCCTCCTTGTTATTGCGATCGCGGCGCGGGCCACGATTGTTGCGATCACCGCGCTCAGGACGCTCGTTCGACGAGGGGCCCGAAGCTTCCTGCGACCAGCGCTTGTCCTGGGCCATCGGATCGTGCTCAAGGACTTCGCCCTTGAAGATCCAGACCTTGACGCCGATGATGCCGTAGGTGGTCAGAGCTTCGGCAAAGCCGAAGTCGATGTCCGCACGCAGGGTGTGCAGCGGCACGCGACCTTCACGGTACCATTCCATACGGGCGATTTCCGCACCGCCGAGACGACCCGACAGGTTCATACGGATGCCCTTGGCGCCCAGACGCATGGCCGACTGGATCGAACGCTTCATGGCGCGACGGAAGGCCACGCGGCGCTCCAGCTGCTGAGCGATCGATTCGGCGACCAGTTGCGAGTCGACTTCCGGCTTGCGGACTTCGACCAGGTTCAGGAACACTTCGCCTTCGGTGAGAGCGGCGATTTCCTTACGCAGCTTGTCGATGTCGGCACCCTTTTTGCCGATCACCACGCCCGGACGGGCGGCATAGATGGTGATGCGGCACTTCTTGTGCGGACGCTCGATGATGATGCGCGACACGCCGGCGGCGTTCAGCTTTTCCTTCAGTTCCTTACGGATCTTCAGGTCCTGGTGAAGCAGCTTGGCGTATTCCTGACGGGCGGCGAACCAGCGCGAGTCCCAGGTACGGTTGACGCCAAGGCGCAGACCGATCGGATTGACTTTCTGACCCATTAGGCAGCCTCTTGACCAAGTTCACGGACGACGATGGTCAGTTCCGAGAAGGGCTTCAGGATACGCGACGAGCGACCGCGAGCGCGGGACGCGAAGCGCTTCATGACGATGTTCTTGCCCACATAGGCCTCGGCGACGAACAGGTTGTCGATGTCGAGGTTGTGGTTGTTTTCGGCGTTCGAGATCGCCGAATACAGGGCCTTGCGAACGTCGCCGGCGATACGCTTGTGCGAGAATTCAAGCTCGTTGAGCGCGCGCTGGACCTTCAGGCCGCGGATCGACTGGGCCACCAGATTCAGCTTGTAAGGGCTGATGCGGATGGAGACCAGCTTGGCGCGGGCTTCGGTCGGCTTTACGCGGCGAGGATTGGACGTTTGCGACATGGCTTACTTCCTCTTCGCCTTCTTGTCAGCGGCGTGACCGGGGAAGTTCCGCGTAGGCGAAAATTCACCGAGCTTCATGCCGACCATGTCTTCCGACACCAGCACCGGCACGTGCTTCTGACCATTGTAAACACCAAACGACAGCCCCACGAACTGGGGCATGATGACGGAGCGGCGCGACCACGTCTTGATGACGTCCTTGCGACCGCTGCCCTGAGCCGCTTCCACCTTCTTGAGAAGGTGGCCATCGACAAAGGGACCTTTCCATACGGAGCGAGCCATGGATTAGCGAGCCTTCTTAAGGTGACGCGAGCGGATGATGAACTTATCCGTCGCTTTGTTGGTACGGGTCTTGCGGCCCTTGGTGGGCTTGCCCCACGGAGTGACCGGGTTACGACCACCGGAGGTACGGCCTTCACCACCACCGTGCGGGTGGTCGATCGGGTTCATGGCCACACCACGAACGTGCGGACGCCAGCCCTTGTGACGGGCGCGACCGGCCTTACCGAGGCTTTCGTTCATGTGGTCCGGGTTGGACACGGCGCCGACGGTGGCCATGCAGGTGTCGAGCACCATGCGCAGCTCGCCCGAACCCAGACGGATCTGGGCGTAACCGGCGTCACGACCAACCAGCTGGGCGTAGGCACCAGCCGAACGGGCCAGCTGACCGCCCTTGAAGGGCTTCAGCTCGACATTGTGGATGATCGTACCGACCGGCAGGGCGCGCAGCGGAGCCGCGTTACCCGGCTTCACGTCGACCTTTTCCGAGGCGATGATCGTGTCTCCGGCCTTGAGGCGTTGCGGGGCCAGGATATAGGCCTTTTCGCCGTCGGCGTAGTTGATCAGCGCGATGAACGCGGTGCGGTTCGGGTCGTACTCCAGACGCTCAACCGTACCGGCCACGTCGAACTTGCGACGCTTGAAGTCGATGATGCGGTAGAGCTTCTTCGCGCCGCCGCCGCGGAAACGGACAGCGACACGACCGCCGGCACCACGGCCGCCGGACTTGGTCAGACCTTCGACCAGAGCCTTTTCGGGACGGCCCTTATGCAGTTCGGAACGGTCAACGAGAACCAGTTCGCGACGGCCGGGCGAGGTCGGATTAAAATGCTTCAAAGCCATTGTTAAAACCTCCCCTTACAGACCGGTGGTGATGTCGATGGATTGGCCCTCTTCGAGGGTGACAATCGCCTTCTTGACATCGTTGCGACGGCCCATGATGCCCTTGAAGCGCTTGGTCTTGCCCTTCGTGACAACCGTGTTGACCTTGACGACCTTGACGTTGAAGAGCGCTTCAACGGCCGAGGCGATTTCATCCTTAGAGGAGTCCAGCGACACCTTGAAGACCACCTTGTTCTGTTCCGACAGAACGGTCGCCTTTTCGGTGATGTGCGGCGCCAGGATGACGTCGTAATTGCGGATAGTAGCAGCCATGGCTTAGGCCTCCCCACCGACCGAGGCGTTAGCCGAGGCGGTCTTGGTGTCTGCGAAGCGGGCTTCGATCGCTTCCACCGCCGACTTCGTCAGGACCAGCGTATGGCGGCGCAGAACGTCATAAACGTTCAGACCGGCCGACGGCAGGACGTCGATGTTGGGGATGTTGCGCGAAGCGAGGGCGAAGTTGGTGTCAACTTCGGGACCCGCGATGATAAGAGCGTTCTTCAGGCCCAGCGTTTCGAACTTGGCGCGAAGAGCCGCGGTCTTGGTCGAGTCCAGCGCGGCCTGATCGAGAACGATCAGCGAGCCGGCCTTGGCCTTCGAGGACAAAGCATGACGCAGGCCGAGGGCGCGAACCTTCTTCTGCAGGTCGAAGGCGTGCGAGCGAACGACCGGACCGAAGGCGCGCGAACCGCCGACGAACTGCGGTGCACGGCGCGAACCGTGACGAGCGCCGCCCGAACCCTTTTGCTTGTACATCTTCTTACCCGTGCGAGAATTCTCGTTGCGGGTCTGAACCTTGTGCGTACCGGCGCGGCGCTTGGCCAACTGCCAGTTGACGACGCGGGCCAGGATGTCGTTGCGGATCTCTTCGAGGCCGAAAACGGCGTCAGAGACGTCAACCGAACCGGCCTTGCCGTTGTCGAGGGTGATAACGTCGAGTTTCATGATTATTCAGCACCCTCTTCTTGAGCGGGCGCTTCCTCAGCTTGAGCCGGAGCGGCGGCAGCCTTTTTCAGACCGGCCGGGAACGGCAGGTCTTGCGGAGCCGACTTCTTCACGGCGTCACGGATCTTGACGAACGAGCCTTCCGCACCCGGGACAGCGCCACGGATGAAGATCAGGCCGCGCTCGACGTCGATGCGAACGACTTCGAGGTTGAGCGTGGTGACGGTTTCAACACCATAGTGACCGGCCATCTTCTTGCCGGGGAAGGTGCGGCCCGGATCCTGACGGTTACCCGTCGAACCGTGGGCGCGGTGCGAGACCGAAACACCGTGGGTAGCGCGCATGCCGCCGAAATTCCAGCGCTTCATGGCACCGGCAAAACCCTTACCGATGGTCGTGCCCTGGATGTCGACGCGCTGACCTTCGACGAAGTGATCGGCCGAGAATTCGGCGCCGACTTCGACGAGGGCGTCTTCAGTGACGCGGAACTCGGACAGGATGGCCTTGGGCTCGACTTGAGCCTTGGCGAAACGCTCGCGCTCGGGCTTCGAGACGTTCTTGGCCTTGCGGGTGCCGGCACCCAGTTGCAGGGCGGTGTAGCCGTCCTTGTCCTTGGTGCGCTGGGCCACAACCTGGCAGCCTTCGAGCGAAAGGACGGTGACGGGGGTGTGCTGGCCCTGCGCGTCGAAATAACGCGTCATGCCCAGCTTCTTGGCGAGGAGACCTGTTCTCATGACCGGGCCCCTTAAATCTTGATCTCGACGTCCACGCCGGCGGACAGGTCGAGCTTCATCAGCGCGTCAACGGTCTGCGGGGTGGGGTCGACGATATCCAGCACGCGCTTGTGGGTGCGGATTTCGAACTGTTCACGGGACTTCTTGTCGACGTGCGGCGAACGGTTCACGGTGAAGCGCTCAATCAGCGTCGGCAGGGGGATCGGCCCCCGGACGGTGGCACCGGTGCGCTTGGCCGTGTTCACGATTTCACGTGTGGAATGGTCCAGCACGCGGTGATCGAAGGCCTTGAGCCTGATGCGGATATTCTGACGATCCATATCGCTCTTATTCCAAGTTAAGGGGTTGCGTATCCCGCGTCCGTTGAACCATTTCAAAGACCAGCTTCGATCCCAATTCAGAGACCGACGCGTTATCCGCAAAAACAAAGCCGCGCGGTGTTACCCGCGTGGCCATTCGGAAAATCTGGAAGCGTCACCTTATATGTAAGACGAGGCCGCCGATTTAATTTGTAGTATGCGGATCGCGTCTAAAGCCAGAGCTTCACTGCCAATCCAACAGAGGTGGCGTATATGCCGAAGGAGTCGCCTGTCGTCAACCCCTGACATCAGGAATCTTTGCCGGCTTAGGCCGCAATGTCGTTCGCAGGGCCCGCCGGCGACGGCGCAGAGGTGCGCAGACGGCTCATACCGCGGCGGAACAGGGCCTGAAAAGCGTCGCGCTTGCCTTTTGCGTCCGTTTCACAGGCACGGATGACGCGCAGGCGACGTTGCAGGCTGAGCCGGATGTCCCGCAACCTGTCACGCGCCACGGGCGACAAGGCGACAAAGGCATCGGCCATGACCGTCATCAGATTCGCCCGTGCCTCGACCGTCCCTTCGAGGCAGACGCGCGCCGGAGAGGTCATGGTGTGTTTATACCCCTCCCCGCCCGCGCCGAAATCGACTTGCGTCACCCCCAGCGCGGCCGCGTGCTGCATGATGCGCAGCGACAACAGGATGCCGGGGCTGTAGCGGTGATAGGCTTCCGAATAGGCCGGGAACCAGAAATGCATATAGTGGCCGCGCATCAGGCAGATTTCAGCGGCCACCAGTACTGGCTCTTCGCCGCTCGTGTCGCGGAACACCCCTACCCTCAGCCCGAAACCTTCGTCCTGACGCTTGGCCAGTTGACTCAGCAGGTTCAGCGTCCAGCCGCAGCCGAACACGTCGTGCATGCCCGAACGGCTATATTGCTCGCGCTTCTGGTCTATGACCCATTGCAGGAGTTCGGGCGTGACCATTTCGAACGTGAAGTCAAAGCCGCCGAAGTCCTTTTCTATATTGCGCTGGCAGCGGCCGACATTTTTATAGAACTTGTGATGCAGGCTCTTCTGGCGCGCATAGTAGGCGTCGTAGCCCTCGGACAGATCGGCGATCTGCGTCACCGCCTCGATAGTGCGGGTCCGCGCCTTCTCCGCCGTCATATCGCCGACCCAGCCCATGAATTCCAGACGGTTGGCTTTCAGGCTGCGCAGCAGCAACTGATAATCCATGACGAAGCCGTCGTCGGCGATGACGCCGTGATAGTCGGTCAACGGTGCGCCGAGCGGCTGAATGGTCCGCCCGCGCACCTGGTACGGCAGATAGCCGGCGATCTGGCCCTGCTCGTCATAAAGACGCGCAATGAAGGCGTCAGGTACGCTCTGGCCGATGTCCATGACGTAGCGCACGTCGAAATAAGGACCGATCAGGTCGGGACGGCGCGAGGTGAACCCTTCCCAGGCTGCGATATCTTCAGCCGTCAGCGCTTCGGGCGCGACGCTTTCGATGCGTTTCAGTCTGGCCATCCGGTTCCCCTGCATTGGTATTCAACCGGATGTACAGGAACGAGGTTTATTTAGGCCTAAGCCGTAAGGTTAACGACATGGGGGGTTAATTCTGCCGCTTGCGCTGGATCAGCGCATCGAGCACCTGACCGTCGATGTCGGTATTGATCTGCATCCACAGCGGCAGGTGGTCGGACAACTGATAGGTGAAGGCCGCCTTGTCCATATCGGGATAGCTCTCGACCGGAAACAGCGGGCGGTGATCTCCGGCATAGAAGTCGAGCACGCCGCCTGCATTGGTGAAACTCTCGCTGAACTGCGTGAAGTGCAACATCTGGTCGTAGCGCTTGTCGCGCGCCAGATTGGTGCCGAACTCGTCCCTGGCTAAAGCCGTCGGTATCTTCAAGCCGCAATCGAGCAGGGCTTGCAACATGGGGCCGTCGCGTTTGGGGATGTTGAAATCGCCCATGACGATGATGTCCTTGTCTTCGGCCATCTTTTCCTTCGTCTTGGCGCCGATCCACGCCGCCAGCCCTTCGATCTCTTTCAACCGGGCCGCTTCGGTTTCGCCCCAGCGAACATGGGTGGTGAAGGCCAGAAAATCGAAATTGCCCGACTTGAACGAGGCCAGATAGGGCGAACGCCACCAGCTATCGTCGCTGAGATACTCGCTGCCGCGTTTGGTGCGGGGCGGTGAGGGTTCGGCGGCCAGACCGTTGAACACCACGGCGCGCGTGTCGAACAGGTAGCAGATGCGCTCGTAATTGCCGCCGTGGTCGCGGATGGCGTCGGAGTAAACGACATCCCAGTACGGGCCGAGGATGGGCAAAACGCGTTGCAGGTCCGACAGATTGTCGCGCAACTCGACCACGCCGATCAGATCGAACTGCCCCAGTATCTCGGCAATATAATGTATGGCCGCCTGCGTGCGGCGCTTCTTGCCGAATTCCCGGATATTCCAGGTAGCGATATTGAGGGTTTCATCCAGCTTCGACGGCGGGATGTTCGCCGCCTCGATACGCTTACGCAGCGTCTTCAGACCCTCGGCGATCTCCAGACTGACATTGCCATGAAACATGCCACCCTCCGCTTTTCAACCGTCAGGAGAATGGCGCAGTTTCATGACACTGTCGAGAACGGCAAAAAACCCCCTGAGCGGACTCAGGGGGTTTTCTTTAGTCTTGATCGGTGTCGCCTGCGCCCGATTAAGGGTGCAGGGTCCGAGACCCTGCTACCTAAAATCAGGCGAGGATCTTGGCCACGACGCCGGCGCCGACGGTGCGGCCACCTTCACGGATAGCGAAGCGGAGCTTCTCTTCCATGGCGATCGGGGTGATCAGTTCGACGTCCAGCTCGGCGTTGTCGCCCGGCATGATCATTTCCACGCCTTCTTTCAGCTTCACGATGCCGGTCACGTCAGTCGTACGGAAGTAGAACTGCGGACGGTAGTTGGTGAAGAACGGCGTGTGACGGCCGCCTTCTTCCTTCGTGAGGATGTAGGCTTCGGCGATGAACTTGGTGTGCGGCGTGATCGAACCCGGCTTGCAGAGAACCTGACCGCGCTCGACGTCTTCACGCTTCGTACCGCGCAGCAGAACGCCGACGTTGTCACCGGCTTGACCTTGGTCCAGCAGCTTGCGGAACATTTCGACGCCCGTGCAGGTCGTCTTCTGAACCGGACGGATGCCGACGATTTCAACTTCTTCGCCAACCTTGACGATGCCGCGCTCGACGCGACCGGTCACAACCGTACCACGGCCCGAAATCGAGAACACGTCTTCGACCGGCATCAGGAACGGCAGGTCAACCGGACGCTCCGGCTGCGGGATGTAGTCGTCGACAGTTTGCATCAGAGCCAGGATCTGGTTTTCACCGATTTCCGGGTTCACGCCATCGGTCGCGGCCTTGGCCGAACCCTTGGTGATGGGGATATCGTCGCCCGGGAACTGATAGGACGACAGGAGTTCACGAACTTCCATTTCGACCAGTTCGAGCAGCTCTTCGTCGTCGACCAGGTCGACCTTGTTCATGAACACGACCAGAGCCGGCACGCCGACCTGGCGAGCGAGCAGGATGTGTTCGCGGGTTTGCGGCATCGGGCCGTCAGCGGCGGAGACGACCAAGATAGCGCCGTCCATCTGAGCGGCGCCGGTGATCATGTTCTTCACGTAGTCGGCGTGGCCCGGGCAGTCGACGTGCGCGTAGTGACGGTTGGCCGTCTCGTACTCGACGTGAGCCGTGTTGATCGTGATGCCGCGAGCCTTTTCTTCCGGAGCGGCGTCGATGTCGGCGTAGTTCTTGGCAACAGCGCCACCGGTCTTCGCCAGCGTCATCGTGATCGCGGCGGTCAGGGTGGTCTTGCCATGGTCGACGTGACCGATGGTGCCGATGTTGCAGTGCGGCTTAGTACGGTTGAATTTTTCCTTGGCCATTTCAAATCCCCGCAAATCTGCGGGCCTTCACTCGGTTAGGGGTTGGAAACTTGGGGGTCGATCCGGGCCGGAGCACAAACAGAATGTCCGGCCTGACCGCGGTGGGTCCGGCCCGTAGCATAGTCTTTGCCACGGGCCAAGCTCTTTTGATTGTCGCGCATTTGATTCCGAAAACCGCTGAACACTTTTCGGAATGCGCTAAACCTTAGGCGTACTTCTTGATCACTTCGTCAGCCACGTGCTGCGGCACGGGCTCGTAGTGGTCGTACACCATGGAGAACTGCGCACGGCCTTGCGACATACCGCGCAGGGTATTCACGTAACCGAACATGTTCGCCAGCGGCACGAAGGCGTCGACGACGATGGCGTTGCCGCGCATGTCCTGACCCTGGATCATGCCACGACGACCATTGAGGTCGCCGATGACCGAACCGAGGTATTCTTCCGGCGTCACGACTTCGACCTTCATGATCGGCTCAAGCAGCTTCGGGCCGCCCTTTTCACGCAGTTCCTTGAAGGCGGCGCGCGAGGCGATTTCGAAGGCCAGAACCGACGAGTCGACGTCATGGTAGGCGCCGTCGATCAGGGTGGCCTTGAAGTCGATCAGCGGGAAGCCGGCCAGCAGACCGTTTTCCTTGGCCGATTCGAGGCCCTTGGTGACGCCCGGAATGTATTCCTTCGGCACCGCGCCGCCGACGATGGCCGACTCGAACACGAAGCCCGTGCCGGGCTCGCCCGGTTCGAACACCAGCTTGATACGGGCGAACTGACCCGTACCGCCGGTCTGCTTCTTGTGCGTGTAGTCGATTTCCGCCTTGCGGGTGATCGATTCGCGATAGGCCACCTGCGGCGCGCCGATATTGGCTTCCACCTTATAGGTGCGCTTCAGGATGTCGATCTTGATGTCGAGGTGCAGTTCACCCATGCCCTTCAGGATCGTCTGGCCCGACTCGTGGTCGGTCGAAACGGTGAAGGACGGGTCTTCGGACGCCAGCTTGGCCAGGGCGACGCCCAGCTTTTCCTGGTCGGCCTTCGACTTGGGCTCGACGGCGATTTCGATAACCGGCGCCGGGAACTCCATGCGCTCAAGGATCACCGGCGACTTCAGCGGATCGCAGAGGGTGTCACCCGTGCGGGTGTCCTTCAGACCGGCCAGAGCGACGATGTCGCCGGCATAGGCTTCCTTGATGTCTTCGCGGTTGTTCGAGTGCATCAGCAGCATACGGCCGACGCGCTCGCGCTTGTCGCGGGTCGAGTTCAGCAGGCCCATGCCGGCTTCCATCTTGCCCGAATAGAGGCGGCAGAAGGTCAGCGAACCGACGAAGGGGTCGTCCATGATCTTGAACGCCAGAACCGACAGAGGCTCTTCGTCCGAAGCCTTGCGGGTGACTTCTTCTTCGGTCTTGTAGTCGATGCCTTTCGTCGGCGGGATATCCACCGGCGACGGCAGGTAGTCGACGACGGCGTCGAGCAGCGTCTGAACGCCCTTGTTCTTGAACGCCGAACCGCAGAGGATCGGATAGAAGGCGCCGGTCAGAACCGCCTTACGGATGCACTTCTTGATGGTCGCTTCGTCCGGCTCGTTGCCTTCCAGATAGGCTTCCATGGCTTCGTCGTCGAGTTCGACGGCGTTGTCGATCAGGTACTGACGGGCTTCGTTGGCCTTTTCGACCAGGTCGGCGGGGATCGGCTCGTCCTTGTAGGACGCGCCCAGACCGTCATTGTCCCAGATCACGGCGGTCATGCGGACGATATCGACCAGACCCCTGAGGTTCGATTCCGAACCGATCGGGAACTGGATCGGCACGGCCTTGGCGCCCAGACGGTCACGGATCGATTCGACCGACTTGTCAAAGTCGGCGCCGATCTTGTCCATCTTGTTGACGAAGACGATGCGCGGCACGTTGTACTTGTCGGCCTGACGCCAGACGGTTTCGGTCTGGGGCTCAACGCCGGCATTGCCGTCCAGAACCGTGACGGCGCCGTCGAGCACGCGGAGCGAACGTTCGACTTCGATGGTGAAGTCCACGTGGCCCGGGGTGTCGATGATGTTCAGGCGCTTGCCTTCCCAGAAAGCGGTCGTCGCGGCGGACGTGATGGTGATGCCGCGCTCCTGCTCCTGCTCCATCCAGTCCATGGTGGCGGCACCATCGTGGACTTCGCCGATCTTGTGGCTCTTGCCAGTGTAGTAGAGGATACGTTCCGTAGTCGTGGTCTTGCCGGCGTCGATGTGCGCCATGATACCAAAGTTACGGTAGTCCTCGATTTTGTGACTGCGGGGCATGTACGGGCCTCAGACAAAAAGGGGATTCAGAAAAAGTTCGGTAGGAACTATGCGTAGGCGCGGGAGACTTAGGTTAAGTCGCCCGCGCCTTATAGACCTTTTTTGACAGGACCGTGACAGCCCTGTTGTGCTGGTTATTGCCAGCGCCAAAGCCTTACCAACGATAGTGAGCGAACGCGCGGTTGGCTTCGGCCATCTTGTGCGTGTCTTCGCGCTTCTTGACCGCGGTACCGCGGTTGTTGGAAGCGTCCAGCAGCTCGCCGGCCAGCTTTTCCGTCATGGTGTTCTCACCACGCTTGCGCGCGGCGTTGACCAGCCAGCGGATAGCCAAAGCGCGACGACGGTCCGGGCGGACTTCGACGGGCACCTGATAGGTGGCGCCGCCGACGCGACGCGAACGGACTTCGATGGAGGGGGCGACATTGTCGAGGGCCGCGTGGAAGGTCTCGACCGCAGTCGCTTCCTTCTTCTTGGCTTCGAGGATGTCGAAGGCGCCGTAAACGATGTTTTCGGCGACGGCCTTCTTACCTTCGTACATGACGTAGTTCATGAACTTGGTGACAACCAGATCCCCGAACTTGGGATCGGGCAGAACTTCACGCTTCTCTGCGCGGTGACGACGGGACATGGGTCTCTATCCTTACTTCGGACGCTTCGCACCGTAGTGCGAACGGCGCTGCTTACGGTTCTTGACGCCTTGCGTGTCGAGCACGCCGCGCAGGATGTGGTAACGGACACCCGGAAGGTCCTTCACGCGGCCGCCGCGGATCAGAACCACGGAGTGTTCCTGAAGGTTGTGGCCGACGCCGGGGATGTAGCACACCGATTCGATGCCCGAGGTCAGACGGACCTTGGCGACCTTACGCAGAGCCGAGTTCGGCTTCTTCGGCGTGGTGGTGTAGACGCGCGTGCAAACGCCGCGACGCTGGGGCGAGCCCTTCAGGGCCGGCACCTTGTTGCGCTTGGCGGGGGCCTTGCGCGGCTTACGGATAAGCTGGTTAATCGTGGGCATAGAAATCTCTGTGCTTGATGGAGGCCTGTGCCGTTTGGCCGGGCGACCTCGGTTGGGTATAATGCCTTCGGTAAGGCTTCAGATACGACAAACACAAAAGCCGCAACCCGCGCTTTGGGGGTTACGGCGGGCACACAGGCCCTTGTATCGATCGGTCTGAGAACGGACCAATAGCGGTCCAGCCTCAAAAAAGATTGGGCGGCTATATAGGACAGCGTCCGGTGGGTCAAGCGGGATTCCGTTCGGGACCTCGGTGAGAGCCGTGCGGGCTCGGTCACGCCCGCTGACGGCGCTCTGCTCCCCGATAGTCGCCTTCCTCGGCGTTGCGGCGGTCGAGCGGGCCGTTGCGCAGGGCGACGAAGAAGGCACGCACCTCCTCGGCCAGTTGCCCGGCCTGCGCATTAAGCGAGTCCGAAGATTCACGCACCAGATCCGATGTCCCCGCTGTATGGGCAATGGCCTGCGTCACCGAGACAATATTGCCGGACAGGGCCTGCGCCCCGGAGGAGGCCCGCGCGATGCTGCGCGAAATTTCCTGCGTCGCCGCGCCTTGCTCTTCCGCCGTCGCGGCGATGACCGTCGTGATCTGCTCGACCTCGGACATCGAATCCGAGATCTTTTCGATGGCGTTCACGGCGTTGCGCGTCGCCGCCTGAATTTCGTTGATCTGGCGCGAGATGTCATCGGTGGCGCGCGCCGTCTGGGTGGCCAGCGTCTTGACCTCGGAGGCGACGACCGCGAAGCCGCGGCCCGCCTCGCCGGCGCGGGCGGCCTCGATCGTGGCGTTGAGCGCCAGCAGATTGGTCTGCGAAGCGATGTCGCTGATCAGGTTGACCACCTCGCCGATCTGACGTGCGGATTCGAGCAGGTTGTTGATGTCGGCGCGCGAGGCGTCCATCAGGCGCACCGTGCCGGAGATCGAGTGCGCGGCATTGGAAATCTGCGAAGAAACCTCATTGATCGATTTCGACAATTCTTCGGTAGCCGAAGCCACCGAAGAAACGCTTTCCGCTGTCTCATGCGACGATTCCAGGACTATACGCGCATTTTCACTGGCGCCCCCAACGACTCCGCTCATATCGTCAGCCGCCGACTTCAGGTCACCCCCGGCGTCGCGCACCTTATCGAGAATGGCGAAGGCCGCCGTCTGAAAGCCGGAAATGGCGTTTTCCGTCTGCTCGGTCTGGCGTTTGCGCTCTTCCAGCAGAATGGTCTGATAGGTCGAGATGGCCAGATCCAGGTCGAGCAAAATAGCTTTGTTAACCGCTGAAATCTGCGTCTGAGCCTTGTTGGCGGAGAAGCGGTTGCGCTCAAGGATTATACCGATCAGTTCGTTGAGCACGAAGCGATAGGCGCCGATATACCAACGTGGTTCCAACCCGATGCGATGGTGCGCCGATCCGATTTTCTGGGTTTCCGCCAGATAGGTTTCATCGAACGCGCCGGCAAATATGCGTTCCCAATGACGGTACTGTGCATTTTCCAGCGCAGACTGACGATCACCGGCCATGGCCTTCAGATGAGGGTAACGGAACAGGTGGGTATAAAAGCGGCTCAGTATCTCCGGCAGCCGGGGAGAAATAACCGGCCAGAGCGCCCGTAGCGTTGTCCGGTCAGCGGGCATGATCTGGGCGAATTCAAGCCGTTGATGAAGTTCGGTTTGAATGTCGGTCATTACGCGTGTCCTGCTACGATGGGTTGTAGCGAAGATTTGCACTCGAAACGGTTAATGAAATCTGAAGTAACACGGATACGCGACATAAGGCCGCAGTCACATTTTTGGCATCGACATACCGTCACCCGTCTGACTGCGGCCTTCAGGAAAGGAACGGCTATTGCACGTAAGCCGCCACCCCTTTAGGCGGAAGGATCAAACGCAGCGCCCCGTCCTGGGCCGTCAGTTGCGCCGGCGCGCCGAGATCAACGGCCGAGGTCCATACCCCCTCACCTTTCGTATCGACGGTCTGCACGGATGCCGACAGGTTGATGACGATCAGCGCCTTTCTGCCGTCTTTCTGGCGGGTAAAGACCAGAGTCTGATCGCCTGCCTTCGATAACAACGCGAAAGCCCCGTCGGCCAATACCGGATGCGCCTGCCGGGCCAGATACAGCGCACGATAATATTCCAGAAGACTGCCGCTCTCGCCGGTTTGCGCGGCGACCGTATGGGTGGCCGCATTGGTGGCATAGGGGCGATAGGGTTTAGCCGCGGTAGTGAAGCCGTGGCCGGTGGATTGATCCCAACTCATCGGCGCACGCAGCCCCGGATCGTCGTACTTGCCGTTATTGCCCATGCCGATTTCTTCGCCGTAATAGGAGAAGGGCGTGTCGGAAGCCAGCACCGACACCGCCGCCGCCACGCGGTAGCTTCCCGCATCGAGGTCGTTGATCAGACGGTCGCCGACATAGGAATCATGGCTTTGCAGGACCAGCGGCATCAGCGGCCGCTTCTCGGAGGCCAACTGTGCCGCCAGCTTTTCCGACAGTCTGCCGTCGCGGGCGCTGGATTTGATTTCCTTCTGCGTACCAAAGGCAAAGGAATTGGTGCAGGCCTCCCCCGCATAGAATGCCGGCTGTTCCGAGGCTTCGCAGATCAGGTAACGGTTGGGATAGGATTTGACGACCGCATTGACCTGCTTCAACACCTCGATGTTTTCGGGCTGATCCATGTAGGCGGTCGGGCCGTTTTCGACCAGCATGGTCACGGCGTCGATGCGGAACCCGTCCACGCCCTTGTTCAGCCAGAAGCGGAAATTGTCGGCGTGATAGTCGACAACTTTCTGGTTCTTGAGGTTGAAGTCAGGCATCTGATCGTCGAACAGGCCATAGAAATAGCCCTTACCCACTTTATTCTGCCGCCACGGCCCCCAGGAAAAGCCCTGCCACTTGGGGTCCTGATCGGCGAAGATGTACCAGTCGCGATAGGCCGAGTGTTTCGATTTCGCCGCATTGAGGAAGATCGGATTGTCATTGGCCGAATGGTTCATGACGTAATCGATGATGACGCCGATGCCGCGCTTGTGCGCTTCGGCCAGAAAGCGCTCAAAATCAGCCATCGTGCCATAGGCCGGATTGACGGCGCGATAATCGCTCACCGCATAGCCGTGATCCTTGTCCGCCGCCGGGTGCATGGGCATCAACCAGATACCGGTGATCCCAAGGCTTTGCAGATAGTCGAGACGCGAGGTCAGGCCGTTGAAATCGCCGATGCCGTCGCCGTCGGAGTCCTGATACGAGCGGACGAAAATCTCCATGAAGGTGGCGCTGCGGTTCCAGTTGGCCGGCAGACCATTGTCGCGGGGGTGGGCCGCGACCGTCGAAACGTCGATCTTCGATTGCGCCTGCGCACCACCGACCATTAGCGCGCACAGCAAGGCCGCGCTCAAAAGCGGTTTCAAAACCATTCTGCATCTCCCTGTTTTTTGACAGGGAAGCACAGGCCGTCATCCGGCAAAAGAGACCGGCCGGATGAATACGTATTCGATGGAAATTAGCTGCGGCCGCTCAGGCTGCCGGGTTCTTCGACCACGCGCGGACTCTCGGAATCGCTCTTGATGTAGCGCTCATTGGCCAATCCCTTACCGTTCGGCGTTTTAGGGTTCAGGCGCGCGTCCTTGGTTTCGGTTTCTTCGCCGTAGGGTTCGCCCGGCTTACCGTTTTTTTGGCCGTTCTTCGGTCGTTCGCGCGAGAAATGCTCGCGGACATCCGTGTCTTCGGCCGTTTTCGAGTCGTCGGTCTTTTGCGGGGCGGTCATGCGAAATCCTCTCTACGCAGCCACGGGACAGTCACAAGCGAGCCGAGTCAAAACGGCCCGGTCTGAGCCGGGGGAAACTCAGGCCGGGCCGCTTGTTTTGCACTTCGCTTTTACAGCGCCCATGCAAAGTTCGGGTTTGCTCGTTTCATGCTTTTACACTCTAAGCCGCGGCGTATCAAAAGGCGCTTAGAGAGCCGTCACTGTGACGTAAGAAAGCGATCAGGCCGGGACTTTATTCGCTTTGTTTACAGGGCCCGCAGGACCGGCTCAGCCTCGTTCAGCGACGCTTCGAGAATATCGACGATGCGGTCGATCTCCGCCCCGGTGATGATCAGCGGCGGGCACATGACGATGGTATCGCGGATACCCCGCACCATCAGGCCGTTTTTGATGCAGATGTCGCGCACCACCGGCCCGGCATGGCCTTCGGCGCCCTTGAAGCGTTTGTTGGTGCCCTTTTCGGCAACGATTTCCACCGCCCCCAGAAGGCCGATAGACCGCGCCTCGCCCACCAGAGGATGCGCGTCGAGACGCTTCAGCGCCTTCGCCAGATAGGGGCCGGTCACTTCGCGCGTGCGCTCGATCAGGCCTTCGCGCTCGATGATGCCGATATTGGCCAGGGCCACCGCACAGGCCGCCGGGTGGCCCGAATAGGTGTAGCCGTGCACGAAGTCGCCACCGGTCTTCAGCACATCGACGATGGGCGACGATACCCCGACCGCCGAAATCGGCAGATAGCCCGAAGACAGACCCTTGGCCATGGCGATGATGTCCGGCTTCACGCCATAGTGCTGATGGCCGAACCATTGCCCCAGACGACCGAAGCCGCAGATCACCTCGTCGCAGATAAGCAGGATGCCGTACTTGCGGCACAGGGCCTCGACCTTGGGCCAATAGCTCTCCGGCGGGATGACCACGCCGCCCGCGCCCTGCACCGGTTCGCCGATAAAGGCCGCGACCTTATCCGGTCCGACGCTGAGGATGCGATCCTCGATATCCTTCACGCAAGCCTCGGCAAAAGCCTCCGGGTCTTCACCAAAGCCCTCGCCGAAAAGGTAGGGCTGGCGCACGTGCTCGATGCCGGGAATGGGCAGGCCGCCTTGCGCGTGCATGAAGGTCATGCCGCCGAGCGACGCCCCCGCGACGGTCGAACCGTGATAGGCGTTACGGCGCGAGATAAAGACCTGACGCTCCGGCTCCCCCTTCAGCGTCCAGTAGTGCCGCACCAGACGAAACACCGTGTCATTGGCTTCGGAGCCCGACGAGTTGAAAAAGACGTGCTTAAGATCCGGATTGCCGACGACCATCTTCTCGGCGATCTTGGCCGCCAAACGCACGGCGGGCGCCGTCGCCGTTTTGAAGAAGGTATTGTAATAGGGCAATTCCAGCATCTGCCTGTAGGCCGCTTCGGCCAGTTCCGTGCGCCCGTAGCCGACATTGACGCACCACAAACCCGCCATGCCGTCCAGAAGCGAATTACCATCTATATCCGTGATCACACAGCCATCGGCATGGGTGATAATGCGACTGCCGCCCAGTTGCTCCAGCAGCGCATAGTCGGCCTGCGCCGGCAAATGGTGCGCCAGATCGAGCGCCTTCAGTTCGGCGGATTCGTTGTTCTTGAGCGGAAGGTTCATGGCAGGCGCTCCGTGACGGGATGGTTTCAGGACACTATAGCCCCGCCCTTCCGAAAGCGGAATGGCCAAATCACGGCAGCGGCAAAATGTGATCACAAAATTACCTGCGTCGCTGGCAGGAAGGCTTTAACCACGGGAAACATAGAAAGAACGGACTTCCTTGCAGTCGGCTATCGCGCGAAGCGCTTTAATTATGTGTGCCCTTCAGCACCACAGCTCAACACACTCGGATTTCCGTGCTTTCGGTGCTTTCCGTGGTTAAATCAAATCTCATGTCCGCGCACCGCCGCGCCCAGCAAGTGGAAAAACGCCTGCCGATCCGGATAGGCTTCGGTCTGCCATTCGGGATGCCACTGCACCCCCAGCACCTGCGCGCCACCGATATTGGCGCTGAAGGCTTCGACCACGCCGTCCGGCGCGACGGCTTCAACGCTCAGTCCGTCGGCCAGCCGGTCGATGCCCTGATAATGGACCGAATTGACGATCAACGCTTCGCCGCCGACCGCCCGCGCCAGCACACCCTCCGGCGTCAGCGCCACGTCGTGAACGTGCTCGAACATTCCGGCAAATCCGACATCCGCCGGCGCATGGTGATCCAGCCGGTTCGACCCTACAGGCGCGACCCCAAGATCGCGGCGCAGCGTCCCGCCCAGCGCGACATTGATCTCCTGAAAACCGCGGCAGATGCCGAAGACCGGTTTGCCCATCAAGGTCAGGCACTCGATCAGGGCGAAGGATACCTCGTCGCGCCCGGCGTCGAACGGTCCCTCGCCTTCGCTCTGGCCATAACGATGCGGCTCGATATTGGACGGCGATCCGGTCAACAAAAGCCCGTCCAGTCGCGAGGCGACGGAACGGGCATCGAAGAAACCGGTAATGGCGGGAATAAGGACGGCGGAGCATTGGCCGTAGGTCATGGCGGCGCGGACATATCTGTCCATCACCGCCTGCGCCATCTCGACCCCGAAGTCGCGATGGCAGCAGCTTATGCCGATGACCGGCGGGGCTTCCCGCATCAGCCGCTCCGCCCTCGACCTATTTGCGGCCGAACAGCCAGTCGAAGAAGCCGCGCTTCCTGACCTGGGTCTGGGCCTTCTTGACCTCTTCCTGAAGCTTGTGGGCCTCGGTCTGGGCCGCGGTTTGCGCCTTGGCGACGGCCTCTTCGACCGCCTCCCTGGCCTCATTCAGCACCGGCCTGGCCTTTTCGACGGCCTCGTCCAGCTTTTCCCTAGCAACGGCGGCGACCTCTTCGGCCTTGTTCACCGCTTCCTCGATCTTCGGCTTGGCGGCTTCAACGGCGTTATCGAGCCTGGCCTTGGCCTGCTCGACCACCGGCTTGGCGGCTTCGGCGGCGTCTTCCAGCTTTTCCTTGGCTACAGCCGCAGCGACGCTGGCCGTCTTGGCGGCCTTGTCCAGGGCCGGCTTGGCGCGCTTGACGGCCTTGTCGATCTCGCCTTGCGCGGCCTCGACGGCCTTGGTCGCACGGGTGCGGGCCTTGGTCACCTTGGGCTCGACCGCGGCTACGGTCTTGGCGGCGCGCGTCGTGGTGCGGGTAGCCTTCTTGACTTCGGCTTCGACAGCCTTCTCGGCCTTTTCGACCCTGGCCTTGGCGACCTTCGCTGCCTTTTCGATCTGGGCGGTCGCCGCCTTGGTAGCCGCCTCTGCCTTCTTGGTCACGACGGCAGCGGTCTTCGCGGCCTTCCTGGCGGTCGCGTCAGCCGCCTTGACGGTTTTTTCGGTGGCGACCTTGACGGTCTTCTCAGCGGTCGCCTTGACCGCCGGCGCCTTGCGCGCGATCGTCTTCTTCACACCGGCATCCGCCGGAATCTCCGCCGCCTTAACCGTCTTGGTCTTTTTTTCCGTCGCCATAGCCTACTTTCCCGTTGGCGTAAGGGCCCCCTTACGCGTAAAAGCCGTTTAAATGTCTTTCGTCATATCGAATCGTACGATCCGCAAAGCTTATAATGACTTATAATCCACAACAAATCATCGCAAAAGGCCCTCGTCAGGTGGCGGAAACCGCCGCCGAAGCCATCGATGGCGACGCCTGGCTCGAAGGCGCGACCTATTCCATCCTCGAAGAGGACGAAGACCGTAATATCTGGCGTATCGACGCCTTCCCGACCACCGAGGAAGAAGATCAGCGTTTACAGGAGCTTCTGGCCGAATATCCGGAACTGATCGTCACAGCGGACACGTTGGCCGACGCCGACTGGCTGGCCATGGCCTTGTCGGGCCTGCCGCCGGTGCGGGCGGGACGCTTCTTCGTCTACGGCATTCACGATCGCGGCAAAAAACCTCTGAACGCGGTCAATCTGCGTATCGAAGCCGGCGCCGCCTTCGGTACGGGCCACCACGGCACCACGGTCGGCTGCCTCTGGGCCTATAACGACCTGCTGAAGAAAAACCGTTACGAGCGCGTACTGGATGTCGGGGCGGGCACGGGCGTGCTGACCATCGCCGCCGCCAAGACCGGCACCAAATACGCCGTCGGCACCGATATCGACGCCATCAGCGTGCGTATCTCCAACGAAAACGCCAGGCTGAATTCGGCCGCGGCGCGCTTCGTCTGGGCCAACGGCCTGAACCACAAGGACGTGCGCAAGGATGCGCCGTACGATCTGGTCTTCGCCAATATCCTGGCGCGTCCGCTGGTCGGCCTGTCGCAATCGATCAAGACGGCGCTCAAGCCCGGCGGCACGGTCATCCTGTCGGGGCTGCTGCGTACGCAGGAGCGCTTCGTCAAGGCCGCCTACCTGTCCAAGGGCTTCCGCGTCGTGCGCCGCATCCATCGCGATGCCTGGTGCACGCTCGTGATGCAACGCGGCGGTTAGTAACCGAAGTCCGCTTTACCGCCGGCCTTGGCCACCACCTCGATGCCGTCGATACGCATGGTCTTGTCGACGGCCTTGAGCATATCATAGAGGGTCAGGACCGCTACCGACACGGCGGTCAGGGCCTCCATCTCCACGCCTGTCTGCCCCGATGTTTTCACCTCGGCGCTGAGACGAAAACCCGGCAGGGCCTCATCCATCACGATGTCGATCCCGACCTTGGACAGACTCAACGGGTGACACAGCGGGATCAGGTCCGCCGTCTTCTTGGCGGCCATGATGCCCGCGATTTCCGCCGTAGCGATCACCGCACCCTTGGGCGCCTTGCCGTTACGGACGATAGCTAGGGTTTCCGGCGCGCAGATCAGCCGGCCTTCGGCGCGCGCCTTACGCGCCGTCACCGTCTTGGCGCCGACATCGACCATGTGCGCGCGGCCATCGGCCCCGATGTGCGACAGACTGTTTTCGCTCATTTTTCCCACCGTTTCAGATCGTTGGCATCCTTCGCCGTCGGCTCGATCCAGCGCTCGAACCCGGCCCCCACTTCGCGCTTCCACAGCGCGGCTTCGGACTTGAGCCGGTCCATCAAATAATCCGCCGCCTCGAATGCCGCGCGCCGGTGCGCCGAAGCCGTCGCCACGAAGACAATCTCTTCCTCCGACCGCACCTCGCCGCAGCGATGCGCCACCAGCACGGCCTGCACGTCGAAACGCGCCGCCGCATCGGCGGCAATAGCGTTCAGGCTCTGCTCGGTCATGCCGGGATACCAGTCCAGATACAGATGCGACACCGCACCCTCTTTGGTCTCGCCGCGCACCCGACCTGAAAAGGTCACGAGGGCACCCGCTCCGCGATTGGCCGCAACGAAGCGCCCATAAAGCGACTCACCGTTCAACGCTTCGGGCAACAACAGGGTTTCCACAGAGGTCATCGCCTATCCTCCCGAAAAAACCGGGAAAAAGGCCACCTCATCGCCATCCACCAGGACACGGTCACGAGTTTCGAGCGTCTGATTGACGCTCATCAGCACGCGCGCCATATCCAGCGCTTCAGCGGCAAAGGCTTGCCCCAGAACGGAATCCCGCAGGGTAAACAGGCCGGCCTGCGTATCAGGAACATCAAGCACGCACTGACGCTTGCCCATCGCATCGGCCACCTTGCCAAAAAAGAGAACTGTGACTTTCATCGCGCCATGAGCGAAAACTGTTGAGGAAATCCAATGCGTCCGAAAATTACCTTATTCCTTTTCGAGAAAAAGCTGTAAATTGCGAGCGCGATGTTCCGATGTCGCCATGCACGCACGACGCGGGGGGTGTCAATGCCTGTATCTCTTCTTCCCTTCCGGGACCGGTACTAAGTTCGAATGGCCATACTCAATTATCGTATTCTGCGGTTTCTGGCCAAGTCCGGCATGATGGGGCGGAGGAACGTGCAATTATCGCTCGCCGATCCCAACGACCAGATCTCCTATAAGTCGCTGCTGCACCGGCCGCAGGTTCATCTCGATCATGAAGCGCTGAACGCCTTCTATGCCGGAAAGCGCGTTCTGATCACCGGCGGCGGCGGTTCCATCGGCTCGGAGATCGCGCGTCAGGCCCTGCGCCTCGGTGCATCACACGTCACCCTGATCGACCATTCGGAACTGGCGCTCTACGACGTCGAGCAATCGCTGAAACTGGAATTCGACAAGCCGCCGGTCAAGTTGATCCTGTGTTCCATCCGCCGCAAGGCACGCCTCGAAGCGATCTTCGTCGCCGAAAAGCCCGACGTCATCTTCCACGCCGCCGCGCTCAAACACGTGCCGATGGTCGAGATCAATCCGTCCGAAGGCGTGCTGACCAATGTCATGGGCACACAATACGTCATCGACGCGGCTCAGGCGGCCAATGTGCAGCAACTGGTGCTGATCTCGTCGGACAAGGCGGTGGCCCCGGCTTCGATGATGGGCGCAACCAAGCGTCTGGCCGAACATCTGATCTCATCCCAGATGGGTCATCTTAATCAGGCCTGCGTCGTGCGTTTCGGTAATGTGCTGGGCTCCACGGGCTCGGTCGTGCCGCTGTTCCGCGCCCAGATCGAGCGCGGCGGGCCGATCACGCTCACCGATCCCAAGGTCGAACGCTTCTTCATGACCATCTTTGAGGCCGTGCAACTGGTCATGACGGCGGCCATGCACAATGCGACCAAGCTGTCCGAAAAATCGAGCCTCTACATCCTCGAAATGGGCACGCCGATCCGCATCTACGATCTGGCCAAGCGCATGATCGAAATGTACGGGCTCAAGGTCGACAAGGATATCAAGATCGTCCTGACCGGTCTGCGCGACGGCGAAAAGATCACAGAGGCCCTGCTCGACGACAACGAAATCCGCGCGCCGCTGCTGCCCGGCATCTTCAAGGTCGTCAACCAGCACATGGACCTGCACCTGCCCCCGGCCCTGATGAGCGAGTTGTTTACCCTGGCCGAACGCGGCGAGGATGAGATCGTGAAGGCGCAGGTCTTTCATTTCGTGAAGACCCTTCGCGACTACCCGGCGCTGGAACCGGAAGGCGTTTAACATTTGCGGGCAGGCTAAAACCCGGTCATACACGGCGAACGGGACGAACTGGCGTCGCTGGCCAGCTACGATTACTTCACCGGCCTGTCCGAACGGAAACGGCGGCAGCGCAAAGCGCCACCGCCGCCTCTGAGCTGGAAAGTTCAATGACGCCCCTGCTGCGGCTCCTGAACGATCTGCCTATCTATTCCTTGTACGGATCTTCGGCGTCAGGATCGTCGGTGGTCAGGAATTCGAACCAGATGCCGTTCAGAATCCCGAAGGTGACCGCGAGGCCAAGGCCCAGAACCCAGGTAAAATACCACATTTTACAACTCCTTGCCTGACATGGTCAGGCTCAAAAAGGAAGGGAGCGCATGAGGGAAACCGGGGTTTCCCTCATGATCTTAGTAGAGATCGGGGTTTGTTTTCAGCGCCTTCACCTCGATCCGCCCGAACAGAACCTTGTACACCCATGCGGTGTAGAGCAGGACGATCGGCAGGAAAACCACCGTCACCACCAGCATGGTGAACAGGGTCGAGTGCGAGCTGGAGGCGTTCCACACCAGAAGGCTGGAATGGACATCAACCGTCGACGGCAGGATGACCGGGAACATCGACAAACCGACGCTGCCGATAATGCCCAGTACCGCGACCGATGACCCGATGAAGGCCCACGGATCGGCCTTGGTTTTCAGACCCAGCAGGGCCAGAGCCGTACCGACAAAGCCCAGCACCGGTGCGGCAATCATCCACGGATACTGACCGTAGTTGAGCAACCACGCGCCCGCTTCCCTGACCACTTCCGCATTACGCGGGTTGGATGGGCCGTCAGCGGCGACATCGCCTACAACCTTGAAGCCCAGATCGCCCACGGCAAGGTAGAGACCGCCCAGCGCGTAGAGCACGATCACCGCAATGCCGGCGAAGATGCCATACCTGATGGCGCGGTCACGCAGTTCACCTTTTTCGATCTTCAGCGACACCCAGGTTGCGCCTTGCAGCAGCAGCATGGCGACCGAAGCCAGACCGCAGAGAAGGGTGAAGGGGCTGAACAGGCCGAGCAGACCGCCGAGGAACTGATCGTGATAGGTGATGCGCAGGTCGCTATCGAGGCTGAACGGCGCACCCTGAAGCACATTGCCGACCGCCACGCCGAAGACCAGCGCCGGGACGAAGCCACCCACGAACAGCGCCCAGTCCCAGTTACGGCGCCAAGCCTTGCCCGGCTTCTTCGAGCGATACTTGAAGCCGACGGGACGCAGGATCAGTGCCGACAGCACGAGGAACATGGCCAGATAAAAGCCGGAAAAGCTCACCGCATAGACGAAAGGCCAGGCGGCGAAGATTGCCCCGCCACCGAGGATGAGCCACACCTGATTGCCTTCCCAGGTAGCAGAGACGGTGTTGATCACCGCGCGGCGCTCGTCATCGGTCCTGGCGACGAAAGGCAGCGAGGCAAGCGTGCCCAGCGCATAGCCGTCCATGATGGCGAAGCCGATCAGCAGCACGCCCATAAGCAGCCACCAGATCACCCGCAACGTCATATAGTCGAGAGGTAGTTCCATAATTATTCTCCAATGCGTTCAAGCGCTCGAAACCCTTGCATGAATAACAATCTGATTTTCAGATTGTCCGGGGCTTACCTCGCATAAGCTCGGGCGGGCGCTTGCCCTTGCCGGACCGCCAAAAGCGGTCCGGAGTCATGCGCCTTTACTCGGCAGGTCCGGTGAGACCACCGGCTTCCAGCGGGCTGGCCTCTTCGGCGTCCTGCATGCGGCCGAACCTGGACGCATAGGGACCTTTTTTGATGGTTTTGATCAGCAGCCCGACCTCGATGACCGCCAAAGTGCCGTACAGCAGGGTAAAGCCGATGATGGTCACCCATATCTGGCCGACGCTCAGGCTCGACGCCCCCATGAAGGTGGGCAGCACGCCTTCGACGGCCCAGGGCTGACGCCCGATTTCGGCCAGTATCCAGCCGGCTTCGATGGCGATCCACGGCAGAGGTATGGCCAGCACGCACAGACGCAGGAACCAGCGGGTGTGCTCCACCTTGCGCAGGGACACCAGCACGAAGGCCAGAGCAAACAGGCCGATCATGGCAAAGCCGATCGCAGCCATCAGGCGGAAGACCCAGAACATCACCGGGACGTTGGGTATGGTGTCGAGCGCGGCCTTCTGGATGAGGGCGGCGTCGGCGGTGCGCGGGTCGGAAACATAGCGCTTCAGCAGGTAACCGTAGCCGAGGTCGCGCTTGTGCGCTTCGAACTGCGCGCGGGCGGCCAGATCGTTTTGATCGACCTTGAGCTTTTCCACCGCGTCATAGGCGATAATGCCCGACTGAATACGATGCTCGGCGGTTTCGACCAGTTCGAGAATGCCGATAACCGGGCGGTCCAGCGAACGGGTGGAGATCAGTCCCAATACGTAGGGCACCTTGATTTCCATGTCCGTGTGCCGGGTTTCTACATTCGGTATACCGAACAGGGTGAGTCCGGCCGGCGCGGGCTCGGTTTCCCACATGGCTTCGAGCGCCGCCAGCTTCATCTTCTGATTATCGGTCAGGGCATAGCCCGACTCGTCGCCCAGAACGACGACCGACAGCGAAGAGGCCAGACCGAAGGCCGCGGCTACCGCCATCGAGCGTTTGGCGACCGACACCCACTTGCCCTTGAGCAGATAGAGGGCCGAGACGCCCAGCACGAAGACGGCGGCGCAGACATAGCCGGCCGACACGGTGTGAACGAACTTGGCCTGAGCCACCGGGTTGAACAGAACGGCCATGAAATCGGTGACTTCCATGCGCATGGTCGCTGGATTGAAATCCGAACCGACCGGGTTCTGCATCCAGCCGTTGGCGATCAGAATCCACAGGGCCGACAGGTTGGTGCCCAACGCCACGAGGAAGGTCACCATCAGGTGCCCCACGCGCGACAGCTTGTCCCAGCCGAAGAACATCAGGCCGACAAAGGTGGCTTCGAGGAAGAAGGCCATCAGACCTTCGATGGCCAGCGGGGCGCCGAAGATGTCGCCTACGAAGTGTGAATAGTAGGACCAGTTGGTTCCGAACTGGAATTCCATGGTCAGGCCCGTGGCCACGCCCAGCACGAAGTTGATGCCGAACAGCGTGCCCCAGAACCGGGTGATGGTGCGCCATATTTCGCGCCGCGTCAGAACATAGACGCTTTCCATGATGACCAGCATGAAGGAAAGGCCAAGCGTGAGCGGGACGAACAGAAAGTGATACAGCGCCGTCAAGGCGAACTGCCACCTTGATAGATCGACCGTCATCATATCCATTGAGATATATCCCTCGGGTTATTGGGGTTTTTAGATCGCAGCCCAACTGCGGCAAGGTGCAGCAGGTGAGTGGAAATTTGCCCCTTGGTGTCCGAAATGCGCTACTAGGAACCCATTCCGGCTTACTTGTACAAACACAACTAAGCTGGGCCCGCTTATACGCCCCGCCCCTGAAACGCCTATCGCACCAAATGTCGCACCCCCGTCCCCAGCCTTCAGAGACCCCGTTAGATACCTTGGGGGATGCCGCCCACATCGCGGAAAAGACTCGCGTGAAGGTCGTGCGTCAGAAGTTGAAACTATGGGCCGTCGCCGCCAAAACACAAGTCACACTTGTGCGACAATTGGAGATTTGTGCGGTGGTTTGCGCCACCGGGTTCGCCGCCGCGCTGGCCCTCATCCTGCAGGATGTCCGGGCGGGGCGCACCCCGTGGGGCGGCCTTATACTGCTGATCCTCAGCCTGAGTGTACGCGGTATTATTTCTTATTATAATCAGATTACTAGCCTGAAATCGGCGCGAATCATTATTGAAAATCGGCGCCTGTCCCTGCTGCGTAAGGCCCTGTCCGGTCGCGGTATCGGCGGGGCACAGATGGGCCGCATGAACGCGATGTTCGAGCATACGGAAGCGCTGGAAGGCTATTATGCGCGCTTCGTCCCGGCGCGACAGGCGACCGCCCTGACGCCGCTTCTCGTCACCGCCGCCATCGCCGTGGCTTCGCCCTTTGCGGCGGCGATCATCCTGTTCACCCTGTGTCCCTTTGTCACACTGATGGCCTTGTCCGGCATGGCGACGGCGGCAGAGGCCCGCCGGCAGCTCGATTCCCTGACGCGCCTGTCCGGCCTGTTCGCCGATCGCCTGCGCCACCTACCGTTGATCCGCGCCTTCGACAATGAAGAGGCGCAGGCCGCCAAGGTGCGCCGCGCGGCGAGCGACGTATCGGAGCGCACGCTTTCCGTCTTACGCATGGCGTTCAGCGGCTCGGCGATACTGGAGTTTTTCGCGGCCCTTTCGGTGGCGCTGATCGCCGTCTATTGCGGTTTCGCCCTGCTGGGCCTCCTGCCCTTCCCGGTGCCCGGTTTCCTCGACTTCAATACCGGCCTGTTCGGTAGTCCTGCCTTCGCTGGTGACGCCTTCGCTCCGGCCTTTTTTGCGCTGGCGCTGGCCCCGGAAGTCTATTTTCCCTTGCGCCGCCTCAGCGCCGCCTATCACGAGGAACAGCAGGCGCGGGCCGCCGCCGAAGCCCTGATCGAACTGGAAACCCGGCTGGAAACGCCGGAAACAAAGTGTCTGATTTTCAATACCGCCCCGGCCCTGCGCTTCACCGACGTCACCGCCATGTTTGCCGACGATGCGACGCCGGTCTTTGCGCCGGTCAGCTTCACCGCAGATGGTGGCTCTATCATCGCCCTACGTGGCGAAACAGGTTCGGGCAAGTCGACCCTGCTGCGTCTGCTGCTGGGCGCCAGTGGCGATGTGCAGGCACATGGCGAGATCGAGATCGGCGGTGAGGTTCTGACGCCCGCGCACGATCTGTCGCCCGGCATGGCCTGGATGTCGCAGCATACGCCGATCCTGCCCGGCACACTGGCCGACAATCTGCGTCTGTCGCACCCTCAGGCCAGCGACACAGAATTGGAGAGTATCATCGCCCTGACCGGGCTCGGCGATCTGGTGGCCGCGCGTGGGCTCGATGCGGTTCTGGACGAACGCGGTTCGGGCCTGTCCGGTGGCGAGCGGCGGCGCATCGGTCTGGCGCGCACCCTGCTCAAGCCCGCGCCCCTTTTGCTGCTCGATGAGCCGACCGCCGACCTTGATGCCGCGTCCGAAGCCGCCATCGCCGCCGCCATCCGCCGCGCAGCCAGGGGCCGCACGGTAATCATGGCCACCCATTCCGACGCGCTGGCTGCCATCGCCACTCAGGAGGTGCGGCTGTGAGCGCGTTCAAGACCTATTTCGCCGATCTCAAACGCCGTCATCGCACGCAACTGACCGTCGCCGCCATCTGCGCGGCCGGTGTATCGATCGCCGCGACCACCCTGCTCGGCCTGTCGGGCTGGTTCCTCGCGGGAGCCGCCATTGCCGGGGCAGCCGGCGGCGCGGTGATGATGGCCTTCAACTACCTGTTACCCTCGGCGGCCATTCGCGGACTGGCCATCGCCCGCACCGCCATGCGCTATTTCGAGCGCCTTAGCGCTCACACGGCAGCCTTGCGCGCGCTCGCCGAATTGCGCCCGTGGCTGTTCGAGCGAGTGAGTCGTTCCGGCCTCAATCTCAGCCGGGGCGAGACCTCGGCGCGGCTGGTGCAGGACGTGGGACAACTCGAAAACGCGCTGGTGGCGCAGAGCAACTGGGCGTCGGCTTTGGGCGGGCTGATGGCCGCTCTGGTCCTGTCCCTGCTGCTGTCGCCTCTGGCCACGCTTATTGCCGCAGCGGGCATAGGCGCGCTGATCATCTGGTCGCGCCGTATCGCGCCCTCACAAGCCACCGGACTGGCTGAACTGGGTGCGCTGAAACAGAGTGTGCACGAAACCCTGCCCTTCCTGCCCGACATCGCCGCCTATCGCTTGTCGGAGCGTTTTATCGACCGGCTGGCGGCGCAGGAGGCCGCCCTGCGCGTCGCGCGTGAAGCCCAGGCGCGCAGCGAATCCCTGCCTGCTCTGTTCAACCTGACCGTTATGGCCGCGACTCTGGCCCTGATCGTCGCCACCCATCTGCGCGCCGATATGCCGATGCTGGCGCTGGGTCTGCTGGTGACCACCGTCGCCTTCGAATCGACCGGGCCGCTGCTCAAGGCCATGGCGCAGAAGCGGCTGTTCGACGAAGCCGAAAGCCGTGTCGCCGAACTGGGCGACTTGCCGCAAGAAACGCCGCCCTCACGCCACGGTTCGGTGTTGCGCTATCGCGGGCAGGATTACGTCCTCAATGGGCAGACGCGTCTGCGGGTCAGCGGGGGTTCGGGGACGGGAAAGACGCGCCTGATCGAGGCGTTGATGGGCCTGCGCCCGGTGACCGACGCGCCGGGGCTCGACGGTCTTCCCGCCACAACCTTCAGTCTGTCGCCGCAGGATGCGCCCGTGCTCAACGGCACGATCGGCGACAACCTGCTGATGGCCCTGTCGCCCCGGGAGATCGCCGCCTCGACGCCCGACGTCCTGACCGCGCAGGTATGGGCGGCGCTCGAAGCCGCGCAGTTGAAAGCCCGCGTCGCCGCCATGCCCAAGGGCCTGCACCAATGGATCGGCGACGGCGGCGTGACGCTGTCGGGCGGCGAGCGTAAACGCCTCAATCTGGCGCGCGCGTTATTGCGCAAGGCGGATGTGCTGGTGCTGGATGAGCCGACCGAGGGACTGGATGCCGCTACCGAAGCCGCCGTCATAGCCGCCATCGCCGCGCATCTGGACCGCACCGGTCAGGGCCTGATCCTCGTCAGCCACCGTCCGGGTCCGAGACGGCTGGCCACTGACACGTTGGAGGTGGGCTTTCTTTCTGCCCCCGCATCCCCTACAACCGCCGCCGGTTAAAGACGGAGTCCTCCCATGATCGCATTCGCCCTGCATGGCGGCGCGGGCGCCAAGGCCGGCCGCGACTACGGCCTTGAGATCACCCACATGAAAGGGCTGGCCAAGATCGCACGCCACAGCCTGATGAACGGCGCACGCGCGCTGGACGTGGTGACCGAAACCGTGCGTTCGCTCGAAGACTCCGGCCTCTACGTCGCCGGTAAGGGTGCGTCGCCCAATGCCGCCGGCGTGTACGAACTGGACGCCAGCCTGATGAGCGGTTCGGATCGCCGCGCCGGGGCCGTGGCGGCGCTGGCCGGCTACAAGAACCCTGTCGACGTCGCCCGCGCGGTAATGGAAAAGACCCCGCACGTCATGCTGGCCGGCAATGGCGCACGACAATTCGCCGAAGCGCAGGGCTTCGAAACGGTCGCCGACGACTATTTCACCCGCGCTGGAGCCTTCGAATCCAACTATCCGCCGGGCACGCTGGCCCACGGTACGGTCGGCTGCGTCTGCCTCGATTCCCACGGCGATCTGGCGGCGGCGACCTCGACAGCGGGCGTGTTCGGCAAGCTGCCCGGCCGCGTCGGCGACACGCCGGTCATCGGCGCCGGCACCTGGGCCGATGAAAACGCCGCCATTTCCTGCACTGGTCAGGGTGAGTATTTCCTGCGCGTTCAGGCGGCGGCACAGGTGGCTTTCCGCATCGGCGCGGGTCAGGGCCCCTTCGAAAGCGCCGGTCTGGTGCTGGGGCAGATCGCCAGTATGGGCGGCGAGGGCGGCCTGATCCTTGTCACCCGCGCGGGTGAGGTTCACGCCCCCTTCCGTTCGGCAGGCATGAAACGCGCCTGGTTCAGCGGCGACGGGGATATCGTCTCGGAAGCGTTTTAAGCGGCTATTTTGCCCTTAAGCCCAACGCAGACGACGTTGACGAGGCTTTCCAGCGTCATCTGCGCCTTGTCGAGATCGGAGCGCGACAGATCGGCGCCATCGAGACGCGCCTGACGCAGATCGGCGCGTTGCAGATTGGCCCCGCGGATGCGCGCCTGCCGCAGGTCCGCCGGGAACAGCCGGTCGCCGGCCAGTTTCAGCGGCCCGATATTGGCGCCTTCGAGGTTAGCCCCATCCATGCGCACACCCACCATCTGCGCGCCGCGCAGGTCGGCCCCGCTGAGGTCGCAATTCCGCAGATCCGCACCTTCGAGGTGCGCCCCCTGAAGCTGGATGCCGCGCATATCGAGGCCGTAGAAGATCGCGCCCTTGGCCGACAGGGCCGCCAGATTGAGCCCCTTGATCGATTTCAAACCCCGCAGATCGGCCTTGTCGAACAGGGACGGCTTGCCCGCCTGCCCCAAGCTCTCGACCCATTCGGCATGGTCGCGGATCATTTCGCCATAGGGCAGACGGCTGACATCCGTACCAGCGGCCTTTTCGGTCAGCACGCCGGTCAGATTGGCCTGGGAGGCGTTCCACATCTCAGTCTTGGTGCCGATCATCACGGCGTCTTTCAGCGACGCGCCTGTGATGTCGCAGCCGGACATGTCAGCGCCCGACAGGTCGCAATTATCCATGATCGCCTGTTTCAGGTTGGCGCGGACCAGCTTGCACGATTTGAGGATGGCGTCGGTAAAGTCAGCCTTCATGGCCTGAATGCCCGATAGCTTGGAGCGCTCCAGATTGGCCCCGCGCAAATTGGTGAAACCGGCATCCGATATGCGCGCCGACACCTCGACATAGGCCAGACCCGACGCCTTGTCCGGCAGGGCCAGGGCCCCTTCGCGCAGATCGGCCTCGAACAGATCGACGTCGGACAGGTTGGCTCCGCGCAGACACGCCCCGCGCAGATCCGTCCGGCGTAGCGAGGCGCGGCTGAGATTGGCCATCTGCATATCGACGCAGTAAAGGTTCGACTGATCGAGCAGCGCGCCCGACAAATCGGTCCCGACCATGATGGCGGCGGTGAAATCGGCGTCGCGCAGGTCGCGGTTGCGCAGGTCCAGCCCCGACACATCCATCCACGCGAAAACGGCCCGCGCGCCGCCCGGCTTCATGGCCTTGAGGCGTTCATGCTTCTGGCAGATCGCATCCACTTGGGCCTGGGTCAGGCGGGTGTAGCGTGACTGTCCGGAGGTGGCGCTCATGCGCGGAGGCGGACCTTTCGATTAAATCTTCTGGTTAACGTATGCCAAAAGCCTAAATCAGGGCTTAACCGGCAGATTTTTCACGAAGTCTTCGATCAGGACGGAGGCTTCTGCAGCCATCAGCCCGGCTTCGACGGTGACCCCGCCTTCTGTCATGCGGGCAGTGCCGATGTGCGCAGCATAGGGCGACGGGTCGTCACAGGCGAAGACGACGCGGCTAACCCCGGCCTCGACCAGTCGCTGCGAACAGGACAGGCCGCCGTGCGAACGCTCTGCGCACGGCTCCAGCGTGACGTAGGCCGTGGCCCCTTCGGCGCGATTGCCCAACAGGGCCAGAGCGGCCTCTTCGGCATGGGGCCGCCCTCCGTCGCCGGTAGCGGCTTCGGCAATCACGATGTCGTCCTTGACGATGACACAGCCCACAGGAGGATTGGGGACGGTACGGCCCAGTTGCCTCCGCGCCAGTTCAACGGCGCGGGCCATGTGGGCAGTGTCTCTACCTTCGTCCCTCGCCCTTGCGGGGAGAGGGTGGCCCGAAGGGCCGGGTGAGGGGGAGCCCGACGGATAAAACTGGAACTCGCGCGACACCACAGACTCGGTAATGCGTCCGTCAATGATGGCGCTCAACGTCTCCAACACAGTGTCCATATCGTTCAGCACGTCCGCATAAGAGAACCGCGCCACGGACCAGCCTTCACTGATCATGAAGGCGTTACGGGTTTCATCGAGCGAAGAGTCGATATGCTGAGAGCCGTCGATTTCGACGACTAGTCGCCTTTCCCATGAGGCAAAGTCGGTAAAATACGGACCAATCGGCTCCTGACGTCGAAATTTCACGCCGTGAAACTGGCGATTTTTCAACCTGAGCCACAACCGCCCCTCGGCGGTATTATCGACCTGTCGCAAGCCACGCGCGCGGGAAATCTGCGACGGTGAGCGTCTTGAAACCATTTCCCCCTCACCCGGCGCTTCGCGCCACCCTCTCCCTTGAGGGAGAGGGAAAAAGAAAAGCCCCCTCTCCCTTGAGGGAGAGGGCCGGGGTGAGGGGGAGAAACACCGTCGTTTAAGCCTGCAACACCGGCACCGGATTGGCGCGGGCGGCATCGAGATACTTGGCGGAAACCGGCTTCAACGCCGCGTCCAGATCGATGACCAGCGGGTTCGAGGTCGGCACTTCGACTTCCAGAATCTCCGCCTCGCCCAGATTGAACAGCAGTTTGATGATAGCGCGGATCGAATTGCCGTGCGCCGCCACCAGCACCGTATCACCGGCCTTCAGCGAAGGTACAATCGACCCGTCCCAGAACGGCAGCACGCGGTCGAGCGTCGTCTTCAGGCTTTCGGTCAGCGGCAGCACGGAACCGGCATAGCGGCGATCCTTCGAGAAATCATAAGCGCTATCGGCGGCCAGATCGGGCGGCGGCACGTCGTACGAACGGCGCCATACCTTGACCTGATCGTCGCCGTGCAACGCCGCCGTTTCGGCCTTGTCCAGACCGGTCAGGCCGCCGTAGTGGCGCTCGTTCAGACGCCAGTCCTTGATCACCGGCACATAGGACTGACCCGCGGCGTCCAGCGCCAGATTGCAGGTGCGGATAGCGCGCGTCAGCACGGACGTAAAGGCGCGGTCGATCTCAATGCCTTCGGCCTTGAGCAACTCACCGCCCTTGACCGCCTGCGCCTCGCCTTCGGCGGTCAGGTTGACGTCCACCCAGCCGGTGAAGCGGTTTTCAAGGTTCCACTGGCTTTGGCCGTGGCGGAGAAGAATGAGTTTGGGCATCCGGGCACCTTTAAAAACATAAAGAATGCTCCTGCTATAGGATCAGGTCACCTGCGGGTCAACAGCGTCACCTTCGCGGATCAGGCCCGGCGACACCACGCGGCAATAGAGGCCGCAGTCGCGATGACCATAGTGCGCCCACAGGGCCTGAACAATCTCGACATCGCGCTCGGCCGTGTCCGGATTCACATGGGTCGCGACGCAGCGCACGATGGGCTTGAGCACCTCCAGCACCGGCCCGTGATCGCCGATACGGATGTGCTTGCCGACCCAAGCGTGATCCTCGAACGCCGCCCAGCCCTCGACCCAGATATTGGCGCGCAACCGCAGCGGATCGAGGTTGCGGCCAAGCCGTTCGCCTAAATCGCGCAGAGATTCCAGATTGAGGATCGACACAAATCCCTTAGACGAATCCGTGAAGCGGTAATGATCGACGGCGCCTTCGCGGATATCGAGCAAGCGCAGCGGCTGAGCGACCGGATCGTAATCTTCATGCGCCGCAAGAAAGGTCTCGACATGACGCTCCAGCGCATGACGACCCATATCGAAAGCGCGTTCTTCGATATAAAGGCGCTCATTGATCTCATCGTAACGGGTCCGCAACCGCGCTACGGCAGGATAACGCGCCAGCACGGCGTACTTCATCTTGGACAGGAATTTCGGGTCTTCGCGGTCGTAACCCGACCGCCCGACCTCCAGCGCGAACAGCCGGTCGAAGGGAAAGAAGCCATCGACCGTCAGGCACGTCTCGGCCACCCGTTCGGGCGTGAAACCCTTGACGGGGTACCGCCAGAGAGAGTCAATCTTACCGTTGGTCGGCTGCATCCGAACTCCTTCGTATCGGGGCAGGGTCCGCGACCCTGCACATCTTAGCGCCAATCTTGGTCGGAAAAGCGCTGTACACTTTTCCGGATGTGCTTAACTCATCTCTTCCTCAAGCATAGCCAGACGCGCGGCCTGATCGTCGGCGATCAGGGCGTCGATCATCTGCGCCATTTCGCCTTCCATGAATTGCGGCAGGTTGTAGAGGGTCAGGTTGATGCGGTGGTCCGACACGCGGCCCTGAGGGTAGTTATAGGTGCGGATGCGTTCCGAACGATCCCCCGAACCGACCTGCGATTTGCGGGCGTCGGAGCGCGCCGTGTCCAGCGCCTGACGCTGGATGTCGTACAGGCGGGCCTTGAGGTTGCGCATGGCGATCTGACGGTTCATGTGCTGCGACTTTTCCGAAGAGGTCGCCACAATGCCCGTCGGCAGGTGGGTGATGCGCACCGCCGAGTCGGTCTTGTTAACGTGCTGACCGCCCGATCCCGAAGCGCGATAGGTGTCGATGCGGATGTCCTTGTCCTGAATGTCGATCTCGACATCCTCCGCTTCAGGCAGCACCGCCACGGTCGCCGCCGAGGTGTGGATGCGGCCCCCGGCTTCGGTGGCGGGGACGCGCTGCACGCGGTGGACGCCCGATTCGAACTTCAGCTTGCCGAACACGCCGTCGCCCGTGACCGAGGCGATGATTTCCTTGTAACCGCCGGCGTCGCCTTCGCTGATCGAGTCGATCTCGACGCGCCAGCCCTGAGCGGCCGCGTAGCGCGAATACATACGGAACAGGTCGCCGGCGAACAGGGCTGCCTCGTCGCCGCCGGTTCCGGCACGCACTTCGAGGATGGCCGAGGCGTTCTCGTCCTTGTCCTTCGGCGCCAGCAGAAGCGCCACACCGCGCTCCAGTTGCGGCAGTCGCTCCTTCAGTTCCTGAAACTCCTCCTGCGCCAACGGCGACAGTTCGGGGTCGTTGAGCGCGATCAGTTCCTCAAGCTCCGGACCCGACGCGCGCGCCTTGAGCAGCGCCGTGACCGCATCGACCACCGGCTTCAGTTCAGCGTGTTCCTTCGACAGCTTGACGATTTCCGTTCCGTCGGTGGCACTTTCCATGCGCGCCTCGATCATGCGGAAGCGGTCGACGACCTGATCGAGCTTGGCCTGCGGCAGACGTATCAATAGAAACACCTCAAATAGATTGAAGGCGCTTCATAAACTCAAGACGGATAGGTGTCGATAAAGGATTGGCGCTTTTCCAGATGATCGCGCAACGCCACAATGCGCGGGGCGTCGGCCTGCCAATCGAGATGGGGAAAGCGGAAATCGGTATAGGTCGCCGCGGCGGCCAGCGTAATCTCGGCCAGGCCGGGCTGACCCTCAGCGATGGCGCACAGCCGGTCCGCCGCCGTCAACCCGCGCCGCAGCCCCTCCTCCCAGCGCTTGAGCCATGAGGGCGAACGCTCGCTTTCAGGCCGGCGCGTCTCGATGACCATCTTGACGGCGCTTTCAAGAATCCCGTCGGCCAGCGCCTCCAACTGACGCGCCGCCCAGTAGCCTTCGCCCTGCGGATAAAGCGGATAGGGCCCGTGATGCGCCGCCAGCCATTCGCAGATCAGGGTTGAGTCCACGAACGTGCCCTCATCGGTCGCCAGCGCCGGAATCTGTGCGAAAGGGTTAACGGCCACGTGGTCCGGCACGCTGTCCAGCGTCATGGTCGGCACCTCCTCGACCTGCGTCGACAAGCCCAGTTCACGGACAATAATTCGACACTTTCGCGCAAAAGGCGATCCGGAATTTATAAACAGGCGCATAGGCTTCTCCAGTCAGGGTGGGTATAGATGTCGTGCAACCCTTTGAGCGTCAAGGGGAAAACCTGTGGATGCACACCGCAAACATTACACAACTCATTCATTACAAAAGGTTTTTCCGTTTGCCTTAATTTAAGGGTTTTACCCTATGGTCGTTGCCATAGTAACCGCCCTCAGAATGAGAACGCACTCGTGAAACGAGACCGGAGCGAATTAAGACTTTTAGCCCCCATGACCATCGTCGTGGTCGGCGCGGTATGCGCGCTGATCGGATCCTTATGGATCTGGGCCGCCGAAATTGACAAGGCCAGCCGCGAGCGCGAAGAAAGCTACGTTCGCAACGGCCTGTTGCATCTGGCCGAGACGCAGGCGCGTCTGATGGCACCCATGACCATCTGGAACACCGCTGTCGAAAAGACCGCCGTGAAGTTCGATCGCAAGTTCGCGGCGGACAATTACGGCAGCTATTTTGCCGAGTATCTGAACTACGAACAGACCTTCGTGCTCGACGGCCACAACCGCCCGGTGCTCGCCTGGCAAGGCACACAGGAAACCTCGCTGTCAGCCTTCGACCCGTTCAGTGGCGAAATCGCCCGCCTGTCGAAGGATTTGCGCGAACGCTTCTACGTGCATACGGCTTCAGGCATCGGTTTTAATTCCAGGACCAACGCCATTGCGCGCCTGACGGTGATGGACGGCCACATCTATCTGCTGGGGGCCAGCCTCATCCTGCCGGACAGCAGCCATCGCGAACTGCGCCGGCACGTGCCGTACATGGTCGTCGGCCTGCATCGTCTGAGCCCCGCCGAACTGACCACCCTGTCCGACGGCCACCTGCTGACCACCATTTCCGAGGTCCGCAGCGGCCAGCCTCTGGCGTCCGAAGCCGCCCGCGCCGTCTTCACCGACGCCACCGGACAGGAAAAGGCCGAACTGACGTGGCAGCCGGCCCGTCCGGGGCTCGACCTGTTCATGCGCGCCCTGATCCCCTCGCTGCTGGTTTCTGCCGGCCTCGGTGGCGTCGCTCTGGCCCTTCTGCACCGTAGCCAGAAGACGGCGCGCAGCCTGATCGCCTCGGAAGCGCGCGCCAAGCATATGGCCATGCACGACGCCCTGACCGGTTTGCCCAACCGCACCCTGTTCACCGATCGCCTGACCCAGTCCACAGAGCGTCTGCGTCGTCAGGGCGGTTCGGTCGCCGTCATGTGCATCGGGCTGGACCGCTTCAAGGACGTCAACGACACGCTGGGCCATTCGGCCGGCGACGAGCTGATCCGTCATTCGGCCCAGAAGATCGGCTCCATGATCCGTTCCGGCGACACGCTGGCGCGTCTGGGCGGCGACGAATTCGTCATCATCCAGACCGACACCGACGCCCATTCCGCCGCCGCGCTGGCCAAGCGGGTGCTGGAAGGTCTCAAGGGTCAGGTGACGCTGGAAAGCGGACCTGTCTATTCGACATGCTCGATCGGCGTGACCCTGCTGCAGGAAGCCGAGATCGAGGCCGCCGAGGCCCTGCGTCAGGCCGACCTCGCCCTCTACCGCGCCAAGGAACAGGGCCGTTCGCAATACGCCTTCTTCGAAGTCGAGATGGACGCGACGATCAAGCTGCGCAAGCAACTGGAAACCGGCCTGCGCGAAGCGATCCACGTCGAAGCCATCGATGTCGTCTATCAGCCCCAGGTCGACCACAACGGCCGCATCGTCGGCGTCGAAGCGCTGGCCCGCTGGTCCCACCCGCAACGCGGCCCGATCAGCCCGGCCTACTTCGTGCCGCTGGCCGAAGAATGCGGCCTGATGATGGATCTGGGCAGCCTGATCATGCGCCGCGCCCTGATCGACTCCAAGCGCTGGCCCGGTCTGAAGGTGGCCATCAATGTTTCGGCGACGCAATTGCGCTCTTCGCGCTTCCTGCCGGAACTGAAGGAAATGCTGCTGGAAACCGGCGTCGAGCCGCGCGCCATCGAGATCGAAATAACCGAGGGCATGTTGCTCAATGACGATCAGGCGACGCAGAACACGCTGAACGCCCTGCGTCAGATGGGCTTCTCCATCGCGCTTGACGACTTCGGCACCGGCTATTCCTCGCTGAGCTATCTCAGCCGTTACCCGGTGGACAAGATCAAGATCGACCGCTCCTTCGTGTCGAATCTTGGGGTCGATCCGGACGCCGAGGCCCTGATCCGCGCCATTATCAAGCTGGCCAAGGCCCTGCACCTCAGCATTCTGGCCGAGGGCGTCGAGACCAAGGCCCAGAGCCAGATCCTGCGTCAGGCCGGTTGTGCGATCATTCAGGGCTACCTCTTCTCCAAGCCGGTGGCGCGCGACGAGATCGACCTGATGATGGCCGGTCAGGCTACCGCTCAGGTGACGCACATCACCAATGGCCGTTATATCGCCGGGGTGCGCTAAGCGCTGAAACCACAAAAGAAAAGCCCCGTCAGGTTCGACCTGACGGGGCTTCTTAGTCGTGGCCACGAAACAAGAGTCTCCACAGATGGCCACGGATGACACAGATGAATGCGTGCGTGGTGATATTTTGAGGGAGAAAACAGATTTCACAGATTAAGAGGCTTTAGGTTCCAAACCGGAGAGTCCGGATACTCAAAGGCGCAAAGCGCCAATCTGTGAGATCTGTGGTTTTCCAAAAATCGCAGCGACACATGCTGAAGTAGGCGGTTTGGCTTCAGCCCGTATCACGCGCTCGAACCATCTGTGTGAATCTGTGGCCATCTGTGGAGAAAATCGCTGCCCCGCCAGAGCCAGCCAATCAGACGGTTTCCGGCGTCGCGTCCAGTGCACCCTGCTTGGCGGCATGGGCTTCGACCAGACCGACGATATGCTCGATCATATCGTCATTGGAGACCTTGTGGTCCGGCTTGCCGGCCATATAGACCATGCCGGCCCCGGCCCCGCCACCGGTAAATCCGACATCGGTATAGAGCGCTTCACCCGGTCCGTTGACGACGCAGCCGATGATCGACAGCGACATCGGCGTGGCGATGTGGGCCAGACGCTCTTCCAGCTTGGCCACCGTATCGATGACGTTGAAGCCCTGACGGGCGCACGACGGGCAGGCGATGATATTGACGCCGCGGTGACGCAGACCTAGCGATTTGAGGATATCGAAGCCGACCTTGATCTCTTCGACCGGATCGGCGGCCAGCGAGACGCGGATTGTATCGCCGATGCCGGCCCACAGCAGATTGCCCAGACCAATGGCCGACTTGATCGTGCCAGTGCGCAGCGGCCCGGCCTCGGTCACGCCGATATGCAGCGGGCAGTCGATGGCGTCGGCCAGGGCCTGATAGGCGGCGACAGTCAGGAAGACGTCCGACGCCTTCACCGAAATCTTGAATTCGTGGAAGTCGTTGTCGCGCAGAATATTGGCGTGGAACAGGGCGCTGTCGACCATGGCGCCGGGGCACGGCTCGCCGTACTTTTCCAGCAGGTCCTTCTCCAGCGACCCGGCATTGACGCCGATGCGCATCGAGCAGCCGTAATCCTTGGCCGCCTTGATCACTTCACGCACGCGCTCAGGCGAGCCGATATTGCCGGGATTGATGCGCAGGCACGCCGCACCTGCCATGGCCGCCTCGATGCCGCGCTTATAGTGGAAATGGATGTCGGCGACGATCGGCACATTGACCTGCCTGACGATCTCCTTGAGCGCCACGGTCGATTCCACATCCGGGCAGGAAACGCGGACGATGTCGGCCCCGGCCTCTTCCAGTGCATGAATCTGACGCACGGTCGCGTCGACATCGTGCGTCCTGGTGTTGGTCATGGACTGCACGCTGATCGGGGCGTCGCCGCCGACCTCGACCTTGCCCACGCGGATCTTGCGGCTCTTGCGGCGCTCGATCATGCGCCAGGGGCGAACGTGCGTGTGATCAACCATAATCTACTCTGAAATGCGACGGATTGACCGTCTATGTAGGCCTTCGGACACGGCTTTACCAGTCTGAATAATCAGGGCTGGACCGGCGGGGCTTCGGCGGGCGTCTCCGCAGCGGGCGCTTGCGCCGGGACGTAAGGAATCGGGCCTTCGCGCACCGGCACATCGGCGGGCACGATATGGGCCGGCGTCGCCGGGGTCGTGGCCACAGCGTCTTCCGGCTTGCCCGTAGGGCGGCCCGCCGGACGGGCGGCGTCCATCTGGGCGTCCATCAGCTTGGCCAGGGCGGCCGCACGCGCATTGAGCTTCGACACCGAGGTCGAGCGCTCTTCCATCACTCCGGCAAATTCGCCGTTATAATAGATTTCGAAAGCCTTCGGATCGCCGACATCGACCAGCAGGCTGATCGCACTGACCTGCGGGATGCGATAGGCTTCGCCGGGGCCGAGCTGACGCGCGAAATAGACACGCTTGTCGGCGCCGGTAAGCACCAGATTGACGCTTTTCTGAGCCTGAATGGTGACCATCGATTCCGTCGGTGTCGCGCCATAAACCGCGCCGCGCGGGTTGAAGGCCTTGCGCATCTGCAGAGGCACGCCGACCACGGCGGAGGGATTCTGTTCGGCGCGCTCGGCGTCGATGGCGGCGAACCCTTCTTCCAGCCCCGGCGTGTAGTAGGGCACGGGCAGGTCCTGATCCTTGGGCGCGGGCGCCGACTGGGTCAGCAGCAGCTTTTCGCGCACCAGAGGCACGCCCGGCGACCACACCTTCGGCAGAATATCCGAGGACTGCTCGTGATGCCCGCCCCAGCCCGGCGTGCGCTGGAACAGGTTCCACCCGACGATAGCCAGAACCAGCACCGCGGCAATGCCGCCATAGAGGCGATAGCTGGGCTTGAGGTCCTCGAAAGCCGTGCCGACGGGGGCGCGCAGCTTGTCCGACTGATGCGGGTCGGCGAAGGAGCGCTTGAACAGGTCCGCGAGGCTTTCCTCATCCAGCCCCAGCGCCTTGGCATAGGCCTTGACAAAACCGATGGAAAAGGCGCGCGACGGCAGGCGATCATAGGCGGCTTCTTCCAGCGCCTCCAGATAGCTACGCTTCACCCGCGTGATATCGGCCATGTAGTCGAGCGAGAAGCCCTGCGCCTCGCGCGTGCCGCGCAGGATACCGGCCAGCGTTTCCGGATCGCTGGCCAGCGGCTGATCATTGCCCTGCACCCGGCCACCTGCCAGCACCTGTCCCTGCGCCCGCGCGGCGGCGTCGCGCTCAGCCGTCAGGAAGAGGCCGTTATAGGCCTCGTCTTCAAGAACCGTGATATTGTCCTGTGCACTCATAATACTTCGGCAAACTCTCAACGCCGTCCCCAGCCTATTGGCTCAGCGCATGCGAAAACCAAACCACAGGCCCCGTCCCAAATCAATATGTAAGGCTTTTGAACACAAGGCTTTCTGTCTTTTGTGACAGCCTGTGCAAAAGCGTTGCCGAAACCCCTGACACAGCTTAGAACACATGCCTTCAGTCTTCTGCACGGAGTTGCCCATGCCCGCCGCCTTCGACGATTTGTGGATTGGTCAGGTCGCCTCGATCGGCGCCGGCGTGGTGTCTCAGGAAGATCTCGAACGGTTCTGCGCCGTCTATGCGCCCTCCTGGAACCTTCAGGACGGCCTGCCCGATGCGCTGATCTTCGCCCTGTGGTCGAAGCTGGAACAGGAAGCCGCCGCGGGCTGGCCCCAGACCAAACGCCTTGCGGTCGACGCCCTGCGCTGGTCGCGCAACCCGCCGCCGGGGGAACTGCTGCGCGGTCGCCTGACCATCATGGGCAAGGATGCGGTGGGCGACACCAAGGGCGTGGTCATCGCCCAGCACGATCTTCTGGACGAAGCCGGGCGGCTGGTCTTTTCCTGCCTGACCCGTGCGGTGTTCCAGCGCAATCCGCCCGCTTAGGCCCTGTCAGTCAAACAAACAAAAACCCCGGAAGCTAAAAGCCTCCGGGGTTTTTTCATTTCAGGTCGGATCGTCGCTTAGATTGGTCGCGCAATGGGTCCGAAAAGTGGTGCCCACTTTATCGGATTGCGCTCTAGATCATCATGTTTTCTTATGGAAACATAATGATCTAGATTTTGTTTACGCCCTCGCCGGGCGGTGGCTCCGCCACCTTAGCCGCCGCCGCAATGGCGGCTTGAGCGGAATGATTCCATCAGAAATCTTCCGCTCTAGTTTACGACCGGAGCGCCCTGGTTGCGCTCGATGGTCAGGGCAATCAGCTTGTCCCAGGCCAGCAGCGAGATCAGGTGGGCATAGATGTGCATCAGCGCGCCGTTGTCACGCAGTTCGACCAGCTTGTCGGCCGGCAGCACCGCCAGCTTTTCCTCGTCGACCGCGAAATATTCGGCGATCTTTTGGGGCTCGCCCTGCGAACCGTCCGGATTGGCCGGGCGATAGATGGTTTCGCGCGGTGCCAGCAGATCCAGTTCCTTCAGCAGGTTAACGAAGGATTCGGTGCGGCGGCGCTCGTTCTCGAAATCCGAGCAGAACTGCATGGCGTTTTCGACGAAGGCCGACGGCTTGCCGCCTTCGAAGAAGGGCACGTCCGGATTGTTGGCGGTCACCACCGGCGAGGAGGTGTCCACGCACAGGATCAGGCGCTGCTCCTGCTCGTCATTGGCGAAGACGAAGGGATAGCGGCGGGCGAAAGCCGGCAGGTAGGCGTCCGAACGGAACACGCCTTCGTTCGACACGAACATGTTCTGACCGGCGGCCAGGCCCATGGCGGCGACCGGCATGCGGGCTTCACCGATGAAGACGATTGGGTAGCTCAGCGACGCGGCGGGGAACTCCGCCACGGTCAGCGGCACCACATTGGTTTCGGCGACAAAGGCGTGCGGCGTAGCCGAAGCGCTGATGCCGAGGGCACCATGAGCTTCGACGCTCAGGGGTTCCGGGGTCTTGTAAAACAGGACGTTTCCTGTCAGCGCATTGTCTTGGGTCTGAGCCTGTTCCATGATCGCTCTTTGAAGTGGTAAAAATTGAAGAGCTTCGCTTCTAGCCCATGCCTGCGGGAAAGCGCAAGCGGCACGTCGATATGCTGACGCAAAACAATGGATTCGACCGCAAACCGCCCCCTTCCTGCAAAAAGCCCCTGAAAGCGCAAGCTTCCAGGGGCAAACACTGGCAGGGAAGGGTCAGAAGGCCAGTGCAATCAGAACCGATACGTCAAACCCGCACGCAGATTGCGCCCCGCGCCGACCATGATGTCCTTCTGCACCGAGGTGTGCTCACGGATTTCTTCGTCCGTGACGTTGCGCAGTTCGGCAAAGACCGACACCTTCGGATTAACCCAGTACGAGCCGAAGACATTGACCGCCGTATAGGCGTCGGTCGGCGTCTCGAATTCGGCCAGATGCTCGTCGGCGGCCGTCACGTGGCGGACCTCGACATGGCTCTTCCAGCGCTCGCCTTCATAGCCGAGCGTCGCCGTCACCGCCGGGGGAGCGATACGCGCGATATCGCCCAGATCGCTCTTGCCGCGCACGAAGTCGTAGGCCAGATCGAGACGCACGGTCTGCGCCCCGCGGTTCCACAGGTTGACGCCGCCTTCCAGTTCGAAGCCCCAGAAATCGGCATCGGTCTGCACGTAGCGATAGACCGGCAGACCGTCCTCTTCGGCACCCGTGGGGCGCAGGTCGATAAAGTTGTCAAATCTGCTGGTGTAGAGGTGCGCGTCGACGCTGAAGGCCGAATGGCGGTCCATCTGCCAGTGGCCGGTGGCCTCAAGGCTGTAGCCCACTTCGGACTCGAGCGTCGCGTCACCGATCTCATAGGCGCCGGTCCCGGCGTGCGGGCCGTCGGCCAGCAGTTCGACGTCCGACGGCGCGCGCTCCGAGCGCGTGAGGCTCAGGCCGAAGAAGCTGTGGTCGGAGGGCTTCCAGAAGCCGCCCAGCGACCCGGAGAGATTGTCGAAATCCTTCGAGAAACCCGCGGAGGTGATCTCCTTGCGGTCACCGCGCAGGCCGCCTTCTATACCCCAGATTCCCTTGTCGAGGCGTGACTGGGCATAGACCCCGAATTCCTTGGTGGTCGAAGACGGCACGAAGGCCTCGGCCCCGATGGCTTCGAAATTGCGCTCCAGCAGGTTGAAGCCGACCGCGCCCGACACGTCGCCCATCTTCTGACGGATCAGGTTGACGCGCGCCTCGTAACCGTCCGACAGGAAGCGGGTGCCCACTTCGTCGCCTTCGAACTCGGTGTGCTCGTAATCAGTATAACCCGCATCCGCCGTCAGCTTGTTGAAGCCGGCAAAACCGATATTGACCGAAGAACGGAAATCATAGCGGGTCTGCTTCAGGCCGATGGTGACCGGGCCTTCTTCCTCGTGTTCGTGGTCGTCATGATCGGCGTCGTGCTCTTCCTCGCCGTGGCTGTGGCCGGGCACGCCGTAGAGGGTATCGGTGTGCTTAACACTCAGGCCGGCGAAACCGAAGTCGCCGACATAGGACAGGCCGGCCCCGTAGGCGCTCAGATCGACGGCGGAATTGATCTGACGGTCGCCGGTGTCCGGTTCTTCGCCCTCGGCATCGGTCAGGCGGCGCGATTCCGGTCCGACCGGTGTTTCGTAATCGTCGCTTTTGCGCTTCAGGGCGTCGGCGGTAAAGACCCACGGCCCCTGCCCCGTCTTCACGTTCAGCCCCAGTTGCTTGCCGTTATCGACGCTGGAGGCCTGCGCGGTGAAACGGCCCTCGATGCCGTCTTTGGCTGTAGTCGAGGCGATGCGGTCGTCAATGATATTGACGATGCCGCCTATGGCGTTGCCACCGTAGATCAGGGCCGACGGGCCGCGCAGCACTTCGATGCGCTGGGCTTCGACCGGATCGGTGGCGGTGGCGTGGTCGGGCGAAACGGCTGAGGCGTCGATCGCCCCCATGCCGTTATTGAGCAACAGCACGCGGAAGCCGTCAAGGCCACGGATGACCGGGCGGCTGGCACCCGGCGCGAAGGCCGAGGACCGCACGCCCGGCAGGGTGGCCAGCATGTCGCCCAGTCCCTGCGCCGGCTTCTGATCGATGGCGGCGCGGTTGAGCACGTCGACATTGCTCATCAGGGCGTCCTTCGATACGCCATAGGCCGTGCCGGTAACGACGATCTCGGTGATCTCCTCGTCCTTCTGAGGCGTGGCGGGCTGCGGCGCGGCGGACGTGGTCTGAGCCAGGGCGGGCGTGACGGCGACAAGGGCGCCGAGGCTGACACCGAAGGCGAAAAGGGTGCGGGCGTGCATGTGGAGAGGCTCCCGAAGCAAGATAACGGGCAGCACACACAAACGGCTGCCCCGGATGCGCAACTGTTATGTAATAACATAAATAGTGTCAAGCGGGGGCCCGGCGCTTTTTAACGGCCAATTGCGCAAATCAGCGAGTCTCCCTACATTATGAGCATGTCTCACGCCTGCGACCACGATCACGACCACGCTCACCATCTCGATCACGGGGGCGTCGAGGCGCGCCTGAGCGAGGCCCGCCGCCTGTGCGAGGCCCAGGGCGAGCGCATGACCGCCCCGCGCCTGCGGACGCTGGAACTGATCCTCGGCGAAAATGCGCCGGTCAAAGCCTATGACGTCATCGATCGCTTTCATCCCGAGGGCGCGGCGAAACCGCCGACCGTCTATCGTGCGCTGGCCTTCCTTGAGCAGATGGGCCTGATCCACCGCATCGAAAGCCTCAATGCCTTCGTCGCCTGTCAGGGCCACGCCGACGGCAAGGCGGTGCAGCCCCACGCGGCGGCCTTCCTGCTGTGCGACTGCTGCGGCGGCAGCGAAGAAGTGGCGGTGAACCTGCCCGAAATCGACCGGCAGGCGGCGGCCAGCGGTTTCGAGACGCGGCGCATCACGCTGGAAGCGCGCGGCCTGTGCAAGGCCTGCCGCTAAATCGGCAATATTTAGCGGCCCCCATCGAGACGTAGAATATCTTTTCACCTTTTCGGTCTAGGCTAATGGCAACGCGGCCAAAGTCCGCCCCCCGCCCTCGCCCCGGAAACGCCTTTGCCGCTCGTCCAGTCCGCCGCCACGCTGCAGCCCATCGATCCGGGATCGTTGAGGACCATCCTCGACCTGCATCAGAAGTACAAGACGATGAAGCCGGGCGGGCAACTGGCCAACCTCGCCTATATCGACCTGACCGGCGTCAATCTCGAAGGGGCCGATCTGTCCGACGCGGTGCTCACCGGCGCGTGTCTGCGCGGCGCAGCCCTGCGCGACGTCAATCTCAGCCGCGCCAACCTGTTCGGCTGCGACCTGCGCGAAGCCGACCTGCGCTTTGCCGTGCTCGATCGCGCCGATATGCGCGGGGCCTGCCTGCGCGGGGCCAATCTGACCGGCGCCAGTCTGACGCGCTGCGACCTGCGCGAAGGCCAGATCGCCTTCAAGGACGAACGCCACGGGCTGCGCCTGATGAAGCATGAAAAGCGCGCCGGGGAACTCGACTACGCCATCCTGTCGGGTGCGGACCTGTCGGGCGCGCGCATGACCGGAACCGCGGCCGTTTCGGCCGATTTCCGCGACGCCCAACTCGAAGGGGCTATCCTCACCCATGCCAAGCTGCGCAACGCTTCGCTCGACGGCGCGAACCTGTCTTCAGCCGACCTGTCGTCCGCCGACCTGTCCGGCGCGTCGCTGAAGGGCGCGGTGATGGTCGGCACGACGACCCAGGGCATGACCACCAAAGACGCCGACATGTCGGATATCCTCGTCGCTCCGGTCAGCGTCTTCATCGACGACGAGCCGCTCGACGCCCTGCTCGACTCTTATGAGGCCTGGTGCAACAGCGGCGGCCAGCAGGGTTCGACGCAGGATTTCAGCGGCCTCGATTTCCGCAGCACCGCCACCCTGATCGGGCGCAAGCTCACCGCCGCCAACATGGCCGGGGCCGTGCTTTACGGCATGGACCTGTCGGGCGCGCAGCTTCAGGGCGTGAACCTGTCCGGCGCCGATCTGCGCATGGCCAATCTGTCAGGAGCCGACCTGCGCGGTGCACGCCTGATCGGCGCACGCCTGACCCGCGCGACGCTTGACCGGGCCGACCTGTCGCCCCTGCCGCTGGGCGGCGACCGTACCTTGCGCACGGACCTGTGCCGCGCCGTGCTGACCCACGCCAGTCTCAAAAATACGGATCTGACGCGCGCCCGCCTGCTGGAGGCCGAGATGGCGCACGTCCGCGATCAGGGCTGCAACTATACGCTGGCGAAAGATAATCCTCTCGCTGTGGCGCAGCCATCAGGAGGAGAATTTACAGCCATCCCTTGATGCGGAACCACACCAGCGGCACCACCGCCGACAGCACCATCGCCGCCACTACCAGCGGATAGGCCCACGGCACGTGCAGTTCCGGCATGAATTCAAAATTCATCCCGTAGAGCGAGGCGATCAGGGTCGGCGGCAGAAAGGCCACCGAGGCCACGGAGACGATCTTGATCGTCGTGTTCTGCTCCAGATTGATCATCCCCAACGCGGCCTCGTGCAGATAGGCGATATTGCCCGACACGAAGGCTGAATGGTCGTTGAGCGAAGCCACATCCTTTTCTAGCGTGCGCAGCTTGTCATGGAAGGCGTTGAAGCCGGCATCGTCCGTCCCGACGACTTCATGATCCAGCGCCCGCGCGAACAACAGCAACCGTCCGAAGGAGACCAGGCTGTCGCGGATGCGCGCCGTATCCGACTGACAGCGGCCCAGTTCGCGCAGCACCTTTTCCAGATTGCGCCCGCGTTTGGGCGCGAAGATGCGGCCTGAAATCTCGTCCACCGTGGCCGAGGCCTTTTCCAGCAGGTCCGCCGTGCGGTCGATCAGCACCTCCAGCAGGTTGCCCAGCGCTTCGTGCGGCTGATCGCAGGTCCCCGACTGACGGATGGTGCGGTCGGCGAAGATGCTGAACGACTTGGGGTCGATGTAGCGGATGGTGATGAGGTGCTGACGATGCAGGACGAAGGTCACCGGCCCCGATTGCAGATGTTCGTGCCCGCCGTAAAAGGCCACCTGCGCCGTCATGAAGGCCGCGCCGTCTTCCAGATAGAGCCGGGAGGAGAACTCGATCTCCTGCATGTCCTCGCGCGTCGGCAGGTTCAACCCGACCACGCCTTCGACATAGCGCTCTTCCTCGCGGTCGGGTTCGAAAAGGTCGATCCACACGCCGTCCGGCGTAATCTCGCACCAGCCGGTCTCGTCTCCCGCATTGTCTTGTGCCGCCGGCGGCACGACGGTCAAAGCGCCATCGCGGGAGGTGTCGCGGCTGTAGATATTGAGCATGGGGCCTCTAAGCAACCTCTTGGGCAGCAGATCGTCATTGCATAGGCCGCTTTGTGCGTATCTGACAAATGCAAAACGCCGCTGGCGAACCAGCGGCGTTGCAAAGCTCGGAAAAAAATCAGGCTCAGGCCTTCTTCTTTTCCGTCTTTTTGGTTTCGGCTTCAGCGACCTTTTTGCCGGCGGCCTTCTCAGCCTTCACGTTCTTCAAAGCCGGCTTTTCACCGACTTCGGCGACGGTCTTTTTCGAGGAGGTTTTTTCGGATTTGGCCGACTTGCTCTTGCCCGATTTACTTGGGGCAGCGTCGGCGACCTTGGTGGTCTTTTCAGAGGCCTTCTTCGCCACAACCTTTTTGTCAGACGCCTTCTTGTCCGAAGCCTTATCGGCGGTGGCCTTTGCCTTTTCGGTCGTCTTGGCGTCGGCCTTCGGGGTTTCAGTCTTCGGGGCCTCATCCGCCGAAGCGGAGGCCAGCGTCTGGCTGCGCGGGGCTTCGGCATCCACCGCACCCGAGGTCAGAGCGGTCGCCAGCGCCTTGTTGCTGGCCTTGGAAGAGGTCTTTTGCGCGACCTTGTCGAAAGAGGAGGGCTTCTTGACGGTCGGCTTGTCGAGGACCTGGGTGACGAGGTTCTCGCCCATCTCCTGACCCTTCTGGGCGGCCTGATAGATAAAGCCGTAGGTCGGGTAGACGGTGGTGCCGACATCGGCGATCGGGCCGTACCACACCTTGACCTTGGACCAGTCGCCCTTATCGGAAACGTCGACGACGGTGACGTCCTTTTCGACCTGACCGCGGCGGCCGCCGATCGGCGACCAGTTGGCGTGGGTGATCTGGATAACGCGCTCGGTAACCACCTGAGAGACGACGGCGACGTGGCCCAGTCTCATCTTGCCTTGCGGACGGAAGACCAGAACCGCGCCGGCCTTCGGCGCCTGACCCTTATCGTATTTACCCGAAGCGCCATCCCACCAGGTCCAGGCGTCACCGAAAATGTTCATGCCCGTGATCGACCGGGCGAAGGTGACGCATTGCCAGTAGGGAGATTTCTTTTCGGCGGCCTGGGCACCCACGGCGCCAAACGCCAGCACAGCCGACAACGCAAATACGCTTAGTCTTTTCAGCACACGAGCACTCCGTTTGGGGCCTGATCGAGGCGCCTTTCAGGCGATCCTCTTAGGGGTCTTACAGGGGGTGGCTGCGGGTGAAAAAGATCAGCTAAAACGCCCGCAACATTTACTAGTAGTGTTTTGATACATAACTCACAGGCATTTACAAAGCCTTTATTTTCGGCGACGTGGTAAATTTCCCACATTGTCAAAGGCCCTGCACCGACATGTTGCAAAAAAGTTGTTAAACATCAGTTAACTATAAATTCAGGGCACAGGCGAAAAAAATGGGCACCCATTCCCCTTATAAGAGAACGGACGCCCGGTTTTCAGTCTTTGTTCTGCTAACGGATTATCTGGCGAACTGATAGGCGAGTCGGTAGCGCATCTGATCGCCCAGATGACGGACCACCTTACGCATCGGCAGTTCGACCACGTGGTGCGCCAGCATGGCCACCGGCACGATGGCGACCAAACCGATCGACCACCACAGCAGCGGCAACGGCGCATCGCCGGTGCCGAGCACCATGCCCATGACGTTGAGATAGACCCACTTCCACGGCACATAGACCATGTACATGGCGAAGGACACTTCGCCCAGATAGACCAGCACGCGGTTGCCCATGATGCCGCCATTGCCGAAGCGCGACACGCACAGCAGCATCAGGCCCAGCGCCGGCACTATCAGCGCGTCAATCTTCAGCCACGAGGCGGCGGCGATGACGACGAGGCTCGATACAGCCGCGCCGATGGCGGCCATCTGCGGCGTCAGCTTGTCCGCACGCCAGACGAGGTACAGGGCGCAGCCGAGCATGAAGGCCGGGACGATGCGCAGCGCGCCCCAGAAGACGGTGGCCGAGGTCAGCTTGAAGCCCATGAAGGCTTCGAAAATCATATAGAGGCTGACAAGGAACGTCACGGACAGGCCGACGGCCAGCCACGGACGGTCGCGCATCGACCACGCCACCGTGCCGAAAACCGGGAACAGCAGATAGGCGAACCATTCCGCTGAAATCGACCACGACGGATGGTTGAACGCCGCTTCCGGGGCCAGACCCCAGGCCTGAACGAGGAACAGGTGCGCCGGCAGGGACGGCCAGTTAACGAGGTTCTTGTCGACATTCATCCCCTTCAGCGTCGCCGCACCCCACAACAGGATGGCGAAGCACAGGGTCGCCAGATGCAGCGGATAGACGCGCGCCCAGCGGTTGACGATGAAGGAGTCGTATTTGAAGCCGCCTTGGGCCAGCGAGTCCATATAGACGTGGCTGAGGATGAAGCCTGACAGGATGAAGAACAGGTCGACGCCCAGATAACCCTTCTCGATGATGCCGAGCGGGATCGCGCCTTCCAGAGCCGACCAGTAGCTGTAGAGGATCACCCATACGGCCGCAAAGAAACGCAACGAGGTCAGAGGCCGGATGGTGTCAGCGGCGGTCGCCGAAACGGCGGCGCGGATGGGGGTCGTCATGGTGCAGGCTCCTGTTCCGGGTGTCCTGAAATAAACCAGTCAGGCGAGTTTTTGGCGAGTTTTTGGCGAGTTCTCCGGAAGCACTGCACTTTGTATGCCGTTTTACGCACGAAAAAGCCCTGCGGCAGAACCTGCCACAGGGCCTATAAAAATCCGGTAAAAGGTAGGCACCAACCCTCAGGTTGGTGCTCTATATTCTGACGCGCTTGTTAATCCGAAAAGTGCATTCCACTTTTCGGCAAGCGCTTCGCTACTTACGCTTCCAGCTACCCGAGTCGTCCTTGTAATATTCCCCAGACTTCACCTTGGGAAAAATCACATTGGTATAGGCCGAAGCCCCGGCAGCGGCCGGAGACACGCCATTCTTGGCGGCGGCTTCGGCGTAGACGCGGGCGCGGCCGGCATTGATCTCATCGACCGCCGCCAAGGTGGCGGCGTCGGCCGAGCCCTTGACGAGGCCCAGATAGCCGTCGGACTGCTCGCCGACCGTACCGGCGGCCTTGGCGGCATCGACAGTCGCCTTGGCGGCAGACTGGGCGTAGGCCGGGGCGTTGAGGGCGACACCGGCGGTCAGCACGGCTGTTGAAACGACAACGGCGCTGAGGATCGAAAACAGGGTCTTTTTCATGCTCATATGGTCCTTAGAACAGGTCCGGGTTTTGTTTGACGAGGGCCTTCACGTCCTCATCCAGCGAGATGCGCACATTGGCGTCGAGTTTGGCGTAGATGGTGATCGGATCGACCTTGAGACGCACCGTGGGGGTGCAGGCCGCCGTCAGTGCGACGCCCGCCAGAAGCAGGGCTGCCATACCCGCGCGGGCGACAGGGGATTTCAACATGAAGGGCTCCAAAGCAAGAGATCATGACCGTTTTTACCAGCTATAAGCTGAACCGGGCCTGAATGACAGACTCATTCTATGGCCAATCTATGCCGGCCAATTGTGTCGGCTATTTGATCTGCGACCAGTCGAATCCACCGCGTTTCTGCACCTCGATATAGTCTTTCAGGAATTCATCGAGATTGTAGTTCACGTCGAGGTTCAGATTGACCTGCGTATCGGACGGCAGATCGATGGGCTTCTGCGTCCAGGTGCCGCGCAGATAATCGATCAGACCGATACGCGCTTCCTTGCGTTCAGGCGGATCGTAGCGACCGACGATGCGGAAATTGAAGTTCAGCAGGCCCTTGTCGTCGGTGTTCACCGCTGCCGACAGTTCCTGATAGGCCAGATTTTCCATCGCCTGATAGGCCAGCCCTTCGACCACGTTCGGCGGAGGGGCTTCCGGCGCCGCCACCGCCTTTTCCTCGTTCGACACCCCTGCACCGTCCGCCGACATGTCGGTCACGGCGTTGCGGCGGATCGAGACGCGGCCCGGCCCTTCGCCGAGCAGATAGCCCTTGCGCACCGCCAGCTTACCCCCGGCGAACTCGAACGGCAGCTTGCCCGATACGAAGCCGGTGAACTGCGCATCCCTGGCGAAGGGGCTGGACGCCACGACCTTGCCGAAATCGACCTTGTCGAAGCTCAGTTCGCCCTTGAAGCCCTTCGTTACGTCGAACGGCACGTCCATCGGGGCCAGCGCAAAGTCGCCGCCCTCGCTGGTCACGCGCGCGCTTTCGAGCTTCAAGTAATCGCCGGCGAACTGCATTACCGCCTTCACGTCCTTGAGCGGCACGACGCTGGTGACAGTGCGCGCCGTCAGGGTCTGACCCGGCGCAGAATGCAGCGGTGCGAGCGAGGTAAAATCAATGCGCCCGTTCAGCCCCTCGACCAGACCGGCAGGACCGGTAAAGCCCATCTCGTTCAGCGTCAGCACACCGCCCGACGTCGATCCGTCGCGCGACCAGCCGAAATAGCCGTTGAAATCGACCTTACCCACCGTGTCGCGCTGGATAAGGCCTGCGACCATCGGCGTCAGGTCAAGCGGTTGTAGAGCCTGCGGTGCGAAGGTCAGGTTGATCGCGGTGATATCGGCGCGGCCCGTCCCGGTGGCGACGTCCGAACGCAGCACCACCTCGGCCAGCGGCCCGGCGGCGCGCGCCTGCACCGCCGCATCGGCGGAATTGACCAACAGCTTGCCGTCCAGCGTCTGGCGACCCTGGGCGATCGCGCCATTGACCGTCACCGGGTGGAAGCGCGGCGCTTCCAGCGCGTCGGTGGCCGTCAGCGTCTTGAGGGCGATATTGAAGCCCAGCCCCTCGGCGAAGCTGTTGGTCGTAAACGTCCCCTCGCCGCCCGCCACGGTCACCTGATAGTCCGGGGCCGCGGCCTGCAGCCCGTCGAAGCGGCCTTCGCTGCGCCACTGACCACGGTCGAGCGTCAGGATCGGCACGGAGGTCGGACACAGGCGCGCGCTGACCTCGCTCATGCGACCGCCGATGTCGGCGCGGTCAGTGGTGAACGGCACGCAGTCGTCCAGCCGCACCTGCAACACGCCCGCCGCACTATAGACAAAGCGGCCATGGGCTTTCGCCGCCGCGCCATAGACCGGTGCGAAGTTGAAATTCGCCTCAAGGCTCAGACGGCCATCGAGCGCGCCCTGCGCCCCGAAACCGAAATCGTAGATACGCGCAGTGATCGGCGGCAGGTTGTCGCCCGTCGTCACCACGCTGAACGTGCTGCGCGCGTCGCTGGCGATCAGCGGGGAGCGGCCCTCGGTCGTCAGGCGGATTTCGCCGCCATCCAGCGGACGGATCAGCACCGGCTTGCCCGGACGCACGGCGAAGCGGTGGGTCGGCCCCTGCCCGCTCAGGGTAATGCGCACATCGTCGGCCTTGAGGCTGAACCGGTCGGCGGCGCGCGTCAGCGCCACCATCAGGTCCGGGCCTTCCGGCGGCGCGGGCACGGGCGGCGTGCCCGCCGGCAGGCGCGCATTGGCGGCGTCGAAGGCCACACGGCCCTCAGCCAGGGCCCTGGTGCGATCGGCGGCCAGAGCCCCCATGCCGCGATAGCTGCCCTGACGGCCCGCCACATCGGTGGTCAGGGCGATCTCATAACCGCCGTCACCCAGACGACCGGTCCCGTCCAGACGCGCATTGACCCCGGCCAGCGTCAGGTCGCCCTGCACCACCCGGCCGGCCGTGGCGCGGCCTTCGAAGCTGAGGTCGGTGCCTTCCGAGCCGTGGGCCAGTGAGAAGCCGTCGAGGTTTACCTCGGTCGCCTCCAGCGCCAGCGCGGCCTGCGTGAAGGCCCCGGCGCGCAGGCTGAGCGGCCCGTCAAGCGTCAGGGCCGAAGCCGCATCGAGCGCCAGATCGCTGCGCAGGGTCAGGTCCTGCGCCGTCAGCCGCACGGCGCGGCCCTGCATATTTCCTCTGGTGAAGCCGTCGAGCGTGGCCATCACCTGCGACTTGCCTGAGAAGGCAACCCGCGTGTTTTCGAAATCCACCCGGCCATTAAGGCCGATCGTGCCGTCGAGCCCTTCGACCGCCATCGCGCCCTCGACCGTATCGGCGCGCAGGGCCAGTATGCCGCTCAGCACGCCATCGAAGGCGGACAGGGGGGATTTGCGAGACGCTTCGTCCGACAGCTTGCGGTAGGGCAGGCGCAGGTCGAGATCGGCGTGCGCCCCGCTCAGGCGCGTCGCCGGATCGCCCAATTCACTGTTTTGGGGTTCCGCCGCTTTGAACACCAGGTCGCTGGCGGACAGATTGGCGTCGATGCGCAGCGCCTCGCCGGCATCGGCGTCCGGCTCGGCCTGGATGCGGATATGACCGTCCGACAACTGCCCCTGCAACAGCGGCCCGTTCAACTCGCCGGGGACCAGCTTGGCGTCCAGCGCCCGCAGCCGCCCGCCCTTCAGGCTGACGCCACCGGTCGCGGCGATGGCGCCATAGTCGGTGCGCACCTTGATACGCGCATCCTCGACCAGAATGTCTTCGGGCAAAGGTCCACCGCCTCCGCCGCCCTCGCTCTTGAGGATACGGTCCAGCCGCCCGAAGCCTAAGCCCTTCTTGTCATAGGAGAAGGTCAATTCCGGCTTGACCAGATGAATGCGCTTGATGCGCGTCAAAGGCTGACCAAAGCGCAGCAGATTGAGTTCGTAATCGATGTCGAAGCGCTCGATCTTCAGATCCGGACGCCCCGCCTCACCGAGCATCACGCGCCCCGACACATGATTGAAGCCCAGCGCATCGATGCGCAATTCGGAAGGAATATCCTGAGAGCGCAACCAGCCCTGCGCCACTTCGCGGGCGATATCCTTGCGCGCCGCGTAGGCGATGACGCCTACCGCCGCCGTGCCCCACAGGGCCAGCATCAGCCAGCCGCCGACCTTGAGATAGCGCTTGCGTTTGCCCGGCCCACCGCCGGAACTGCCCCCCGGCGTCGAAGTCCCGCCATTGTCGCCTCCGCCGCCTTTGGTGCGCGCGGTCGTACCCTCCACCGCGCGGGTGAAACTCGACTGGGGCGGCAGCCGCACAGGGAACAACAGCTCACCTCCATCCTCGGGCGCATCGGTCAGAATGTGGGTGCGCAAACGGTTCAAGCTCTCACGGGGACGAAAGGGTGGACAAAGGTTTACGTCGGCATTATGGCACGCAACTCTTAAAAAAGCCGGTCACAACCGATTCTTTTTATTACCGTATCCGGACCATTACCGATCCCTTACCGAGGCGTGCGGGCCGCTGAAATGCATTTTTCCGCACGCGGTTACGCAAAGTGATCCGGTCGCGGACCAAACCAGCAATCCGGGTCGCAGGTCGTAAAAAACCCATAAATGAGCCCTCAAAGGGCCTGTTTAAGCCGGATATTAACCTTCTACGCCTAAGTCGGACAGACCTTTTCGCTGCTTTCTTGCGGAAAACCGGTGATAGGGAGGTCCATATGCGCCTCATTTTCGCCTCATTCCGGCGTATGCAGGGGCGTTAACACTTTCAAATTCGCGTATTGCGACCCTGGGTCGGATTACGCATCCCCTCATCGGGGAATACAGGCTAACTGGGCGGCGGAGAAAACGGCTCCGTTTGAGTACAGCCCGCGTTGTGTAACCTCGTATACCGTTTTTGGATTGTAATGGCTCAACTCGACCCTCGCCGCCAACCTGTTCGCCTGACCCCGATGGTTCTGGTCTCCGCGACCGCCCTGACGGTTGGCATGCTGGTCTGGCGCGTTTTCCAGCCTCTGCCGAGCGAACTGCCGACTCTTGACCCCAGCGCGACGCTGGCGCTCGAAACCCGCGCCTTGGCCGAAGCCGCCGCGCGTCCGGGCTTCACCCAGCCGGTAAACGTTCAGATCATGGTGCGCGCGGGCGAAACCCTGACCCAGGCCCTGACCCGTTCGGGCGTGTCCTCGACCGAGGCCAGCGCCGCCGTCACCCTGCTGTCGCAGGCCTTCGACGTGGTCAATGTCGGTAAGGGCCTCAGCCTTCAGGCCGCCATCGCCCGTCCGGAAAGCGGCAATTCGCCCGCACAGCTTCTGGGCCTGACCGTGCGTACCGGCCCCGCCAAGCAACTGACCCTGACCACCAGCCACGACGGTTCCATGCGCCTGCGCGCGCTCGAAGAATCCGTGCGCGACGAACGCCGCGTGGCCATCGGCACCATCGACGGCTCGCTGATCACCTCGGCCACCGCGCTGGGCGCGACCCCGAATGTGACCGGTCAGGTGCTCAAGCTGTTCGCGCACAAGATCGACTTCGAACGCGACATCCAGCCCGGCGACACCTTCAAACTGGTCTTCGACCGCAAGGTGACCGAGAGCGGTCGCGTCGTCGAATCCGGTAATTTGCTCTATGCCGAGATCAGCGCCAAGGGCCATATCACGCGCTTCTATTCCTATAAGCGCAAGGGCGACAAGGACTCGCAGTTCTTCGACGACGCCGGCAAGAATATCAAGGGCTTCCTGCTCGCCACGCCGGTCGCGGCGGCCCGCACCTCTTCGGGCTACGGCATGCGCCGCCATCCGATCCAGGGCTTCATGAAGATGCACACCGGCGTCGATTTCGCCGCCGGCACCGGCACTCCCATCTACGCCGCCGGCGACGGCACGGTCGCCGATGCCAAGTGGTGGGGCGGCTACGGGCGTTGGGTGCGCGTGACGCACACCGGCGACTGGGCCACCGGTTATGCCCACATGTCGCAGATCAAGGTCCGTCCGGGTCAGCGCGTCAAGCAAGGCGACCTGATCGGCTATGTCGGCTCGACCGGCAATTCGACCGGCCCGCACCTGCACTTCGAAGTGTGGTACAAGAACCGCCCGATCAACCCGAAGGACGCCAAGGTGCCGCAAGGCACCATTCTGGCCGGTCAGGACCTCGTGGCGTTCAAAGCACGCAAGCACGAACTGGACACCATGATCGCCATGGCCGACCTCAAGCGCACGCAGGACAACCTTCCGTCGCAGGCCCTGGCCATGAAGGCCAGCCCGTACAAGTACGAGGACAATGGCGCGGCCAACAAGCTGGTCGCCAAGACCGAGCGCAAGAACATTCCGCTGCGCCCGGCCCTGTCCACCACGCGCGGCAGCCAGTAAAAGACGAAAAGCCCGGTTCTGCCGGGCTTTTTCTTACTCAGGCTCTTCTCTATTCCAGCTTATCCACCCGATACAGCGCCGGAAACAGCTTGATCCACGCGCCGGTCACCAGTATCGCCCCCACCCCGCCGAACAGGGCCGCGCCGATGGGACCGAGCAGACGCGTCGCCACGCCGCTTTCAAATTCGCCCAGTTCGTTCGACGCCCCGATAAACAGGTAGGACACCGCCGCCACACGCCCGCGCATGGGGTCAGGCGTGACGATCTGCACCAGCGTGCCGCGCACAAAGACGCTGACCATGTCCGCCGCTCCCAGCACCGCCAGAGCCGCCACCGAGACAAAAATATTGGTCGACAGGCCGAAAATGATGGTCATCAGACCGAACACGGCCACGCCGCCATACATCCATTTGCCCGCCTGATATTTCAATGGCCGTCGCGCCAGCCAAATGGCCGTCATCATGGCCCCTACGGCCGGAGCGGCCCTGAGCGCGCCGTAGCCGATCTCACCGGCATGCAGCACATCGCGTGCGAAGATGGGCAGCAGGGCCGTTGCGCCGCCCAGCAGGACCGCTGCCAAATCGAGCGACAGGGCGCCAAAGACGATCTTGTTGGTCCAGATATAGATCAGGCCTTCGCGCACCATCTCCATCTTGGAGCCGGTCGGCGCATTGACGGGCCGGGTGTCGGCTTTCAGCGTGGCGATCAGCACGCCGCCGATAAAGAACAGAGCCGCCGAAAAACCATAGGCGAACATGGCCGAAACGCTGAGCAGCAGACCGCTGACCGCCGCGCCGGAAATCCCGCCGATCTGAAAGGCCAGCGCATTCGAGGCGATGGCGCGCGGCAGGAGGGCCTTGGGCACCAGCATAGGGCCAATGGCCGAAGAGGCCGGGGCGATAAAGGCCCGCGTCGCCCCCAGAAAGAAGGACAGCACGATCAGGCCGGCAATCGGCGGATGCTCAAGGGCCGACAACCCCATATAACCCAGGGCGATCACCGCCTGAAACGCGATGGTATAGCCCATGATCTTCTTGCGATCGTAGCGGTCGGCCACGATCCCTGCCGGCAGGGTGAAGGCGAACATGGCGATAAACTGCGTCAGCCCCATAATGCCGATGTACAGCGCCGCCTCGCCGATCCCCGAATCCTTGCGTGCCGTCTCATATATCTGCCAGGCGATGACCGCGCTCTGCGACGAGAAACCCAACACCGAACACAGGCGGGCGATCCAGAAATTGCGGTAAGCCGGTATGCGAAAGGGGTTTTGCGATTCCGGCTCCGATGGCGGCTCGGAAACGATTTCAGGCGAAACGGGAGAGGTCACGGCGGTATCCGGTAAAACAGAACAGGCGATTGTTTTCGCTTTTGTTCGGGCCGAACTCGTCTTACACCAGCCCCCATGACGAATATACCCGAAAACGCGCTCGATCCGGTCGAACTGACCAAGGCCCTGATCAACCATCCGTCCGTGACTCCGGTGGACGCCGGCGCCATGGACCGCGTGCAACAGACGCTGGAATCGCTCGGTTTTACCTGTGAGCGGCTGAGGTTCGGGGAGATCGAAAACCTCTATGCCCGACGCGGGACGGCCTCGCCCAACCTGTGCTTTGCCGGTCATACGGACGTGGTGCCCGAAGGCGCACTCGAAGGCTGGCGCTCGGACCCGTTTGCGGCGACGATCGAAAACGGCGTCTTGACCGGGCGCGGGGCGGTGGACATGAAGGGCGGCATCGCCGCGTGGATCGCCGCCGTCTCCCGGTTCGAGACCGTGCCCGGCTCGCTGTCCTTCCTGATCACCGGCGACGAAGAAGGCGAAGCGCTGGACGGCACCAAGAAGGTCGTTGAACACCTGAGGCAAACGGGTGAGGTCATCGACCACTGCATCGTCGGCGAGCCCACCTCTTCGGCGGTTCTGGGCGATATGATCAAGGTTGGCCGCCGCGGCTCGATCAACGCCACGATCACCGTGACCGGCAAGCAGGGCCACGTCGCCTATCCGCAGCGCGCGCTCAACCCCGTGCCGGTGCTGGTCGCGATCATGGCCGAACTGGACGGGCGCGTGCTGGATGAGGGCTATGAGCGCTTCCTGCCGTCGAACCTTGAAATCACGACCTTCGACGTGGCCAACAAGACGACCAATCTGATCCCGCAGACGGCGTCCGGACGCATCAATATCCGCTTCAATCCCACCCATTCCGGCGCGTCTTTGCAAGCGTGGATCGAGGAGGTCTGCGCCCGTCACGCCGAGCGCACCGGCGCGAAGATCGAGGTCAAGGCGGCCATTTCGGGCGAGGCCTTCCTGACCGAATCCGGGCCCTTCGTGGACGTCATTCAGGACGCCATCCGCGATGTGCTGAAGGTCGAGGCCGATCCGTCGACCACCGGTGGCACATCGGACGCGCGCTTCATCCGCGCCCTGTGCCCGGTGGTGGAGTTCGGTCTGGTCGGTCAGACCATGCACCAGGTCAACGAGTCGACCCCGGTGCAGGACCTTTATGACCTGACAGAGGCCTACGCGGCGCTGATTGCACGCTATTTCAAGGTGTTTGCGTAAATCTCCTCCCGGTCGCGCAGCGATGGGGGAGGGAAAATCAGATCGAACTGCGGCTTTCGAAATCCGGCTCGTCTTCATAGGTCACGTGCGTCAGGTACAGCCCCTCCGGCGGCGCAACGGGCCCGCAGGCCTGACGGTCGCGCGCCTCCAGCGCTTCTTTCACGCGCCCGACTTCCCAGCGCCCGATGCCGACCTCGGCCAGCGTGCCCGTCAGCGAGCGCACCTGCCGATGCAGGAAGGAGCGCGAAGCGAACACCAGATGCACCTCGTCCCCCAGCCGTTTGATGCGCGCGATGTCCAGCGTCTTGATCGGCGAATTCGACTGGCAACGCAGGTCGCGGAAGGTGGTGAAGTCGTGCTTGCCCACCAGACACTTTGCCGCCTCGATCATGGCATCGACATCCAGCGGCTTCTTGACGTGCCAGACGCGGCCCTGATCGATGGCCGGCGGCGCACGGCGGTTCAGGATGCGGAACAGATACATCCGCCCCGTCGCCGAAAACCGCGCCGAGAAATAGCTGTCGACCTCGGCCGCCTCCAGTATCGAAATCGGCTCAGGCAGCAGATAGGCGTTCATGGCGTCGCGGATCACCGCGCCCTTGAAGGTCTTTTCGAGGTCGAAGGTCACCACCTGTCCGGTCGCGTGGACACCGGTATCGGTGCGTCCCGCCGTCGTCACGCGTACGGCCTCGCCGCTGAAGCGCAGAATGGCGCGTTCCAGCGACGCCTGAACGGTCGGCAGATCGCCCTGCGCCTGAAAGCCGCAGTACGGCCGCCCATCGTACTCAACAAGGAGACTGTAGCGCGGCATCAGCCCAGCACGTCCCCGGCGTTCAGGCCCACCCCGTTGAGGAATTCGGCGGCGTCCTGAACACCCTTGCCTTCGCGCTGGACGCGGATCAGTTCGATGACGCCCTCACCCGTAGCGATGCTCAGACCCGGCCCGACCAACGTGCCCGGCGCCGCGTCGGTGGCCACCTCACCCACCCGCGACATCAGCACCTTGAGGCGTTGCTCGCCCTTCGCCGTATGCAGAACGGTCCACGCACCGGGAAACGGCGACAGGCCGCGAATATGCCAGTCCAGTTCACGCGCCGGACGGCTCCAGTCGATGCGCGCCTCTTCCGAGGTGATCTTTTTGGCATAGGTCGCCTCGCCCACCTGTGCATCGCCCGCCGGCTGGTTGCGCTCGATGGCGGCCAGCGCCACCGGCAGCAGCGACGCACCCAGATTGGCCAGTTTGTCGTGCAGGGTCTGGGCCGTGTCCTGCGCCGTGATCTCGACGCGGCCGGAGAGGATGATCGGCCCTTCGTCCAGCCCCTCGGACATACGCATCACCTGCACGCCGGTGTGGCTGTCGCCGGCCATGATCGCCCGCTGTATCGGGGCGGCCCCGCGCCAGCGCGGCAGCAGCGACGCATGAAGGTTGAAACAGCCCAGCGGCGGATGCGCCAGCACCTCGCGCTTGAGTATCTGGCCATAGGCGACGACGATTGCGGCATCGATATCGAGCGCCTGAAACTCGGCGATGGCCTCAGCGGCCTTCATCGACCTGGGCGTACGCACCGGCAGGCCGAGGCTGTCGGCGAAGGCGTGCACCGGCGACGGGGTCAGCACCTGACCGCGGCCCTTGGGTGCGGGCGGTTGCGAATAGACGCAGACAATCTCATGACCGGCGGCGACCAGTTCGGCCAGGGCCTTCACGGCGAATTCGGGCGTGCCCATAAAGGCCAAACGCATGGGGCGATCCTCAAAAACAAAAGCGCATCCGGTGGGATGCGCTTTTGGCTCAATTCAAAAGGCGATGCAAGTTATGCGGCCTTGCGGAGCTTCTTTACCTTCGTCACGGCGCGGTCGCGCTTGAGCTTCGACAGGTGATCGATGAACAGAACGCCGTTGAGGTGATCCATCTCGTGCTGGATGCAGGTGGCGTAGAGGCCATCGCATTCCTCGATGATTTCCTCGCCCTGATAGTTCAGGTACCTGATGCGTACGCGCTCCGGGCGCTTCACCTCGTCATAGACTTCGGGCACCGACAGGCAGCCTTCGTCATAGGTCGACAGTTCGTCCGACGCCCAGACGATTTCCGGGTTGACGAAGAAGCGCGGCTGCTTCGGCGACGGCTCCTCTTCGGGCAGGTCGTCGGGGCGCTCCTGCAGGTCCATGACGATGACGCGGATGGGCTCGCCGATCTGGATCGCCGCCAGCCCGATACCGGGGGCGTCGTACATGGTCTCCAGCATGTCGTCCATCAGGGCGCGGAGTTCATCGGTCACGCCGCCTTCGACGGGCTTGGACACCTGCTTGAGAAGCGGGTTGGGTACAGTAATGATTTCACGAATGGCCATGGCCCTAAAATAAGAAACCGCCATTCGCGGGTCAAGACGTTCGCGCTGCGCCGGATACGATTGCTTATAAATCAGTTACTTGCCACCCTCCATTCGCGAAGCGTGAACGGCAGCACGACCGTTGACGCATCACAGCAGGCCATTGGCGCATCTTTTCGCACCCGGCCGCCGGCCCGCCCTACACCGGGGTCATCGCAACCCAGCCAACGGAGGCTCTCATGTTCAAACCTGTTCTTCTCGCCGCCTTAATCGGTCTTACGGCCCTGCCCGCCGCCGCTGAAACCCTCACCGTTACCTTCTCCAACCTGACGCCCAAAGGCGCATTGATGGTGGCCTTGTATAAGGGCGAGGACGGCTACAGCAGCGGTAAACCGGTGGGCAGCCAGCAAGTCACCGTCAGCGGTGACACGGCCACGGCGACCTTCGAAGTCGAGCCGGGTCAGTATGGACTCAAGGTGTTCCACGACCTCAACGGCAACGGCAAGATGGACACCAACCCCTTCGGCATGCCGGTCGAGCCTTTCGCCTTTTCCAACAATGCCAAGGGTCGCATGGGCCCCGCTGTGTGGACCGACGCCGCCTTCGAGGTGTCCGGCGACACCACGCAAGACATCGCGTTTTAGTGCCATCGCGCAATTTTCCCGAAAAGTGGTGCCCACTTCATCGGATTGCGCTTGAAAGGAGCCTCCTCAATGACCGATCTGTCCCGCCGTTCCTTCATGACCGCTCTCACCGGCGCGGGCCTGATGGCCGCCGCACCGAAATCATGGGCCGCGGCGGCGGCCAGCGCCAACTTTTCTGAAGACTGGCGTCTGGCCGTCGCCAACGCCCCTGCCGAAGGTTATGCCCCGTCCACCCTGACCCGCCTGAATGGCAAAATGCCGGCGGGGCTGAGCGGCACACTGTATCGCAACGGCCCGGGGTGGTTCCGCTATGGCGACGACGTCACCGGCCACTGGTTCGACGGCGACGGCATGGTGCAGAAGTACGACCTTGGAGCCGAGGGCGTGCGCCATACGGGCCGCTTCGTCGATACGGTCAAGCGTCGCGTCGAGCAGAAGGCACAGGCCATCGTCATGCCGGGTTTCGGCACCAGGGGGCGCAAGGATGCACCGGTCACAAGCAACGACGACGTCAATGCCGCCAATACGTCGGTGCTGCGCGTCGGCGACGAGCTGTGGGCGCTGTGGGAAGGCGGATCGCCCTACCGCCTCAATGCGCAGACCCTGCTTAGCAAGGGGCCGAAGACCTTCCGCGACGACCTGAAAGGCATGGCCTTTCTGGCCCACCCCAAGGTCGAGCCGTCAGGGCGCATCTGGAGCGCCGGCTTCATGGGCGACAAGGCGTGGATCTGGCAACTGAGCCCCTCGGGCGAGATGGAGCGCGGCGAACTGATCCCGTTGCCGGCCGCCGGCTATGCCCACGACTGGGTGATCAGCGAGCGTCACCTCATCCTGCCCATGCAGCCCCTGATCGCCGAGCGCCGCACGCCACCCTTCGTCGATACGCTGGTCTGGCACGCCGATCAGCCGATCCGCATACTGGTCATCGAAAAGGCCGATCTGTCGAAGCGGCGCCTCTATGAACTGCCTGCCGCCACCTATTTCCACACGGGCGACGCCTGGGAGGACTCAGACGGCACGATCCGCTTCGATGTCTGTCTGGCGCAATCGCCGAAATTCGGGCTGAGCGGGGCGCGCGATCTGGTGAAAGGCATCTATAACGCAGATGAGGATGAGGAGGCGCATCTGGCGCTGATCACCCTGCGCCCGGACGGCCGCGCCGAGATGCAGGCGACAGGCGTATCATCGGAATTTCCGCAAACCGACCACCGCTTTCAGGGGCTGCGCCGCGACCGCGTCATACACGTTGGCGGCTACGTGCCGGGTCGTTTCGGCGCGCACGCCCTGTCGGCCTTCGACTGGCGCACGGGTAAGACCCAGACGCACGACTTCGGTAAGGACGCCATAGTCGAAGAAGCGCTGTTCGTAGCGCGTCCGGCCAGTCACGGCGGCACAGGTCAGGAGATGGACGGCTGGATGGTCGGCACCGTGTTGAACCTGAGGGCCCGCGCCACCGAACTGCATGTGTTCGATGCAAAGCGCCTCAGCGCCGGTCCGGTCGGTTCGTGGCGTTCGGCTCACGCCACACCGCTGGGCTTCCACGGGACGTTTTCGCAGGCCTAATCCTCGCGGGCGCCGGGCACCACGGTCAGTTTGCTCAGAGGTCGCGGCTGCACGTCCAGCGGCGCGGCCTCGACAATCTCCTTACCTTCGTGACTGACCTTGAGGTCTTCGAAGCGCCGCGCCTGGGTCAGCACCTGCGATTCCAGCGAGCCAACAAAGGCGTTGTACTTGTCGACCGCCGTGCCGAGATTCTTGCCCAGCGCCGCCACGTGCCCGCCCATGACCGACAGGCGGCTGTACAGTTCGCGACCCACGGCGGCGACTTCGTGGGCATTGTGAATCTGTTCCTCGGCACGCCAGCCATAGGCCACGGCCTTGCACAGGGCGAACAGGGTCGTCGGGGTGACTATGATCACCTTGCGGTCCATGGCCTCGGTCATCAGGTGCGGCATCCGCTCCAGCGCCATCGACAGGATGCCGTCGCCCGGCACGAACATGGCGACGAAGTCCGGCGACTGTTCGCGGAACTGATCCCAATAGGCCTTGGCCGACAGGTCGCGGACGTGCTGCTGCAAGGCCCGCGCATGGCGTTGCAACGCCTCTTCGCGGATGGCTTCGTCGGTCGCCTCGATGGCCTCCAGATAGGCCGTGAGATTGGCCTTGGCGTCGATGACAAACACACCGCCGGGCAGTTTCACCGTCACGTCCGGACGGCGGCGGCCTAATTCAGTGTCGAGAGTGAGTTGTTCGGTAAAATCGAAGCGTGTCAGGCCCGCGCTTTCCAGCACGTTGCGCAGCGTCTCCTCGCCCCAGCGTCCCTGCACGCCCGCCCCACGGCGCAAGGCATTGGCCAGCTTCTGCGTCACCTCGCGCGTCGCCACCGAAGCCTGCATCAGATGGGTGATCTGCTCCTTCAGCCCGCCGGTGTCCTTGGCGCGAGATTCCTCCATCTCCTTCACCTGCGCCTCGAAACGGCCCAGGGTTTCGGCGACGGGTTTCAGCGTATGGCCCATGCGTTCCAGCGCCAGCTTTTCACGGGCCACGAAATTCTCCTCGGCGCGCTTCAGCAGGGCCTCGGTCGATTGGGCCAGTGCCTGCTGCGAGGCCGCCTGAAAATGCTCGCTCATGGCGGCGCGGGCGTCTTCAAGATTACGCGCCCGCTCGCGCAGTTGCGACACCTCCGCCGCGCTGTCGCGCAAACGGTCATTCAGATCTTCGTTGCGTTCACGCAGGTGGCGGCTCTCCTGAAACGCCATATAATAGCCCGCCCCCAAAACCAGAGAGGCGAAGACGGAGGCGATCAGGGCGACGGATTCAAAGTTCATGAAATGTTCTTGCCATACGGAATAAAAGCTGACAAGCTTTTCCTGACACGATTCCGCCAGAGCCAAAGACACTCTTGCGGTCATCCGCGGGGCCGGCGGGGACGTATCAGGCAATCGGGGCGATGTACAGAAAATGTAAGCGGTTTTCCGCCTAAACATCGCGATGCAGCAGACGTTTAGATCGAAATGGCGGTTAAATCAAAAGGCCGTTTCGATCGGGTGGGAGGGGCAGATGGTATTCGGTGCATTTGTGCGTAAGGCGCTCAGCGGCCGCACGCCGTGGACCTATCTCTATCTGGCGCTGATCCCGTTCATCAACTGGTGCTTCGCCGCCGTGCCGCAAATCCCCCTGCCCGACAATGGCTCATGGACGCCGATGTCGGTGGTGACGGGATTGGTGCTGGTGGTACGGGACTTCGCCCAGCGTGAAATCGGCCATTGGATTCTGCCGACCCTGATCATCGGCCTGGCCTTTTCTTTTCTGACCTCGGACCCGGCGGTGGTTATCGCCTCGACCTGCGCCTTCGCCGTGTCGGAACTGATCGACTGGGCGATCTACACCTTTATCAAACGCCCGCTGTCCGAGCGCGTGGTGATCTCGACGGCTATCAGTTCGCCGATCGATTCAGCGGTCTTCTATCTGATCGCCTCGACGACCATTCCGGGGATTTTCAATATCTGGTCGATCGCCACCTCTATCCTCAGCAAGCTGGCCGGGGTGTTCGCGGTGTTCCTGATCATGCGCCACCGGGAGAAGAAGGCGCAGACGGCCACAGACTAACGTCTGGACCTGAACGCATGAGCGATGGTGCCATCGTCTAACCAATCCAACTCCCCCCCGACCGGCACGCCGCGCGCCAGATGTGTGACGGTCACCTGAGGCGCGATCTGCTTCACCCGGTCAGCGATATAGTGCGCCGTGGTCTGGCCTTCGACCGTCGCCGGCAAGGCCATGACCAGCTCTTCGACCCCGCCATCGGCGACGCGCTGCGTCAGGCCCGACAGACGCAGGTCTTCGGGGCGCACCCCGTCCAGCGCCGACAGAAGGCCGCCCAGCACGTGATAGCGCCCGGAAAAGGCCCCTACCCGCTCCATCGCCCACAGGGCCGAATCCTCTTCCACCACGCAGATCATGGCGCCGTCACGCGACGGGTCGGCGCAGGTGGCGCAGGGGTCGCGGGTCGAGAGCGCGCCGCAGACATGACAGGAGGTGATGCGCTCGGCGGCGTCCTGCATGGCCGAAGTCAGCGGAATCAGCAGTTGGTCGCGCTTTTTCAGCAAGGCCAGCGCCGCGCGTCGCGCCGAGCGGGGCCCCAGCCCCGGCAGCTTGGACAATAGCGCCATCAGGCGTTCGATTTCAGGTCCGGCGCCAGAGGCCATGCGACTTACCTTAACCCCCTCTCCCTTGAGGGAGAGGGCTGGGGTGAGGGGGTAAAGAGAGAAGAAGCACCTTCTGCCCCCCCCCTCATCCGGCCTGTCGGCCACCTTCTCCCTCAAGGGAGAAGGACTTAAAAGAGTTTCGGCATCGGCATATTGCCGAACGGCCCCGCCGCTTCCTTCATCAGGCGGGCGGATTCCTCGTCCAGCTTCTTGCGCGCATCGGCATGGGCGGCCACGATCAGGTCGGCCAGAACCTCGGCTTCATCGGCATTCATCAGGCTGGGGTCGATCTGGATGCGCGACAGAACGCCCGCCCCCTGAAGATCGACCTTGACAAGACCGGCCCCGGCTTCGCCGCTGACGACCACCTGGTTCATCTTTTCCTGCGCTTCGGTGAACTTTTGCTGCACCGCCTGGGCCTGCTTCATCAGGGCGTTCAAGTCCATCAGTCGTCGTCCTTTTCGCTGAATTCGTCGCGGTTTTCGGTCATCGGAATATCGGCCGTCGTGGCGGCGACCAGCTTCGGCTTAGGCCGGAAGCTGAGGATTTCCACGCCGGGAAACGCCGTCATCAGACCGAAAATAAATGGGTCGTCCTTAAGCTTTTGCAAGGCTTCGCGGCGTTCACGCTCATCGCGCTCGCGGATGGTTTCCGCCCCGCCGCCGCCTTCGGTGGCGATCAGCCAGCGCTGACCGGTCCACTCCTTGAGGCGCGCCGACAGCTTGCGCACCAGATCGATCGGCGCGTGCGGCGCAGGCTCGAACGTAATCGCGCCCTGACGGAAGGAGATCAGCTTCACATAGCGCTCGACATCGACGCGCAGGCCGATATCGCGCTTTTCGGAGATCAGGGTCAGCACGTCGTCGAAGGTGTTGAGCTGTATCTGCGGCTGCGCAGTGGCGTGGGCCTGCGGGCGCATCATTACACCCTGCGCCGTGACACTGCCACCGGCACCCCCGCCTGTGCCGCCCCCACCTCCGCCAGACGGACCGCCATCGAGCAGGTTCTCACCGTTCTGAAGGCGCTTGAGCAGGGTTTCCGGCCCCGGCAGGTCCGAGGCATAGCAGAACCGCACCAGCGCCATTTCGGCCGCCGCCGCCGGATCGGGCGCACGGCGGATTTCCTCGAACGCCTTGAGCATCAGGGTCCACAAGCGTGACAATGTCCCCGCCGACAACTGGGCCCCAAGGGCCGCTACGCGCTGCGCCGGCTCCTTCGGCAGGCGCGTCGCTTCGGCCCCCAGCACCTTGGCCACGGACGAGGAATGGCAATATTCCAGCAGGTCGCCCATCACCTGCGACGGATCGGCCCCGAAGCCGTAGAGCGTGCGGAAGGCCAGCAGAGCCTCCTGCATCTGGCCCGAAATGATATTCTCGAACAGACCGAGCGTCGCCGAACGGTCGGCCAGACCCAGCATATCACGCACCACTTCGGCGGAAACGCTCTGCCCCTCTTCGGCCTGCACCAGCGCCTGGTCGAGCAGCGACAGCGAGTCACGCACGCTGCCTTCGGCGGCGCGCGCGATAAGGGCCAGCGCGTCCGGTTCGATCTGCGCTCCTTCGAGGCGGCAGATCTTTTCGAGGTGCGGGGTTAGCGTATCCGGCTCGACGCGGCGCAGGTCGAAGCGCTGACAGCGCGACAGGATGGTCACCGGCACCTTGCGGATTTCGGTGGTGGCGAAGATGAACTTGGCGTGGGGCGGCGGCTCTTCCAGCGTCTTCAGGAGCGCGTTGAAGGCCCCGGTCGACAGCATGTGCACTTCGTCGATGACGTAGACCTTATAGCGCGCCTCGACCGGGGCGTAGCGCACGCTCTCCAGCAGTTCACGCATGGCGTCGACGCCCGTGCGCGAGGCGGCGTCGAGTTCCAGCACGTCGATGTGGCGGCCCTCGATAATGGCCTGACAGTGATAGCCGAAGGTCGAGAGATCGACGCTGGGGCCCTTCACCGTATCGGATTCGTAGTTCAGCGCGCGCGCCAAAAGGCGGGCCGTCGTGGTCTTGCCCACCCCGCGCACGCCGGTCAGCATGAAGGCATGGGCGATACGGCCCGTGGCGAAGGCGTTGGACAGGGTGCGAACCATCGCCTCCTGTCCGATCAGATCCTCGAAGGTGCGCGGGCGATATTTGCGCGCCAGAACCGTATAGGCCGCGTCCTTTTTCGGCGCAGGCGCGTCCCCACCACCTGACATGCCACCAAACATGTCATCGGTATTTTCGTCACGCTCGGTCGCAAAGGGATCGCCAGGCTCAGGGGATTCGGGATGGTCGGACATACCCGACTTATAGCGCCAAATACGGCGTTTGCGAGTCGGAAAGCACGCGAACACCCTGCGCCTAGCGGCGGGCTGTGGACGGCTTGAAATGTCGGAAGAAGGTGAGACCGCGCGACCCGAAGGTGAATTCGTTGTGGCTGCTGCCTTCCGGCCCTGACCAGGTTGGCGAGGCCTTCGCCCGCGCGATCTCGCCCGCTATATGCGGATTCCGGCCTGCGATTGCAAGAGGTTATTTGAAGGCTTCGAGCCCTACCCGCAGACGCACGCCCAGCACCAGCGCATCGTCCGTTTGCGGATCACCGGCCGGGTGACGGATATATTGCACGTCCGGCTGCACGCTCAGTCCATCACGGATGGCGTAGCGGTAGCTCAGTTCGTAGGTCGTTTCGGGTTTCAGATCGACACCCGCCGCCTCGGCATAGGGTTGACCGAAATCGGCGTGGGCGATGGCGAAGCCCACGGCGTCGGAGTCACGACCGGTAAACGGCCCCGTCCACACCAGCCCGCCGCCCATATAGGTCTCGACGGCCTGAATATCCTTGTTGGCCTTGCCTGCACGGACCCAACCCGACACGCCGCGGTCGCCGTCCGGTTCCGGCTTGTAGAAATCGTACTTCGCCTGCGCGTAATAGCCGCTGTTGCCGTCGGACAGGCCCGCGCCGTCCAGGCGCTCGGCCGCCGCCGTATAGGTCCAGGCGCCCAGCTTGACATAGCCGCGATCGAAACCCTGTTCGGCCTCGGCCACCCAGTGCGCACCGTCGCCATCGCCCAGCTTCAGGCCGATAAAGCTGCTCTGGTGCGCCGGGTCGCCCGCCACACCGTCGAACACGCCCGCCCGCAGACGCAGGGTTTCGCTGGCCTGCCATTCACCGACCAGACCGAGCGTCGAAAACGGAAAGATCGACGGGCCGCTTTGCGAATAGTCCGGCCCGATGCCGTGCGAGGCGTTGAGGAACAGCGCCCCGGCCTCCTGCACGTCGAATATGCCGTTGAGATTGATCAAACCGCCGGTCACCGACCAGCGCCCGCTATCGCCCGTTTTGCGCAGCCACGCCTCAAATAGGCGCACGCCCTTCGGCGCATCGATATTGGAAACGACCTGCGCATCGCCGCTGTAGCGTTCGGAAAAACCGCCGCCGCCATCGGCCAGCACATAGGCGAAACCATCCCACCCCCCCTGTCCCGACCACGCCGCCGACAGATCGAGATTGCCCATTACACGACTGCCTTCGCGCAGCCCCCCCGAATGGTTGTGCAGCAGATCGGCGGTCAATACCGCGTCGTATTCGACCTCCGCTCGCGCGGCGCTCGCCGCCAGGCCAAGGGCGCTCAACGACATCAGAATGGAACAGACAGAAGAAAATACGCGCATGGATACATCTCGGTGCGAACCGGGCTTTCTTGCCCGCAGATACCAATGTTACGCCCAAACCCCTAGATTAGGGTGTACAGACAGGGTTAACTGAAAATAACCGTCCGGCCCGCCGATTGCTTGTCCAGCACCATCTGTTCTGAGGTGTCCCAGTATGAAACCGCTTCTGTGTCTGATCGGCCTGTCCCTGCCGTTGATGATCGCCCTGCCCGCTCAGGCCGCCCCCGCCCCCTGCCGGGCCGAGGCCATGACCGCCGTCAGGCAAACCGCCGCCTATCGCCACGGTTCGGTGCGCGAAAAGCAGGCACTGCTGCGCAGCCACAGCCTTGTGCGCGCATGTGACGTGAAGGCTTAAAGTACGCAGGGGACTTGTCCCCCGCACCCCCTTATATGGCGTCCTCCGAACCTTGCGGGAGTGCTCTGAGTGTTATGGGGTGAAGGGGCCGCCCGGCCCCTTCGTCTTATACCTTAAGACGCTCGGTTGATGCGATTGAGGAATTCCGCCACGCGACCGCGTAAAGCCGCCGCCTGATCCGAGAGGGCCTGAGACGAGTCGAACAGATGCGCCGAGGCGTCGCCGCTGCGCGTCGTGATACCGGAAACCTGCTCCAGATTTTCGCTGATAATCCGCGTACCGTCCGCCGCGAAAGACATGTTGCGCGCAATGTCTTCCGTCGTGGCCGTCTGCTCCTCCACCGCCGCGGCCACCGACGTCGTGGCCTGGGTGATGGCATCGACCGCATTACGTATGTCACCGAGCACGGTCACGATTTCGCGCGAGGCCTGACGCATTTCGTCGATGACGCTGTTGATTTCGCCTATCGAACGGCTGGTCTGGTTGGCGAGGTTCTTGACCTCACCCGCTACCACCGCAAAGCCCTTACCTGCCTCGCCGGCGCGCGCCGATTCGATGGTGGCGTTGAGCGCCAAAAGGTTGATCTGGCTGGAAATGCTGGCGATGACGGTCGTCACCTCGGTCACGCGATCCGAAGCCGAAGACAGCTTCTGCGCCACCAGATCGGCGTCCTGCACCTTATGGAAAGAGTCGGCGACCAGCCGGTTGGTCGTCTGCACCTGATCGGAAATTTCGCGCACGGAGGCCGCCAGTTCCTCGGCCGCCGCGGCGACGGTCTGCACGCTGGCGCTGGTCTGGGTCGCCGAAGACGCCGCCGACACGGCGAGATTGGCCCCGGTGCGCAGTTCGCCCGTGACGGTCTCCGCCACCTGAGACAGCTCTGCCGCCGACGCGGCCAGCCCGGCGACCACGCCCTGCACGCGGGTTTCGAAATCCTGGCTCAGTTGCGCCTGATCGGTGACCAGATCCCACACCAGCATGGCGCCGGCATATTGGTCGCGATGGTCAAGAACCGCCGAAATCTGCAGATCAATGCTCTCATCCCCGACACGAATACGCGCCCGGTGCGGCAGGTTGGCAGGGTCAGACAACATGCGGCGCTGATGCTCCGGATGCTTGTGGAACATATCGATCGAGCGCCCCATCAGAGTACCGTCGTATTGCGGGAAATGCCCCTTGATCTGTTCGATCAGCTTTTCCGTCGCCGCATTGGTATAGGTGATGCGGAAGTCGTTACGCACATCCACCGCCATGACCGGAGTCGGCATGGTTTGCACCATACGATTGACCATGAAGGCCTTCTGCGTCGTGTCACGCAACGACGCCGTAGCGCGGGCCAGCGCCCCCATCTCGTTCCGGCGCTCTGTGAAGCTCACCTCGACATCGGTATCGCCCTGCGCGATGCGATCGATCGTCTGCGACAGACGGGCCAGCGGGCGCAGCAGTTCGCGCCACATCATCCACGTCATGACTGAAACGCCGGCGATGGCCAGTACCGACAGGATGAGGACCAGTAAGCCGATGCGTTGTTCTTCCGCCGTACCGCGCGCCGCCTCAGACTTCATCCAGCCGTCGATCTCTTCGGACAGGGCCTCATTGCTCTCTTCCATGGCTTTGAACTGCGCATCGAAGTCCGCACGCAACGCAGCCTCGGTATCGGGTGTCGCGGCCATGACCGCCTCGCCTGCCGCACGATAGGCCGCCAGCGCGGTCAACGTCGCGTCGAATCTCTTTTTCAAATTGTCAGGCAGGGCCTCAGACTGATTAGCTTTCAGATCGCCCTGAAAGGACTCGGCATGTTCGCGCAGCGCTTCCCCCGCTTGCGTCACGCCGGCCGCATCGCCCTGACTACGGGCCAGAACGGCAGCCAGCACATCGGCCCGCATCGCATCGTGCATCATATCGCCTGACATGTGGCGTTGCGTGATGTGAGTGATGACGGACGACTGACCGATATGCGCCTTGGACAGGCGGGACGCCGCGCCATTGGCGATGACCATGCCCACAACCAGTAAGGCGCTCAGCGCGCCGATGCCGACGAATTTGGTGCGAAGCTGCATACGCCGCCTTTCTTACTCAGAGATACACGCACGCGACAGCCGCCCTGGCTTGTGTCCGCGCGCACGAATCATATGAGGGAAACAGCGTTAACCGGCCCTTAATGTAACAATGTTCGTTTTCAATGCACCCTCCCCTTTTCCTTTCAGATCAAAGGAATAGCCCATTTGCCGCACCATCACGGTTTGTTGATAACGTCGCCGCCCTTCATAACGAACACCGGGCGCTCCAGCACGGTGACGTCCTTCAGCGGATCGCCCGACACGCCGACCATATCGCCGAAATGGCCGGGTCTGAGGCTCCCCACATCGTTGGAGCGGCCCAGCGCCTCCGCCGCGATGACGGTCGCCGACTGGATGGCCTGAAGCGGCGTCGCGCCATAGCGCACCATCACCGCGAACTGTCTGGCATTGTCACCGTGCGGATAGATACCGGCATCGGTGCCATAGACCATCTTCACCCCGGCCTTCAGCGCCTTGCCGTAGTTCTGGCGCTGGATTTCGGCGATCTCGCGGTCCTTGCGCAGGCTTTCCTCGGCCACGCCGTTCTTCTCACCTTCGGACTGGGTATAGTCGGTATTGTAGATATCCATGGAAAAGTAGGCACCCTTCTCCCTGGCCAGACGGATGCCTTCGTCGTCAACAAGGCTGGCGTGTTCGATCGTGTCGATACCCGAACGCAGCGCCACCTTGATGCCGTCGGCACCGTGGGCATGGGCCGCCACCTTCATGCCCGCCATGTGCGCCTCATCGGCCACCGCCGCCATCTCCTCCGGCGTCAGTTGCCGTGCGCCGACACTGGCCCCGCGTGAAAAGACGCCGGAGGTGGCGCAGATCTTGATCACGTCAGCGCCGTATTTCTTCAGCGTACGCACCGACTTGCGCGCTTCCCAGGGGCTATCGGCATTCATCGGGTTCTTCGAGTCCATCGACGGCGGCAGCCAGGTCGAGTCGCAATGCCCGCCGGTCGCGCCGAAGCTCAGGCCCGCCGCTACGATGCGCGGACCGGGCAGGACGCCTTCGTCGATGGCCTCGCGCAGGCCGATGTCGTTATAATCCCCCGCCCCGACATTGCGCACAGTGGTGAAGCCGGCCTTCAGCGTCTTTTCGGCATTGGCCGCCGCCACAAAGGCCCAGAAACGGTCGGTGTGCGACAGGCCGTTGTAGCCGCCATATTCCGGGCTGTTATCGAGGTGGACGTGCATGTCGATCAGACCGGGCAACAGGGTCACGCCAGGCAGGTCGATGAATTCGACCCCCGCCGGCGGTTTCATGGTCAGGGCGCTGCCTATGGCGGTGATTCGACCGTCGGTGACGATGACCAGAGGCTGTTCGATAGACTTGCCGGTTTCGACCTCGATCAGACGCTCGGCCTTGACCGCCACGGTAGCCGCCTGCGTGCCTCCGGCCATCAGCAGCATCCCCGCCAGCGCCATGCCTGCGCCCACCGTCATCGTCTTCATATCGTGCCCCTTGCAAATGAAACGACAGGATAGGCACAAGGCGGCAGGGAATGTAAGGGGGCGCAAGGTTTATTGCGGCCTTATACAGGCTTCGATTGTCGCTGTTTCAGTCTTATGTCGCCGGGATTACGGTGCGGGCCTGCAAAGGAGCCCGCCATGGACGGTCTGTCTCACCCCGAACCTACCTATGCCCGCGATTATACCGCACCTGGCCAGCCGATCCGCACGGCGCGCAATGCCGCCGAATGGAGTGCGCTGGTGCTGTCCGTGCTCGGTCTGGCCGGGTTCGGTATTTATGTGTTTGAGCTACTGGTCGGCATGTTCGGCTAAAGGACCGGGCGCGGGTTGGCCAGCGCGCCGTAGAGGTCCGTGCGGCGGTCGCGGAAAAAACCCCAGGCCGCGCGGTGCGTATTGAGATAGTCGAGATCGAATTCGGCCACCAGTACGCCCTCTTCCTTGGGGCCGTATTCCGCCACCTTGTCACCGCGGTGGTTGGCGATGAAGCTGTGGCCGTAGAAAGTCTGACCGCAGCCGTTCTGTGGCGAGATCAGGCTCTCGGTGCCGATACGGTTCGAGGCGACGACCGGCATGACGTTGGCCACGGCATGACCCTGCATGATGCGCTGCCACGGCGCGGCGGTATCGAGTTCCGAATCGTGCGGCTCCGAACCGATGGCGGTCGGGTAGAACAGGATTTCCGCTCCCAGCAGCGCCATAGAGCGCGCAGCTTCCGGATACCACTGATCCCAGCAGATGCCGACGCCGACGCGGGCGAACTTTGTCTCCCACACCTTGAAGCCCGTATCGCCCGGACGGAAATAGTATTTTTCCTGATAGCCGGGGCCATCAGGAATGTGGCTCTTGCGATAAACGCCCAGCAGTTCGCCGCCCGCGTCGATCATGACCAGAGAGTTGAAATAGTGCGGGCCTTCCTTCTCGTAGATCGAGGTCGGAATGACAACGTTCAACTCGGCCGCCAGCTTCTGCATGGCGATGACACACGGATGGGTGCGCCACGCAAAGGCGGTCGCGAACCAGCGCTCTTCCTGCGACACGCAGAAATATTCCCCCTGAAACAGCTCCGACGGCAGGATGATCTGCGCTCCCCTGCCCGCCGCTTCGCGCACCAGCGTCTCGGTCTTGGCGATGTTCTCGGCCATGTCGGGGCCATAAGCGGTCTGCAGCGCCGCCACGGAAACGGTCCGGGTCATATCGTCACCTTTGGATACGGGAGTCAGCCCTTGATATAGGGCACTTGCTGGCTGATGCAATGGAAGGAGCCGCCGCCGGTCAGGATGGCGTTGGACGACAGGCCGAAGACCTGACGCTCGGCAAACAGGGTTTGCAGCGCCTCGACCGCCATTTCGCCCGGACGGTCATTATAGACCGGCACCACCACGCAGTCATTGGCGATGAGGAAGTTCATGTGCGAGGCGGGTATGACTTCGCCATCCTCGTCCACCGTCTTGCCCGGCGACGGGATGCGCACGACCTGCAGCTTGACGCCACGCGCGTCGGTCTGCTGACTGAGGAACTTCGCCACCTCGTTATACAGCTCGGCGTTGGGATCATCCACGCCATAGGCCACGGGGCAGACCACGACGCCCGGCGCCACGAAGCGCGCCAGATTGTCGATATGGCCGTCGGTATGGTCGTTGAGCAGACCGTCGTCCAGCCAGATGATCTTGCGCGCGCCCAGCGCCTTTTCCAGCGCGCGTTCGGCGATGGACTGCGTCCAGTCCGGGTTGCGGTTCGGATTGAGCAGGCATTGGCGCGTGGTGAGGATGGTGCCGAAACCATCGTGCTCCAACGATCCGCCTTCCAGCACGAAGTCTTCCTGTTCAGGCGTATAGCCGTCGTGAGCAGCAACCTGTCCGGCGACCTGATCGTCGTACTTCAGGTGATACTTGCCGCCCCAGCCGTTGTTCAGGAAGGCCACCGGCACAGGCGCGCGACGGTCCTGCGCGTCCTCGGCATTGACGTAGATCGGACCGGTGTCGCGGAACCAGATATCGCCGAAGCGACCGTCTATGATCTCGACCTTCTTCAGGTCCGACAGCAGCGATTCCGCCGCCTTGCGCGCTGCCTCGCCCATGACCATCAGCTTGACGTGCTCGTCGCCGACCTCGGCCAGCACGCGCACCAGCGCCGCCACCTCGGCCTGCGCCTCGATCAGGTCTTCCTGCCAAAGGTTTTCGTGGCTCGGAAAGCCGATCCACATGGCCTTGTGCGGCTCCCATTCGGCGGGAACGATGCGGGAAAGGTTCGGATTTTGGCTCATGCCGGACCCCGGAAGGAAGCTAAGACTTTGATTGGAGGTCTTTTACACAGCGTCAACCGGTTTGGCCATGCCTTCCGTGACACACGTATAAATAATGAGGCACAAAAAAGCGGCCCTCCGTTTCCGGAGAGCCGCCGTGTTCGTCAAACCGTTTCCGGTCTTAGAACTTGGTGTTCAGCGTCAGGACAGCCGTGGTCGGCGCGCCGAGCTGGTAGTTGAAGCCAACGTTGGCCGCGAACACATCGCTCGGGCTGATGGCGCCGGCGTAACGCTCGTCGAACAGGTTCTTGACGTTCAACTGCAACTGCGTGTCCTTCATCGGACCGAAATTGCCGAAGCTGTAGCTCACATTAGCGTCCCAAACCGTATAGGCCGGAGCGATTTCCGTGTTCAACAGGGTCGAGTAACGGTCGCCCGTGTACTTGCCCTGAACGCCGAAGTCCCAGTTGCCGGTCTCATAGTTGACGCGGACGGCGTGAGCGAACTTGGGATACTTGTTCAGCTTCTTGCCGGCAGTCAGTTGTACCGCTGTGGCACTGGTCTTCACGTTATCGGCAATTTCCGAGTCCGTGTAAGAGGTCGAGGCATAGATGTTCAGCCCTTCGACCGGACGGAAACCAACTTCCGCGTTGAAGCCTTGCATGGTCACGTCGCCGATGTCAGTCGACGTCGAGATTTGTTCGACATCGTCATAAGCGCGTTCGATGCGGTGGGCGAAGTCGGTGTGCCAGACAGCGACGTTAGCGCTGACCTTGGCCGCCGAGTAACGGTAGCCGAGATCGACCGTCTTGCCGTGTTCCGGAACCAGATTTGGGATCTTCGAGTCGTACAGGTCGTCGGTACGCGGAGCCGAGAGTGTTTCAGCATACGAAGCGTAGATCGATTGGTTGTTGTTGATCTTGTAGCTGACGCCGAGGTTCGGCAGAACCTTGTCATACTCTTTGGTGAAGCTGACCGGAGCCTGGATGGCCGCCGTCGCACCAGCCGCCGCACGAGCGTCAGCCGCCGCCGTCGGATTGGTCGAGCAGTAGGCCGTGAAGGTGTTCATCTGATAGCAGTAGTTGTTCAGATCGCGCGTCAGCTTGGGCGCACGCAGACCGATATCGAACTTCAGGCTGTTATCGAAGAAAGTGCCCGTATAGTTGATCGCGAACTGGCTCAGCTCGGCGAACGAGTGACGGTTACGCTTCTGAACGTTGTTGCCGAACTTGTCGAGGACCGGCGAAGCATTGCCGCGTTCCGACGAGAATTCGTCCGTGATTGAACCCGTGGCGTTCAGCAGGCTGTAAGCGCCGGTCTGACGGTGGCTGCCGCGATCGTAGCTGTAGGCCGCGCGTACAACGCTGTTGTCGTTGATGCGCCAGATCAGCGACGAAGTGACCATGAAACGACGAGTCTTGGTGTTCGACGGCGAGTAGGTGCGCACCGAGGTGCTCAGGCGACCGTCACCATTGATATCAACGCCGGTCAGTTCGCGGTTGATCGGGTTAGCCACGCCAGCCGTGCCGATCTGGCCGGTCACTTCGTTGATCGTCGTGGTGCCGCCGCCGTTGGCGAGCGTGTATTGGAACGACGGATCGAAGGTGAAGGTCAGGTTGTCGGTCAGGTGCTTCTTGAACTGAATACGGACGTTGCCCGTATCGGTCGGGTTGATCGAATAACCGTAGTAGTTCGAGTTGAAGCCCGGGCCGGCGCCAGCGGTTTCATCGTAGTCGTTGATCGTGTCCTGCTGGATTTGCGCCAGCGAGTTACGACGGATGAAGTGGTTGCGGCTTTCCATATACAGGAAGGCGGCCGAAACGAAGTCGCCGTTATCGCCCAGCGGCTGATAGACCTTACCGTTGACCTGCTTGCGCTCCAGGTTGCCCGGGCCCTTGAACTTGTCGGTACGGTTGTACGAAGCCGACAGGTACGAAGTGGTGCCGAAGGGCCCGAACTCACCCGTGTCGAAACGGACGAATTCACGCTGGTAGTTGTAGCTGCCGAAGCCGAGCTTCACCTGGCCGCCCATTTCCTTCAGCGGCTTCTTGGTCAAGTAGCTGAGCGTACCGCCCGAAGCGGCGGCCGTCGGGCTGTCCACGTCGGTGGTGCCGAGGTTGACGTCAACGCGCGAGAATAGATCAGAATCGGGCAGTTGCGTCGTGTAAATCTGATAGTTGCCAGTGTCATTAACAGGCATACCATCGAGGGTCAGCGACACGCGCTGAGCGTCGAAGCCGCGCAGGGTGATGTCACCGCCCGACATGCCAGTGGCGTCGTTGCTGGTGAAGTTCACGCCCGGAAGCAAATTGATGGCGTCAAGACCGGCAACGCCCGGCAGTTGCTTGTCGATGAACTGCTCATCGATCGACGAACGGGTCTTGGTCACGGTCTGAACGACAGCCAGACCTTCCAGCGAACGATTGCGCTGGCCCGAAACCACGACTTCAGTGACTTCTTCAACAGCTTGCGTGCCAGTCGATTGGGCCAGAGCGCTATGGGCGGCGAAGGCGCCCGTGAGGGCCGTACCGGCCAGAATCCACTTGTTCAACTTCATATCGGAGTATCCCCTCTCCAGGTTTACAGATTAGAAAAGCAGCGCTGTGGCGCGGATAACGCCAATGCCCGTTTTCAAGCACCATCACTTAAACGTTTAGGTAGGTTTCCACCTTTAGCCGCTTTTGCGCCGCTTTTTGAGCCAAAAGTGCGAAGGTTTGATGACAATTGTGACAGTCGGAACCATCTGCGCTGAAATTACCACAGTTTATGTCACCTTTTATCGTTTGCGGGATACAGTCCGTAACCATTCGTGTTTGCGCGGGTCCGGAAGGCGTGTCATTCAGCCAGAGATGTGCAAAGTTCGGCCACGTTGGCCGCCTAAATATTTGCGCGCCGCACAAAATTCACCTCGCCCCGCGATCGCCCCATTATGACCTTGCCGACTTCCGCTCCCCTTTCCACCCCCGCACGTTACGTCCTGTGGGGCCTGGGCCTGTTGTTTGTGCTGCGCGTCGCGCTGCTGTTCATCACCTACACCAACCTCTATCCAGACGAGGCGCAATACTGGTTGTGGTCGCGCGAACTGGACTTCGGCTACTATTCCAAGCCGCCCATGATCGCCTGGCTGATCCACCTCTCGACTCTTGCCTCGGATGCCGAGCCCTTCGTGCGGCTGTTCGCCCCCGTGCTGCACTTAGGAGCGGCGCTATTCTTATGGGGCGCGGGCAAACGGTTGTTCAATGAAGCCACCGGTCTCACCGCGGCTATTATATATAGCCTCATGCCGGGTGTGGTCTTGTCTTCGGCGGTGATCTCGACCGACGCCCCGCTGATGTTTTTCCTGGCGGCAACGCTTTATTTTTATAGCCTTTTCCTGACGAATCCTGATGAGCGCGGCCGATTGAAAGCAGCGCTGGGCATGGGGTTGGCTTTCGGGGCGGCCTTCCTCAGCAAATATGCCTGCCTGTATTTCCTGATCGGCGCGGCAGCACACGCGGTATTCGTGCCTTCGGTGCGTCGCTGCTGGAACTGGCGCAGTCTGGCGCTGTTTGCCGGGGCGTTTGTTGTGCTGATGTCGCCAAATCTCTACTGGAACGCCAATCACGGCTTTCAGACGGTTTCGCACACCGCCGATAACGCCAACTGGCATTGGGGCAAACTGTTCAATCCGATGTCCCTGCTGACGTTCTGGCGCGATCAGTTAGGAGTGTTCGGGCCGGTGCCCGTCGCAGTGCTCTTGCTGGGAGTTGCCGGTCTTGTGTGGCGTCGAACGGGCATATTGCACCGCGACAGCCCTGAGGATGTCCGCGCCCGTTTGATCGGTCTGGCCTGCCTTACTCTGCCCCCGCTCCTCTTCGTCAGCGTTCAGGCCTTCCTGTCGCGCGCCAACGCCAACTGGGCCGCATCGGCCTATGTGCCAGCCAGTTTGCTGGTCGCCGCCTTCATCACTACGGGTTTCAGCGTTGCCGTAAGGTCACACAAAGCCTGGCGTCCCGTGCTGGGCGTCGGCCTCGCCATTCAGGGCATCATATTGGCGGTATTCATGCTGGGCGCCGCCTCTGCCGACCTGACGCGCACGCTGGGTCTCAGCAATACGGTGAAACGCGCCCGCGGCTGGGACACCCTAACCCAAGCCGTAATCGCCGAAGCGCAGGCCGGCCCGCGCCCCACGGCTATCGCCGTCGATAATCGCAACGTCTATAACGGCATGGCCTATTACGGCCGCGACTGGTTCGCCGCCAATCCCGACGTGCCGCTCAAGGCATGGGTGCGCGAGGCTCATCCCAAGTCACAGGCCGAGACGGAAACGCCCCTGACCGCTGAAACCGGCCAGAATGTGCTGATCGTCTCCTATGTCGATGGCTTCATCCCGGATATTCGCAACGACTTCACCGCCACCAGCCCCGGCGAATCGTTGAAAATCGCCCTCGATCACAAGCGCACGCGCGATTTTACGGTCTTGCGGGGATACGGCTTCAGCCGCGCGCCCCGTGACCCGGTGACCGGCCATCCGGTCGGGTCTCAGGTCGAAGCCCCGGACGACGATCAGTAGACGCCTATCCGGATTGAAGTGAGAAAGACGCAGGGGGCCTGAGGCCCCTGCACCCCGAAACCTGTCAGGGCACAACGGCATAGATTTGAGGCGAATATAGTGGCGTGTGGGGCCTGCGGTCCCGCGATTTTTTCCCTTTTAAACGCAAAAAACCCGGCCTGCGAACAGGCCGGGTTTCTTGTGTCTGTCGATACCGACAGCGTTTGATTAGAACGCGATGTCGATGGTCGAACGACGGTTCAGCGGTTCCTTCACGCCGTCGCCGGTGGCGACTGCCGGAGCCGATTCACCCTTCCAGTCAACGGCCAGGATCGAACCCGACACGCCGAGACCGGCCAGAGCGTCAGCCACGGTCTTGGCGCGACGTTCCGAGAGGCGGATGTTGTAGGCAGCCGAACCCGAGGTGTCGGCGTGACCGACGACAACCACGCGAGTCGCGTTACCAGCCTTCGAGTAATCGGCAGCCTGTTGCACGATCGCTTGCGCGTCGGCGGTCAGGGTCGACTGATCGAATTCGAAGTACACAATGAATTCGCGGGCTTCGTACTTCACCGCTTCTTCAACCGGCGGCGGAGGCGGCGGCGGAGGCGGCGGAGGCGGGGGAGGAGGAGGCGGCGGCGGCGGGGGAGGCGGCGGAGGCGGCGGGGGCGCACCGAACGACCAGCGCAGACCGACGGTCACGGTCTGATCGTTGAATTTGCCCGAGAACGAACCGGGGTTCAGAGCCGTCGTCGTCGACGTCGCGTCGAAGTTGACTTCTTCCGTCGTCAGATAACGATAGGTGAAGTCGAGGTTCAGACGATCCGACAGAGCCCAGGCGAAACCGGCCAGCGCCTGATAGGCGGCGACGGTGTCTTCACCCGAGATGGTCAGGTTCTGACCGGTGGCGGTCGGGTTGACCGAATACTGGCCGGTGAAGTCAGCCTTCACGCGATCCAGACCGATACCCAGGCCGACGAACGGATGGAACTTCGATTCCGGAACGAAATCGTAGATCAGGTTCGCCATGAAGGTCGTCTGATCGAACGAACCGACCGGGCTGCCGCAGGGGGTCGACGCCGTACGCGTCACGCCCGGCGTGCAGAGCGCGGTGTCGCGCGGAGCGGAGCCGCCCAGGTACGGATAAACGCGGGCGAAGCCACGAGCCGCGTCCACGTCACCGGGACGGTAGCCGCCTTCGAATTCGACGCGCCAGTTCGGGTTGTAGCGATAACCGAGACGGGCAAAGCCGGCCCAGTCATCTTCCGTCGAAACGTCGTAGACGAACGGCGAGCCGTCCGGCATGTTATTGGCCGAACGCGCGCCATATTCGGATTTCGTATTGTAGCCGAGGTCGACAGCGCCGTACCAGCCTTCGGCTTCCTGGGCGGCGGCGCCAGACGCCATCGCCAGTGCGACGAGCGCAGCGCCCGCCAGCAAGTTGAGTTTCATGTGTAATGCCCTCTCTTGGCCATCGATGAGGCCGCCGAAAAAACGCACGACGGACTGACCGTAATTACAAACGCCTACATAACTGTGGGAACATATCTTGCCTAGCACCTAAAATGCCATTTTGGTTGAAAATGCGCCCCTTAACACGTCTTTTAAGGACGACTGACACCCGAAAGACACTACAAATAGAAATGCCATTTTTCGGACGCAGTTGCCTTACGTCGTCGTCTTCGCGGCGTAAGTTTTCAATAATTAAATGTGAATAGCTGTGGAAAGGGGCTTGCGTTGCGTACGCCTTATGAGTAGGAGAACGGCCCTGCCCGCGACCACCGGGCACCGTCCACGGACGAAACACCTTGTGATATACGGAGAGGTGGCAGAGTGGTCGAATGTACCGCACTCGAAATGCGGCGTAGGTGCAAGCCTACCGTGGGTTCGAATCCCACCCTCTCCGCCATCCAGCAAAAATGACCGGCCTGTTGGCCGGTATTTTTTTGTCTTATCATCGACAAGTGTAACCATAAAAAGTGTAGCCATAAAGACACGGTGGAAATGCGGATTCGTAAATTGGGCCTGAGCGAAGGTCCGGCGAAACGCAGGAAATCAATCCAGCTCATCTTCGAACGTACCCCTAACCCCGCATTAATCCCGTTTCGAAGCCTCGGCTTAATCATTCGGGCGCATGATGCATGAACCGGGCGATCCCCTTCTCCCCCGGCAGAGTAAGGTGCGTACCATGATTGCTTTCAACACCGCCGCCGCGGGCGCGCTGAACGCCGCCCGGATGTTCGACCGTTCCGCGATGAAGGTGGCCCAGACGGCCGGAACCGAAGCCGCCGATCTGACCAGCGCCGTACTCGATCAGAAGCAGGCCCAGACGGCCTTTTCCGCCAATCTCGCTGTACTGAAAACCTCTCAGGACATGACCGGGCAATTGCTGAATATGAAAATCTGATCCGGTTGCAGGGGATTCGCACGGGCCGCCGTATAAGGGATATCTCTCCTCAAACGGATGGTACCCACGCCATGACCAAGACCCCGCTGCTGATCGCTTCCGCCCTCGTTCTTCTGCCTCTGACCGCCTTCGCTCAGGACGGCCAGTCCCAACCGCAAGGTGGCTGGGGCAATGGCAACGGCCCGCGCATGACTCCGGAAGAGCGCTTCGCCCAGATGGATGCCAACAAGGACGGCTTCATCGCCCGTGACGAATATAAGGGCCGCCGCCCGGAAATGTTCGATCAGATGGACGCCGACAAGGACGGAAAACTGACCAAGGACGAGATGATTGCCTTCATGAAAGCCCGCATGAGCCAGCAGGGCGGCCAGCGCCCCGGCGGCAGCGCAGTCTCTTCGTCTTCGAGCGGAGGGAAATAAGCTCCGATGCGTCCCGTCGTTTTTAGCGTAATCGCCGCTTGCCTTGTGATGACGGGTTCGCCCGTCCTCGCCCAGTCCACACTCCTGCAGGAAAAGATGCAGGAGCACCGCAAGCGTGCCGACGACATGCGTGAGAAGTTCGAAGACCGCCTGTTCCAGCGCACCGACGCCAATCAGGACAACTTCATCTCGCGCGAAGAGTTCCTGAAGCAGGCCAATGACCGTTTCGACCGCCTCGACGTCAATAAGGACGGCAAGCTGTCCCGCGAAGAGGTCCGCGCCGAACTGAAAGGCCCCGGTAAAAAGGGTCCGGGCGAGCGTAAAGACAAGTGATGCGCGATGCGGTGGGTGATGCCCAGCTCATGCGACTGACGGCGGAGGGCGATGCCGCCGCCTTCCGTCAGCTCGTGGCGCGTCACCTGCCCCGCGCCCATGCCGTCGCCTATCGCGTTCTGCTTAATCGCGAGGACGCGGAAGAGGCGGTGCAAGCCGCCTTCACCAAGGTCTGGACCAATGCCGGACGCTTCGAACCGGAGCGTTCGGCCTTTTCGACCTGGCTCTACACGATTGTCACCCGCGCCTGCCTCGATCGGGCGCGGCGCTTCAAACCCAAGACCCAGCCCATCGAGGACTGGGCCGAAGCGCTGAGCGACGGCGATCCGGACGCCGAGGCGCACCTGTTGCAACAGCAGAACGCCCGCCTTGTGCGTGACGCTGTGGCGCAATTACCGACCCATCAGCGCATGGCCGTCGCCATGTGCTATTTCGAAGGCTTCAGTAACGCCGAAGCGGCGCAAAGCCTGAATATAAGCGTCAAGGCGCTGGAATCCGTGCTCGTTCGGGCAAGACGCCAGCTCAAGACCGTGCTAGGAGTAAAGGATGACTGAGTTCGAGCGCAAACTGCATAGCTGGAGCACGCCGCAGCCGGCGACCGGCCTGGCCGATCGTATCGCGCGTCAGGCCATGTCGCGTCAGCAGGGATTTGTCTGGCGCGATGCGGCCGTGCGCAGCCTGACCGAATGGCGCTACGGACTGGTCTATAAGGCCGCGGCGCTGGCCGCCTGCGCCCTGATCGGCGTCGGCGTATCGATGAGCCTGAACGACACCGTTGCGCACGATGCCGATCTCGACGAACTGGCCTTCATCGTCGGCATCTAAAGCGCAATCCGATAAAGTGGGCGCCACTTTTCGGGAAAATTACGCGACCGCTGAAAACGTAGTGTGGGATGAGGCTTTCATCTAAAATCATCCCGCTCTGCGCCGCAATCGCTCCCTATTTCCGCCCCGACCTGCGTTTAGACTCCCTGTTCATCTCAAAGGAGCATCCTATGCGCAAACCGCTTATCTGGCTGATCCCTGCCCTCACCCTGTCGGCGGTTCCGGCCTTGGCCGAAATGCCGGCCCCGCCAAAGACGCCGGCGGAAAAGGCGGCCATGCGCGCCCGCATCGATGCCGAGGTCGATGCGCAATTCCGTAAAACCGACACCAATAAGGACGGCGCGATTTCACGCGCCGAATTCACAACCGTCAGCCCGAAAAAGGCGGCCTATTTCGATCTCGCCGACATGAATCGCGACGGCTCGCTCAGCCGCGAGGAACTGAGCGCCGTGGTCAGCGTGCTGTTCGAACAATGGGTGGCGAAGAACGGATAGGCTTAAAGAGTTTAACCATGCAAAGCACACAAAGCACAGACTTTGGAGCTGATCGGGCTCAAAAGCCTTGATCACCGCGTGTCAGATGAGGCGAAGGATACTTCGCGCCACGTGCGCCACACGCCCAATTTCCGTGCTTTCTGTGTTTTCCGTGGTTAAAATTAAACGGCTTTGACGGTGCGGATCGAGAACTGCGACACCAGCTTGGACACGCCCGGCATGGTCGACAGCACGTCGCGGTGGACGTCCTCATAGGACAGGCTTTCGCGCAGGACGATCTTGAGCAAATAATCCGCTTCACCCGACATCAGGTGACATTCTTCGACGGCAGTGATCTGCACCACCGCCTTCTCGAACTTTTCGAAGGTTTCGCGGCGCTGGTCCTGCAGCGTGACATGCACGAAGACCATACCCTGCTTGCCGTGCACGCTTTCGGCGATCACGGCGCGATAGCCGGTGATGATGCCGCGCTGCTCCAGCAGTTTGACGCGGCGGTGTGCCGCCGAAGGGCTCAGCCCCACCTTCTCGCCCAGTTCCGCCGCCGTGGCGCGGGCGTCGTTGCGCAGAACCTTGATCAGTTCGCGGTCGAAGGAATCGAGATCGGAAAATTTATCAGCGTTCGCCATAGAATTGAGAATATATCCCGCAAATCGGCAGCACAAGCCACATAATTGCAAGAAATTCCATCGAATTTCGTATCATTATCTACAAAAACGAGCGCGCTCCCGAAAACGGACATCCGTTGCGGGAATGAACGCGTCTCGGACAAAAATGTGATCACAGACATCACCGGAGGAGCGGACCATGAAAATCAGCGTACCCAAAGAAATCAAAAACCACGAATACCGCGTCGGGCTGACACCCGGCAGCGTGGCCGAACTCGCCCATCACGACCATCAGCTCTTCGTGGAAACCCATGCCGGCGAAGGCATCGGCTTCAGCGACGCCGACTATCAGCGAAGATCGTCGCCACAGCCGAAGAGGCCTTCGCGGCGGGCGACCTGATCGTCAAGGTCAAGGAACCGCAACTGCACGAATGCGCCTGGCTGAAACCGCGCCAAACCCTGTTCACCTATCTACACCTGGCCGCCGACAAGCCGCAGGCTGAGGCGCTGATGGCATCGGGCGCGACCTGCATCGCCTATGAGACCGTGACCGAGCCGCAGGGTGGTTTGCCGCTGCTGCGTCCGATGTCGGAAGTCGCCGGGCGCATATCTGTCCATGTCGGGGCCACCTATCTGCACAAGGCCTATGGCGGACGCGGCGTGCTGATGGGCGGCGTGCCGGGGGTCGCACCGGCGAAGGTCGTCATCATCGGCGCGGGCGTCGCCGGGATCAATGCCGCCCAGATGGCCGCCGGGCTTCAGGCCGACGTCACCATCTTCGACGTGTCGGCGCACCGGCTGATCGAGATCGACCGTTTGTTCCAGGGCCGCGTCAAGACCGCCTATTCGGCGCGCGCGGCTCTGGCCGAAGCGGTGGCCGAGGCCGACCTTGTCATCGGCGCGGTGCTGATCCCCGGCGCGGCGGCCCCCAAGCTGGTCAGCCGCGACATGCTGAAGACCATGAAGGCCGGCGCGGTGATGGTCGATATCGCGATCGATCAGGGCGGCTGCTTCGAAACTTCGCACCCGACCACGCATCAGGACCCGATCTTCCTTGTCGACGGCATCGTGCATTACTGCGTCGCCAACATGCCGGGCGCGGTGGCGCGCACCTCGACACTGGCGCTCAACAACGCCACCCTGCCCTTTGTGGTGAAGATGGCGACCATGGGCGTGGCCGAAGCGCTGAGCACCGATCCGCACCTGAAAGCCGGGTTGAACATTGCCGCCGGCCATATCCGCCACGCGGCGGTGGCTCAGGCGCTGTCTCTGCCGTTTGCCCCGTAGGGTGCGGCGTCCTGCCGCACTTTCGGCTCGGTTTTTTCGACGTCCGGGTCTGGCAATCCTGTGATCACTGCCTATCTACAGACTACCAGCCGGGCAGACGTCCCCCCCCCCTGAAATGTCCGGCTGAAGATGGCGCTTGAGACTTCCCCCCTGGTCTCAAGCGCCTTTATTTTATCTGAAATCTACTTCGGCCAACCCGGCAGGGCATGGGTCATCAGTTGCCACAGGCTGTTGCGAGCGGCATGGGCCGGACGCGCATTGTTGCGATCGCCGGGCAGCGGCAGTTGCACATGCGGCGGCGTGCGCATCGTCTGGCCCGGATAATAGTCCATATGGTCGAAATTGCGGTCGACGCCCTTATCCAGCCACAGGAAGGTCGAGGGGATCTGATAGTTGGCGACATTGGCGGGTCTGGGTTTCGCGCCGATACGCCCCAGAGCCGCCATCAGCGGCGCGTCGATGTCCCCGAAGGCCGTGGCCGCGAAATTGCCCGGCGGATAGGCCAGCATCAGAATCTTGTCAGCCTTCGACGCCAGTATGGAAATGCGCTCGGCCTTCACCTCCATGCCCTTGTAACGCTTGGCGAAGGCATCGGCATTGACCGCCGGCGCGGTCAGACACACCTCACGCAGGCGACGCTTCACCGTGCGCAGGCACTCCAGCCCCAGCCGTCCGCCCAGACTGTGCGAGATGAAATTCACCTCCAGCGCATCGGCGCAATAGGCGTCGATGAATTCCGCCAGCACGCGCCCGGCCTGCATGGCGTCCTGATGCTCCCACACATAGTTGAGCATGGTCGTCGATTCGCCCGGCCACAGCACCCCCACCACCAGATAGGTATCGTCGAGGTTCAGGAACTGCCGCACCCCGGCCAGCGCATTGAGCCCGTTCCTCAGCGTCACATTATAGCCGTGCGTGACGAAGACCAGCCGCCGGTTGCGCGCTTGCGCCCCCAGCGCCGCCAGAGGGATGGGCTTCATGCCGCCACCGGTCGTCGCGATGACCTTGCCGTCCGCCACTTCGATCTTCAGCAAATGCGCCTGCGCCAGTTTCGGCACCGAGGCCGAAGGGCCGGATTCGCTCCTGAGATTAAGGAACCACACCGGATCAGCCCTTGTTCGAGACGGTCTTCAGCGCGCTCGCCGCCGCCTTGAGCGCCGAGGTCAAATCCTTGGCGATCGGCGCCAGCGGCACGGCCAGAATCCCCAGCCCGAAGGCCATGGCATAGAGCTGCCAGCTTTGACCGATGGGGCTGTAGGCCGCCAGCACGAAGGCGCAGAGCAGCGACAGCCCCACCGCGACCACCGAAGCGGCGAACCGCGAACCGGCGCGATAATCATGGTCGGCCTTGTCGTAGGCGGCCTCCAGCCGCGCCCGCAACAGCGCATCGAACCGCCCCAGCGCATCGAAGGCCTTCTGCGTTTCAACGGCCTGCGGCTCGGCCGTCTCACCCTCGATCACATCCGGCACGCCCTCGTGCAGGAACCGCGTCGCCCGGCCCAAGGCTTCCGGATCGACCGGCGACACATCGCCGTGCCCCAGCAGATTGCCCAGCACCTGCTGCGGCGTCTCTGCGGTCAGGCCCAGCCGCACCAAGGCGATCACCGTCGAAATGTTCTGTTCGCGCGGCGACCCGTTGATCCAGTAGCCGCGCAATATGCCATCCCAGTCCGGCCCCAGCGCCACCTTCAGCGCCGGCTCCAGCGCCGTATAGACGCGCTGCAAATGCCGGTAGCCACACGAGGACACGCCGCCATTGGGCCACACCGCCCGCGCCGCATCCACCAGCGCCGACGCCGCCATGCCCAGTCCGCCGGTGGCCAGCACCACCGCGCTGAGATATTCGACCGGTCCGTTATTGCCGCCCAATGCCATGACTGGCCCCCTGATCTACAACCTGGAAACGATAATGACGATATCTTCGCCTGCAAGACAAGCCTCGCTTGCCTTCCGCGCCCATCCTTGTCACAGCCGGATGACAGGAGGATAGAATGACGACTCGTATCTTCGCCGCCACGCTCGACGATCTGCCCCGCGTGCAGGCCATGGCCCGCGTCATCTGGCCGGAATGTTTCGCCGGCATCCTGCCGCCGGAGCGCATCGGCCCCATGGTCGAGGTCATCTACGCCCTCGACACCCTGCGCGCCGATATCACCGAGCGCGGCCACCGCTACTGGCTGGCGCAGGTCGACGGCGAGGACGCCGGCTACGTGTCCGCCTATCAGGAAGGCGAGCGTTTGTGGCTCAAGAAGCTCTATCTGCGTGACATCTGCCGCGGCAGAGGCACCGGCAAGGCCCTGATCAACACCATCCTCGCCGCCTTCCCCGATGCCCGCGAACTGGCGCTCTACGTCAATGACGGCAATGCCCCGGCCATTGCCTTCTATCAGTCGCAGGGCTTCGAGATCGAGGCCACCGTTTCAGTACAAATGGGACCGTTCCCCTTCACTGATCACATCATGCGCAAGCCGCTCTGAGCGATCACACCCAAATCAATCACAGGCCGACATGATTTGAAATAATATTTCCCATTCCGTGATTTTCATGGCAGGTTATTCACAGGCTCAAAAACGAGCCGATTGGAGGAAATGACACAGGGAAGACCCAAAGGCGCCCTGTTGTACTGTTAAGGAGTTCCCCGCTCCCCAGGAAACGGAGGTCTCAAATGCCGAACCCGCCGAAAATCCGCCGCATCCGCACGGAAGAGCTTTACGTCGTGCGCGATCTGGCCATGATCATCTGGCCGCGCCTCTACCGCAACGTGGTCTCGCCGGTTCAGATGGACGCCATCATCAGCGCCCTGTTCGATCTCGACACTCTCGAAGAAGACATGGACGCGCGCGGCCACCTCTACTGGGTCGCCGAACTCAACGGCAAGCCGGTGGGCTTTCTCTCCGCCGCCTCCGACCACGGTCACGTCAGCGTGCACAAGGTCTACGTCCTCGAAGACTATCGCGGCAGCGGCATCGGCAAGGCCCTGATGCAGGCCGCTCTCACTCATTTCGACGACGCCCACACCCTGTCGCTCATCGTCCCCAAGGACCACGACCACGGCATCGGCTTTTCGCTCAAATCCGGCTTTGTTTTCGACCACGAAGAACGCACTCGCGTCGGCACTTACAAGCTGACCAACTACGTGATGCGCAAGACCGTCGATGCCCCGGTGGTGTCGTAGGTTTTGGATTGAAGATCAAAGATCCTGGGGCCAGTTGGCCCCAGACCCCATTACCGGAGCCCGAATGGCAACGCCCGCTTCGGTCCTCTCATACCTCTGGGGAGGGGGACCGCACGAGCCGAAGGCGAAATGTGGTGGTGGGGGTTCTTACTTGCTTGGGACACCTGCGCAACCTCTAACATTTGTGCACTCAGGGCGCTTCGCGCCGGGTCTGTTACCCCATCAGTTCCTCAAGCGACGGCCCGCCCAGCCACGCCTTCCACACGAACACCAGCCCCCCGTGGTACAGCACCGCCGGCCACAGAGACCCGGTGCGCCAGCGCATCAGCGCGCACCCCAGTCCGATCAGCCCCGCATTGAGCAAAAACGCCGGATGCAGGAACAAGGTCGCCCCGGGCAGAATCACCAGCGCCTCGAATACATGCCACAGCACAAACACCACCGTCCCGACGCCGATCCACATTACCGGTCGCGTCGTCTCGTTCCGCGCCGGGATCATCACCCCGCGAAACACCAGTTCCTCGGTAAAGGCCGGCACCAGCATCACGCTGAGAAACAGCCTGGCTAAGTCCGGCTGAGGCGTCCCCACCTGCAATATGCCGCTGCCGAAGCCGATCCCCGCCACCGCTGCCGCCACCGCAATAGCCACGACCGCGCACCACGCCCATCCGCCGAGCGACGGCCACACAATCAGGCTTTGAATGGCGCTTAGGCCGCGCCCTTTTACGAAAACGATTGGATTCATGATCTATCCCTCCTCCGTTCCTCACCTTAACAAAAGGTAACCTGCTCCCCCTTTTGCAACCGCCGGATTTCGCCTATGTGTATGGGCAACACACACCGGGCTTTTTAAGGGAGCTACTATCGTGATCAAGCTGAAGCGTGTTCTGGGTCTTGTCGCCATCGCGGCCGCCGCCATGAGCCTGACGGCCTGTGACGTCAACCGCATCCCGACGCAGGAAGAAGCCGCCAAGGCCGCCTTCTCCGAGGTTCAGAACCAGTACCAGCGCCGTAACGACCTCGTCGGCAATCTGGTCAACACGGTGCAGGGCGCGGCCATCGCCGAGCGTGGCACCCTGACCGAAGTGGTCGAAGCCCGCGCCAAGGCCACCAGCGTCAATGTCGACGCCTCGACCATCTCCGACCCGGCCAAGTTCCAGCAGTTCCAGCAGGCTCAGGACGGCATGTCCTCGGCTCTGGGCCGCCTGATGGTCGTCGTGGAGCGCTATCCGGATCTCAAGAGCCAGCAAGGCTTCCTGACTCTGCAATCGCAGCTCGAAGGCACGGAAAACCGCATCTCGGTGGCGCGCCGCGACTATAACGCCGCCGCCCAGACCTATAACACCACCCTGCGTTCCTTCCCGCAGAACATCCTGGCCGGCACCATCCATTCAGGCTCCAAGCCGATGGAATATTTCAAGGCCGCCGCCGGCGCCGATCAGGCCCCGACCGTCGATTTCTCCGGCCTGAACACCCAGTCGCAGACCAGCGCGCCTGCGGCTTCCAGCGCTGCCGCACAGTAAGCTAAGTCCCGGAAGGCCAAACCATGTCTCTCCCCGCCTCCGCCCTGCGGATGAGGGCCGCATGGACGGCCTTCCTTTTCCTGTGCCTGACGCTGTGGGCATCTGCAGCCTTAGCCGAACCTAAATTCCCGCCCTTGACCGGTCGTGTTGTCGATCAGGCCAATCTGCTGACACCCGAAGCCGAGGCCGAACTGACGGCGAAGCTACAAGGATTGGAGAACGCCACCACCGATCAGGTCGTCGTTGTCACGCTCGATAGCCTTCAGGGCTATGACATCGCCGACTATGGCTATCAGTTGGGCCGCCATTGGGGCATCGGTCAGAAGACGGCTCAGGCCTCTACCATAGCCGGTTCCGAAGCCGGCGGACAGTTCAAGGACAACGGCGTCATCCTCATCGTCGCGCCGAACGAGCGGAAGGTGCGTATCGAGGTCGGCTACGGGCTCGAACCCGTCATTACCGACGCCTATTCGTCGCTGATCATCCAGAACGCCATCCTGCCGGCCTTCCGCGCCGGGGACTATCAGACCGGCATCATCAGGGGCGCCGACGAAATCGTTGCCCAGCTCGCCGCCGATCGCGGTACGGCCATCGAAAAGGCGCGCAAGTTCGAGCAGCAGCCGGTTCAGAAGGGCCAGCGCATTCCGCTGTGGGTCATCATCGTCGTGATCGCGTTCCTGCTTATCTTCGGCCGCGGCTGGCTGCCCTTCTTCATCATCGAAGCCCTGCTGCGGGGCGGCGGAGGCGGTGGCGGCTGGAGCGGCGGGGGAGGCGGCGGCTTTAGCGGAGGCGGCGGCGGCTTCGGCGGCGGCGGCTCTTCGGGAAGCTGGTAAGGGAAAGACGGACATGCCTTTGAACATCGACCACGCCCGTATCAACGCCGCCATCGCCCGCGCCGAGACAAATACCTCAGGCGAGATTACCTGCGTTATCAAGAAAACCGCGCTCGACTATCCGGAAACGCCGCTGATGTGGGCCGCCGGATCGGCCTTCATCCTGCCGCTGATTTTCTTGGGGCTGGGTGTGTGGCCGCACGACTGGCTGGGACCGGTGCTGACGGCCATCGCCGGATGGAACGCCCCGAACGTCACCGGCGAATTGCTGGCCGCCGAAGCCATCATCTTCTACGCCCTGATGCAATTGCTGCTGTTCGCCAGCGTCTATCTGCTGGTCAGTGTGCCGAAGGTCAAGCTGTGGCTGACGCCGCGTTTTATAACCCGTCGCCGCGCCCACAAAAAGGCGCTGGAGCAGTTCATGGCACGCGGCCTGCACCTGACGAAAGAACGCACGGGGGTGATGATCTTCTGCGCCCTTGAGGAGCACTTTGTCGATGTCATCGCCGACGAAGGCATCTATACCCGCGTCGACAAGAAAGAGTGGAACGAAACGGTCGCCGCCCTGATCGCCCATATCAAAAAGGGCGACCTGACCGGCGGATTTGAAACCGCCGTGGAACGCTGCGGCACGGTGCTGGCGGCGCACTTCCCGCCGGGCGCCGTCAATCCCAACGAGTCGCCAGACGTGCTGATCGAGATATGATCCATGCTTCCCGCGGCGCTGCTCCCCATACTTGAAGCCTTGAGCGGCGATCCGGCGGTACACACGGGACGCGCGCTGAAGACCGAAGGTCTGATGGTGGGTGGCAAGCTGTTCGCCTTTGTGATGGATGAACATCTGGTGTTGAAATTGCCCGTGGCCGAAGTCGACGCGCTGATGGCCGCAACGGGCGCGCACCGCCTGTCGCGCGGCGGGAGCCCGATGAAGGAATGGGTGTGTCTGCCGCCTGCGTCACAAGACCTGTGGCTGGCGAAAGCCGCCGAAGCTAAGGCATTTGTTCAGTCTCTGAGGTAAGTGCGACTATAAAGTGCCTCCTCCCTCGTTTCGCTTTGCGCACAAGGGAGGATGTGACTAGCCTTCCCGGCTCAATCCGTGTACACACCGCCGCCTTTTGTGTGTCTTCGGCGGAGCCCATGTCCCAGCGTCCCTATTGCGGTATCGATTTCGGCACCTCCAACTCCGCCGTCAGCGTCGGGCGCGGCGATCGGGTGCAACTGGTCCCCGTCGAAGGCGATGCCGTCACCCTGCCCTCGGCCCTGTTCTTCAATACCGAGGAGGACCACCTGAGCTTTGGACGCAAGGCGATTGCCGAATATCTCGACGGCTACGAAGGCCGTTTGATGCGCGCGCTGAAATCCGTGCTGGGCAGCCATCTGATCGGCGAAACCACGCAGGTCGGCACGAAGCGCAAGAACTTCCGCGAGATCATCGGCCTGTACATCGCCCACGTCAAAAAGGCGGCCGAACGTCATGCGGGTGAGTCCATCGAGGACGTGGTGCTGGGCCGTCCCGTGCACTTCGTCGATGACGATGCCGAAGCCGATCAGCGCGCCGAAAACGAACTGCGCGGCATTGCCGAGGCGCAAGGGTTCAAGACCATCCGCTTCGAGTACGAGCCGCTGGCCGCCGCCCGCGACTATGCCAGCCGCCTGAACGAAAGCGAGACCGTGCTGGTTGTCGATATCGGTGGCGGCACCTCGGACTTCTCCGTCCTCAGCCTGTCTCCCGACCATTCCGACATCCTGGCCAATACCGGCGTGCATATCGGCGGCACGGATTTCGACCGCCTGCTGAGCATGGACACGGTCATGGTCGATATGGGCTGGAAATCGAAGTTGAAAAGCGGGCTCGACATGCCGGGGCTGACCTATCATCAGCTTTCGACCTGGCACCTGATCAACTTCCTCTACACGCAGAAGGTCATGCACAGCGTGCGCGAACTGCACCACATGGCCGAACGCCGCGACCTGACGCAGCGCCTGATCAAGGTGCTGGAAGACCGCATGGGCCACGCCATCGCCAGCCGCATCGAAACCGCCAAGATCGCGCTTTCAACCGATGAGGCCACCCGCATCGACTATGGCGACATCGAAGCCGGCTGGGCGTCCGAGGTCACGCGCGATACGCTTATCGGCTCGACCGCGCGCGAAGTGGCCAAGGTCGTCGCCACCGCCGGACTGTGCGTGGAAAAGGCCGGCCTCACGCCCGGTGATATTCACACCCTGTTCATGACCGGCGGCTCGACCGCCATGCCGGGCTTCGAGGCCGCCATGCAGGCCGCCTTTCCCGCCGCAAAGATCAACTACGGCGACCGCTTCTCGTCAGTGGCGTCGGGTCTGGGTCTGGCCGCCAGGGCGGCCTTCGCTACCGCATAAAGAAGTCAGTGCGTTTGCCGTATGACTCGGCTAAAACAGCGCTTCCTGCAAAATATCGTGCGGACGCGCTTGCATTCGATGCGCACCCGCTGTATTAGCGCGCTAACACACTAACACAACATGACCGACAAGCCGAACAAGACCCCGGAAATCTACGCTGCTGATGAAGCAGAACTGGTACGCGCCCTTCTGACGCTCAAGACACCCGAAGAGGTGCGCGCCTTCCTCGACGACCTGTGCACGCCGTCGGAGGTCCGCGCCTTCGCTGAGCGCTTCAAGGTCGCCCGCCTGCTGGACGAAAACGCCCTGTCCTACCGGGATATCTCGGAACGGACCGGCGCTTCGACCACCACCGTCACCCGTGTGGCGCGCTTCCTGCGCGACATGCCGCACAAGGGATACCGGCTGGTGATCGACCGACTGAAACAAGAAAGTAACTGATACCCATGTCTTCCCGACTCCGCATCGCCGTACAGAAATCGGGCCGTCTGGCCGACCGCTCGCTGGAAATGATCTCAGGCGCGGGCCTGCGCGTCGTGAAGGGCGCCAACGAACTGCTCTATCGCGTCGAAAACCAGCCGATCGACCTGCTGCGCGTGCGCGACGACGACATCCCGACCTTTGTGGCCGATGGGGTGGCGGAACTCGGCATCGTTGGCTACAATGTGCTGGCTGAGCACTTCCCGGAAGACAACCTCGAAGAGCGCATCGTCATGCGCCTAGGCTTTGGCAAGTGCACGCTGAAGATCGCCGTGCCGGACGCCTTCGTTTACGACGGCCCGCAAAGCCTCGAAGGCAAGCGCCTGGCGACCTCCTATCCCAACATCCTCGGCAAGTGGCTGACGGATAAGGGCGTCAACGCCACCATCGTCGAGATGCGCGGCGCTGTCGAAGTGGCCCCGCGCATGAAGATCGCCCACGCCATCTGCGACCTTGTTTCCACCGGCGCGACGCTGGAAGCCAACGGCATGAAAGCCGTCGATCTGGTCCTGTCGTCCGAGGCGGTGCTGATCAAGGCCCCGCACGCCCCGCCGGAAGATCTGGCCCATGTTTACGATATGCTGCTGCGCCGCTTCGACGGCGTGACGGCGTCGAACGGCGCCAAGTACGTCATGCTCAACGCCCCGCGCGAACATCTGAGCGAGATCATCGAGTTGATCCCCGGCGCCGACGCCCCGACCATCATGCCGCTGGCCGGACGTGAAGACACGGTGGCCGTCCATGCCGTCTGTCAGGAAAACGTCTTCTGGGACACGCTGGACAAGCTCAAGGCGGCGGGCGCTTCGGCGATCCTCGTCCTGCCGATCGAAAAAATGATGAAGTAGGTGTCACGGACACCTTTTGAATTGGTCCGCGCGGCTGCGGACAGGTGCAGTATGAAGACCTTTATCTGGAAAGACCTCAGCCCGGCGGAACGTAAATCCGCTCTCGCTCGCCCGGAAAACCGGCGCGACGCCCGCGTGCTCGAAACGGTGAAAACCATTTTCGACGACGTCGAGGCGCGCGGGTTTGCCGCCGTCGAAGACTGGGCCGCGCGACTGGACGGCCACGCGCCGGTCCGCGTCGAACTCACGCGCGGTCTGGTCGATGAAGCGCGCGCCAATCTGAGCGCCGAAGACCTCGAAGCCATGGAACTGGCGGTGGAACACGTCCGCGCCTTCCACGCCGCCGAACTGCCGTCCGCCGGACCGGTCATCGCGCCTTCGCAAGGTCTGTCGCTTCAGCGCGTCTATCGCCCTATCTCGACCGCCGGCCTGTACGTGCCGGGCGGCACCGCGCCGCTGTTTTCGACTCTGATCATGACCGCCGTCCCGGCTCTGGTCGCCGGTGTCCCCAACCGCGTCTGCGTCACCCCACCCGCTAAGGACGGCTCGCTGCACCCCATGATGATCGCTGCAGGTGCCGCCGCCGGTCTTGAGGCCGTGTGGCGCGTCGGCGGGGCGCACGCCATCGCCGCCATGGCTTTGGGCGCTCTGCCCGATGTGCCTGCTGCTGACAAGCTGTTCGGGCCGGGCAACAAGTACGTTGCCGAAGCCAAAAGATATGCGTCTGAGCGGATCTCCGGCATCGCCATCGACATGCCCGCCGGTCCGTCCGAACTGATGGTCATTGCCGACGTCTCGGCCAATGCCAAGCTGATCGCCGCCGACCTGCTGTCGCAGGCCGAGCACGACGCCGACGCGCAGGTGGTTCTGGTGACGCTCGATCAGGCGCTGATCACCGCCGTCGCCGCCGAGCTTGAGACGCAACTGGCGACCCTGCCGCGCGCCGTTATTGCCCGCGCCTCGCTGGAGCAGGCGCGCCTGTTCGTCGTCGATAGCCTTGAAGCCGCCGCCGAAGTCGCCAATGTCTATGGCCCCGAACATCTGGCGCTTCAGGTCGCCGATCTCGACGCCCTGATCCCGCAACTGACCGCTGCCGGCACCGTCTTCGCCGGCACCTACGCCGCCGAAACCTTCGGCGACTACGCCGCCGGCCCCAGCCACGTCCTGCCGACCGACGGCGCGGCGCGGGCTTGGGACGGCATCACCATCCGCTCGTTCCTGACCAGCTTCGTCGTGCAGCGCGCCACGAAACAGGGCGCGGCCACCATCGCCCCCGCCGCCGCCCGTCTGGCGCGTCTGGAAGGTCTCGAAGCCCACGCGCTGGCGGCAGATTTCCGGTTAGAGGTGTAAACATGTTCGCGTCCCCCTTCACCGCCCTGAATGCGCAAGGTTCCGGCCTCGAAGCCTCGCCGCCCTCGCTGGAGCCCTTGCGCGAACGCATGGCCGAGCTTTACGGCGTCGAGCCCTATCAGTTGATGGTCACGCGCGGCGCGTCGCACGCCACCGAAATCCTGATGCGCCGCCTGAAGGTCAATGGCTATGAGGCCGTGTTTACCGAGCCCTGCTATTCGGAGCGGCAATACCACCTGCAAAGCCTCGCTGACGCCTATGGCCTGTCGCTGAAACAGGCGACCAAGCCCCTGATGACGCTCAAAGGCGCGGGCATGTACGTCATCGACAATCCCGCCATGCCCGACGGCAAGGCCTGGGACCTGATCGCAGCGCGCACACTGGCCGTCGAAATCTTCCCGGCCCTGCTGGTGATCGACGAAAGCTATTTCGATGTCTGCGACGCCACCAGCCTGATCGAACTGACCAAGTCGGAATCGAACGTGGTGGTGCTGAAAAGCCTGTCCTTCCTCTACGGCCTGTCGGGGGCGCGGGTCGGCGCGCTGATCTCGTCGCCCAAGACGCTCAACGGCCTGATGCGCTTCTGCGAGCCGGTGCCATTGCCGACGCCGTCGATTCGCGCCGCCGAAGCGGCTCTGGCCCCGTCGCGCGCCCTAAGCGTTCAGTCGCGCATCGACCTGATCCGCAACGAGCAGGCGCGTCTGCGCGACGCTCTGAGCCAGTCGCCTTCGGTCCTGCAATTCCACGTCAATGACGGCCCCTTCGTCTTTATCAAACCGAAGGACCTGATCCGCACGCAGACGCAGCTCAAAAAGTTCGGCGTCACCGCCAAGAACGCCTATGAAGGCCTGATCATGGCGCTGGGCGACAAGGCGCACAATGATCGCATCCTGGCGGCCCTCGGTGTCGCCATCGAAGCCGGGCGTCCGGCTCGACGCGGCGAGGTGCTGCGCGATACCAAGGAAACCCGGATTTCGGCGATTGTCGATCTTGACACCCCCAAGCCGGTGAGGATTTCGACCGGCATCGGTTTCTTCGATCACATGCTCGATCAGGTGGCCACGCACGGCGGCTTCTCGCTGCAACTGTCGTGTCAGGGCGATCTGGAAATCGACGGTCATCATACCATCGAAGACTGCATGCTGGCCTTCGGTCAGGCGTTGAAGCAGGCGCTGGGCGACCGCGTCGGCATGGCGCGCTTCGGCTTCGTCCTGCCGATGGATGAAACCGAGGCCAAGGTGTCGATCGACATTTCCGGCCGCGCCTTCTGCGTCTTCAGGGGCACGTTCGAGGCCACGCATATCGGTGAATACGCCACCGAAATGACGGGTCACGCCTTCCGCTCGCTGTCCGAAGCGCTGGGCGCATCGATCCATGTCGAGGTCGAAGGCCAGAACGACCACCACAAGGTCGAGGCCTGTTTCAAGGCGCTGGGCCGCGCCCTGCGCATGGCTACGCGCATCGAAGGCGACGCCCTGCCCTCCACCAAGGGGATGCTGGCGTGATGACTGTGCTCAAAGAGCGAAGCGTTAGCACGACTAAAAATGTCGTCGTTATTGAACTGGGTTGCGCCAACACCGCGTCCGTGCTGTTCGCGCTGGAGCGTCTCGGCGCGCAGGCCGTACTGTCGTCGGACGCGGCGGAAATCAAGGCCGCCGAGCGCGTGGTGCTGCCCGGCGTCGGCGCGGCGGGCTTCGTCATGAGCCGCATCCACGAACTGGGCCTGTACGACACGATCCGCAGTCTGACCCAACCGCTGATGGGGGTATGTCTGGGGCAGCAACTGCTGTTCGACAGCTCCGAGGAAGGCGATGTCGAATGCCTCGGCCTTATTCCGGGCCGCGTCGTGAAAATGGATGCACCCCCACCTCTGGTCGTGCCGCATATGGGCTGGAATCAGTTGCAGGCCGTGCGCGAAGACCCGCTGACGGCAGGGCTTAATGCGGGCGACTACGCCTATTTCGTGCATAGCTTTGTCTGTCCGGTAACCGAACATACGCTGGCGGAATCAACCTATGGCGCGCCGTTTGCGGCTATGGTGCGCAAAGGCAACGTTTGGGGCTGCCAGTTCCACCCCGAACGTTCCTCCGCCGCCGGCGCGAAGATTCTGGAGAATTTTCTCCGCATTTAAGCCCCCTCGCCCCGCTTGCGGGGAGAGGGTTGGGGTGAGGGCAAAAGGCCACACACTCCACTCGTTATTGCCCCTCACCCGGCGCGAAGCTTGGCTTCGAGCCACCCTCTCCCCGCAAGCGGGGCGAGGGGGAGAATTAAAAAATGATCCTCTACCCCGCTATCGACCTGATCAACGGTGAATGTGTCCGCCTCGCGCAAGGCCGCTTCGACGCCGTTACCAAGTACGACTCCGACCCGTTCAAGCGCCTCGCCCTGTTCAACGAGGAGTTCGCCCCCAATTTTACCAACGCGTGGGTGCACATCGTCGATCTCGACGGCGCCCGCGCCGGTTCGCCGCAGCAGCACGAACTGATCGGCCGTCTGGCTCAGGCGTCACGCGCCAGGATTCAAACCGGCGGCGGCGTGCGCTCGCGCGAGCACGTTCAGACCCTGCTCGATCAGGGCGTTTCGGCGGTCGTGGTCGGTTCGGCAGCAGTGAAGAACCCGGAAGAGGTGCGCGGCTGGCTGCGCGACTTCGGCAAGGACCGCATCACGCTGGCGCTCGATGTCCTGCCCACGAAAGACGGTGATTTCGATGCGGCCCTGCACGGCTGGACCGAAGGCTCCGGCATCTCTTTGTGGAGCGTGCTCGATGAATATCCGGTCGGCGTCGCCCAGCGCATCCTCGTCACCGACGTGTCGCGCGACGGTATGCTGATGGGGCCGAACATGGACCTGATGCGCGCCCTGAGACAAAAACGCCCGGACCTCGATATTCAGGCGTCCGGTGGCGTGCGCTCGGTCGAAGACCTGTACGATCTCAAGGCCCTGGGCGTGCACGGGGCCATTGTCGGCAAGGCAATCTACGAAGGCCTGATCGATCTGAAAGCCGCGCTGAACGTGGGCTAACACCCAACCTCCTCCCCTGTGAGCGGCGCGAACGGGGGAAGGTGGCGAGCAAGCGAAGCGCGTCGAGACGGAGGGGGCCACCCCACCGTCAATGCCCCCTCCGGCCAGACAAGCTGGCCACCTCCCCCGCTATGCAGGGGAGGAGATAAGAATAGAAGGCACACGCAATGTTAGCCAGACGCATCATCCCCTGTCTCGACGTCAAGGACGGTAAGGTCGTCAAGGGCGTGCAGTTCGTCGGGCACGAAGTGCTGGGCGACGCCGTCGACATGGCGCTGCGCTACCGCGACGAAGGCGCCGACGAGTTGGTGTTGTACGACATCACCGCCTCTGCCGAAGGCCGCACGGTCGATTATAACTGGGTGCGCGACATTGCCCGCGCGCTCGACATCCCCTTCTGCGTGGCCGGCGGCATCCGCTCGGCGGAACAGGCCGTGAAGTGTCTCAATTCCGGCGCGGACAAGGTGTCGATCAACTCCCCGGCGCTGGAACGCCCGGACCTGATCAACGAACTGGCCGAAATGGCCGGGTCACAGTGCGTGGTGGTCGGTGTGGACTCCCGTGAGTTGGATAACGATTACTACGTCCATCAGTATTCGGGCGATCCGGACAAGATCCGCGCCGCTGGCCGTCGCACGCTCGACTGGGTGGTCGAAGCCGCTCAACGCGGCGCGGGTGAAATCGTGCTCAACTGCATGAATCAGGATGGCGTGCGCAAAGGTTACGACATCCGCCAGTTGAGGCTCGTGCGCGATTTGATCGATATTCCGCTGGTGGCGTCGGGCGGCGCAGGCGCGCCGGAACACTTCACCGAGGTGTTTGATCAGGCGGATGTGTCGGGCGCTCTGGCCGCCAGCGTCTTCCACAAGAAAATCATCCACATTCCGGACCTGAAACGCGACCTGCAAAAGGCGGGAATCGCGGTTAGACTATAATTCGCGCCTGTCCAATCAGAGATTAGACAGGGACAAAAAAGCGAAAAATCTCGCAGGGCCGCCCCAAGAGATTTTTCTCGATATGATCAAACGTGAAAAAGTATCGAGGCACAGCCGAGAGACTTTGTTCACGAGGAAATCCAATGCCCGAAGCCCACAAACTGCCCAATCCCCTGACTCTCGCCGATCTCGATGCGCTCGATTTCACCAAGGGCGACGGCCTGATTCCCGCCATCGTGCAGGACGCCGACACGCTGCAGGTGCTGATGCTGGGCTATATGGACCGCGCTGCCCTGAGCGAAACCCTCACGGCGAAGCAGGTGACATTCTTCTCGCGCTCCAAGGGCGGCCGCTGGCGCAAGGGCGAAACCTCCGGCGATTTCCTCAATCTGGTCAGCGTCACCACCGACTGCGACGAAGACGCCCTGCTGGTCATGGCGCGCCCGGTCGGCCCGACCTGCCACACCAAGACCACCTCCTGCTTCGGACACGAGACGGCGCCCGGCATCGGCTTCATGGGCCATCTGGCGCAGGTTGTAGCCGAGCGGGCCAAGGCCCCGCCCGCCGACAGCTATACCGCCCGCCTGATGCAGAAGGGCGTCGCCAAGATCGCTCAGAAGGTCGGTGAAGAAGGGCTTGAAACCGCTCTGGCCGGACGCTGCGGCGACCTCGACGAACTGCATAACGAAGCCGCCGATCTGCTCTATCACTTGTCGGTGTTGCTGATGGCGCGCGAAACGACATTGGAGGCGGTGCTCGACATCTTGCGGGAACGGCACTCAGAACGTTGATTTTTAGCGTTCGACAAGCGCGGTAGCGGTGTTAAAACGTAGGGGTTAATGCCTTTTGAGCCTCTCGATGCGCCGCACCACGTTTACCCTGTTCCTGATCGTCCTGTTCGCGCTGGTCTGCGCCCCGGATATCGCCCGGCGTTTTATCCCCATCGACGCGCCGTGGCTGGGTTGGGTGCAGGCGATCCTGCTGGCGGCGGGCGTCGTCGCAGCCGCCCGCGCCAGGCTGCGCGATGCGGGCAAACCCGAAGCCTGGCTTTTGCAGGTCTTGCTGGTGGTGACGCCCATCTATGCGCTGTTCGCCTCGCCGCTGGCGGGCCTGCTGCCGGTGCCCAGCCAACTCAGCACGCTGGCCCTCATCGGGGCCAATGGCGCGGTATTCGGCGGATTGATCTTTATGGCCCTGATGCGTTCCGCAGAGATTGCGGAAAAGACCGAAGAACCGAAACGCCGCGACGCGCCGAAACCCGACTCCGACTCCGGCGCAGCCCCCGTGCCTGTAGCTGCCGATTCCGCGCCTGCCTCACCCTCGGCCAAGCCCGCGCCGACGGATGATACCAGGATAGCAGACCAAACATCCGCCGACACGTCGTCCGGCGACGCGTCCAGCGATGGCGGTTCAGGCGGGGATGGCGGCGGTGGCGGCGGTTCCGATTAGAGCCTGCTCCGATCCAACTGGATCGGAGCAGGCTCTAATCTTCTGTTTTGTCGTGCGTTTAATTCCAAAAACCGCTGCACACTTTTTGGAACGCGCTCTAATAGATCGGACAGGCCTTCCACTCATAGGGCACGGCCATCAGCGAGCGTCCGCGCCATTCGATGCGATAACCGCGGCCTTCCGCAGGCCGATCTGACATGTCGTCGCAACGGCTCATCGTGACATAGCCCAGCACCTGCGGCCCCTTGCGCTCGGCGATGTACGTGCCGTCGCTGAAGCGCACCTTAGCGGTATCATAGTCCTGCCAGACGCGCTCACCGTCGCGGACCTGATATTTGAGCACCACCACGTCCAGCGCCTTGTGATCGAAGGCGCGCATATAGGCGATGACCTCGTCGAAACAGACGCCGGGCAGCAACCGTGCCGTCTCCGGACAGCTATTGCGCCCCATGGCCACGGGCCGCGCCTCGCCATAGGCCTCGAAGATATCGCGCGGCACCGGCGCCAGCGGTGCACCGCAGGTGCTCAACGCCTCTTCCGCCACGAACAGACCCGCTTCACGACCGTGGACGCGGAAAACGGCACCTTCCGTCGTCGCGCAACCGGCCGGAACGCTAAGCTTGCTGCGCTCGAACCAACGCTTGTCGGCCTTGAAGCCCTTGCCCGACCGCTTGAGCACCAGTTGCTCGACATCGTCGGCCTTCAACGCATCGCCATCGCGCACCGGGAATTTGGAGGCGATGAGGTCCAGTTCCTTTTCCCCGGCATTTGCCTGCAGGAAGGCGATGCCCGTCTGCGCGCAATAGACCTTGCGCACCAACTGATCAGGCGCACAGGCGGGGTCGGGCTGGGCCAGATAGCGCCACTCACCGCGCGCCCTCAGCGTTTCCGTCGGCGGCCAGGCGTCACCGCTGGCGCGCACCGTCGCGCCTACCGCCGGCGGATCGACCGGCAGGGACGGACCTTCGACGCGGTAAGGGCCATTGGGCTGACGCGGACCACCGCCGCAGACCACGACCTGACGTTCCTGCGCCACGGTCTGCCCGCCGCGGTTTTCGATGGTGTAAAAGACCTCTTCGCCACGCAGCGCATAGCAATCGCGCGGCACGCGGATCTCCGACGTCGCCAGTTCGACCTCGCTCCACCGCAGGCCGGCGGGCGTCAAACTGATATCGTACAGGCTGTAATCACGGCCATAATCGCCGCGCACCGCTTCGCCACCCGTCGCGGAATGGCGCACGCCCAGCACCCGCGCCTGAGTGACGCCAGCCGCCTTAAGGCGCGCCGCGACCGTATCGAGACAGGGACCATTATCGAAGGTGCGATAGGCCGTCGGACAATCGCCCTTCGGTGCGGCGACATAGCGCGCGGCGCCCAAGGCCTCATGCACTGTGCCGATTCGTGCGGGCTCGATCAGGCGCGGCGTCATCTGCGCCTGAGCCATAACCGGCACCAATAGGGCGAACGCCGCTACGCATCCCGCCGAACGCCACCCCATATCCGCCTCCCCAGGCCAGTTCAATGGAAGGATTTCTGCCATTTCATTGTCTTCAATGCAATCGGCAGCGCCAAATCCGGCCAATAATCGCCATAATTTCGAGCGATGTAGAAATGGGGTGACACAGGGATGCGAAATCCCCTGCGCCATAAGCTTTTAGTTGCAGCCGCGACCGATTTGCGGCATATTCATGGTATTGTGAGCGCGTATCGGCTCGGGGATAATGTGGCGTAAGGCTGGCCGGGGCAGACCGGTGGGGAACATTCTGGACGCGCATCGACATGTCAGCGCTGTTTGACATCATCATCGGCTTTATCACGGCGCTTGTTTCGGCCGCGTTCCTGCATTTCGGTGCCGGTGGCGCGCCGTCGGAACCCGCCAAGCCCGCATCTGCGCCCCAATCCCAGCCGGCACAAACCGTCCCCTCACAAACCACCAATGCCCAGATCGCTGCTGAAGCCCAGGCGGCTGAAAAGGCGGCGCCCGAAGCCATCATCCTCAATACCAAAGCGCCCCGCGTCGATTCCGCGCAAAAGGTTAAGGTGAAGGTCCGCACGGCGGTTAATGGGGCGCATGTCGATTCGAAAGCCCCGCTGGCTCCGGTCGATATGCTTGCCGTGCCGCCGGCACCTCCTGCGCCCCCGGCCCCACCCGCTCCTGCGGTGGCCTTGCCGGCTCTGACCCTGCGCATTGCGGGTCTGAGCCTCGATGAACAGAAACGCATCGCCGCCGAGGTCGAAAGCGATCTGCGCGCTGCCGAAGTCGAAATGGCGCTTGAAATCGCCGCGCATCAGGACGAAATCCGCGCCGCTGCCGAGAAGGTCGCGGCGGAACACCGTCTGGCGCAACACCGCGTGGCCGTGCGCGTCGACGCCTCCCAAGTTAGCGGCCCCTGCCCCGATGCTCAGGCGGCCCCCCTACCGGCGCATATCCGCACCATCGTCGCGCAGTAGCTCCGCATACGCCGGATACGAACGTTTATCATCTGGCGAATCTGCCTCTAAACCATTTGCGTTATCAATGATCTGCGGCTAGCGTTTCCCCTCACGGGAGAACCCGGCTTTCCGGTGGTAAAGACCCTGGCGCAGGACTGCATTCTATGAAATCTCGCATTCGTCCCCCTTTGAACCTCTCGTCTTCCGAGATGCGCGGTCGCAAATCCAAGCTGCGCCCCCTGTTTGACGAAGACACGGCCCCGGAGATCGAAGGCGAGGACGATCTGGCTATTCCGTCCACCGACGATCAGGATGATGACGCGCTGTTCGAAACGCCCGAACCTGTCTCCGCCCCCCCCCATGAACCTACCCCAGAGGCGGTCGCGTCGGAAACGCCGGCAGCCGAAATCCCCGTAAGCGAAATTTCTGCGGCCGAAACGCCCGAAGCCGTCCCTGCGCCCGTGGCCGATATTCTCGACATGCCCCTCGACCACGCCGCCGATCACACCCCCGACCCCAAGGCCGTGGCGGCGGATTTCCTGGACATCCCGCCAGTGGCGCCGCCCGTGAAACCACCGCCCCGCGCCGAAAACACCGCACCCCTGACGCCCCACCGTCCGGCGGAGCCTGCAACCGCGCCCGTGAGCCCGGTCCGCGTCACGCCCGAAGGCATCATGAAATTGTCCGGTGGATCGGGCGGTCCCTTCTGGGGCGGCGTCACGGTGATCAGCCTCGGCTGGGCCCTGTGCCTGACCGCCTTCGTGCTGGGGGCCGAAACCCAAATCGCCGCCTTTACGCTGCAGCCGTTCCGCATCGTGATCCTCGGCGCGCTGGCCCTCTTCCCGATCGGCCTGATCGTCGCCACGGCCTTCGCGCTTCGCCACGCCGCCGCCCTGTCGCGCGAAGCCCGTCGCACGGCCGCTCTGGCCGACGCCATGGTCGCGCCGGCAGCGATCGCCGCCACCCAGACTACGGCGCTGGTCGATTCGCTGCGTCAGCAGGTCGAGCAGGCCGTGCGCGCCGTGCGGGTGGCGCATAACGATCTCAATGAACTGAGCCACCGCCTGAAGACCGAAACCGAGTCGGTGCTCAACGCCGCCGAAATGGCGCGTCAGTCGACCCAGACCATTACCGGGGCTCTGTCGGTCGAACGTCAGGCCGTGATCGAGATGGGCGCGCAACTCGATGTGCAGGCGCGCGATGTCATCGACGCCGTGGACCGTCAGGCGCGCATGGTCGCCGACGCCTCAGACCTCGCCCAGACGCAGTTGCGCGAAGCCGAAGCCGCGCTGGCCGCCCGCGCCGCCGACCTCGCCTCGGTCGCCGCCGATACCCAAAGCACCGCGCGCACCGTCGCCGAAGACCTCGACCGTCAGACCCTGCGTCTGGAAACCGCCGGCGCCGGCGTCGCCGACCAGATCCGCAGCGTCGAGGAGGGTCTGGGCCAGCAACGCGCCGGTCTCGTCTCCGCCGCTTTGTCTTTGCGCGCCGATCAGGAGGACTTCGCCGTTCATCTGGAAAATCAGCGCGCGCAATTGTCGGAAGCGCTCACCGTGGCGCGCGCGGCCACCGTCGAACTGGGCGAAAGCTCGTCGCGCGGGGTCGATATCCTGCGCGATCTGGTGCTGCACGCCCAGGATCAGTTCCGTCAGGTGCTTAATGGCGCGGAGAATGAGCGCACGGCGTTTGAGACGCGCATCCACTCGACCCTGTCCAACATCTCGGTCATGGCCGCCGATGCGCGCGACGAGATGATCAGCGAAACGCGGCACGCGCTGGAACAGCTCAATATCGCCTCGGAAGACGCCCGCCGCGCCGCCGCCGACGCCGCCCAGACGGCACAGGTCCGCGTCGATCGTCTCAACGAATCGCTGTTCGAAGCCGGCAAGAAGGCCGACGAAGCCTTCGACGCCCGCTTCAGTTCCGCCCGCCGCCTGATCGAGGATTCCGCGGCCCTGATCGACGAGGCCGGTCTGACCGCCGCCGAACGTCTGGACACGGCTTTCAGTCACGCCCGCGACGGCATCAAGCAGGTCGAGATGGCGCTGAGCGACATCACCGCGCGCGCCGACGAACTGCCCCTGCAGGCCAAGTCGCGGCTGGAGGAGATCCGCCGTGCGGTCGAAGACGGCCTGCTGGCCATGACCGAAGCCGCGCGCAAGGCGGCGCTGGAAACCGAGAGCGTCGACCAGGCCTTTCAGGAGCGCGTGAAGCGCAATTACGACATGCTGACCGAAGCCGTGCGCCTGATGGGGGTCATCTCGGCGCAACCTCTGCCCACGCCGCCGCCCGCGCCCAACCCCTATGTCGAGCGTTTCGAGCGTCCGCGCGAGTCCCTGTCCTCGCGTAGCGCGGCCCCCGAAGCGCGCCCGGCGACGACGCGCCCGGAACGGACTGAACGCCCGCGCCGGGGTCTCGATCCGCTCGAAGCGCCGCTGGACGCCCCCCGCCCGCTGGCGAGTACGGCATCGGCCCCCCAACCTGGCCGCAGCGCGGCGCGCCCGCAAAGCGGCCTGTCGTGGCGCGACCTGCTCAACGGCATGGATGGCCGCGAGGCGTCAAATCGTGAGGCCCCAATTCGCGAACCGGCCCGCAAGCCCGAACCCGCCCCGGCTCCGGTCCCGGTCGAGGACGCCACGCCCGACAATCTCGACGATCTGATGATTGCCGAAGTCGCCTCTATGGGCGTGGACGCCCAGACCCTGCTCAATCGCTCGCGTCTCGAGGAGATCATCGCCGCCATCGTCGCCGACGACAACGAAGGGGCGCGTCTGGTCCTGCGCCGCATTGCGCCGGCGGCCATCCGCCGCCTCAGCCGCCGCCTGACCACCGACGCCACCTTGCGCGATCAGGCGCAGGACTTCGTCACCTTCTACGACCGTCAGATCAATATCGCGCTGCTGACTCGCGATCCGCGGTCGGCGCTCGGCGAGATACTGGGCACCCCGACCGGCCGCACCTACCTGCTGTTCGACGCCGCCATCAGCGACCTGATCTGATGAAGCTCGACTATCGCAGCGAAGCCTGGCCCATTGCCGGGCGCTTCACCATCGCGCGTGGGTCCAAGACCGAGGCGCACGTCGTCTATGTCGAAGTGACCGATGACGGTTACCGGGGGCATGGCGAAAGCGTGCCCTATGCCCGCTATGGGGAAACGGTCGAGAGCACTTTGACCGAACTGGAAAGCGCCCGCGCCCAGATCGAAGGCGGCATCATGCCGTCCATGCGGGCCGGCGCGGCGCGTAATGCGCTGGACTGCGCCCTGTGGGATCTGCGCGCCAAGGCCTCCGGCACACCGGCGTGGAAGCTGGCCGGGTTACGGCCGCTCAATCCGTTGAAAACCGCCTATACGCTGAGCCTCGACACCCCTGAAGCCATGGGCGCACAGGCTTTACAAAACGCCCGCCGCCCCTTGCTCAAGCTGAAGATCGGCGGGCCGGACGATTTAGCGCGCGTTGAGGCCGTGCGGCTGAATGCCCCTAAGACGCGCCTGATCGTCGATGCCAACGAAGGGCTGACGCTGGAGAGCCTCAAAACACTGGCCCCCGAACTGAAACGGCTCGGCGTCGTACTGATCGAACAGCCGCTGAAGGTCGGGGAAGACGAAGCGCTCAAAGGCTACAAGTGCCCGGTGCCGCTGTGCGCGGACGAAAGCCTGCACACGCGCGCCGAGCTGGATCGCTGCGCGCGGCTCTATAATGCGGTGAATATCAAGCTGGACAAGACCGGCGGCCTGACTGAGGCGCTGGCGCTCAGAAAAGCGGCGCAGGACAAGGGCCTGATGATCATGGTCGGCTGCATGGTCGCCACCTCGCTCAGCATGGCCCCCGCCATGCTGGTGGCGCAGGGCGCGGATTTCGTCGATCTTGACGGACCGCTGTTGCTGGCCGAAGACCGCGCACACGGGCTGAAGATCACCGGTTCGATGCTGGAGCCACCCGAACCGGAGTTGTGGGGCTAAACCAGCTCAATTTCCAGCGGTACTTCGCTGTCGGCCCGTTCGCCAGCCCGCGCCGGATTGGCCGAAGATTCGAGGGCGTGGAACAGGCTCTCCGCTCCCGTCACGGCCAGCGCCGCCTCTTGTTCGCGTTTAAGCGGCGGCACGACTTCCAGTCCCCCGCAAACGCCCAGCCCCACGCGCATCTTTTCGGGTTCAGCCTTCATCCGACGCCTCCTCCACCAGGTCTTCTTCGCGGAAATATTCGCGAACGGCGTAGCGCAACTCCCCGGCATGCGCCGTCCAGCGCTCGGAATGGATCGAGGTGTCGCCGATCTCGTACAACAAACGGCGGATTTCCCGCGCATGATGCTGACAGCGCGGACTTTTCTCCAGACTTGCATCGAGGTAGGCCAGCAGCGCCGGCTTGAGCTGTTCGTAGGTCACGACGCGCAGCGTGTTATTGACCGTGTCGATCAGGTCGTCGGTCAGGGCGAGAATGTTGTCACGGTCCGGTGCCGTAGACGTGTCGTCGCGAATGAGATCGTCCTGAATAACCATCACGCCGCCCACTTGTCTTCGGCAACGGCTGTTTCGATGCCGCCGGTCAGTTCACGATCTGCGGTCACCCGCGCGATATCGCCGATCGACACCACGCCGACAATGCGGCGGTCAGCGTCGAGTACGGCCAGTCGGCGGATCTGCTCGGCCTTCATATGGCGCGCGGCGACCTCCACATGGTCGCTGTCCATGCAGTAGACGATGCGGTCGGTCATCACTTCCGACACGGGCGCGTCGGGCTTCAGCCCCTCGGCCAGACCACGCACTACGATGTCGCGGTCGGTCACCGCACCTTTCAGCCGGTCGTTTTCCCCGATGGGTAAATAACCGCAATCGCTGTCGCGCATCAGACGCGCAGCAACGGCCAGCGGCGTGTCGATGCGGATGATCTTCACATCACGGCACATGACGTCCTTGATCAGCATGGTGTCTTTCCTCTTCTTTTGGCCTCTGCTTTTAGCGGTAGAGGATACGGCCAAGCCCGTAAGGTCTCGCCACGCCGTCACGACATTGGTCTAAAGATCGGGCAAAACGGGCATTTACCGTTTTCTAAGGTCAAACCTTAATAAGGCATAAGCGTACCGTAAGCCGCTGATTTGGCGGACATCTGATGAACGCGACTGTAAAGCGGGGTCACATCTTATGGCAATCGGATCAGGATGCGCGTGTTGTGCATCGACACCCTTCGCCTGACCTGACGGAGAGAGGGTTCGTCCTTCTCTCCGCCTTTTTTTTACCGTTTCAGGCGGGGTGCAAGGAAGGCGCAGACGATCAGTTGCAACTGATGGAAGAGCATGACCGGCAGCAGGACCGGTCCCAGCACGGCGGCGGGAAACAGCGTGCCGGCCATGGGTACGCCCGAAGCCAGCGATTTCTTGGATCCGCAGAACAGCACCACGACACGGTCTTCGTGCGACAATCCCAGGCGTCCGGACACCCACCACGTCCCGCACATGACAACGGCCAGCAACGCTGCGCCGATGACGAACATCAGGCCCAGATCGCCAAGCCCCACCTTGGACCACAGGCCCTCGACCACCGAGGCGGAAAAAGCCGTATAGACCACCAGCAGGATCGAGCCGCGGTCGACGCGCCCGATCAGTGTCTTGTGCCGGTCGAGATAGCCTTTCAATAATGGCCGCATCAGATGCCCGACCACGAAGGGCAGCAACAATTGCAGGGCGATGTCGATAATGGCGTCGAGCGACACCCCGCCGCCCGTCGTATTCATCAACAGGGCCACCAGCACCGGCGTAATGAGGATGCCGAGGATGTTGGACAGCGATGCGCTGCACACCGCCGCCGCCACATTACCGCCGGCGATGGCGGTGAAGGCGATGGACGACTGCACGGTTGACGGCAGCAGACACAGGAAGAGGATGCCCGCCAGCATCATCGGGTCCATCACCGAACCGAGCGCCGTCTGAATCCCAAGCCCCAGCAACGGGAAAACGGCAAAGGTCGTCAGGAAGACCACCAGATGCACCTTCCAAGCCATCAGCCCGGCGAAGATCGACTCGCGCGACAGCTTGGCTCCGTGCAGGAAGAACAGCAGGACGATCGCCGCGTCCTTGACCCAGCCCGCCACCACGGCGCTGTCGCCGCGCACCGGCAGGAAGGAGGCCAGCACCACCATGCCCAGCAGGGCCAGTATGTACGGGTCGAAGGTCTTGATCAGATTACGGACGGTAAGGGCGGGCGTGTCGGTCATGTCTCCTTTTCGGCGTCTTTGATCCGATAATCAAGCCGGCCATCAAGCCTTTTGAGCGGCCAACAAGGGCACGATCAGGTCGCTGACCGGCGTTGGGATGCCGTGCTTGCGCCCTTTACGCACGATGACGGCATTGCGCGCATCCCATTCGGTTTCACGCCCTGCCGCGCGGTCGTCGTACATCGAGTTGGTGTCGTCGGGCGTGGCGGCCATGAAACGCGCCATCTGTTCGTCGATCAGGCTATCGGGCAGGTTCGCACCCTCCGCCCGGCCCACGGCGACGCATTCGCTGAGGATTCCACGGGCGATATCGGCAATGCCGGGTTTATGGAAGACCTGCATCGGTTGACCGGTCAGGGCCAAAATCGCACCGCCCGGCGCATTGACGCACAGCTTTTTCCAGTTTTCGGTCACATAGTCGGGCGTCGTGGCCGCCTTGACGAAACTGCCGGCAAACAGGGCGCAGAAGTCCGCGCCTTCCGCCGTATCGGCGACCAGCAGCCCGGCCCGCCCACGCCATTCGGCGACACCTGGCGCGGAGCGACCGGCCGGAATATCGACGACCACCGGCACCAGAACAGTTGAAGCTAGGACCAGAGGCGAGACGCGCTCGCGGTGTTCGACGCCGTTTTGCAGGATGGCCACGCGGGTGTTTGGCCCGACGGCGGCATCCAGCCAGGCCTTCGCGCCCTCGACCTGATGCGCCTTGACGCACAACAGCACCCAATCGGCCTGTACGATCTGCTGCGGCGAGGTGGCCACATTCGCCCGGCGGCGGGGCGCCATCTCACCGGCATTGGCCACCATCAGCCGCCCAAAGCCCTGCCTCGCGGCAAAGACGACGTCGTGCCCGGCATCGATCAGAGCCGCGCCTACGCTCAGGCCCACCGCACCGGGTCCGATGATCAAAACGGTCGCCATTTTTTTTGCGATTCCTTCCCCAGCGTGACGCTATGCCTACGGCTTGTTTGACGTTAACGTAAGCCCCTCAGCGTCTCGCCGGAGGGGACCATGGCCGCCGACCCTATCAAACGCTTCAAGCTGATCAACCTCTATCCACCAATGATCGGTGCCGGCATCCGCGTCGTGCGCACTGCCCCCGATTTCACCGAGATCGAGGTGCAGATGAAACTGCGCTGGTGGAACCGCAATGTGGTCGGCACCCAGTTCGGCGGCTCGCTCTACATGATGTGCGACCCCTTCTTCATGGCGATCCTGATGACGCATCTGGGGCGGGGCTATATCGTCTGGGACAAGGCGGCGCGCATCGATTTTCTCAAGCCCGGCCGCGGGCGGGTGCGCGCCATCTTCCGCATCCCGCCGGAGGAGATCGACCGCATCCGCGAGCAGGCCGATACCCTGCCCAAGCTCGAACCGGAATTCGAGGTCGATGTGGTGGACGACGACGGCGTAGTGGTGGCGCGGGTGCATAAGACGCTGTATGTGAGGAAAAAGCCTCCGAAATAGCCCCTTCCCTCTCACTTGAGAGAGGGAAAAAATCAGAAATAGAGTAACGAATGGTCTGGTTCGCCAGCGACAATACCGCCCCGATGCACCCCGCCGTTCTGGCCGCGCTCGGTGCCGCCAATGAAGGCCACGCCGCCTCCTATGGTGGCGATGAGGTCACGGCCCGCCTGAACGCCCGCCTGCGCGAAGTTTTTGCCAATCCGGGTCTGCGCGCCTTCCCGACCTTCAACGGCTCGGCCACCAACGGCGTCGCGCTGGCCTCGGTCATGCGGCCGTTCGAGGCGACCATTGCGACTCGCGACGCCCATATCCAGAACGACGAATGCGGCCTGCCGGAATTCTTCACCGGGGCCAAGATCCTCATCGCGCCGGACGTGCGGGGCAAGCTGACGCCCGAAGGCATCGAGGCCATCGTCGCCCTGTCGCAGGACCACGCGCCGCACGCTGCGCGCCCGAAGGTAATCAGCCTGACGCAATCGACCGAAATCGGCACAGTCTATAACGTCTCCGAACTGCGCGCGCTCAGGACCGTGGCCGACCGGCACGGCCTGCTGATCCATATGGACGGGGCGCGGCTGAGCAATGCCGTATCCTCTCTGGGCGTTTCGCCGGCCGAGGCCGTGACGGGCGTGGATATACTGTCGTTCGGCGGCACCAAGGCCGGGGCCGCTCTGGCCGAAGCCGTGGTTATCCTCAACCCCGCTCTGATCCGCGACTTTGAATACTGGCATAAGCGCATGGGGCAATTGCCGTCGAAGATGCGCTTCGTGTCGGCGCAGTTGCTGGCCCTGCTCGAGGACGATCTGTGGCTGAAGCTGGCGGCCCACGCCAACGGCATGGCGCAGCGTCTGGCCGAAGGACTAAGCGCCCTCGACGGCGTGTCGCTGCTCTATCCGCAGCAGGCCAATGCGCTGTTCGTCACCCTGCCCCCGGCGCTGGCGACAGGGCTTGAGGACGCGGGACACCGGTTTTATCCGTGGTCGCTGGCGGGAGAAAATGTCTACCGGCTGGTATGCAGCTTTGCCACGACCGAGGAAGAGGTTTCCGCGTTTCTGGGTGATTGCAAAAAGTTCCTCCCCTGATTTCAGGAGAGGCGCTATAGAGTTGCCATGTCCAAAACCACTGCCGGCACCGCCGCCCTGCAAAAGGCCGGGATTGCCTTCGAGCTTCACCCCTATGGCTACGACCCGGACGCGCCGCGCGTCGGGCTTCAGGCCGCCGAGGCGCTGGGCGTCGATCCGTCCCAGACCTTCAAGACCCTGATGGCCGAGGTCGACGGCAAGGGCGTCTGCGTCGTCGTGCCGTCGGACGGCGACGTGTCGATGAAGAAGCTGGCGGCGCATTTCAAAGGCAAGTCGGCCCAGATGATGAAGGTGCCCGAAGCCGAAAAAGTGACGGGTTTCAAGGTCGGAGGCATTTCGCCCTTCGGCCAGCGCAAAGGCCACCCGACCGCCATCGACGAGACGGCGCAGTTGTACGATGTGGTCTATATTAATGCCGGACAGCGCGGGTTGTTGCTATCGATCAAGCCCGACGAAGCCGCCGCGTTTCTCAAGGCGGGCTATGTCGATCTGATGGCCGAATAGCGCAACCTGTGATAGCCTTCGTTCATTAAATGGAGGCGCACATGGCGGACGGCAGCAGCAACCTCTTCGACCCCTTCGGCCTGTGGCGGTTCGCACCACAGACGCTGACGCAGGACATATTGCGCGGCTGGTCGCTGATCAGCATTACCGAGACCAATTCCTCGGCGCCGGATACCGAAAAACGCATCGTCGAACAGGAAAGCTATGGCCGTCAGATCGGCAAGCTGACCGATGCGGTGCTGCGCCTGATCGATGACCTGCCCGCCGAGAAGCGCGATCAGCCGGCCTATGATGACCTGCGCGATTTGAAGGCGCGCATCGATGTGCTGAAGGCCGACAGCGCGGCCAAACGGCTCGACCGCTGGCAGGACGATCTCAAGCTGCTGAAAAATGTCGATCCGGCGGAGTACGAGCGGCAGGTGATGAAGCTGAGGGAGGTGCTTCGCTAAACATCCTCCCCTGTAAGCGAAGCGAAACGGGGGAGGTGTCGAGCAAGCGAAGCGCGTCGAGACGGAGGGGGCGAAACCATCAGCGAAGCCCCCTCCGTCAGCTCATTTCATTCGCTGCCACGGCACGGGCCGCCCCGCTCCCCCGCTTCGCAGGAGAGGATGAAGCTTAGGTCGCCGTCTTACCGACGGTCATGCCCTTCTGCACCGCCGGGCGCGCGCCGACGGTGTCGAACCAGGCGGTGATATGCGGCTTGTCGGCCAGCAGTTCTTCCTGCTGATAGAAGGTGCGCAGCGTGTTGATCCACGGCCAGATGGCCATGTCGGCGATGGTGTAGGCCTCACCCGCCACATAGGCGTGCTTCGACAACTGCGTCTCCAGCACCCCCAGCAGACGCTTGGCTTCGTTGATATAGCGGTTGATCGCGTAGGGCACCTTTTCCGGCGCGAAGACGGCGAAATGCCCCAGTTGGCCGAACATCGGCCCCAGACCGCCCATCTGCCAGTTCAGCCACTCCAGCACCTTGTAACGCGCCTCGCCCGACGCCGGCAGGAACTTGCCGGTCTTTTCGGCGAGGTAGACGAGGATGGCCCCGGTTTCAAAGACGCTGATGCCCGTCTCTTCGTCGACAATGGCCGGGATCTTGTTGTTGGGCGAGATTTTCAGGAAGTCGGGATGGAATTGTTCGTCTGCGCCGATATTGACCGGCTTGACCCTGTACGGCAGGCCCATTTCTTCGAGGCCGATGGAGGCTTTGAAGCCGTTGGGTGTGGTCCAGGTGTGCAGAACGATCATGGTCTTCCCCTTTGCGGAATGGTGTGACGAAGACATGGGGGTGAAACCGCAAAGGTCAAGGTTACGGTTTCACCACCATCAGCCAGAATACAACCACAATCGCCGGAAAGGCCAGCGCGCCAAGGATCACCCACCAGCGCTCATAGGTCCAGTAGAGCGGCGGCAGCGGCTCACCCGACAGATGCGCGGCCTTGGCCAGATCGCGCATCCTTATCTGCATCCACACCACCGGCAACCAGCAGGCTCCGGCGAAAATATAGAGCAACAGTCCCCCCAACACCCAACCGCCGAACAGCTGAAATCCGCCCAGATGCACCAGCCACAGACCGGTCAGAAGCTGAACGATGACCGCAGGCGTGGTGAACAGCCAGTCGGCAATGACCACGTGGCGCGAGGCGAAGGCGATACCCGGCACCTCCTTGCGGCGGTTGGCCATGAACATGAAAAAGGCCGTGCCGATCCCGGTGCCGAACAGGATGGTCGATGAGACCACATGCACCCACTTCACCCACAGATAGAGCATTGATCCCCCTCGCCTTCGCGCCTATGAACAGCGTGTAAGGGGTATACGGGAAATGGACAAGACCGAGGCCGAAACACTCTGGCTCGTCTATGACGGGGATTGCGTGCTGTGCCGGTCGGGGGCGCTGGGCTACCGCGTCAACAAGGCCGTCGGCCGATTGCAGACCCTGGATGCGCGCAGCCATGCCGTCCATCCTGTGCTCAGGGAAATCCACACCCGCCAACTCGATCTCAATCAGGGGATCGTCGTGGTCTATGGCGATCAGTGGCGGCACGGCGCCGATGCCCTGAACCTGCTGGCTATGCTGGGGTCGAACCACGACGCCCTCAACCGTTTCAATGCTTGGCTGTTCCGCTCGCCGCGCCGCGCGCGCTGGCTCTATCCGCTGATGCGGGCGGGGCGTAACCTCAGCCTTAAACTGGCCGGAAAGACGCAGATATGACCCCCACCTTCGCGGCCATCTTCGCCGAGCAATGGGAGGCCCTGCCCCCGGCGCTCAAGGCCCACTACGCCAATCGGCCCTTCACCCGCGATCATGTGACCGTCGAAGGGACGCTGGATGTCGAGATGCACCCGTTGCTGCGGCGTCTCTCGGGTTTGATCAAAGCCACCGGCATGTTGACGCCCTATGAGGGCAGGGCCGTGCCGGTGACGGTGCACTTCCGGTCGGAACCCGACAGCGACGCCTTTGTGTTTGAGCGCGTCTTCCGTTTTGAGGGGCGCGCCCCCGTGACCTTCCGCTCGCGCATGGTGTCGAAGCGCCCGCACAGCGTCACCGAATATATGGCCACCGGCATCGGCTGGCGCGCCCGCTACGACTATCATGAAGGCCGCGTGCGACTGCGCCACGCCGGTTATGCGTGGCGGCTGTTCGGGCTCGACATTCCCTTGCCCATCAGTTGGCTGGCCGGACGCGGCGATGCCTGGGAAGAGGCCACGGGCGAAGACAGTTTCCGCATGTATATGGACCTGCGCCATCCGCTTCTGGGCAAGCTCTACAGCTACGGCGGGGCGTTTCGCGTGACCGAGATGCGTCTTGACAGATAAGGTCCTGATCCTTGGGGGCTACGGCAATTTCGGCAAGCGCATCGCCGCCGGTCTGATCCGCCGCGCGGTGCCGGTCATCATCGCCGGTCGCGACGCCACAAAGGCCGAAGCCTGCGCCAGATCGCTGGGCGCGGAGTGGTCGGTCTTCGATCTCAACAGCGGCCTGAACGATGCTCTGCGCACGCTGAGACCCGCCGTGGTAGTGCACACCGCCGGGCCATATCAGAACGCCGATTACCGCGTCGCCGAAGCCTGTATCGCGGCAGGCATCCACTATGTCGACCTGTCCGATGCCCGTGATTTCGTGGTCGGTTTCAACCGACTGGACGCCGCCGCCAAAGCGGCGGGCGTGACGGCCATCAGCGGGGCTTCGACCGTACCGTGCCTGTCATCGGCGGTGATCGCGCATTTCCGCGACCGGTTTGCCTCGCTCGACGGGCTCGACTTCGGCATCGGCCCCGGTCAGGGCGCCGAGCGCGGACTGGCCACCACCGCCGCCATCCTGTCCTATGTCGGCAAGCCATTGAAACCCTTTGCCGGGCATCCGAATGCCTATGGCTGGCAGGGTCTGCGCCGGCATCGCTTTCCGCATCTGAGACCAAGGCTGATGGGCGATTGCGACATTCCCGACCTCGACCTGCTGCCTGCCGCCTATGGGCTGAGGTCGATCCGCTTCGGTGCCGGGCTGGAACTCGGCTTCATCCACCTCGGCCTGTGGGCCCTGTCGTGGGGCGTGCGGTGGAAACTGCTGCCCTTCCCCTTGCCGAAACTGGCCAAGCCGTTACTGAAAGCCGCCGACCTGTTCGATCCGCTGGGCTCTGACGACGGCGGCATGTTCATGGCCCTGTCGGGCACAGGGCTGGATGGACAGACGCTGACCATCGACTGGCATATCATCGCCCGCAATGGCGACGGCCCGCAGATACCGTCGGTGCCGGCCATCCTGCTGGCCGAACGTCTGGCCAAGGGGAGTGGCCCCACCCCCGGCGCGCGGTCGAGCCTCGGCCTGATCGCCCTTGCGGACTATCTGACCGCGCTCGAACCGTTCGATATTGTCGTAAGTTAAAGCCCGCCGCGCAGGTAGTCGGTCTTGCCCAGTTCGACGCCATAGTGGCGCAGGATGGCGTAGGCCGTCGTCACATGAAAGAACAGGTTCGGAATGACGAAGCCTACCGCATAGCTGTAGCCGGTGAACGGGATTTCGCGGCCCGGCAGCTTCAGCACGACGTCACGGTTTTCGGCGCCGTCGAACAGGGCCGGATCGACGGATTCGACATAGGCGATCGTCCGGGCCAGACGCGCCTTCAGTTCCGCGAAGGTGGTTTCCGTATCCGACATGGACGGAATTTCAGTGCCGGTCAGGCGGGCCACAGCGCCCTTCGCCGTATCGGAGACCGACTGGATCTGACGGCGCAGCGGGTGCATGTCGAGCGCCAGACGCGCTTCGATGACCACCGACGGATCGATCTTTTTCGTTTCGGCGAAAGCCTCGGCCTTGGTGAGGAGATGGGTCAGGTTCTTCATCGCGTTGATGAGAATCGGCACGGTCATCGAATGGATGGAGACGGGCGGGACCTGCGACATATGTTTTTCTCTGGGTGCGTGCTTTAGGGGTGCGTGTGTCTGCCGGAACGGCCCGTCAGACATGGGCAGCCGGCGGACGCGTTCAAGAGCGCGCCAGACTTATCCTCAGGCCTTAAGAGTCGCGCATCTGATCCAAAAACCGGTGCCCACTTTTTGGAAACGGAGTTCGGCGCAGCCAATGCGCTTAGCCCAGAATTTTCAGCGGCCCCACGCGATGGGCTTCGGCCTGCGCCGCGAACGTTCCATCGACCGTCACCTGGAAGTCGCGCGCGGTGATGGTCGAAACCGACACCCATTCGCCCATCGCCGTTTCCGGCGTCAGGGTCAGGCGGACGAAACCGTTGCGGTCGGTTGAAGCCGCCAGCACCTCGGCATTCTGATCCGCCAGCACCCTGGCGAGGCTGAAATTCGGCAGCAGGTGGTCGAACCACACGGTCGGGCTGGAGATCGCTGTGACGCCCAGTTCCACCGCCACGCGCTCGCCTGCGGCATCGTGCAGTTCGTTGGCCCAGGCCTGATGGCTGTCGCCGGAAAGCACCACAGCGCGCGCACCGGATTCGCGGATATAGCCGTAGAGCCGCTCGCGCTCGGCCGGATAACCGTCCCAGGCGTCGAGATTGAGCGGCAGCGGGTTTTCGGTCTGGCTGAACAGGTCGATCATCGGCCCGATGACGCCCGCCACGTTCGGCGGCAGCATCTTCAGCATATTGGCGATGCGTTCTTCGCCATAAAGGGCTTTGAGGTCGGGGCCCTTGACCTTGGCCATCACCACCTGATTGCCGAAAACCTGCCAGCGCACGCCATCGGCCACCGACGATTTCAGACCGGCCTGCAACCACTGACGCTGGGCCGCGCCCAGCAGTTCCCGTTCGGGCGCGTTCAGTTCAGCGCGGAACGCGTCATAGTCGGCCTTGCCCGCCGCGTCGCGCTTGAGATCGGTCTGATAGTCGAGTTGCCTGGAGCGTCCAAGGAAGCGCGTCTCGGTCATGAACAGTTCGGCCAGTTGACCGAAGCGGAACGAGCGGTAGATGACTTCGGACAGCATACCCGGCTGCGGATCGCGGATCGGCATCCACTCGCGATAGGCTTTCAGCGCCGCGGCCTTGCGCACATTGAAGTCGCCTTCGGTGGCGGGCTGATGGTTCTCGGCTCCGGCCATCCACGGGTCGTTGGTCATTTCGTGGTCGTCGAAGACGCAGATCCACGCCGCGCGGGCGTGCGCCGCCTGAAGGTCGGCATCGGTCTTGTACTGGGCGTGGCGGGTGCGATAATCGGCCAGCGACACGATTTCGTGCGGCGGCTCCGGCACGCGGCCCAGCAGCCGCCCGTTGCCCATGCCGTAGTCGCTCAGGCCCGCGCCGTACTCATAGATATAGTCGCCGAGGTGCAGGACGGCATCGACCTCGGTCATATCGGCAATGGCGCGGTAGGCGTTGAAATAGCCGTTGGGGAAGAGCGAGCACGAGGCGACCGCCAGCACGACACGCTCGGTCTCTAGCGGCAGGGTCTTCGCCTGCCCCACCGGCGAGGTCGCGCCCTGACAGGTGAAGCGGTAATGATAGGTCTGACCGGCTTTCAGGCCGCCGACATCGATCTTGACCGTATAGTCGCGCCCGGAGTCGGTCACGAAGCGCCCCGTCTGAGTCACGGTGACGAAGGCCGGGTCTTCGGAAATCTGCCAGACGACCTCGGTGGCGGCGTCGAGACCGGACACCCTTGTCCACAGGATGAGCCGATCGCTCAGGGGATCACCGGCCGCTACGCCATGGATATAGTGCGCCCCCTTGATCGGGGCCAGCCCCGAACCGGATACCGCCGGCGCCGCACCCATCAGCCCAAAAGCCATCAAGGCCTTGCGGCGGTTCAGTTTGTACGTGTTGCTCATCTGCGCCGTCCCCTGACACTGAGTCGGGAATGGCCATAAGGTGCTTCGGTGACAGCGTTATTGCGCCTGCGTGACAGTTTTGTTCACAGGCTTATTCACAGGCCCTCCTCCCCATCGCGCCGCAATGGGGAGGCGATCATGCTCAGTAGTTGAAGCGCAGCGTCACGCCGACTATACGCGGCTCACCGGCGATGAAGGTGGCGATGCCGAGATTGTCGCCCGTATTGCCGGCATCCTTGATATAGGCCTCATCCGTGACGTTGTCGGCGAAGATTTCGACCGACCACGGCGCGTTCAGTGGCGCGAAGCCCAGACGCAGGTTGAGCAGGCCATAGGCCTTCTGCGTCTCGTCCGGCTTCGTGTCGGCCACCGGGCGCAGGTTCGGCACCGCCGGCTGATGCTGCGGCAGGTCGTTGTCGTCGCTGAACACCACCTCCGACTGCCAGGTATAGGTCGGGGTGAACCAGAAGCGCGTGTTCTGCGTCGCGAACTTGAAGCGGCCGCCCAGCGACAGGCTGTGATCCGGGTTCAGGCGGAAGCGGTTGCCTTCGTACAGGCCATTGCCGAAGCGGGCGTGGCTGTAGGCGTAGGTCAGGAAGAGGTCGGCCCCCGGCGTCACGCGGTAATAGGCCTGCGTTTCCAGGCCGTAGGCGTCGGCTTCACCGGCGCTGACCGTGATCAGGCCGCCGGTCGAGGTCGAAACCTGCGTCTGGAAGTTCTCATACTTATAGCCGTAGACCGCCGTGTCCCAGCTCAGGCGACCGCCCATCAGGCGCGTTTTCAGGCCGATTTCGGCGCTGTCGACCGTTTCGGCGTCGGCATAGGTGAACTTCGGCGCGGCCAGCGGGGTCGCGCCCGAATCGCCCGACAGGACCTTCGGCTGACGGCCGCGCGCCACCGAGGCGTAGGCATTGACCGTCTCGCTGAAGGCGTAGCGGCCGACGAGGCGGAAGGTCACGCCGTCATCCGAAAAGCTCTGATCGATGCGGTTGCCGTTGCCTGGCGTCGGCTGCTTGAAGATGCCGACCGGCGGCATGCCGGCCACGACGGCCTGCACGACGACGGGAGTCACCGCCGCCGTCCAGGCATTGATCTGCGATTGCGGCGGCATGGTGCCATTGGCCATGACGTACTGCGTCACCAGTTGCGTCACCTGCGCCTGCACATTGGCGGTGATTACCGGCGTCAGGCTCGAAGCGGCGGCCAGCACCGACGGGGTTTCCACCGAAGCCGAATAGCCCGACACCTTGTCGTCCTGCGTATAGCGCACACCGGCGCTCAGTTCGAGCTTCGGCGTGACGCGCCAGGTGACGTCGGCATAGGCGTCGATCGATTCCGTCTCGCCATAGTTGGCCGAGGATTCGCGGTGGGCGCTGTTGATATAGGGGGCCAAGGGGCCGAAGGCGGTCGGAGCCGCGGCGGCGATCATCGGCAGGGACAGCGGCGTCGGGCGCGGCAGGTTGTTGGTCAGGAACAGGCCGGCGACGCGCTCGTCGATCTGCATCGGCACGCGGGTTTCGGCCTCTTCCTTGAAGTAGCCGAGACCGGCGAACCACGACACGGCGCCGCCGGCATCGTAGTTCAGGCGCAGTTCCTGCGACCACTGCTTGCCCCTGGCGTCTTCGGCGACGGCCAGAACCGGCAGGGACATGCCGTCGGCGTCGAACACTTCCGACGCCGAGAAGCGGCGATAGGCGGTAATCGACGAGAGGCGGTAGTCGCCGGACAGACGCCACTCACCCAGAAGCGTGGTGCCGGTGACGGTGCGCTCAAGACCCAGATCGCGGTTCTTGAAGCCCGACGGATTGGCCAGAGCCGCGCCGGAGGTGGGCGACAGGTCGCCGATCACCGCGCCGGTTTGCGGGTTTGTCGGGTTGAAGGTGCCCGACTTGAAGCCCGTACCCGGGGTCGAGTCCTTCTGATAGTTGGTGATCAGGTCGAAATGCAGGGTGTCGGTCGGATGCCAGGACGCCGTGAAGCGCAGGGCGTCGGTGCCGAGACCGTTGAAGTTCTCACCCCCCAGCAGGTTCTCGGTATAGCCGTCGCGGTGCTTGGTGCGCCCCGACAGGCGCACAGCCAGGGTTTCGGTCAGGGGCACATTCACCATGGCGTCGACCATGCGGTAGTCGTAGTCGCCGACGCTGACCGCCGCGCGGGCGTCCAGCACCGGCTTGGCCTTGGCCTGAATGACGTTGACGGCGCCGATCAGCGCGCCGCGGCCGAACAGGGTCGATTGCGGGCCCTTGGCCACTTCAACGCGATCGAGATCGAACAGTTCGACATAGGCCCCGCGCGAACGCGAGATCGACACGCCGTCCTGAAACACCGACACGCGCGCTTCGCCGGTGGCCGCGCCCGAATCGGAGGTGATGCCGCGCATCACGAAGCCGGGATTGTTCGGCGACTGATCCTGCACTTCGAACCCCGGCACGAACAGCGACAGTTCGGCGAAGTCGGTGATGCCGACATCGTTCATGAAGGACGCGTTGAACCCCGTCACCGCCGCTGGGACGTTGAGCAGCTTCTGCTCGCGCTTTTGCATCGTGACCACGATTTCCGGCACGGCGCCATCATCGGCCTGAGTTTTGACCTCCGTCCTGACCTCAGTCTTGACGTCTGTCTGGGCGACAGCAGGCGCGGCCACCATCAGGGCCAGCAGGGAAACGGGGGCAAGACGCAGGACGGACATGGAGAGCTTCCTTCGGGTCACAGAGGGACAATCGGGAGAGAGGCTTAACGAAAGCTTATGACACTATGGTTGCAGACGCCACAATCGCGCCGCCTTCGCCAAGATTGCCGCCACCTGTCACGCAAAAGCGACAATTCGACGCTTAACTGTGAACGCCGCCGTCTTTCGTACGTAATAGAAGGTTCGTGTTATTTTTTTCGCGTTTCGCCCTTGCCAGCCGCAACCGTAACCCTTATTGTTACGTATAACTGATTTTCGTTCCAAGGAGCCCGTCATGCGTCACGTCTTCAAATCCACCCTTCTGGCCGCCGCCCTGTTCGCCGGCTCTCTGAGCCCGGCCCTCGCCGCGCCCGAAACCTTCGCCATCGAAGCGACCCATACCGAAGTCGTCTTCTCGTGGACCCATTTCGGCTTCTCCAAGCCGACCGGCAAGTTCATGAACGCCGTCGGCACGCTGGTGCTGGACGAAGCCAACCCGGCCGCCTCGTCGGTCGAAGTTTCCTTCGCCATCGACGGCCTGAACACCGGCGTCGCCGCCCTGGACGAGCACCTGAAGAAGCCGGATTTCTTCGACGCCGCCAAGTACCCGACCGCGACCTTCAAGTCGACCAAGGTCGAGGTGTCGGGCAAGGACACCGCCAAGGTGACCGGCGATCTGACCATCCACGGCGTGACCAAGCCGGTGACGCTCGATGTCAAGCTGAACAAGATCGGCGCCAACATGAAGGGCGTGAAGACCGCGGGCTTCAGCGCCACGGGCCAGATCAAGCGTTCGGACTTCGGCATCGGCGCCTACGTTCCGGCGGTGAGCGACGAAATCAGCCTCGTCATCACCTCGGAAGCCAACAAGAAGTAAGACCGGCCTCCCGGTTCATTTCACGGGGCGCGGTCAGACCGCGCCCCGTTTTGTTTTCAGGTTAGCGACCATGACGGCACAAGGCCCCCTGCCCACCCTCTATATCCCGCACGGCGGCGGTCCGTGCTTCTTCATGGACTGGAACCCGCCGCATATCTGGGATCGCATGGGCGACTATCTGCGCGGCATTGCGCAGCAGGTGGGCCAGCGTCCCAAGGCCATACTGGTCATTTCCGCCCACTGGATGACGGACGCGTTCACCGTCCAGACCAAGGCGAAGCCCGGCATGCTGTTCGACTATTACGGCTTTCCGGAACATACCTACCAGTTGAACTATCCCGCGCCGGGTTCGCCCGAACTGGCCGAGCGCGTCGTCGCCCTGGCCGGTGAAGCCGGCATCCGCGTCGATCGCGACGACACGCGCGACTACGACCACGGCGTCTTCGTGCCCTTCCTGCTGATGTATCCCGACGCCGACATTCCGGTGGTGCAGTTGTCGATCAAGAAGAACTGGAACCCTGCGGACCATATCGCTCTGGGCAAGGCGCTCGCCCCCTTACGTGACGAAGGCGTGTTGATCGTCGCCTCGGGCATGAGCTTCCACGACCTCAAGGCGCTTATCCGCATGAGTCTGGCCTATGAGCCGATCAATGGCTCGCACCATTTCAACGACTGGCTGAACGACACGCTGACGGCCCATCGCGGCGAAGCGCGCGAGGCCCTGTTGCGCGACTGGTCGAAAGGCGCCGGCGCGCGCATCGCTCACCCGCATGAGGACCATCTGGTGCCGCTGTTCGTCGCCGCCGGCGCGGCGAGCGATGCGGCGGGGGTACGCACCTATGACGAAGTGCTTAAGCCGATGAACACGGCGGTCAGCGGTTTCCAGTTCGGGTAGGTCTGATCGGCTAAAGCTTGGCAGTTTTTATACGATGAGCGTCAGTTTCGCCACTTCCGGGCTTTAGCGGCTGTGTACATAATGGCTCCCTATCAAACGGAGGCCCTGATGTACGACCTGCATATCGCCAACAAGAACTATTCCTCGTGGTCGCTGCGGCCGTGGGTGCTGCTGCGCGCGTTGGACATCCCGTTCACCGAGCACATGCACTTTTTCTCGACCGCCATTGGCGAGAATGTGCAGTTCAAGGCCTTCTCGCCCACGGCGCTGGTTCCGGCGCTGGGTGATGGCGGCCTGACCGTGTGGGATTCGCTGGCTATCGCCGAATATGTCTACGAAGCCCATCCGGCGGTATGGCCCGCCGACCGCGAAGCCCGCGCCTTCGCCCGTTCGGCGGCGGCGGAGATGCACTCCGGCTTTTCCGTATTGCGCAATATCTGCACCATGAACTGCGGCCTGCGCATCCGCCTGCACGAGATCACGCCCGCACTTCAACGCAATATCGACCGACTGGACGCCCTATTCAGCGAAGGACTGAGCCGCTTCGGCGGACCGTTCCTGGCGGGCGAGCATTTTACCGCCGCCGACGCCTTCTACTGCCCGGTGGCCTTCCGGGTGCAGACCTACGGCCTGCCACTGAGCCCGCCAGCGCAGGCCTATGTCGAGCGGCTTCTGGCCTTACCCGCCATGCAGGCGTGGTACGAGGCCGCACTGGCCGAAACCGTGCGCGAGCCGGAGCACGAGGACGAAGCCGCACAGGTCGGCGTCGTGCTCAACGATTACCGCGCCTCGTAAGCTTTAGCTTTATCGCGCATTTGATTTCAAAAACCGCTGCACACTTTTTGGAATGCGCTTTAAGAGTTTCGGCGGGAGGCAATCCGGTCCCTCCCGCCGCGGCAGGCACGCCTGCCGTTTACACGCCGTAGCAAAACCGGCGGGTAAAGCGGATCACGGTCTCGATGAAACCGATGAGGCCGGAATGGTGGGGAGGAATGTAGATTTCGGAAGCAGGCAGCTTCCCCCGATGCGGATCGGTGCGCGGCTGTGGAGCGGCAGGCAGGTCGGGGGTACGCATACGGATAAGCCCTGATACTAGGAACGCACACTTGAACGACGCGCATAACACGCCGAAGTCACAAGAATAATGCTGTTCTCTTAACCTGAGATTAATACGCGTAATGGTTGAAGCTTAATAGCTGTATCGGCTTTCCTTTAAGCGCTTGACCCTCGTCGCACTTTGCGGCTTCCTGCCCTGAACAGATAAAACAGGGAGTTCTTCATGAAACGGTCCGTCGCCCTTTTGGCCTTCTGCCTGTCCCTGACGACGGGCGCCGCATCGGCCCAGACCGTTTCCACCGCCTCTCCTGACCGCCGCAACACCATCGAGGTGACTCTCAGCGATTCCGGCGCCCTGACCTATCGCATCAGCCGTAACGGCAAGGCGATCATCGACACCTCTGCGTTGGGCCTTGTTCTGCAAAACCGCCCGCCCTTCGGCACCACGCTGGGCGACGGCGGTCTCAAGCTGGCGGCGCAGGCGACCACCACCGGTATCGACGACTTCACCCTGCCGGTCGGCAAGACGAAGCACGTCCGCGCGGCCTACGGTCAGAGCACCCTGACCTTCGACACCGGCAAGGCCGACCTGCCGCGCCTGCAACTGATGGTGCGCGCCTATGATGACGGGGTGGCCTTCCGCTACGTCATCCCGGCGCAGGATGGCGTCGGCGCACTGGACATTCAGGACGAGGCCACGGCCTATCGCTTCGCCGGCGATTACGATTGCCACGGTCTTAATCAGGGCCGCTACGAGAACAGCTTCGAGGGCGAGCACGACGCCATCAGGGCCTCGCAGTTCCGTCCCTTCCATCTGTTTCAGGCCCCGGTGGTGTGCCGAACCGGGGAGGCGGCCTTCGCCATCGCCGAATCCGATCCGCAGATCTATCCCGGAGCCTATTATACCGGCCTCAATGACGGCGCGCCGGGCGTGCGCCTGACGCTCACCCCGCGCAAGGATAACGACCCCGGCGCGCGCTTCAACACGCGTGCGGCGCACATCGATGCGGCGCAAGGATTCCGCACGCCCTGGCGCGTGGTCATGCTGGGCGATAGCGCCGGTCAACTGATCGAATCCGAACTGATCAATGCACTGGCCGCGCCTTCGAAGATTGCCGACACAGGCTGGATCAAACCGGGTCTGTCGGCCTGGGACTGGTGGAATGGCAATCAGTTCCCGCTGCCCGCCCCGCACAACGCCAATGGCCAGGTTTCCGGCATGAATACCGCCACCTACAAGGCCTATGCCGACTTCGCGGCGGAGATGGGCTTCGCCTATATCCTCATCGATGAAGGCTGGTCGGTCGGCTCGACCGTGGAGCCGAACCCCGCCGCCGACGTGACCAGACCCAAGCCGGAAATGGATATCGCCGAAATCGTCCGCTATGCGAAAGCCAGGGGGGTCGGCGTCTGGATCTGGCTGCAGTGGCAGCAACTCGACAGGCAACTGGACGAAGCGCTGGCAATCTATGAGAAATGGGGCGTGAAGGGCGTCAAGGTCGATTTCCTGAACCGCAACGATCAGGAGATCATGCCCTTTTATCACCGACTGTTGTCAAAAGCCGCCGATCACAGGCTGATGGTCGACCTGCACGGGGCCTTTCCGCCGGCGGGCCTGACGCGGACCTATCCCAACTACATGACGCAGGAAGGCGTGCTGGGGGCCGAGAACAACAAGTGGAGCCGGCGCATCACGGCAAAGCACAATGTGACTCTGGCCTTTACCCGTGGTCTTTTGGGGCCGATGGACTATACGCCGGGCGGTTTCCGCCATGCCAGGCCTGACGATTTCCCGGCTGAACAGCGCTTCATCAATCCCTACGTCATGACCACGCGCGGTGCCGGGCTGGCCATGTATGTGGTCTATGAGAGTCCATTCCAGATGGTGTCGGACAGCCCCCCGGCCTACAAAAAAGCCGACGGCTCCCTCGAAGACGGCGTCGATTTCCTGAAAGTCGTGCCCGCTTCGTGGGATGAGACGCGCTTCATCGCCGGGGATATAGACGACCATGTGGTCATCGCCCGACGCTCAGGCGACCGCTGGTTCATCGGCGGCATGACGGACAAGGCGAAGTCCGTAAAGGTGCCGCTGGGTTTCCTAGGCGACGGCGCATACACGGCGACCCTCTGGCAGGACGGCGAGAGCGTCTCAACCCTGAAACGCCGTCAGATCAGGACGGCAAAGGGCGAGAGCCTGACGCTCGATATGGCGGCCAATGGCGGCGGGGTGATCGTGCTGATGCCGGAGGCGAAGACGAAGAATCGTAAGTGATCAGTGAACGGGCTTTTTCAGTTCGTCCTCCAGCCACTCCATATCGTCGTCGCTGAGGCCGAAATGATGCCCGGCCTCGTGGATCAGGATGTGCGCCACCAACTCATTGAGGGGCACGCCCGTCTCGGCCCACTCATCGAGGATCGGACGGCGGAACAGGTGGATCATCGGCGGCAGATCGCCGGTATAGACCTCGGTTTCCGCCGGACGGCCCGTGTACAGGCCCGTCAGCTCGAACGGGTCTTCCATACCCAATTCGGCCAGCAGGTCCTCGGAAGGGAAGTCCTCGATGATCAGCACGACATCGCGCAGATAACCGGCAAAAGGCTCCGGCAGCTTGGCCAGCGTATCTCTTGCCGCGGTCTCTATATCGCCCAGTGACGGCGGCGGTCCGAAAGTCGTTACAGTCATTCGGCAGCCGGACGGTCAACGGCATTTTCAGGATAGACCTCGACCGGCTTCTCACCGTCCCAGACGACCCAGTACTGCCCCAGACGGCGCTTGCGCTCGATGGCGTCGGACACAGCCCCTTGCAAGGCGGCAAAGGCTTGCTCTGATTTTCGCTTGAACTCAGACTTGTCGGTCAATCGGCTGCTCTCCATTAGCCGCATACACATCCTCGTCGAATACGATGATCATATCTCCGGATTGCTCGAAAAGACGCTGCGGCACATCTCCTGTATTTAAATAGGCACGGCATTCGCTGACGGCCAGCCTGTAAACCAACATCAGATTACGCAGACTACGGGGGAAGCGACGTTCGATGTCAATATCCGGAATATGATGGCCACCGTGCGCGACACGCTCAGCCACCCGCTCTTTAGAGCGAGATGATTTAAAGTGGAAACATCATCTCGCTCTAGCGCCGCAGGTATATAAGTACCTGCAAGCGACGGCGACGTACTAATCGGCCAAAGACCGCGATTTCCTAGACTTCGATGTCTTCCGGCAAGCCCACGACATGGAAACCGGCATCGACGTGCACGACTTCACCGGTGGTCGACAGGCCGAGATCGGAGGCCAGCCACAGGGCCGCGCCCGCAACGCCTTCCATCGAGGTCTCTTCCTTCATCAGCGAGAACTGGCCCGACTTGGCGTGCAGCGAACGGCCGCCGGAGATACCGGCGAGGCTCAGGGTGCGCATGGCGCCCGCCGAGATGGCGTTGACGCGGATGCCCTTCGGCCCCAGATCGCGCGCGATATAGCGGGTCGAGGCTTCCAGAGCCGCCTTGGCGACGCCCATGGTGTTGTAGTTGGGGATGACACGCTCGGCGCCCAGATAGGTCAGGGTCACCAGCGAACCGCCATTCGGCATCAGTTCGGCGGCGCGGCGCGACACATCCACGAATGAGAAGGCCGAGACGTTCATGGCCAGCAGGAAGCCTTCGCGGGTGGTGTTCTCGACGAAGGAGCCCTGAAGCTCGTTCTTGTTGGCGAAGGCCACCGAGTGGATGACGAAGTCGATCTCGCCGTACACGTCTTTCAGCTTGGCGAAGGCGGCGTCCATCGAATCATCCGACGTCACATCGCATTCAATCAGATGCTTGACGCCGATGGAGTCGGCCAGCGGCTGCACGCGGCGCAGCAGGCTTTCGCCCAGATAGGAGAAGGCGATCTCCGCACCCTGAGCCGCGAGTTGCGAGGCGATGCCCCAGGCGATGGACTTGTCATTGGCGACACCCATGATCAGGCCCTTCTTGCCCTTCATCAGGTCGCCCTTGGGGAATTTCCAGCCGTCTTCAGCCATGTGAGAGTTCCAGTCCTAGAAAATTACAGATCGGCCTGCGACAGGATAATCGAGCCGTTGGTGCCACCAAAGCCGAACGAGTTCGACATGACGGTTTCCAGCGCACCGTCGCGACGCTCGCGCAGGATCGGCATACCATCGAAGACGGGGTCCAGCTCCTCGATATGCGCGCTCTTGGCCGCGAAACCGTGCTGCATCATCAGCAGGCAGTAGATGACTTCCTGCGCACCCGCTGCCCCCAGGCTATGCCCGGTCAGCGACTTGGTCGAGGAGATCAGCGGCCCGTTATCGCCGAAGACATTGCGCACCGCACCCATTTCGCGCTCGTCGCCCACCGGCGTCGAGGTGCCGTGCGGGTTAAGGTAGTCGATCTTGCGGCCGCCGGCCTGACGCAGGGCCTCGCGCATACAGCGCTCCGCCCCCTCGCCCGACGGCGCGACCATGTCGTAACCGTCCGAATTGGCGCAGTAACCCACAACCTCGGCCAGAATGTTCGCGCCGCGCGCCCTGGCGCGTTCATAGTCTTCGAGCACCACCGCGCCCGCGCCACCGGCGATGACGAAACCGTCGCGGTTCTTGTCGTAAGCGCGCGAGGCCACCGACGGCGTGTCATTATAGTTCGAGGACATGGCGCCCATAGCGTCGAAGAGGTTGGACAGGGTCCAGTCCAGTTCTTCGGTGCCGCCGGCGAACATCACGTCCTGACGGCCCAGCATGATCTGCTCCGCCGCCGCACCGATGCAGTGCACCGAGGTCGCGCAGGCCGACGATATCGAATAGTTGATGCCGCGGATCTTGAACCACGTCGCCAGAACCGCCGAAGGGCCGGACGACATGGCCTTGGGCACGGCGAACGGCCCTATGCGCTTGGGCGACTTCTTTTCGCGCGTCGTGTCGGCGGCTTCGACGATGGTGCGCGTCGAAGGCCCGCCTGCGCCGAAGATGATCCCCGTGCGCTCGTTGGAAATGTCGCTCTCTTCGAGGCCGGCCGACTTGATGGCCTGCTCCAGCGAGACATGGCCATAGGCCAGACCGTCCGACAGGAAGCGGGCGGCGCGGCGGTCGACATAGGGCGACCAGTCGCCGATGGTCGGCGCGGCGTGCACCTGACACTTGAAGCCCAGCTCCGCATAGTCGGGCGCCGCAACGATGCCCGATTTGGCGTCGCGCAGCGAGGCCGTGACCTCCTCCGCGCCCGTGCCGATGGATGAGACGATTCCGATACCAGTGATGACAACTCTACGCATGGTTCGCTTCCCTGTAGTCAAAGGGGTGCCGGATCAGACCAGATCCTTGGCGTCGAACAGGCCGACGCGCAGACCCGAAGCTGAGTAGATCGGCTTGTCGTCGGCCAGAACCACGCCTTCGCCGATGCCCATGATCAGCTTGCCGGTCATGACGCGCTTCATATCGATCCGATAGGTCACTTTCCTGACGGCCGGCGTGACCTGACCGGTAAACTTCACGTCGCCGACACCGAGCGCGCGACCGCGGCCCGGATTGCCCGACCAGCCGAGGAAGAAGCCGACCAGTTGCCACATGGCGTCAAGGCCGAGGCACCCCGGCATGACCGGATCGCCGATAAAGTGGCAGGCGAAGAACCACAGGTCCGGATTGATGTCGAGTTCAGCCTCGATATAGCCCTTGTTGAACGCACCGCCGTCCTTCGAAATCTGGGTGATGCGGTCCATCATCAGCATCGGCGGAGCCGGCAACTGGGCATTGCCCGGGCCGTACATTTCGCCGCGCGAACACGCCAGAAGGGCTTCGTAATCGAAAGAAGAGGGACGCTCGCTCATTGGGGCTCCGGTAAGAATCTCACGCACATAGTGCTGTCATTGCGGCGCTTAATGGCGCGTTCGTAACAGGCTGTAAAGATGCGTTACACGCATAGAGCCTGCGGCTCAATGACTTTTCGCGTGTTTTTTAGGGTTCAGCGCGGGATGATTTCAGATGGAGACATCATCCCGCGCTGAATTTTTGAGTGGTCGCGCAATTTTTCCGAAACGAAGTTCGGCGAAGCCAAAAGTGGTGCCCACTTTATCGGATTGCGCTCTAGCGCGTGCTGTGTCCGCTGCCCAGCCGCGTGAAGGGGTCCGGGCGTTTGCACGCCGCGCCTTCCTGCGCCCCCCACAGACGCTCCTGCAGCGCCCAGCCGTCGACATTGCCGACCGAGACCTTGCAGTAACCGTTCTTGCACTTGTCGAGCGCCGCCAGAGCGCGCGGATTGAGCCTTGCCTTCACCTTCGCGGTGGACTTGGCCCCGCTCAGCATATCGATCTTCTGCGTTCCGATCGAGATGATGCTGCGCTGGGATTTCAGCATCGACTTGTGCACCCAGGCGATGCCGCCGTCCGGATCGCAGATCATGCGCCATTCGCGCGTTTCGGAAATGATCTGCACCGGCAGGTTCTTCTGACGATAGGTCCACAGGATCTTGTTTTCCTTGGTCGGGCCGGAACGGGCATAAACCTCGTTGGAACGCAGCGAGGCCCAGCGCGGCACCGGCTGCTTGGACGGCGTGTCGAACGCCTCCTCCTCGGCGCTGCCGGCCGTGGCGACCGGCGCATTCCCGACGCAAACAGCCAAAAACGCTGTCAGCAAAACCAGGGCAAGCGCCCGGCCCGCCTTGACGCGGGGGCACGGCCTATGGTGTGGTGATTTCACTGCAAAAGGCGGGCTGAACAGGGTCGGCATCGACGAATACGGACGGTTGAAGAGGCGTGGGAAGGTCTCCGACACTTGCGCCGCAAAGCTTCAGATTTGGTTAACCAGATCCTAAAAATCAGCCCCACACATATAATGCCGCCAGAGGGTCAACTCATATTATGAACAAGAAACTGAAGGTCGTCATGACCGTGAAACTGCCCGACGGGGTGGAAACGCGGTTCCGCGAACTGTTCAACACCACCCTATGGCTCAACAAGGACCCGATGCCGCGCGAAAAGATGATCGAGGCGGCGCAGGAGGCTGAGGTGCTCGTCTCTTCGATCAATGACCGCATCGACGCCGACTTTATCGAAGCCTGCGGCGAGCAGCTCAAGATGATCGCCAATTTCGGCGTCGGCTACGACCATATCGACGTCGCCAAGGCCGTCGAAAAGGGCATCATCGTCACCAACACCCCCGGCGTGCTGACCGAAGACACTGCCGAAATGACCATGGGCCTGATCATCGCCGTCGCGCGCCGCTTCGTCGAAGGCGCCGAAACCGTGCAGCGCGGCGAATTTTCCGCCTGGTCGCCGACCTTCATGATGGGCCGCCGCATCTATGGCAAGCGCCTCGGCATCGTCGGCATGGGCCGTATCGGTCAGGCTCTGGCGCGTCGCGCCCGCGCCTTCGGCATGCAGGTCCACTATCATAACCGCAAGCCGGTGTCGCAACGCATCTCCGACGAGTTGGAAGCGACATACTGGGATGACCTGGATCAGATGCTGGCGCGCATGGACGTGGTATCTATCAACGCGCCGGGCGGCCCCAACACCTTCCACCTGCTCGATGCCGAGCGCCTGTCGAAGCTTCAGCCGCACGCCATTCTGGTCAATACGGCCCGCGGTCAGATCGTCGATGAAGAGGCGCTGGCCCATCTTCTGCGCGGCAATAAAATCGCCGGCGTCGGCCTCGACGTCTATGAGCGCCTGCCCGGCATCAATCCGGAACTGTTCGGTCTGCCCAATGCGGTGCTGCTGCCGCACATGGCGTCCTCGACCATCGAGGCTCGCACCGATATGGGCGACCGCGTGATCCTCAATATCAAGACGCTGCAGGACGGGCACCGTCCACCGGACCGCGTGATACCGGCGATGCTCTGACATTCCATGAAAAAGCCGTCAGGGCGGCCCGTCGGGTCTTTTCATTTTTAGCCCCCTCTCCCCGTTCACGGGGAGAGGGAGGGGGTGAGGGGAAAGCCGAGCCTCTAAAGTTTTTCACAGATTCACGCCTCATGGGGCTTGCAAAGGTTCCGGGCTTTTGTCTATAAGGCCAGCCTCTTCGGCCACGCGCCGGAAAGATGCGGGCGTAGCTCAGCGGTAGAGCGCAACCTTGCCAAGGTTGATGTCGAGAGTTCGATCCTCTTCGCCCGCTCCATTTCCTTTAGGGAGTGGAACTGAACAGAAACAAGCGGGTGTAGCTCAGCGGTAGAGCGCAACCTTGCCAAGGTTGATGTCGAGAGTTCGATCCTCTTCACCCGCTCCATTCTGTTTTTAAACACAAAAGGCCGGATCAGCGATCCGGCCTTTTGTGTTTAAAAAATTCTCCCCTACGTTCCATTGACTTTAACCGCCGCCCGAAAGACGCTGCGGATATCAGGGCGGGACGCAGGCACGGCGCGCGGGACACATACATCATGGCATCTGCGGATAATCGGTTGCGCCAGTTCGTCATAGGCTTTGCCGTCCTGTCATTTCTGACGGTGGCCTTGGGCGCGCTAACCCTGCAACAGTTCGGGCTGGGCATGGGCGTTTGGCTGCGCAACCCCGTCGCGTGGCTGGTTGGGGGTCTTCTGTGTCTGGGGCTGGCGCAGGTATTACGTCCATCGCCGTGGCTTTTACTTCTCGCACTGTTACTTCTTGTCCTGACCTTCGCCGGTGCCGGGCAAGAGGGCGTGCATCGCTGGCTGATACTTGGGCCCGTTCAGGTCAATGTCGCCCCCCTGATCCTGCCTCTTACGCTGACCGCTGCCCAACCAAAGGATGGAGCACAAGAGCCGGCCTTGTGGCTTATCGGAATGGGGCTCATCGCCATTCTTTTGGCATGGCAGCCAGATCGTTCGCAACTGGCGGCTTTTTCGGTTGCCGTACTAACCCTCACAAGGCTTCGCTTTAGTTCACGCAGTTTCCTTTGTAGCGTACTCGTAATTCTGCTTGCTGCGCTGCTGTGCGCGTGGCGTCCCGATCCTCTGCTGCCCGTGCCGCATGTGGAAGGTGTAATGTCCATGGCCTGGGTACAATCACCTCTACTCGCCATAGTCATGTTCACCTGCCTGATCCTGACCGCGCTGAGTCCTCTATGGCTATGGCGGGACAAAAACCGCCGCGCCCCGGCGGTCGCACTGAGCCTCTACAGTCTCGCTTGCGCACTGCCATGGCTCTTCGGCACCTTCCCCGTCCCGCTGGCCGGATACGGCGTCAGCTTCGTTCTTGGCTGGTGGCTGGGCATTGCCGGACTTTTTGCGAAATCGCGCCGCACTACGGCCTAAACGTCGCTTGCGCCCCTTCTTAAAACAGGTACGTTTGTTGCAGCCGCTAAGTCCGGTAACGACCGGCTGAGGTGCAATGTGCGCCGAAACGGGACAGGTGGGAGTCTGTGCGCGCGATGCTTCTGGAAAGCGAAGCCGATCTGATTGTGGTTCTGGGGGTGCTGGCGGCGCTGCTGCTGGGTGTCGCCATCGTCGCGGGCATTATCGCCGTCATCAAGACGTCTCAGGTGCGTCAGTTTCAGGACCTTTTGTTCAAGGCCGAACGCAAGATCGATCAGCTTGAACGCCGCATGTTCAACGTGCTTAACGCCGTGCCGGTGGCGCTGGTCGAAACCGACGCCACGGGCAAGTTCATCTTCGCCAACAAGACCGCGCATCAGCTTCTGGGCCGCAAGGACAACGAACTGATCGGCTTACGTTTTCATTCGGCGACCTGGGGCATCACCTATCCCGACGGCCGTGTCATTCCGCCCGACCTTCTGCCCATCGCGCGCACCCTGCGCGGTCAGACGGTCAAGGGCTTTCAACACCTGATCGTCAATCACGGCAGCCGCACCAAGGTGCTGGTGTCGGTCACCTCCATGCCGATCATGAACACCAATGGCGAGGTGATCGGCTCGACCACGGCGCTGGTCGAGATCGAAACCCAGACCGGCGAAGGCGTGGGCGATATTTCCGGTGTCTGGCGCGGCCACTGGTTCTCGGCCGCCCCGGTGCCCTTCTGGGGGCTGGATCAGAACGGGACGGTGCTCGACCTCAATCCGCGCGTCGGCAGCCTGCTCGATACGCCGCGTGATCAGGCCATGAACGCCAACTGGGCGCAGGTCTTCGTCGCCGACGCCGACTTCCAGAAGGCCGTCGACTTCCTCGCCGACCTGCCGCCCGAAGGTCAGGCCAACGGCCGCCCCTCCTCGATCAACCTCTCGCTCAAGGATGTGCGCGGTCAGACCCACCCGGTCATCCTCACCGCCTGGATCGTCCATACGCAGGACGGCGAAGCCCAAGGCATCACCGTCGCCGCCATCCCGACCAAACTCACCCTGTCGGTCAGCGAGACGCCCGCCCTCGCCGCGCCTGTGGTTACTGCGGCTCCGGCTCTGTCGGAAGACGCTCAGCAGGCGCTCGAAGACCTGCAAAAGGCCGAACTGGCGCGCGCCGCGCTGGGCGTCGGCGTGTGGTCCTACGACCCTGTATCGGATTCCATCGTCGAGGACGAAGGCATGCGCCGCCTGATCGGCCGCGAATTCGACGGCGGACCGACGCGCATCACGGCGGAAGATCAACTCCGCGCCAATGACGCCTTCGGGCGGTTGATGTCGGGCCAGAGCGATAGGCTCGACCTCGACCTGACCATCCCGCAAGCGGACGGCTCCGTGCGCCACGTCTCGCTTAAAGGGCAAGGCAAGATAGTCGACGGTCAGCGCGAACTGTTCGGTGTCGCCATCGACGTCACGGACGCCAAGGCCGTGCCTGAGATCGTGCCGGACGCCGCCCCCGTCATCATCGAAGACACGGCGAAGATCGAAGCGCTGCAAGCCGATATCGAAGACCTGCGCCATGCTCGCGCCGAAACCGAGGCCGAACGCGACGCCCTGCGCGGCGAACTGGAAGCCCTCAAGGTCGAGGCGGCGAAGACCGCGGAAAACCCGGAACTCGAAGTCCTGCGTGCCGAACTGGAAGCGCTGAAAACCGCCGAGCCGGTTGCGGTCGAGGTCGCCCCGGACACCAGCGAGTTGGAAGCCGCTCTGGCCGAGATCGAAACGCTCAAGGCCCGCACCAGCGAACTCACCGCGCTGGAGACCGAACTGGAAACCCTGCGTCAGGACTACGCGACCCTGGCTGAGACCGTTGCACCGCCAGTCGTTGAAAACGATCCGCGCGACGCCGAAATCGAGGCCCTCAAGGCCGAAGTCGCCGAGTTGCAGGGCCTCAAGGCGCTCGAAAGCGAATTGGCGGTGCTGAAAACCGAAAAGGCCGAACTGGAGGCTGAATTCACCGCGCTTCAGGCCGTCCCCGCGCCGCAAGCCAAGCCCGAACGCCAAATCTCCGATATTGCCGCCGACATCAGCCCGCTTAATCGCGTATGGAAGACCGACGGCACGCTGACGCGTCTGTCGTCGGGCTGGCAGGTACTGACCGGCTGCGGCGCGCAGGAATTCTTCGGCGAGGGCTGGCTCGACAGCCTGCATCCCGACGATCAGGACCGCATCCATGCCGAACTGACTATGCATCTGGCGCAAAAGACCGGCGGCGACCTGTCCTACCGCGTCAAGACGCCCGCCGGTTTCAAGCCCGTGCTGGAACGCCTGAGTCCGGTCACCACCGATGAGGCGTTCGATGGCCTCGTCGGTGTCGCGTTCGATCTGTCCGCGCACCTGCCGTCCGCTCCGCCGCCGGTCACCGAAGCCGGTCCCGACCGTCTGGAGTACCTGACTCTCAAAGCGCGCACCGGTCAGCTCGAACTGGAAATCGCCCAGTTGCAACTGGCCAAGCTGGAACTGGAGCGTCAGGCCGAACGGCTCGACACCGCCCTCATCCTGTCGCAACGCTATGAGACGGTCGGGCGTCTGGCCGGCGATGTCGCCGCTGACTTCTCGCAGATGCTGAACGTCATGAACGCCGCGCTCGACATGATCGGGCGTCAGGCGGACAATCAAGACCTTCGCCGCCTGTCCGAGGCCGCCCTGGCCGCCGGCAAGCGCGGCGAGCGCCTGACGCGGCAGTTGCTGGCCTTTACGGTCGAGGCCAAGGAAAAGGCCTGAAGTCCCCTTTCCCTGCCTGCGGGGAGAGGGTTAGGGTGAGGGGCATCTGTCTTTAGTTCGGCTCGCCCCTCATCCGACCTCGCTCACCCGGCCCCCCGCACCGGCGGCCCGGTTCTCCCCGTAAACAGGAAGAAGGAAAGTTATAATTCCGTCGCAAAAACGGCCTATGGGCGGTAGCTTGATCCTCCGCTCACGGGACTGTTCATGACCGACACCGCACCGCTTACCTTCGGCTGGGAAGAATGGGTCGGCCTGCCCGATCTGGCCCTGCCCGCCATCAAGGCCAAGGTCGACACCGGCGCCCGCACCTCGGCCCTGCACGCGGTGGATATCGAGGTCTTCGGCACGCCCGAACGCCCGCGCGTGCGCTTCGTGGTCAATCCGGTGCCGGGGCGTTACGATATCGAAGTCGCCTGTTCCGCAGATCTCTTGGCCCAGCGCGAAGTCACCTCGTCCAACGGCGAGACGGAATGGCGCTATTTCATCGAAACCCACATCGATATCGGCGGCGTCCGCCACCCCATCGAGGTGTCGCTGACCAACCGCGCCCACATGGCCTATCGCATGCTGATCGGCCGTCAGGCGCTGGAAAGCCTCGGCGCGCTGGTCGATCCCACGGCGGGTCAGCGTCTGCCGGTCCTGTCCTACGACGTCTATAGCCGCGCCGACGCCCCCAAGGCGGTGAAACGCCCGCTACGGCTGGCCGTGCTGACGCAGGACGCCGGCAACTATTCCATCCGCGCCCTGATCCGGGCGGCGCAGGAACGCGATCACGTCATCGAAGCCATCGAAACCTCGCGCTGCTACATGAACATCAATGTGACGCGGCCCGAAGTCCATTACGACGGCAAGCCCCTGCCGCAGTTCGACGCCATCATCCCGCGCATCGGCGTCCCCATGACCAGTTACGGGCTGGCCGTCGTGCGGCAGTTCGAGACCACCGGCGCCTATTGCCTGAACCGCTCCTCGGCCATTTCCGCCTCACGCGACAAGCTGCACGCGCTGCAGGTCATGGCGCGCAAGGGCATCCCCATGCCGGTGACGGCGTTTGCCAAATCGCCCAAGGACACCGACTTCGTCGTCGAACTGGTCGGCGGCGCGCCACTGGTCATCAAGCTGACCAAGGGCGCGCAGGGCCGCGGCGTGGTTCTGGCCGAGACCCATCTGGCCGCGGCTTCGGTCATTTCGGCCTTCCGCGACCTCGATGCCGAATTGCTGACGCAGGAGTTCATCCGCGAAGCCGACGGCGAGGACCTGCGCTGCTTCGTCATCGGCTCGAAGGTGGTGGCGGCGATGAAACGCAAGGCCAAGATCGGCGATTTCCGCGCCAACCTGCATCAGGGCGGCAAGGCCCTGTCGGTCGAGATTACGCCGGAAGAGGCCGATATCGCGGTAAAGGCCGCCCGCGCTTTGGGGCTTCAGGTGGCCGGGGTCGATATTCTACGCTCCAATTCCGGCCCCAAGGTGCTGGAGGTCAATTCCTCGCCCGGCCTGCAGGGGATCGAGAAGGCTTCCGGCGTCGATGTCGCCGACCTGATCATCCGCCATATCGAAAGCAAACTGCGCCCGGTCCAGCACCTGCCGAAACAGAATCCGCGCGCCAAGCGGCGAGATTGATCCACGCGGGGATGTTCAGACTTACACCTCCCCGCTGGCGGGGAGGGGAACCGTGAGTGAAACGAGCGGTGGTAGGGTGGAAACCCTCTTTCCCCCTGCCCCACTCCATGCCATTTAAGCCCTATGAAGCGCTTTGGCCTGAAGGACGAAGATCTGAAACTGTGGCAACTGGTGACCGCCACGGTGCGCCCACACGCGCTCAAGACCAAGCCCGAGCCTGTCAAGCCGCCTTTCGCGAAACCGGAAATCGAAACCGTCACCATCAAGGGCCTGCCTGAGGGTCAGAACACCCTCTCCGCCCCGCGTATTGAGCGCCCGCTGCCGCTCGTTCCGTTCAAGATCGGTGAAGCCGTGCGCCCCCAGAGCGGTTTCCGCCTGACCGAGGGCACATCCTTCGCGCCCGACCCGATCGAGCCCAGGCGCAAGCGCCGCATCAGCCGCGAACGCGATCCGATCGAAGCGCGCCTCGACCTGCACGGCCTGAACCAAATTCAGGCCGAACAGCGACTGAAGGGCTTCGTGCAGCAGGCCTGGGCCAATGATTACCGCGCCGTGCTGGTCATCACCGGCAAGGGCATGGCCGAAAACGGTATATTGAGACGCAATGCACCGGAATGGCTAGCCGACCCGGCGCTGGCGCATATCGTGGCAGGGATTTCACAGGCCCACGCCCGCCATGGCGGCTCCGGCGCGCTCTATGTCGCGCTGAAAAGGCGACAACAATAGTTAATAACCTGTCGATTGAGCATCGAAACAGGATGCTATGCGCCCGTACACAAGGACGCTTCGTTATCGATATACGGATTTGTCATTTCGGGGCGCTGATACTGGCTGGCCGGCAGACGTGCATATCCCGGCGCATTGCGCACGCGCTCGTTGACATCATCCGCACGGACGCCGTGACTGCGATAAGCCGCATTCCATAACCCCACGGCCTTCTGTGCCGCCGCACAGGCCGCTTCGGACTTGCCCTGACCACTCAGGCGCAACGACGTGTTGTAGGCCGACTTTGCGCTTTTATACAGTTTGGAATAGTTGAGGGCCTGACTGGTCGGCGTCCATGCCGACCGGGCTGAATCGCCGGGGTAAACCGTCGCCGACACCGTGGTCGCTGCACACAGACTAATTGCCAATGTAATGATGAATGTACGCATTACAAACCTCCCTGTTTCAAGGTTTGAGCGCGGAGCCTTGGTTGCTATCCCCGCGAACTCAACCTTGACACAAGGTGGCCGTTTGGCAAGCGAATTCAGATCAGGCCGTTCTGTTTGGCCAGTTCAGCATAATTGACCTGCGGACGCGGGCCATAATGGCTGATCACCTCGGCGGCGGCCAGCGCCCCCAGACGGCCGCAGGTTTCCAGATGCAGGCCCTGCGTCAGGCCGTACATCACGCCCGCCGCGTACTGATCACCCGCCCCGGTCGTATCGACCAAGTCAGCCACCGGATAGACGGGGATGTCGTGCGACAGGTCGGCCTTGAGCGCCACCGAACCGCGTTCGGAGCGCGTGACGAATGCCAGATCGGCCTTCGACTTCAGATAGCGCGCCGCCTTGTCAAAATCCTCGGTCTGGAACAGCGACAGAAGCTCGGATTCATTGGCGAAGACGAGGTCAATATGCTGCTCGATAAAGGCCAGCAGGTCGGTGCGCCAGCGATCGACGACAAAGCTGTCCGACAGGGTCATGGCCGTCTTGCGGCCCGCCGAACGGGCGATTTCGCAGGCCTTGGCAAACGCCATCCGGCCCGATGGCGTGTCGAACAGATAGCCTTCGAGATAGGTGATCTGCGACGCCTTAATCAGTTCCGGATCGACGTCTTGCGGCTGCACCAGCGCCGCAGCCCCCAAAAATGTCGCCATGGTGCGCTGCCCGTCTTCGGTAATGTTGATCAGGCAACGACCGGTATGGGTCGGATCGTCGTGCAGGAAGGGCACATCGAAATGCACGCCGCTCTTTTTCAGGTCGCGGCTGAACACTTCGCCCAGTTCATCGTGCGCCACCTTGCCGATATAGGCCGCCTTGCCACCGAAGGACGCGACGCCGGCGATGGTATTGCCCGCCGACCCGCCGGATTCCTGCGTCAGATCTTCGCTATTCTTATCGGCGCGCGCCACCATCTTGCCGTAGAGATTCAGGGCGCGGTGCTGATCGATCAGCGTCATGCCGCCCTTGGGCAGGCCTTCCGACACGATAAAGTCTTCGCTGGCCGGGGCCAGAACGTCCACAATGGCATTACCAACGGCGGTGACGTCGTAGTCAGAATACATGCGCGATTATCCGGTTGCTATTTGCGGTGTCTTTGCGCAAAAACCGCTCGCGGAGCAAGCGAAAATGAAAAAGTCCCTTCTGATACTCACCCCCAATCCGGCGCATCCGTCACACCACGGACGCTGGCCCGCCGTGCTCGATGCCTACCGCGCCGCCTTTGCCGGGTTCGAGGTCCACGCACAGCCGTGGTCGGAGCCGTTGACGGAAGGATACGATCTGGTTCTGCCGCTGGTGGCCTGGGGCTATCACAATGCGCCGGACGATTTCCGCCGGGCGCTGGCCTATATCAAAGCGAAGGGGCACCGCCTGCTCAATCCGCCTGAAATCGTGAGCTGGAATGTCGACAAGTCCTATCTGCGCGATCTGGCCGAAGGCGGCATCCGCATCGTGCCGACCCTGTTTGCCGATGCTTTGACGCCGGACGTGCTGAGCCGCGCCCGCGCCGATTTCGGACAGAACGCGCTGGTGCTCAAGCCGCGCATCTCGGCCGGAGCGAAAAAGACCCTCGTCTGGGAAGGCGCGGACGTACCCGCCGAGGCCCCGCAAGCCGACGCCATGCTTCAGCCCTTTATGCCGGCTATCCAGTCGGAAGGCGAATGGTCGCTGATCTTCTTCGGCGGCGATTTCAGCCATGCGGTGCTCAAGACGCCCAAGCCCGGCGACTTCCGGTCTCAGCCCGATTACGATGCGCACCTGCGCGTGCAGACCCCGCCGGTCGCCGCCGTTGAACTGGCCTATCAGACGCTGGAATATGTGGGCCAGACCCTGCTCTATGCGCGTGTGGACATGGTGCGCAACGCAGCCGGCGCGTTCTGTCTGATGGAGTTGGAACTGATCGAGCCCGATCTATATCTAAAATACGAGGACGCCGCGCCGGCCCGCCTGAGCCATGCCGTCGAGCATGCGCTGGGGCTGTGCGGGCATCATCACTAGCCTACGCCGATCTTCGGGCATAGGTCTTCGACGATGCAGGCCATGCACTTCGGATTGCGCGCCGTGCAGGTATAGCGCCCGTGCAGGATCAGCCAGTGGTGCGCCCGCGTCAGCCATTTGCGCGGGATGACGGTCATCAGTTCGGCTTCGACCTTATCCGGCGTATTGGCCGCAAGGTCGACGATCCCCAACCGGTGCGAAACGCGATAGACGTGCGTATCGACCGCAATGGCCGGCTTGATGTCCAGTTCGTTGAGTACCACCGACGCCGTCTTGTTGCCGACGCCCGGCAAACTCAGCAGGTCAGCGCGATTGAGCGGCACCTGTCCGTCAAAACGGCTGATCAGGATACGGCACATCTCCCTGACATTCTTTGCCTTGTTGCGATAAAGGCCGATGGAGGAAATCATCTGCATCAGGCGCTCTTCGCCCAGGTCCAGCATGGCCTGCGGCGTGTCGGCTACGGCGAACAAAGGCGCGGTGGCCTTGTTGACCGCGACATCGGTCGTCTGGGCCGACAAGGCCACGGCCACCGTCAGGGTAAAAGGATTGGTGAAGTTCAGTTCGGTCTTGGGTTCCGGTTTGTCGGCCTCGAAGCGCTCGAACAGCTTTTTGACGGCGGCGGCGCTACGCATGGTTTTCCGCCGCCATAACCGCTTCCCATTTCAGCCATTTCTCGGCGATGGCGGCGTTGAGGTCGATGCCTTCGGCGCGCGCCATCAGCAACGTCATGCAGATGAGGTCGGCCATCTCCATCGCCACCTCGTGCTTCGCCGCCCCGGCGTCGCGGCGCGAACGGCCGGTCATGGCCAGATAGGCCTGGGTCAGTTCGCCCATCTCCTCCTGCATTTTCAGCAGGTGCCAGTCGCCCCGACGGTCGATGCCATAGACGCGCTCATAGCGGTCGGAAATGGCCTGAAGGCGGTCGATAAAGGGCTCAAGTTCGGGAAGGGGCGCGGTCATGCCCGTATTGTGAAATGATTTCAGCGGCCCCGCAAGACACGCCTTGCGAGGGAAGCGGCCACTGGGCTAAGCGTTTCCCATGATCTCTATTCTTTTTGTCTGTCTGGGTAATATCTGTCGTTCGCCTCTGGCTGAGGGATTGCTGCGTCATCACGTCGATCAAGCCGGGCTGACCGATCGCTTTCTGATCGATTCCGCCGGTACGGGCGGCTGGCATAAGGGAGAGTGTCCGGATCGACGCTCCATCGCCGTTGCCGCGCGCTATGGCGTCGATATTTCCGCCCAGTGCGCGCGTCAGCTTCACCGCGACGACTTCTATCGCTTTGATCTGATCTTCGGCCTCGACCGCGATAATGTGCGCAATATCCGTCACATGGCGCCCGGCGATGCTACGGCGAAGGTTGCGCTCTATCTCGATGAGGCGCTGGGTCTGACAAAGGACGTGCCCGACCCCTACTACGGCGACGACCGCGATTTCGAAGCCGTCTATCGCCTGTGCGACCAAGCCTCGGCGGCGCTCATGGCGAAGTTGACAAACCCGGCGGCGTAAAGCCAGATACCGCAACAGTTACATTAAAAGGAGTATTGCGTGGCCCAAGTCACCAATCAGCGTTTCGGTGAAATGATCGTCGAGCATATCGAAGTCGGCAACAAACACCTGCCCGAAAGCGAGCCGGGCGTGGCCGGCGCCGCCATGATGCAGGCCGCCGCGCGTTTCAACGCTTATGTATCCTCGACCCAGTTCGTCAGCAGCCGCATCATGCTGCAGAACAAGGACGCGCATATCGAGCACTATCTGCGTTTGTACAAGCAGTACCTCGAAGAGCAGTACACCGACTACGCCACCAATTTCGACGCCTACACCAACCGCCCGCGGTAAGCCAAACACATGACCACCCATACCGTTCCCGTCGAAGTTTTTCGCCAGATGGCGGCCGACCACATTGACCTGACCAACAAACACGCCAACGACACCAATATCGGCGAGGCCGGCGGTGCGGCGCTGCAGGGCGCGGCGCGCTATGCCGCCTTTACGTGCGCGGCGCAAAGCGCGGACAAGACGCAGTTCCTGGCGGCGCGCAAGCTCAATGTCGATCAGTTGACGGCGCAGTTCCGCGACCTGTTGCTGGCGCACTACGATGAGTTCGGCGACAATTACGAAACCTATATGGGTAGCAAGACATAAAAGAAGCCCCGGAACGTCCGGGGCTTTTTCTTTTCATCCGCCCCTGTAGCGAAGCGTACGGGGGAGGTGGATGCGAAGCGGACGAAGGGGGGCATTCTTTGCGTAACTTGCCCCACCCACCGCTTCGCGGTCCCCCCTCCCCGCTATGCAGGGAGGGATGTAAGATCAGAGAATATACCGGCTCAGGTCGGCGTCCCCGGCTACCTCGCCCAGCCGTTCGCGCACATAGGCGGCATCGATGGTCACGGTCTGGCCCGACTGATCGGCGGCGGTGAAGCTCAGCTCCTCCATCACCCGCTCGATAATGGTGTGCAGACGGCGTGCACCGATGTTTTCGACCTTGGCATTGACCTGCGCCGCCGCGGCGGCCATTTCGGCGATCGCGCCGTCCTCGAAGGCCAGCGTCACCCCTTCGGTGGCCATCAGCGCCTGATTCTGTTTGATCAGATTGGCTTCGGGCTCGCTGAGGATGCGCCGGAAATCGTCCTGCGTCAGGGCCTTCAGCTCCACACGGATCGGCAGACGGCCCTGTAATTCCGGCAGCAGGTCCGACGGCTTGGCGACGTGGAAAGCCCCCGACGCGATGAACAGGATATGGTCCGTCTTCACCGGCCCGTACTTGGTCGACACCGTCGTGCCTTCGATCAGCGGCAGCAGGTCGCGCTGGACGCCTTCGCGTGAGACATCGGCCCCGCCGCGCTCGGATTTCGAGGCCACCTTGTCGATTTCATCGAGGAAGACGATGCCTTCCTGCTCCGCAAGGGTCAGGGCCTCCCGCGACACGGCTTCCTGATCGAGCAGTTTTTCGGACTCTTCGGACAACAGGATCGGCTGGGCGGCGGCAACCGTCAGGCGCACCGTCTTCTGACGCCCGCCCATGGCCTTTTGCAGCATTTCGCCCAGATTGATCTGGTTGCCCGGCTGTCCCGGAATTTCGAAGGCCCCGATCGCGCCGCCCGTATCGGTGACGGTGATGTCGATTTCCTTGTCGTCCAGTTCGTTATTGCGCAGGCGCTTGCGGAAGCTGTCGCGCGTCGCCGGCTGCGCGCCCGGCCCGACCAGCGCATCGAGCAGACGTTCTTCCGCCTGAGCTTCGGCCTTGGCGCGCACGCCCTGACGGCTCTTGTCCTTGACCATAAGGATGGCCGCTTCGACCAGGTCGCGCACGATCTGTTCGACGTCGCGGCCGACATAGCCGACCTCGGTGAACTTGGTCGCCTCGACCTTGATGAAGGGCGCCTGAGCCAGCTTGGCCAGACGGCGCGCGATCTCGGTCTTGCCCACACCCGTCGGCCCGATCATCAGGATGTTTTTCGGCGTGATCTCGTCGCGGATCGAGGCATCGGTCTGTTTGCGCCGCCAGCGGTTACGCAGCGCCACAGCCACGGCCTTTTTCGCATCGGCATGGCCGATGATGTGACGGTCGAGTTCGGAGACGATCTCACGCGGGGAAAAGGTGGTCATTCGGGTTTGCATTCCATAAGTAGACTGGGGCCCCATGCCGGGCTGATCACTTCCCCATATGGGGCGAAACCCGCCTTTTGGTAGGCCCGGATGGCGCGGGCGTTTTTCGGATGCGGGTCGGTAACCACGCAGGGCGCACCTTCGGCAAAGAGCTGCTCGACGCGCTGACGGATGAAGGCGGGCCCGTGGCCGATGCCGACCATATCGGCCTCGCCGATGATCTGGTCGATGCCGCGCGTACCTGGCGGGCGGTCGAAGAAGTGATGCTGCGGGTCGAGATGCGGCGTATAGTCCTGCATATAGGCGAAGGGCCGCCCCTCAAACGAGACGATCCACGCCCTCACCTCGTCTTCGGTGAGGATATCCTCATCAAGCGGCTCAGAAGGACCGCCCGTACCGTCGATCCACCATTCGGCGACGTGCGGACGCGCGATCCAGTCGTTGACCAGCGCAATGTCTTCAGCCGTCAGACGACGGAATTCATAGGCCATCAGGCGTTCAGTTCCGGCGTACGCTGCATCAGGGCCAATCCGCCGCACGGGGTCAGCCCGACGGAGACGAAACCCGCTTTTTCGCAGCAACGCATGGCCGCCAGATTGGCGGTCTGAGGGGCGACGCGCACGCACAGCGCCCCCTTCTTGAACATCCCATTGCTGATCTGGGTCAGGACCTGGGTGCCGATCCCCTCCCCCAGCAGCGAGGCGTCCCCGATGAACATGTCGATCAGGAACGTGCCTTTGGGCGAGTCCGAATGGCAGGGGCTGCCAGGTTCATGGTCGGGGTGGCATTCGTAGGACTGGGTATAGCCCGCGGGCTTGCCGTTCCATTCGAACAGCCAGGCCGTGGCATTGGCCGCGCCGATATAGGCCAGCGCGTCTTCGACTGCATCTTCGGCGGTCTGCCCCTCATTCACCCACCATTGGCGGACATGGGGCGAGGACATCCACAGCAGCAGACGTCCGGCATCGTTATCGGTCAAAGGACGGAAGGAGATCACGCTTCCAGTTTCTCCAGAGTGACACTGTGGTTGGTGTAAACGCAGATATCGCCCGCGATCTTCATGGCCTTGCGCGCGATGACCTCGGCATCGGGCTCGTACTCCAGAAGCGCGCGCGCCGCCGACAGCGCGTAGGTGCCGCCGGAACCGATGGCCGCCACGCCGTCTTCGGGCTCAAGCACATCGCCGACCCCGGTGATGGTCAGGATGTGGTTCTTGTCGCCCACCAGCAGCATGGCCTCCAGCCGGCGCAGATAGCGGTCGGTGCGCCAGTCCTTGGCCAGATCGACGCAGGCCCGCGCCAGTTGGTCCGGATAGAGTTCCAGCTTGGCCTCCAGCCGCTCCAGAAGCGTGAAGGCGTCGGCCGTCGCCCCGGCAAAGCCGACAATCACCTTGCCGCCGGCCAGAGTTCTGACCTTTTTCGCGCCGCCCTTGACGATGGTCGGGCCCATCGAAACCTGACCGTCACCGGCGATGACCGTCTTGCCGTTCTTGCGCACGGCCACGATGGTGGTGCCGTGCCAGTTGGGGAAATTGTTGTCCGTCATAAAAACTAATTGGCGGTTTCCGTTTAGGCTTTCAAGCCCCGTCGGCGTTTTTGCCGGGACAAGTCGTCCAGCATGGGCACCAGAGCGATCAAACCCAGTAAAATCGACACCGGCAGCACCGTCACGAAGCCCAGATGACTGAAGCCGAAAGCGCCTGCCAAACCGCCCACCGTAAAGGCCGAAAGCAGCGACAGAAGGAGTCGCGCCTTTTTCGGATGAAAGCGCGCGTCGGCATGCGTCGCACGACCGAACAGGAAGCGCCCGGCCTCGATCCCCAGATCGGTAATGATGCCCGTCATATGGGTGGTGCGAATTTCCGCGTGCGACAGCTTGGTCATCAGGCTGTTCTGCAGGCCCATCAGATAGCACAGCAGCCCGATGGTCAGCGGCAGGCTCAGGGCGATGTCGCCGATCAGCCCGGCGGCCAGCAGTCCAAAGACCAGCAGCAACAGCGCCTCCAGCCCCAGGGTCAGCGCGAATTCCGAATGCAGCCGCTTCAGCCGCGCCCAGTTCACCAGCAGGCTGGAGGTCACCGCCCCCAGAAAGAAACACAGCACATAGGTCAGCGCCAGCACCGCCGGGCCAAAGGTCTCCAGCACCATGTCGTCAGCAAAAGACGCCACCATGCCCGACATGTGCGAGGTATAGACGCCGACGGCCAGAAAACCCCCGGCATTGACCGCCCCGGCGACAAAGGCCAGGGTGACGCCCAGCCGCGCATCGCCCGTTTCCGAGCGCCGTTTGCCGCTGATCTGCCTGATGGTCCGCCGCATCGAATATCCTTTGTATCTGTGCGGAATTATAGACGTCCGCCTGTTAATCACAAGCGAACAGAACAGGGCTGGCGAGGCGGCGCGACGCCCTTTATATCTGAGGCCATGTCCCTGCCCGACCTGCCCCCCCATCTGACCGACGACGATCTTGACCGCTATGCCCGGCACATTGTGCTGAAAGAGATCGGCGGCATGGGGCAACGCCGTCTGAAGGCTGCAAAGGTGCTGATCGTCGGTTTGGGCGGCATAGGCGCCCCGGCAGCGCTTTATCTGGCGGCGGCGGGTATCGGCACGCTGGGCCTGCTCGATGACGACACGGTCAGCCTGTCCAATCTGCAAAGACAGGTCCTGTACGCCACCGGCGATGTGGGCGCCTCTAAGGCCGAGGTAGCGAAGGCGCGCCTGTCCGCCCTCAACCCGGCAGCCGCATTGAATCTGCACTCCGTGCGTCTCACCGCCGATAATGCGGCGGAAATCATCGGCGGCTACGACATCGTGCTGGATGGCTGCGATAATTTCGAGACGCGCCATCTGGTCAACCGCATCTGCATGGCATGGGGCAAGACGCTGGTGTCCGGTGCGCTTGGCCGTTTCAGCGGTCAGGTGGCGGTGTTCAGGGGCGCGCCCTGCTATCACTGTTTCGTGCCGGATATTCCGCCCGATGCCGAAACCTGCGAACGTGTGGGGATCGTCGGCGCTCTGGCCGGGATTATCGGCGCGATGTGCGCGCTGGAGGTCGTGAAACTGGTCGCCGGCGCGGGCGAACCGCTGCTCGGCAAGCTGCTGATCTTCGACGGCCTGTCTATGACCTCGCGCGTCATTGCCCTGCCGCCGGAGCCGGACTGCCCGATCTGTGGAGACGACCATGATTGAGCTGACGACGGATCAACTGTTTCTGCTGCCGTTTCTGGGGCATTTTGCGCTGGTGGCCGGGCTCTATGTCTGGCTGACCTGGGAGCGCCAGACCGCCCTGCGCAAGGGCGAGATCAAGGCCTCGGCCTTCGTCAACGCCAATGCCGATCCGGAGCGCTCGAAGCGGGTGGCGCGCAACCTGTCCAATCAGTTCGAACTGCCGGTCTTTGCCCTGTTTGCCGCCGCGATCATCTATCAGTCCGGCCGCATCGAAGAGATCGACATCGCCGCCGCGTGGCTTTTCCTTGTCGGGCGGCTCATCCATACGGTCGTGCAGACCCTGACCACCGATGTGCCCCTACGCGGCATGGTCTTCATGATCAACTTCATCGCCGTCGTGGTGCTGATGGGGCGCGTGGCGCAAGGGGTGTTTTTGTGAGAACAGCGCTGATCCTGACGGGGCTTCTTGTGGCGTCGGGCACGCACGCTCAAACCTCGGCAGCCTCCGGCGAAGACCTGTTCGAGCGCTATTGCGCGAGTTGTCATGAGGTCACGGCCAGCAACGGTCAGGGCCCGTCGCTTGAGCGCGTCGTCGGTCGTCAGGTGGCGAGCGTTGCGGGATTCGCCTACTCCCCCGCCCTCAGGGCCGTCGGCGCCAAGGGTCTGCGCTGGGACGCCGCGCATCTGGATCGATTTCTGAGCGATCCGTCAAAGCTCTATCCCGGCACTACCATGCCGCAATCGGTGTCCAAACCTGAAAACCGTAAGGCGATCATTGCCTATCTCAAGGCGCAGTAGATTTGATCCGCGAAATTAGACATCCCGCACATTTTCCTGTATAGCCCCGCCTTCCGCTCCCCGCATCTGTGCCTTTTCTGAGAGTCCATCCGTGGCCTATACGCTCGACCTGTCCGCCAAACCCGCCGCGCCCGCTAAGGTCAACATTACCGGGCTGACGCGCGACGGCCTGATCGCGGCGTTGAAAGAGTCCGGCGTGGTCGAGGAGCGCAAGGCCAGGATGCGCGCCCAGCAAATCTGGCGCTGGGTGCACCATTACGGCTTCACCGATTTCGACAAGATGACCGATATCGGCAAGGATCAGCGCGGTCCGCTGGCCGAAGTCTTCACCCTTGCCCGTCCCGAAGTCGTCGAGCGTCAGGTGTCGAAAGACGGCACGCGCAAGTGGCTGATCCGCATGGCGCCGGGCATCGAGGTCGAAACGGTCTACATTCCCGATGTCGGCCGTTCGGGCGCGCTGTGCGTCTCGTCGCAGGTCGGCTGCACGCTCAACTGTTCCTTCTGCCACACCGGCACGCAGCGTCTGGTGCGCAACCTGACCGCCGCCGAAATCGTAGCCCAGGTGCAGGTGGCGCGCGACGATCTGGGCGAATGGCCGTCGCCCAAGGAAGACCGCCGCCTGTCCAACATCGTCTTCATGGGCATGGGCGAGCCGCTGTATAATCTCGACAACGTCGCCGACGCCATCGACATCATCTCCGACAACGAAGGCATCGCCATTTCGCGCCGCCGCATCACCGTCTCGACGTCGGGCGTGGTGCCGGAACTGGACGCGTTGGGCAAGCGCACGGCGGCCATGCTGGCCATTTCGCTGCACGCGACCAATGACGAGCTGCGCGATGTGCTGGTGCCGATCAACAAGAAGTACCCGCTGAAGGACCTGATGGCCGGCATCCGCGCCTATCCGGACCTATCGAACGCCCGCCGCGTCACCTTCGAATATGTGATGCTCAAGGGCGTGAACGACAGCCCCGCCGAAGCGCGCGCCCTGATCAACCTGATCAAGGGCATCCCGGCCAAGATCAACCTCATCCCGTTCAATCCGTGGCCGGGCACCGACTATCAGTGCTCGGACTGGAAGTCGATCGAGTCCTTCGCCGCCATTCTCAACAAGGCCGGTTACGCCTCGCCCATCCGCACGCCGCGCGGGCGCGACATCCTCGCCGCCTGCGGTCAGTTGAAGTCCGAAAGCGAGAAGGTGCGCGCCAGCGTTCTGCGCAGGAACGGGCAGGCGGAAACGGCCCAGAATGAGACGGATGCGGTCGAAACGGAACTGCCCTACGGCCATCTGGCTTCCGGCATGTAGGATTTCGTCAATCTGGCCGTAAAAAACGGTCACATTTTCGGCCTTGATCTTGCAGCACACCCGATACAATACTCACCGTCCGTGCGGGACCACGGGCGTTTTTTACTTGTCGCGCATCTTATTCCAAATCGCGTTGCACTTTTGGGGATGCGCTTCAACGGGGGCTTTGATCGGCATGATACCGGATTTCCTCAATCTCGATTTTCTGGTGCCGGACGTTCTGCGTCCCGAAGTGCAGGCCTTCGCCGCCGGCTTCCCGGTCACCCTGCTGCACGCCGGTGCCACCCTGCTCATGCTGCTCATCGGCGCGGTGATCTATTCGATCCTGACGCCCTATAAGGAAATCCAGCAGATCCGCGACGGCAATTCCGCCGCTGCGGTCGCCTATGGCGGCGTGATCATTGGCCTGGCCGTGCCGCTGTGTGCGTCCATGTCGGCCTCGACCTCGGTGCGCGAAATCCTCATCTGGGGCGGCGCGACGGTCCTGCTGCAACTGTTTGTCTTCCGTCTGGTCGACTTCCTGCTGGCCGGCCTGCCGCAGCGCATCGATGAGGGCGAAGTTTCCGCCGCCGTCCTGCTGGTGGCAGGCAAGCTGGCCGTCGCCCTGATCCTCGCCGCCGCCGTCGCCGGCTAAGGCGGAGGGTTTTTCAGATGCCTTCCCTGATCCAAAAGCCGGCCACCTCTTTTTGGGAGAAGGCATAGCATGGCCCTCATACCCGACTGGCTGCTCTACGGTTCGGCGGTGGCGCTGATGGTCATCGTGCCCGGTCGCTGGGCCGACAAGTCGATGTCGCCGCCCGCCCCGCCGCCGCCCAGCCCCGGCGAGGCGGCCCTATTCGCCACCTATTCGCCCTTCTCGCACAACGAAGTCATCAGCCTGCCGCTGATGAACGATATCGATTATCGCGGCACGGCCTTTTCGGTGTCGAAGTCGGGCGAGTGGGTGCTGGCCCGCGAAAGCATCCGTAACTGCCGTTACCCCTTCCTCAATCTGGGGGGCAATCTGGCCGTGCGCATCCGCGTCCAGTACAAGCGCAGCCTCGACAACTACGTGCTGGCGGTGACCGAAAGCGGCGCGCGCCCCCTGCCCTTCGCCGACCCCAAGACGATCAAGCCGGGTATGCGCGGCTTCATGCCAGGCTTCCCGCACGATCAGGTGGGTGAAGCCACCGGTCGCCTGATCGGCGAGACCAAGCTCAAGACCGGCAAGCGGTTCGAGTCGCCGGAGACGGTTCTGGCCTGGGCCGAAGCCGGCCACACGGAGGACATTTCCGGCAGCCTCAACAAGCTTCTGGGCGGCCCGACCCTCGATGCCCAGTCGCAGGTCATCGGCATCACGCTGAAGACCAAGCCGCGCCGCGGCCGCCTCTATTCCTCGACGCCGGCCACTTTGGCCAAGATCGGTCATACGCCGTCGCGCACCTACGATTTCGAGCATGAGGACCTGCTGACGCGGCGCAATTACGGCATCGTCTCGGATACGCTGCGTCGCGACTACCGGGTGGCGCAGGTCGGCTGCATCCAGAGCTAACCCAAGCGCATCCCCAAAAGTGTGAAGCGGTTTTGGGGTCAGATGCGCGACCCCAAAAGCCTGAAACTGTCAGTAGTGAACAGCACCGCAATATTCGGGAAGTGACGCACGGGCGCATCCGTGTAAGTCTCGGCCCATGATAACCGGTGATCTTGTCCCCCTCGAACGCGCCCATATGGCCGCCCTGGCCGAAGCCGATCCGGCGCTGGTGCCCCTGTTCGCCACGGTGGGCGACCTCAACTTCCGCCACCGCGCCGACGGCTTCGAGGGCCTGCTGCGCCTGATCGTCGAACAGCAATTGTCGGTCAAGGCCGCCGACTCCATCTGGCAGAAGGTGCGCGGCGGCCTGGTGGACGTCCTGCCCGCCAGACTGCTGGCCCTGTCGGACGAAGCGCTGCGCGGTCATGGCCTGTCGCGGCCCAAGGTCAGATATGCGCGCATTCTGGCCGAAGCCGTCCACGACCGTTCGGTCGATTTCGCCCATGTGCGGGGTCTCGACATCGAAGACGCCATCACGCACCTGACGGCGCTGAAAGGTATCGGCCGCTGGACGGCGGAGGTCTATCTGATGTTCTGCGAAGGCCGTCTCGACATCTTTCCTACCGGCGATATCGCGCTGCGCGAAGCCGTCGGCTGGCTCGACGGCCTCGACGCCCGCCCGGACGAAGCCTATTGCCGGACGCGCGCGATGCGCTGGGCGCCCTACCGCTCGGTTGTGTCGCACGCTCTGTGGGGCTGGTACGGCGCGGTCAGGCGCGGCGAGGCCAACCGGTCTTTTAACTAAACTTACCTTCGGCTTACGCTGGATTGAGGGTGCGCCATATCGTCCTTACACCGTCCATGAAATGCTCCGCTCTCAAAATAAAAAGGAGCCGAGGACCATGGATATCTACAACTATATCAAGAAAGACCACCGGCGGTTCGAAAAGCTGATGGATCAGGTCGCCGACGCGCCGGACGATCGCACGCGCCTGTCGCTGTTTCGCACGCTGAAGGCCGAACTGGTCATTCACGCCAAGGCCGAGGAGCAGAGCTTCTATCTGGCCATGGACAAGGCCACGCGCTCAAAGGCCGTGGAAAAGAAGCTCGATCACACCAACGAAGAGCATGACGAGATCGAAAAGATTCTCGAACGGATTTCGACGGCGACGACATCGAGCGACGAGTGGATGATCGCTTTCGGGGAACTTAAACACGCCTGCGCGCATCACTTCGAGGAGGAGGAAGGCAGCCTGTTCGAAAAGGCCAAGAGCTACTTCGACGCCGCCAAGGCCCGGCAACTGGCCAAGGATATGGACGCCCTCAAGAAGGATATGATGGCGGATGCATGATCAAAAAGAAGCCCCGGAGCAGTCCGGGGCTTCTTTTTTATTACAGGCCCGCGCCCTTCACGAGGTCCGCCACCACAGACGGATCGGCCAGGGTCGAGATATCGCCCAGATTAGCCACATCACGTTCGGCAATCTTGCGCAGGATACGGCGCATGATCTTGCCTGAGCGTGTTTTGGGCAGGCCCGGCGCCCACTGGATGACGTCCGGCGAAGCAATCGGGCCGATTTCGCGGCGAACCCAGTTGCGCAGTTCGGTCTTCAGTTCGTCGGTGGGCGTCGCTCCCTTCACCAGCGTGACGTAGCAGTAGATGCCCTGGCCCTTGATGTCGTGCGGGAAGCCGACCACCGCGGCTTCGGCCACGGCATTGTGCGCCACCAGCGCGCTTTCGACCTCGGCGGTGCCGAGACGGTGACCGGAAACGTTCAGCACGTCATCCACGCGACCGGTGATCCAGTAATAGCCGTCCTCGTCGCGGCGTGCACCGTCGCCGGTGAAGTATTTGCCGGGATAGGTCGAGAAGTAGGTCTCGATGAAACGCTGATGGTCGCCGAAGACCGAACGCATCTGACCCGGCCACGAGTCGCAGATACACAGATTGCCTTCGGTCGCGCCGGTCAGCACCTTGCCCTCATTATCGACCAGACAGGCCTCGATACCCGGCAGCGGCCGGGTCGCCGAACCCGGCTTGAGCGCCGTCGCGCCCGGCACCGGCGTGATCAGATGGCCGCCCGTCTCGGTCTGCCACCAGGTGTCGACGATGGGGCAGTTCGCGTTGCCGACGACGCGGTGATACCACAGCCAGGCTTCCGGATTGATCGGCTCGCCCACCGAGCCCAGCAGGCGCAGCGACTTGCGCGAGGTCTTGAGCACCGGCGCATCGCCTTCGCGCATCAGGGCGCGGATGGCCGTCGGCGCAGTGTAGAAGGTCGTCACCTGATGCTTGTCGATCACTTCCCAGAAGCGCGACACAGTGGGGTAGTTCGGCACGCCTTCGAAGATCAGCGAGGTGGCGGCATTGGCCAGCGGGCCATAGACGACATAGGAATGGCCGGTCACCCAGCCGACATCGGCGGTGCACCAGTAGACGTCGCCTTCGTGCCAGTCGAAGACGGTCTTGAACGTATAGGCCGCCCAGGAGAGATAGCCGCCGGTGGTGTGCAGTACGCCCTTGGGCTTACCCGTAGAGCCCGATGTATAGAGGATGAACAGCGGGTCTTCGGCGTTCATCGGCTCCGCCGGGCAGTCGGCGCTCAGGGTTTCCAGTTCCGGATCGACGCACAGATCGCGTCCGTCATGGCTCAGCGAACAGCCATTGCCGGTGACGAAGACCTGCTTCACGCCGGGGCATTGCAGCAGGGCCAGATCGGTATTGGCCTTGAGTGGGATCGACTTGCCGCCGCGACGGCCTTCGATGGTGGTGACGACGTATTCCGACTGACAGTCATTGATGCGGCCGGCCAGACTGTCGGGCGAGAAGCCGCCGAAAACCACCGAATGTACGGCGCCGATGCGCGCGCAGGCCAGCATGAAATAGGCCGCTTCCGGGACCATCGGCATGTAGATGGTGACGCGGTCGCCCTTCTTCACGCCATATTTTTTCAACAGGTTGGCGCGCTTGCCGACGGCTTCGGCCAGTTGAGCATAGGTGACGGTATAGGAATCGCCCGGTTCGTCGCCCTCGAAAATAAAGGCCACCGTATCGGCCTTGTGCGGCAGGTGGCGGTCGATGCAGTTGGTCGCGACGTTCAGTTGGCCATCGTGGAACCAGCGGATACGGAAATCCTCCCGGTTGAAGGAGACATCCTTGACCTGCGTGAAGGGCTTCACCCAATCCAGCGCCTCGCCCAGAGTGCGCCAGTGCGCCCACGGATCGGACGTCACCAGATCGTTTTGCGCCTTAAGGTCCGCCGCCGTCACGCTATGGGCGCGCGGGTAGGTGGCCGGCACCGGAAAGAGATTCGTATTGTTCAGCGTATCGACCGTCATGGCGTCCTCACACATATTCTTGCTTATCTGCCGTAGAGATAAGACGCCTCCACGGCCCTGTCGAGCCAGCCAACCACAATTTGATTGGCCGTGAAACTTGGCAATAGGTCGTATATTGCCTATCTGCATGGAACCCTATTTTGACCGTTCTGTGAGGCCGCCATGCATCTCGCCCATTCCACCTGGCCGGAAATCGAGGCCCGCCTCCAGACCTCGAAGACGGTCATCATCCCTATCGGATCGAACGAGCAGCACGGCCCGATGGGGTTGCTCGGCACCGACTGGCTGTGCCCGGAAATCATCGCCCATGCCGCGGAAAAGGAAGGCGATATTCTGGTCGCCCCGACCTTCAATATCGGCATGGCGCAGCACCATCTTGGCTTTCCGGGGACGATCTCGCTGCGCCCCTCGACCTTCATGGCCGCAATCGAGGACTGGGTAAAGTCGCTTGGCCGACATGGCTTTGAGCGCATCTATTTCCTCAACGGCCACGGCGGCAATGTCGCCTCTATCGAAGCCGCCTTTTCGGAAATTTACAGCCAATGGTCATGGAAGGGTACGCGCTGTCCCTTCGCGCTGAAATTGTCGAACTGGTGGGATCTGCCGGGCATCATGCCCCTTTGTGCGCGCCTCTTTCCCACAGGCCACGGCAGCCATGCCACGCCCTCCGAGATCGCCCTGACCTGGGCCGCCTATCCCGAAGCCGTGCGCGACGTGCCGATGGACCCGCCGATTGCGCCGAACGGCCCCATCCGCGACGCGCTCGACTATCGTGCGCGCTTTCCCGACGGACGCATCGGCTCGGACTCGTCGCTCGCTAGCATCGAACTGGGGCGTCAGATCCTTGAGGCCGCGGTCCCGGCGTTGTTGAAGGATATTGCGAAGTTCGAAGCAGAGGAACGGCCCTAAACTGCCACTGACTAAAGATTGATCTCGACATCCATGCGCTGATGCAGAACGCGAACGATTTCGAGTCCATTGTCCAACCGATAATAGATGATATGTGAGCCGCAGGCATATTTCAGGTAGCCCACCCTCACTACGACGGGTTTGCCATTTCGTCGGCCCGATGCCAGATCGTCAAACGCCGTCATCAACAACCGCGTATAGCGATCTGCCTGATCGACCGACCATTGCGTGCGGCTATATCGCCAGATATCGGCGAGATCGGCACGCGCCGCCGGTCGAAGGCGATAGGTCTCAGCCATGATCGGCGCGCATCTCTTTCAGAAAGGCTTCACCGTCAAAGGCTTCGGCAACGCCGGACTGTTCGCCTTCGATCAGCGCCTGCTGCAACGCCTTGATCTTGGCCTCATGTTCTTCGAGCAGCCGCAATCCGGCGCGCACCACATCGGACGCCGAGCCATAGCGGCCCTCTTCGACCTGCGTGGCGATAAATCTGGTGAAATGTTCCCCCAGAGACATGGAAGTCGTGCGCGTCATAACGATACTCCTGCTGTACCAAATATTAGCACAGCAGTATTAGATCGTCACCACTTCATCGCCGCGGCGCTCGACCGGCCAGGCTTCCAGATGATCGCCGGCGCAGGGACCGCCAATGCACAGTCCGTTTTCCTTGAGGAACGACGCGCTGTGCCATGAGCAGACGATCACGTCCTGCTCGCGCGTTTGATAGTGCGCGCCGTCCAGATCGTCTTCGGCCAATCCGCCACCCAGAGGCATGCCGCTGTGCGGGCAGGCATCGACATAGCCGCGCGGCAGATAGTCATCGAGGACCACAAAGCCGAAAAAGCCGTTCTTGCGGTACAGGACCGTGCCGGTCTCCCGCAGCGCCGCCCAGGTGCAGATCACGGTGCCGGCCGGCGGCGCGACCACGGCCTAACGTTCCGTCTTCAGCGGACGCGACATCAGTTCGCCGATGGCCTCGTCCACGCTGGCCTCGCCCGACAGGATGGTCGCGACCATGTTGCAGATCGGCAGATCGACGCCGAGCTTTTCGCCCAGATGCTTGACCGCCGGGGCCGACTCCACCCCTTCGGCGACCGAAATCTTGCCTTCCAGCGCTTCGGCCAGCGTCTTGCCGCCGCCCAGCGCCAGACCGACGCTCATATTGCGCGATTGCGGCGACGAACACGACAGGACCAGATCGCCCATGCCGCACAGCCCGCCCAGGGTCTCGGCTTCCGCCCCCAGCGCCACGGCCAGTCGCGTCATCTCGGCAAAACCGCGCGTGATCAGGGCCGCGTGCGCCGAACGCCCCAGCCCCTTGCCTTCGGAAATCCCGCAGGCGATGGCCAGCACGTTCTTCAGCGCGCCACCGGCCTCGGCGCCGATCATGTCGTCGATCAGGTACGGGCGGAAGGTTTGCGTCGCCAGAGTCGTGGAAATCCGTGCCCCAAGATCGGCATCCTTGCACGCCAGCGTCACCGCCGTCGGCAGGCCGCGCGCCACTTCGGCGGCGAAAGACGGCCCGGACAGCACGGCCGCGCGCGCCTGCGGCAGGGTCGCCGCCAGCACCTCGTTCATCAGGCAATCGCTGCCACGCTCGACGCCCTTGGCGCACAGCACGATCGGCAAGCCGTCGGTCACATAGGGCGCAAACGCCTTGAGCGAACCACGCATATGCTGGGCCGGCGGCACGGCGAGGATCAAGTCGCACCCTGCCAGATCGGCCAGATCGGCGGTCGCTTTCACTTCCGGCAACAATTCCCGGTCCGGCAGGTAGAGCGCATTGACGTGACGCGCATTGATCGATTCGGCCACTTCCGGTTCGCGGCACTGGATCAGCACCTCGCGCCCCGCACGGGCGGCGACCTGCGCCAGAGCCGTCCCCCAGGCCCCGGCTCCGATAATGCCCACCTTGTCAAAGGCTTTGGCGTGCGCGAATTGGGTCAAGCCTTGGCTCCCTTGCGTCCCGAATACTTGTGTATGGGTGCACTGACTGCGCGGCGCTCGTCAAGGGGCCAGCGCGGGCGGGCCAGCGCCGACAGGCCGTCACGGACCTGCTTTTCCCCATCATAATCGGGCGCGGCGCGCATTTCGGCAAAGCGTTCCAGCCCGGCCAGCGCAATCATCGCCGCATTGTCGGTGCAATAGGCGAGCGGCGGGGCGACAAACGCGAACCCATGCTTTTCAGCCAGGGCCGACAGTTCGGCGCGCACCGTCTTGTTGGCGGCGACCCCTCCGGCGACGACAAAGGCCGGACGCTCGACCTCGGTTTCCACCTTGAACGCCTGCATGGCGCGGTCGGAGCGTTCGACCAGTTGCCGCGCGATGGCCGCCTGCACCGAGGCGCACAGATCGGCGCGGTCCTGAGGTGTTTTGACCTGCTCCATGGCGATCTTGGCGGCAGCGGTTTTCAGACCCGAGTAGGAAAAATCGCAGTCTTTACGTCCCAGCAGCGCGCGTGGCAGCGTAAAGCGCGTGGCGTCGCCCTCGGCTGCCTCCGCCTCCAGCGCCGGACCGCCCGGATAGCCGAGGCCGAGACTCTTGGCGATCTTGTCGAAGGCTTCGCCCGCCGCGTCGTCGATCGTGGTCCCCAGCCGTTCGTAATTACCGACACCGCGCACGTGCAGAAGCTGGCAATGGCCGCCGGAGACCAGCAGCAGCAGGAAGGGAAACGTCACATCGTGCGTCAGGCGCACCGACAGGGCGTGCCCTTCGAGATGGTTGACCCCGATCAGCGGCAGACCGCGCGACAGGGCGAACCCCTTGGCGAAGCTTAACCCGACCATGACCCCGCCGATCAGGCCCGGCCCGGCGGTCGCGGCCACGGCATCGAGATCGTCCGCCGTCACGCCTTTTTCCGCGGCCTGCGCCAGGGCCAGCCGCGCCAGATCGTCGATGGTTTCGACGTGGCTGCGCGCGGCGATTTCCGGCACGACCCCGCCATAGGCGGCGTGCGCCACCACCTGCGAATGGATGACGGAAGACAGGACTTCGACCGCACCGTCGTCGCCGCGTCTCACCACAGAGACGGCGGTTTCGTCACAGCTCGATTCGATACCCAGTACGCATAAACTCATAAGTACCTTTCTCCTCCCCTGCGAAGCGGGGGAGATGGCGAGCCCGTCTCGCCGGAGGGGGCAAAACCGACGGAAGGGCCCCCTCCGTCCGCTTCGCGTCCACCTCCCCCGCTTCGCAGGGGAGGACGATTTCAACCTCAAAAGGCCAAATGGCCGCAGGTCAAGGGGCTTGCAACCCAAGGGACGAAATTTTAGGAAGAAGCAAACATGGAACGCGTTCTTTCTTGGCCCCCTCTCCCTTGAGGGAGAGGGCTGGGGTGAGGGGGGCGATCCGCGCCGACCTCCCCCTCATCCGGCCCTGTCGGGCCACCTTCTCCCTCAAGGGAGAAGGGAAAGTTTGGAAAGCTCATGACGGCACTTCTGAAAATCGGTACGCGCGGCTCGCGGCTGGCCACCACGCAATGCGGCTGGGTTCAGCGCCAGATCGTCGCCGCCCTCGGCCACGACCCCGCCCTGTCGCATGAGATCGCGCCGCTGGTCATCATCACCACGCAGGGCGACCGTATTCAGGACCGCCGTCTGATCGAGGCCGGCGGCAAGCAGCTTTTCACCAAGGAGATCGAGGACGCCCTGCTCAACGGCGAAGTCGATGTCGCCGTGCACTCGCTGAAAGACATGCCGGCCCAGGAAATCCCCGGCCTCAGCCTGTGCGCCTTCCCCGTACGCGAAGACCCGCGCGACGCCTTCGTCTCAGTCAAGTATCGCAGCTTCGAAGACCTGCCGCAGGGGGCCAAACTCGGCACCGCTTCGCTGCGGCGTCAGGCGCAGGCGCTGGCCGTCCGTCCGGACCTTGAGGTCGTCATGCTGCGCGGCAATGTCGATACGCGCCTGTCGAAGCTGGAGGCCGGGCATTGCGACGCGATCCTTCTCGCCGCCGCGGGGCTGAAGCGCATGGGCCTTGAGGCCCATATCAAGTCCTATATCGACCCCGACCTGTTCCCCTGCGCCCCCGGTCAGGGCGCGCTGGCGGTGCAATGCCGCACGGCGGATCTCGATCAGGAGTGGATCAGACGCCTGCACCACCCGCAAACCCATCTGCAAATTTCGGCCGAACGCGGCGCGCTGGAATCCCTCGAAGCCTCGTGCCGCACGGCGGTCGGCGCCTACGCCAAAATCGAAGACGATACCCTGACCCTGTTCGTCGAAGCCCTGACCGCCGACGGCAGGACCCGCTGGCAGCGTCGCGAAAGCCTCGCTTCGCCGACACCGGACACCGCCCGCGCGCTGGGCCTGCGGCTGGGGCAATCGATCCGCGACGAGGCGGGCGATCAACTGATCCAGTATATGGGCTAAATTTTTAGCTTTTTCACTGTAGAAAAAAGCGCCCGACTGGGCGTCGGTGCCCCTGCGCCGCACCCCCCCGGTTTTCTTAGATATTGGGGCCCGAACGCAGTGAGGTAGCCGTGAGCGAATTAATATGGATTACCCGCACCCAGCCGCAAGCCGAAGCCACCGCTGCGCGGGTGCGCGAGCGCGGGTTCGAAACGCTGGTCGATCCGTTGCTGGCCGTCGAAAACCTTACTCCCGCCATCGACGCGGCGCGCTACGACCACATCATCGCCACCTCGATCAACGGGCTCAGTTCCTTCACTACCCAGCACGTCAGCCGGCATCAGAGCGTCTGGGCCGTCGGCGACGCCACGGCGGACGCTGCGCGCCAAGCCGGCTTCACCAGGGTCCACAGTGCGGCCGGCGACGCCAAGGACCTGATCGCCCTCCTGCGCGCCATAGGCCCCGAAGGCCCCATCCTTTACCTGCGACCGGAAATCCCGGCGCAGGACCTGATGCGCGCCCTGTCCAGCCTCGACATCACCCCGGCGATCTACTACCGGACGGTCGGGCGCGACGCCCCCGAAGCCCGCGTACGCCTCAACGACATCACCCACGTCCTGCTGCATTCGCCGCGCGCCGCCGAAGCCTGCGCCCCCTACCTGACGGCGTCCGAGGCCACGGTCATCTGCATATCGGAGGCTACCGCCCAGCGGTTGCGTGAACACCTCAATTTCACTGGAAATTTACCCTCTGCGGGCCTAAACATAGAGGTGGCGGCTTCTCCGGACGAAGAGGCCCTGCTCGCGCGGCTTTAACTTAACGGACCGACATGACCGACGACTTCGCCCCGAACCCGATCCCTGCCGCGGCAGAACCGGAAAAGGCCCGCTGGGGGCGCGGTCCGCTGATCATCGCCTTCGCCTTCCCTATCGTATTCGTCGTGCTGGCGCTGGGCGTGCTGGGTTACGGCCTGATGAAAGAGGCGGCGCAGAAAAGCTTTGTCGGCGCGCTGCCGAGCGCCGCCGCCATTTCCGCCGACAGCGAAAAAGACTCCGAAATCGCCCGCCTGACCGCCGAACTGAACGCGCTGCGTGTGCGTCAGGCGCAAGCCGCCGTCGAAACCCCGCAAGGTCAGGGCTACGCTTCTGATCCCGTCGCCCTGTCGCGCCTCAGCGCCCGCCTCGATCGCCTCGAAGCCAATCAGCGCCTGCTGATTCAGGCCGCCGCCGCAGCGACTTCGGCCTCCGGTTTGCAACAGGCGGCCAAGGGGTCTCAGCCTTTCCTGTCCGAACTGGCCGACGTCGAGAAGAGCCTGACCGACACGGCGCTGGTCGCACCTCTGCGTCCGCTGGCGCAAAAGGGCGTCCCCAGCGAGATCGCTCTGGCGCTCAGCTTCCCCGAATTTGCCGCCAAGGCCCGCACCGCCGCCGGCGCCAAAACCGACGACAGCTTTCTGTCGCGCCTGTCGAACGCATTGGGCAGCCTGATCAGCATCCGCCGCGTCGATAGCGCCGCGCGCGGCCCCGACGCCCTGTTGCTACAGGCGCAAGGCCGTCTCGACGAAGGCGACCTCAACGGCGCGCTGAGCATGCTGGCCACCCTGCCCACTACCGCGCAAACCGCGCTCAAGCCGTGGCTGACCGACGCGCGCAACCGCGTGCTGGTCGACACCACCACCCGCCGCATCACGGTCGACGCCCTGAGCCGCCTCAGCCAGGCCAATTACAGCACGGCCAATGGCGCAGATTTGGCCACCGGTGGCGTCAACGTGGGCGCTGGCATCACGATTCAGCCGGAGACCGGCCGTCCGGAGATGGGCCTGTGATCCGCACCCTCCTGATCTTCCTCGGCGTCCTCATCCTTATCGCCGTCGCCTTCGCCGTCGCGGGCGACCCCGGCACGGCCACGCTGGTCTGGCTTGGCTATCGCATCGACACCCCGGCCGCCGCCGCGGTCATCGCCGTCGGCTTTCTTGCCTTCGCCGCCGTCTGTTTCTGGAACCTCGTCCTGTGGATGTCGCGCGCGCCTCAACGCGCCGAACGTCAGCGCGCCGCCGCCCGCCGCCGTCAGGGCGAAGAGACCCTGACGCGCGGTTTTATCGCCGTGGCCTCCGGTGACGGAGCCGAAGCCCGCCGCCACGCCGTGAAGGCCGTCGACCTGCACGACAATGTTGCCCTGGTGCGCATCCTCAACGCGCTGGCCGCCGACACCGCTAACGACCCGGCCGCCACCCGCGCCGCTTATTCGGCCATGCTGACCGTGCCGGAACTGAAGCTGGCCGGCCTGCGCGGCCTGATGAACCTCGCCATTTCCGAAGGCGACCGCGCCGAGGCCATCCGCCTCGCCGCCGAAGGCTATAACCAGCCCAAGCCCGCCATGTGGGCCTTCAAGACCCTGTTCGAAGCCCGGTCGACCGCCGGCGAATGGGCCGAAGCCCTCGACCTGGTCGAAGGCGCGCTGAACCGCAAGCTGGTCTCGCCGATCTTCGCCGAACGCGCCCGCGCCGCCCTGATGGCGGCCTCCGCCGCCCGTCTGGAGACCGCCCCGGAAGCGCAGATCCGTGAACAGGCGCTCGACTACGCCGTGCGCGCCGCCAAGCTCCAGCCCATGTTCGCCCCCGGCGCCGTCATCGCCGCGCGGCTTCTGGCCGCCCATAACAAGCTGGGCCGCGCCGAAGACGTGCTGGAAGCCGCCTACGCCGCCCAACCGCACCCCGCCATCTGGCTGGCCTACCGCGATCTGGTCAATGACGAGACGCCCAAGGACCGCGCCCGCCGCCTGCAAGGGCTGATCGACCGCAACCCGCAGCACCGCGAAAGCCGCCTGCTGGAGGTCGAACGGGCCGTGCTCAGCGGCGTGCGCGCCGATATCGAGCGCGCCACGGCGGCGCTTGAAGACGAACTGAGCGACGAACGCCTGACGCGCCGCCTGTGCGGCCTGATGGCCAAGGCGGCGCTGGCCGTTCAGGACGTGGACGGCGCACGCGGTTGGGTCGCCAAGGCGTCTCTGGCCAAGGCCGAGCCCGACTGGTCCGACCTCGATCCGGAAGGCAAGGCGTTTACCTACACGCCGTCGGACTGGACGGCGCTGGTGCTGGCCTATGCCGAAACCGGCGCGCTGGCCCACCCGCGCCACGAACGCGCGGACAAGTGCCTGCCCGACGTGCCCGACATGCCGACGCGCTACGTACCGTCCATGCCCTTCGTCAAGGCGGCGCAGAAGAAGACCGCGCCCGCGCCCCTGCCCGACAATCTGGCCCTCAGTCCCGACGGGTACGACGCCGCCATTGCCGGACACGACCTGGACGAGGCCGAAACCGTGGCCCCGACGCCCAAGCCGCGCACCCGCAAGGCAAAACCCACAAAATAATTGCACAGTCAGGCCGCGGAGCCCTTGCCAAACTGGTATGGGAGCCTGTAAACAGCGCTCTCCGAACCGGGGCGGGCGATTATGCGCCTGCATCAAAGTGCCGCTTTAGCTCAGCCGGTAGAGCACCTCATTCGTAATGAGGGGGTCAGGTGTTCGAGTCACCTAAGCGGCACCATTTCTCTTTTTGAGAACTTTTTCAGTAAAATTAATGCCTTAAATTTAGTGAGATTAGGGTGAATTGTTGCCCTAGCATCGCTTGTTCTAGCTGTCCGAGCCACAACAGAGCTAACCGCTATTTTCGTGTCTCTTTGCAAATAGTCAGACCGCCCATATCGGGCCTCGGCTTACATCTATAGCCACACTCATAGTCGGCGTTTTCGGGATTACTTAGCAATCTAATACGATCGACAGCCGCCTGTTGGCAGAGCTCAAAGGTCTTAAATCCCTTGTACTCTTCGTGGCGATCCATGTTGTCTATATCCGGATATACAAAAGCATCCCATTGATCGGGTCCTTTATCATCACGACTACAGGCGATTAAACATAGACAAGCTAATAGGATAAGCGAGCGACCACGCTTCATTTGTTTTTGTTCAGATAATTGTTCAACAATGTGAGATCAAAAAATTTGCATTGCCCTACGTATACAGCCGCTTTCGGAACGAGTGTATTAGCTGGCTTCAAAACCAAATGTGCAAATTCCTGAATGCCAAGATCATTCTCGTAAAAATCATAAATCTCAGCCGTATTGCCTTTGTAGCTTACTAGGACCGAGATATTTTTCTCGCCAAGTGCAATTGGCTTGACCTCCGCACCACCCCCCTTTGCGGATTGGATGGTCTTTTTGGCATCATAAAACAGAACATCAAGACCGTTGGCGGCTGAGAAGTCCAGTGTGACACTTCCACCCGTTATAGCGTCTTCTTGCCATCCGCCAGCGTCAGGAGTCACTCTCCCTGCTGTGACGTAATAGGCCATGCCTTTTTCATCACCGCATGAGGCCAATGGTTCAGCCATCGCACAACCAGCGACCAAGGAGCCGACAAGACCAACTACAACAGACTTCATTGGAATCTCCCTAGAGACGCAAATCTGCATATCACCGTTTATTGGAATTTAAACGGGCATTTTAGATGAAGGGCTACTGAAGTGAGAGTGCGGAGTGGTTGGCAACGCTAATTTATTGGCTGACGAGATCAGCAGGGGTGACATTTAGCGCTTGGGAAATTTCAAAGAGTGTCACCACCGTCGGATTGCGTTGCCCACGCTCAAGGCCGCTTAGATAGTTTTAGCCAAATCCCGTTAATTGGGAGTTGTTCTTGGGTCAGGCCCGCCGAAAGGCGATACCTTTGCACATTTTGCCCAACAATCCTTTTCATATCCATGAGCCACAATTGACATGGCCGACAGGGAGAATTTATCCACTATAGTCCATATGCCGTTTTGCGCCAGAAGACGCGGAGGAGTGTGTCCAGGGCTTTTTCGACGTCAAACGCTCTGGGGGCAATGCTCGCTTTCATAACGAGCCGTAATAAGCCCGTTCGAGATCGCCTTCAACGGCCTTCAGGCTGCAAGCTCAACCGGCCTTCGCGGTAAGAAATGACGTATTGCGACCCGGCCCAGTATTCCATGGCCGCGCCGTCGGTTTCCGAGATCAGCCACCAGACGCGCTTTGAAAAACCGTAGCTCAGGCCCGCCAGCGGCGTCAGGATCAGCAGGAAGGCGATAAAGGCGGAAATGGCGTCGCGGTAGGTGCCGTTGAGGATTTTCCGCGACTCGATCAGCCAGATCACCAACAGGATGAAGCCCAGCGAGAACAACACGGCCATCACCACCGGCGCTTCCAGAATGACGACATATTTGGACAAAAGGTCCGCCGCCACCCGGTCGACCGAACTGTTCTGCTGCACCGCCAGCCATTTCAATGCGGACACGCCGCCCGCAACCCCAATGGCCAGCGCGGCATAGATATAGACGTGCGCGCCGCCCTTACGCTTGACGCCTTCCGCCTCCGGAGCCTTGATTTTGGCGAACAGGAAAGCATGGCTGAGGACCGCCACCAACAGGGTCAGGCACAGAAAATAGATATAGTTCAGGCCAATATCGTAAAGCGACAGGAAGGATATGAAATTCAGCCGCGCCGATGCGAAATAGGCCCACAGATACAAAAGTTCGAATATTAGCGCGAACACGCAGATATGCAGAAAATGCGCGCGAAATATTTGAAGCTTTTGTGAAAGCCCGCCCCACTCTTTTTCCATTATCTGTCCCCACACCGGAAAAAGTCTTGTCTATTTACCGGGGAAATTTACACGGGCGGAGAGACATGGCCAGAGGGCATTACGCGCCTGAGAGGCGAGTCCGCCGCTTTTCCGCTGGCCGTGGCCTTTATCGCACAGCCCCAAAAGACTGCGGTCACGCCCGCGTCAGCTTGCGGAAATTCATCCAGAACAGGATAGCCCCCAGCGGTATGGACAGCAGGATGATCAGCGGCTGATACAGCGCCAGACTGAACCGCGACGGCGGCAAATTGGCGCTGAGCAGGTTGAGCGCCATGCGCCCTTCCAGCCAGTTGAAGCTCATCAGCCCGACGCCCAGCAGGATCACGGCGATCCACACGAAGCGCCAGCGCACACGCGGCGCAGCGATGCAGATGAACAGGGTCACGGCGCAGAAGATCAGATTGATCACCGCCAGCCCCAGCAGAGCGTAGTGCTCGACGCTTTGCCCATCCAGACGGAACTGCGTGCGCTCGAACAACGACGAGGTGTAGGTATTGATGTTGAAGCCGGCGACCGCCTGCTTGCCCGACGTCGGCTCGACCGTGATGGTGGCGATGATCCAGCGGTCGGAGAACTCGTATTCCAGCGCCACGAAAACGAAGCGCTTGCCGCTCATTTCACGCACCATATAGCCGACGGGCTGGATATTGCGCGGCGCTTCCTGCGGCAGGTAGAGGTAAACGCGCTCCATGATCAGGTCGAAATTGGCGTCGATATAGTCGGCATTGACCTGACCGCGGATGGCCGGCGTGTCGCGGGTCTGCATCAGGGCGATGAAGTCTTTCGACTGCCCCACTTCCGGCTCCAGCCGCGCGATGTCGCGCGAAAGGCGCTCGGCGCGCTCACGCTGGTCCAGCGCGCCGCCCAGCACGTAGAGCTGGCTGACCAGCAGCATCAGACTCAGCACCGCGCCGATAATTTTACGGAACAAACCCATATTCCCACCCGTTAACCTTTTCAGTGTTGGCACGGGCGGGGCCACCGCAAAAGCCCTTTTTTAGGGTTTCTGACGAATGGGGGGCAAAGCGTTGCAAATATCCACCGCTCCGGCCGGAACAGCGAAGAAGTCGTCCTTACGATTGGCGCGGGCTTTCACCCAGGCGTCGAAGGTCGGGCTGCGCGTATCGAGATACTGGAGGGCCGGACGCTCTTTGGACGGAAGATCGGAGGCGATCGTCACCGAAGCGATCTTCGTGCGTTCCTCCGCCGTCTTGTAAAAGCCCAGCGCTTCGGTGCCGCGCGCGCGGGTGCTGAGGTTCTCCATGCCCGACACGACGCGGCCGACCATGGCGATATTGCGATCGAGGTGACGCGGCGCGTGACCGATCAGCGTGTAGAGCTGAGAGGCCGAACCGGTATCCGGATTAAGTCCGCGCGCCACGCCGATCATGCCGTAACAGTGCGGCAGCCACTGCACCTTACCATCGGAAGCCACCGGCCAGCCGTCGATATGGCCGACCTGCGCCGCATAGACGTCGCGGTACGGCACAGCGCGGAAGCTTTTCGACAGAGGTTGTTCGTATTCGGCGGGCGGCTCGGCCTTTACCGTGTCCGGGTATTTCGGCTCAGGTTCATCGGGCCAGCCCCATTGCGTCACGTAATTGTCCTGCGCGCGGATGATGGCGGCGCCATCCCACCACTTGGCGCGGGCAAAGGCGCGGACATTGGCCACATGCACCGGCGCAAAGGCGGGCGCCAGTTGCGCCACGACCTTGGAACCGTCGGCCAGGGTCATGACCATCAGGTCTTCTGCCGGGATGTCCTTCCATACGGTGGCTGGCGCGGCTTCAAGGACGGAGGACGGCGTGACGGGTTTATCCTGCGCGGTGGCAGGGGCGGAGGCGAAAGCCAGAAGGAACAGCCAGACGAAGGGTTTCATCAATAAACTCAATCCGGAAAACAGCAGGGGCACAGGGTCTGAAGAGCCGTTCTTTATGTCCGGGGCTTCGGACCTTTTTGCAGATCTTCGTCATGGAGAATGCTGATCTTTTCCCGCTTGATCAACTCCGCAATTTCATCATGCAGCTTGGTATCCTTATGCCCCATGATCAGGTGCATCTGGAGAATGTCCTGAAGCTCGATTTCGGGCAGGGCATAGTTCTGTGCATTCAGTATGGTGGCCAGACCCAACAGAAGATTACCCACGGCCAGGCTTAACAACGAAGCAGCGGTCACCCACAGCGTCGTCGCGCCCACCCCGATCTGGGGCAGAATGAAAACGACCAGAGTAATCAAACCGGCCACCAGCAGGACCAGGGTCGCATAGAGGCCAAACGAGATGAGGCCCGCGACGTGACGAAGACCGAAATGGGTACGGCGGATGAGCCACATCTCGGCTTGAATAAATTCTTCCATGGCCTCAACCCGCGCCGCCAGCCAGAAGGCCAGTTTCGACCAGTGGGTCACCTTGTCCGGCCACTCCTTGAGACGGTCTTCCGCCTTCAGATCCCATTTTTCCCGGTCTATCCGCGCCATAATCTGAGAGATCAATGAGACGGATTCGGTCAGCCGCGCATGGAGAGCATTGCGCAGATTGCTGGCCGAGGTTTTCAGGGCGCTTTCATAGGTTATTCTTATCTGTCGCAGGAAGTCGCGGTGGGCGAAAACACCCCACACCATAGACAGCAGCCCCAACAGAGTCAACGCGCCGACACAGCCGATAGCGATGGCGGGCTCTATCCCCGGATACAGACGCGGCATAAGCTCCAGAATGAGCGGAAAGATAATGGCGTTGAATGCCATCCACAGCAAACCGGCCCACATACGCCCCCAGGCGTCAGACCGCCGCCGGCGGATCAGATTCCAGAGGTCTTCCTTGTACAGAACCCGCAGGCAGGTGGTCATGTCCCGCACGTCCTGATCGCCGATCTTGCCATCGGTACCGCCGGGAAAGCGCCGCTGGATCATGGCGATCACCACCTTGAAATAGGCGTCCGGATTAAAGATGCGCAGGTCAGTCACACCTTTGTCGCGCGACAGGTTGCGCCGGGCATAGGGAAACATTTCAACCGTATCGTTGAAATACATGTTCATCTTTTCTTCGAGATTCCGCCGCGTTTCGTCATCCCTCAGAATATCCGCATAGGCTTCAATGCGCTTGGTCTTGGTTTCACGCTGTTCCAGTTCGTGAAATCCGTTGAATTCCCTGTAAAGGCCGCGCAGACGATCCTCATTTTCAGCCTTGTAGAAAAAGGCGTCGAGGATGGTGCCGTCGAAGAAGGGAAGCCAGAAGGCCTTCGCCCCGCCCGCGGGCCTGACCCTGGCTGTCTTTGCGTCCAGCGCATCCCGATCCGGCATATCGCCCCCCAAGGCGTGAATTCCCCAGGCAACATCGGGGATAATCCTGTTAGAAGCAAGACAAATTAACCCTTTACAGGAATGCCGCCGCGCGGCGTGTCGTCGTTGACACATCAGTCGATTTGACCAAATCTGCGACGACTAAAGTCTTACTGGCGCCCGCAACCGGCGGGGCCTAATTTAATGTGATGACCTTCCGTCAAACAGGAAGGCGGTAAAGACCGGGCATCAAGGTCAAAGATCATCAAGGTCACAGGCAGGAAGGACAACCCGAAATGAGTTCCGACGAGGTCTATCGTCGTATCTACGACAACCCGAAATTTCAGGCGCTGGTCAAAAAGCGCGGGCGTTTCGCCTGGACGCTGTCGGTCATCATGCTGCTGGCCTATTACGGCTTCGTCTGCCTGATCGCCTTCGATCCGCAACTGCTGGGCATGCGCATCCGGCCGGAGTCGGTCCTGACTTGGGGCATTCCCGCCGGTCTCGGTCTGATCATCCTGTCCTTCATCCTTACCGGCATCTATGTGCAGCGCGCCAATGGCGAGTTCGACCGCAAGGTGCGCGAAATCCTTGAGGAGGCCGGTCAGTGAAGGGCTTTTCGTTTAGCTGGCACGCCCTGTTCGGCGCGGCCCTCATCAGCGCCATCCCGGCGCTCGTCCTGGCCGATTCCATCAATGGCGAGGTGCAGAAGCAAGGCACCAACTATATCGCCATCGCCATGTTCCTGGCCTTCATCGTCCTGACACTGGGCATAACCAAATGGGCCTCGGCGCGCTCGGCCTCGACCAAGGACTATTACACCGCCGGCGGCAAGATCACCGGCTTTCAGAACGGTCTGGCCATCGCCGGCGACTACATGTCGGCAGCGTCCTTCCTCGGCATCTCGGCGCAGGTCTTCACTTCGGGTTTCGACGGACTGATCTATTCGATCGGCTTCCTCGTCGGCTGGCCGATCATCCTGTTCCTGATGGCCGAACGGTTGAGAAATCTCGGCAAGTTCACCTTCTCGGACGTGGCCTCGTACCGGCTGGGACAAAAGCCGATCCGCTTCCTGTCGGCCCTGTCCTCCCTGACCGTCGTCGCCTTCTATCTGATCGCCCAGATGGTTGGCGCGGGCAAATTGATCCAGCTCCTGTTCGGTCTCGACTACCTGATCGCCGTGGTGATGGTCGGTGTGCTGATGGTCCTCTACGTGCTGTTCGGCGGCATGCTGGCCACGACCTGGGTGCAGATCATCAAGGCCGTGCTGCTTTTGTCGGGCGCGACCTTCATGGCGGTCATGGTGTTGAAATCGGTCAATTTCGACTTCGCCGCCCTGTTCGAAAAGGCCGTCGAAGTCCACCCGAAGGGCGACGCCATCATGGCACCCGGCGTGCTGATCAGCGACCCGATCTCGGCCATTTCGCTGGGTCTGGCCCTGATGTTCGGCACCGCCGGCCTGCCGCACATCCTGATGCGCTTCTTCACCGTCAGCGACGCCAAGGAGGCCCGCAAGTCGGTCTTCTACGCCACCGGCTTCATCGGCTACTTCTACATCCTGACCTTCGTCATCGGCTTCGGCGCCATCCTGCTGGTGGGCACCAATCCGGCGTTCAAGGACGCGGCGGGCGAGCTTCTGGGCGGATCGAACATGGCCGCCGTGCACCTCGCCAAGGCCGTGGGCGGCGACTTCTTCCTCGGCTTCATCTCGGCCGTAGCCTTCGCCACCATCCTCGCCGTCGTGGCGGGGCTGGCTCTGGCCGGGGCGTCGTCAGTAGCGCTCGACCTCTACACCCACGTGCTGCGCGGCGGGAACGTCAATGAAAAGACACAGATGGCGGTGTCAAAGGGCGCGGTCATCGTGCTGGGCGTCGTCGCCATCGTCCTCGGCATCGTCTTCGAGAAGCAGAACATCGCCTTCATGGTAGGGCTGGCCTTCTCAGTGGCGGCGGCGACCAACTTCCCCATCCTGTTCCTCAGCATGTACTGGTCGAAGCTGACCACGCGCGGGGCGGTCATCGGCGGGGCCATGGGCCTGATCACGGCCCTGACGCTCACGGTTCTGAGCCCGACCGTCTGGGTCGACGTCCTGCACCACGAAGCCGCGATCTTCCCGTACAAGTATCCGGCCCTGTTCGCCATGATCGCCGCCTTTGCGGGTATCTGGTTCTTCTCGGTGACGGACAATTCCGCCCAGGCCAAGGCCGAGCGCGAAAAGTTCTTCGCCCAGTTCGTCCGCTCCCAGACCGGTCTGGGGGCTTCCGGGGCGGTGGATCATTAGCGCCTTTGATAACGCCTCATGCCCAAAAGTGGTGTCCACATTTCGGCATGAGACTCTGGTCCTGTAGCGTAAGCGTGTCTGTTGACTGAGGCCGTTCCTTCCGGAGCGGCCTTTTTTCTTTATATCGCTGACGACTTCTGGCGCGCGCGGGCCTCGGCTATGGCCTGCATCAGATCGACGCGGCTCTGGAAAGCGCCCGGATAGACGGCATTACCGATGACGAAGGACGGCGTGCCGCTGAAGCCGAAGCCCATGGCCTGCGCGTCGTTGCGCCGCAACAGCGCCTCATAGGCCTCGGCCTTTTCGCGATAGGCCGCCAGGGCCGCGGCCGGCGTCAAACCGGTCGAGGACAGGGCGGCGAAGACATCGCCCTTGGTCAACTGACTGCCGGTCGCCATCATGGCCAGGTGCACATCGAGATACCGCCCCAGCGCCTGCGCCCCCAAGGCCACCTGCGCCGCATAGTGCGAGCCTTCGCCGAAGATGATCCAGTCGCGCAGCACCAGCCGGACATTGCCGTCCTGCGCCACCACGTCGAGCAGCATGGGGTGCAGGCGCTTGCACACGCCGCACTGATAATCGAAATATTCGACGATGGTCACGTCGCCACTCGGATTACCCAGCACAGGGGCCAGCGGGTCGTTATGCACTTCGGGCAATTTCGGCACGGGCGGCGCGGATTGAGCCAGAGCGGGCGCGGCGAGGAGAGCCGGCGCAGCAGCCAGCAGGTGACGGCGGGAGATCATGGACGCGAACGCTCCTGTGTGGGAATGCGCACGGTGACGGGGATATAGCACAGGCCGTCTTCCTGACAGCCGCGATAGGTCAGCCGCACCGCACCGGCATGGCGGACCGTGGCGCGCGCCGTGCGGTAATAGACCTCGGTATCGCCGAAGGTCGGATCGGCCTTGCGCTGGCCTTTCGGTGTGGTGAGCGCAAGCGCGCGGCCAGCGTCGTCGGTCGCTTCGATATGGCTGCGGTAGAGGTAATAGCCGTTGGGCATGCGCCAGTTAAGCCGCAACTCATCGCCGCGCCGCTCCCAGTTCAGCGCAAAGGCCTTGGCCGGCGGCAAGGGCGCTTCCCGCGCCGACGCGGAGGTCAGCACCAGCGGCAGGCACAGAAAAAGAGACATGACGCGCATGTCCCTGTCTCTATCAGTCGTTTCGCAACAAGACTACTTTTTTGGTGCGAACAGCGTTTCGACCTCTGCCTTCTGGGCGTCGGTCATCTGCGCCTGGGCCGCCTTCATGGCCGCCGCCGCATTTTCATGGCCCTTCACGCGGGCGGCGGCAAACCAGACATAGGCCTTGACCACGTCCTTCGGCCCGCCCTCGCCCTTCATATACATGACAGCGAGATTGAAGGCCGCATCGGCCTGACCGTTCAGCGCGGCAACCTCGAACCACTGACGCGCCGCCACCTCATCCTTGGGCAACAGGCCGCCCTGATAGAAGTAGGTACCGATAGCGTTCTGGGCGTCCGGATTCCCGCCAACCGCGGCTTCCTTGTAGAAGACCAGCGCCTTTTGCGGATCGGCGGCCACACCTTCACCGGAGTCGTAGGCGACGGCGATGGCGTAGAGCGCGCCCGGATGCTTGACCTTGGCGGCTTCGCTATACCAGCCGAGAGCCTTCTGCGGATCGGCCTTGATGTCACCTTCGCCGAATTCCAGAATCTGCGCCACCGCGTACTGAGCCGGCGCATAGCCGAACTTCGCCGCCTCACTATAGTTCCTGAAGGCCTTATTGAGGTCTTTCGGCACGCCATTGCCGTAATAATAGACGTCGCCGACGATCTTCGAGGCCGGGATGAAGCCGATCGAAGCGGCCTTTTCGAACCACTTCAGCGCCTCCTTCTGATCGCGCGGCACGCCGTAGCCGGTCAGGTAAATCTTGGCCAGCGTCATGGTCGCTTCGGCCCGCGAATTCATATATTCCGGGTCTTTCGGATCGAACGGATGCGGCTTGCTCAGATCGACGGGCTGTTCGGCGACCTTTCGGAACCAGACAATGGCTTCTTTCGGATTCCTGGGCGTGCCCAGCCCTTCGAGGTACATCCTGGCGATATAGAAGGCGGCGTCTTCGTAACCGATCTTGGTGTAGGCGGTTTTGAACATCTCCAGCGCTTCGGGGTATTTTTTCTGATCGTAAAAGTCGAAAGCCTGATAGATGGTCTTGTCGTTCCGCGCGATCGTGGCGCGACCGGCCGCAAACTTGCGGTCGGTAGCCGTACAACCGGAACTGCCGGTCTCGGCGCCGGATTCATCCGTCCCCCGCTCCTGCTGGTCGAAGATGGTGGAACCGCCTTCGCGCGACGCGTCGCCCAGGGGGCTGTTTTCGCTGAAATTGTTAGGATCGTTGGCATCGTAGCTGCCCGTCGTGTCGCGGATATAGTCCGCGATATAGTCGGCGCTGCCGTCGCTGCCGAAGAAGCCGCAGGATGACGCCCGGCGCGTATCGATGCGCATATTCTGTTCGGGAATACTGCTCTTTTTCTTGAGGAAGACGGTGACGTCGGTCACCTCCTCAGCCCCACTCGCCGCCGGGGCCTGAATGGGGGCCGCAGTTGTCGCCTTGGTCTCGGCAGGCTTGGCGACGGTTTGAGGTGCCGGTGCCTGAGTCGTCTGAGCCAATACCCCCAACGGCACGGCTGCCATCACAACGGCGCACAAACCGGCATGAAACTTCATCGCAATGCGCTGACGCATCGGCTTCCCCCTTTTTCTTCCCTGTCGAGACCTTTGCGGCCCGTATTTTAGCCCGTTTCCGGGTCTGATTTTATACGGCGCGGCAACGCTCGCCCCTGCGCGCCATAATGAACTTTGCGCAAATTGCGTCAAGTTCAATCGTCAATTGTAAGACTTTTATTTGAACGGGGCGGCGACTATCCGAACACCGTCTTGAGGATAGCGCTGGTGCGCTTGGCCGGATCGGTGCGGATGGCCGTTTCTTCTGTGCCCACATAGTGGAACAGGCCGCCCAGCGCCTTGCCTACGGCAAACTCGCTCAGATAGACCTTCGGCTCTTTCTTGATGTAGCTGTTCAGGCCGTTGCGCTGAATGGCGCGGTCGAGCGCCTGCACCGCCCCCGTCTCTTGAAGCGCTGTCTGGATCGGCGGCGTGAACAGGGTCGTCAGGCGCGGCGTCGTCGTCTTTTGCAGGTACTGCGTACCTGAGGTCGGTCCGCCCCTGACGATGCCGATGGCGTCCTGAATGGTCAGGGCCTTGATCGCATTGACAAACAGGCTTTTAGCCACCGGCGCGGCGGTTTCGGCGGCACGGTTCATCTTGAGGTGCACGTCATCGAGCGCGCCGGACATCCCCAGCGGCTTCAACGTTCTTTGCACCTTGGACAAGGTATCGGGCAGCGGAATGCGGATCAGATTGTCGGCCCAGTAACCGTCGGTTTTCCCCACGCGCGTTACGGCAGCGGCGGCCCCCAACGACAAGGCTTCACGCAACCCGGAATCGGCCTGCGCATTGGTCAGCCCACCCTTGGACGCCGTGACCGACTTGATGATCTTCGACAGGTCGCTTTCGGCCGACGCCGTCGTCGTCCATCCTGCCGAAATCAGTGCCGCTATGAAAAAACGCCGGTCCATTATGGTGTCCCCTGTTGATGAGGGGACGATACGACGCGCCAGATGAATTGGGAATGAAAAACTACCCCCTCTCCCCGCGTGCGGCGAAAGGGATTTACTTCCGCAGCAAACTCACATCTCTGACCGCGCCGGTATCGGCGCTGGTGACCATGGCCGCATAGGCCTGAAGCGCCGCCGAGACATAGCGCTCGCGGTTCTTGGGCGTATAGGCGTCCTTGCCGCGCGCCTCTTCCTTGGCGCGGCGCTCGGCAATCACGGGGTCCGATACGGCCAGCCTGATCGTGCGCTCAGGGATATTGATCTCGATCGTGTCGCCATTCTCGACCAGCGCGATCAGGCCGCCCTGCCCGGCTTCCGGCGAAGCGTGGCCGATGCTGAGGCCCGACGTGCCGCCCGAAAACCGCCCGTCGGTCAGCAGCGCGCACGTCTTGCCCAGCCCCTTCGATTTCAGATACGAGGTCGGGTAGAGCATTTCCTGCATGCCCGGACCGCCGCGCGGCCCTTCAAAGCGGATGACCACCACTTCGCCCGGCTGGACTTCGTTGTTGAGGATGCCTTGGGTCGCGTCTTCCTGCGACTCATAGACCCGCGCCTTGCCGTTGAAGCGCCAGATCTCCTCATCGACGCCCGCCGTCTTCACGATGCAGCCGTTCTCGGCGATATTGCCGTAGAGCACCGCCAGCCCGCCGTCCTTGGTGAAGGCGTGCTCGACCGAGCGGATCACGCCCGTCTGACGGTTTGAGTCCAACTCATCCCAGCGGCGCTCCTGCGAAAAGGCCACGGTCGTGCGCACGCCGCCCGGCGCGGCCTTGAAGAAGGTCGCCACGCGCTCGTCGTTCGATTGCTTGATGTCCCAATGGGCGATGGCCGAGGCCAGAGTCGGCGCGTGCACGGTCGGCACTTCGCCGTGCAGCATACCCCCGCGGTGCAGTTCGCCGAGAATCCCGACAATACCGCCGGCGCGGTGAACGTCTTCGATATGTACGCTCGACGTCGCCGGGGCCACCTTGCACAGGCAGGGTGTCGTGCGCGACAGGCGGTCGATGTCCTTCATGGTGAAGTCCACGCCCGCTTCCTGCGCCGCCGCCAAAAGGTGCAGCACGGTGTTGGTCGAACCGCCCATGGCGATGTCGAGGCGGATGGCGTTCTCGAACGCTTCGAAAGTGGCGATGGAGCGCGGCAGGACCGAAGCGTCATCCGTCTCATAATAGCGGCGGGTGTTTTCCACGATCAGGCGACCGGCCTCGCAGAACAGCGCCTTGCGGTCGGCATGGGTGGCCAGAGTCGTGCCGTTGCCCGGCAGGGACAGACCCAGCGCCTCGGTCAGGCAGTTCATCGAATTGGCGGTGAACATGCCGGAGCAGGAACCACAGGTCGGGCAGGCGGCTTCTTCGACGGCCTTGACCTGTTCGTCGGAGATGGAATCGTCGGCAGCCTGCACCATGGCGTCGACCAGATCGAGCGCATGGGTCCGCTTCACGCCGTCCTTGTCCGGCCATACCACCTTGCCGGCCTCCATCGGACCGCCGGAAACGAAGATGCAGGGGATGTTGAGGCGCATGGCGGCCATCAGCATACCCGGCGTGATCTTGTCGCAGTTCGAGATGCACACCATGGCGTCGGCGCAGTGGGCATTGACCATATATTCCACACTGTCAGCGATCAGGTCGCGCGACGGCAGCGAATAGAGCATACCGCCGTGGCCCATGGCGATGCCGTCATCGACCGCGATGGTGTTGAATTCCTTGGCCACGCCGCCGGCCTTTTCGATCTCGCGCGCCACCATCTGCCCCAGATCCTTCAGGTGGACGTGGCCCGGCACGAACTGCGTGAAGGAGTTGACGACCGCGATGATCGGCTTGGAGAAGTCAGCGTCGGTCATGCCGGTCGCCCGCCAGAGCGCACGCGCGCCCGCCATGTTGCGGCCGAAAGTCGTGGTGCGTGAACGATAAGCGGGCATGGGAACCTCGGTGACTACTTTATATATAGTAGGCCATATAAAACGAACGCGGCGAATTGCAACAGAGCCGGCGGCGGCCATTTGCCCACAAGGCGCCGGAGTCATTTTTTTGCTCCTGCGAAAGTCTTGCGCAAAGCCCGGCGGTTATGGGGTAATTTTTTCGACAACCCCGCATACCAGAAATATAATTTCCACTAATGGCAATATGAGATAAATTTTTACCTGATTAACCAGCGCATTCGCCGCCTCAAGAAATTTTTTTTCAATTTTGCCTTTGCAATCGGCAAGGTTTTCAGTCTATATGCTCTCAGACGCGGTCAATGTGGCCACGCCAGACGGAGACGCACACGTGCGCAAGGCTATCGCCATCGCTGCTCAGAAAGATGTTTCGGGGATCGCCCTGAACCTTTCCGCTGCCGCGTCCGTCGCCATTGTAGCCCTGATTAACCTACTCATCGTAGGCGTACTTGTACGTCCTATGATCACGGAGTGGTAGCGCAGGTCTAAACCCGCCTAATGAGGAACAAACGTCCTCCCGCTCCCTGACCAGAGCGGGCTTTTTTGTACATGCCTGCCGCCTAACATCTTTCACTCAGTATTCCGCGTACCACCCCACACACCGAGATTTCGCCATGAACGCTCACGCCCGCATCATCGACCCGGCTTCCCTCCCCGCTTCGAACTTCGTGATCCTGCACGGGTCGCTGTCGCCGGAAGGCTGCGTGATGACCGGCGGCGGTTTCGAGCGCGACCCGCACGAAGCCCGCGCCCGCGTCTTCGCCATGGAATCCGACGCCATCGCCGCCATCGCGGAAGACCGCGTCGCCCACGGTGAGGCCATCGTCATCGCGGCGGCGGACGAAGCGGAAATGTCGGCCATCTACGGCGCGATCGAAGCGGCGGGCCTGCGCGACATCAGCCTGATCTCGAATGGCCGTTTCGCCGCATCGTCAGATGGTATCGTGATCGGTCACGTCGGCAAGGCCATCCGTTATGTCCAGAATTTCGACACCATCACCATCGACATCAAGAACCGCCGTCTCGACATCGACGCCGACATGGTCGCGCGCCGTGCGGAGGGTCCGCGCGGTTCGAAGGTCAAGAACGGCTTCGCGCCCATGGGCAAGTACGCCGCCCTGATGGCAGAAGCGGCTGCCGCTCAGGCCTGATCACCTTTTTCCCTTTTCCTTTCAAAGCGACCGGCAAAGCCGGCACTCAATGGAGCCTCCCAAGTGAAAATCTACACCAACGACGACGTTTCGCCGGACAGCCTGAAGGGCGAACGCATCGCCATTATCGGCTACGGCTCGCAAGGCCGCGCCCACGCCCAGAACCTGAAGGAATCGGGCGCGGACGTGATCGTCGGCGTGCGCGCCGGCGGCGCCGGCCACACCAAGGCCACGGCTGACGGCCTCGCCACCGCCGAAATCAAGGACGCCGTGAAGGACGCCACCATCATCGCGCTCCTGACGCCCGACATGTCGCACGCCGACATCTATAAGGACGAGATCGAGCCCTACGCCCCCAAGGGTGCGGCGCTGCTCTTCGCCCACGGCTTCTCGGTCCTCTACGGCCGCGTCACCGCCCGCGCCGACCTCGACGTCATCCTCGTCGCGCCCAAGGGTCCGGGCGACCTCGTCCGTCGCGAATATCAGCGCGGCCGCGGCGTGCCGTCGCTGTTCGCCGTGGACCGCGACGTCACCGGTGAAGCCGCCCGCAAGGCTCTGGGCTATGCCCGCGGCATCGGTGGCACCGTCGGCGGCGTGATCGAGACCTCGTTCCGCGAGGAAACCGAAACCGACCTGTTCGGCGAACAGGCCGTTCTGTGCGGCGGGACCTCGGAACTGATCCTGATGGGCTTTGAAACCCTGACCAACGCCGGCTACCGCCCGGAAATCGCCTATTTCGAAGTGCTGCACGAACTCAAGCTCATCGTCGACCTGCTGTACGAAGGCGGCCTCGAAAAGATGCACTCGTTCGTGTCGGAAACCTGCAAGTACGGCGATCTGGTTTCGGGCCCGCGCATCATCAACGAAGAAACCCGCGAGCGCATGGAAGAAGTGCTCAACGACATTCAATCGGGTGACTTCGCGCGCGACTGGATCCTCGAAAACATGGCCGGCCGTCCGCGTTATTCGGCCCTGATGCGTCAGGACCTCGAGCATCCGATCGAAAGCGTCGGTCGTGACCTGCGTTCGCGCATGTCGTGGCTGAACCAAAAAGGTAACGGTTAAGCCATGCCCCTCCTCCCCTGCGAAAGCGGGGGAGGTGTCATTGAGCTAAAGCGAAAATGACGGAGGGGGCATCCCTCATATGAAATGCCCCCTCCGTCGGCTTCGCCGCCACCTCCCCCGCAAGCAGGGGAGGATGATAAAAACCATCACACCGAGTAGACTCATGCCCACCAATAAACCGACCGGCGCGCAACTCGTCATCTCAACGCTGAAAGCGCTGGGCGTAGACGTGCTGTTCGGTTATCCGGGCGGCGCCATCATGCCGATCTACGACGCCTTGGCCGGGTCCGGCCTGCGTCACATTCTGGTGCGCCACGAGCAAGGCGCGTCCTTCGCCGCCGATTCCTACGCCCGCGCCACCGGCCGCGTCGGCGTGTGCATGGCCACCTCCGGGCCCGGCGCGACCAATCTCATCACCGGCATCGCCAATGCCTATATGGACTCGGTCCCGGTTGTCTTCATCACCGGTCAGGTCGCGACGCACCTGATGGGCACCGACGGCTTTCAGGAAGTGGACTTTCTAGGCCTGACCCTGCCGGTCGTCAAACATTCGTGGCTGGTGCGCGACGCCGCGCAAATCCCGGCTATCCTCGCCCGCGCCTTCGCCATCGCCAAGGAAGGCCGTCCGGGCCCGGTCCTCGTCGATATTCCGAAGGACGTCGCCGCCAGCTTTGTCGAAGCCTCCGAAATGGGCGAACTGCCCGCCTGGACGCCGCCTGCGCCCAAGGCCGAAAGCATCGACGCTGCCAGGGCTCTGATCGAACAGGCCCAAAAGCCCCTCCTCTATATCGGCGGCGGCGTGCACATGGCCGATGCCGATGCCGAGATGCGCGACTTTGTCGAACGCACCGGCATCCCCTTCGTCTCGACGCTGAAAGGCCTCGGCACGGTCTCGACCTATCACGACCTGCATCTGGGGATGCTGGGTATGCACGGCACCCGTGCCGGCAATATGGCCGTGCAGGCAACCGACCTGCTGATCGCCGTCGGCGCGCGTTTCGACGACCGCGCCACGGGCAAGCTGTCGGCCTTCGCGCCCCACGCCAAGGTCATCCATTTCGACATCGACCCGGCCGAATTCCACAAGAACCGCCGCGCCGACGTCGCCATTCTGGGCGACCTGAAGCAGGCCCTGCCCGCGCTTCAGCCGAAGATGCCCGACATCTCGGAATGGGTGAAGTTCAACAAGACGAACAAGTGGCAGCACCGCTTCAAGTACGATGCGCCGGGCAAGGGCGTCTATGCGCCGGGCCTGCTCAAGTCGCTGTCGGAAAAGGCGGGCAAGAAGTTCATCGTCGCCTGTGACGTCGGCCAGCATCAGATGTGGGTCGCCCAGCACTGCGAATTCGAGCAGAATCTGGCGCACCTGACCTCAGGCGGCTCCGGCGCGATGGGCTACGGCCTGCCTGCCGGTATGGGGGCCAAGCTCGGCCTGCCCGACCACCACGTCGTCACGGTGTCCGGCGACGGCAGCTTCATGATGAATATTCAGGAGATGGCGACGCTGCGGCGCTACGGCATCAATCTGAAAATCGTCCTGCTCGACAATTCCTCGCTGGGGCTGGTGCGTCAGTGGCAGGAACTGTTCTACGAAGAAAACTACAGCGAAATCGACCTGTCCGATAATCCGGACTTCGTCGAAGTCGCCAAGGCGTTCGGGCTGAGCGCATTCCGCATCACCCAGCGTCATGAGGTCGAGGGCGCCATCGACCGGCTGTTGGCCGCCGACGCCCCGACCCTGTTGCATGTGTTGATCGACCCGCGCGAAAACGTCTGGCCGCTGGTGCCGCCGGGCGCGTCGAACGCTGAAATGATGGAGGAGCGCTGGGATGAGCCAATCGATTCATATTGAGATCGACCGTCTGGAAGGCACGCTCCTGCGTGTGCTCGGCCTCATCGAACGCCGCGGCTTCCACATCGACCAAATCGACATGTACGACCTGGGGGCCGACACGCGCGGCCTGAGCGTCACCGTGCGTCCGCGCGATGCGGGCCGCAATATCGATATTCTGGGCCTGCAAATCGATCGCCTCTATGGCATCAAGCGGCTTGAGCACGCGCCGGAACGGGCGCAAAATGCCGAGCCATCCGCCGAAAAACTGAGCGCCTGAGTTCCATCATGAATGCCGTAGTCCCCAACGACCCCAACCGCGTCATCGTCTTCGACACCACCTTGCGCGATGGTGAACAGGCCCCCGGCTTTTCGCTGGGCGTCAAGGACAAGCTGATGCTGGCCCACACGCTCAAGGATCTGGGCGTGGACGTCATCGAAGCCGGTTTCGCCGCCTCTTCGCCCGGCGATGAGGAAGCCATCCGCACCATCGCCCGCGAAGTCGTCGGTCCGACCTTCTGCTCGCTTTCGCGTGCGCTGGAGTCCGACATCGACGCCGCCGCCCGTGCGCTCCTGCCGGCCAAGCGCAAGCGCTGCCACATCTTCCTCGCCACCTCGCCCATCCATCGCGCGGCCAAGCTGAAGAAGACGCGCGAGCAGGTGGTCGAGATCGCTCACAAGGCCGTCAGCTACGCCTCGACCATTTTTGATGAAGTCGAGTTCTCGCCGGAAGACGCCATCCGCACCGAACAGGACTTCCTGCACGAGGTCTGCATCGCCGCGGCCGAAGCCGGGGCGCGCACGCTCAACATCCCCGACACGGTCGGCTACACCACGCCGAAGGAGATCTTCCAGATCTTCTCCGACCTGAAGGCGGCCCTGAAGGATCACCCGCACGTCATCCTGTCGGCGCACAATCACGACGATCTCGGCCTCGGCGTCGCCAATACGCTGGCCGCGCTCGAAGCCGGTGCGCGTCAGATCGAAGTGACCATCAACGGCATCGGCGAGCGCGCGGGCAATGCGGCGCTGGAAGAAGTCGTCATGGCGCTGCGCACGCGCCCGGAACTGTTCAAGCTGCACACCGGCATCCACACGCCGCTGCTGAGCAAGGCCAGCCACCTGCTGTCGCGCGCCACCGGCACCATCGTCATGCGCAACAAGGCCGTCGTCGGCCGCAACGCCTTCGCCCACGAATCCGGCATCCATCAGCACGGCATGCTGACCGACGCGCGCACCTATGAGATCATGCGCCCCGAAGACGTCGGCGCGGAAAAGTCCAACCTGGTGCTGGGCAAACATTCGGGCCGCCACGCCATCGCCAAGCAGGCGGCGGCGCTGGGCTTCGACCTCGACGAGTTGTCGCTGGGCGACCTGTTCGCCGCCTTCAAGCGCCGCGCGGACGAGATCGGCGAAATCGACGAGTTCGAGCTGATGTCGCTTCTGACGCGCGACAATGCCGACAAGGACGACGCGCGCCTGTTCAAGGTGTCGAGCGAAGTCACCAGAGACTTCGTTTCGATCACGCTCGACCTGTTCCGCGACAACGGCGAACCGTTGAAGGTCACGGCCACGGGGCTCAACGCTTTCGAGGCCGGGTTCCGCGCCTTGGTGGACGCCTATCAGATCGAGGCGCGTGTCAATGACTGCGAAATCATCCAGTCGGGGTTCACCTTCGATGGCGGGGCCTTTGCAGAAATCAGTTTACAGATTAAGGGTGAGGCATATCGGGGCCGTGGTCGCGGCCCCGACCCTGTATGGGCCGGGCTTCGCGCCATGTGCGACGCTTTTGAAAAATACGTCTTCCTGCACGACAGGAAGAATGCCTCGAATAACCTGAATTCTGAGAAACAACATGAAACCGCTCGCTGAAAAAATCTGGTTCAACGGTGAACTGAAGCCGTGGGAGGACACCAAGGTCCACGTCATGACCCACGCGCTCCACTACGGCACGTCCGTTTTTGAGGGTGTGCGCGCCTATGACACGCCCAGGGGCCCGGCCATCTTCCGCCTGACCGAGCACACCCAGCGCCTGCTCGATTCGGCCCGCATCTATCACATGCCGGTCCCTTACACGCTTCAACAACTCAACGCCGCGTGCAAGGAAATCCTGCGCGTCAACGGCCTGAAGTCGGCCTATCTGCGCCCCATCGCCTTCCTCGGCGAATGCGGCATGGGTGTCACGCCGAAGCCCGAAAACGTCAAGGTCGATGTCGCCATCGCCGCCTTCCCGTGGGGCGCTTACCTCGGTGACGAGGGCCTGACCAAGGGCGTGGACGTCATCGTCTCGTCGTGGAACCGCGCTGCGCCGAACACCATCCCCGTCATGGCCAAGGCTGGCGGCAACTACCTGTCGTCCTACCTGATCGGCCGCGAAGCGCGCTCGAAGGGCTATGTCGAAGGTCTGGGCCTCGGCGTCGACGGACGTCTGTCGGAAGGGGCCGGTGAAAACCTGTTCCTGATGATGGGCGGCAAGATCTACACCCCGCCGGTTTCGGCCTCGATTCTGGGCGGCATCACGCGCAACTCCGTGCTGACGCTGGCCCGCGCCGAAGGCATCGAAATCCTCGAACAGGATTTACCGCGCGAAATGCTCTACCTCGCCGACGAAGTCTTCATGACGGGCACGGCGGCTGAAATCACCCCGATCCGCTCGATCGACGACATCCCGACCCGCGAAAACGGTCCGGGACCGATCACCAAGCTGTTGCAGGAACGTTTCCACGGCCTGTTCAACGGCACCACCGAAGACCGCTGGGGCTGGCTCGACTATGTCGACGCCAAGGTTCCGGCATAAATCAGAAGGCCTGCCCGACACCAGCGCCCCCGCCGCTACGGTTCAACCGAACCGCAGCGGCGGGGGCCTGACTGTACGGACAGCCGCGTATCCGAAGGCACTCAGGACGACCATCATGTCAAAACCCAAATCATTGTTCGAGAAGGTGTGGGAACGCCACATCGTTGAGGAAGAAGGCGCGGACAAGCCCGCCGTTCTCTATATCGACCTGCATCTGGTTCATGAGGTGACCAGTCCTCAGGCCTTTTCCGAACTGGAAGCGCGCGGCCTGAAGGTCCGCCGTCCGGACCGCACCTTTGCCACGCTCGACCACTCGATCCCGACTCTGGCCCCCGATGCGCAGGGCAACCGCCCCTACGTCACGGCTCAGGCCAAGACGCAGGTCGAGACGCTGGAGGCCAATGCGGCGAACCACGGTCTGCGCCTGTTCGGCTACGACGCCGAAAACCGCGGCGTCGTCCACGTCATCGGGCCGGAAATGGGCCTGACACAGCCGGGCTTCACCGTCGTCTGCGGCGACTCGCACACCTCGACCCACGGCGCGTTCGGCTGCATCGCCTTCGGCATCGGCACCTCGGAAGTCGGTCACGTTCTGGCCACCCAGTGTCTGGCCCAACGCAAGCCCAAGACCATGCGCATCAACATCACCGGCGCGCTGCAACCGGGCGTGACGGGCAAGGACGTGGCGCTGACCGTCATCAATACGCTCGGCTTCTCAGGTGGCACCGGCTACGCGCTGGAATATGCTGGCCCGGTCATCGAAGCGCTCGACATGGAAGGCCGCATGACGGTCTGCAACCTGTCGATCGAAGCCGGTGCCCGCTGCGGCATGATCGCCCCCGATCAGAAGACGGTCGAGTGGCTGCGTGGCCGTCAGTACGTGCCGCAAGGCGCGGCCTATGACGAAGCCGCCGCGCAATGGCTGGAACTGAAGTCCGACGCCGGTGCGACCTTCGATACCGAAATCACCATCGACGGTTCGGCTATCGAGCCGATGGCCACCTGGGGCACCTCGCCCGACCAAGGCGCGCCAATCGTCCGTGGCGTGCCGGTGGCCGCCAACGAAGACGAAGAACGCGCACTGAAGTACATGGGCTTCACCGGCGGCGAGGCCCGCGAGGTGGAGAAGGTCGATGTGGTCTTCATCGGTTCGTGCACCAACGGCCGCATGGCTGACCTGCGCGCCGCCGCCGCCATCATGAAGGGCCGCAAGGTCGCTCCGGGCGTGCGCGCCCTGATCGTGCCGGGCTCCGAATGGGTCCGCGTCGAAGCCGAGAAGGAAGGCCTGCATGAGGTCTTCCTCGAAGCCGGCGCCGAATGGCGTCTGCCGGGCTGCTCGATGTGTATCGCCATGAACGGCGACTTCGTGCTGCCGGGCCAACTGGCCGTCTCGACCTCGAACCGCAATTTCGAAGGCCGTCAGGGGCCCGGCTCGCGCACCGTGCTGGCCTCGCCCGCTACGGCCGCCGCTTCCGCCATCGCCGGCCACGTGGCCGACCCCCGTCAATTCATGCAGCTTGAGAGCGCGTAAACTTTTCTCCTCCCTTGCAAGCCTTTGGGCGTAGCGGGGTAGGGGGACCACGACGTGGTGGAGGGGGCCTCCTCCGATGGTTTTGCCCCCTCCGCCTCGACAAGCTCGGCACCTCCCCCGCTTCGCAGGGGAGGAGGTAGAAAGAGAACCCAAATGTCGAACCAAGAACCCAACCACAGCTTCTCCTCGCGCATCGTCGTGCTACCGGAAGCCAATATCGACACCGATCAGATCATCCCGGCGCGCTTCCTGACCACCACCACCAAGGCGGGTCTGGGCAAGGTCGCCTTCAACGACTGGCGCTACAATGCCGACGGCTCGAACAAGCCGCATATCCTCAACGAGATCGACGCGAGCGAGCACCGCGTGCTGGTGGCCGGCAACAATCTCGGCTGCGGCTCGTCGCGTGAGCACGCCCCGTGGGCGCTGATGGACTATGGCTTCAAGGCCGTCATCTCGACCGAGATCGCCGACATCTTCAAGTCGAACAGCCTGAAGAACGGTCTGCTGCCGGTCGTGGTGTCGCCCGACATCCACGACAAGCTGACGCAAAACCCGCAGCAGCGCGTCACCATCGACCTCGAATCCTGCACCCTGACGCTGGAAGACGGCACCGCCGTTACCTTTCAGGTCGAAGCCTTCGCGCGCCAGTGCCTGCTGGAAGGCGTGGACGCCATGGGCTGGCTGCTCAAGCGCCTGCCGGAAATCGAAGCCTACGAGCAAGCCAACAATAAAGCTGCCTGAGCCCTTACTGCGTCACATACTGGAAAATTATTATGTCCACCTTCAACATCGTCGTGCTGCCGGGTGACGGCATCGGTCCCGAAGTCGCCGCCGCAGGCGTGTCCGCGCTCAAGGCCATCGGCGAAGCCTACGGCCACACCTTCAATTTCGAAGAAAAGCTGATCGGCGGCATCGCCATCGACGAACGCAACGATCCCTACCCTGCCGACACCGACGCCGCCTGTCTGGCCGCCGACGCCGTGCTGCTGGGCGCGGTCGGTGGTCCGAAGTGGGACCTGCAACCCAAGCGTCCGGAGCAGGGCCTGCTGGCCGTGCGCAAGTCGATGGGCCTGTTCGCCAACCTGCGTCCGATGGACGTGCCGGCGTCGCAAGCCTTCCGCTCGCCGCTGAAGGAAGAGATCGTCGCGGGCGCCGACATGCTGATCGTGCGCGAACTGACCGGCGGCCTCTATTTCGGCAAGCAGACCCGCACCGAAACCTCGGCCACCGACGAGTGCGTCTACACCGTCGCTGAAGTCGAGCGCGTCGCCCGCGTGGCCTTCGAGGCCGCCCGCAAGCGTCGCAACAAGGTGACCTCAGTCGATAAGGCCAATGTCATCGAGACCTCGCGTCTGTGGCGCGAAACCGTCATCAAGCTGCATAAGGCCGAATATTCGGACGTCGAGCTGGAGCACGCCCTCGTCGATTCGATGGCCATGCACCTCGTCACCCGTCCGAAGTCGTTCGACGTCATTGTCACCGAAAACATGTTCGGCGACATCCTGTCCGACCTCGCCTCGGTTCTGCCGGGTTCGATCGGCCTCTTGGGTTCGGCCTCGCTGGGGTCCGGTAAGGGTCTCTATGAGCCGATCCACGGCTCGGCTCCGGACATCGCCGGCAAGGACCTCGCCAACCCCATCGGCACGCTGAAGTCGGTGTCGATGATGCTGCGCTTCACGCTGAACCTGCCGACCGAAGCCGACGCGCTCGACGCCGCCATCGAAGCGGTGATCAAGGCCGGCCAACTCACCAGGGACGTCGGCGGCAACCTGCCGGGTTCGGAAGTGACCAAGGCCATCGTGGCGCAAATCCACGCCGCCAAGGCCGCCGCGTAAAGCTTTCGTACCGCGCCACATGAAAAACCCCGCCGGAGCGTTCCGGCGGGGTTTTTCATGTCAGCAATGCCTTTAATTCCGCCTCGTCCATGTCTTCGATCTCGATCTGCTTGAGACGCGAAGTGTCCCCGCAGACCAGCGACAGACGGGACTTCGGCACCTTCAACCGCTTGGCCAGAAAGGCGATCAGCGCTTCGTTAGCGCGGCCTTCGATAGGCGGGGCGGTCACGCGCACCTTGAGGTACGCCCGCCCCTGCGCATCGCTCTCCCAGCCATCGATCCGGTCCGACGCCGCCTTGGGCGTCAGACGCACGACCAGCCGGGCCAAATTACATCCCCGTCAAACGGTACAGGCTCTCGCGCGCCATCGGCAGGAGATAACGCTGCATCCCCTGAATGATCAGGATGGCGATGATTGGGCTGATGTCGATGCCGCCCAGATTCGGGATTATGCGACGAAAAGGCTCAAGGATCGGGTAGGTCAGGCGGTCCAGCATTTCCATGAAGCGGAAGACGCCCGGATTGCGCGTGTTGATGACATTGAAGGCCACCAGCCAGCTCAGGATCGCGCTGATGATGATCACCCACACGGCGAAGGACAGAATACCGTTGAGAACGAAGAAAACGAAATCGATCATGGAAAACCCTTGGGAACCGGCCTTGCCCGGCCTTTTTATGAATATAGCGGCGTCCGTAGCTATAACAAGTCAAACCCGACTTGACAGTCTCCGACGTTCGATTAAAAGACGCCTTCCACGACGGATGGGGCTATAGCTCAGTTGGTAGAGCGCCTCGTTCGCAATGAGGAGGTCAGCGGTTCGAATCCGCTTAGCTCCACCATTCGTCGGGATGAAACCAACGGCTTGCCTCGCGAAGAGGGAGCCGTTTTTTATTGCCCGGAACGCAGCCTGCGCTTCCGCGTGGTACTCAAATGAGACATGACTGAGGACGCAATAGAGCTTGCGCCGCCAAGGGGCGTCTATAGGGTGTCGTCATCTTTACACGGCGCAGATTGCACTCCATGAACGACGATAACCGCACCCCTGCGGAGACACCCGGTCGCGACCGCTATCGCAACCTGTTCGAGTCCATGGACGAGGGCTTTTGCATCATCGAATTCTTCGACGGCCCGCACGGCCCGATGAGCGACTATATCCATATCGAGGCCAACGCGGCCTATGAGCGCCATGCCGGCATCCCCGATGTCGTCGGGCAGAAGGTGCGCGAAATGGTGCCTGACGAAGCCGACGGCTGGGTCGAGCTTTACGGCGGCGTTCTCAAGACGGGCAATCCGATCCGCTTCCGCCGCGAACTGGTGGCCACCGGCCGCCATCTGGAAGTGTCGGCCTTTAAGGTCGGCGACCCGCACGAACCCCATGTGGCCGTGCTGTTTAACGACATCACCGACCGTATCCGCGCCGAAGCCGCTCAGCGCGAACTGAACGAGACGCTGGAGCGCCGCATCGCCGACACTCTGGCCGAACGCGAGGCCGTGGACGAGGCCCTGCGTCAGGCCCAGAAGATGGAGGCCGTGGGTCAGCTCACCGGTGGCATCGCCCACGATTTCAACAATATGCTGGCCGTCGTCATCGGCTCGCTGGACCTGCTGTTGCGCCGAGTTGGCGAAACCGATCCGCGCGCCAAACGCTACGTCGAGTCGGCCATGGAAGGCGCCAAGCGGGCCGCCACCCTGACCCAGCGCCTGCTGGCTTTTTCGCGGCAGCAGCCCCTGCGCCCGGAACCCATCGAGATCAACCGGCTGGTGTCCGGCATGTCCGACCTGCTGCGGCATTCGCTGGGCGGTCATATCAAGCTGGAAACCGTCCTGTCGGGCGGCATGTGGCGCACCCACGCCGATCCCAACCAGCTCGAAAACGTTATACTCAATCTCGCCATCAATGCCCGCGACGCCATGCCGGACGGCGGCAAGCTGACCATCGAGACGCAGAACACCTGGCTGGACGACCGCTATGCCGCGGCCAATCTGGGGGCCATTTCCGGTCAGTACGTGATGATCGCCGTGACCGACACCGGCACCGGTATGCCGGATGAGGTGGTGGCCAAGGCCTTCGACCCCTTCTTCACCACCAAAGAGGTCGGCAAGGGCACAGGTCTGGGGCTCAGTCAGGTCTACGGCTTCGTCAAACAGTCCGGCGGGCACGTGAAAATCTATTCCGAGCCCGGTGTCGGCACGACGGTCAAGATCTACATGCCGCGTGTGACGACCGTCACAGAGGATGTCGAAGTCGCGGCCGAAGCCGGTCAGTTGCCGATGGGCGAGTTTCAGGAAACCATTCTCGTCGTCGAGGACGAGGCCATCGTGCGGCAATTCAGCGTCGATGCCCTGACCGAATTAGGCTATCGCGTGCTGGAAGCCGACAGCGCCCTGGCGGCCCTGTCGATCATCGAAGCGCGTTCCGACATCGCGCTCCTGTTCACCGATGTGGTCATGCCCGACATCAACGGCGCCAAGCTGGCGCGCGAGGCAAAGCTGCGGCAGCCAAATCTCAGGGTGCTGTTCACTACCGGCTATACCCGCAATGCTGTCGTGCACAACGGTACGCTCGATGTCGGGGTCGATCTGATCGGCAAACCCTTCACCATCGAGGAACTGGGGGCCAAGGTCCGCGAAATCCTCGACCGGGCCTGAATAGGCCGCCTTCGGACAGCCGCACAGATTCGCGTAAAAAGCGTATCGAGGCCTGATTATTCTCCGGATATGAAAGCGCCGTCGCGGAATATCTCCCCGGCAGTATCAGTCATTCAGAGAGGATAGCCTTATGAAAAAAGCGCTTGCAGCCGTCTGTGCCCTGGGTCTCGCCCTTTCCGCCCCCGCTTTCGCCGGCGAAGGCGACAAGACGAAGATGGTCGAAGACCATCTGAAGAAGATGGACACCAATGGCGACGGCATGGTCAGCATGGAAGAGCACCGTGCGGCCGCCGACAAGATGTTCATGGAAGCCGACACCAATGGCGACAAGATGATCTCTAAGGAAGAGATGATCGCCTACAAAGCCAAGGAAAAGGCGAAGGCGGGTCACTGATCCCTGATTTTCGGTCGCGGGGCGCGCTACCCCGCGACCTTTACGCCAGATAGCTTTTCAAAAACGCCTCGTGCGTCGGCATGGCCGCGACGGTGCGCGTGATATGGCTTTTCAGTCCGTCGAGCGCCTGACGCAGTTGCGCATCGCTCATCAGGCTGCCGATGGCGTGATGCGACTTTGGCTCCAGTCTCTGCCCCAGCAGGACCTGCACCCAGGAATCGACGCGGAACAGGTCGTCCGCCGCCTGCCAGGCGTGGGCCTGCTCGCGGAACATCTCCAGCCGCTCGGTCAGGCTGTCGGGCACGCTCATCTCGCGCCGCTCGCGCCAGAAATCCGTGTCGTCGCGCTGGGTCAGCTTGTAGTGCAGCACCACGAAATCGCGCACCTTTTCGATCTCGCGCCGCGCTATGTCGTTATAATGATCGGTCACCGCCTCGGTGATGCCGCCGAAGGGGAACATCTGAATCAGCCGCGTCACGGCGACCTGGAACAGGTGGATACTGGTCGATTCCAGCGGCTCGATGAAGCCGCTCGACAGACCGACCGTCAGGCAGTTCTTGTTCCATATCTTCCTGCGCCGCCCGGTGCGGTAGCGGATCAAACGCGGCTCAGTCAGCGGCTCGGCGTCGAGCAGACTCAGCAGCCGCTCGCGCGCCGCCTCATCCGACAGGTGCGCGCTGGAATAGACCAGTCCGTTGCCGACGCGGTTCTGCAACGGGATGCGCCAGCGCCAGCCTTCGCCGTGCGCCACCGCCCGCGTATAGGGATCGAGCCGACCTGCCGACGCGGTCTGCACGGCCAGCGCCCGGTCGGTCGGCAGCCAGTGGCTCCAGTCCTCGAAGCCGGTCTTCAAAGTCTCCTCGATCAGCAGCCCCTTGAAGCCCGTGCAGTCGATAAACAGATCGCCGTCGATGACTTCACCCGACTCCAGCTCCAGCCCGGTGATGAAGCCGCTCTCGCTGTCCTGACGCACCTGGCGGATGCGGCCTTCGATGCGTCTGGCGCCGTTGGCCTCGCTGAATTGCCGCAGGAACCGCCCATAAAGCACGGCGTCGAAGTGGTAGGCGTAGTTGATGCGCGCCGTATCCGAGGTGAAGAACTTGCCCTCTTCCGCCGCCTGAAGCTCGAAACAATAATCGCCCAGATCGCCGCCGAAGCCCTTGTCGCGCGCCGCCATCCACACGTGGTGGAACGGGGCCATCCAGTTGGATTTGCCGATCTCGCCGAAGGAGTGGATGTAGCGGTCGCCATCGCGCGCCCAGTTCTCGAAGGCGATACCCAGCTTGTAGGTGGCATTGGTCGCCTTAAGGAAGGCGCGCTCGTCGATGCCGAGGAAGTGGTGGAAGGTGCGCGCGGTGGGGATGGTCGCCTCACCTACGCCGACAATGCCGATCTCTTCCGACTCGATCAGGGTGATGTCGAGCACAGAGCCCAGCAGCTTCGACAGGGCCGCCGCCGCGCACCAGCCCGCCGTGCCGCCGCCGGCAATCACTACCTTCTTGATCGGTGGCATGTCTTTCCCCTCAGCGATTCAGTTTTTGCAGCAGTTGCGCGCGCAGACGCCGCGCCGTCATCTCGTCCAGCGTCCCCAACGCCCCACGCGCCGTTTCGGGGATATGCGCCCCGGCGCGCTCGGAAGGCCCGAAAATGTAATAGTCGAACAGCGCCTTCCACGCGGCCTTTTCCGGCTCCGGCCGGTCGCGCAGGCTGAGCAGGCCGTGCAGCAGGGTGTTCATCGGCGTGTCCATAAAGGCGGGCGAGGTGTTCCACCAGTAATTGATGAGGATGTTGAAGGGCCCCAGCGCCTCGACATGGTGCCACCACAGGGCCGGGTAAAAGAGGATGTCGCCGGGCTCCATCTCGGCCACCTGACCGGCGGACTCGGCGGCACGGAAACCCGGAAACCGGTCGTAATCCGGATCGCGGAAATCGACCAGACTGACCACCTGCCCCCCCGGCGTCGGCTCCAGGGGGCCGGGATAGAGATTCTCGACCTGATCCGGCGGGAACAGTGTGAAGCGCCGCCGCCCGGCGACACAGACGGCGATATTATGCGACATGTCGAAATGGCAGGTCGCCGTGGTGCGATTGCCGATCCAGATACTGGCCAGCGGCGGATAGGCGGCGAACATGGAATGGTTCAGCATAAGCTCGTTGCCCGCCTCGCGCAGGCCCGGCAGATACAAACCCAGATCGGTCGAACCGATATAAAAGCAGGGCGGCGCGGGGTCATCGAGGTGCGCCGCCACGGCGTCAAGAAACGCCCCCAGATCGGTGCGCGCGGCGCTGAAATTCAGTCCGCCCATATCTTCGCGATAGAAGAACCGCCCGCCAATTTCCGGCGCGCCCGTATAGGCGGTCACGGGCCGTCCCTGATAGAAACGCCGCAGGTGATCCATGGCTGCCCGGGGGCTGTTCAGACCGTCGCGCACCAGCGGCCAGTCACGCGCTACGCCTTTGAGCACGACAGGCCTTTGCCCCTCCATCAGCGTGTCGAAGGGAATGGCGTCCGCGGACACGCCGGTCAGGACCTCGGTGCGACGTGTAATTCCGGCCATTACACCCCGGCCCGCTTGCGGTTCTTCAGTTCGATGATGCGGGCCATATTGCCCATCGACGCCACGACCTGAAAGGCCAGCGACAGGAAGCCGGCGCGGTTCAGACGTTCCAAGGCCTCCCCGCTCAACGACGACAGGGCCTCCTGACTGATCGAGAACAGGCCCGGCATCTTGTATTCGGTGGTGTCGTCGAGGCGGATGGCGATTTCCACCGGCGCGATCAGGCCCTCGGCCTGAAGGGCGGCGAACATGGCGGCATTGATTTCGACACCCTGATGGATGGTGCGCAGCGCGCGCATGTGGCGCTCCAGAGCGGGCGCATTGCCGCCGTGCGGCAGAAAGACCGGCTCGCCTTCGCTGCGGCTGAGGCGGGGGTGGTCGAGATCGACCATCAGCATGGGGCCATCGTCGCGCATCCCGATAAGGAAGGGCCCGCGCTGGCTCATGGCCGGGACGTGGCGCGCCTGCCACTGACCGTCGGCCAGAAAGAGGTTCTCGTCCTTGTCGAGACCCAGCAGGGCAAAGGCCTGAAACCCGCCCCCCTCGGCTTCGCGAAAATAGAGCGGATAGTCGCGCTGAAGCTCGGCAAACTCAGTCGCGAAGACGGGAATTTCGTTGACGCTGTCGCCGAAGGACTGGCCGTGGCCGCCTATGACCCTCAGGTCGTGATGCTTGACATTATCGAGAAGAACGGCGTTGGACATGCGGGCACTTTCACTGGACACGGAACAACTTACGCCTCCTGCGCGAGACGGCAAGAGCAAGACAGGAAAGGCCGCGGTCGCCCGCGGCCTTTCCCACTCAGGCACTCAGGGGATTTAGAACTTATATCGGACGCCGATTTGGTATCTGGTATCGAGTTCCTGAGCGAAGTAGATGTTGGAGGTGTCGCGGCCGTACTGGCGGATGTGCTCCTTGGTCAGGTTGAGACCTTCGAAGGTGATCTGGATGTTCGGCGTCACCGTGTAGTTGACCGAGGCGTCCAGCACGCCGAACTCCTCGAAGTACTGCGGGTCGCCCTGCGCGCCGACATTGGTGTTGGCGATGTACTTGTCGCGCCAGTTATAGGCCAGACGACCCGACAGCGGACCCTTGTCGTAGATCAGGGTGACGTTGTAGGTGTCCGACAGGCCCAGCAGCGGGAACTGAAGCGTGCCCGGCGCCGCCGAGTTGTCGAAGCCGATGTCGCCTTCAACCGTCGTCATGCTGCCCGACACACCCCAACCGCTGTCGCCGAAGAAGTGCTGGATGGCCAGTTCGAAGCCGTGGATGTTCGCGGTCTTGTTATTGACCGGAATGGCGGTGTCGAAGTTGAACAGCGGATCGCTCGAATTGGCGGTAATGTCATAGGCGGCGAGGATCTGGTCCACGAAGGCCTGATTGAGGTTACCGTTGGTCGAGTTGGCGGTGTACTCGTTCTTGGCCGCCGTCGTGTTGCCGTTGTTCTTGATGACCAGGGCGGTCATGGTGAACAGGTTGACGTCGGTCGGCGATTGACCCAGTTCACCCAGCGCGGTCTTGGCCGTGCCCGAGCGCGAGCCCGGCGTCGCGGCGGTCGGGTCACGCAGGTCGAACAGGGTCTGCGTTACGCGGCCCGTGCCGATGAAGTTGGCCACGTCCTTGTTGTAGAAGCCGATCGACACGTAGTTGGCCGGGCCGTAGTACCATTCCGCCGAGAAGTCGATGTTCGACGATTCCAGCGGCAGCAGGGCCGGGTTGCCCGAAGACGCCGTCGGATTGGTGCCGTTGGCGGTCGGACGCGGCGGCGTGTTGACCGTCGTCGTGGCGTACATGTTGCCATAGGCCGCCCGCGCGATGGTCTTGGAGTAGGACGCCCGCACCGTCACGTCATCGCGCACATTCCACGAGATGTCGAGGTTCGGCAGCCAGTTGTCGTAGTCCGCCTGGCTGCTGAGGGTGGCGACGCCGGTGCCGAAATCGGTGGCGAAGTCGTTGTCAGCGGTCCAGCGGATGGCCGTCGGGACGCTTTGCAGGGCCGAAGCCGTCACATTGGTCTTTTCGTAGCGCAGACCGGCCACGATACCGACCGGCTTGCCGAGGAAGTCGCCCTTCAGGGTCAACTGACCATAGATCGCCTTGATTTCTTCTTCGATGGTGTTGGCCGTCAAAGAGGTGGTCGGCAGCGACTGGTTATAGCCCTTGGCCAGCGCGCGGTAGATGTCGAGCGCATTGCCGCGGAAGGCGATGTTCGACTGACCCGGCGTGAAGTCCTGGAACAGCCCCCCCAGATCATAGGTGGTGATCAGGCCCGGCGCGTATTGCGCCACGTCGCCCGGACGCGAGATACCCCAGTCGCCCAGCGCCTGATAGGTCGAACCCGTCGTCGTCGTCATTTCCGACTTCAGCAGGTCGATACCGGCGTCGAAGCGGCTTTCGCCGTCGAAGTCATAGGCAAAATCGACCTTGAATTCGTCGATCTTGTTGGTCTGGCTGTTGGTCCAGGTGCGACCCACCTGAGAGCCCAGATCGCCCGCATCGAGACGGCCATTGTTGTTGCCGCGCAGCGCGTCGTTGATGGTGTATTTCTGAACCGGGATTTCACCGCGGAAGTCCACCGAGTGCGAGGCGATCACCGGCGCGCCGATCGAGATGGCGACCGTGGTCGAACCGTCCGGATTGTTCGGCAGAACCTCGCCTTCGGACGAATGCGCGTCGAAGGTCAGGCTCATCTTGTCGTTGATGTCCCACACCGCGTTGAAGCCTACCGACTTCAGCGTGCTCTTGAGGCTGACCAACTGCTGTTCAAAGCCGATGTCCTTCACGCCCGACAGGTTTTCCTGCAGGAAGACGGCGTTATAGATGCCCGAAGCGCCCTTTTCGAACACGATCTGGTCGAACGGACGGTTGAACCAGTTGGTCTGTTCGGCGCGCAGTTCGGTCGCTTCGTTCTGAACGTACAGGGCATCCGCCGTGAACAGCCAGTTTTCAACCGGACGCCATTGCGCCGTGGCCACAAGGTTGCTGCGCTCATTGTGCGTTTCCGACAGGGCGTAACGGCTGTCGTTCGGATAGGCGACCAGCGCACCGGCCGGCGGGGGATTGGTGATCTGCGTCAGCAGCGTGGTCTGGTTCGACGCATAGCGCAGACGACCGCTCGACGGGCTGTAGAACTGATCGCGGGTGTCGAGGTTCCAGCTGTTCTGGGTCGCCTGACGCGTCGCCACGTCTTTTTCGGCGAACTGACCGAACAGGGCCACGCCGAAGGTGTTGTCTTCGTTGGTCCACTTGTAGGTGCCCGCGATTTCCGGCGTCCAGTCCTTGCCGTCGATCAGGTTTTCGCCGTGCACCGCCTTGGCCGACAGCGAACCCGAGGTGCCCGACTTGCCGATCGGACGCAGGGTCTTGATGTTCAGCGTCGCGCCGATGCCGCCCGAAGCGACATGAGCCTTACCGGTCTTGTAGACTTCAAAGCCCGACACGCCGTCCGACGCGATGCTGGAGAAGTCGAAATTACGCGAACCGCCGCCGGCGGTGCCGTTACCCGAACCCACGGCGTTGATCTGCGCCGCCGGCATCACGCGGCCATTCAGCGTCACCAGGTTGAAGCCCGGACCGAAGCCGCGCACGGTCACGGTCGAACCTTCGCCGTTGGTGCGGTCGATCGACACGCCCGGAATGCGCTGGACCGATTCGGCCAGGTTGGTGTCCGGATACTTGCCGATGTCTTCAGACGTGATCGCATCGACCACGCCCGACGCGTTGCGCTTGATGTTCATCGAACGCTGCAGCGAACCGCGAACGCCCGTCACCACAACGGTTTCAATACTGTCGTCCACCGCAGGCGCCGCTTCCTGCGCATACGCACCTCCCGCAAGCATCGCTAAACCAGACGCGCTGCAAAGGACCAGATTACGAAGTGCACGACGCGGGCCGTGCGAAGACGCACCGAGAATCGGTGTTGTCATGTTTTCCTCCCAGAAGTTGTATCTTTTACTAATAAAAACGCAATTCGGATGCGTGACGTCGCCGTCGGATCTTTCCTTAACGGACAAAGCCACGGTACTGATTAAACACATAGCGGCTGGGATCGCCGTCACTTGCGACGACTTCCGGCTCAGTTATCGGCACGGCAGACAAGACCCCGCGCGTTTCTCCCAGTTACGACTTGAGTCGCTTATTGTGTCGATACCGCTATCATGACAACGTTGTCCTTTCTACTGGACATTTGCTTTTTTTTTCACGGTTGACAGGGCTCGTGGCCTTTATGTCACAAAAGGGGCAATGCCAGCCGGCATTGTCGGGTTTAATGCCATTTTGTCATATTTATAACGGCAATTCCGCACAGAGTAGAGAGTCCATCTCTATATACAATTATAAATCAAATTTATGAATAATATAAAAATTATAGATTTGTCTTTTGCATCGAAATGGGGAATACAGCGTTGTCCATTTCATGAAAGGATTTTCCAATGGCCCTCATCAATACCCCGATCAAGCCCTTCAAGGCCACCGCGTACAAGGAAGGCAAGTTCGTCGATATTTCGGATGCCGACACCAAGGGCAAATGGGCGATCTTCTTCTTCTACCCGGCCGACTTCACCTTCGTCTGCCCGACCGAGCTGGAAGACCTGGCCGGCATCTATCCGGACCTGCAAAAGCTGAACGTCGAAGTCTATTCCGTCTCGACCGACACGCACTTCTCGCACAAGGCCTGGCACGACACCTCGCCTGCCATCGGCAAGATCAACTACTACATGGTCGGTGACCAGTCGGGCACCATCACCAACAATTTCGACGTGATGCGTCCGGGCGTCGGCCTGGCCGACCGCGCCACCTTCCTGGTCGATCCGGAAGGCGTCATCCAGTTTATGGAAATCACCTCGGAAGGCGTGGGCCGCAACGCCACCGAACTGTTCCGCAAGGTGAAGGCCGCGCAATACGTCGCGTCGCACCCCGGCGAAGTCTGCCCGGCGAAGTGGGAAGAGGGTGAAAAGACCCTGGCCCCGTCGCTCGACCTGGTCGGCAAGATCTAAAGTTATGCATGGGGGGAGGCCCGCCTCCCCCCATGTCCCCTCCGCAGGTTCATCGAGTCATTCTCCCTATCTCCGGCTCGCGGGCCGGACATATAGACAATGATTTTCACGATATTTTATGGAGTAAGCCATGCTTGACGCCGGCATGAAGGCCCAACTGAAGGCCTATCTCGAAAACCTGCGCACCCCGATCGAACTGCTCGCCCACACCGACGACAGCGCCAAGTCGCGCGAGATGGTCGAACTGCTCGAAGACATCGTCGCGGCGTCGGACAAGGTGAGCGTCACCGTGTCCTCCGGCGGCGAGCGCGTGCCGTCCTTCGACATCGTGCGCAGCGGCAGCCCCGAGGTCGCCGTGACCTTCGCCGGTCTGCCCATGGGGCACGAGTTCACCTCTCTGGTGCTGGCCCTGCTGTGGGTCGGCGGCCACCCGCCCAAGGTCGAGGCCGACGTGATCGAACAGGTCAAGGCGCTCGACATCGACGGCGAGCTTCATTTCGAAACCTATTTCTCGCTGTCGTGCCAGAACTGCCCCGACGTGGTGCAGGCCCTGAGCCTGATGAGCGTCCTCAACCCCAGGATCAAGCACGTCGCCATCGACGGCGCCCTGTTCAAGGACGAGGTCGAAAAGCGTCAGATCATGGCCGTGCCGACTATCCTGCTGAATGGCGAGCCCTTCGGTCAGGGCCGCATGGGTCTGGAACAGATTCTGGCCAAGATCGACACCGGCGCGCAATCGCGTGAGGCCGAAAAGATCGCCGCCAAGTCGGAATTCGACGTGCTGGTGGTCGGCGGCGGTCCGGCCGGCGCTTCGGCGGCCATCTATGCGGCACGCAAGGGCATTCGCACGGGCGTCGTCGCCGAACGCTTCGGTGGTCAGGTGCTCGACACCATGGATATCGAGAACTTCATCTCGGTCCCGCACACCGAAGGCCCCAAACTGGCCACGGCGCTGGAGCAGCACGTCAAGGACTATGAGGTCGATATCATGAACCTCCAGACCGCGACGCAACTGATCCCGGCCTCGGCTCCGGGCGGCCTGATCGAGGTCAAGCTGCAAAGCGGCGCATCGGTCAAGTCGCGCACCGTCATCCTGTCGACCGGCGCGCGCTGGCGCAATATGAATGTGCCCGGCGAAACCGAGTACAAGAACAAGGGCGTGGCCTACTGCCCGCACTGCGACGGACCATTGTTCAAGGGCAAGCGCGTGGCGGTCGTCGGCGGCGGCAATTCGGGCGTCGAAGCGGCCATCGATCTGGCCGGCATCGTCGCCGAAGTGACCCTGCTGGAGTTCGCCGCCGAATTGCGCGCCGACGCGGTCCTGCAACGCAAGCTCTACAGCCTGCCGAACGTCAAGGTCCTCACCAATGCCCAGACGACCGAGGTCAGGGGCGACGGCAACAAGGTGGTCGGCCTGACCTACAAGGACCGCATCCACGACGTTACGCACGACATCGAACTGGAAGGCATCTTCGTCCAGATCGGTCTGGTGCCCAACACCGAATGGCTGAAAGGCACGATCGCCGTGTCGAAGCATGGCGAGATCGAAGTCAATGCGCGCGGCGAAACCTCGCTGCCGGGCGTCTTTGCAGCGGGCGACTGCACGACCGTGCCGTACAAGCAGATCGTCATCGCCATGGGCGAAGGCTCCAAGGCGTCGCTTTCGGCCTTCGACCACCTGATCCGCACCACGGGCCCGGCGGACGTCATCGCTGCCTGAGCCGGAACGGTTGTGAAAAGAAAAGCCGCCTCCCAATCGGAGGTGGCTTTTCTCATATTGCAAATGTTCTTATTTTGTTCTTATATCTGGATATGCGCTCCCTGTTCGATTTCGGCCTCGAAGGCGACCTGATCGATATCCGCTCCCGGCTGAAATCCACGTTCGGACCGGGACCGGAAACGCGCCCGACGCTCTATGATCCGATGGATGCGCTGATACGCTCGGTCCTGTCGGCGCGCACCAGGGATGAGGTGTCGCGTCAGGCCCATGCCGATGTGCGGGCCCGCTGGGCGAACTGGGCAGACATGGCCGGCGCAACGGCAGAAGAGATCGAAGCCGTCATCGCGCCCGTCACCTTTGCGACGGACAAGGCGCGCAATCTGGCGCTGGCGCTGACACGCATTGCCGCCCGCTTTCCCGATTTCGACCTGACGCCGCTCAGCCGCGCTCCTGTCGAGGCAGCGCGCGGCTGGCTGCAGTCCCTGCCGGGCGTCGGGCCACGCACAGCTTCGGCAGTGATGAATTTCAGCGGTCTGCATCAGGCAGCCATGGTGCTCGACACCCATGTGCTGAGGTGCCTGAGACGGCTGAGCGTGATCGGGCCAAAGGCCACGCCGGACAGCGCCTATGAGCTGATCATGTCCGCCGCCGACCGCTGGGGAGCGCCGGACCTTTCGGAACTGCACTGGCTGCTCAAGCGGCTGGGGCACACCTTCTGCCATGCGGTGCAGCCGGCCTGCGCCGACTGCCCGCTGAAAGGCCGGTGTCCCTCGGCTTAAATCGCTTCGGGACACTCGATATGGCAGATCGACAGGGCGCGGGTCAGGGCTACCTGCACCGCCTGGGTAATGACCAGACGCGCCGGATTGGCGACGCCGTCGCTGATCACCGGCACGCGGGTGTAATAGGAATTGTAGATCGCCGCCACGTCCATCAGGTGACGCACCAGCACAGACGGATTGGCCGCTTTGGCCGCCGCCACGACCTTCTGCGGGATCTGCTGCACCTTGAGCAGCAGGTCGGCTTCCTGCGCGTCGATCTGATAGTTAAATTCTGGGTTCAGGCCGTCCAGCTTGGCCACGCCGCCACCGTTCTTGCGCAGGATGCTGCGCGCGCGGCACGCCGCATAGACCACATAGGCCCCGCCCGAACGCTCGAACCCGGCAATGGTGGCGTCCATGTCCGAGGCGTCGATTTCCACCGCGCCCTTAAGGTCCTGCTTGAGGTCGTTGAACACGATCGAGCCGATGGCCAGTTCCTGCGCCGCGCGGCTCAGTTCGGCCTCGTCCGAATCCACCCGGTCCGAGAGGCGGTTACGGAAATAGACCTGCGCCGCCGACAGGAGGCCGATGACGTTCGACACCGACTGACGCGACGAGAGCTTCTTGCCGGTCTGCGCATCGACATAGAAGCCGAAATAGACGTGCTGGAACGTCGTGCGGGCCGGGTCGGCGATGCCGGTGACGTAGGCCGAACGGAACAGGCGGTTGAAGTGGACCTGCTGCTCCTGACCGACCACGTAGAAGGTGTCCGTCGGGTCGAACATCTCCGAACGCAACCTGATGGCGCCCATGTCGCGGGTCGAATAGATGCTCTGGCCGTCGGCGCGGCGCACCACGAAGCGCTCATTATTGTCGAGCAGGACCACCGCCGCGCCGATGTCCTTGCGGATCGACTTGATCAGCGTGTCGCGCTCGATCTCACCGATGTCACCGGCGGCGAAACGCGCCTCTTCGATGGCGATGGCCTCTTGCGCATGGGCCTCGGTGTAGATCACCGCCTTGCCCGATTGCAACGCGGCTTCGACCGTGGCGTCGCCGGCCTGATAGTAGAAGCTTTCGCCCAGCACCAGATCAAAATGGATGTTCAGCGCGTCGTAGAAGCCTTCGAAGGATTGCAGGCTCCATTTCACCATGTCGATCCACAGCGCAACCTCGGCGGCATCGCCCTGCTCCAGCGCGCGGAAACGCGCATCTGAGGCCGCAACATAATCGCCGAACGCCGCTTTCAGCGCGTCGAGATTGGTCGCGCCGGGAAAGTAGCGCCCGGCAATGGCGGCGTCTTCGGCCTCCCATTCGGCAGACGGCTTGGCCCCTTCGAGGATACGCTCGACCGAGCGGCGGATTCTGTAGATTTCCAGCAGTTTGTCGTTATCGCCGAAATCGGCCGGAAAGACCGCGCCGAAGCGGCGATAGCCCTCCAGCATGAAGCCGAAGCCGCCGAAGTCGTTGATGTGGTTGACGCGGAAGGTGTCGGCACCCGAACGCTCCCACAGGTTCGACAGGACGTGGCCCACAATCGTCGAGCGGATATGCCCGGCGTGCAGCGTCTTGGCGACGTTGGGAGACGAGTAATCGACCACCGCCGAACGGCCCTTGAGCGCGTCGGAATCGCCGAAATGCGCACCAATGTCAGTGACCGCCTGTGCCCCGCTCAGCATCCAGCCGTCGGACAGGGTCAGGTTGATATACATGCCCTTGGTTTCGAGTTTGGCGATGGCATCGGCGAAATCCGGGCCGCTGAGAATCTCGACGATCCACGGCAGATGGTTGGCCATGAAGCCCTTGGGGCCGCCGTCCTTCAGCAGTTGCGGGAAACGCAGAGCCAGATCGCCGCCCATCTTGGCGCGGTCGATGAAGTCGAACTTGATATCCAGCGCTTGTCCCGCCCTCGCCGACAGGGCGGTGGTGATGCGCTTTTCCAGCCGCGGCAGGGGATAGGCGTCGAAAGCCACCGAAGCCGAGGCCGCGCGCTCACGGCGGTAACGCGCAACAAAAGCGTTGACCTCCGACAGGCGTGACGAATTGACCTCAGCGAGCGCATTCATAGGAAATCCCTTGTACAGAATAAGGGCCTGCATCTATGGCAAACGCAATCAAATATCAAGGATCAGAGGGACGCCCACAGGTCGCACCGAAGGAGGGGCTAAACTCAACGCCCGTAAGCGGAGCGTCAAAAAACGCCATTTCGCGCGCTTGCGCTGCATAAACAGACCGCAAACCCCTTATCCTGTTTTTATGCGCTTTTTATCTGCACCCGATAAGCGCCCATTTTTTCATGAGCACCGGACGCCCACTCTCCGCGCCATTCCACGCAAAAACGGAGCGTCATAATGGCCAGGGTTCTCGTGCTTTACTATTCCAGCTACGGACATATCGAGACGATGGCCGAGGCCGTTGCCGAAGGCGCCCGCAACGCCGGGGCCGAGGTCGACATCAAGCGCGTGCCGGAAACCGTGCCGCAGGACGTTGCTCAAAACGCGCATTTCAAGCTCGATCAGGCGGCCCCGGTGGCCGGGGTCGAGGATCTGGAACAGTACGACGCCATTATCGTCGGGGTAGGGACGCGCTACGGGCGCATGGCCTCTCAGATGGCGGCCTTCTGGGATCAGACGGGCCCGCTATGGGCGCGCGGCGCACTGAACGGCAAGGTCGGGGCGGCCTTCACCTCTTCGGCCACCCAGCACGGCGGTCAGGAAACGACGCAGTTTTCGATCATCACCAACCTCCTGCATATGGGCCTGATCATTGTCGGCCTGCCCTATGCGTTCCAGGGACAGATGGGCGTGTCCGAAGTCACAGGCTGCTCGCCCTATGGCGCATCGACCATTACCGATGGTGACGGTTCGCGCCAGCCGAGCGAGAACGAACTGAACGGCGCGCGTTTTCAGGGCGAACTGGTCGCCAAAACGGCGATCAAGCTGTTTGGTTAGATTTTTAACCACGGAAAATACAGAAAGCACGGAAAGGCTGCGGAACCCATCTGGCCCGAAGAGCCTTCATCCTTGCGCATCGTATGGGACAGGGGGGGCTTCGCGCGGGAGATACCCCTTGCACTTTTTCCGTGCTTTCGGTGTTTTCCGTGGCCAATCCTTCCTACAGGCTAAACACCCGCTTCGGTATGTGCGTTATGCGGCAGGCGAGGTCCGCCTCCCCCGACGCCACGATATAATGATCGCCTGCATCGACGATCCCCGTGGTGAACACCACGTCGCGAATATACATCTGAGGCTCGATGGGCCGCGTCAGGTCCGGCGCGGCCTCCAGCAGCGGCGTCGGCCCGGTATGGACGAGCTTCGACGGATCGTCGCGGTCGAGTAGCGACCAGTAGGTGCGATAGACGCCGATCAGTTCCTTCGGCTCGACCCCGTGCCATAAGGCCAGCCAACCCTTTTCGGTAAGTATGGGGGGCGCGCCTCCCCCGATGCGTGCGGTCGCCACCGACCCCGCCTGCGGCCGAAGACCGGGGTTGCGATGCGGTTTCCAATGCAAAGAGTCGGGCGAGGTGGCGAGATTGATGGACGGCCCGGCGTGCCACTCGCTGCCGGGCGGATAGGCAAAATAGACTTCCCCCAGAGGCCGGGTTTGTGCCCAGTACTGACCGTCGATCAGCCCTTCGAAAATCAGCATGTCCTTGTTCTGATGATCGAGCACCACATCCACAAAGCGCCAGTCGAGCCCGTTGTCCGAGGTGTAAAGGGTCGTGCACTGGCGCTCCGGACTGACCGAACAGGTGGTCATCAGCCAGCGATCTCCGACCTTTGAAATGCGCGGGTCTTCGACGCCGTAACACTGGAAAGATGCTTCCGGCACGATGGCCTTGTCGTAGTGGAAGGCCACAACCTCCCGCCCGTCCGGCGTCAGTTCGACCGGCAGCAGCCATGACAGGGAGGTCAGGGCCATCACCTTCGACTTGCCCCCCCTGAGCGTAAAGGTGCGCGGATCCGACGTATCGGTCAGTTCCAGCGGCCACGCATCGATCCGGTAGGCGCCGTCTTCCCAGCGAATGGAATGAACATGGTGGTCGCGGATCGGCGTGCGCAGAGCCTCGGCGACCCGCACCATCAGCAGCAGATTGCCGTTCGGCAGGCGCGTCAGCCCCGGATTGAACGCCCCCAGCACATAGGTTTCAGCGGCGAAATGCCCGGCCATCGGCGAAAGGGACAGGTCGATATCATCGGGACGGACGATCAGGCGATCAAGGGCAAAGGACATGCAAACCTCCCTGAAGTAGAGGCCATTGACGTCGACGCCCTGTAAAATTGCCATCCAGAATCAAGGCCAAAATGAGCGCAGAAACCGTGGACACCTCATTACCGGCTCTTTGCATGTCGTACGGTGAGCCAACTGTCGCTTTTATGCGACCGACGCTAGGCTGGGGACAACCGACAAAGCGAGGAAACCATGTTTCAGACCCTGCGCATCGCCAGAGCCTTCTGCGACGGCTTCATGCACCCTCAACGCACGCTGAAACGCTGCCAGCGCGAAGACCGCGCGGTACGCAATAACCTGTGCGAAGATCAGGTGGACAATATGGTCGAAGACACTTTCCCGGCCTCCGATCCGCCAAGCACTTATTGACGGCGCACTTTCAGCCACCGCAAAGATTTTGCAAGAAGAAATAATTTCTACGCACTAAAATACAATATTAAATACATTTAATACACAAATTTAAATATAATATCTATATTCCTGAAAAATACATGCATTTAACCAATTTCAATTATTACTTATTTTCATCACTATCAAAATATAAATAATCCATAAGCGCGATATACGCCCGATTAGTTCGCAAAGAGCGGCGCTATATTTCCCAAATCCTGTGCATATGGTTGCCTTGTCATAAAAAAGGCCCTATTGTTTTGCCCGGGCGCGCATGGACCCGCGTCCGGTTTTGCCTGTCTGTATGTAGCGTCTGCGTAATCCGGCGGCCCGCCTCTATACATATATCTACACCCCAGTACACGCATCAGGGACACCCATGAAAATTCTCATCGTAGAGGACAACGAAGCCTTGGCTCAAACGGCCGGCTGGATCATCGAGATGCTGGGGTATGACTACCGCATAAGCCTGACGCCCAAGGCGGCGCTGGCCGATGGAGAGGACTATCGCCCGGATGTCGTCATGATGGATATTGGCCTGCCCGGTATGAGCGGATACGACCTGTGTCGCGAAATGCGGGCCAAGCCCATCCATGCCGACGCCGTCTTCGTAGCTCAGACCGGCTGGGACGAGCGCGAGCACCGCGAACAGTCGGCCCAGGCCGGTTTTGCGCATCACCTGACCAAGCCCGTGGACCTGCAGACCCTTGAAAACGTTCTGAATACCATAGCCGGCGAAATGCACGTCAGGAACTAGGATGCGCGGCTTAACGAAGCCGCCGCCGACCCAAACATAAAATCAGCTTTCACTCAGCGGACTCTCGATGCCACACCGGGCGAAGATTATCGAACAGGCGGAAAAAGCCGCACGTCTCCAGCGCGCTGACTATGGCGTATTGGCCTCACTCATCTTTGTCGCCCTGTTTTTTGTGGGCACCGGGCTTATTTCCTATTCCAATATTTCGACGCTGAATCAGAATGCGCGGCAGGTCGCCCAGACGCACGAAGTGATCCTCAGCCTCAACGAACTGCTGTCGACCGTGAAGGACGCCGAGACCGGTCAGCGCGGCTACCTCCTGACCGGTCAGGACACCTATCTGACCCCTTATACCGAGGCGGTTCTGGCCGTGAAGGAACGCACCGCCGCCGTCGACAACCTGATCAAGGGCTCGTCGACGCAGGAAGCGCGTATGGTCTCGCTCAAATATCGCGTCAATTCCAAGCTGACGGAACTGGAAGACACCGTGGCGCTGCGCCGGACGCAGGGCTTCGACGCCGCGGCCTCAGTGGTGCGTACGGACAAGGGCAAGGCCGACATGGATCAGGTGCGCGTGCTCGTCGCCGCCATGCAGAGCGAAGAGCGCACGCGCCGCAGCCAACGCCTTGAGGAAATGAAAGCGGCCTATACGACCGCTGTTGTCGCTGTGGTGCTGACGGCGATTTCCGGCCTCATCCTGACCCTGATCATCGCCTACCTTGTCCGGCGCGCCGCCGAGGCTGCCCGCCGTCAGGAGTGGATCCAAGCCGGCGAAGTGGGCCTCAGCGCCGCCGCCATGGGCGAACAGCGCGTGGACGAACTGGGCCGCAGCCTGCTGTCCTATCTGGCCGAATATACGGGCGCCAGGGCCGGCGCCGTCTTCATCAAGGACGGCGCCATCCTCAAGCAGGTCGCCACGTTCGGCGTAGCTGGCGGCTCTGACGTTCCCGATACCGTCAAGATCGGCGAAGGGCTGGTGGGGCAGGTCGCCGCCGACGGCAAGGCCGTGCATCTGATCGATCTGCCGGAGACGCATCTGGCTGTCGGCACGGCGCTGGGACAATGGCGTCCGCGGCACGTGGTGGTCGCGCCGGCGGCCTCGGAAGGGCTCATCGACGGCGTGATCGAACTGGGCTTCCTTACGCCGGTCGACAATACCGTGCTCATGCTGATGGAGCGCGTCGCCGAGTTCGTCAGCATGGCCATGCGCTCCGCCAACTATCGGGCCATGCAGCAGAACCTGCTTGAAGAAACCCAGCGGCAGTCCGAGGAGCTTCAGACCCAGTCCGAGGAATTGCGGGTCAATAACGAAGAGCTTGAGGAACAGAGCCGCGCGCTCAAGGAGTCGCATCTGCGCCTCGAACAGCAGCAGGCCGAACTGGAGCAGACCAATGTCCAGTTGTCCGAACAGACGCGTATGCTGGAGTTGCAAAAGGACGATCTGAACCGCAGCGCCGCCGACATCATGGCCAAGGCGCAGGAACTGGAGCAGGCCAGCCGTTACAAGTCCGACTTCCTGGCCAATATGAGCCACGAACTGCGCACGCCCCTCAATTCCTCGCTCATCCTCGCCAAGCTGCTGGCCGACAACCGCGACGGCAATCTGACCGAGGAACAGGTCAAGTTCGCCCGCACCATCCAGTCATCGGGCAATGACCTGCTGGCCCTGATCAACGATATTCTCGACCTGTCTAAGATCGAGGCCGGGCAGATGGACATCACGGCCGAGCCCGTCTCGTTCCGCCGCCTGGCCAGCGATATGACGCGGATGTTCGAGCCGCTGGCCAACGAGAAGAAGCTCAGCTTCCGTGTCGAGGCCGACGAAAATCTGCCGGAACTGTTCGACTCCGACCGGCAGCGTCTGGAGCAAGTGCTGAAGAACCTGCTGTCGAACGCGCTGAAATTCACCGAGAGCGGTTCGGTGGTGCTGCGCATTTCCGATGACGACGGCAAGGTGCGCTTCGCCGTCACCGATACCGGCATCGGCATTTCCGAAGAACAGCAACGCAGCATCTTCGAAGCCTTCCGGCAGGCGGATTCGACCATTTCGCGCAAGTACGGCGGCACGGGTCTCGGTCTGTCGATCTCGCGCGAGTTGTCGCGCCTGTTGGGCGGGCATATCGAGTTGCAGAGCGAGCCGGGTCAGGGCTCGACCTTCACCCTCGTCCTGCCGCTGGTCTATGACCCGCAGCAGGTGGCCCCGCGTGACATTCCGCTGGCGGCGCCCAGACCACCGGTCATCGAAACCTTCGCCGAGACCCCGGCCGCGCCCGATCTGCCGGCGCGCCCGCGCATCCCGGACGACCGCGACCGCCTGTCCGGCGACAAGCGTCTGCTGCTGGCCGTCGAAGACGATCCGTCCTTTGCGCGCATTCTGTATGAGTTGGCGCAGGACCTGGGCTTTCAGTGCATGATCGCCACCACCGCCGAAGACGCCATGCTGATCGTGCGTCAGTACACGCCCGCCGCCGTGGTGCTCGACGTCGGCCTGCCCGACCATTCGGGTCTGTCGGTGCTTGATCGCCTCAAGCGCGACCCGAAGACGCGGCATATCCCCGTGCACGTCGTCTCGGCCAACGACTATATGCACGCCGCCCTGTCTATGGGTGCGATCGGCTATATGCTCAAGCCGGTCAAACGTGAGGAACTGGTCGACGCCTTCACCCAACTCGAAACCCGCCTCGAAAAGCGCATGCGCCGCGTGCTGATCGTCGAGGACGACGAGGTGCAGCGCGACTCGGTCATGGCGCTGCTCAAGACGCAGGACGTGGAAACCGTGGCCGTCGGCACAGCCGCAGAATGTCTCTCCGAGTTGAAGGAGCACACCTACGACTGCATGGTGCTCGACCTCAGCCTACCCGACGCCAGCGGCTATGCCCTGCTGGAGACTCTGTCCAGCGAGCAGGACTACGCCTTCCCGCCGGTCATCGTCTATACGGGCCGTGAGCTGTCCTCCGCCGACGAGCAGAAGTTGCGCCGTTATTCCAAGTCGATCATCATCAAGGGCGCGAAGTCGCCCGAGCGTCTGCTCGACGAAGTGACCCTCTTCCTGCACCAGATGGTCTCCGACCTGTCGCCGGAGCAGCAGAAGATGCTGCACAAGGCCAAGGGCCGCGACAATATGCTGGAGGGCCGTCGTCTGCTGGTGGTCGAGGACGACGTGCGCAATATCTACGCCGTCACCAACATCTTCGAACCGCTGGGGGCCATCGTGCAGATCGCCCGCAACGGCCGCGAAGCGCTCGACGCGCTGGAGGCGGCGCAGGCCTCTCCCGATACCGCCGTCGATCTGGTGCTGATGGACGTCATGATGCCGGAAATGGACGGCCTGACCGCGACGCGCGAAATTCGCAAGCGCCCCGAATGGAAGAAACTGCCCGTCATCATGCTGACCGCCAAGGCGATGAAGGACGATCAGGAACGCTGCCTCGAAGCCGGAGCCAACGACTACATGGCCAAACCGCTCGATGTGGAAAAGCTGGTGTCGCTGGTGCGGGTCTGGGTGCCGCGGTGACCCGCAATCCCAGAGCTTTCCTTCGTTCCGTGCAGTTACTGATTTTATTTTTATTCGGGATCGCAATAAACTGGTGGTTCACTTATCGGCTGGCGTGCGTGGCGTGTGGTGCATAACAAGATCGAGGACATAGAGATCCGCCTCTTCCTGGAAGCGATCTATCTCAAATATCACTATGATTTTCGCGGCTACGCCATGGCCTCGATCAAGCGCCGCCTGTTGCAGGCGCGCGATCAGTTCGGTTGCCGTTCGATCTCCATGCTGCAGGACATGGTCCTGCACGATGAAAATATGCTCGGCACGCTGATGAGCTATCTGACGGTGCAGGTGTCCGAGCTGTTCCGCGACCCGGCCCATTTTCGTGTCATCCGCGAAAAGGTCGTGCCGCATCTGAAGACCTACCCGTCGTTGAAGATATGGATTGCCGGCTGCTCGACAGGGGAAGAGCTTTATTCCTTCGCCATCCTGTTCCGTGAAGAAGGGCTGGAGGAACGCACCCTGTTCTACGCCACCGACATCAATCAGGATTCGTTGCGCAAGGCCGAGGCGGGCGTCTACGACCTTGACCGTATGCGGCTGTTCACCGAGAACCACCGCCTGTCGGGAGGGCGAACGTCCTTGTCGGACTACTACACGGCGGCCTATGGCGCGGCCACGTTCGACAAGTCCCTGCGCAAGCGCGTGGTCTTTTCCGACCATTCGCTGGTCACCGACGCCGTCTTTGCCGAAACGCAGTTCGTGTCCTGCCGCAATGTGCTGATCTATTTCAACCGCGAACTTCAAAACCGGGCTGTGAACCTGTTCGCCGACTCGCTGTCGCGCAAGGGGTTTCTGGGGCTGGGCTCGAAGGAGACGCTGCGTTTCACCAGCCAGAGCGGCAATTTCGACGAATTTTCGCGTGACGAACGCCTGTATCAGAAGCGGGAAGCGGCATGAACAAGGGGGTGAATAAGGCAATAGTGATCGGCGCATCGGCCGGCGGGGTGGAAGCCCTCCTGAACGTCCTGCCGCAACTGCCGTCCGACCACTGCGCCGTGCTGGTGGTCATCCACCTGCCGCCGAACAAGCCCAGCGTCATGGCCGAACTGTTCGCGGAAAAGTGCCGCATGCGCGTCGTCGAAGCCGAAGACAAGGCGCCTATCGAGCCCGGCACCATCTATTTCGCGCCGCCCGACTATCATGTGCTGGTCGAACCGGATTTCAGCATCGCCCTGTCTAATGAAGCGCCGGTGTGGTTCTCGCGACCGTCCATTGACGTCCTCTTCGAAACGGCGGCGGACGTCTATGGCGCGAACCTGACCGGCATCATTCTCACCGGCGCCAATGAAGATGGCGCGGCCGGTCTGCGCGCTGTCGTGGCTCAGGGTGGGCGCGGCCTGATCCAGTCGCCCGAAGCCGCCTACGCGCGTCTGATGCCGGAAACCGCACGCGACCTGTGCCCGCAGGCGCAGATAGTGCCGCTCGACCGTATTGCCGTCGAACTGCTGAAGGTGGCCGCATGATGTCCGCGCCCGTTCCCATTCTGCTGGTCGACGATCTCGACGAGAACCTCCTGGCGCTGGAAGCCCTGCTGCGGCGTGAGGGCCTTCAACTGCTCAAGGCGCGTTCGGGTGTCGAGGCGCTGGAAATCCTGCTCAAACAGGAAGTCGCCCTGGCCCTGCTCGACGTTCAGATGCCGGAGATGGACGGCTTCGAACTGGCCGAAACCTTGCGCGGGGCCGAGCGCACGCGCCGCATCCCTATCATCTTCCTCACCGCCGGCACCGCCGGGCGCGAGCGCCGCTTCCGCGGCTACGAAGCCGGAGCCGTCGATTTTCTGCAAAAGCCCATCGAGGGCGATATCCTCAAATCGAAGGTCGAGATCTTCGTCGAACTGTACGAACAGCGCCGCCAGATCGCCCAGCAACGCGATGCGCTTCAGGCCCAGACGGACGAGATCCAGCGTACGTCGGAAGCCCTGCGCGAGGCCGATCATCGCAAGGACGTCTTCCTCGCCACGCTGGCGCACGAACTGCGCAATCCGATGGCCCCGATCCGCAACGGCCTGCAGATTCTGCGCATGGCCCCGGACAGCCCGATGGCCGGCAATGTGCGCGACATGATGGACCGTCAGATGACGCATCTGGTGCGCCTGGTCGACGATTTGCTCGACGTGTCGCGCGTCAGTCAGGGCAAGATCGAGCTGAAACGCGAGCACCTGACCCTGCGTTCAGTGGTCGAGGCGGCGGTGGAAACGGCCCGCCCCGTGATCGATCAGGCCGGGCACAGCTTTGCGCTCGACCTGCCGGATGAGGAATTGTGGGTCGATGGCGACCTGACGCGACTGGCGCAGATCGTCGCCAACCTGCTCAACAACGCCGCCAAATACACCCCCGAAGACGGGCGCATCGGGCTCAGCCTGCGCCGTGACGGCGGACAGGCCGTACTGCGCGTCAGCGACACCGGTCTCGGCATCGACGCCGACATGCTGCCCAGGGTGTTCGAACTGTTCACCCAGGTCGATCGCAACATCCACCGTGCGCAGGGCGGGCTGGGCATCGGGCTGGCCCTGGCGCAAAAGCTGGTGTCGCTGCATGGCGGCAGCATCCACGCCGAAAGCGAGGGGCAGAACCGCGGTTCGACCTTCGAACTGCGCCTGCCTCTGGCCCCGGCGCCGCAAGGGGCGGATAATCCGGCAGGCACGATGCAGGCGGCGAAGACGCTCAATGTGCTGGTGGTCGACGACAACCGCGAATCCGCTGAAACGACAAGCTGGATGCTGGACCTGATCGGTCACCGCACGCGCACGGTGCACGACGGCGTCGCGGCGCTGGACGCCGCAGCGAACGAAACCCCCGACGTCATATTGCTCGACATCGGCATGCCGGGCATGAACGGCTACGATGTGTGCCGCGAACTGCGCAAGCGCCCTGAACTGCACGATACGGTGGTCATCGCCCAGACCGGCTGGGGGCAGGACAGCGACCGTCAGGCCGCCTTCGACGCCGGCTTCAACCACCACCTGACCAAGCCGGTCAATCTCGACAGCCTGAGCCGGCTGCTGGCGGAAATTCAGGCCTGAACCGACAGGCGCTTTTTCAGAAACGCCAGCACCATCACCTCATCGGGGTCGAGTTCCGAAGCGGCGCTTAGCTCGGAGTCGATGATATCGACGATCTGCGCACTTAACGCTCCGTCCAGATAAGCGTTGATCACCTCCGGATGGACGTAGCCCTTGCGGCACACGGCGGGCGTATTGCCGAGCCGCCGCGCCACGTCTTCGATGGCGGCCTTCAGGTTGCGCTTGGCCTGGGTCTGGGTCTCGAAGGCGTCGAAGGCCTGCAGCGCCAGCGCCGCCAGAACCGTGCCGGTAAAGGTGCGGAAATCCTTGGCCGTCACCGCCTCGCCGCTGATTTCTTTCAGATAGGCGTTGACGTCCGAAGAGGTGACGTCGTGCACCCGGCCATCGGCATCGACCCAGGCGAACAATTCCTGCTCGCCCAGGTCCTGAAGCCGGCGGATGACGGCGGCGGCGCGACGGTCGGTCAGTTTCAGGTTCCATGCCTTGCCTGATTTGCCCGTGAAGCGGAAACGCACGCTCTGCCCCTCGACCGAGACGTGCTCGTCCTTCAGCGTGGTCAGGCCGTAGGATTTGTTGGTGCGGGCATATTCGTCATTGCCGACGCGGATCAGCGTTTTTTCCAGCAGGTAGACGACGGTGGCCAGCACCTTTTCGCGGCTCAGGGTACGCCTGCCCATATCGGCGCGCACGGCGGCGCGGATACGTGGCAGCACCTCGCCGAAGCGCAATATATGGCCGAACTTGGTGGCGTCGCGCACGCTGCGCCATTCGGTGTGATAGCGGTATTGCTTGCGTCCCCTGGCGTCGGTGCCGGTGGCCTGAATATGGCCGTTGGCAAAGGGGCATATCCACACGTCCTTCCATGCCGGCGGAATGGCCAGCCGATCTATACGCCCCCTCGCCTTCTCATCTTCGATCCGCTCGCCGCGGGTGTCGAAATAGACGAAGCGCTTGCCGTACCGACGCCGCGTAAAACCGGGCCGCCGGTCATTGACGTAACGCAGACCACAGGCTTTGGCCTGCGCACTCGCATCCGCCAGGGTCTCCGAAAGGGGAAAGCTGCCGTCCATCAGAAGGGCCGCAGGTGCTGAAGGATGTCCGACACCTTCAGCGAAGCGAAGCGGATCGAGGAATCGGCCACGCCATAGGGCAGGAATATCCAGTCGCCGTGCTTCATCGCCCCGCAGCTATAGACGACGTTCGGCACATAGCCTTCGCGCGTGCCTTCGTCCGGCGACAGGATGGGCGTCTTCGACCGTCCGATAACCTGACGCGGATCGTTTTTATCGAGCAGCACCGCCCCCAGACAATAGCGGCGCATGGCCCCGACACCATGCGTAAACACCAGCCATCCGGCGTCCAGTTCGATGGGCGAGCCGCAATTGCCCATCTGCACCATTTCCCAGGGGAATTTCGGCGACACGATGCGGTCCCCGTAGTTCCACACCATGCGGTCGTCGGTTTCGAGATAGTAGAGGCTTTCGTGATCAAGCCGCCCGATCGCCGCATAGCGCCCGTTGATCTTGCGCGGGAACAGGGCCAGCCCCTTGTGCGTCGCCGCCAGTCCGCGAAACGGCGTCAGGTAGATGGTGTCGAAATCCTCGGTCTCGAACAGTTCGCAACCGATCTCGCGCCCGGAATAGGCGGTGTAGGTGCCGAGATAGGTCGTATCGCCGTCTTCGTCGGTGAACTGCACCATGCGCAGGTCCTCCAGACCGTTCGCCTGAGCCCGCGTCACCGGAAAGATGACCGTGCCCGACACCGAACAGACCTTATGCCGCATCAGCGTCACTGGTCCGTCGGTCGCGCCCTGCGCCGGCCTGGCCGCTACGATGAAGTCGGAATCCGGCTCCAGCTTGACCGTGCCGTCGCCGTGGAAGACGCCTTCGCGGAAGGAGATGGTCGAGATATGCCCTTCGCCCACTGTGCGCACCGACATCAGAAATCGCACCGCGCCTTCGGGCGTGCCGTTCTGGTCCGGATGCACGACCACCGACGGGTTCATGATCGCCGCCGCTTCGAAGGAATATTCCTGACAGAAATAGGCGCCGATCAGGGCGGCATGGTCTTCGTCTATCTCCTCTATACCTTCGATGGCGCGGCCGATCATGCCCTTGATCGCCTTGAAGCGGTCGAGGAAGATGGCGCGCGCCTGAAGGTGACGGCCGACAAAGTCGCGACCGACGCTGTCCAGTTCGGCGCAACATTCGTCGCGCGTCAGCTTGAGCAGCGAGCGGCAGATGCGCTCGGCACGCGACATGGTGCCAAGCGCGGTATTGTAGGGCTCCACCGAGACGGTAAAGGGTCTAAGCACTACCCGTTCCGGACTGGCGGTAAGCACGATGTCGCTATATTTGATGTCTTTCATAGGCACGCTTCCCCCGCAGGATTCAGTCAATACACGTCTACAAAATCAGAGACCGGCGTCCTTGAGGGCGCACCAGCTCAGGTGCAGGGCCAGCACCGACTCCGCGCCCTGATTCTGGTTGAGCCCGTGCACCGTCAGCCCGTCGAAACAGCCGCCGTCGTCGGTCATCAGGCTCAGTCCGTGATCGTTTTCGCCCCGGAACCACTGCCAGCCGCGCAAAGCCTGCGCTTTCCACGTCTCTTCGCCGGTGACGCGCCACGCCGTCAGGCAGGCTTCGAGCGAGGCCTGCGCCTCCAGAGGCTGCTGATCGAATAGGGCTTCACGACCGCCGTCACTCGATTGCCCGGCGGCAAAAGCGCGCGTCGCTATGGGGCGGAAATGGCCGTCTTCGGCGGTTTGCAGCCCCATGATGCGCACCAGGGCGCTCATCGCGTCCTGCACACTGCGGGTATCGCCGAGGCGATGACCGGCCAGCAGCAAGCCTTCGGGCAGGCGCGCATTGTCGTAGGACAAGGCCGGCTCGAACCAGGCATGTTCGGCGGCGTTGTGACGATAGCCGGCGTGCAGGGGCGCGGCGATGTCGGCCATCACCCTCAGCACCTCTGACGCTTCGCCGACATGCCCGATAGCGGCGTCGAGCGCGCGAAGCACTACGGCGCGGGCGCGCTGCGAGTCCCAGCTTTCGACGTGCGGCAGAACGCGCTGCGCCAGCTCGCGCGCCCATTCGCGCATATCGTCCGGCAGGGGGGAACGCGCCACCTCGATCAGGGATTCAAACGCGCGCGCGCAGCAGTCGTCGGAACCACCTTCGTCCAGCCATTGCCGCGAAAAGCCCATGAAGTTGCGGAAGCGGCCGTTGTCGCCGTTCCAGGCGTGGTTGACGAAACCCGCATAGCGGTAAGTCAGGTCGATGCGATATTCGTCGAAACGCTCGAACTTCGCCCGTCGCGCCATCATCATCAAGGCGCGGGCATTGTCGTCTGTGCAGTAGCCGTGCGCCCGGTCGGGCAGGCGGTAGCGGCTGTGTTGGGCCATGCCGCAATCGTCGGACAGACGCAGTACGGCACGCCAGGCCGGGGCCGAACCGATCGACGGCGCGACGCGGATAACCGGGGCCCTGGTGCGAATGTCGCTCCCGGCGCGGCTCGTATAGGCGGCGGCGACGGCGCTCCAGCGCGACGGCAGGGCCGCGGCATAGGCGCGCTCGGCCATGGCCTGACGCTTCGCATCGTCGGTCAGCAGGTCGATGATCGCCGCTCCAAAAGCCGCGCTGTCGCGGAAGGGACAGACCACGCCGATCCCGTCGGCCAGCGCCTCGACGGCGTGCCAGTAAGGGGCCGACACCACCGGCTTGCCCACGGCCAGCGCGTAGCTGAGCGTTCCCGACGTGATCTGCGTTTCCGTCAGATAGGGCGTGACATAGACATCGGTGGCCTGAAGCACGTCGATCAGGTCGTTGTCGGACATGAAGCGGTTGATGAAGCGGATATGGTCTTCGACGCCCAGTTCCTTCGCCCGCGCGATGAGGCTCTCCCGGTACGCCTCACCCTCATTGAGGATCAGGTTGGGATGGGTCGCGCCGACCACGAAATACAGCACGTCCGGACAGGCTTCGGAAATGGCCGGCAGGGCCTCGATAATGGTCTCTATCCCCTTGTTGGGCGATAGCAGCCCGAAGGTCGAGATGACCGGACGCCCTTCGGCCTCCAGCGCCGCCTTGAATTCCGAGGTCGGGCGCAGCGATCGGCCCGGTGCGCCGTGCGGCACGACCAGAATCTGCGACTCCGGCACGCCATAGACGCGCTTGAGAATGTCCGCCCCCTTGTGCGCCATGGTGATCAGGGTCGAGGACAGGCGGATCAGCCCTTCCATGACGCGACGCTGATCCGGGTTGGGGTTTTCCAGCACGGTGTGCAGGGTCGTCACCACCGGCATGGTCACGCGCTCAAGACATTCCAGCAGATGCGCCCCCGCCGGGCCGCCGAAGATGCCGAATTCGTGCTGCACGAACAGGACCTGCATCCGCGCCGCATTGAGGTCGGCCGCCAGTTGACGATAGGCCGCCGCATCGTCCTGCGGCACATGGCGCGTCACTTCGGGCGGATAGGCGTAGGGCCCGGCGTGGTCGTCCATGGCGATCACTTCGAAGCGCGCCGCCGGCAGGGCCTCGTGCAGGCAGGCATAAATGTCGCGGGTAAAGGTGGCCAGACCGCACTGACGCGGCGGGAAATTGCCCATCACCGCCACCCGCGCCAAACCGGCGTCCATTTTACGGCGCGCACGGTCAAGAATATCCTGAAGGCTCTGGGCCTCAGTTTCGACGGCAAAATGCTTGTCTTGAAGCATGGCGAACCCTTCGCATAAAAAACCAGCGTCGTCGGATCGGGCCCGGCGCAAAATACCGCCGGAAAGAAACGTGTCGAAATTCAGCTATCGGAAGAAATAAAGGCGTGAGGACGATCCGTCCGCAGGTCTCCACAATGGGGTAGGCGGAGATAAAGATGCAGTCAGGAAAGCGAAAAGCACCATAAGCCGGGCATGAATAAGGCGGCACCTTGACACCCGCTCTGAGGCCTTTAGCTTCATTTGAAACTTAAGGATTTCCCCGCATGTCTCTCCGCCCCTTTATGGCAGCCAGCCTTCTGGCCCTGTGCCTCTCCGTTCCCGCCCTCGCCGCTCCGAAAGCGCCCGACATTTCCGGCGAGCGCATGTCCGCCGATGTGAAGGCGCTGTCCGATGACAGCTTCGAAGGCCGCGGCATCAATACGCCCGCCGAACCCCTGACCATCGACTATCTGTCCAAAGGCTTCGCGGCAGCGGGCTTTCAGCCGGGGGGCAAGGACGGCGTGTGGACCCAGGCCGTGCAACTGCGTCAGTTCACGGTGCAGAACCCCGCCGTCTCGCTGACCACCGGCGGTAAGACGACCCCCCTGACCCCCGGCACGGATGTGGTCGTTTCGACGCGCGGCGCGCTGGGGGACGTCAATTTCAAGGACACGCCTCTGGTCTTTGCCGGTTACGGCGTCACGGCCCCTGAGCGCGGCTGGAACGACTTCAAGGACGTCGACGTGAAGGGCAAGATCGTCGTCGTCCTGATCAATGATCCGGACTTCTACGCCCCAGAAGCCAATACGTTCGGCGGCAAGGCGATGACCTATTACGGCCGCTGGACCTATAAATACGAAGAAGCCGCCAAACACGGCGCGGCGGGCGTGCTCATCGTCCACGACACGGCAGCGGCCTCCTACGGCTGGACCACGGTGAAAAATTCGTGGAGCGGCCCGCAGTTCGACATCGTCCGCCCCGATCCGTCGAAGTCGTTCACCGGCCTCGAAGGCTGGCTGTCGGCCGAGGCAGCGCAGGCCCTGTTCGCCAATGCCGGGCTTGACCTCGAAGCGCTGAAGGTCGCCGCGCGCTCAAAAGACTTCAAGCCGGTAGATCTCAAGACCACGCTGAGCGGCAGCTATCAGGTGACGGCGAAGGAGATCGTTTCGCACAATGTCATCGCACGCCTGCCCGGCACGAAGCACGCCGACGAGACCGTCGTCTACGGCGCGCACTGGGACCATATCGGCATCGGCGCGCCCGACGCCAATGGCGATAAAATCTTCAACGGCGCGGTCGATAACGGCACGGGCATTGCCGCCCTGCTCGAACTGGCCCGCGCGTTCGGAAAGGCTCCCAAGCCGGAACGCAGCGTGGTGATGATCGCCTTCACCGCCGAAGAAAGCGGCCTGCTGGGTTCGGAATATTACGCGTCGAACCCCGTCTATCCGCTGGAAAAGACCGTCGCCGGCATCAATATGGACGCGCTGAACGTGTCGGGGGCGACGAAGAACATCGTGGTCGTCGGCAATGGCCAGTCGTCGCTGGAAGACGATCTGGGGAGCTTCGCCAGGGCGCAGAACCGCATCCTGTCGCCGGACGAAACGCCGGAAGCCGGTTACTTCTTCCGTTCGGACCACTTCCCCTTCGTCAAGCGCGGCGTGCCGATGCTGTATGCCAAGGGCGGCAAGGACCTGATCAAGGGCGGCATCGAAGCGGGTAAGGCGAAAGACGCCGATTATCGCTCGAAGCGCTACCATCAGGCCGACGACGAATGGTCGGCGGACTGGGACATGGCCGGGATGGTCGAGGATGTGACGCTCTACTATCAGATCGGCGTGAAACTGGCCAATTCACGCGAATGGCCGCAATGGCGCCCGACCTCGGAATTCAAGACCGCCCGCGATAAATCGACCGATCAGAGGAAGTAGTCGGTCTTTCATACCTCCCCAGCTTGCTGGGGAGGGGGACCGCACGAACTTGCGTAGCAAGTGAGATGTGGTGGTGGGGGTTCTTCTACTAAAAACAGGCTTTCTGTTTCAAGTTTTGCCCCCTCCGTCTCGACGCGCTGCGCTTGCTCGCCACCTCCCCCGCTACGCAGGGGAGGAGGATCGATGATACTCCCCCGTGCCCTTGTGAAATACCCGGTCCGTGGCTTCGATCCGGCCCGGCGTCAAATCCGGCAGCCCGGCCAGCGCCGCATAGACCGGCCCGAAGTCCATCCGAGCGAAATCCAATAGCGCATCGATCGACGGCAGGACGAAATACCCCTCCTGAAAATCATCGATGCGGTAGACGGTGCGCATGACGCGCGCCAGCTCGAAACCGATACGGTTGGGCGACCGGCTTTCCAGCGCGAACCGCGTCTCGGTGAAGGACGACAATATCCCGGCCCCGAAGATGCGCACGCCGCCCGCCTCCTCGACCAGACCGAACTCCACCGTGTACCAGTAGAGCCGCGCCAGCCGGTCCAGCACCCCCAGCCTCTCGGCACGCAATCCGCCTTCGCCATAGGCCTGCATGAAGTCGGCCATGACCGGGTTCATCATCATCGGCACGTGACCGAACAGGTCGTGAAAGACGTCCGGCTCGACCAGATAGTCCAGTTCGCGCCCATCGCGGATGAACTGCCCCGCCGGAAAGCGCCGGTTGGCCAGATGATCGAAAAAGACGGCGTTCGGCACCATGCCGGGAACGGCCACCACCGTCCAGCCGGTCCGGCGGTACAGGACTTCGCTCAGATCGTCGAGGTCAGGGATGGCCTCCGCCGTGATCGGCAGTTGCGATAACCCGTCCATATAGGCGGCGCAGGCGCGGCCTCCGATCGTCTGCATCTGGCGCTCGAACAGGGTGCGCCAGGTGGCGTGTTCCGTAGTCGTGTAGGCCCCCCAGTTCTGCGGGATGGTCCAGTCGGGACGGTCGGGCACATAGCCGCCGATGATGCCGTGACGCGCGGGTTGTGCCTGTGTATCCATCCCTAAGCCTCTTATGTCGTCCTGAAATTAGCCGCCGCGGCGTCGATGGCCGTAGCCAGTTCCAGATCGCGGTCGGTCAACCCGCCCGTATCGTGGGTGCTCAGCCGGATCGATACCTTGTCATAGACATTCGACCATTCCGGGTGGTGGTCCATCACTTCGGCGACGCCCGCCACCTCGGTCATGAAGTCGAAGGCGGCCGAGAAATCGGCAAACTTCAGATCGCGTTTGATCGCCTTGCCGCCGTCCTCCACCGCCCACAGCGGCAGGGTCCGGGACAGGTCGGCAATCTGTTCATTCGTCAAAGGCGTAGCAGCAGGCATGGCGGTTCCTTCTCCCTGGATGATCCCCCCGAAGTTCGAGAAATTCTTTCTTATTTTTCGCTGTGAAGGGCATTCCGCAAAACAAATTTCCGCGAAAGACGCCTTGCCTAGTCATACTTGCTGCGGCGGCTGGCGGCACCCGCGCTGCCCCCACCCCAGATGAAGGACAGGCCGAGCAGAAAGCCGAAATCGTACCAGCCCCCTTTGTTGGGCATGGCGTAGATGCGGATGTCGTGATCGAAGATATGGCCGATCAGGGCGAAGGGCGCGATGGCGCCGTGGACCAGCCCCATCCAGAAGCCCGGCACCGTAGGCGCGGCGGGTGCAGCACCCTGTGTGGCGCAGGCGGCGAGCATCAGCACCGCTCCCGCAATCAACAACGGCAAACGCATCCGGCGATACACAGTCATGGCAAGGCCCTCCCGACACAGAGGAAACGGTGAGAACGCCGCTCTGTCAACACCGCATCATTTTTGAATTGACTTAATTAAGTTATAACTTAATTATTACCGCATGGACAGTTTCATCGCCCTTGCCGACCCCACGCGCCGTAAGATCGTCGAGCATCTGGCCTCAGCGCCTCAGATGGCCGCCGGCGATATCGCCGCGCGGTTCACCCTGTCCAAGCCCGCCATCTCCCAGCACCTCAATGCGCTAAAGGCCGCCAACCTCGTGACGGTCGAGGTGCGCGGGCAACAGCGCATCTATCGCCTCAACCGCGACGGGCTGGACGAGATGGATGCGTGGATCGCCCGCACCCGCCGCCACTGGACGCAGGCGCTCGATACCCTTGAAACCCTGTTGATGACGGAGAATCCGGATGAGCCTGACTGAAAAGACCGATGTGACCCCGCGCCGCGACGGCAAGCTGTTCGAGGACGGCACGCTGGTGTTCGAACGCCTGCTGCCCGGCCCGATGGCGCGCGTCTGGTCCTACGTAGCCGACGGCGAAAAACGCGCCAGATGGATCATGGCCGGCGACATGACGCGCACGGGCCGCCATACGATGACCTTCAACCACACCGAACTGTCGGGCGAAGTCGCCCCGGACCGCTTCGCCGTGATGCGCGAACCCGTGTGCTTCACTGTCGAGGTGCTGGAGGTTTCGCCGCCGCATCGTCTCGTCTTCACCTGGCCCGATCACGATAATGCCCCGCCGGAAAAAACGGGCACTGTTACCATCGAACTGAAGCCCGTGGGCGACCGCGTCCTGCTGCGCCTGACCCACACCCATCCGACGGCCGTGCGCCATCAGATGCGCAACCACACCGGCGGCTGGCATACCCATCTCGATCTTCTGGAAGACGCGCTGTCGGGCCTGGGTCCGCGTCCCTTCTGGACCACCTTCGCCGGGGTCGAGGCCGACTACGAACGGGCGCTGGGCGGGCGCGAACACAACACCGTCGCCGTGACGGTCGAAAAGGACTTCACCGCCCCCGCCGCCAAAGTCTTCGCCGCCTGGCTCGACCCGGCCATGGTCAGCCGCTTCATCGTCGGCCCTCAGGTGCGCGACGAACATCTGCTGGGCGTCGATCTCGACCCCGTGCCCGGCGGGGCGTTTTCGTTCAAGGTGGAACGCAGCGGTCAGGCCATCGACCATATCGGTCATTACTATGAGATCGAAACCCCGCACCGCCTCAGCTTCAGTTGGGGCATAGCCGGTGAAAGCGACCCGCGCGACAGCCGGGTGACGATTCGCATCGCGGAGACGGCAAGCGGTTGCCGGCTGACGCTCACCCACGATATGCGCCTCGAATGGGCCGATTATGCCGACCGCACCCGTGACGGCTGGACCTTCATGCTGGACAGGCTGGACGCCATTCTGGGCTGAGGTCTCCGATAAAAAACGTTTGAGGCGCGGTTTCGGAAGGAATCGCGCCTGAATTTTGTCCTGACCTGAATTTTGCCCTGATTTAAGGTTTGATCACGCAACTTGTGATGTGCGGCGATTTCGCTATGATGCGCCGCACATTTTGCTGACCCTATCCCATCATAATCGATAGAGCCGTCCCATTCGTATCCCGTCCTATTTTCCGCATGTCGTGACCTGGGCCCGCCGCCTCCTGACCGTGGCGATGCCCTTTCTCCTGTTCAGCCTGTTTTTCCACGTTGAAATTCTTGATCCGACGCGGATCGGCTGGCTGCTGGACGAAGACTGGGGCCAGCACGTGCTGGGCTGGCACGCCTTCCGCAACGTGCCGTGGGCGTGGCCGTTCAACTATCAGGACCTGCTGGCCTGGCCGACGGGCATATCGATCATCTATACGGACTCCAATCCGTTCTTTTCCTTTATCTTCAAGGCGCTGAGCCCGCTCCTGCCCGATAACTTCCAGTTTATCGGGCCGTGGTTCCTGCTCTGCGTCGTGATGCAGTTCTTTTTCGCGTGGAAGCTGGTGCGTCCGCATGCGCCGGGGCCGTGGTCGGCTCTGGCCGGCGCGATCATCATGTCGCTGCTGCCCGCCCTCTATTACCGCATGCGCCACGATACGCTGGTGGCGCATTTTCTGATTCTGTGGACCCTGTGGATCTTCTTCAACGTCAGGGACGAGCGCAGGAAGAACATCTGGTACGCCACGGCGCTCGGCCTGACCGGCTTCCTGCACCCGTATATGCTGTTCATGATGGCCGCCGTGTGGGGCGCCGACGTGCTGCGCATCTTCTTGCCGGCGGCAAAGGCCATGGATCGCAAACGCGTGCTGACCATCCTGCGCGACGCGGCGCTGGTCTTCATCTGTCCCTTCATCGCGCTCGGCATTTCAGGGGCCTATTCGGGCTCCTCGGCCGAAGCGCGCGGTTTCGGCTTCTATTCGATGGGTCTGGACGCGCCGTTCAACCCGGTGCAACCCGACTTCTCCTTCTTCATCAAGGCCCATCCGCAGGATATGGGGCAGTATTTCGAAGGCTATCAGTATATGGGCCTCGGCATACTGGGCCTGCTGTTCGGCGCGCTTCTGCTGTACCAGATCACCTTCTCGGCCCGTCAGGCGCGTCCCTTTATCGACAGCGCCAAGCCGCTGATCATCCCCTTCATCTGCCTGTTCGTCATCGCCATCTCGCACCATGTGCAGTTTTACGACATCGTCCTGCTCAAGCTGCCGCTGCCGAAATACCTGCTGGAAAAGCTGGCCGTGCTGCGCGCCTCGGGCCGCTTCTTCTGGCCCATCGCCTACACGCTGATCCTGATCGCGCTGGTCATCGTCTACAAGTCGCGGCCCAAGGTGATGAAGGTCGCCCTGCCGCTGGTCATCGTCGTGCAACTGATCGACCTGCAGGGCTTCATCGCCGCCATGCGCAAGCAGACCGAACTGGCCACCAGCACGGTCATCTTCGATCAGGCCCCCGACCCCATCTGGGACAAGCTCATTTCCGGCGCCAGGGGCGTGGACTTCTATCCGGCGCAGGTCCACCTGAACGACAAGCTGTTCTATGAGATCGCCTGGCGCGCCGTGTCGCAGCAACGCTACGTCAACACCATGTATCAGGCGCGCGAGAATGTCGAACAGCGCGCCATCGAGTTGAAAGGCCGCGAAGCCTATCTCGAAGGCAAGATCAACAACGACAACCTCTACGTCTTCCTCAACCAGTGCATCGCCCCGGCCAATCTCCAGCCGCTGATGCGCGAGGTCGACGGCGTGTGGATCATCCCGCCGCAGTCGATGCGCAACCTGTCCCTCGACCTGCCGGAATGGAAGCCGATCAAGGCGCGCATGGGCTTCGGCTACCTCAATCAGGGCTCGTGCCTGCTCGACAAGAACTGGGCCGCCCCCGAAGCCGACGGCGCGTGGACGCTGGGCAAGCGCTCCGAACTGGTCATTCCCATTCAGGAAATCCAGTTCGAGGACGACGCCCGTCCGGTCAAACCGTCCATCCGTCTGGTGGCCAAGAGCTTCTTCCGCCCCATGACGGTCGATGTCCTGATCAACGGCCGCAAGCGCGCGACGATGGAACTGGAAAAGATCCGCTCCTATCAGGACATTCCGCTGCCGCCGTCGGTGTTCAACCGTCCCGACATGAAGGTGACCTTCATCGTCCGCGACCCGCTGTCGCTGAAAGAGTTGGGCCGTGGTGACGATGAACGTCAATGGGGTATGAAGCTGTTCCGCCTGACGATCGAGGACGCCGCCGTGCGCGAAAAGCAGGAGGCCGAGAAGAAGGCGAAAATCGCCGAGGCTCAGGCCGCCGTGAAGGCTCAGCCCGCCGGCATCACCGCCGGCCAGCAGGCCCCGCAGAAATGATAAAAAGCCCGTCTCAATGGCGGGCTTTTTTAATTCGCCATGCTTGTTTTACGACACACCGCTCTTTAGACTACATAATGCCGAGGGGGCGGTCATGTCCGGAAAGACAAGACGTTGCGTGAGTTTCAAACTGCGCGGACGCCTGCCGTTTGACATACCGTGAGGATGACATGCCCGACAGTTCGCAATCCGTGCCCTATCGCCTGGCGCTGTTCGGCACGCCCCTGTTTCTGTTCTTCATCTTCTTCAACCCGGCCATTCTCGACCCGACCAATACGGGTTGGCTGATGCGCGGCGACTGGGCGCAGCATTTTCTCGGATGGCACGCCTATCGCAACGGTGCCGACGGTTTCAACCATCAGGACCTGCTGGCCCACCCCACGGGTTTGAGCATCCTCTATACCGACTCCAACCCGCTTTTTTCGTTACCGCTGAAGCTGATCAGCCCGCTGCTGCCGGCGGATTTCCAGTTTATCGGTCCGTGGTTCCTGCTGTGCCTGTGCCTGCAATACGTCTTCGCCCTCAGACTTGTGGAGCGCCATGCGCCCGGTCCGTGGGCGGCTCTGGGCGGCGCGTTGCTGCTGTGCCTGCTCCCCACCCTGTATAACCGAATCGGCCACGACACGCTCTTCGCGCACTGGCTGATCCTGTGGTCGCTCTACGTCTATTTCGAGGTTCACACGCCGCGCGGCAAGGCCATCGGCTGGGCCGCCAACCTGACCGTCGCTTCGCTCGTGCACCCCTATCTGCTGATCATCTGCCTGTTCATCTGGGGCGCGGATCAGGTGCAGGCCCTGTCGCGTATCCGGCGCGCGCGCGATCTACCGGCCCTGACATACCTGACGGCGGCCGCCGTCGTCAGCGCGGCCCTGAGCCTGACCGCCCTGTGGGCCGGCGGGGCCTTTTCCGGCACCAGCCCGGCGGGCGACGGCTTCGGCATCTATTCCATGGGGCTGGACGCGCCGTTCAACCCGTCGGGCCTGCCGTCCTTTCTGTCCTTCCTGCCGAAACAGGAGCCGCGTCAGGCCTTCGAAGGCTTCCAGTATCTCGGCGTGGGCATACTGCTGCTGATCGGCACGGCCTGGTGGCTGACCCGCCGCGCCCGCAAGTCCGGGGAAGAGACGCCCGTGACCGAGGCTTCCGCCGACGTGTTCGCCCGCGCCCGTGCTTTGAAATGGGTGCTGATTGTGCTCACTGTTCTCGCGGTCTCCACCAAAATTCAAATCTTCGGCAAGACCCTTGTCGATATCCCGCTGCCCGAATTTGCCGTGCCTGTCGCTGGTGTCATCCGGGCGTCCGGTCGCCTGTTCTGGCCGGTCGCCTATACCCTGGTCTTCCTCAGCCTCATCGTCGTCTACCGCTCGCCGAAACGCCACATCCTGCTGGGGGCCGCTGTCGGATTGCAGCTTCTCGATGTCGGCGCTTTTGCCGGCTATATCAAAGGGATTACGGCGCGCGCCTCCGACCGTACGGTGCTGACCCTGGCTACCCGTACGGAATGGGAAAAGCTGATCGGCGCCAGCACGCAGGTCAATTTCGTCCCGCCCAATCCGCACATCAGCCTGCCGCGCTTCTACGAGGTCACCTATCGCGCCGTTTCAGCCGGGGTGCCGGTCAACACCATGTACGCCGCCCGTCCCGACCTGCGTCAGGAGGCGCTGGAGTTTGAAGGCTACAGCCGGTTCCTCAAAGGGGAAGCCCGGCCCGATCAGCTTTACGTCTATCTCAATCCCTGTCCGCCGCCCGCAGCGCTGCGGCTGCGTCTTCGCGAACTGGACGGTTACTGGATCCTGCCACCGGCCAGCGCCGCGACGATTGGCCGCGCCCCCGTCTATCCGACCTTTCCTCTCAACCAGATGCAGGACGTGGCAAGAGACAAGCCCTCGACCTGCGGGTTCGGCGCGGACTGGGCTTTGGCCGAAGAAACCGGCATCTGGACGCGCGGGGACAGCGGCATCCTGACCCTGCCGGAAGAGGTGTCCGCCCCCGCCGGCAGCGAAATCCGCCTGACCCTGAACACCCGACGCCCGTCTCAGGTTACGGTCTTTGCCAATGACGCAAAGGTCGGCGCCTACGCACTGACCAAGAAGGCCGTCACCCACAGCTTCCGCCTGCCTCAGGCCGTTTCAGGGGGCCTGCGTCTTCGCTTCGTCGTCACCGATCCGCCGTCAGCGGACAAGCCCGTGCCCGCCGAACTGAAACGTGTAAAAATTTCACAGTTGGGGCTGTTTACGACGCCTTAAATCCCTATCTGAAACAGGATTTGTTTTTTCGGCCGATTTAGGCTAAGAAGCGTCCCCCGCTTCGCATGTGCGCTCTGGACAGCGCGCGGCAAGCGGGTCAGTTTTATCACAGGCTTACCGGCCGGTCGCAGGCACCCTCGACCGTTGCCGGTTCTATTATCTTTAACTCAGGGTGTTTCAGAAACAATCGCACATGGAAAAAGTGCCGATGACCGCCGCGGGCTATAAGGCCCTCGACGAAGACCTCAAGCGTTTGAAGTCTATAGAGCGTCCCGCCGTTATTGCCGCGATCTCCGAAGCGCGCGCGCACGGCGACCTGTCTGAAAACGCGGAATATCACGCGGCCAAGGAACGTCAGGGCTGGATCGAAGGTCAGATCGCCGAGATCGAGGACAAGATCAGCCGCGCCCAGGTGATCGACGTTTCGAAGCTGTCGGGGAACAACGTGAAATTCGGCGCCACGGTCACCGTGGTCGACGAAGACACCGAGGAAGAAGGCCGCTATCAGGTCGTCGGCGAGCACGAAGCCGACGTCAAGGCGGGGCGCATCTCGCTGACCTCGCCGCTGTCGCGCGCCATGATCGGCAAGGAAGTAGGCGACGTGGTCGAGGTCAACACCCCCGCCGGCGTCAAGGCCTACGAAATCCTCAAGGTCGAATGGATTTAAAATCCTCTCACATTGCGGTCTGATGATCGGAATGTGTTCTCGATATAGACAAACTCCGGCTCGGTAAAACCCGTCGCCGGAGTTTGGCATATTTCATACCTCGCCTTCGGCAAGGAAGGTGTCCGCTGTGCTCAACGCACCCGTCACGACCGAAGAATCGCTGAAGATTCCCGCGGACCGCCCCCTGATCGTCTGGGCGGTGTCGGACGGTCGCGCCGGCATCCATAATCAGGTGCTGGGACTGGCCGAGGCCATCGCCGCCCTTACCCCCACCCAGATCGTCGTGCGTCATATCCGTTATCGCCGGATGTTCGACCGCTGGCCCACCGCCATGCGTCTGTGGCCGGACGTCATGCTCAAGCGCGATTCCGACCTGATCGGCCCGCCCTACCCCGACATCTGGATCGCCGCCGGGCGCGCCACCCTGCCCCATTCGCTGCGCCTGCGCCGTCGCTCTCAGGGCAAGACGCTGGTGGTGCAGCTTCAGGACCCGCGCCTGCCCTCCAATCGCTTCGACATGGTCATCGCGCCCAGGCACGACGAGGTGAAGGGCGAAAACGTCCTGTCGCTGCTGGGCTCGACCCACCGCGTCACAGCGGAGCGCCTCAGCCGCGAGGCCGCGCCGTGGGCCGAAAGTCTTTCCAAATTCGAAGGTCCCTTCGTCGCCGCCCTGATCGGCGGACGCTCCAAAAGCCACGACATATCCGCCGCCCGCGCCGAAACCCTCGTTCAGCAGATTCGTGCGGCGGTGAAGCCGAAGAAAGCGACCCTGCTCCTCAGCGTTTCGCGCCGCACCCCCGAAGACGCGCGCAAGGTGCTGACCGAGGGGCTGAAAGACCTCGACGGCCTGATCTACGACGGACACGCTTCGACTCCGGGGGACAACCCCTATTTCGCCTTCCTCGACGCCGCCGACCACATCCTCGTCACCGAGGATTCGGTCAACATGGCCACCGAAGCCGCCGCGACGGGCAAGCCGGTGCACATCCTGCCTATGGATGCCCGCAATGCCGGGGCCAAGTTCGGCCGCTTTCATCAGGGGCTTCAGGCATACGGCGCCGCCCGTCCATGGTCGGGCGAACTGCGCGCGTGGAAATACACCCCGCTGGACGAGACCCGCCGCGCCGCCGAGGCCGTGCTGGCGCTTTATGCCGAAAAACACCCCGCCGAAAAACGCTAAAGAGCCTTCGCGAGGGATGACAAGGCGGCAGCCGGTCATTATCTAAGGGACCGACTGGACTGACTCGCACATCCCTCCCTGTTTACGGGGAGGGGGGACCACGAAGTGGTGGGTGGGGCAGGCCACCTGAAACGCCCCCTCCGCCTCGGACAAGCCGAGGCACCTCCCCCGCTATTGCAGGGGAGGATGTAAAGCAGAGACAGATCATGACCACTCCCCGTAATATCCGTTGCGCCATTATCGGTTCCGGCCCGGCCGGCTGGACGGCGGCCATCTACGCCGCGCGGGGCCTGCTCAATCCGGTCGTCTTCACCGGGCCGCAGACCGGCGGTCAGCTCACCATCACCACCGATGTCGAGAACTATCCGGGCTTTGCCGAGGTCATTCAGGGCCCGTGGCTGATGGATCAGATGAAGGCTCAGGCCGAGCACATGGGCACCGAGGTCATCTCAGACATCGTGGTCAAGGCCGACCTCAGCGCGCGCCCGTTCCGCCTCGAAACCGACGCCGGCAATGTCTATCTGGCCGAAACCGTCATCATCTCCACCGGCGCGCAGGCCAAGTGGCTGGGCCTCGATTCCGAAAAGACCTATCAGGGCTTCGGCGTGTCGGCCTGCGCCACCTGCGACGGCTTCTTCTATCGCAACAAGACCGTAGCCGTGGTCGGCGGCGGCAATACGGCGGTCGAAGAGGCGCTGTTCCTCACCAAGTTCGCCTCGAAGGTCTATCTGATCCATCGTCGTGATTCTGTGCGTTCGGAGAAGATTCTGGCCGAACGCATGTATTCGGAACCGAAGATCCAGCCGGTGTGGAATTCCGCCATCGACGAAATTCTGGGGGAAACCAACGAGTTCGGCGGCGCCAGCGTCACCGGCGTGCGCGTGAAAAACGTCAATACCGGTGAAACGCACGAACTGCCGCTCGACGGCGTGTTCATCGCCATCGGCCACGCGCCCTCGTCGCAACTGTTCCAGGGCCAGCTCGAAGTCAATGCCGGCGGCTATCTCAAGGTCGAACCCGGCACGCCCAAGACCGCCATCAAGGGCGTCTTTGCTGCTGGCGACGTCACCGACGACGTCTACCGTCAGGCCGTCACCGCCGCCGGCATGGGCTGCATGGCGGCGCTGGAAGCCGTGCGCCTGCTGGCCGAGGAAGATCACCACCGTCAGGACGCCAAGATCGGCGCGTGGTAGGGTTTTTTAAACCACGGAAAGCACAGAAAGCACGGACTTTGAGCGCGTCAGACGTCTGTGCCCGAAGGGCTATATAGACGATGCGGCAAACTGGGTTCAGGTGCTGCGCGCCGACCTCGCCACGCAATGAAGTCCGTGATGTCTGTGCTTTCCGTGGTTCAAAATCTATCTTCTACAGCGTCGTAATTTGACTCGCGCGGGCTTTTGCGCTTTTAGCTGCCGCTCAAGAAAAGGCCCTATCCGTGCAAATTCAGTTCACCCGTCGTTTTTCCATGGCCCACCGGCTGCTGGCCGATCGCGCATCCAAGTGCGCGACGCCGCACGGCCATAACGAATTCGTACGCGTGACGCTGAAAGCCCGGTCCGCCGACACGGTGAAATGGGGTCAGGCCAATTACGCCCAGAGCTTCGACGCCCTGAAACGCGACTGGCACCGCTTCGTCGATGACTCGCTGGACCATGCGTTTCAACTGGGCAAAGCCGACCCGATCATCGGCTTCTTCCGCGCGCACGAGCCGGACCTGCTGCCGCGCCTGCTGATCATTCCGGGCGACCCGACGACCGAGGCCGTGGCATTGGCCCTCTATCACAAACTCAACGCCATCCTCGCCGCGCAGGTGCCGGATTTCGAATGCGTACGCTTCGAGATCGAGGAAACACCGACCAATACGGTCATCCTCACTCCGGACGACCTTATCGGCGCGCCGCGTCTGGCCGACTGGTGCCATCGTGCCGATATGAGCCTCAACGATCTGTTGCCGCCCGAAGCCTGGACCCGAAAGGACGGCGCATGTCTCTGAAAACACGCCACGTCTTCGTCGAAGGCCTGAAGGTCGAGGCCGCCATCGGCATCTACGACTACGAGCACGGCCGCACCCAGCCGCTGATCATCGACGCCGAGATCCGCATCGGCCTGCACGCGATCAAGGGGCTGAAGGACACGCTGAACTACGAGATGATCGGCAATCTGGCGCGCGAACTGATTGCGCGCGGCCATATCAAGCTGGTCGAAACCTTTGCGGAGGACCTCGCCGAGGCCGTGCTGGCCCTGCCGCAGGCGCTGGAGGTGCGCATCCGCATCTCCAAGCCCGAAGCCCTGGCCGATGCCGACCGCTCCGGCTGCGTCGTGGTCGTGACCAAATGAGCCACAAGGCGCATCTGGAGCTGATGGCCCGCTATAACCAGTGGATGAACGGCAAGCTGCTGGACCTGATGGCCGCGCACCCCGACACCGATTTCCACGCCGATAACGGGGCCTTCTTCGGCTCGGTGTGGGGCACGCTCAACCACCTGATCGTCGCCGACCTCATCTGGATGACCCGCCTGAACGGGCACCCGACCGGGGCCGCCGTGGCCGCCGTGCGCGATTTTCCGGTGCCCAAGGGCCTGAGCGACACCCTCTACAACGACCTGACCGCCTTCGCCACCGCCCGGCGCCAACTGGATGCCGTGTGGCTAACCTATGTCGACAGCCTCGATGAGGCCGCCCTCGGCACGCCGTTCAGCTATCGCCGCGTCAATGGCGACGCCCATACCAAGCCGCTGGGGCTGGTGCTCAGCCACCTTTTCAATCATCAGACCCACCACCGCGGCCAGATTACGACGCTTTTGTCGCAGATGGGGCTTGATATAGGCGTGACGGACGTGCTTGTTCTGGTGCCTGAACTTTAATCTGGACCGCTTATGACCCCGCCCGCCGCCGCCCGCACAAAACTCAGCGACACGACGATCATCCCGATCGTCAACTATCTGCTGCTGTTCTTTCTGATTGTCGGCGGTATTTCGGGCGTCATCGCCATCACCCTGATCTATCTGTTTCAGGACGAGGCCCCGGACTGGCTCAAGACCCACTACGCCTTTCAGAAAAAGACTTTCTGGGTCGGCATCGGGGCTTTCGTGCCGCTGGTCGTGCTGCTGACCTCGCCGATCATGTCGAGCATGGTGCTGGGCGGCCTTGTGTTGATCCTGGTCTTCGGCCTGTTTCTGTGGATCGTCGGACGCAGCACGGTAGGCTTCAATCACGTCTTCCACAAACGCCCCATCCCCAACCCCAAAAGCTGGCTGATTTAAGCACACCTTAGAAAAGATGCAGCGGCTTTCGGGTTCTGGTGCGCGATCCGATTAACGGTTCGGCTTACTGGGCTCTTGACCCGGCTCGCGGCCGGCCATGTCGAACAGGTTGAAGCTGACATCCCCCGGCAAGGTCACGTCGCCCGGCTTCTGATCGGCCTTGCACGCGCTCAGGCGCTTCGACCTGATGGTCATGTTGACGACGCGGTTCATATGAGCCAGCGCCGCGCCGGTCGTCTGGGTGCGCAAGGTCATCGTGTAGTCGCGCGTATAGTCGCCGGTGATGTTCCCCGACACCTCCATCTTGCCGCCCGACCCCATATTGCATTCGGCCAGCAGCCCCCACGAGCCGTCGTCCAGATGGCTGACCGCCGTATTGTGGCAGCGGTCGCCATTGAGATCGGTGCCGGTGATACCCAGTTCCTTTTCCGTGGCGGCGTCGATGCAGATGCGCATGGTCTGGGCCTGACTTTCGGAACCCTCTTCGCTGAGCGTCGTTTCCCACAGTCCGGCCTGACGCGACGGCAGGGGCTCCTGCGGCTTCGGCGGCGGCGGTGCGACGGGGGCCGGTTCGGGCGCGGGTGCGGGCGGCTCTTCCTTTTTGCCGCAGGCCGCCAGCAGCAGAAGCGGCGCCAGTAGCGATACGGCCAAGCCTGCCTTCAAATCCGCGCGCATCGCCTGTTCATCCTGTCCCGTTACGGAAGCGTCAAGATGTAAGGGCAAAACACCAGACAGGCGAGTCGAATTATGCATCCGAAACGCCGCAAGCGTCTTAAAAACAGGCCTACAGGCTCTTTTTCGTCACGATGCGCAGGGTTTGCAGCGTCCGCGGCAGTTCGTCGGCCAGACGACGGCTCAATTCACGCGCCCCGACCGGATAGGCCTCGCCGCCTTCGGCAATTTCGTGCGCCATCTTGGCGGTGGCGTCGATGAGGATTTCCAGTTCGGCGATCTGTTCGCGCGCCAGCGACTTGGCCTCTTCCTGCAGGCGGCGCACGCGCTGGGTGCGGCTTTCACGCGCCGACACCGTGGCGTCGACCAGCGATTGCAGGCTGTTCCCGGCATTAAGGTTCACCGGAACGACATTGATGATTTCGCCGGTCGGCTCACCGCCGCCGCCCATCAGTTCGGCTTCCATCGGCACGCTCTTTGTCGAGGGCGGCACCACATTCAACCTGGTTCTACGCATATCACACCCCAACCTCTTATATGTGCACCCCAAAATGTCCCGACGACAGCCGTTTTGAAACGCGGCAGGGCCACTGACCGTAGGGTTATGCACAGTATAGGCCACAGAGTGAGGCATTTCGCGGCGAAAATCCAGCGGGTTTCGTCTCAAACTGGCACATTTTCGTAACAGGGGCGTGACGCACATGTCTCAGTTGTCCATAGAGACGTCGACAGGCCTATGATACCGCCGGCGGGTCATTCGTCCCACCGCCGCCTATCATAGTCATCTGGCTTTGATAGGATCGGCTTTCGGACAAGACCTAACTATCATCGCCGCCGATCATATCGCGGGCAAACTCCAGATCGAGCAGTTTAAGCCGCTTGACCTCGTCGCGCAGGCGCGCCGCTTCCTCGAACTCCAGATTGCCGGCGGCTTCGCGCATACGCGTCTCCAGATCCTTCAAGGTTGCCTGGAAATTGGAACCAAGGAAGGGTTTGGCGTCCTTGGCCGCCACGCCCACCGGCACCTGCACCCGGTCGGCCTTTTCATACGGGCTGTCGAGAATATCGGAAATGCCGCGCTTGACGCTTTCCGGCGTGATGCCGTGTTCGGCATTATAGGCCATCTGCTTGTCGCGACGACGGCTGGTTTCGGCCAGAGCGCGCTCCATCGAGCCGGTCATCTTGTCGGCATAGAGGATAACGCGGCCATCGACGTTACGCGCCGCGCGGCCGATGGTCTGGATCAGCGAGGTTTCCGAGCGCAGGAAGCCTTCCTTGTCGGCGTCGAGTATGGCCACAAAGCCACATTCGGGGATGTCGAGGCCTTCGCGCAGCAGGTTGATCCCCACCAGCACGTCGAACGCCCCCAGCCGCAGGTCGCGGATAATCTCGATGCGCTCCAGCGTGTCGATGTCCGAGTGCATGTAACGCACGCGGACGCCCTGCTCGTGCATATATTCGGTCAGATTTTCGGCCATCTTCTTGGTCAGAACGGTGACCAGAGAACGATAGCCCTGTTTAGCCACTTCGCGCACCTCAGCGATGACGTCGTCGACCTGATTGGCGCCGTCCTTAGATACCGGGCGGATTTCTACCGGCGGATCGATCAGGCCGGTCGGGCGGATAACCTGCTCGGTGAACACGCCGCCGGTCTGCTCCATCTCCCACTTGCCGGGCGTCGCCGATACGTGGACGGTCTGCGGCCGCATGACCTCCCATTCCTCGAACTTCAGCGGACGGTTGTCCATGCACGACGGCAGGCGGAAGCCGTATTCCGAAAGCACCGACTTGCGCGCGAAGTCGCCGCGATACATGCCGCCGATCTGCGAGACGGTGACGTGGCTTTCGTCGACGAACAGCAGCGCGTTTTCCGGCAGGTATTCGAAGAAGGTGGGCGGCGGCTCACCCGGCGCGCGGCCCGTCAGATAGCGCGAATAGTTTTCGATACCGGCGCAGGCCCCCGTCGCCTCCATCATTTCGATATCGAAGGTGGTGCGCTGCTCCAGCCGCTGGGCCTCCAGCAGCTTGCCCTCGGCATGAAGCTGATCGAGCCGCAGCTTGAGTTCGGCCTTGATGCGGTCGATGGCCTGCCGCAGGGTCGGGCGCGGTGTGACATAGTGGCTGGCGGCGTAGATCTTGAGGTCTTTCAGGTCCGCCGTCTTTTTGCCGGTCAGCGGATCGAATTCGGTCAGGGCCTCGATCTCGTCGCCGAACAGCGACACCCGCCAGGCGCGGTCTTCGTAGTGGGCCGGGAATATCTCGATGACGTCACCGCGGCGGCGGAAGGTGCCGCGCTCGAACGCCGCGTCATTGCGCTTATATTGCAGCGCCACCAGATCGGCGCGCAACTGCGCCTCATCGATCGTCTGCCCCACCTTCAGTTCGAAGGTCATGGCCGTATAGGTTTCGACCGAGCCTATACCGTAGATGCACGACACCGAGGCCACGACGATGACGTCGTCGCGCTCAAGGATGGCGCGCGTCGCCGCATGGCGCATGCGGTCGATCTGCTCGTTGATCGACGAATCCTTCTCTATGTAGGTGTCGGTGCGCGGCACATAGGCTTCGGGCTGATAATAGTCGTAGTAGGAGACGAAATACTCGACGGCGTTTTCCGGGAAGAAGGCCTTGAACTCGCTGTAGAGCTGGGCCGCCAGCGTCTTGTTGTGCGCCAGAATCAGCGCCGGACGCTGGGTCGCCTCGATGACCTTGGCCATGGTGAAGGTCTTGCCCGACCCGGTCACCCCCAGAAGCACCTGATCGCGCTCGCGCGCCTCGGCGCCCGCAACCAGTTCGGCGATGGCCGCCGGCTGATCGCCCGCGGGCTCATAGGCCGAATGCAGCACGAAGCGGCGGCCGCCGTCGGACTTCTCCGGGCGCTGGGGCCGATGAGGCGACCACAGGGCCGGCGGAAAGTCCTGCGCACCGACTTCGGGCGCGAGGCGGCGGCCATCTGCGAAGATGAGGCGGGAAAGATGAGAACAGTTCATGAACACAACATAGCGTGCCTCAAAAAAAAGAAAAGAGGCGGCAGGCGGCTTTTCGCCTGCGGGTCCCGATGCGCCCTGCGGACGGCTTCAAGTTTTCGTGAGGCGGCCCCGCCTGCGGGATTCATTCGGGATTCCAGTGCGTTGAAACCTCAAATTAAGGATAACAACGTTCTATACATTGCCCGCCGATCAGCTTCACTTTAGCGTCATATGAGTAAACTTCGTTAAATTGTAATTACCCCGAAACGCTGCGCAACCATTATGAATATCGCAAGAAAAAATCCACGAAGCTTAACTCTCGAATACTGTATAAAATGAAAAGTCGTTGCCCCGCACATCTTGACAAAAAATGGGCGCAGAGTGAGAAAAATTCTCATGACCCCCCCCTCTGAACTGACGCTCCTTTTACGCGATTGACCTAAAAACACATTTTTGCCACATTTATCGATATAAGACGGGCCGTCGATGACGCACCGCTGAGTGCGTTTCGTCGGCTCCGGCGCCCCCGGAATGGCCCTTTCGCCGAATGCGAGATGGCCTGATGCGTTCAGAAGGACGCATGGCGGGGCTGCCCTCTGTCGGGGAGCGCGGTACGCTCTCGTTACTGAGGACAAGACACCTTTGGGTCTGAACCTTTCTCTTACGCGCCGTCAGATGCGCCTGCTGACCGCCGCCGGCGGTTCCGGCCTCATGCTGGGCGCCGCCTTCGGCGCGGCCTGGCTCGGCGGCACGCTGACGCGCGATGCGCAAATCCGCGAACAGGCCGAAAGCCTGATGAGCCTCAACGATCACTCCTATGGCGCGGACCGTCTGCGCCAGATGAACGGCGAAAAAGGCGTCGCCGCCATGCAGGACGATCTCGACCGCCGCGCCATCGCGCTGGTCATGCGCCACGAATCCTACACCTCCCCCGTTACGGCCATGCGCATCCGTCAGGATCGTCAGCGCACCAGCCTGTTCGCCTCTCTGGTCAGCCCCGCCCGCGCGCACAAGGCCGAAGCCGCCAACGCCCCGGTGCTCAAGGCCAGCCTCGATCTGGGCCTGATGCGCGAACCGTCGCGCACGACCCCGGCCTCGCCCTTCGATCTCAAGAACCGTTCGGCCTCCGACCTCGACTGCCTGACCCAGGCCGTCTATTACGAAGCGCGCGGCGAAACCGATTCCGGTCAGCGCGCCGTGGCTCAGGTCATCCTCAACCGTGTGCGTCACCCCGCCTACCCCAAAACCATCTGCAATGTGGTCTATCAGGGTGCGGTCAAGCGCACCGGCTGCCAGTTCAGCTTCACCTGCAACGGCATTATGGCCAACCGCGTCGAAAGCTGGGCGTGGAAGCGCGCCCGCAATGTCGCCGAAGACGCTTTGGACGGCTATGTGATGAAGCCCGTCGGGGCTTCGACGCACTTTCATGTGCTCAGCGTCTCGCCCGACTGGGCCGGGCGTATGCAGCGCACCGCCACCATCGGCAACCACGCCTTTTATCAGTTCGCCAGCCGTGGCGCGCAGATGCTGGCCGCCGCCGATCAGGTCCGCCCTTCGGCGGCTCCGGCCATCGAGCCGGTAAAAGAGACGGCCGAAGCCCCGATGACCAGCCCGGCCACCGCCCCGCAAGCGCCTTCGGACGCCCTCAACCACCTGCGCGACGGCGGCAAGGACGGGGCCGTGAAGGCCATTGCCCTGACGGCACAAGCCAGAGGCGAAGAAGCGCAGGCAATCGCGCAAGCGGTGAAGCCCGCCGCACCGGCCAAACCGTAATCCGGCCTATTTTCTGAACGATAAAAAATGACACAGCGCTTAAGTTTGAAGCTTAAGCGCTGTTTTCATTAAGGTTACCCCTTTTTCACAGCCGCGTGAAAAAAAGCGTACATGTTAGGGTTTCAACAACTATGTTCTGACAACCTGCATGGCGATCCGGGTCTGCGGAGGCGTGATGAGTCGTGCGTATTTTGCGATCGCGCGGCCAAGGACCCTGAAACACCATCTCTCTGAGCGGCCGCGCACGGTCGCCTCGGAGCGGACATTAGATTGTCAGGGGCCACAATGATTAAGTCGAAATCTGCCGGCAGTAAGCTGAGCATCTCCAATCTGTCGTTTACGCTTAAGTTCATGACGCCGGCCGCCGTGGCCACGGCGCTGATCGTCGCGCTGGCCTTCGGGGCCGTGACGGTGATGAACACTCAGGGCCAGGCTATCGAAGCCATCAATACCCAGAGCCTCCCGGCCGTTCAGGCCATGGGCGACATCAAGTCGGACATCAAGGAAGCCAACGGTCAGACCTGGCAGGCCATGACCACCCAGGCTTCCGGCGCCACCGGCGGCGCGGCGCAAATCGCCCTCGTGGTTCAGGATCTCGGCAAGATCGAAACCAATATCAAGGCGATGGGCGAGAAGACCACCGACGCCACCAAGAAAAAAGACCTCGAAGACCTCGGCAAGGAGGTCAAGACCTACAAGGAAGCCGTCGAATTCGCCGGTTCGGTAATGGAAGTCGATTTCGCCTCGGTCGGACCGCTGATGTCGCAGTTCGAAGAAGGCTACAAGAAGATGTCGCAGATCTCGGACAAGATCATCGCCGGTCAGGTCGCTCAGGCCAAGGCCGACGGTGAAGCCGCCAAGACGGCCCAGACCGCCGGCGTCTCCATGCTGATCGGCTTCGCCGCCATCATGGCCGCCCTGTCCTGCGGCATCGCCTTCTTCTTCTCGCGCGCCACGGTGACCGGTATCAACCGCATCGCCAAGACGACCGAAGAACTGGCCCGCGGCAATCTGAACGTCGACATCCAGTCGCTGGCGCGCGGCGACGAACTGAAGTCGGTCGTCGACAGCCTCAACGTCTTCAAGGCCAATGCCGAAGAAAAGCTGCGCCTCGCCGAAATCGAAGCCGCCACGATGAAGACCCGCGAAGAGCGCGCCCGTCAGATGTCGGAACTGGCCGAACGCTTCCGCCACGAAGCCCAGGACATGCTGGACGCCCTGTCGGCCGCCGCTTCGGACCTCGACGCCAACGGCCGCACCCTGCTGACCATCGCCGGCGAAAACGAGCGCCGCTCGCAACAGGCCGTGTCCTCGATCCGCAACTCGGCCGACAACGTGCAGAACGTCGCTTCGGCCACGACCGAACTGTCGGCCTCGATCGGCGTCATCGGTGATCAGGCCGTCCGCTCGGTGGAAATCGCTGCCGAAGCGGTGTCGGAAGCCGACAAGACCAACGACTCGATGGTCGAACTGAGCCGCGCCGCCGACCAGATCGGCGAAGTGGTCGACCTCATCAACGCCATCGCCCAGCAAACCAACCTGCTGGCGCTCAACGCCACCATTGAATCGGCGCGCGCCGGTGAAGCCGGTAAGGGCTTCGCCGTCGTGGCCTCGGAAGTGAAGTCGCTGGCCCAGCAAACCGCCAAGGCCACCGACGAAATCCGCGAGCGCATCAAGGACATCCAGACGGCGGCCCAGAACGGCGTTTCGGCCATCCGCGGCATCGGCGCCACCATCAAGCACATGAACGAGATCGCTTCGTCGATCGCCGACTCGGTGCACCAGCAGGGCGACGCCACCAACGAAATCGCCCGCAACGTCAACGAAGCCTCGGACGGCACCACCACCGCCTCTTCGTCGGTCTCGCAACTGTCGGCCTCTGCCGCCGACACGGAAAAGGCCTCGACCGAGATGCTGGGCGCGGCGCGTCAACTGACGCAGCGCACGGAAGCCATGAGCGAGAATATCCGCCGCTTCCTGGCGGAACTGACGGCGGCCTAAACCGGCGCCGACAGGCTGAAGATCGAACCCTCCGGAGCCCCTCCGGAGGGTTTTTTCATGTGCGCCGATCCGCGTCCGCATGTTAGGATCAGGTCATGAAATGGGTCTATCTGGGCATCGCCATCATCGCCGAAGTCATCGCCACCTCGGCGCTCAAGCAATCGCGGGGCTTCAGCGACACGATGTGGTCGACCGTCTCCTTTGCGGGCTATGGCGTCGCCTTCTACTTCCTGTCGCTGACGCTGAACAGCATTCCCACCGGCATCGCCTATGCCATCTGGTCCGGCGTCGGCATCGTCCTTATCGCGACGGTCGCATGGGTGTTTCAGGGACAGAAACTCGACCTGCCCGCCCTGATCGGGATGGGCCTGATCATCGCCGGCGTTCTGGTCATGAACCTCTTTTCAAAGACGGCGGCCCATTAGAGCGGAATGATCTCTATGGAATTATTCCGCTCAAGCCGCCATTGCGGCGGCGGCCAAGGGGGCGTAGCCACCGCCCGGCGAGGGCGTAAATACAATCTGGATCATCTTTGTTTCCTCCAGAAACCTAATGATCCAGACCGTACGCCGTGTGATATTTTTCGCACTTAATCGCCATTAACCATTCACTGTTGAAAATTACTTTTCAAAAATGCACCGCAACGCACAATAGATTCACCTGTAATTAAACAAGACCTTTTATAGACAAAACCATGCGTCACAGAGCGCATTCCAGACCTCCTCCCGCGGGCCGAACGCCCGATGTCTATTCAGAAAGAGTTTTGTCGTGAAAGCCGTTATTGTCTCCGCTCTCGCCCTGACCGCCTTTGCCGCTCCGGCCTTTGCCGAGTGTGATGAAGCCCAGGAAGCCGCCGCCGGCAAGGCCATCGCTTCGGCCGCCGCCTCGACCGTCGCCAAGGCCGTCGCCGTCGAAGGCAAGCAGATGGTGACCCTGAACACCTGTGAAGCCGCCGGCAAGTCAGCCACCGCCGAATTCAAGTACAACTTCCTCGGCGCCGGTGGCCTGTACTGGGTCGAAGGCGTCGCCAAATATAACGGCTCGGCCGTCACCGAACTGAAGCTGAAGCGTCTGAGCCCTAACCTGGCCGCCGCCGAAGCCAAGGCCGGCGTGAAGCTCGCTTCGAACTAAACGCAAAAAGGCCGCCTGAGCGACGGAATGTCTTTCGGCGGCCTTTTTCTTACGGCTCCGCAACATTTTTTGCGGCCTCTTTATGGTGTTAATTTTTACTCCTTATTTTTCAAGCCATTGAAATAACGGCATTAACCTCCGTGAATTTTCATTAAACCCCTGTTTAACCTGAGATTATTTATTCTCCTGTAGTGTGTCCTCATCCTGAAGAACATCAAGGAGCTACAGAGATGATCAAGAAAAGCCTTATGATTGCCGCCGTCGCCGTTCTGGGCCTGACCGGCGCCGCCCAAGCCGCCGAGTGCGATGACGCACAGCAGGCCGAAGCGGGTTCCACCCTCGCCGGTCTGGCCAAGGCCGCCGTGTCGAAGGTCGTCCCGGTTACCGGCAAGCAGATGGTCAACGTCAATGCCTGCGACGTGCGCGCCGGCACCTACGCCATCGAATTCAAGTACAATTTCCTCGGCGCTGACGGCCTGTACTGGGTCGAAGGCACCGCGCGCTTCGGCGCCGGCGGCTCCAGCCCGTCGGTGAAGATCACCAAGGCGTCGCCGAACATGGCCGCCGCCGAAGCCAAGGCCGGCGTGAAGCTCGCCTCGAACTAAGTCGTCTCGGCTCCGAAAAAAGAAGCCCTCCGCGATCACTCGCGGAGGGCTTTTCCTGGTTTGCGTCACACGCCGGTGAGCCTGACTTCGAAGGCTCTTATTTGCGGCCAAAGGGCCTGAAATCCTGCGGCCGGCTCTGCACCGGCGCCGATTTCGGCTTTTGCCCCAGGAACAGCCCGCCGAACAGGGCGAACGAAGTCATAGCGTGTTGTTTCTTTTCATTGTCGTTCATCACAATGCGCCTCCTTTTTCATGACAAGATGAACAAGAAGACGCGTCGCAAACTCTCAGGGGACTCTCACCTCTCTCAGCCGTCGTCGCGTCAGACGCCAATGTGCCACAAATCGAAAAAATGACAACATATATTCCGTAATCAGACTAAAAAATTCTCAATTTAAATTTTATATAATTGATATTATTGTATATTTTTAAAATCAAGCCACAGATAATAAAATTCAAATGATCCGAATACGTCTCATATTTCCGATTCACGATAAAAAAACCTTATCCCTGTAACCTAGCGACAAGGCCGAAAAAAATTCCGGCGACCCGAAATGTGGTGGGTGTTGAAGACGTCATGCTGAAGTCAGCCTTTATCCTGGGATGCGCCATCACCAGCGCCGTGGCCTCCGGCCTGCTGGTCGCGCGCTTCGAAGGCTTCCGCCCCGCCAGCGAAGAAACCGCCACGGTCGTGCATCTCGATGCGTCGCAGAGCGTTTCGGCCTCGCCCAGCACTATCCGCGGCGTCACCGCCATCCCCAAGGCCGCCGACGGCCATTTCTGGGCCGAGGCGCGCGTCAACACCACCACGGTGAAGTTTCTGGTCGATACCGGGGCCTCGGTAGTCGCCCTGACGCCGCAGGACGCCCGCCGGCTGGGGGTCGACATGAACGCCCTCGTCTACGATCAGTCGGTCACCACCGCCAGCGGCAAGACCGAAGCCGCGCGCATCGTCATCGACCGCATGCAGATCGGTCAAAGCCAGATGGAAGACGTCGAGGCTCTGGTCATCCCCGACGGCCTGTCGACCTCGCTGCTGGGCATGAGCTACCTCGGCCGCCTGAGCCGCTTCGAAGCCACCAAGGGCAGCCTTATCCTGCATCCCTGAGGTTGGCCGCCTCACCAAGGCTGGCTTCATACGCGTCGCGTCGCGCCTGTGACGCCGCCAGCGCGTCCTGCACCGCTTCGATAGCCTGATCGAGCACCTCGATACCTGCACCCGGCCGGATCGACTCCACCGTCAGGATGCGGCGGAAGGCGCGCGCCCCCGGCAGACCGTGCATCAGACCCAGCATGTGCCGCGTGATCGCCGGCAGATGCACCCCGGTCTCAAGCTGCGCCTGCATGTAAGGGCGATAGGCTTCCAGCGCTTCGAATGGCCCCACATCCGCCTCGCTACCGAAAAAACGCCGATCGACCTGTCCCAAGAGGGCCGGCTCGTGATAGGCGGCGCGCCCCAGCATGACGCCGTCGACGTGTTTCAGATGCGCCTCGGCCTCATCCAGCGTGCCGATGCCGCCATTGATGGCGATGGTCAAGTCCGGACAGGCGCGCTTCAGCGCATAGACCAGTTCATAGTTCAGCGGCGGGATGTCGCGGTTTTCCTTGGGCGACAGACCTTTCAGCCACGCCTTGCGCGCATGGACGATAAAGGTCGTCACACCCGCTTTGCGGCAGGCCTCGACCAGCGCGAACAACGCCGCTTCCTCGTCCTGATCGTCGACGCCGATGCGGCACTTGACCGTGACCGGCCGCGTCGTCGCCTCACCCATGGCCTGCATACAGTCGGCCACCAATTGCGGCTCGCGCATCAGGCACGCGCCGAAAGAGCCCGACTGCACGCGGTCGGACGGACAGCCGCAGTTGAGATTAACCTCGTCATAGCCCCACTCTTCGGCGATTTTCGCGCAGGCCGCCAGTTCGTCCGGCTCCGAGCCGCCCAGTTGCAGCGCCACCGGATGTTCGACATCGGAAAAGCCCAGCAGCTTCTGGCGGTCGCCGTTGATGACGGCGCGCGAAGTGACCATCTCCGTATAGAGCAGCGCATCGCGCGTCAGCGTCCGGTGAAAGGCGCGACAGTGACGGTCGGTCCAGTCCATCATGGGTGCCACGGAGAATTTTGGATACTTATTTTCGCTCATTTTTTCTTTTTTATCAGTCATTTCTACGCGAACCATCCATTCTCATTCACACTCAAGCCGCCTTATTTCGACCCGTTTTTCTGTGGATAGCACATCATTGATGTGCTATTTTTTCCATGATGTGCTGGGGTAATAGACCATGGGAACGATCCATACCAGACAAAGGAAAGACGGCTCGGTAAGCTATCAGGCTCAAGTCTTTATAAGACGTGGGGGCCAGATCGTACATCGGGAAGTACAGACCTTCGATCGCAAGCAGGCCGCATCTGCCTGGCTTGAAAAGCGCGAAAGCGATCTGGCTCAACCTGGCGGCTTACAGCGCGCTTTCGCGGATGACCCTCCGCTCGGAGACATTATCCAGCGATATGTCGATGAGTCGTTGAAAGCCATCGGCCGAACGAAGGCTCAAGTTCTGAACGCCATTAAAACCCATGATATCGCCTTCAAGAAGGCGTCCTCGATCAGAAGTGCGGATATAGTGGGTCTCGCGAAAACGCTCAGTGCCACGAGAGCACCCCAGACTGTGGCGAACTACCTCTCGCATCTAGGCGCTATCTTCGCCATCGCCAGACCTGCGTGGAGCTATCCACTCGATCCGCAGGCAATGAAGGATGCCTTCGTCGTCTGTAAGCGCCTTGGCCTGACCGGAAAGTCGAAGGAAAGGGACCGGCGCCCCACGCTCGACGAACTCGACACGATCTTAACGCACTATACCGACAGACAGATCCGGCGCCCCTCGCAACTGCCGATGACGCTGATTGTACCGTTCGCCATTTTCTCAACGAGACGACAAGAGGAGATGGTGACCATCCTCTGGCGTGACTTAGACGAGAAGCACTGCCGAGTGCTGGTCCGGGATATGAAAAACCCCGGCGAAAAAATCGGCAACAATGTCTGGTGCGACCTGACCCCCGAAGCGTTGCAGATCATTCTTGCGATGCCGCGGACAAGCGATCGGATATTCCCCTTCACAACTGACGCCATCAGCGCATCCTTTACCAGGGCGTGCCAGTTCCTCGGGATCGAGGATCTGCACTTCCACGATCTTCGTCACGACGGAATCTCCCGGCTGATGGAAATTGGGTACAGCATACCGCGAGCGGCATCGGTCAGTGGACACAGGTCATGGCAAAGCCTGAAGCGCTACACCCACATTCGGCAACAAGGTGACAAATACGAGGGATGGAAATGGCTTCCAGAGCGAGCAAAGCCACTTTCGGAGGCCGCAGAGTGATCGGTCGCTTTCGGCTAGGCTTCGCAGTCCAGACCATAAAAAAGCCCGCCTCTCGGCGAGCTTTTCATCTGTATCTATTGACGATGGGGGAAGGCTCTCGCCCGCGTACCCCAAAGCCGTACAGCAGGGGAAATAGCGCCCTGAGCCTAAAAAGTCAAGAAAATTCGGGCTCAGCACGTGCCGCATAACCTCACGGCGCAGCAGCTTTCAGCCTTCGAAGCCCTCCATTCCCCTCCCCGTTTCGCTACCTACTTGCGAGAAACTCAGGGCGACCGGAGCCGGGCAGCGGAACTCTGCATCTGGAATACCGAAGTTTCGGCAGCATTCTATAGCATTCTTCAGTATTGCGAAGTCGCTGTCAGAAATGCCGCGGTTGAAGCTGTCGAAGCTGAGTTTGGTCCGAACTGGCACCTGAATCGAGGCTTTGGGCACGTCTTGGCTCCAGCCAAGGGGCGGTATTCACCCCAGAAGGACCTCCAGAACTGCGCCAGCGCCCACGCCACTGCAGGAAAAGTCGTCGCCGAACTCAAATTTGCTTTTTGGCAGTACCTATTCATCAAGGGGCTAGATGGCAGACTCTGGACCTCACATTTCGCCAATATCTTTCCCGGATACGACACGAGCCTCTCCATCAAAGCTGCCCGCGCCAAGGTCCATTCCGATCTGGAAATCATCCGACATTTCCGCAATCGAGTGGCGCATCACGAACCGATATTCGCACGTAACCTCCCAGATGACAGAGACCGAATCCTGAACCTTGTCAGTTGGCGACGCCCAAACCTATCCGCTTGGATGCAACAGTTTGAGCGGGTGTCGGCACTTCTGCAGGCGCGCCCCTGAAGCCGGGTACTGATTAGAAAAATCGGACGCTTCTTGGATATTCCACGCTTGGGTGTGAACCAGTTTCCTGGCGAGCTGTTGCCTAGGTCCGTCTTTGCAGCAGGTGGCTTATGCCCGTTTGTCTACGAATAATCAAGAATCGCGCGTCGCCGGATATGACCGCCCCGCTGCTTAGACTACTTTTCCACAACCCTACGTCTCGGACACATTGCCCGGACGCACGAATCGGTCTCGAGATGTTCGCCGGTATCGCTGACCAGACCTGTCGCCGGGTCCAAGCTGCGGCTTCACAGAATGCACTCAACGTTCGATCTCTGGGGATTGCACGTAATCGGCGAATGCAATCCATGTCAGGATATCGATCAAATGAGCTACGTGCTTTCAACGGACGATAACGTCCGCTTCATCAAATCCGCGCTGCGCAAATTGTTCCCCAGCGTAAAATCGGCGCATTTCAGCGAGGCCCTTGCGACGTCCGCAGGCTATCGGACCCATGCCGCCTTCCTTGCTGACAATCAACGCGTTTCCACCTTTTGGCCGCTGCTCATCAACCTCGATGCAGATGCGTTTCGCCAACGCCTTGAGACATTCGGCTACGAGCTGCCACCTGCTGTTGATCTCCTGGCAATTATAAGGGCACCTGAACTGCCTGATCGCACCCACGTCAGTTTCAGAACTAAAGATCGATATCTCGGCGACCGCTGGTATCGCCAATGCCAGTCCCGCAAAATCCCCTTCTTCTACATCGAGCAGAAGCGTAAGTACGCCCTGATACACTGGGACTATTTTTCTCTCGATCCGGAGACGGAGTCTTACCTCTATGACGCAGCTGGCGACGAAATCAGGCGCTCTATGCTGGCAACTTTTCGAGAGATCGCCGGGCGCTCCGCGAATGATAAGGTCACTTTCAGCGGTTCAGGCTACACCGGCACCGTGAGAAATATTGAACCGGACCTTGCACCTGACCTCGCTGAGGCCTTCTTCGCCATCCTCTACCGACCTCTCTACAAAGAACGGCCATCCCACATTCAGGCCGCGTAAGTGAGGCGGGGACGCAGCGGCCTCACCTGGGCGATGGTTACGCTCTGGGACACGAGGTCGCGGCGTCCCTGCTATTTGGTGAAGCCTCGCCAACTTACGCCGGGCATTACTTCCATGCGATAGCGCGTGACCCGGTTTGCCGACGAACCAATTTTGACGCCTTCGATCTTGTGGACATCCACCTCATCAGGGACAACGCGCAATGCAGGTTCCCGGCCGTCAAACGACTCGTCGTCCTCATACGGCCCTGCAGCCAGATAAATCGCGTAAGGAGACGGTTCATCGTCACCGGGAAATGAATCCGGTATGGGCGCGAATTCTCTCACTAAAAGCGCTGCAGGTTCTTCATCCCACGTCTTATTGCTGAAGGTCTCGATTTCGGTATCAGGAGGCAAGTCCATTGGCGCGACCCTGCAGCTCTTCCTGAACAAGACTACGTTCTCTCCAACCTCCGCCGATTGCACAGAGGGAAAGATTATCCCATCTACTGAGGGCTCAGCCCGCGAGGCGAGGAACTCTGCCACGGCCTGAGTCGGCAAATAGTCCGAAGGTTCATCGCCCGGCATCACTGGCACCGTTAGCTTCGCGCCTATTTCTCTGAGGAACGCGGCCTTCTCAAGACGCCCCAAGTAAGCCGGATCGAAAAAGCTACCAGGCGGATCGACCAGCTCAAATGCGCTCAAATCGAGAAGGGTCAGGGGCCTCGTTATCTCGAACCTGGCGGTAACGACACGACATCCCACCGGCGGTCGGACCTCCGCAAGCGCTACGGGCCAATCTGTTGCCCCATAAAATACGGAAATGCCAAATGGGTTCATACGCCCCGCCGATGCGACCGAGGCCGGAGGCGGCCCGATTGACAGGTCCGGCCGTTTCAACGCTTCATACATCGCTTCGGGCTTCAAAAAGGCCCGCGCCCGAAAGAGGTGAGGCACCTTGGTCCCCGGCCCCGCAGCTACAAGGATCGCTTCGTCCTCATTTGCATGAAGCTCATCAAGGTTCGAGAATACATCCTCCAAAATCTGAGATGCGGCACCGTTGAAAAACCTTGCCTCGGTTTTCAGGCTTTCAACGAAAACAGCCCAGGCCTGGTCCCACTCCCAGGAATCTGCGCGCTTGCGCGCATAATATGTGCAGGACTCGAACGGCGTCTCCTCCCCCCTCTTCGAGGCTTCAATGTCGGCATTGTCTTCCGCGAGAATTCGCTGCACGTCTTCCGCTATCTCTGGCTCGGATATCAAAAGGTCGCCAATAGCGAAGACGACCGGATCACCATGCCGTTCGAAGTCGAAGCTCGCCTCCCTGTCACTGGCCAGCATGCGCTCATAATGGTTAGGGTCTGGACTGGTTCGACGGTAGTGATGATCGAAGGCCATGGCCACACGCCCAGCCAGATCCCCTAGGTCGAACGTCTGGCGAGTTTTCTGGCAGAACGAGCATTTGCGCCACCCGCCGGAAGACCTGATTTCCTCGCTGATGTAGTCTTCACCGATGCACTTGAAGCACACCCGCTTTGCCGCCAACTCGTCCACGTCGTCGTCCGTCATATGCCCCCTCGTCACCGAATCGGTGTGCCGCCAACCGTCGCACAGGTTTCGCCAACCTATGATATTCTGGCTGCATGGCGAAGGCAGTGGATTTCCAAAATTTGCACCAAATCGAGAAGCTGCATCGCGCACTCGGCGACGCGGAGTGCCGTCGGTTAGGCTTCGTCATCGATGATGATCGGGACGTCGCCACACTGACAACAGCCGGGCTAGGCTTCCTTATCGCCACTGACGCGCAAGGTGTTTCAACGGTCGCGGAGGCTTTCGCGGCAGGATACCAATGCGCTGCGGAGTTCCATGAACGCATGGCTGAGTAGCCGGGCGCAACTCTTCAGCCCAGATCCAGCGCCGGTAAGCGGGACGTCGGTGACGGTCGGCTAGGTTGGAGCATGGGCGGGCGCCGGGGCGAGAGTGAGAGAAGCCATCCGGCTTCGCGACGGGTTGGAGGTCGAGAGAGAGTCTCCCGGCTGCCCGTCGAGGAGTCGAGCCATGAATGCGCCCGTCCAGAAGATCACCCTGTCGTCGTCCCGCGACATCCCCTTCAACAAGCTGGTTCTGAGCCAATCAAATGTCCGACGGGTCAAAGCCGGCCTGTCCATCGAAGACCTGGCCGCGTCGATTGCCCGCCGAGGTCTGATCCAGAGCTTGCACGTTCGTCCTGTTTTGGATGCGGCCGGCGCTGAGACCGGCATGTTCGAAGTGCCGGCCGGTGGCCGGCGCTTCCGCGCCCTTGAGCTGCTGGTGAAGCAGAAAAGACTGGCCAAATCAGCGCCGGTGCCGTGTGTGGTATCGGACGCCAACGGCGATGTTCTGATCGAGGAAGTGTCACTCGCCGAGAATATCGAGCGCGCTCCGCTTCACCCCCTTGATCAGTATCGCGCCTTCAGAACGATGCGCGAAAAGGGCATGACGGATGACGCCATCGCGGCCGCCTTCTTCGTCACGCCTCAGGTCGTCAAGCAACGCCTGCGTCTCGTCACTGTCGCGCCCTCTCTCCTCGACATTTACGCGGAAGACGGCATGACGCTCGAACAACTGATGGCTTTTTCTGTCTCCAACGACCACGGTCGCCAGGAACAGATCTGGCAGACAGTCGGCAATTCCTGGCAGAGTGAACCGTGGCAGATCCGTCGCATGCTGACCGAAAGCACTGTGCAGGGCACCGACAAGCGGGCGCGCTTCGTGGGCGCCGAGGTCTATGAGGCAGCCGGTGGCGTCATCCTGCGTGATCTGTTCAACGCCGACAATGGAGGCTGGTTCCAGGACGTCGCCCTTCTCGACCGACTGGCCTCCGAAAAGCTCAAGTCTCTCGCACAAGAAATAGCCAATGAGGGCTGGAAATGGATAGAGGCCGGCATTTCCCTGCCCTACGGCGTCCAGGATGGCCTTCGCAAACTCGCGGGTACGGCAGCTGAATTGAGCGAGGAAGACGACCAGCGCTACCGCGATCTGACGGAGGAATACGACCGGATTGAAGCCGAATACAAAGACGCAGATGAACTGCCCGAGGCGATCGACGCACGGCTGGGTGAGATCGAGACAATACTTCTGAGCTATGAGACCCGGCCAATAACGTTCGATCCGGCCGAAGTGACGATAGCTGGCGCATTCATCTACCTCAACACTGATGGCCATCCGGTCGTCGAGAGGGGCTTCGTGCGGCTGGAAGACGAAGCCACAGATGAAACGCAGAGCGGCACCCATTCCGTGCTGCCCGATGCCACATCGGTCAACGAGGCGCAGGAGGGAACTCTGCCGCCAGCCCAGCCGACGTCGATCACCGTCGGCGGCCAGACCGTCGGACTGCCATCGGATGAAGAGGACGAGGGTCTGAAGCCCATCCCCGAGCGCCTCCTGCAGGAATTGACGGCCTACAGGACATTGGCTCTGCGCAACGCCCTGGCAGACAACCCGCAGGCCGCTATCATCGCGCTGCTGCATCAACTCATCTCGATCACCTTCAATCTGCGCCATGGGGGCACGGCACTTGAGGTAAGCGTGCACAAGGCATCTTTTCCCGCTCAGTCGGAAGATCTGAAAGACTGCCCCGCAGCGACGGCAATCACCGAACGTCAAGAGCGGTGGCCCGCTCGGCGTTCGAATCCGCCAAGCAGCGCTTCTTCGGGCACCTGCTAACCTCGATGAAGACGCCGACCCTGATCCGCAAGATCGACTGTGATCTCGAAGCTGGCCATTCGAGCGTTATCCAGATCGTTTCGACAGGCGAAGCGCTGTTCGCTACAGCGCTTCGAAGATCAAACCGGTTTGAAGCTGACGGATAGCACCGGGATCAAAGATGAATTGCCCCCTATCAACACGTTCCTCAACCGGCTGCTGGCCTTGACTATCGACCTGCAGGGCATCCTTTTCGCGGCCTTCGAACAGTTGCTGGAGGCCAAAGTCGCCGGGGCTATTGCGTCGGGCACGTACGATACCGGACTTGAGACTCTGACGGCCGAAAGCTTCGTCATCGCCGACCGCAGCACGATCTACGTCCATCCCGCCACGGGTGCCGAGACCCGCCTGCTGACCCTGACCGAAAAGAAACGAAATCGTCCCATTCAGCTTCCCGATGCCCTGGCTATGCTCCGCGGGAATGGTGAGACCCTTCTGATCAACGATAAGTCAGGACGTGCCGCCGTTCAAACGCCGGCCCCGTCGATCATGCTCGATGACGGAGAGATCGAACGTCGTGTCCGACTAATGCGACCTATGGACCATATCCAAACGTCGCTGAAGGCACTCGCAGATAGTAACTGGCGGGTCGCCTCAGAGCGCGAGTTCACTGAAGCTTGGTCGCATGAAGTCGCCGCAGTGCCTGAATACTCGGAGGCAACCTTGCACATCGTCTCCGGGCTCCTCCTCCCCGTGTGGAAGCGTCTGCCCAACGAATCTACGCGGGTTTATCGCCTTCAGACTGATGATGGCGAGCGCATCATCGGACGTCGGGTCTCGGCAGCGTGGGCGGCGACAGCCACCGCGACCAATATCGCCGCGGATATGAGCGGCGAGGAGGTCTATGCGGCATTGCTCGACGGCAAGACCTCATTCGATCTGGCTGAAAGTCTGCAATTGCGTCGGGTCAAAGTCATGGCCGCCGATCGCATTGAGCTGACCGGCTATTCCGAACCTATGCGCGACCGCCTGAAAGGGCTTCAGCATAGGCGACGAGGTCACGGTGCACGGTGGCTGGCAGCTCCATGGCAATCTTTATTGGCTTCTCATCAAGAAGGGGACCGAGTTTCAGCTTTGCCATTTCAATCTCCGTAGGGTTCCAGAACCAGGTCGCGGGAAATGATAACGCGGACGCGGTGACCTGGCCGGATGGTGAGGGTGGGGGCGATGTTCAGTTGGCGCTCGACTATCCTTTGGCCCGTCCGGCTCACGCTGTCGGCCGCGCCGTCTCGGAGCGCACGCACGATCTCGCTGTCATTGTCTGAAGACCCGGCTTCAGCGCCCATACTGAGAAGCGTCGAGAGCGCAGCGGCTCCGACGATACTATCCCAATGATAGTCCGTCCGATCTTGCAGTCCGCTATTTCCGCGGGCATCTGCTGCTGAAAGGCGCTCCAGGACTAAGGATTTGCCATTTGGCAGGATCAGGCGCTTCCAGGCCAGGAGTACTCGGCTTTGTCCGAAGGCAATGGCGTTGTCGTATTCACCGAGGAGACGTGAACCGCGCGGGATAAGCAGAAAGCCTCGGCCCAATGAGTCGTAGACATCCTGTGTGACCTGAGCGACCACCTGGCCTGGCAGGTCTGAGCGAATGCCGGTTACAAGCGCGGCGGGCAGGACACTCCCGGCCTGTATAAGGTAGGGTGGCCCCTCCATGCAATAGGGCCGAAGTGCCTGCTTCAACGGGAGAGATTGTAGTAGCGCGCATAGACCGGTCAGGGTCCGTTGCTCTTCGGGAGCCGTTGCTAAAGAATTCAACGCGGACCAGAGGTGTGACTTGACGTCCGGAGTAATGCTGACGCCCTCCCGAGTGAGGATGTTACCCAACCAATCCGCGGCCCAGGTTCGCTCGGCGGGCTTGTCGATCGCTCTCAGTGGCTGGAGGCGTATTTCGCCCTCTGTCGCGCGGCCCAAGTCATGCCAGTCCCCGCCCATGGCCAATCCCGCGGCGCGCATTGAGCGACCAAAGTCGAAGGCGAAAAGCTGCGCTTGGTCGTAGCGGCGGAATTGCAGGGCGATGAGCGCAAGCAGGACGGATTTGCCAGCGCCGGTGGGGCCGATCACCAGAGTATGCCCTACATCGCCGACGTGCAGCGACAGGCGGAAGGGTGTGTTCCCGCTTGGACGACCACCGCCATCCGCGCCCTTCACGAAGCCGAGGTAGGTGGCCTCATCCATGTCGAACAGCACATGCACCGGGTCTACCGACACAATGGTGGTCAGCAGGGTCGGGGCGCCCGCACCGCCGCCGGCAACCAGATTGCCTGCCGTCACCAGCGCACGATCGACCCGTCCGGAAATCGGCGCAGTCACTCGCGTAAAAGACAGGTCGAGCTTGGCGGCGTCGACTGCCGCCTTTGCCGACTGAACCTGCGCCTGTCGCTGACGATACTGGGCCTGCGCATCGTCGAATATCTTTTGCGAGACAGCGCCCGTTGCCACCAGCCGCGAGGACCGGTCGAACTCCGCCTTGGCCTGGGCCGCGACGACCTCGGCCTGATTTAACTGGGCCTGCGCTGCATCGAGGGTAACCTGGTACGGTCGTGGGTCGATTACGAACAGGACCTGGCCCTTCTTAACCAGCCCGCCTTCCGGAACCGTCACGGCGTCGATCGCACCGCTCACTCTTGAGCGAAGTTCCACAGTTTGCGGTGCCGTCAAATAACCCGTGAAGTCCGCTGACGGCGCGACGTCTCTGGCGATGACCTCAAACACCGGAACCTGCGGCATCATCTGTCCACCAGGAGGCGCACCGCCTCCCCCGCCTTTCGGCTGCTGCAAATAGACAAACGTGCCCACACCGGCTGTCGCGACAACCGCGGCAACGATAACAACTGCGACTTTGTTCCGCATACCCAAAACCTTTACCTCTGCCCTTTCTTCCGGACTTCCGGAACAGGGATACAAACGGATTTTCGGGACCGTGCGGTTTCCCAGCGTTGGAAGGTCAAGCCCAAATTAAGCCACAAACCCGATTGTTTTTTCGGGCGCAAAATCCGACCATTGCATTGAATATATTCAGTTTTATACCCCCCCGCGCGAGCGCCGAGGCACCCAGATAAAAAAAATGCGAGGATGCAGAACATCCTCGCGAGTTTCGCCTTGGTCAGATGGCGGTTCCTTGGTGCTTACAGGCTCCGGGATTCGAGCCACCGGCGCATCATCTCGATTTCACGCTCCTGAGCTGAAATAACAGCCTCGGCCAGAGCCTTAACTTCAGGGTCAGAGCCGTGTTCAAGCACGACGCGCGCCATCTCCACGGCGCCCATGTGGTGCGGGATCATGCCGCGCATGAAATCGACATCCGCATCGCCGCTAAAGGGGATCGACATCTCGCCGTGCATGCGGTGATTGATGGCCTTGAAGGCTTCTGTTGATGCGTTTTGTACGACGCGTTCACCCTCGGCCTGCTCTCCATGGCTTTGATGAGCGTCTTTTTCCTCACGCCGCCGAGCCGAGGCTTCAACCGCTTGGTGCACTAAGTCTGGAGTTGGGTTTTTCATGACGCCACCTCACATCACTGTCGCGGGAAAGCCGGCCGAGGCGAGCGCGGCCTGGATATCCTCGACCTTCGCAGTGGTCTCGACCTCAATGGTACGCGCCTTCGTATCAGCGGACACCTGGGCCTCGGAATCCAGCGCGACAATGGCGCGGGAGACGGATCTTGCACATCCGCCGCAAGTCATATCATCGATGTGAAACTGCATGAGATCCTCCTTTTGCTAACCTCATGCCGGTCAAGCTAGAGTTTGACACCGTTGGAAGCTCAAGAGGGAAAATCAAAAAAACGCGCTTGACCTTCCCACGATGGGAAGGATTATCCCCAGAGCCAGACTGATTTTATTGAATAAAGGAGGAAGCGATGAACGCTCCCATCCGCGTAAACAGCGTTGGCTCTGAAGTTACGACCCTACCGGTCGAGGGGATGACATGCGCATCCTGCGTCGGTCGCGTTGAAAAAGCCCTGAAAGCCGTCCCAGGTGTGGAGACGGTGTCCGTCAATCTGGCGACCGAGCGCGCCAGCATCACGGCCAGCCCGTCGGTTGACCGCGCGTCGCTGATCGGCGCCATTGAAGGCGTCGGCTATACTGTTCCTTCCGAAACTGTCGAACTCGCCATTGAGGGCATGACCTGTGCGTCGTGCGTCGGTCGTGTCGAGAAGGCCTTGAAGGCAGTGCCGGGCGTTTCCGTGGCGAATGTCAATCTGGCCACCGAGCGCGCCACCATCCAGGGGACAGCCCGAATGGATGCGCTGATCTCCGCCGTCGAAGGCGTTGGTTACGGCGCGGCCCCCATCGATACCTCTCAGGCGGACCACACTCAGGCCGCCGAGAAAAAGGATGTCGAATTGCGCGAGCTAACGCGCGCCTTCACCATCGCCGCCGTTCTGACGGCCCCCGTTTTCGTCATGGAAATGGGGTCGCATATGATCCCGGCGGTGCACGGCTTCATAATGACGACGATCGGCATGCAGGCGAGCTGGTACATTCAGTTCATCCTGACGACCCTCGTCCTGTTTATCCCGGGATTGCGCTTTTACCGCAAAGGTCTACCGGCGCTGGCCCGCCTGGCCCCGGATATGAATTCGCTGGTCGCCGTAGGGTCTTTGGCGGCCTACAGCTACTCCCTCGTCGCCACCTTCGCCCCGTTCCTCCTCCCCGCGGAGACGGTCAATGTCTACTATGAGGCCGCGGCGGTCATCGTCACCCTGATCCTTCTGGGACGCGTGCTGGAAGCGCGTGCCAAAGGCCGCACTTCTGAAGCCATCAAGCGTCTGGTCGGCCTGCAAGCCAAAACCGCCAGAGTGCGCCGAAACGGCGTCACCACAGACATCGCCATCGATGCCGTCACCCTGGGCGACGTTATCGAGGTTCGCCCCGGCGAGCGCATTCCCGTTGACGGCCGCGTTGTCGAAGGCTCAAGTTACGTCGATGAAAGCATGATCACCGGCGAACCCATCCCCGTCGCCAAGAGCGAAGGCGCAGACGTCGTGGGCGGCACGGTGAACCAAAAAGGCGCGTTTGCCTTTACGGCGACCGCGGTCGGAGGCGGCACCCTGCTCTCGCAGATTATCCGGATGGTCGAAGACGCCCAGGGCTCCAAGCTGCCCATTCAGGCGATGGTCGATAAGGTCACCATGTGGTTCGTACCTGCCGTTATGGCAGTCGCTGCGCTTACCTTCACAACCTGGCTCATCTTCGGTCCCTCCCCCGCCCTTACCTTCGCCCTCATTAACGCGGTCGCGGTGCTGATCATCGCCTGCCCCTGCGCCATGGGTCTGGCGACGCCAACGTCGATCATGGTCGGTACGGGTCGAGGCGCGGAACTGGGCGTGCTCTTCCGTAAGGGGGAAGCCTTGCAACTCCTCAAAGACTCGCAGGTGGTCGCGCTCGACAAGACCGGCACGCTCACCGAAGGTAAGCCGTCACTGACCGATATGGAAGTGACCGGCGGCTTTAAGGGGCGTGAGGTGCTGGCGCAAATCGCCGCGGTGGAGGCCAAATCCGAGCACCCGATTGCCCGCGCAATTGTGGAGGCCGCGGAAGCCGAGGCCCTCGAGCTGCCGACGATTACGGATTTCGAGTCGGTAACTGGCTTCGGCGTACGCGCCAAGGCAGACGGCGTGAGCGTTGAGATCGGCGCGGACCGTTACATGAAGTCGCTCGGACATGACGTCTCTGCTTTTGCCTCAACCGCAACTCGGCTGGGCGCAGAGGGAAAGTCACCGCTCTACGCCGCGATCGACGGCCGCCTCGCCGCCATTGTGGCCGTCGCCGACCCGATCAAACCGACAACGCCTGAAGCCATCAAAGCGCTGCATGCCCTCGGCCTGAAGGTCGCGATGATCACCGGCGACAATGCGCGCACAGCCACTGCGATTGCCCAACGCCTTGGCATCGATGAAGTCGTTGCGGAAGTCCTGCCGGACGGAAAAGTCGATGCCATCCGTCGCCTGAAAGCCACCTACGGCAAGACCGCCTTCGTCGGCGACGGTATCAATGACGCGCCGGCACTCGCCGCCGCCGACGTCGGACTGGCGATCGGCACCGGGACCGACATCGCCATCGAAGCCGCGGATGTCGTGCTAATGTCCGGAAGCCTCCAAGGTGTCCCAACCGCGATCGCCCTATCAAAGGCCACGATCGGAAACATCCGCCAGAACCTGTTCTGGGCCTTTGCCTACAACGTCGCGCTGATTCCCGTCGCCGCCGGCGCCCTCTATCCGGCCTTCGGCATCCTGCTATCACCCGTGTTCGCCGCGGGCGCGATGGCACTCTCCAGCGTGTTCGTTCTGGGCAATGCCCTCAGGTTACGCCGCTTTAAGCTTCAAGCCTGACAATCGGGACCGGCCCTATCCGGGGCCGGCCTCTCCTAAGGAGATACGCAATGAATATCGGACAAGCGGCAAAGGCGTCCGGCATTTCCGCAAAGATGATCCGCTACTACGAAGACACGGGCCTGATCCCGGCCGCTGACCGCAAGGAGTCCGGATACCGGGACTACTCGAACTCTGACGTTCACATGTTGCGTTTCATTCGCCGATCGAGAGACCTCGGCTTTTCCGTCGCCGACATCAACGACCTGCTCGGTCTCTGGCGAGATCAGTCCCGCCAAAGCGCGGAGGTCCACCGGATCGCCCGCGAGCATATCCAGACGCTGGAGGAAAAGATCAAAGACCTTCAGGATATGGCCAATACGCTGAAAACACTCGCCAACTCCTGTCAGCACGACGACCGGCCGGACTGTCCAATCCTTCAACGGCTCGAGACAGACCAGGCCAACGAACATATGTCGCTGGCGCCTCGAAAAGGCGCGGTCGGCAGATAACCCGCACAGACCACCGCCTTCCCTAAAACGGAGTGCGAGACTCCGTTTGACAAACCAATATATGAATATGTATTCATATGTTCATATCTATAGGATGAACCTTCATGTCGAATTCACACGACCACCACGGAGGTCATGGCCACTCAGGTCATGATCACTCCAGCCATAAACACTCTGGCCATGATCATTCAGGCCATAACCACGCCGGCCACGGCGATCACGGTCACGGCGATCATGACCATTCTCACGTTCCCGCGGTCTCCAAAGACAACGAACACAAGATCCTGATCTCGTTCTTCATCATCTTTGGCTTCATGATCGTTGAAGTCATAGGCGGTTACATCTCCGGCTCCCTCGCCCTTCTTGCCGACGCCGGACATATGATGACAGACGCGCTCGCGCTCGGTCTCGCCTATCTGGCCTTCCGCTTGGGTCGCCGGGCGGCAGACGGCAAACGTACCTTCGGTTACATGCGCTTCGAAGTCATTGCCGGCCTGATCAATGCACTGACCCTCTTCGCCATCGTGGGCTGGATCATCTACGAAGCCATCGAACGGTTCCAGAGCCCCCAACCGGTCCTCGCAGGCCCGATGTTCGGTGTGGCCGTCGTCGGGATGCTGGTGAACGTTCTGGTGCTTTGGTACCTGACGCGCGGCGATACCGACCACGTCAATGTCAAGGGCGCCATTCTCCACGTCATGGGCGATCTTCTCGGCTCCATCGGCGCCATCATTGCCGCAATTGTCATCTGGCTGACCGACTGGACCCCGATCGATCCGATCCTCTCCGTTCTCGTCTCCCTGCTGGTGCTCCGCAGCGCTTGGAGCCTGCTGAAACGCACCCTTCACATCCTGCTGGAAGGAGCGCCGAAGAACGCCACGGCTGCGGCGGTTACCGAGCACCTTGAAAAGACCGTCCCCAGCCTGCAACGCGTCAGCCATATCCACGTCTGGCAGATCACCTCGGCGCGCACCCTCGCGACCCTGCACGTACAGCCGAAAGCCGGCGCCGATCTGAGGGCACTTGTTGAACAGGTGGAGCACGAACTCACATCTAAATTCAGCATCGAGCATCCAACCGTTGCCATTGACTGGAAAGGCAATGCAAGCTGCAGTCTGGAAAAACCGGCAGCGCAACCTGCGTCCGGATGCGTGCACGCGCACTAAAGCGCAAACCCTTCAGGAGACCGGATTGCAAAATCCAAAAGCAAACCCCGGAATCAAACCCCACGCGCTCTCGTCTGACGACCTGACGCTTCTTGCCGAGACCTTTCGCCTGCTGGGAGACCCCAGCAGGCTGAAGATCTTGGCATTTACGATCGACGGCCCGAAATCGGTGACCGACATCGCCGAAACCCTCGAACTGTCTCAGTCACTGGTAAGCCACCATCTCCGGCTCCTGCGCGGCGCACGTCTGGTAAAGTGGCAACGGCAGAGCCGCCAGGTTTTCTATGAAATCGACGACAGTCACGTCAGTGGCATGCTGCTCGACATGATCGCCCACATCCAGGAAGGTGATCACGACCACTGAGGCTGAGTTGGGTTCAGGACCGGCGGGTCGCTGGTGACAGATCGCGCAACCGCGTCAGGCTGTCCGGCTGCCCTTCGACCTCGGCCCCGACCAGGGGCTTTTCGAGATTGGCGATAATCGGACAGTTCGGCTGGTCGTCCCCCGCACAGCACCCGACCAATTCCTGCAAGGTCCTGGCCATCTGTTCCAAATTCTGAATTCGCTGGTGCAAGTCGGAGATATGCGTCTGAGCCAGTCGCTTTACATCCGCACTCTGGCGGTGCTCATCGCTCCACAGTCCCAACAAGGTGCTGATCTCCGCCACGGAAAACCCGAGATCGCGCGCGCGTCGGATGAACTGCAGAACCTGCACGTCCCGGTTCGAGTAATCCCTGTATCCCGACTGCAAGCGCTCGGCGGGTGAAATCAGTCCGTTGCGTTCGTAGTAACGGATCATCTTTGCCGATACACCCGACGCCTTCGCCACTTGCCCGATGTTCATGTGTCCCTCCATTGGCGATAAGCGCGCGCCTCGCAGTCAAAGCGCGCCGCCAGCCGCGGCACGATTGAAGAGTCTCTCAAGCCTTTGAATAAGGCCCAATATTCAGCCCATCACCACCGACAGTTCAAGCAAAAAATATCAATAAAAATAGCGATATACTGCCTTGACCTTACCATCGTGACAAGGTTTAGAACATTGGTCGTTTTACTCGCCAACAGGCAACGACACACACCATGACCACCTCATTGGACCGCCGCGCTTTTCTGCGCGGCGCCGCTGTTACCGGCGGCACTGCGGCTCTCGCCGCCTGGTACCCGGCTTGGGCTCAGCCCGTCTCAGCCGGTATTGTTCGCCCGCTCCCTACGGTCAGCGGCAACGATATTCACCTGAAAATCGCCCATCAGATGATGACGATCGACGGCAAACAGAGCCACGCCATTGGTGTCAACGGCACGATCCCCGCTCCCCTCGTTCGCCTGCGCGAAGGTCAGACCGTGCGCCTGCATGTCGAAAACACCCTCGACGAAGACAGCTCGATTCACTGGCACGGCCTCATATTGCCGTTCCAGATGGATGGCGTCCCTGGCATCAGCTTCCCCGGCATCAAACCCCACACCACCTTTGTCTACGAGTTCCCCGTCGTTCAGTCCGGGACCTACTGGTATCACAGCCATTCGGGCCTGCAGGAACAACTCGGCCATTACGGCCCGATCGTCATCGACCCGGCGGGGGAGGACCCGATCCAATCCGACCGAGAGCACGTCATCGTGCTCTCGGATCATAGCCCGCTCCACCCGCATATCATTTTTCAGAAGCTGAAACAGCAGGGCGGCTACTTCAATTACCAGAAGCAGACCTTGTCCGACCTGCTCAAAGGCAAAGACCAGCCTCTAAAAGACCGCGTCGAATGGGGCGCCATGCGCATGGACCCAACCGACGTGTCGGATGTGACGGGGTCAACCTACACCTACCTTGTCAATGGGCACGGCCCCAGAGACAACTGGACAGGACTCTTTACGCCCGGCGAGCGCGTCCGGCTCAGGATTGTCAACGCATCGGCCATGACAACCTTCAATTTCCGGATACCGGGCCTCAACCTGACCGTCGTGCAGGCCGATGGCTTGCCGGTGCGCCCGGTGACCGTCGACGAAATACAGGTCGCGGTCGCCGAAACCTATGATGTCATCGTCGAACCCAATGACGATCGGGCCTACACCATCGTCGGTGAAACGGTCGATCGCTCTGGCATGGCCCGCGCCACGCTCGCGCCGCGAGAAGGCATGGCTGCGGAAGTTCCGCCGCTGCGGAAACGCCCCCTGGCCGATATGACGGATATGGGCATGGGCGGCATGGACCATGGCGATATGCCAATGGCGGAGATGAACCACAGCAACGGTGCGGCCGCCCCTTCGGCTCAAGACCCCTGCCCGCCCGAGCATGCCGCGATGGGACACTGCAAGCCCGCGTCAGACGGTCACCCCGCCGGTAAGATGGAGCACTCGATGCGAGACATGTCGCTCGCGCCGGGCGTAGCCGACACCCCAACGGTTCAGTCAATTTCGCCAATGCCAATGGACCGGACCGGTGAGCCGGGTCAGGGACTTGAGGATGTCGGCCATAAGGTGCTGGTGTATCGCGACCTCATGGCCGTCGAGCGCAATCCCGACGTCCGCGCCCCAGACCGTTCGATGCAAATTCACCTGACCGGTAACATGGAACGCTACATGTGGGCCTTCGACGGGGTGAAACTCAGCGAAGTAAAAGCGCCCATTCCCTTTTTGAAGGATGAGCGCGTTCGCATAACCCTCGTCAACGATACGATGATGGGACATCCCATTCACCTGCACGGGCACTTCTTCGAGCTGGTCACAGGCCACGGCGAGTACGCTCCGCGCAAGCACACGGTTCAGGTCCAGCCGGGCGGAACGGTGACCTTCGACGTCACCATGGACGCCGTCGGAGACTGGGCGTTCCACTGCCACATGCTCTACCATATGCACGCCGGCATGATGCAGGTCGTCACCGTCCGTCCACGAGGGGGAGACGCCCAATGAGACTCTACTCGCTCTTAGCGCTCGGCACAGCCCTGGCCCTCACAACACCCGCCTACGCCCAAATGGCAGGCCACGGCCAGCACGGGACTCACCACGACGCGACGAAGCCTGAGAAGGCGGAAGCAACGAAGCCCAAGCCTGCCGCGACCTGCTCCGCGGAACATGCGGCCATGGGGCACTGCACCGTCGAACCGTCTCCCGATGCGACGGAAGCGAAGACGGAGAAGGTAGCCCCGTCTACCGGCTGTTCGGCGGAACACGCGGCGATGGGACACTGCGTCCTCGCAGCGCCAGTCGAAAGTCCGAATGAGCTGGCGCCGCACGATGCAGGGGCCGCCGATAGCAATTGCGCGCCCGAACACGAGGCGATGGGGCACTGCACCTCCAAGCCGCCCCGCACATCGCCGATGGAAATGCCCACGAATCACGGATCGGGCGGCACAGCGCTGCCCGCCGGCAACGCGCCCGCACCCGCGCCGTCACCCGCCACATATGCCGACAGCTACTGGGGTGCCGACGCCATGAAACCGGTCCGCGACGGCATGATGAAAGAGCACGGGGGCATGAGCTACAGCCAGGTCATGATCGACACGGCTGAAGCGCAGTTCCGCGACGGGTCTGACGGGTACGCCCTGGAGGGAGAAGGCTGGTTCGGCGGAGACATCCACCGGCTGACCCTGAAGGCGTCGCTTGAAGGTGTACGCGGAGAAGGCCTTGAAGCTGCGGAGGTTCAGGCTTTGTACAGCCGCGCCATCGGTCCCTACTTCAACCTACAGGCAGGCGTCCGCCACGATGTGCGTCCCCGACCGTCGAAGACCTACGCCACTGTCGGCTTTGAAGGTTTGGCACCCTACTGGTTCGAGGTGGAGGGCGCGGCCTTCCTGTCCGAAGATGGAGACCTGTCCGCCCGGCTCGAAGGCTACTACGACCAGCGCATAACCCAGAAGCTCATATTGCAGCCACGGGCAGAGGTGAATTTTTCGGCCGAAGATCTCCCGCTGGAACACATGGGGGCGGGCCTGGTCAGCAGCGAGATTGGTCTGCGTCTGCGCTACGAGATCAAACGGGAGTTTGCCCCGTACATCGGCGTGACGTGGGAGCAAAAATATGGCGACACGGCCGACTATGCGCGCGCCGCTGGTGAGCACACTTCGTCTACCAGTTTCGTCGTTGGCATCCGAGCTTGGTTCTAGCGTGTATTCATCGCCCGAGGGCGTCTTCGCCACACTGCGTTAACGAAAGGGATGAGACCCATGCCGTCAAATGCGAATAAGCGTGCTGAGCTTTACCGGATGGTCATGCCGGACCACACCTGTCCATACGGCCTGAAAGCCCTCGACCTGTTGAAACGTAAGGGCTACCGGGTCGACGATCACCATCTGACAAGCCGCGATGAAACCGACGCTTTCAAGGCGCAGCACGGCGTCAAAACCACGCCTCAGGCCTTCATCGAGGGCCGGCGGATTGGAGGGTTTGACGACTTGCGTGTCTTCTTCGGTGTGAGGGTACGGGACAAGGATGCGGTGACCTACACACCCGTCATCGCCTTGTTCGCCATGGCAGCGGCGATGGCGATAGCGGGCACCTGGGCGACGACCTCACAACCTCTCACCGTCCAGACCGCCGAATGGTTCATTTCGATCGCCATGTGCCTACTGGCTTTACAGAAGCTGAAGGACGTGGAGAGCTTTGCGACCATGTTCCTCAACTACGACCTATTGGCCAAAAAGTGGGTCAGGTACGCCTACATCTATCCGTTTGCAGAGGCCATCGCCGGCATTCTCATGCTGGCGGGCGCTCTGATGTGGCTCTCCGTCCCGGTCGCCCTTTTCATCGGGACCGTAGGCGCCGTATCGGTGTTCAAAGCCGTCTACATCGATAAGCGCAAACTGAAATGCGCCTGCGTTGGCGGCGACAGCAATGTGCCGCTGGGTTTCATCTCCCTGACAGAAAATCTCATGATGGTCGCAATGGCGATCTGGATGCTCTTGAAACCCATGAACCTCGCATTTCCCCACTAAGTTACGCGTACCCTCAAAGGGCCAGAGTTACCTCGCCTGACCCTGATAATCTCACCAGAAGGAACCGCTCGAATGAAAAAAATCGCCGCAGCAACCCTCGCCGTCGGCCTTCTCGCAGGTGGCTCAAGCCACGCTCAGGATCTCGGCGAAAAAGCCATCTCCATGCGCCTGCCCGGTATCGTGTTTAGCCGTGCACTGAATGGAGCGGAGAAAGAAGCGAAAGTGGCCGGTGACGTCATCACCCTGACCAGCCAGGCCAAACGCGATAACTTTCGCGACCCGGATGGCAAGCTCTCCAACAATACGGCCCCAATCCTTTTGGCCGAGATCGACAATACGAAACCCTTCACCTTCGTCGCGCGCGTCAAACCGACTTTTCATGAAACCTATGACGCGGGCACGCTTTACCTCTGGGCGCGCGACGATCTCTGGCTGAAAGTGGCGATGGAACGGGATGAACGAAAAAGCATCCGCGTTGTCACGGTCCGGACCACCGGCACCTCCGACGACAACAACCATGACATCGCACCTGCCAGCGCCCTCTACCTCAAAATATCCTCGGATACGAAGACCGTCGGAATCTACTACTCCGCCGACCAAAAGACCTGGCAACTCGTTCGCCTGTTCAAGAACGACTACCCGGCCAAGCTCTGGACGGGTATCAGCACCCAATCGCCTGTCGGGGATGGAACCTCCGCCGTGTTTGACTCGATGGCGCTGACGAAAGAAAGCATCAAAGACTTCCGAATGGGGGAGTAAGGGCTCGGAAAGTAGGAATGCGGGCGGCATTGAGCCTATCGCATTCCTTGTGTCCCCCCGGGGAATCACCGACAGTTGCGGCATGATTATTCCAAACCACGTTGGCTTCAGCCATATCGAAACCCGCTACGTACTGGATCTGGGTAAAGGGGAGGAACTCGTCTGCGGTAGCCGCGACGATTTAAAAGCCGCTCTGAAGGCGCGAGGGAAAAATCCTAAACTCGCGGCCTCTGCCCTTGAGCGAGACGTTCTGGTCACCCAACCGATCGATCACCTGGCGCCCGAAACCAACAAGGCCCTAACGATCGTCGCGCTCGCGCTGTCCAGGCATAGCCACGTGACGCACCCCACCTACTGGCACCTGCCCATCGAACTGGTTATGCGCATGGCCGTCATTGCCGAGCCGGACTACCGCCATCTAAAAGATTACGCCCTGCCACTCGCCATCCACCTCCTCACCAAGATCGGGCTTACCCCCTATTTCGATAAGGACGGCGACATCAGCGCCAGGTGAGAAGGCGACGGCATGACCAAGACGATTTATCTGGATCAGAACGCTTGGGTGGCCCTTGCAAAAGGCGCCTGGGACAAGACCACCTACCCGCGCGAACACGCCGCCCTCGTCATGATCGGACAGGCGGTGGAAGCCGGCTCCATTCGCACACCGTTGAGTTTCACCAATCAGTACGAAACGATGAAAGTGAACGTCCCGCAGCAACGCCTCAATCTGGCGCTGACGCAGGCAAGCCTTAGCGGTGGGCGCGTTTTCAGAGGGCGGCGCCGCATTTTGACGGAAACCCTTTCGTCTTACCTTGCCGATAGGATGGGGATTGAACGCGTCCCCCCGTCTCCCGACTGGTATCTCTCCGACATCTTCTTTGAGGCAGTTGCCGACTATACGCCGGAAACCTTCGGAATGACCATCTCCGACAAGGTTCTAAACCACATCCGCTCGAAACCCGCGGAGATGCTTTTTGACTATCTGGCGGGCCGCGACGACCAGAACCGGCGTGAAGGCGTACAGTTCTATACGGCCATGTCGAATTCGCTCATTTCCAACATAGAAGGGCGCCGCGCCGCCGTAGCGCAGGAAACACTCGCCGTGCGAAGACGCGCTTACAGTGCGGTCATGGTGATAGACGTAATGGACGTCTTGCTCGCTACCGGCCGATCGCTTGGCCTGCAATGGCATCGGGTAACCGACATCGGTGCCTCCCTAACCAAAGCGATAATCAATGACATTCCGGTCCTGAACACAGAGCGCGAAATCGCGGTTCGCCTGGAGGATCAGGCGCGGGCGCTCACCGAAAACGACCTGCGCGACATGAACGCCTTCGCCACCGTCCTGCCGCTCGCGGATATCATGGTGGCCGAAAAGCAATTCGGGAACCTCGCCAAGCAAGCCGGACTGGACAAGGCCTACCAGACGAAGATTTTCCGGTCTGTGTTCGACCTGACACCCTCTGACTTTCAACAGGTCTGATCATGTCGCCTACCGATCATGACGACGCACAATTGATTTCCCAGGGGGAGTTCGCTGCGATCGAGGCCGCCATCCACGACGCCTACGCAAAGACGCCTTTGATTGCCGATAATTCAATGGACGCCTGCTGGCAGTTTTGCCAGTTCGTCGAAATCTACAGCGTCTTTGCTTGTTTACGGGCCTTCGACCAAGGCTCCGATCTGGGGGATCAAAGCCACCTGATCGCCGAACTCGATAGCGTGAAATTGGCCATGGAGCTCGCGCTCGCCCTCATAGCGCGGAAATTGCCCAAACAGCCTCAGGTGTCGGTCACCCACCAGGTGTTCAACGGTCAGCTTGCAGAGACTCTCCGTCGTCGCAGCCTGGAATACGCTCAGGCCTACTGGCTGTTCGCCCCAGCGAAGGCGCGATCAACGACCTTCTGGCGCCGGGAGGGCTCCCACATCCTGGAAACACGTTGGCCGGAACGCGATCAGCAGTATTGGGCCTTACAACGGATTTTGCCGCTTCAGGCACCTGGCTTCACGCCTATCTGGGATATGATCGCCGTCCTATTCGGACCAGACGCCATTGTTTTTGAGGACACACCGATCGACTGGAGCGTCCTTTGCCAGAAGATCGCCCCCCAGGTATCCGCAAGTGGTTCTGAACTGAGTTACGAACTCGATTCCGAGGTCGCGGCCGAGATCTACGGCTACTTCCACAGCCAGTCTGTGTATCCAACCACCGGATGGGTCTACCCTTGGGGCTCAATCGAAAACGTCAGCCGCTACCACAGCGCCCTGTTCACCCTTTGCATCTATCACCTCATCGCCGTCTTTTGGGGCGCCCATCGGATCGGCGCAACGCAACTTTGCGAGCACAACGCCTGCCTTCTCATCGAGCCTTCCAACCTAAACTCCAAGATCGCGCAACTCTCAGGTCTTGATGCAAACGAGGTCAGCCTCATTACGGAAGCTCTGACATACGGCCACAAGACGAACTCTCCCGACCCTGCGCTTCAGCCACTCATTCCCGTAAGCCAAACTCAGATCGCCGTTCCCGGAACGGTGATCCTCACAAATGCCTGGCCACGCAATCAAATGAGCTTGCACATCCGGCTTGACCCGGACGACTTCCACAAGCGTTCACATGTGTTCGAGTTGCAGATGACCAGCAGGCTTGTCGACGGCTCCGCAACAAAGCCCTTCCGCCTGGTGACGGACATCAAGCTGGCTAAGGAGCAAATCGATCTAGTACTCATCGATGATGCCAATAAGACGATCCTTCTGGCTGAACTGCGCTGGGTCTTGACGCCCGGCAGCATCAAGGAGATCCACAACAAGCAGAAGGCCGTCCTCGAAAAAACGACGCAAGCGCAACGCAAGCTCACTGCGTGCGAGAAGAAGCTGGCCGAGGTCCTGAAACGTCTTTCTTGCACCGGCGACGGATGGCGCATTCATGCGATAGTGGCCGTCGAAGGGTTCGCCGGTCTGCCCTCCGACCGACCGAAATCCATACCGATCGTACCGTCTTCCGTTCTGGCAGCGGCGACACATGGCTTTGATGACCTCAACCGGCTCCACGCGTTCTTCTGCTCGCCGCTGTGGCTGCCGAGAAGGGACGCGGACTTCACTGGTCGCCCAACCTATCACAGCGTGCTCGGGCACACCTTCCGTACTGATCCGGTTCTCGCAGCCGATGGGCTTTACCTCGGCGGGTCTTTCGATCGCTATATGAGGGAAGCCAACGACATGACATTGGACGATCTCCAAGCCGTCCCTTGGTAAGCGATCGGAAGCCGTTACTTACCGCCGCCCTTCTTCACCAATTCTACAAGTGAAGCCAGAACTTGATCGATGCGGACAATTCCCCGTCGGTTGATGGTCGCAAACACGATATTGAACAGAGAAAGTATCAAGAACATGATGCCCAGAAACCCCGCGACCTCGCTTTTCTGGAGATAGCCCGGCATTGCGGCCAGCACTGGTCTCACGTAACAGAGTAGGAAGATGCCGCAGAAAACTGCGCTGGTAGTCGTCACGTAAAACAAAATATTCTTGTGACGCAGATCCTGTGCGGCAAGTGCGGCCTGCGCGTCATCGCGAGCCTTCTGACCGGCTAAGTCTTGCGCTACCTTTGCCCTCAAAAGCGTACGCGCGACCGCCTCATTTTTTCGCTCTGAAGCCGCCTTGTCCGACTCCAGACGAAGCTTCTCACGAATAACAAATTCTGCCAGACTGGCAGCGCTTGCGTCCGAGGCATGGCTGGCCACGTCAGCATCGACTTCCTCAGCTGCCGCGGCGTTCCGGGCGTTGGCATGTGCATCTGGACCAGCCCCTTTCTTGGCGGGCCGCACTTTGGGCTTGGGCGTGCGCTTCAACACCGGCGTCGGAGCGGCATTACGTCTACTATCGTCACGGCCTTTGCCCACCCCCGCAAGGGGAGGTGGCTTCAAGGGCGGTGGGCCGGACGGGGGAAAACTCGTGTCCATGTGCCATCACCCCTCATTGCCCGGACGACTGCGAAGACAGTTGCTCGAACAGCGCACGACCGACCGCCGTCAGCACATACTCGCCATCGGTCGGGCTATCGATCAGTTTGGCTTCGGTCCGCATGCGGCGCAGGGCCGAGATGATGGTGTTGCGCTGCTTTTCTTCGACAAGGCGCTTGTCCTTGAGGTCCGCCATAACGTCGTCCAGTGAGAACGGCCCCGGCCCAGACGCCAGCAAGGTTACGATCGCGTTCTTGCGGGCCTCAGTCTTTTTCGTTTCACCACCATTCTGAGAGCCGGCGGCCGTTAACGAAATATTAACCATCCTATCGCTTAAACTCTCGTGATTGGCGTAAATCCGGGGCCGATCCCGGCTATGCGTCAACCTGTCGATGAAATAGTTGTGCACGTATCTCACCTCGTCATCGGGGACGGAGCGATCGTTCTTGATCTCGGTCAGGTAGCGGATGAAGTCGTCTTCAAACACGCCGATGATGAAGTCTTTTTTCGACACGCGCGCCCCCGCTGGCCCTGTCGTAACCAACCGCAAAGGCGGTGGGATCGGACTTGCCATGCCAATGGTTAATCCGAAAATTATTCACATGAAATTTTAAACGGCGCAATTGACAATTTCAATCCGCCACAATTTTCTGCGTGCCCGATTCGGTCACCTTGGTCAATTCATTGAATTTGATTGATTTATTCGAGGCCCTTTGTCACGCCGCCTCAATACTGATGACATTTGAAATTGCTGAAGCTCCAGTCGCAATTTCATTTCTCTAGCTCGAAATCGCAGAAATTCGCTTGTCAGGTGGGGGAACACGCCGCATGGCGTCAAAACCGAAGCACGTCCCGTAAACCTCACGTTCGCGTGCATTCATCGCTTTCTGAAATTTCCATAGGTTCAGGACAGCGCTCGCTGTTGAAGCCAAAGGCGCAGACCCAGAAAGGGAGGGGCTATTACCATAGCCCCTCCCCCTTGCTTTATCGCTCGCATTGAGCGGCTGTTATAATGGGCAAACCAATCGGACGGTTGGGCTGCCGCACCGCCCGGTCCGCCCCACACCCCCGCTCGTTGTCTCGATATGTCGAAGCCGGTTATCGGTTGGCCTGCACCAGATCGATGGCGATCGGCCAATGGTCAGCCGTGCCGGACCCCTTGCCCGTCTCGGCATTGAAACGGAACGCTTTCGGGCGCATGACCTGATCGCGTTCGTCCCACTGCAGTTGCTCTTCGTCGGTCAGAACCGTGCGGAAGGTTTTAGGCTCGATGGCCCAGGCCTCGCTGGCACCCGTCGCTTTCTGCGTAATGACATCGAGATAGGACCAGGTCTTTTCGCGCCAATAAAACTGGCTGCCGCTGCCCCGGCAGGCATTGTCCAGTTGTGACGGCAGAACCCAGCCTTTGAAAGCGGTCGCCAGCCCTTGGCGCTCTTGCGGCGCGCAGTTGAAATTGAAATCGCCTGCGGCGACGACCACATGACTGGCTGGAAGCTTGGCGGCAATGTTTGCGATCGTCTGGGCCGCGATCTCTCGACAGGCGCGGGGATTGCCGCCCGATGGCAGATGGCCACCGAACACGGTCAGGATTTTGCCGTCGGGCAGGGTTAGATCGACTTGCAGCAGATCGCGAGTCGTACCGGGCGAGCCGTCGCGGCTTTTGCAGTTGGCCGATTTAGTCAGATCCACCGGGAATGTCTGGGGTTTCACTCCCGCGGCCAATGACAACTTCGACAGGATCGCGACCTTGATACCGCGCTGATCGGGCTTAGGCGCCGGCCGGTTCGGATCGGCATCGATCAGGATGGCGGTCTTATAGGCCGCCCCCTTATCCTTCAACTGGTCCTTGATCGCATCGAGGCTCGCCTGGCTTTCCACCTCGGTCAGAACCAGCACGTCCGGTCCCTGCCCGAAATCAAAGCGCTGAATAACCCGCGCAACGGCCGCGGCCTTTGCGTCAACCCAGGCGGGCGTGTTGATGACTTCGTTGCTCGATCCGTTCGGCATGCGCGGATCGTCGTTCGCATCGAAGAAATTCTCGACATTGTAGGTCATGACCGTCAGCCGCGCTGGAGCGGGGGGTTGCGCCATAGCCAGGCTCGATGCGGAAAGGCTCAACAGGCCGGTCAGAAGGATGGGGGCAATCCGCGCAATCATTTGAGGCTCCTAGGTCTGAACGCATTTATCGATGGCCGATACGCGTCGTCCAGACTTTTCCGTCACCTTGCCTCAGTTAGGCCCGGATGCAACAGAAGCCCCTCAGAGAACTGACCGCCTCAGCCGACATCACCCATTGATCGGACCAGATCAAGAATTTTGCGACGCTGCGTCGCTGACCGGATGCGGGGAAAGGCTTCGGCTAGTTCGATCCCTTCGCTGGAGATCAGAAACTCGCTGGCATTGCGCTCCGCCGAAGATTCCACGAACTCCTCTGACGAGGACTCGCCAAACCCATCGAAGAAGTAGGCCACCGGCACCTGCAGCACGACAGAGATACTGTGCAGCTTCGAGGCGCTGATGCGGTTCGAGCCGCGCTCATACTTCTGCACCTGCTGGAAGGTAATGCCGATCTGATCAGCGAGTTGCTCCTGGGTCAAACCGAGGAACTTCCGGCGCATGCGGACACGCGCGCCGACATGGATATCAACCGGGTTTGGTGCCTTGTCGTCTACGGCGGGCGTCGTAACAGGGTTAAGCGTGGTCATGACTGTACTCTACCAATTTGCGACACTCCACATGTGCCTTTAGGTTGTGGTGCAAATTTAGGGCCGCATTGCGCGTATCGTGTAATGGGTCTTCCGCTAGGCCTTGAAGCGCTCCATTGCCGTCAGATATCGCGTCGTCGGCTCAACATCGGCACGTTGGTAGATATCGGTCTGCAGGTAGCGCACCTCAGCATCCAGATCTTCCGCATCGACCTCCGTCCACCACGCCTTCGGCCCGCCGTCATCGCCACTCGACCAGCGATAGCCGCGCGCTTTCAGGACATCCTTTTTATCAAAGGGGCTATACTCGGCCCATAGACGCACCCTCGCCTTCTGGCTTGAGGCAAAAAGCTCCGCAAAGGCCGAACGCGCATCTGCGTCCTGTCTATCCAAAACGGCCAAAAGGGCAAAGCAATCGTCCAATGCCCGATGGCCGTCGTGGAAGTAGCCGGCCTGGCTCACCAGATAACCGAGCTTTGAGCCCTCAAAGCCGCGCGCCTTCCAGTCGATCTCGGCATTCGAGCAGGCCCAGGCCTTTGAGGCAAACTCTGGCGACAGACGCTCACAGAACGGACGGTCAAACGCGGCATTGTGGGCGATAATCAGATCGGCAGAGGCCACCATATCTTCGACCGCACGCAAATTGATGGACTGCCCCAGCACCATCGCATCATCGATTCCGGTCAGGGCAGTAATATCGGCCGGTATGGGACGGCTGGGCGCTTGCAGCGCCCCATAGGTGCCGATGACGTCACCGACTTGGCCGACCTCATTAAACCGGATGGCGATCAGACCGATCTCGATGATCTCATCTTCGGCCTTCTTAAGCCCGGTCGTTTCCGTATCGACGATGACGGCAATGTGCGGAAAGCCCGGGCGCGGATTGTCCACGACCGGCTTCGGTTCCAGCTTGCGAAGGATACGGTATCGTCCAGTGCCCTCTAAATGAGCTGCCAGAGCCTCATCATCTTCTAAGGTAAGGAGCGCTTTCGCCAGGGGCCTTGGCCGCTTACGCGTCGGAGCAGCGGTCGAGGCAAGCGGTTGCGTGACGCCGAACATGTCGAGTTGAGAGGTCATGCGCGCAGCCTACCGCCGAATCCCCAACCATGCCCAGCGATTTTCCCCTGCCGCATTCGCGGGATCTCTCCGCGCCCCTCTTGAAATCTCCAGTGATTCGGGTCGAGAACCGGTCCAAGAACCCAAGGAGATTTGCATGAATACGTCTGATCTAATCGACAAAATCGCCGCCGAGCACGGCGTGACCAAGGCCGCTGCCAAGGCCATCGTCGAAACCACGCTGAACAGCATCATCGAAGCCGCCGTGCTGGGCCAGGAAGTGAACTTCCCGGCGTTTGGCAAGTTCAAAGTCCAAGACAAGCCGGCGCGCGAGGGCCGAAACCCGTCAACCGGCGCCACCATCCAGATCGCAGCTTCCAAGAAGCTGACGTTCGTGCCGGGTAAAGCTGTCAAGGACCGCCTCAACGCTTGAGATCGTCTAAACCCAAAAGAAAAGGCCCCGGAAACACCCGGGGCCTTTTCTTTTTTGCGCTTCTAGCGACCATTTTGAAGCGCAAGATACACGCAGGGCTCATCGGATGAGGTGTCTATCGCGCGCTAACAGACGACTTTGCACCGCCCGCTTGAGACGAGGCATGGCTTGCAACGGCAGGCCGAGAGACGACTACGGGAGCGACCTGGTCAGCAATAGCGGCAGGCGACGCCTTTTCGATGCGTTCGGCGACCTTCTTTTCGGGGTCTCCAAGCGGACGCCCAAGCCCTATTTGCACAAGCGGCCAAGCGAAACCAATGACAAATGATGCACCTGCGATGCACAGTGACGCAGCCCAGGTGCGTTGCCATATCGTCTGGACATCCCACGCCGCCTCCGCCTTCTTATGCTCCGCTTCACGCTGCCCCGCGAGCCAGTTCCTCGCTGAATTCAACTCGTTCGCCATGCTGGGCGACGAATGTAGGACCTCTGGAATTTTGCCTATATTGTTATCCAAGTCCTGGCGATTATAAGCACTGGCGAAGTGCTGGCCACGCTTAGACGCTTTCATGGATGCAGCGAATATTGCCACTCCAACTGCAACAAGCCCGACCAGAAACGACCAGTAACTCGGCAGCAAGTAGGCAAAAGCTTTTGCGGGGTTAGGGAGACCTGCCGCGAGGCTCGTTAAAGCAACGACACCTCCAGCCAATGCCGCCCCCAGCCAAAGGTGGAGTTGCCGAAGATATCCTTCACTTTCGGTGCTGTAGTTCTGAACCAGCCTTTTGAAATCTTCTGCATTTACGTTCATCACGGCCCCTTCATTCGCGCCTGCAGGTTTTAAACTTCCGCGAGGATCGACGCCGCGTCATGCCAGCGTTTGCTGGTTCACCCTCGCTCGGAGTTCTGTGGCGCGTTTGCGAATTTCAGTAGAATCCTTACCCTCGGCTTCGTGCGCATAGGCCAAGCGGTCCTGCAGCTTGGCCAAGTAGCGCAACGTGTAAGCCGGGTCCAAAGTGGTCTGATTTCCGTTCACGTTCACCTCCCGATATTATCCGGAGGAATGATCCGATTCCACCACTCGGGTAAACGCGAAACACCGGTTGCCGCCTAAGACCAGAAACTCAACTGCAGAATGAAGCACATCATCTTATTTCGCATGATGTGCTACGATTTGGTCCCCAATCCAGCTTGATCCACAGCTTTTCGAGCAGCACATCATTTTGCACATCATGGGCCCGCAGGTAGACAATTTCTCACTGATTATATCAATTAATTCGGATTAGTCGTCCCAGTCCATCAAGATCGGCATCCGGGTTGGCGTCCAAAATATGAAGATCGTTGACGAGCGCCTGCGCTTTCGCGATCGGCATACCGACAGCAATACCGAGAGAACGCGCGAAGTCATCGGCAGCCGTCACCACCCGGCGGCGACCGTCCGAGCCTTTCAGAACCAACGGCACATCATGAGGCGGCGCGGCGCCCTTCGGCAACCGGCGCAACCGGTCTGTGGGCCAGGTAGGGAGGTAGACAGAGATGACCCTGTGCATTGTCGAACGCCTCTATTTCAAAGTCGGCGCATTCTCCTCCGCGCGCCCGCATCAATTCCAGCAACCAGCGCCCTTGGCCGACGCCACGCACCGGCAGGGTCTCGGCCTCTATCTCCGTCACCCGCCAGCGCGTCGTAGCCGCCGTTGGGGTCCCGAAATCCCGCGCCTCGGTCTGCCGCCGCCACCGGCGCACAGCAATGCCCATGGTGCCGGACGTCTCGGCCGCAAACTGGAGGCGTTGCGACGCTTTCAGGCTCAGATGGCCGATCTCTCCGACCACGGCGCTCAGCCCGCCATGTCGAAGCGCATCCTCGAAACATCGCAATATGGCGGCCTCCTCCCGGCACTCGAAAAACACAACACGATCAGACGTTAAGCCGCACTGCGCCAGCGCGGGCGGGAAAATATTCGGCTGCCCAAAGCACCAAAGCACCCGCCCCCCTGTTCGTGCCGCTACGCCCGCGGCAAAGGCAGCGGCGGCGGCCCCATCAACCGCGCCATTGGCGCCGCCGGCCACCTCGTGCAAAGCGCCGCGGACCAACCCGCCGCCGGGTAGCTTTTGATCGATATCGTCGATTCCGAAGGGTAGAACCGATCGGTCGCGCGGATGTCCTCCGCCAAAGCGGGCTCTGAGCGCCTGGAACTGGGGGCGAGTGTTGCGAGCCATGACATGCTCAATCCTTTCTGGACCTGACTACATGTTCTCTTTTTGTTCCAATCTTCAACAAAGAGTCAAGTGGGGCTAAAATCGGACGAGCCCGCTGCCATTTTTTGTCAGCTTATTCGGCGAGCGGAATTCTCCGATGTCATAAGGAGTTAGCCAGGGCAGTTAGGTATACCGTTCCTGAAAAAAACTGTGCGTGATCGGCATTGGGGGCGCACCTAGGGGCACTCCACAGAATATTTCGTCAACCTCCGGAGCGTGATATGAGTCTCCCATGAGCCGGATCATCGATTTTCAAAATATGCAGCAGATCGAAGCGCTCTATCGGCAGCTTGGCGACGCCGAGTGCCATCGTCTCGGTTTTGTCTTCCAAGACGAGCGTGGGGTAGCAACCTTATCAACAGCCGGATTTGGATATCTGACCTTTGTCGTGGCGGCCGAGGTCGCAACCGTAGAAGAAGCCTTTACCGCCGGCTATCAATGTGCCATCGACTTCGCACCAGAAGCCCAAACCAACCCCAAGTAGCCGCCGCGCAAAAAAGTGTTAACAGATTGTAAACGCCACTTGCCGGAATGGTATACCTTATGCACTCTCCCATTGGGCGCAGATGCCCAAGGAGAGAGTCATGGTTGCAGAAGCAAACAAACCAAAGATTAGTAAGTCGGGCGTCGCACTATTTTTCGCGCTTTTTTCGCTGGCAGCCGGTGCCGCGCATGCAGGCTCATACACCGCCACGGGCTATTACGCGGCCACCTGCGGCACCAATTATAACGCTTGCAAAAGTCAGAGCGAACAGGGCCCAACCCTGCGTCGCGCCGCAGGCCTGATTAACACAGAAACAGCTATGGCTCAGATTTCGGCAAACGCTGCCGTCTGTATGGCGGCCGCGAATGCTTGCATGAGCAACCCGAAAAGAAGTCCCAGCTCGCCGAGCGGCTTCATTTTTGAGTTCCGGGCTTATTACCCGTACTGATTCTAGTTTAAGACTGTCGGGCAAGGGGTGGGCACGATCAAACATGTCCGCCCCGAACCTCAATACTGCCGAAGGGCAGATATATAGCTCCAGGCCATGGCACCCTTTACCAAACGATTTCTCGTCTCCCTGTGCCTGGCCTCCATCTCGTGCGGTTCTGCGGCCGCCCAAGAACCCCTCGTGTCCCTGCCGGCACATCCTGAACGCGATGAGCAAGAGCGCAGATCGGATGAAACCCCAGCCTCTTCCGAGGCGCAGACCGAAATGCCCACCGTTACGGTGAAGGGCGAGAAGCCGAAGAACCGGATTGATCGCCAAACCTACAATATCTCGGACATGCCGAACGGAGACATTGGTACGGTCGAAGATGCCCTCAAGAAAATCCCTGGCGTGATGGTGGATGGCCGGGGCAATGTAACGCTGAACGGCAATCCGGTGGAGTTCCTCGTCAATGGCCGCAAGTCGTTGCTGTTGTCGGGCGATAACCGCTCTGCGGCCCTGAAAGCCATGCCCTCGAACATGCTGTCAGCGATAGAAGTCATGTCGAACCCTGGCGCACAAATCTCGGTCGATGGCGCTGCCGGCGTGATCAACATTGTCACCCGGTCCTCTGTGCCAGACGGCTACTTCGGCTCAGCGAGCGGTCAGCTGATGAGTAAGGGAGGGGTCACCGCCAACACTTTCGCAAGCTTCAACAAAGGAAAACTGGCCGCGACGTTTTCCGCCGGTGTGACAGACGAAGACAATGACTCCGAGAGCCGATTTCAATTCCTGAGTCGCGATCAGTCCGGTGCGTCCCTTCAGACGATCAACGGCTATCTCGATACGGCATCTCCCAGCAAATCCGGCATAGCCACAGCAACCTTCGACTATGGTTTGACAGCTAAGGATTCGATCACCGCCGAGCTTAGCTATTTGGAGGCGTCCAGCCGATACCGGAACCGCGGACAGACCTCTGTGCGCAGCCTGCTGCCGAACGCGAACAGTGATCGCGAGATCCGCAGCCTGAGTAATTCCGAAAACGGCAACCGGGCTATAGCCGTCACCTGGACAAGAGCCGGCACGCTGGTGGGAACTGCACTACGCGTGTCGGCAAAATTGGAATCTGGAAACACGTCATCCAGCGAGGCGTTACAGTCTCGCGACCTCGACCCGGCACTCAGCCCGGCCACCGCGACTGAGATTACGAACTCCGCCTACGATAGCCGGACCACGCGAAAGTCATTCGGCATAGACTACAACAGAGACTTAGGCGAGGGCCAGGTCGCGATAGGTGTATCCGAAGTTCATGACGACGCTCGCCAAATCAGCTTCGTCTACTTTCCCAACGCGAATGGAGCTTCTGGCTCTAACATTAATCCGGAACTGTCCACGCCTTTCTCGTACGATCAATCCGTGCAGGCCGTTTACGGAACCTATCAAATGCCCGTGGGATCGCATTGGGTAGTCCTCGTCGGCGCCCGACATGAACGCTTTGAATTCCAGAGCTTTGATTTTGCCGCACGTCGTCCCATTGCGATTACGCAGGAAAATACAAATCCGAGCCTGTTCAGCACCTATGTCATCTCGGAAAACAAGAAACTGCGCTTTAACATTTCCAAGCGCCTGCAGAGGCCCTCGCCCTCGGACCTGAATCCCTCGACGACGCTTGTGACGACTGAAATCGTCAGAGCCGGAGCGCCCGCGCTCAAGCCGCAGATCACCCATGCCTACGAAGCCATCTACGAACGGACAGGTGAAGGTCCGAACTACTCGCTCCGCGCCTTTTATCTGCAGGACCGCCGGTCTCTCGTCACCCAGTCCCGGTTTATCGACGATCCACAGAACACGGGAAATCAGATCCTCGAACTCACCCGTAAGAATACGGGAAGCGGCTCCCAGGCCGGCCTCCAGTTCACCCATATGGGAAACATCCGAAACAAATATTTCTTCACCTACACCCTGACGCCCTACACCCGATCCATCCACAATCCCGACCTTATAGGCCCCTCATCTGTTTTCACGGGATCGGCTCAGGTCTCAGTGAGCTACATGACGAAAAAGTCGAACTCATTGTCGGTAAACCTCAATTATCAGGGCAAGGACATCATGGGAGACGGCTACGTCGCCGCCTACACGTTTGCCTCCGCATCCTACGTGCATAAATTGGCAAAAGGTCTCGACCTGACCATAAACCTGAACAACCTGTTCAATTCGCAACGCACGAAATTTACCCGCGACACCCTCTTCGCCGCCAGCGTCAATACCGGGCGCACACCGGGTCCGGTGCTACTGGTGGGACTAACGAAAAGCTTTGGTTCAGGCGCCTACGCGCCGCAATAGACGCTAAGGGCCGGCAAACGCGCGTGGGTCCGGTCGGACAAGACAACGATTAGCCTTGGCAAGTCCCTGGGTTTGAGTTTTCATCCTGTGAGATTTGAGGACCCGCGCATGTGCAACCTATATTCCATGACCAGCAATCAGCAGGCGATTGCGGCCCTTGACCCAGCCTTCGAGAGTAGGCCGAGGCCATACCATCAGTCGCCTCAAGGCGCCATAGTCGGCTCTTGCACTGTCATGGGGGCTTTACCAAAACAAAACGGACGCCTTCGGGGGGGATGAAGGCGTCCGCTGTTCTTCGCCGGTTTCGAGGGGGGGATGATCCCGGCGGTGATTTCAATTTAATGATTCTTTGCGGCCAAAACAGGCCCCTCTCTTCACGATCGTGTCAGATGCGAGGATGTCGAAAGAGGGCGATCGCCGCAGGGCCTCTATCGAAGCTCAATCGCCTTCCCGCACTCGATTGCCTCCAGGTGATGGGAGGTCGCCTGCATCACCCGCCGGACCATCGCCTCAGCTTCGGCCCTGTCGGTTTCGCTCAGACCTTCGACCTTGGCGAATGCCGCCGGCGCCAGCTTTGCGCTATCTGCAATGAAAATTTGAGGGGAAGGAAGTTGTCTTAGCGTCAGGACGTACAGTTGCTTCAGCATGTACTCGATTGCGTGACGCTCGCCTGATGTCGGTAAACTCGAACCCTCAGCCATGTGTCCCTCCTCGACCGCGGTGCCGATACCGAAGATAGGCACTTCACAGGTCGGATAGCAACCATTACGTGTCCGTATGCCCCCTGGCGACTGACCGGACAGAGGGGCTGCGGTTAGCTTGCGCCGATGCCTTGGCTGAGCAGACTGATCTGAACCCGAAGTTCCCAGGCGCGGCGGCGAACCTCGCTAGCGTCCTTGCCTTCAGCCTCCTGGGCATGGGCCAAGCGGTCCTGCATTCGAACCAGATAGCGCAGCGTATAGGCGGGATCGATAGTCGTTGAGTTACCGGACATGTACGCCTCCTGAAGTCTATTCCGAAGGCATGCGCCGATTCCTTAATGAAGGTAAACGCCGCCTTAAAGATATCCAAAGACGGTCATCGCGTCCTCCGATTACGGTCGCGACAGTTGGCTGAATGCGAACACGTCGATGTCGCCATTGTTGAACATGAGACACGCCTTGCCATTGCTCACAAACACGACCACCCCCGCGCGTCCGCCCGGGTTCTGCGCCCGCTCGCCAACGGCCAGCGGCTTCGCGTTGCCAAGATAATTTGCCAGCTTGAACCGGAACTCGGCCGCCGAAGCCTTCCCGAAGTTCGGGCAGCGACGGAGATCGTCGTCGCTAAGCGACACCACATCCGCAATCGTGACGCCCCAGTCGCTTGCGGGAAAAGGCGCGCGTCCATTCTGTTCGGCGATCCACCAACTCAGTGCGGAGTGCGCGCGGGCGCTCAGATTGAGCACCTTGAGCGGCTGATCCAGCTTTTTCTTCATGCTCATCTCACCCACCTCGATACACCACAAGGTAGGAAAACACGACGCACTCTCGCTATCAATGCACTTTCGTGCCGACAGTCGTTGGGTATGTCCTCAACGCGCCCGCTCAGGCGGCGGGCGCTTGGCCGCCTCAAATGAGGCCCCCCCCCTTAAGAGCCACCCGATCCGGCCCCTGCCTGAAGCATCAGTTGTTCATAGCGTCCCAGAACATCGTCCCGGTCTGTGGGCTTCAGGGGGCTGTTATCGGCGCACTCGATCAAGGTGCGATACCAAGTGTGCCCCTCTTCCGTGATCTGGATTTTAGAGAACCGCCCCTTGCCCCACTTGATGATTTTGCCGGGGTTTCTGAGCTTGTGCAGGCGCCCGGTAAAGCGATCCATGTCGCCTACATCCAGATTGAGCTTACGGAAAATCTTCAAGATATCGCGCTTGTCGGCGCCGCTGCCTTCTTTCCGGGACAGGAAGGTCAGAATGACCAGTTCGAACACACCCCGCTCGACTTCGCTCTTTTCCCCGCTGACCAAGGCCGTCTCCGTGAGACCTTGAGGTGTTGGCTCCACGGCCGGCACCTCGGGATCGTTCGCCGCAGTCAGGGCCGCCGCTTCGGCCTCCCCCACCATCTCGTCCGCACTTTCGACATCGTCATCGAACCGGGCGTTAACCTCGAAGACACCTTGAAACGACTCGATGAGTTGGCGCGCGTAAATCGGGTCCTCGCGGCAAACCTCGCGATAGAACTGCATAACCTCGATCATTAGGTCAGCTAGCCGAGCCTTGGCTGAAACTGACCGGCGAGCCTCACTCACGGGAAAATCCCCCAACAGTCCAATTCTTTACACCCTGTTAACCTCCGCAGAGGTACAGAGGGGGTACAAACGGTATATCGCCCTCATTGAGGGACAACGGAACGTAACCTAACGTACCGCGGGTGAACATACCTGACCCAAACCGATCCTAACATAACGTAACACAACGGTTTTTGAAGAGCCAATCATTGATTCGGCTTGGTTTTTTATGTGTTCGATTTGTCAAACCAAATCCCCCCAGACGGAACGTAGCCAAACGCTACCCATCCATTATTGACTGCACCCCGACGTAACGGGAAAATATTTTCTTTACAATCAATAGCTTGATCCCATGATGACGACGAAATGGATCGTCAAAAAGGAGATCAGAGATGGCCGGGAACGGGTGGTTTAAAGACAGGCTTGTGTGGCCTCAAATCCACAGCCTCATTGGGGCAATTATCTTCTCGGCGCTCGGTGCGGGCGCCCTGTGGGCAGGTCAGGGCGCTACCGTGCTCTCGGGTCAGTGCTCCGCCGCAACCGAAATCAAGCTTGAGCATGGCCAGTTCGCTCTGCTCAACCGCAATCTGGAATCGGCCCGCGCAGTCGGGAGTGACGTAAAGATCGAGGCGCCCAATTGCGCTGAGGCGAATGCCTTCCTTGCCGAACTCAGCGCCCAGGAAATGCAGACCCTCACCAAGCCCGCCGACAAATCCTTGCGTGAACTCAAACGCGTTGATTGCTATGAGCGGGCGATCGCCGCCAGCCGCATGCCTCTGCGCCCCCGCACCAAGGTCGGCGGCCTCCTGCGCCTGTGCGGCGCGACCGCCCAGCTTGCCTCCACCGCGCCGTGATATCACACCACCAAGCGACCGCCCCCACTGACGTCCGTGAGGCCTGCGGCATTAAGGCTCGCGCCCTGCGCCATCGGGGGCCAGCGACTCGATAATGGCGCAATCTGCGATCGTGTTGCACCGGCAGCTTTCAATCACCTGGTCAAGTACCACCTTCAGCGCCTGGAGATCCTTAATCTTGCGCTCGACCTCATCACGATGGCCGCGGGCAATCACGTCGACCGCCTCACAGGGCTGCGATCGATCGTCGGATAGCGCAAGCAAGGCCCGGACCTGATCCAGCGAAAATCCGAGATCGCGAGCCCGGCGAATAAAGCTCAGGCGGTTCAAGTGCGTGACCTCGTAGATGCGATAGTTTCCCCCCGTGCGTGCCGGGATCGGCAACAACCCACTCTTCTCATAAAAGCGGATGGTTTCGACCTTCGTGGTCGTCGCGCGCGATAAATCGCCGATCGAAAAATGTTCTGATGCCACGACTTGACCCTGTACTTACTACAGGGTCCATATACAGCATTCCGCGTCCGCCGTCGAGGTTTCCCCCATGAGTGCTCCGTCCCTTTCGCCCATCCGCCTACAGATCGAAGGCATGGATTGCGGCGCCTGTGCCCTCAAAATCGAGGTGGCCCTCAAGCGGTTACCCGGCACGAGCGACGTGGCGGTATCCTACCAAAACGAGACCTTGTCCCTCCAACTCGACGACACCCAGACTTCGCTCTCAAAATTAGAAGAGCAGATTCGCAGTCTCGGGTTCACTTCGTCTCTGGTGACGGAAGAGACCCGGAGCCTGCCCGTTAAAAAGCCGAGCCTACCTTTGTGGAAGACCGGTAAGGGAAGGCTGGTGCTCCTGACGGGGCTCCTCCTGGCAGCGGGGTTAGTGCTGGAGCGCCTCCTTCCCGCATACGCGGTCATCATTACGTCGGTCGCAGCGCTGATCAGCGTTGCGCCCTTCGCTAAACGCGCGGTGGCCGGCGCTCTGGCGGGCTCGCCCTTTACCATCGAAACCCTGATGTCAGTGGCCGCCATCGGCGCCGTCGCCATCGGTCAGGGCGAAGAAGCCTTGACCGTGATTTTCCTCTTCGCCGTCGGCGAAGTTCTGGAGACCCTCGCCGCGGGCCGCGCTCGTGCTGGCATCGAAGCCCTCATAAGCCTGGTGCCTCGCACCGCCCGCGTCGTTCGCGACGGCCAGATTGTCGAAGTCGAGGCCGAAGCGCTCGACATCGGCGATATCGCCATCGTCCGCCCCGGTGATCGGGTGCCGTCAGATGGCACGGTTGTTGACGGGGCATCGGAGGTAGATGAATCGCCCGTGACCGGCGAGTCCGTGCCGGTCTTCAAGTCTATCGGTGCCGACCTCTATGCCGGTAGCATTAACGCCCATAGCGAACTGAGCGTCCGTATCACCCACAAGGCCGCCGACAACACGATTGCCCGCATCATTCACCTGGTAGAGGAAGCGCAGGAGAGCAAAGCGCCCACCGCCAGATTTATCGACCGCTTCAGTCAGTGGTACACCCCAGCCGCCATGCTCGCGGCCGCCCTCGTCATCATCATTCCGCCCCTTGCCTTCGGGCAGGACTGGACGACCTGGATCTACCGTGGCCTTGCCACGCTCCTGATTGCCTGTCCGTGTGCGCTTGTCATCTCCACCCCCACCGCCATCGCCTCCGGACTGGCCGCCGGCGCGCGGCAAGGGCTTCTGATCAAAGGCGGCGCCGCCCTCGAAACCCTGGGTAAGATCAAGACCGTTGCTTTCGACAAGACAGGCACCCTCACCCGCGGCAAACCGCAAGTCACGGACATCATCACCTTTTCAGCTGACGAAACCGAGATGCTGGCGCGCGCGGCAGCCGTCGAAGCCAATACCAGCCACCCCCTGGGCAAGGCGATCGTCGAGGCGGCACGCGCCCGCGCGCTCGATATACCTGCCACCTTCGGCGGATCGACGGCCGTGCCGGGTAAGGCCGTAACCGCCCGCCTGCGTGCCGGATTCGTCTCGGTCGGCTCGCCTGCCTTCGCCGCCGAGAAGGCGCCCCTACCCGAGGGCGCAACGGCCAAAATTCAGGCCATGGAACGCGAGGGCAAAACGGTCGTGGTCGTCATGGCCGGCAAGAGTGCCGAGGGCCTCATCGCCATCCGGGACGAATTGCGCGAGGACGCGGCCGCCGCTGTCAAAGCCCTGCAGGCGCGTGGCATCGCGACGCTCATGCTCACAGGCGATAACCAGCGAACCGCCTCAGCGATCGCTGGCCAGATCGGGGTCGATGCCGAGGCGGAACTGCTCCCGGACGCCAAGCTTGCCCGTATCTCCGCGCTCGCGTCCCAGGCCCCTATCGCGATGGTGGGCGACGGCATCAACGACGCGCCGGCGCTGGCCGCCGCGTCGGTCGGCATCGCTATGGGAGGCGGGACGGACGTGGCGCTTGAGACGGCGGACGCGGCCCTGCTGAGGGATCGGGTGACGGGCGTCCCCGAACTGATAGCCCTCTCCAAGGCGACACTTGGCAATATCTGGCAAAATATTGCCCTCGCCCTGGGCCTGAAGGCCATCTTCCTCGTCACGACACTGACCGGCACCACGACCCTGTGGATGGCGATCCTGGCCGACACAGGTGCGACCGTGCTCGTCACCGCCAACGCGCTGAGATTGCTGGCCTTCAAAAGCCGGGGCAAATGACAGACCTTCGAAAAGACAGAAGATCGCGCCCAACTTTGCGACACACCATAACACCATCAAATCTCAATCGTAGTGCGGACCGTCTGTGATCTTTCGCCCCAAACGCCCCTCTGAATTCGCTGACCTGATAGGCCTCTTCCTGTCGATTATATGCGTTGTGCATTGCCTGGCCCTCCCAGCCGTCATCCTCTTGCTGCCCTCACTCGGCGTCTTTTTCCAGGCGCACTGGATTCATCAAGTCCTGATCGCCCTTGCTGCACCGGTGAGCCTGTGGGCCATCCTGCGCTCAGGTCTGTGGCGCCAATATCAGGTTGGCATTCCTATGGCGTTCGGGATCGCCTTACTGGCGCTGGCCGCGTTCTACAAACCTGTCGAGGCTTTCGAGGCACCGGTGAGCATTCTCGGCGCTGGGCTGTTAGCCTTCGGGCATTATCGCAATACGCGGCTAGTCCATTCTGTTCAGCAATCCACCAACTCAGCGCGGAGTGCGCGCGGGCGCACAGATTGAGAATCTTGAGCGGCTCTATGCTTATGCCCTCTTTCGTCTCCATCTGTTTCTAGGCAAACCCGGATCGTTTCCAACGGCCAATGAACATAGACAGGGTTCAGGACTAAGAATGTCTAAAACGCCAACACGCCTCTTCCGCTACGCAACGCTGTCGCCCGCGAGAAGCGTCGCGGCGTCGCGGATACGCTGAAGAACCCTCCGGACGATCGCAGTCGGGACCCCGATCCCGGTGCCATCGACATAGTCGGTGAATACCCCCACCACTTCTACTCTCCCGGTGAGCATTTTTTCCGCCCGAAGCATAGGACCACCGGAAACACCCCGCGGAACTGGTGCCATGGCGCGTTTCCGCGTGACCGCGATCCGGTTTTTGCTTTTGGGATATTCCATCACAACACTCAGGCTGGTCAGCTTTCGGCATTTATTCGAGTAGAGGTACGGCTTCGGCCGAAGCGTACGGGCATGTCGGGAGCGCTTAAAATCTCTCGCCAGATAACCGACTACGCTTATGTATTTCGGTTTATCAAAAAGTTGCAGCCACTCCCACGGCATGCCGTCTTCCAGTGCCAGTTCCGGTAATCGCACACACGCTAAGTCAAAACCATCTGCGCCGTATATCTGAGCGAATGTCAGATCGCCGACCGACTTGAGAACACCCTTCACAAAAAACAGCTTTTCACCGGGCACCTCGTCCTCGGCATGACCATAGAAAACATGCCGGGCGCTGATCAGAACCACCTCGGCACCATTCTGCACCACAAAGGCCGTACCCACCTGAGAAATATCATCCGGATGATCGATCCGGGGCGCGTAGATCGCGACAAGGTAGGGTTTGATCGCTCGATCAACCAGATCCGCCAGTATTTCCGCGGCTTCCAGATTAACCGCTTCAAGTTCGCGATCGTCAATGAGGCGTTTCACGTCCAGAGGTCCTCTCAATAAAAGTTTGACTTCGCCCCTTGAAAAGGGACAGCGGACGCCGGCGTCCGCGGGTTTCCACCGGCTTCAAAGGGAGGTGAAGCGGGCGAAACTCAGTGATCGTCAGCCGGCCTTAGGGCAATCCCGGTAGGCTGTGTTGCAACTCAATCGAAAACCTCATGAAGACTCTGTCAGTGATTGATCCGCTCAAAGCGGTGTAGACATGTTCTCATTCGTAAGGCGCGTCATGCCAAGGTACGGGTGACATAACGATGAGATCAAACAGGAGCCGCTTCGGGGAGTGGAGCGGATCGCCTGCTCTGAGCCAGCCGCATGCGCTCGCATCCGCGCTCGAAGGTCGAACCCTGCTGCGACAGTGCAGCGCTACCACTCACCATTTGGGCCCGACATGGGCACAATCGCCAATGCCCGATTAAATGAGCGGCAGGGGTTAGAGCCGACCGATACGACGTCGGCGGAACTCAGGCCAGTTGCCGAGTTGCCAAAGCCCCCACCATGCCAAAGGCACAAGACCGAGCGCGCTGGCCATGCCCGGGAAGTAACTGTATCCCGCCTGGTCGTCGAAGAACGGAAAGACGAAATGGGCGACTTCAGTTACGCCCATTGCCGCGAAGAAACTCCACGCCAAATATTCCCCAACCCGTGACCCCTTGCCGAATAGAAATGGCACCAAAAGCCAGGCGGAAGCGAGGCCGTACAGGAAATATGCAAGTGGCGATGAGGTATCAGGCATCGCCACGCCTGTGAGTTTCGCCAAGGCCGGGAAAAAGCCGAGGTGTCGTTCCTCAAGCTTGTGCAGCACGAAGAACACCATAGTCACGAGAAATGGCACGCGGATACGCTTGTAGCTCGGTACAGCCGGCACCGTCAGCCACAGGATCAGACCACCAATATAGCCGGAAGCGATTAGGAACCCCGGCATCCAGCCCAGAAGGACATAGCTCAGTTTCACGACCACGGTGGAAAACGCAACCGCAGCCATGATCGCCCACAAGGGCTGGCGTGTCGGCATGAATTACCTCTCGAATAGCACTGGCCACTAGGGCATTGAATAAGATCCAGCGGACGCCCTCCCCGCGAGGGCATCCGCTGGTTTCCGCCGGCTTAATGGGGGGCAGTAACCGGCGGAAAGGAGCGACAGGCCAACGCACTCCCTAAACACATTGGCCTGTCGCAACTCAGTCGAAGAAGTCACGCAGGTTAAAGCGTCGCTTCCCGTTATGACCGCCATGGCTCCCGCCGTGACCGCCGCCATGACCACCACCGTGTCCGCCACCATGACCACCGCCATGGCCGCGATGCTCGGAGCGTCCGCCGTGTCCGCCTTCGCGGTCGTAGGCATTGCCTCTATAGCCATCGGTATGTGACCGGTCGGAATATCGGCTGTCCGAGACCGGGGGCGGCTCAGGCATTGGCGTAGGCGCCACCGCGCTGGATGCATTGTCTGCACCAACAGCGATGGAGATGAGCTTGTCGAGTTCGCCTCGATCGAGCCAGACACCACGGCAAAGCGTGCAGACATCGATCAGCACGCCTTCACGCAAGACCTCCTGCATGTCATTGCGGCAAACCGGGCAATTGAGTTTAGACATAAAGCGTCCTTTCGTTACTGGAGGCGTGTCAGTCGTCAGCGAGCGACACCACAAGTTCGAGTATTTTCCGGCGATGGCGAGCGGACCTGATCCTGGGGAAAAGGTAGGCCAGTTCCATGCCTTCAGAGCTGGCCAAAAAGGTCCAAACCGCCCTTTCGCTGGAGATCGTTTCCAGCGCGTCCGCGTTGGCTTCGAGGTCATCGAAAAAGAAGCCGATCGACACATCGAGCGCCGTGGCCGTCTCGTAAAGTTTCGAGGCACTGACCCGGTTCGTGCCCCGTTCGTACTTTTGCACCTGCTGAAACGTCAGGCCCAAACGTGCACCAAGCCCCGCCTGGGTCAGGCCCACAAGCTTGCGGCGGACACGAACGCGACGACCGACATGAACGTCGACGACATGCGGCATACGAACATCGGCGGTAACGGTGGCAGTCATCTCAGGCCCCTATTTCTTCAGCATCTGCATCGCGGCGTTTTCCATCGCATGCGACGTTTCGATGACGTTGAGATTGGCCTCGTAGGCACGTTGCGCGTCGCGCATATCCATGGACTCGATAAGACCCTGAACATTCGGACGCTTAACGTAGCCATCCGCATCGGCGGCGGGGTGGCTCGGATCGTAATCCTTGGGAAATTCCTTCGGATCGGCTTTCACCTGTGCCAGTTCCACACCCAGCGCCCCGTCGATCAAAGTGGCCTGGAAGACGGGCATCTGCCGGCGGTAGGGGTCGGCGCCCGGCGTCGAGCCGGTCGAGGCCGAATTGGCGATGTTTTCCGCAATGATCCGCATGCGGGCCTGCTGAGCCCTCAGACCACTGACCGCGGCGGCACCGACCGCGGCGTCACTTGGAACCTTGTCAATCGGCATGGCTGGTGCACTCCGTCCGGTCCTCGATCAGGTCATTCACGACATACTCAGCGTCCGGCCCCGCACCGACGATCAGGCCGGAGGCCATACCCGACTGCCACCGGCGTCCGGCAAGATAGAGCCCCGAGGCCTTGGACACACCGCGCTCATGCAGGAGGTAACCCTTCTCATCCTTGGCCTCCGGCACGTCGATCCAACGCGTGTCCATGACATAGCCGACAGCCCAAATAACCGTCTTCACGGTCTGAGTGGTGCCGTCCTGAAACGTAACGGCGGTGCCGTTGGCGGACATCAGTCTGGGCTTGATCACCACACCGCGAGCCTTCAACTCGCGAAGGCTCTTGACCGTACTCGGCAAGGGCTGCTTGAGGCCGAATTTGCGACTATGCGTCTTCGGCTTGAAGAAACCCCATTCGTTGAGCCAGTACCACAGGCTCTTCCCGAACCAGCGGGCGGGCAAAATGAAGGGTTTTCGCCCCGTCGCAAGAAACACCTGATGGCCCGGTGCCAGTTCCGCCGCAATATCGCGTCCGCTGGCGCCGTCCCCGACAACCAGCACCGGGCCTTCGGTCACCTGCGCCGGACGGCTGTAGGACATCATATTCAGTTGCGTGACCTTCGGCGCGAAATCCTTGCGCATGGCCGGAACCGAGGCAGCGGGGTAGGTCCCGTAAGCCAGGATGACCGAGCGCGCCCGCATCGTGGACTGGTTCGACAAGGTCAGCTCGAAATGCCCCTCGGCGTCGCGCTGGATCTTGTCCACCCGGACGCCCAACTGCACAGGCAGGGCGAAGTGCGTGGCGTAGTCTTCGAGAAAGTCGGCAAATTCCAGCCGGTCTGGCCGCCCGTCGGGATCACCGGGCATAGCCAATCCGGGCAGGCCGTTAAAGGCCCGCGGCGTGAACAGGGTCAGGCTTTCATAGCGAAACCGCCAAGCATCGCCGATACGCCGACTGCGATCGAGAATGATGAAATCCAGCCCCGCCTGTTGAAGATAGTAACCCGCCGATAGTCCTGACTGCCCGGCGCCCAGAACGATCACATCCCTGACCGCAGGCACTGCCGGTTTCGAAGTCTTGAGAGGCCCCTTCTGCCGCCTAAGCATCGCGACCTCCTTTCCAGCCCAGAAGCCGCATGGCATTTGCCGTCACAAAGACAGTCGCCCCCGTGTCCGCCAAAATGGCCGGCCATAGCCCCGTAATGCCCAGGACCGTTGTGACGAGAAAGACCGCCTTCAGCCCCAGAGCGATCGTAATGTTCTGGTAGATATTGGTCATGGTCAGCTTCGACAGACCGATCATGTCGGCAATGTCCATAACGCGCCCATGCAGCACGGCGGCGTCGGCCGTCTCCAGCGCCACGTCCGTACCACCGCCCATAGCAATGCCGACGTCCGCGGCCGCAAGGGCTGGCGCATCGTTGATACCGTCACCGACCTTGGCGACGACCTCGCCCTGATCCTGCAGATCCTTGACGATGGTTTGCTTCTCTTCAGGCATCAATTCGGTTCGGGCCTGCATGCCGAGTTGGGAAGCGATGGCCTCGCCGGTCCGCTTGTTATCACCGGTCAGCATGAGCGTGGTGATACCCTGACGCTGGAGCGCCCACACCCCGGCCTTCGCGTCTTCGCGCGGCTCGTCGCGCATGGCGATGAAGCCGGCAACCTCGTCATTGACGATCAAAACGGAGACCGTCTTCCCTTCGTCATTCAGCCGCAGGATGCTTTGGCGCAGATTGCCGCCCAGTGGCAGATAGTCCTCGGTCGCCTTGGGGGAATAAAGGCGCACGGACTTGCCCTCGACCGTGCCCGCAACGCCCTTGCCGGCGACTGCCTTCGAGCTTTCCGCCGTGCCGTGGTCGATATTGCGTGCCTTGGCTTCATTAAGGATAGCGGTTGCGAGCGGATGGCTCGAACCCGCCTCAAGCGTGGCGGCGATGCGCAACACCTCGCCCTCGTCCATCCCATTGCCATGGATGTCGGTCAGCTTGGGCTTGCCTTCGGTCAGCGTCCCGGTCTTATCCATGGCGACATAGGTCACCTTGCGGAAAGTCTCAAGAACCGCGCCGCCCTTCATGAGAAGGCCACGTTTGGCCCCAGCCGAAAGCGCTGCCGCGATCGCGGCCGGGGTCGAGATGACCAACGCGCAGGGACAGCCGATCAACAGCACAGCCAAGCCCTTGTAGAGCCACTCCGACCATTCGCCGCCAAAGGCCAGGGGCGGAATGACGGTGACAAGGAAGGCAAAAACAATGACCCCAGGCGTGTAATATTTGGAGAAGCCGTCGATGAAACGCTCCGTCGGCGCCTTGGCCTCCTGCGCATCTTCAACGAGTTTGATAACCCGGGAGATCGTATTGTTCTCGGCCGCGGCGGTCACTTTCACCCGCAACACGCCTTCCTGATTGATCGTCCCGGCAAACACCTGATCGTCTACCGTCTTGCGCTTGGGCACGGACTCGCCAGTTACCGGTGCCTCATCGATCGCACTTTCGCCTTCGACAATCACACCATCGGCCGGCACACGGTCGCCTGGGCGCACGACCACTATGGCATCTACCGCCAATTCTTCAGCGGGCACCTTGCGCGTCTTGCCGTCACCCTCATCCAGAAGCGCATCTTTGGGAACGAGCGTCGCCAGTTCCCGGATACTGGCCCGGGCGCGATCAGCCGCAATGCCCTCAAGCAACTCGCCCACGAGGAACAGGACGATAACCACGGCGGCCTCCTCGGCCGCATCGATGACTATAGCGCCAATGGCCGCGATGGTCATAAGCGTCTCGATCGAGAAGGGATAACCGCGCGCCACGCCCTTCGCCGCCCGCCGAACGATGGGGATAAGCCCCACCATCATGGCAGCGACATAGCCCCAAGGTGCACTTTGCGGGACGAGCTTCGCCAGGAGGAAGGCAGCACCGAAGGCGGCGGCGCACAGGAGCGTCAGGCGGGCCTTGGGGCTTTTCCACCAGGGTCCATCTGTCGGACCGTGGTCGTGCCCGTGGAGACCTTCCAGATCATCCCCGTGCTTATGGTCGTCGTCATTGGCGGCCTTGCCGCCGATCTTGCCCTCGGCGTTCGAGGGCGGGTGGGAATCGTGGGCCATTTGATGTCCTTTGCGCGCGGAAGGGGGAACTCAGCCGCTCCCTTCCGCGGATGTGTCCGAGCTATTTGTCCGTGCCGCCGCTTTGCGGCGCTTCGGCTTTCGGGTCTGAGGAGGGGTTCGCCGGCGCGTTCGGCACCTTGACGATCTTGTAGAATTTGTCGCGAGGCGCCGGGGACATCTTCACCACCTTCACGGTGTATCCCTTGTCGGCCTCTGGGGTGCTCGCGCAAGCGCCGAGCGTCGTCAGAGCGAGGGCGAAGGCCAGCAGGCTCACGGGTTTCATGGCTTTCATCGGGCGTTTCCTTCCAGGATCGGTGTGACGAACGGTTCGTCGAGCGTTTTGCAGACCTTCTCGACGCGGTCGGCGTGCATGCGCGCGTCGTCGCCATCGCGCAGACGTTTGACCAAAAGCAGGTCATGGCAGGTCAGGCGGGCTTTGCGCTTTTCGGCTTCGGACGTGCTGGTCAAAGCTCGGCACACACTCTGCATCTTCCGAACCTCGGGGGTCGATGAATTGCGGATCTGGTTTTTGGTGCGCACATCGCCGACCCTATATGCCGTCGAATGGCGCAGTGGCCATTTGGCCTCCCAGATGCACTTCATCTGGGCTTTACGGGCATCGTTTTCGGGTGAGACGGCCTGGGTTGCGGCGCGTGCAAACACCGGGGTCGTTGTCAGGGACGCCATCAGTATCGCGCCGATGGCCCCCGCTATGGGTAGTTTGCGTTTCATGTGTCGGTGTCCTTCGACCATGTCGGTTTTTCAATGCCGACGTGGGTGCGCTCGACCTGAACGGTGGCGTGCGCAATCCCAAACGTCGCGGCGATCTCATGCGCGCGAGCGAGAATGAGCGCCTCGTCTGCGCCCGGATTGACCAGAAGATGCGCCGTCAGGCTGTTTTCGCCCGTCGTCACGCTCCAGATGTGAAGGTCGTGGACGTCCTTGACCCCGGCGACCGCCGCCAGTTCGGATTCGACCTTCTGCAGGTCCACACCGGCAGGCACGCCTTCCAGCAAAACGTGAAAGCTCTCTTTGAGAAGCTTCCAGGTTCGCGGCAGCACCCAGAACCCGATCAGTACCGCCAGGATCGGATCGATCTGCGGTATCTTCGTCACGTAGATCAGGATGGCGGCAATGATAACGCCCAGCGAGCCCAGCATATCGGCCAGAACTTCGAGATAGGCGCCCTTCATGTTCAGGCTTTCGTCCGATCCGCCCTGCAGCACCCGCATGCTGACCAGATTCACGATCAGACCGAGGACGGCGACGATCAGCATGCCCCCCGTTTGGACCTCGGGCGGCTGGCTAAAGCGCTCGTAGGCCTCGTAGAGGATGTAGATGGCGACGGCGAAGAGAATAATAGCGTTGAAGACCGCTGCCAGCACTTCGAACCGGCGGTAGCCAAACGTACGCTTAGAGTCGGCGGCCTTCTTGCCAATTTGAATAGCGATGAAGGCGATGATCAGCGCCATGACATCGGTCATCATGTGCGCGGCGTCCGACAACAGCGCCAGACTATTGAAAACGAAACCACCGATAATTTCGGCAATCATGAACGTTCCGGTCAGACCGATCGCGATCAGCAATCGCTTCTCGTTGGCCTGGCGTCCCGAATGTGCATCCCCGGCCCTCCCGGCAGATGCGCCCCCCTTACTATGATCGTGCGCCATAAGCGCCTCCTTTCAATTGGGGAAAAAAGAGGGGCGCGACGTATGAGGCCGCGCCCCTCTCAGAGCTACAGGCCTTCGCCATGTACCTCCCTGTTGGAGGCTGGCCTGTTCTTCTCAAGCGTCTTCTCCTTGCCGTGCACGATGCGATAGAGCGCCGGCAGGATCAGCAGGGTGAGGATGGTCGAGGAGACAATGCCGCCGATGACGACCGTCGCGAGCGGACGCTGCACTTCGGAACCGGCGCCGACGTTGAAGGCCATCGGCACGAAGCCCAGCGAAGCCACCAGCGCCGTCATCATGACCGGACGCAGACGGGTCAGCGCCCCTTCGATGATGGCCTCGTCGAGCAACTTGCCTTCGGCTCTCAGCGACTTGATGAAGGTCAGCATCACCACGCCGTTGAGCACCGCCACACCGGATAGGGCGATAAAGCCCACCCCCGCCGAGATAGAGAGCGGGATGTCACGTATGGCCAAGGCGACGATCCCCCCCGTCAAAGCCAGCGGCACACCCGAGAACACGATCAGTGCGTCCTCCATAGTGCCGAACAGCATGAAGAGCAGACCAATGATCAGGATCAGCGCGATCGGCACGACGATCTGGAGGCGCTTGGCCGCCGAGGTCATCTGTTCGAACGTGCCGCCGTAGTTCACCCAATAGCCTTCCGGCAGCTTGACCTGCGCCCCGACCTTGTCTTGCAGGGTCGTAACGAAGGTGCCGAGGTCGGCGCCACGGACGTTGGCCGTGACCACGACGCGGCGCTTGCCCTGTTCGCGGCTGATCTGGTTGGGACCATTGATCATCTCGATATGAGCGACATCCTGAAGCGGGATGAAGCTCGCACCGGTCATGCCCTCTGCGGAGTCCCCGTCATTGCTGACCGGGATGCGCAGACGACCGATCTCGGCGAGGTTGGCACGCTGGGTTTCCGGCAGACGCACAATCACATTAAAACGGCGGTCGCCTTCGAAAATTTGGCCCGCTTCGGTGCCGCCCAGAGCCGTGGACACCACGTCCTGCACGTCGCCTATGCTGAGACCCAGACGCGCCATGGCGGTGCGATCCGGCGTGATCTGCAGCATGGGCAGGCCCGAAACCTGTTCCACGCGAACGTCCTCAGCACCGGGGATAGTCTTCATCACCTTCTGGATGTCATTGCCGGTCTTCAGCAACTGATCGAGATCGTCGCCGAAGATTTTGACGGCCACGTCCGAGCGTACACCGGAGATAAGCTCGTTAAAGCGCATCTGGATGGGCTGGGTAAACTCGTAGTTATTACCGGGAATTTCCTCGACCGCCTTCTGCATGCGTTCGACGAGGCTGTTCTTAGGCTCGTTCGGATTCGGCCACTTCTTGCGGTCTTTCAGGATCACGAAGGTGTCGGCCACGGAGGGCGGCATGGGGTCCGTCGCCACTTCGGCGGTACCGATTTTGGCGAAGACACGTTCCACTTCCGGGAACTTTTTAAGTCGCGCCTCGACGGCGGCCTGCATGTGGATCGACTGCGTCAGGCTGGTGCCCGGGATACGCATGGCGTGCAGCGCCACATCGCCTTCGTCGAGTTGCGGGATGAACTCCGCTCCCAGACGCGTGGCCAGGAAGCCGGACAGGACGACCAGTACGATGGCAATGCCCACCATGGCGTAACGCGCCTTGATGGCCAGCTTCAGAATGGGCTCGTAGAACTTACGCGCCCCACGCATCACGAAGCTCTCCTTTTCCTGCACCTTGCCCGTGACGAACATCGCCACAGCGGCCGGAACGAAGGTCAGGGACAGCACCAGAGCCGCGGCCAGAGCCATGACGACGGTGGCCGCCATCGGGTGGAACATCTTGCCTTCGACGCCCGAGAGCGCGAAGATCGGGAAGTAAACGATGGTGATGATCAGCACGCCGAACAGAGACGGCTTGATGACTTCCGCCGAGGCCTTTGAGGCGAGAGCGAAGCGTTCGTCGCGCGTCAGAAGCCGCCCGTGGTGGTGTTGCGCCTCGGCAAAGCGCCGCAGACAGTTTTCCATGATGATGACGGCGCCATCGACGATCAGACCGAAGTCGAGCGCCCCCAGCGACATCAGGTTACCCGAGACCTTATTCTCGACCATGCCTGTGATGGTCATCAACATGGCCACCGGGATAACCATGGCCGTGATGATGGCCGCGCGGATATTGCCGAGCAGCAAGAACAGGATGACGATAACCAGTAGCGCGCCTTCGGCCAGGTTCTTTTCGATGGTCTGGATGGTGCGCTCGACCAGCGTCGTCCGGTCATAGACCGACACCGCCGACACGCCTTCCGGCAGAGACTTATTGGCCGCGGCGAGCTTTTCCGAGACGGCTTTTGCCACGGTACGCGAGTTCTCGCCGATCAGCATATTGACCGTGGCGACCACGACCTCCTTGCCGTTCTGCGTGGCCGCGCCCGTCCGCAGTTCTTCGCCCAAAAGCACGTCGGCGACATCGGCGATGCGGATGGGCACGCCCATACGCGTCTGGACGACGATTTGCTTCAGATCTTCGATCGTGTTGGCCTGGCCGGGGACACGGACGAGGAACTGCTCGCCGCTCTTTTCGACATATCCCGCGCCTCGGTTGCTGTTGTTGGTCTCCAGCGCCTTGATGACATCGGCCATCGTCAGGCTGTAGGCCGACAGACGCTCAGGGAACGGCGTCACATGGTATTGACGTTCAAACCCGCCGATGGTGTTGACTTCGGTCACGCCCGGCGTGTTGCGCAGTTGCGGGCGGATGACCCAGTCCTGCAGCGTGCGCAGATCTTCCGGGGTATAGGCCGTTCCGTCAGCCTTGCGGGCATCGGGTTTGGCTTCGACCGTATACATGAAGATTTCACCGAGGCCGGTCGAGATCGGCCCCAGTTGCGGCTCCGATCCGGCCGGTAGCTGGCTCCTCACCGACTGTACCCGCTCGTTGACGAGCTGACGGGCAAAGTAGATGTCCGTGCCTTCCTTGAAGACGACCGTGACTTGCGACAGGCCATAACGCGAGATCGAGCGCGTATATTGCAAGCCGGGCAGACCGGCTATGGCCGTTTCCACCGGGAAGGTGATGCGCTGTTCGGCCTCAAGGGGCGAATATCCGGGCGCTTCGGTGTTGATCTGAACCTGCACATTGGTGATGTCGGGCACGGCATCGATGGGCAGGCGGGTGAAGTTATAGACGCCGAGGGCCGACAGGGCCAGCACGACGATCATGACGATCCAGCGGTGCCGAATCGACTGCGCGATGATTTTTTCAAGCATGATGATTCACCCTAGTGCTCATGCTCGGCGCCGGACTTGGCGATATCGGCACGGATGAGAAACGCGCCTTTGGTGACGATGGTCTCGCCGCCTTGAAGTCCGCCGGTGATTTCGACCATGCGGGCCGACTGGCGACCGACCTGGACCGGGACCGCCGTATAGGTGGTGCCGTTTTTGACGAAGATCACTTGCTTTTCCTCCAGGGTCTGGAGCGCGTCGACCGGAACCGCGATGTTTGCGGGTGTCTGAGTCGTGACGAACTGACCTTCAATCGCCATGCCCGGACGCAGATCTTCCGCAGCCGACGCCGGCAGCTTGACAATCGCCGTCAGGGTTTGGGTGCGCGGATCGACCGAGGGCAGCATGGACGAGACGGTGGCGGTGATCACCTTGCCGCCCAAGGTCTTGATGGTGACGGTCTGGCCCGATCGCACCGATTCGGCGTCACGCGGGAACAGGTAGAACGACGCCTGAATAGCGTTCGAACTGGCGATCACGTACATGGCGCGTTCGCCGGCGGTAATGTCGCCGACATTGGCGTTCTTCTCGATGATTGTGCCCGAGATACCGGCCGGAACCGAATAGGTCTGCAGGCTCTCGCTCGATTCGACACGCGCCAGGGTCTGGCCCTTGCTGACCTTCTGACCCAGTTGCGCGGTCATCGACATGATGCGGCCCGGATACCAGGCACGCACCTCGCCGCGACCTTCCGGTGCGATTTCGACACGGCCCGCAATGGTGACGGTTTCGTCGATATTCCCGGGACCAGCAACACCGATTTCAACCCCACCGGCCTTGGCGGCTTCATCGGTCATGGTCGTCTTTTCGCCACCGGCTTCTTCACCGTGACCTTCTTCACCGCCTTCGGCGCCGTGACCATGGCCGTCACCCTCGCCTTCGGCCTTAGGGGCTTCAGCCGCGGGCTTCTCCGCCGCTGGGGCTTCCGGCTTTTTCCCGCAGGCTGACAGCATGACCAGACCGGCAACGCCGGCCAGTAGCAGTGAGCGCGAAATATACGTATTCAACGACGTCATTAGTGTGCGTCCTTCTCGCCTGAGGCGTGAGCATGGCCGTCTTCGGCCTCGGTGTGCGAAGCGCCGGCTTCATTGACTTCGGCGGCTGCGGCCTGTTCGTCCTTGGCCGGCGGATCGCTCGGCTTCTCACCGCACGCGGCGAGCGACAGGAAACCGACCGCGGTGGCAGCGACGATCAAGCGGGAAACGGTCTGGGTTTTGGAGATCATGGATACAGTCCTTTTGAGCACGCCCTCGGCCGACACAGCGGCAACGAGAAGGCGCGAGATTGTTTGAGACTTCGGGCGTACGCAGACGCTTACGGGTTGGTGCTATCCGTCGGAATCAGAGGGACCCACTGGCCGGCCAAGCGATCGCGTCCGGCCTTCTCGACCTGGAACGATTTCAGCACCTCGACACGCCGGGCTTTGGCCTCAATGAGGGTCTGTTGCGCACCGATGACATCGCGGTAGGTGAAGCCGCCGCGCGCGAAGCCCTCACGTACCTGAGACACGGCCTTCTCAGCCTGCGGGATCACCTCGGCCTCGATTCGCTTCGCCTCTTGCGCCAGATTGTTCATCCGGATGGTGGAGGCTGCGATATCGCGCTCGCGAAAACGCTCCGCCACTTCGATATCGGCGGACGCGGCTTCAGCTTCGGCGCGGGTGCGATCGATGTTGCCCTGATTGTTATTGAAGCGGTTCAGCGGGATCGACCCACCGACGAGAAACGCCGCCGACCCGTCCTCGCGGAAGTATCGGATACCTGCCGAGAAGGTCGGGTCCTGAACGCGGCGGGTGGTTTCAACGCGGATCTGCGCTGTAGACGCCCGTTGACGGGCACGCAGAGCTTCGATGTCGGGCGTTTCCATCAGGTTCGGCTCGGCATTCAGCGCACTGGTGTTTTCCAGAGAGGCCGCATCGAGCGTGAAGTCGGCCCCGCCTCCCCAGAGGGCGGCCAGTTGCAGTTTCAACTGACGGGCCTTGGCTTCGGCCTGATCGACCGCGATCTTTGCGTTCGCGACTTCCGTATCCGACAGCGAACCGGCAAACAGCGGATCACGGGCGGCGCTCACGCGACGGCTGATTTCCGCATGCGATTGCTCCGCCAGCCTCAGACGTTCGCGCGCCACACCGATTTCGGCTTCGGCGGCGACGGCTTCAATCCAGAGGGACTGCGCCGTATTCATCGCTTCCCAGGTACGGGCCCGGCCTTCGGCGCGAACCAGTTCCTTCTCCGCCGCCGCCGCGCCGACACGGGCCTGGCGCTTCGACTTGCGTTCCATCTCCTGCTGATAGGTCAGCGTGAATTCCGCGGAATTCAGGCCATTATAGGGGTTGGAGCCCAGGAAGTTCTCGGCGTCGATACCGACCGTAGGGTTTGGACGTACACCGGCTTGGCGGATATTGGCGTCAGCCGCCGCCAGACGACGATTGGTCGCGGTGACGGTTGGGTCTGCTTTGCCGGCGCGCGTCATGGCCTCAGCCAGCGACAAGGGTACGGATTGAGTCGTAGGGGTCGTTTGGGCCGAGGCCCAAAACGGGGTGGCCACCATCAGGCTGGCCGCGATCAGACCCGCGTATGCAAGTTGTCGCTTTGCGCGGTGACCGCGCATATGGGGGGATTTCATTGGAATGCTCGTAAAAGGTCTAAGACAGACGGCAGCCAGGGCCGTTCAGGCGTCAGTAGAGTCCGATTACGCGCGAGGAGGCTGGAAGGGCATAGCGGGCGAACGGCCAGCCAACGGCAAAGATTCGCCAACGGTGAGGCCCGCGTCGGAGAGCGAAAGGCGCGTCCCCATCTCTAGCGCATCCACCGCCAGGCCTTGAGAAACCTCACCGGCGCTGTGATGATGGTGATGCGTGGCGATCATATCGGCAAAAATAGTCCCGTCCGAGCGAACATGGCCGGGGCATTTCCCGACTTCATTGACGCACGAAGCGACCCAGCCGCCATCGACCGTTTGCTGATCACCGGCCACCTGGTGTTCCAGCACTTGAACGCTCGCATGCGCCGACGCAAAGCCGGACAGCATAACAGCCACCATGCAGAGCATGGTGCTGAAAGCCGAAAGGCGAGACATCAATGTGCGCGGTGTTTGCGTCATACCAGTGATATTCGAGTGATTGCGTAAACATATAATGAAGACGCTCGCCTTGTGAAGACGTTATCTTATACGCTCGAAGAATGTCGAAGCATTACTATATAACATCTCACCCAGCGTCCCGCTTACTGAACAACGGATTCCGCTATACTTGAAGCTTTTGCGACACGCCCCGCAGTCGACTTGAGTGTGACTTTTTGTCGCTGAAGCGCGCCTTTATTCACCGATTTCGGTGAGCATCACACGCTTTCGACCCGAGCAACGCGCCTTATCGGCCGTGCCAGAACAAAAATTTCGTCATGATGTCGTCTCGGGATTGCAGCGCCACCAGATCGGCGCGACGCTCGAAATAGCACTTGCGAAGTTTCGAGATCACCGTCGAGACATGGTCCGTGAACGCTCTCATGTTCACCCACGTGACCATATCGTATTTAAGAGAATCAAAGCTCCCATCCCATTCCACAGTTGGGAGTCGCACAAATCCGGTGACCGCCTCGTCGTAACGGAAAATATGCCACTTCCCACTGGTTTCCTGACAAGTCAGGGACGCATCATGCACCAATCCATTGCGCAACGCGTATAATGATTGCACCTCAGCGCTGCTGGCGTCCATGCCTCCGAAATAATGCAACGCCTTTTTGATGTTTGTCCGAGTGCTCGTAGAGGAAACGGTCGTGTCCTTATAGCACGAGCCGATCTGATCGAGGATGGCGAATGCAGCTAGAAACGGCGCATAGTTTGACGTCTTGTCCGTGCCTCTGGACTGACGCATCTCGTTTTCGATACCGTCGAGACAACTTGTCACCACCATGTCTGCGGTGAACTCGCGACGACTGTTGGACAAATGACAGTAGATAACCTCGTCCAACGTCAAATCCGCGAATTTCTTCTGCCCTATGATCTGCCCATGAGTCACAGTCATGTCTCCCCCCCCTATTGAAGCCGTACGACCGAATCGATCACGAGCTTAAAAAATAAACCAACTACACCCGGCGGCGAAATCCGAATCGGTCGATATGCTCTACCTCGCCCCCATCGACACGAGACGTCTCTAACTACCGAACCATCCTACGATTGTCGGGAGGTTGGCGGCCAGGGCTGCTGAAAAGACAGAGACCGCAGTCCATATTGCTGCCAGCCGGTTCAGACGTCCGGCTTCCTGCCCCGTTCGCAAAAGGGACACGATCCATTCCGATTGGCTCCGAAGAGGATCTACCGGTTCCATCTGTCCATTTTCCACATAGAAAGGCTGGATGTTGACCTTGCTCGCACGATACCAAAGATGAGCAGCCATAAGCCCGGTGAGCAGTGATGCCAAGGTAAGTGTCGCTACCAAGACCCCCATTCGCGTTCTCCTAAATTGATAGTCTAAGCCTACCCGCGGTCACTCTTTGCGACCGCCTTTGCTTGTGCGGTTTCGAGTTTCCTTCGAAGGTTCTTAACGAAAACGTTGGGACGCCACCCACCTATAAGCCGCTCAACGATAAAGGTATCGATAGCGGACAAGCCGATACCGGTGCCCGGTGCTAGTGCCGTGTCCAAAGCCATCCCCCCAGCGTTGAAAAACGCAAAGCGAGCGACACTGAAGGGAAGCGACTTCAAACTCGTCTCTTTGCTGATCGCCGCATGATACTCGGCCAACAGATTGCCGTCTGGTGGCAGACCGCGGGTCCAGGTTCGAAACTTCTTCGATTGATCGATAATCTTCAGTGTTTCGGAGAACGTGATCCATCCCTCGTTGAATGCCTCGGACAGGGGATGCGCGGTGTCGAAAACCATCTCCTCAAAGGCAGAGACTTGCTGTCCCATCTTGACCGTACGCTGAAGGCTGAGATCAAGGCGTTGCGATGCGATTTCAGCTGCTTCAGGCACAGTAACGATGTCCCCGCCATAGGCCTGCGACAGGTAGAGGTCGCTAGCATAACTATGCGCGTGATTTACGACAGTCCCCCAATTTATGTCATTATCAACGGTCTCAACGATGTCTGCCAGAGGCACGGCTGAATCTATGACCAGTCCCGGCTCGCCAAGATCGAACGTACGAATTTGGCTCGCGGAAAGAGCCCGTTCATTCAATGCCCGCCCCATGCTCTGTGCAGTGCCGCGAATAAACAATTTTAGCGTCTCGGGATCACCTGCCAGTGCCTTCGTTCGCCGCTCACTTTCCAGATAGCTGCCGAAGGTTCGACCATGCGTTGAGAGTTTCGCCGCCTTCATGACGCGCGCAACCTCTTTCCGATCGCGGCCTTTACGGTTCGGATTGTTTGAAACCCACTGCAAAAGAGAGCCTTCATAATCCTTCTGAGCGAGACTCTTCCCGTCGCGCCCCATCATTCGGATCGCCGTCGGCTTGTGGGAAACCACACCATTTTCATTGTTGGTGAATACGGCCTGATGATCCGCCATCACAGTTGCAGTAACTGAAGGGTAGGCAAAGAGAGCTCTAAGGTCATCCGGTCCCAAGCTATCCCAAAGACCGGCGAACGCAGCGCCGCTGACCACTAGGTGTACGCGGTCATAGTACAACAGGGTCTCAAGAATCCTACCGATGTCGTAGCGGCCGCGCACAAGAGGCGGTTGGAGGATCGCCAGGTCAAGCATGCTTGAAGTTTGTCTGAGTCTCGTACATGTTGCAATGAGCGCTGAGCGCACATCCGGTACTGCAAATACTCGCATGGTTTTCCGGTAGACCGAAAGCTGCGGCAGCACATCATTCGATTTCCAGAGATGTGCTGTGATGTGACGCGGCCACGCAACAATCCACAATTACTTTCAAGCACATCATTTCGCACATCATGGATGACTGAACGTCATCCAATAATCTGAAAAATATAGCGAAATCGGATCAGTCGTCCCAGTCCATCATGGGCGCGACGGAGAATTTCGGATAGGTGCCTTGTGGATATTGCATGGCGAGGGTCATGATCCAGTCGCGCCCGCAATGCAACCCTTTTGCCTCGCTCTATCGTCTTAAATCTCCGGCTGAAACTCGCGCTCGCGGTAGTCGAACGAAGCGAAGTCGGCGGGCAGCCGCTCACCCGACGTATCCTGGCAGGCCATGCCGACAAAGGCCCCCGTAAAGTTGGGGGCGCCCGGCACCGTTGCCTCGTCTGACAGGATGCTGGCGTCGAAATGGCCGTCGATCCACGTCCATTCGGCCTCCGTCTTCAGCCGGAAGGCGAAGCGCAGACGTTCGTAATCGACCTCGACGCGCAGATGGATCGGCCCGTCGGCGACGGGATAGAGGGCGCTGAAGGCATCGCTGGTGGTCGAATCCGGCAGGGCCGACATCACCCGCACGTGCCGCCCCGCCTGCTCATCGTGCGTGACGTGCAGATAATGGTACTTGCTGCCATTATAGTAACAGACCAACCCCGCCGCCTGCTGATAATGGCGCGGCTGATAATCGAGCACGGTTTCCGCCGAATAGCAGAAGGCCTGCTGACGCCGCGCCACCAGCGCCTGCTCGAACAGGCTGCCCAGCGTTTCGCGCCCATGGAGCCGCAGATGGCCGGGCCGGTCGCTCAGGCTGAACAGGGTTTCGGGGTGCGGCGAGCGCAGCCACTGAAACTCTATGGGCAGGTCCGGACCGTTGAAATCCGCGCGCTCAGGTTCGGGCGGCTCACCTAAAGGCTCCGGGCTTTCGGCAACCAGCATCGGCAACCCCTGCCCGTCCAGCGTGCGCAGCCAGCCGTCGTCGGCCCAGCGCATCGGCTGGATCGCCGTCTCGCGCCCCAGCACGCAGCGCCCGCGATTGGGCAGAGGTCGGCCGCACAGATAGACCAGCATCGGCGTGCCGTCGCGCGCCTCGACCAGATCGCCATGACCGGCGCGCTGCAGCGGGCTGTCCGGACGCAGACGGCTGGAGAGGATATGTTTTTCAGGATGCAGTTCGTAAGGCCCGGTAATGTGCCGCGACCGCGCCATGGTCACCGCGTGGTTCCAGCCTGTGCCGCCTTCGGCCGTAATCAGGTAGTGCCAGCCATCGCGTTTATAGAGGTGCGGCCCCTCGGCCATACCCAGAGACGTGCTCTCGAAAATGACTTTGCGTTCGCCGGTCAGACCCTGCCCTACCGGGTCATACTCTTGCAGCACAATGCCGGCGAACCGCACGCGGCCCGGCCGGTGATCCCACAGCATGTTGAGCAGATATTTGCGCCCATCGTCATCGTGGAACAGCGACGGATCGAAGCCGCTGCTGTTGAGATAGATGGGGTCGGACCACTCGCCGTCGATGGCGGGGCAGGTCACCAGATAGTTATGGAAGTCGCGCAGGGACGCGCCGCTGGCCCCGCCGACCGTGGTGCGGCCATAGCGCTTGACATCGGTATAGATGAGGTAGAACAGGCCGTTGTCGTGGGTCAGGCACGGGGCCCACACGCCGCAGCTATCGGGCGCGCCGCGCATGTCGAGCTGTGCCGGACGCCGCAAAGGCCGGGTGATCAGCCGCCAGTGAATCAGGTCGCGCGAATGGTGGATCTGCACGCCCGGATACCATTCAAAGGTCGAGGTGGCGATGTAGTAGTCGTCGCCTACGCGCACGATGGACGGGTCGGGATTGAAGCCCGGCAGGATGGGATTGCGGATCACGTCGCAGCCTCCGCTTCGACTTTCGGCGCGCGCACCAGCATCCACAGCACCGCCGCGGCGATCAGGTCGAGCAGGCCCAGCATGACGAAGAACGGCTCATAGCCTATGGTGCTGACCAGCGCGCCGATGGCCAGCGAGAACAGCAAAACTCCCAGATTGGCGAAGGTGCCCGCCATGCCGGTCACCGTCCCGACCTCGTTCTTGCGGAACAGGTCCGACGACAGGGTGATCACCGTCACCGAAAGCGTCTGGTGCGCGAAGGCCCCCAGACATAAGAGCGCGATAGCGACGAAGGGGCTCTTGACCCAGCCGACGAACATGATGCCGGTCATCAGCACCGCCCCCAGCGTGAACACCCAGCGCCGCGCGTCGATCAACCCTATGCCGCGTTTCTGCAGCCACAGCACCACCGCCGGCCCGAACAGGCAGCCGATGTCGGCGGCCACGAAGGGCAGCCACGCGAACAGGGCGATATCTTTCAGTTCGAAACCCCGCGCCGTGGCCAGATACAAGGGCATCCAGAAGGTCAGCGTCCCCCAGGTCGGGTCGGCGAGAAAGCGCGGCAGGGCTATGCCCCAGAAATTGCGCTGACCGAGGAGTTTCAGCGGCGACGGACGCGAAGTTCCGGCTTCGAGGTGGCGTTCCTGACCGCCGATGATGTAGCTGCGTTCGCTGTCGCTGAGCGCCTTGTGCTTGTCCGGCGACTGATAGAAGACCAGCCACAACACCACCCACACCAGCGCGATAATGCCGGTGATGACGAAGGCGGCGCGCCAGTCGTAATAGAGGATGGCCCACACCACCAGCGGCGGCGCCAGCATCGAGCCCAGCGACGCGCCGATATTGTAGATGCCCCCGGCCAGTCCGCGCTCCTTCGCCGGAAACCACTCGGCGACGACCTTCAGCCCGCCGGGATGCGCCACCCCTTCGGCGAAACCGAGCAGACCGCGCAGCATGGCCAGCCCCTGCCAGTTGCCGGCGAGGCTGTGGGCGATGGTGATAATGCCCCACGCCGTGGCGAAGATGGCGAAGCCGATGCGCAACCGGATCAGGTCGAGGATATAGCCCGCGATCGGCTGCATCATGATGCCCAACTGAAAGGCGCTGGTGATGTAGCTGTACTGCTGCGGCGTGAGGCTCAATTCTTCGGTCAGGGTCGGCGCGGCGACGCTCAATGTGCTGCGCGTCAGATAGTTGATGATGGTGCCGAGCATCACCAGAGCAATGATCCACCAGCGCAGATGTCCGATCCGTTTCAGCATCTTATCTGGTCCCGAAGGCGTAGGGTCCGATCAGGGTGCCGACGAAGCCGCCCGCCTGGCGCGTCGACAGGAAGGTGATGTCGACGTCCCGGCTCAGGGTGCGCGTTTGCCCGCCGGTTGCGTAGTCGGCGGCAAGCTTTCCGCCATCGAGACGCAGGCTCAGGGTCACCTCAGCGGAATCGACGGGGGCCGAGGCGATCAAACGCTCGGTCTTGGTATTTTCGCGGGCGTAAAGGGCGACATGCGGCTTTCCGTCGATGCGCGTCACGCCGAAGAACAGCCAGGCGTCGTCGTTCTGCAGGGCCGCCAGCCCCGCCCGCTCGCCGTCCTTTTGCGGGCGGTAGGTCAGGGTGGTGGAGACGCTGGCCACATGGTGCTGCTGACGCCGCGCGATAAAGGCGGGCGTGCCGCCAAGGTCGCCCAGCGCCGCGCCGGGATTGAGGATCAACGCACCGCCATCCAGCCGGTAGACCGGCGCGTGCGGCGTGCGCACCCCGATCCACGACAGCGGCAAGGCCTTCGCGTCGAACTCTTCGCTGTAACGGAAATCGCCGCTGAGCGGTTGCGCGGGTGCGGGTTGCGGCGGCAGGTTCGGCTTCTTCGCGACGAACGGAATAGGCTTGCCGTCTTCGAGAATGACCGGCCAGCCGTCCTTCCACGTCACCGGAAGGAGGAAGGTTTCGCGCCCGATATTGTACAGGTCCGGACCATAGGGCCGCGTCGCCAGAAAGGTCGCCCACCACTCGCCGTTTTGCGTCTGAACCAGCTTGGCGTGACCGGCGGAGGTGACGGGGTTCTGGCGCGCCGGGTCCAGCGTGCGTTGGCTGAGGATCGGATTATGCGCATAGGGAATAAACGGCCCGCGCACGCTTTTGGAACGCAGCACGACCTGCGAATGTTGGTCCCCCGTGCCGCCTTCGGCCGCCGTCAGATAGTAAAAGCCGTCCTTGCGCAGAATGTGCGGGCCTTCGATCCAGATAGGCTTCTTCGAGATGTCGACGCCGCCATTGACGATCTGCGTGCGCTCGCCGACCAGCTTCAGCGCCTTATAATCGAATTCCTGCACCCAGATGGCGCGATGGCCGTCATAGCGCGGCGTCTCGTTGGGCGCGCCGTTGTTGACGATATAGGCCTTGCCGTCGTCGTCCCAGAAGATCGACGGATCGATCCCTTCGAAATCGAACCACACCGGGTCCGACCACGGCCCCGCCGGGTCCTTCGCCGTGATGACGAAATTGCCTTTGCAGTCGACGCAGGTGTTGATGATGTAGAACAGGCCGTCATGATAGGAGATGTCCGGCGCAAAGACGCCGCGCGACACCCTCAGTCCGTCGAAATTCAACTGTTCCGGCCGGTTGAGGGCGTTGGCGATCTGCGTCCAGTTCACAAGGTCGCGCGAATGGAAGACCGGCAGGCCGGGAAAGTGCGTGAAGGACGAGTTGACCAGATAATAGTCATCGCCCACGCGCGTCACCGACGGATCAGGATAATAGCCCGACAGGATGGGATTGAGATATTCATCCGGCCCCGCCTTGGCCTGCTCCTGAGAACGGCCCTCGTAGGAGAAGCGCTCGAACCTTGCCGGTTCAGCCAGGGCGGGCAAGGACAACCCCAAAGACAGGGCGGCGGCGGACAGGGCGGCGGACAGGGCCGTCAGATATCGCATCGTCTATCTCCTATCGCTTCGGGGCGGCCCTGAGCGCGGCGGCGATGGCCTCGCGCAGCGGCTTGGGGCGATAGTCGGCGCCGTAGGGCGTGGGGCGCTGCGGCGTCTTGTCGGCGCGCGGCGTCCAGCCCTGCAGCCAGCTATGATTGTCGGTCATGCCCCAGCACAGGAACTGATCCAGTTCCTTGTACGAGAACATCAGATCGAGATAGTCCTTAGCCGCCGCGGCCACCCCGGCGTCGCGCGCGGCGATGTCGGTCGGCAGATCCTTGTCGTTGACGTCGAATTCGGTGATCAGCAGCCTGTACTTCATGTCGACCGCGGCATCGACGAAGGCCCGCCATTCACTGTGCTGGGCTTCCTTGATATGGCCGTCATTGCCGATATGGCTCTGGATGCCGAACCCGTCGATGGGGACGTTCTTGTTGCGCAGCATTTCCAGCAGCTTCTGCACGCCCTTGCGGTGCGTTTCGTTGCCGGCCTCCCACGACATGTAGTCGTTATAGACCAGTTGCGCCCGAGGGGCGTATTCGCGCGCCGCCTCGAAGGCGATGCGGATGCAGTCGAAGCCCAGCGCTTTGGTGAAAGGCGTATCGCGGATTTCGCCCGTCTTCGGGTCGATCGTTTCGTTGACCACGTCCCACGAAAAGACCTGATCGCCATAATGGGTGCAGACCCGTTTGATATAGTCGCGCAGATAGCGCTCGGCCCCCAGGGCCGGTTTGCGTCCGAAGTCGATATTCAGCAGCCATTTCGGCATGAACTCGACCTTGTTCCACAACAGGGTGTGCCCGCGCAGCTTCATGCCGTTGTCGCGCGCGAATCCGGCAATGGCGTCGCCCGGCGCAAAGTTATAGCGATCCGCCTGCGCCGCGATGACATAGACCTTGAACTCGTTTTCAGGGACGATCACGCCGCATTCGGTCTTTAGAATATCGAGATAGGCCGCCTCCATGGTGCCCGCGCTGAGGGCGGAGCCGAAGAGAATGCCTTTCTCCGCCGCCAGGGCCTTGAGCGAAGGTCCGGCATCGGCGTGCGCGGCGCCGGCTGTAACGGGCGGCAAGGCGGCAGCGGTCAGGCCCGCCAGTATATGGCGGCGCGTCGGTATGTGGGTGAACATGGCGTCCCTGTGGGCTTTTAGATTGTTATGTTAGCGATAACAAATCACGGTTCCGCCGAACCTGTCAATGCGCCTGAGCGCTCACATTGCCTTTACCAGGCCGATCCGTCACGCCACTTCGCGCAAATGCGGCGCCACACGCCCGGCGTCGTGCGCCCGGCGGAACGCATCGAACCCTTCTGCCGGCAGGGCCCGCGAATAGAGCCAGCCCTGCGCGAATTCGATGCCCATTGAACGGATATAGGCCTCCTGCGCCACCGTCTCGACGCCCTCGGCCACGATGCCCAGCTTCAGGCCGTGCGCCATGTCGACAATATGCGGCAGCACGACGCTGGTGGCGGAGTTCTGCCCGATGGCCTGCACGAACGATTTATCGATCTTGAGCGCATCCAGCGGCAGGGTCTCCAGAAGCGACAGGCTGGAATAGCCGGTGCCGAAATCGTCGATGGCCACGCGATGCCCCGCGGCGCGCGCCGCGTCGATGGTCCGGCGCGCCGCCTCGGCGTTCATGAAGCCGCGCTCGGTCGCCTCAAGCCACACCTGCGACGGCCTGAGACCCGCCCGCTCGATAGCCCGGCCCAGCACCGGCAGGAAGCGGCCGCTTTCCATGTCGCAGGCCGAGATGTTCAGCGTCACCCGCAGATCGCCGTCGCCGATGCGCGGCAGATCGTGGCACACCCGCTCGATCATCAGGTCGGTCAGGTCCGCGATCAGATCGTGCGCTTCGGCCAGCGGGATGAAAACATCCGGCGCGACCCACGTGCCGTCGCGCCTTCGCCAGCGCAGCAGGGCTTCGGCCCCGATGCACAGGCCCGATGCCAGTTCGATGATCGGCTGATAATGAACGACGAAGAGGCGTTTGCGGATAGCGACCGCCAGTTCCTTCTGCGGTGACAGGCGTTCGCGCGACACCCAGACGATGACGCCGACCAGCACCAGAGAGACGCAAAGCGCCAGGGGGATCAGCAGCCAGCGCTCGCGATCAAGATGCCCCTGAAGCGCCGTGCGCGGCGAAATGGCGAAGGCGCGCAGGTCCTGCGACTCGGCGGAGGCATTTATCTGCGCATCGGTCATGCCGGCGATGTCATTGCGCGTCAGATGACGCACCAGCACCGGATCGGCTTCGCCCGACATGGCGATCAGTTGCCCCTGACGCGTCGCTACCCCCAGCACCATCTGACTGTTGGTCAGCACATCGACCATGCGCTCCGGCTTGATCAGGGCGTTATAGTCGCCGTAGCTGATTGCCAGCATGCGTCCGGCCTTGCTGACCACGGGATCGACATTGAGATAAAGGCCGAAGCCGCCCGGCAACTGCACATCCGCCGCGCCCTTGTCCAGACGCTCACGCACCCTGCCCCAGCCGGTGCAGGCCAGACGTCCGTTTTCAAAATAGCCGATCTCTTCAACGAAGCGCTCTTCGACCGCCAGTTGCCGCATGCGCGCGATATGGGCCGGGCTGCAGCCCGCATAGGCTTCGGATCGCATCTTCTTCAGCGCGCCCTGCGCCTCGGTCAGGGTCAGGTTGCCGCGCCTCAGCGTCCAGCCGGCATATTCGGTCAGGTGCGTGCGTTCGGCTTCGACCGCGCGCTGGTGCGAAATATAGCCGATGGCGAACAGCGGCAGGACGCCGGCGCAGATCGCAAGCCCGATGGCAAACCCCAATATCATCCGGCGACGCATACGTTACCTTTTACCTGAAAACCTGTCGTGAAACGGTCGGGTACGCGCACTGTCGGAATGGTCAGACCTATGTTCAACCTTAAGAGGTTAAAATATGCCTTAAGTGTTACGGGACAGGGCCGATGAACGGGCGTAAAAGGGAGCCATGAAAACCTTACCGATCGCCCTCTTCACCGGTTTCCTCTGGACCGCCGCCGCGGTGGCTCAAACGCCCGCGCCCGCTACGCCACCGGGCGATGTGGCCAAACCCGCCCAGACCGGTCCTGCCCAGACCAGTCCGGGCCAAAGCAATCCAGAGTGGCTGGAGAAGAATAACAGCTTCACCGGCGCGGCCACGGCTCCGCTCGACGACCTCAATCTGCGCAAGCTGGAAATCCCCGCCATCCTTGTCACCGCGACGGAGAAGCCCTACGACATCGCCGGCCTGACGACCTGCCCGGCGCTGTCGGCGGAGATCGGTCGGCTGGACGAGGTGCTGGGGCCCGACCTCGACGCCCTCATTGCCGAGGATACGCGCAGCCTGACGCAGAAGGGCGAGGCCATGGCCAATCGCGGCGCGGTCAGCGCCGTGCGCGACGCCTCGACCGGCATCATCCCTTTCCGCGGCGTGGTGCGTAAGCTCACCGGGGCCGAGAAGCACCAGAAGGCCATCGAGGCGGCGCTGGAGGCGGGGCAGTCGCGTCGCGCCTACCTCAAGGGCATCGGCATCGCCCGAAACTGCGCCCCGCCGGCGGCCCCGGCGTGGTTCGTGCCGCAGAAGGCTGCCGCGGTTAAGGCCAAGCCCAAAGCCAAAACGCCCGTAAAGACCACAAAGACCAAGCCCAAAGGCTGATTGACCGATTAACTCAGACTATTATAGTGGCGGTCAAAATTACGAAATGGCGCACGCTTCGCAAAGCGCTTCAGTCAGGAAACCGCCCATGCCCGCCCGCTTCGCACCGAACGCGCTGATCGCCGCGCTTGCCCTGTTCGCCCTGCCCGCCGTCGCGCAGGCGCCGGCGCAACCGCTCCCCAGGACCACCGCCGCGACGACCTGGACGCCGGACAACGGCAACGGCACCTTCACCAATCCGCTGTTCAACGACGAGTTTTCCGACCCCGACCTGATCCGCGTCGGCGACGACTACTACATGACCGGCACCACCATGCACACCATGCCCGGCCTGCCCGTGCTGCATTCGAAGGACCTGGTGAACTGGAAGCTGCTGGGCTATGCCTTCGACCGTCTGGAGATGGGCCCGGAATACAGGCTCGAAGACGGCAAGAGCGCCTATGGGGCGGGTATCTGGGCCCCGGCGCTGCGCTATCACAACGGGACCTTCTACATCTTCTCCAATATCAACGGCTACGGCATGCAGGTCTTCACGGCGACCGATCCCGCCGGGCCGTGGACGCATAAAAAGCTGGGCGGCAAGATCTACGACCTCTCTGTCCTGTTTGACGACGACGGCAAAATCTACGCCGTACACGGCTATGACGAGGTCCGCATGATCGAGCTTAAGCCCGATCTCAGCGGCTATGTCGAAGGCAGCGACAAGGTGATCATTCCGGCCGGCAACGCCATGGGCGAAGGCCACCACTTCTATAAGATCAACGGCAAGTACTACATTATCAGCGCCAACTACGCCCCCGTCGGGCGGATGCAGGCCGCCCGCGCCGACACACCCTACGGCCCCTATGAGACGGTGACGATCAGCGCGCGCGAAACCATGGGCACGCCCTTCGGCTGGCGCACCACCGGCATCGGGCGCAACCTGCCGGCGCCCGGCGACAAGATCGGCGTTTCGCCGCCCCCGCCGGGCGGCAACGCCTTCGGGGCCGATCCGCTGCATCAGGGCGGCATTGTCGAATTGCCAAATGGGGACTGGTGGGGCTTTTCGATGATGGATGTCAAATCGATGGGCCGCACCACCTTCCTGTCGCCGGTAACATGGCAGGATGGCTGGCCGTATTTCGGCCTTTCCGGAAATTTCGGGCGAAGCCCGCGCACCTGGCTGAAACCCGCTACCGGCGTCGCAGCCACGCCCACCCCGACTTATCAGCGTAATGACGACTTCTCAGGTCCGAAGCCTCAGGCGATCTGGCAATGGAACCACGTGCCGGACGACCGGAAATGGTCGCTGTCCGAGCGGCGCGGCTATCTGCGGCTGCACAGCCTGCCCGCCCCGCATTTCCTGCTGGCGCGCAACAGCCTGACCCAGCGCGCCATCGGACCGGAATCGACGGCAACCACGACACTGGACGCCAGGGGGTTGAAGGCCGGCGACGTGGCCGGCCTCGCCCTGCTCAACATCCCCTACTACTGGCTGGGCGTGGTGCGCGACGGCAAGGGCTATCGCCTGCGTCTGTACGATCAACTCGCCGACACCACGGTCGAGACCGCCCTGAACGGCCCGCGCGTGCAGTTGCGCGTCTCCGGCAATTACGACACCGAACTGGCGCAGTTCAGCTATTCGACCGATGGCAAGACCTTCACGCCGATCGGCGGCGAACTGCGCACCGCCTATCAGTTGCGCACCTTTCAGGGCGTGCGCTACGCCCTGTTCGCTTACAATGAAAAGGGCGTCGAGGGCGGCAAGGCCGACTTCGACGATTTCCGCGTCGATGAGCCCCTGGCCGACCGCTCGAAGAACATCCCGGCGGGCAAGATCGTGACCATCCGCAACCTCGCCAACGACCTGCCCATGTGGGCCAATCCGCACGGCATGCTGCACTTTGCGGCGCAGGGTTCCAAAGACGCCGCCGGGCCGGGCGCGCGCTTCCGCGTCCACGATCGCGGTCAGGGCCGCGTGGCGCTGGAGGCCATGGACGGCAGCGGTTTCCTCACCGTGGTCGGTCTGGGCCTGTCCTCGGATGTGCGGCTGATGAAGAGCGAAACGCCCGACAGCCTGTTCCAGTGGCAGGACATGCTGCGCCATCAGTTCATGCTGATGTCGCTGCGCACCCACCGCTATCTGGGGCTCGACGGTCGCACGGGGGAACCCTATGCCGCCGACTGGCCCGGCGCCGACCCGGACCGCAAGAACGGCACCGTGCTGATGTGGGAGGAAATTCCCGTACCCTGACCCGCTTTTCGTTGCGAAAATACATCACAAGGTTATCGCTTGGTGAAAATCGTACGCACATGCGAAAAAAGCGATTGACGCCCCGTGAATGTTATATGACGCTCACGGTGTTATCCAAAGGCGGATGACACGCGGCGCGGGCCACCGACGGCCCCGCTCACCATCGGACAATGACGTCTCAGACCATTACCGCGCAAGGGGAACCGGCGGTGTAGTCTGGGGCGTTTTTTTTTTGCTCTTTTCAGGGGATATGACCGTGGCCCATCCAAAGCTGCGTCGGAAAAGTGCGCCCTTAATTTTGTGCGGCGCAACATTTTTAGCCGGACTGAGCGTTCCGGCTTTCGCTCAGGAGACGTTTGGCGAAGCCCTCGCGGCGGGCAAGCCGCTGCTGGAAAGCCGCCTGCGCTACGAAGGCGTCGATCAGGCGGGACTGCAGAAGGGCTCGGCCCTGACGCTGCGCAACCGCATCGGGTTTCAGTCCGCCGACTGGAAGAACCTGAAATTCCTCGTCGAATTCGAGGACGTCCGCGCGCTGGACGACGACTACAATTCAACCACCAACGGCAAGACCCAGTATCCGGCGGTGAACGACCCGACCGTGACCGAACTGAACCGCGCGCAGGTGGTGTGGTCGCCGTCGAGCTTCACCACCGTCACCGCCGGACGTCAGCGTCTGGTGCTCGACGATGCGCGCTTCGTCGGCAATGTCGGCTGGCGTCAGGACGAACAGACCTTCGATGCCTTGCGCGTCGACACCACGGTGGGCAAGCTGGCCGTCACCTACGCCTACGTGTTTCAGGTCAACCGCGTCCTCGCCGAAACGGCGGACTGGGATTCCGACAGCCACCTGCTCAGCGTCACCCTGCCGGTCAATGAAGCGCTTAAGCTTCAGGCCTTCGACTACGCGCTCGATTTCGAAAACGCCAAGGCCAATTCGACCAACACCATCGGGCTCAAGGCCTCCGGCTCGGCCTGGCTGTCGTCGTTCAAACTGGCCTATTCGGGCTATTACGCCCAACAGACCGACTATGGCTACAACCCCGCCGACTTCGAGCTTTCGGCCTATAATATCGACGCCGCGGTGACCTGGGACATGTACACCCTCAAGCTCGGCTACGAGACGTTCGAGGGCGACGGCACGCGCGGCTTTATCACGCCGCTGGCCACCACGCACGCCTTCAACGGCTGGTCCGACGCGCTGGCCTTCTCCGGCAACAAGACCATGGCCAACGGGTTCAAAAACCTCAGCTACAGCCTGACTGTGGCGGGCTACACCCACCCGTCCTTCCCGCTGATCAAGAACCCGACCCTGACGCTGGCCTATCACGACTTCGAGACGGATCGCCTCAGCCAGTCGATCGGCACGGAATTCGACGCGCAGTTCGCCGCCGGCCTGACCAGGAACCTGTCGCTGCTGCTGAAATACGCCGACTTCGACCGCGCCAACACCCTCATGCCCGCCTCCCGCACCAAGGTGTGGGTCGGCTTCGAATACAAGCTTTAAGGGACTATCGATATGACCGACATCTCCCTCTCCCGACGTCAGGCGCTCATCGGCGCTGCCGCCACTGTCGCCGCCGCCAGAACCCTCTTCCCGTCAGGCGCCTTCGCCGCCGGCAAGGGCCCGGAGGTTTCCGGCGCCAAGCTGGGCTTCATCGCGCTGACCGACTCTTCGCCCCTGATCATCGCCAAGGAAAAGGGCCTGTTCGCCAAGTACGGCCTGCCCAATGTCGAGGTGCTGAAGCAGGCCTCGTGGGGGGCGACGCGCGACAATATCGTGCTGGGCGCGCAAGGCGGCGGCATAGACGGGGCGCACATCCTCAGCCCCATGCCTTATCAGTTCACCCTCGGCGTCGGCGCTCGCAAGACGCCGATGTACATCCTTGCCCGCCTCAACACCAACGGTCAGGCCATCAGCGTCGGCAACGATCTGAAAAACGTGCAGGTCGGGCTCAACGCCGCCGGCGCGAAGGCGAAATTCGCGCAGCTCAAGGCCGCCGGAAACCTGGCCAAGGTGGCCATGACCTATCGCGGCGGCACGCACGACCTGTGGGTGCGTTACTGGCTGGCGGCCGCCGGGATCAATCCGGACACCGACGTCTCGACCATCGTCATCCCGCCGCCGCAGATGGTGGCGAACATGAAGGCCGGGACGCAGGACGTCTTCTGCGTCGGCGAGCCGTGGAACGGTCAACTGGTCAATCAGAAGATCGGCTACACCGCCGCGACGACCTCGGAAATCTGGATGAACCACCCGGAAAAGGCGCTGGGGATGCGCGCCGACTGGGTCGATAAATATCCGAACGCCGCCAAGGCCCTGATCGCCGCGGTGATGGAAGCGGCCCAATGGTGCGACAAGAACCGCCCGGCCATGTGCGCCATTACGGCGGGCCGTCAGTACATCAACGTGCCGATCAACGACATCCTGCCGCGCCTGCAGGGCAAGATCAATTACGGCGACGGGCGCAATGTCGCCGGATCGCCGCACCTGATGAAGTTCTGGGCCGACAACGCCAACTTCCCGTTCAAGTCGCACGATGCCTGGTTCGTCACCGAGAACAAACGCTGGGGCATTATCGACAACGATGTGGACACCAAGGCGCTGGTCAACACGGTCAACCGCTCCGACCTGTGGCGCGAAGTGGCCAAGCAGTACGGCATCCCGGCCCCGGCGGATTCGCGCGGCGTCGAGCGGTTCTTCGACGGCAAGACCTTCGACTGGGCCAATCCCAACGCCTACCTCGCCAGCCAGCCGATCAAGAAACTGGCCTGATCACTCTTCCCTTCTCCCTCGAGGGAGAAGGTGGTCGAGCACCGCGAGACCGGATGAGGGGGCAACCACGATCTCGACATCCCCCTCACCCCAACCCTCTCCCTTTAGGGAGAGGGGGTTTGAAGCAAGGAACTCCCATGCCATTCGAAGTTCAAAAAATGACCGCCCCCCGCCCTGCCGCGCCTGCCGTCCCCGTCGCCCATCAACCCCAGACCCTTCTGGCGGCGGCGCAGGCGAAACAGATCGCCGCCTCCAGACGCCGCAAGCTGGCCGATAAGGCCGGCAACTACCTCATGCCGCTGCTCACCGTCGGCGCGCTGCTGCTGATATGGGAAGCGCTGGGCAACGCCTTTCCCGGCGGACTGCCCTCGCCGTCGATGGTGCTGATGGAGGCGCAGGAGCTGATCTTCGATCCGTTCTACGATCGCGGCGGGGTCGACAAGGGCCTGTTCTGGCACGTCCTGACATCCCTCTCGCGCGTCGGCGTCGGCTTCGGTCTGGCCGCCGTGTGCGGCGTGCTGCTGGGGGCCTTCCTCGGCACGGTCGACTGGGCGCGCAAGGGCACGGACCCGATCATTCAGGTCCTGCGCACCGTGCCGCCTCTGGCCTGGCTGCCGATCTCGCTGGCGGCGCTGCGCGAAGCCCAGCCTTCGGCCCTCTTCGTCATCTTCATCACCTCCATCTGGCCCATCGTCATCAACACCATGGTCGGCGTGCGCAACATCCCGCAGGATTACGTCAATGTCGCCAAGGTGCTGCGCCTGACTCCGGCCGAGTATTTCTTCAAGATCATGCTGCCCGCCGCCACGCCGCACATCTTCACGGGTCTGCGCATCGGCGTCGGCATGAGCTGGCTGGCCATCGTCGCCTCCGAAATGCTGCTGGGCGGCGTCGGCATCGGCTTCTTCATCTGGGACCAGTACAATTCGTCGCGCATGTCCGACATCATCGTCGCCCTGCTCTGGGTCGGCATGGTCGGCTTCGTGCTGGATCGTCTGGTGGCCCTTGTCGGTCAGTACGTCTCGCGCGGCACCACCGCGGATTGATCAATTTCCCTTCTCCCTTGAGGGAGAAGGTGACCCGCTGGCGGGTCGGATGAGGGGGGACACCTTTATCCGCCTGTGCTCGCTATTCCCCCCTCACCCCAACCCTCTCCCTCAGGGAGAGGGGGCCTGGAGGCAAAACATGTCCAAACCCATCCTTTCCCTTGAAAACATCTATGTCGATTTCGAGCGCGACTGCGTCATCTCTCAGGTCCTCGATAATGTCTCGCTCAGCGTCCACAAGGGCGAATTCCTGTCGATCATCGGCCATTCCGGTTGCGGCAAGTCCACGCTTCTCAACGTCGTCGCGGGCCTCGTGCCGGTAACGCTGGGCGCGGCTTTGCTCGACAACAAGGCGATCACCGGCCCCGGCCCGGAGCGCGCCGTAGTGTTCCAGAACCATTCGCTTCTGCCGTGGATGACGGTCTACGAGAATGTCCGCCTCGCCGTCGCCAAGCTCTACGGCGCGAAGGAGAACCTGAAACAGCTCCACGACCGGACGATGAACAATCTGGAACTGGTCAAGATGACCCACGCCAGGGACAAGCGTCCGGGCGAAATCTCCGGCGGCATGAAACAACGCGTCGGCATCGCCCGCGCGCTGAGCATGGAGCCCAAGGTGCTGCTGCTGGATGAGCCCTTCGGCGCGCTCGACGCCCTGACCCGCGCGCACCTCCAGGACACGGTGATGGAACTGCACGAGCGCATCTGCGCAACCGTGCTGATGATCACCCACGATGTCGATGAGGCCGTGCTGCTGGCCGACCGCGTGGTGATGATGACCAACGGCCCCAAGGCGCGCATCGGCGACATCGTCGAGGTGAAGACGCCGCGCCCGCGCGACCGCAAGGCCGTGATGCAGGACGCGCATTTTGTCGATTGCCGCCGCCGCATCGTCAGCTTCCTCGAAGCCCACGATCATGCGCCGGCGCCGCTGGCCGAACCGGCCTGAATCACCGCCTGAAGCGTCGCCTGAAGCGTCGCCTGAACGGAAAACGCCGCCCGGATCGTCCGGGCGGCGTTTTGGCGTTCGCAAATGGGATCAGGCCTGAACCTTTTCCTTTTTCGCGGCCGCCGCATGGCGCAGCAAACACTGCTTCAGTTCGCCCTTGCACGAACCGCAGGCCGTGCCGGCCCGCGTGACTTCGCCGATCGCTTCGACCGTCGTCGCGCCGTCGTCGATGCAGGCATTGACGGCGTTTTCACCGACGCTGTTGCAGGCGCAGATGAGGCGGCCCTTATCCGACACGCCCGGCATCCGCCCGATCAGCAGCGCCGCGCGCTGTGCGGCGCTCAGTTGCGCCTCGCCGAAGCCGTCCAGCAGCCAGTCGCGCGGCGGCAGCTTCTTATGGATCGGCGCGAGGAACAGCACGCGCGTCAGGCGGCCGTCCTCGACGCGCACCTGACGGCGGATGCCGGTGGCCGGATCGTCGAGCGTCGCCGTGGCGGTGAAGTCCGCGCCTTGCGGCATCTCCAGCCCGGCGATCTCATAACAATCGGCGTGGGCGTGGGCCGTGCGCCGCCAGATGGTGTCGGGTTTAAAGTCCGGAAACTCGCCATCGAAGTCGCGCGGCGTCATAAGGAAGCCGTGCCAGGTCTCATGGAAGGGCGTCACCTGCGCCGGCGTATGCTTGAATTCCGGCTGGCCCGACATCGGATCGACCGCCGGATTGATCAGCGGATTGGAACGGCCGAACGGCGCGAATTGCTTCGTCCAGTGCATCGGCGCGTGCAGATTGCCGACGCGCACATCGTCGGTGATGCGGGCCTTGAGGATGGCCTCGCCGTGCGCGGTGCGCACCACCGCCAGACGCCCGTCCCTGATGCCCAGCCGCCGCGCGTCCTTGGGGTGTATGTCCAGCGTCGGCTCGGAGATATGGCGGTTCAGTTCCGGCGCCAGCGCCGTGCGCGTCAGGGTGTGCCAGTGGTCGCGCACGCGCGCCGAATTGAGGCTGAACGGGAAGTCCGGCGTCGGTTGATTGGCCGGGCCGCGCACGATCGGCGGCACCAGCCGCGCCCGACCGTTCGGCGTGTTGAACTTCCCATCCGCGAACAGGCGCGTGGACGGCTGCCCATCGGCGCGAAACGGCCAGCGCACCGGCTGAAGCGCGTCGTACTGCGCCTTCGACAGGCCGGTCAGCCCGCCAAGATCGAGGAAGCGCTTGCCATTGTTCTCGAACGCCGTCAGCCCGGCGTGCTCGGCAAACACCGCGTCCGGTCCGCTCCAGTCGAAGGCATTGGCCCAGTCCGGATTCATGCGCCGCGCCACTTCGGCGATAATGGCCCAGTCGGGACGCACCTGCCCCGGCAGATCGGTGAGGTTGCGCTGGCGCGAAATGACGCGCTCGGAATTGGTCACCGTGCCGTCCTTCTCGCCCCAGGCGGCGGCGGGCAACTGGATATGCGCCATGTCCATAGTGTCGGTGCGGGCGATGACGTCAGACACCACCACCAGTTCGCAGTTCGATAAGGCTTCGTGGATGCGGTTGGCGTCGGGCATGGAAACCATCGGATTGGTCGCCATGATCCAGATGGCCTTGATCCTGCCTTTCCGCACCGCCTCGAACATATCGACGGCCTTCAGGCCCGCTTTCGGCGCGATGGTCGGCGACCCCCAGTAGCGCTGCACCAGCGCCTTGGAAGCCTCGTCAAAATCCATATGCGCGGCCAGCATATTGGCCAGCCCGCCGACCTCGCGCCCGCCCATGGCGTTGGGCTGGCCGGTGATGGAAAAGGGCGCGGCGCCCGGCTTGCCGATCTTACCCGACAGCAGGTGCGCATTTATCAGGCTCAAGCCCTTGTGTACCCCCTGAGCCGATTGATTCGAGCCCATGGAGAACAAACTGACCACTTTGTCCGTATACAGATAAGCGTCGTAAAAGGCCTTGAGATCGACCGGCGAAATGTCGCAATCGGCGGCCACGGCCTCCACACTCTGGTCGTCGGAACTCAGCGCCGCCATCAGACGCGAAAAGCCCTGAGTGTGTTGATCTACAAAGTCATGATCGAGGGCATCACGCGCGATCAGTTGGGCGCAAAGCCCGTTCCACAGGCGAATGTCCGTTTGCGGACGAATCATCAGATGCAGGTTGGCGGACCTCGCCGTATCGGTGCGGCGCGGGTCGATGCAGACGCGAAACTGGTCCTGCCGGGTTTCGATGCGCCGATAGAGAACCGGATGCGTCCAGGCGGCGTTGTGGCCGCTGAAAACCAGCATGTCGGCCTCGGTCAGATCGTCATAGGTGCCGGGCACGAGGTCGGCCCCGAAGGCCTGCTTGTGCGCCGCGACTGCTGAACTCATGCACAGGCGCGAATTGGTGTCGATATTGGCCGTGCCGATATAACCCTTGGCCAGCTTGTTGACCGCGTAATAGTCTTCAGTCAGCAACTGTCCCGACACGTAGAAGGCCACGGCGTCCGGGCCGTGCTCGGCGACGATGTCGCGGAAGCGGCCCGCCACCTCGTCCAGCGCCGCATCCCAACTTGTTTCCACAAACCCGTCCGCCGTGCGCCGGCGCGGAGTCAGCAGACGTCCTTCCAGTCCGAAGGTCTTGCCCAGCGCTGTCCCCTTGGAGCAGAGCCGCCCCTGATTGGCCGGATGCGCCGCATCGCCCTTGACGGTCATACGGCGGCCGTCGAGCGTCGCTTCGACGCCGCAGCCGACGCCGCAATAGGGACAGGTGGTGTTATGGGTGGTGGTCATTCAACAACTCCCCCTCTCCCTTGAGGGAGAGGGTGGCGCATCAGCGCGGGGTGAGGGGGAAGGTCGGAGTTCACCCCCCCTCACCCCAACCCTCTCCCTCAAGGGAGAGGGGGTTCAACGCAAACCCAGCAAAATCCGGGCGTTCTCGATCCTGAGCGGCACGGTCGGGGTGCAGCCCTTGCCCGCATCGGCACCGACGGCTTCACCGGTCTGCAACGAAAACGACCAGTTATGCAGGGGGCAGGCGATGTGACGACCATGGACGATGCCTTCGGACAAGGGCCCGCCCTTGTGCGGACATTTGTCCATCACGGCGTAATATTCGTTGTCCACCGTGCGGAAAACGGCGATGGCCCCAAGGTCCGTATCGACCCGGCGCGCGCCCTGATAAGGCACATCAACCGCCGCGCCCACATCAACCCATTTTAAAGCCAGACTGGCGTTCATCGGGCGATCTCCTTCTTCTCGCTGCGCAGGTCGGCCAGCGGCGAAAACACCTGCGCCGGCTCGGATTTGGGCGCATGTTCCGCCCACGGATCAACCTGAAACACCGCCTGCGATTCGAGGAACCGCCCCGACAGCGCCTTGCGTTCGTCGGCGTCGAACATCTTCGCCTTGATGGCCTCAAGCCCGACACGCTCGATCCACGGCGCGGTGCGCTCCAGATACCAGGCGTCCTCGCGATAGAACTGGACGAAGGCCATCGAATATTCGCGGGCCTCGGCCTCGGTCGCCACCTTGCACAACAGGTCCGTGCCGCGCAGATGGATGCCGGCATTGCCGCCGACGTGCAGTTCATAGCCGGAGTCCACGCAGATGACGCCGAAGTCCTTGATGGTAGCTTCCGCGCAGTTGCGCGGGCAGCCCGACACGGCCATCTTGAACTTGTGCGGCATCCAAGAGCCCCAGGTGTCCTGCTCCAGCTTGATCCCCAGCCCGGTCGAATCCTGCGTGCCGAAGCGGCACCATTCCGAACCAACGCAGGTCTTCACCGTGCGCAGGGCCTTGGCGTAGGCGTGGCCCGACACCATGCCGGCGGCATTGAGGTCGGCCCAGACGGCGGGCAGGTCCTGCTTCTTGATGCCGAACAGGTCGAGACGCTGACCGCCGGTCACCTTGACCATCGGCACCTCGTACTTGTCGCAGACATCGGCGATGGCGCGCAGTTCCTTGGCCGTCGTCACGCCGCCCCACATGCGCGGCACGACGGAATAGGTGCCGTCTTTCTGGATGTTGGCGTGGTTGCGCTCATTGACGAAGCGCGAGCGCGGATCGTCCTGATATTCGCGCGGCCAGGCGCACAGCAGGTAATAGTTCAACGCCGGACGGCACGAGGAACAGCCGTCGGGCGTGGTCCACTTCATCGCCTGCATGACGTCGGGAATGGTCTTCAATTCCTGCTCGACAATCGTCTTGCGCACCACGGCGTGACCATGCTCGGTGCACTTGCACATCGGCTTGGGGCCGGTCTGCGCCTTGAAGGCGTCGCCCAGCGTCACCTTCAGCAATTGTTCGACAATGCCGGTGCACGAACCGCACGACGCGCTGGCCTTGGTGCAGCCGCGCACCTTGTCCAGATTGTCCGCGCCGCCGCAGATCGCCTCGACCACCGTACCCTTGCTTACGCCGTTGCAGCCGCACACTTCCGTGTCGTCGGGCCATGCCGCAACGGCGGCGTTAGGGTCCACGCCGGCCAGCGCCTCCGTCACCGCCTGACCGAAGATCAGGGTGTCGCGGATATCGCCGATACTTTCACCCTTTTTGATCAGGTCGAAATACCAGCCGCCGTCCGCCGCCTCGCCGAACAGCACGGCCCCGACCAACTGGTTGTCCTTGATGACGATGCGCTTGTAAACGCCGCGCGCCGGGTCGCGGAAGACGATGTCCTCGCAGCCCTCGCCGCCGTTGAACTGCCCCGCCGAGTAAAGATCGACGCCCGACACTTTCAGGCGCGTCGCCAGTTCCGAACCGAGATAGGCCGCGTCGGGATTCCTGCCCGTCAGCACGTCGGCCAGCGTCCGGCACATGTCCCAGATCGGCGCAACCAGGCCGTAGCACTGACCGCGGTGCTGCACGCATTCGCCGACCGCGAAGATGAAGGGATCGTCGGTGCGCATCTGATCGTCGACGACGATGCCGCGCTCGACCGTCAGGCCCGCCGACTTCGCCGGTTCGACGTGTGGACGGATGCCCACCGCCATGACCAGCAGCGAGGCCGGGATGACGCGCCCGTCCTTCAGCTTCAGGCCCTCGACATGGGTTTCGCCGACAATAGCCTCGGACTGCGCATTGAGCACCGCCGAGACGCCGCGTTCGGCCAGCGCCTTTTCCAGCAGACGCCCGGCGGCCTCATCGAGCTGACGCTCCATCAGCACATCGACGAGGTGGACGACCGTGGCCTTCATGCCGCGCCTGGCCAGACCGTAGGCGGCCTCAAGGCCCAGCAGGCCGCCGCCGATCACCACCGCTTCCCCGCCACCCTTTTTAGAAGCATGGGCAGCCGCCTTCTGCATCAGGTCGACATCGTGCAGATCGCGGAAAGCAACCACGCCCGACAGGTCGGCACCGGGCAGCGGCAGGCGGATCGGGTCGGACCCGGTAGCGAGGATCAGATAGTCGTAGCCGATCGTCTGACCGTCGTGCAGCATGACCTGTTTGGCCTCGCGGTCGATGCCCTGCACCCAGCAGCCGAAATGCGTCTTTACGCCGTTGAGGTCGTACCAGTCCTGCGAATGGGTGACGATCTGCTCGAAGGTCTTTTCCCCGGCCAGCACTGGCGACAACTGGATGCGGTCGTAGGTGGCGCAGGCTTCGGCGCCGATGATCGAAATGTCGAACATGCGCCCACCTTCGCTAGGATTCGCGCGTTTTAGTATTTCCTCGACGATGCGGCCGCCGGCCATGCCCGCGCCGATGACGACAATCCGGGGCTTAGGGGGGGTATCGAGATTGAAGGCCATGAGGGTGCCCTTGTGGGAGAGCGTGGAACTTTGGCCAAAAAAAATCCCGCACTCCCTTGACGCGTGAGCGTTTCAGGAGTGCGGGACGTCTTTGTCCGGTGGAGGCCCCGTCTCGCCGCCATTGGCGCGCCGGAGCGAATGTCTGTGGATCGCCTTTGATCCGTGGACTTATTGGGCCACAGGATCAGCCTTGTGTCAATCCGCGTTTTTTGCGTCTGCGAGGCGAACGATTTTCATACCTCCCCATCTTTGATGGGGAGGGGACCGCGCCCGTCAGGGCGTGGTGGTGGGGTATCTGGCTAAGCCATCCAAATACGCGCCAGTTGAAATTCGGTGAGACCACCCCACCACCATTTGCTCCGCAAATGGTCCCCTCCCGGCATAGCCGGGAAGGTATGATTCAAGCCCGGCTCACCCGGAACACACCGCCGTCGAACAGGGTGTTCGGCGGCATGAGGATGTCGTTCGGCTCGGCCGGCAGCGTCCACGCCTCGGCCGCCCCGCCTTCGTCCTTTTCGTCGTCGAGCGGCAGCGACAGGCCCAGGGGTTCCGCCGCCTGACGCCACAGATCGGGCCGGTAAACCCGGCGCGCGATGGCGTCGAAATCGTGGTCGCCTTCGGTCAGGCCCCAGCGCACGAACTGCCCGATGAACCATTTGGCGTGGCTGATCCACGGGAAGGTCGTCGTCTGCGGATCGAGGATCAGGCCCGCACCGCCGGGGGCCAGCGCCTTCTGAACGGCCTCCAGCGGCGCGCCGACATAGATTTTCTGGCTCAGCACCTCGGCCATGGCGTTGGCATTGGCCGGATCCGCCGCCCACTGCCCGGCGCGCAGCACGGCGCGGGTCAGGGCCACGGCTTCTTCCGGGTGTTCGTCGGCCCAGGTGCCGCGCAGGGCCAGCACCTTTTCCGGCTTGAGCGTCCAGAAGGCCGGATCGGAAAACAGCACCACGCCGTCGCCGTTCAGTTCGGCCATCTGCGGCCAGGGCGAGCCGGAGCAGAAGCCGTCGATCACCCCGTCGCGCAGATGGTCGGCCATGCGCGAGGGCGGCAGAACCACCCACTGCACCTGACGGTCGGGATCGACGCCGCCCGCCGCCAGCCAGTGACGCAGGACGAAGTGATGCGGCGAATAGTTGAACGGGATGGCCAGCGTCACCTTGCCTTCGCTGACGGCGCGGCGGTGCTGGATGACCAGACGCAGGGCGCGCGCCGATTCGAGCAGGGTCGAGGCGCCCATCCCTTCGAACACCTCTTTCAGCTTCGAGGAGATGACCACCGAATTGCCGTTGGCCCCCAACGCCATGGGCGCGATGATCTGACCGATGGTCGGGCCCAGGCCCAACCCGCGGGCCAGCGGCAGGGTGGCGAGCACGTGCGCGGCATCAAGCAGGCCATAGGACAGCTTGTCGCGGATGTTCGACCAGTTGGCCTCGCGGCTCAGGGAGACGTCCAGCCCTTCGGCGGCGTAGCATCCCAGCACCTCGGCCAGCACGACCAGGGCGGCATCGTTGAGCGGGCTGAAACCGATACGTACACTCAGCATCAGTCGTCCCTCTTCTTCAGCAGGTCGGAAATGGACAGAATATCCTCGGCGATCGCCGCGATGGGACGGCCCGAATCCATGGCGTGCTTGCGCATCAGACGATAGGCCTCCTCCTCGCTGATCCCGCGCGAGGTCATCAGCACGCCCTTGGCGCGGTCGATGGTCTTGCGCGCCGCCAGATCGGCCTTGGCCTTGGTCAGGTCGTGGCGCAGGGTCTGCATCAGGTTGAACCGGTGCGCCGCCACCGCAAGGATCGAGGCCACGCGGTTGGGTGAATAGCCGTCCACGACGTAGGCCGCAACCCCCGCCTCCAGCGCCTGCGCCGTCGTATTGGCGTCCGAGCGGTCGACGAACATGGCCACCGGGCGCGGGGCCTGCTCGTGGGCGATCTGCAGCGCGTCCAGCGTATCGCGGTCCGGGCTTTCGCAGGCGATGATGACCATGTCCGGATTGATGTCGCTGAGGCGGGCCAGTTCGAAGCGCGGCCAGTGGTGAATCTGCGCCCCGGTCAGGCTTTCGTCCAGCCGCAGGCCTTCGGCCACAAGGGCCGCACGCGCGTCGTCGGGGTCGATGATCAGCACATTCACGGGGGAGTTATCCGGTGCAGGCATCCCGGTAAACAGGCCGGGACGTCGATTCTTTTGCTACGGCTACGCCCATTATGCCGCAGTGCGCAAGAAAAATTTCACCCGTCCCGCATGGCAAAATCCCGCGCAAAAATCGCCGCTTGACAGTGCGGCGTTCCCTGACTTAGGTTTTTCGCAGCGATTGGGGAACTGGCCAACGGCGGTCAGCCTCCGGAACGAACCGGACAGTCGTCTTCACCCCAAAATGTCTCCCCAACGCCGTGGCGCCCCCTTTGGTCGCCCGGCACGACGTCGCAGGTTTCCGTATGATTTCCAAGGACTTCCTCAAGGCTGGGCACTCCCCCACCCTGTTTTCGGCCTTCCTCTATTTCGATATGAGCTTCATGGTATGGGTGCTTCTGGGCGCGCTGGGCGTTCAGATCGCCGCCGACCTCGGCCTCACCCCGGCGCAAAAAGGCTTCATGGTCGCTGTCCCCATCCTGACCGGCGCGTTGCTGCGCCTGGTGGCAGGCGTGCTGGTCGATCGCATCGGTCCGAAAAAGACCGGAGCCATCGGTCAGGCCATCGTCATCACCGGCCTGTTGCTGGCCTTCGTGCTGAAAATCGATTCCTATGCCGGCATCCTGATGCTGGCCGGGGTGCTGGGCGTCGCCGGCGCGTCGTTCGCCGTGGCCCTGCCGCTGGCCTCGCGCTGGTATCCGCCGCAGTATCAGGGCGTGGCGCTGGGCATTGCCGGCGCCGGTAATTCGGGCACGGTCTTCGCCTCGCTGTTCGCGCCGTCTCTGGCCAAGGCCTTCGGCTGGACCGCCGTGTTCGGCTTCGCCGCCCTGCCGCTGATCGCCGCCTTCATCTTCTACCTGATCTTCGCCAGAGACGCCCCGAACCCGCCCGCGCCCAAGCGCATCGATCAGTATTTCGATGTCCTCAAGCAGCAGGACGCCTGGTGGTTCCTGCTCTTCTACGGCGTCTCCTTCGGCGGCTTTGTCGGCCTGAGTTCGTCGCTCAACATCTACTTCAACTCGGAATACGGCCTCGACCCGGTCAAGGCCGGCTTCTTCACCGCCGCCTGCGTCTTTGCCGGCTCGCTGTTCCGCCCCGTCGGCGGCAGCGTGGCGGACAGGATCGGCGGCATCCGCACCCTGTCGATCATGTACGTGGTCGCCGCCATCGCGCTGATCATCATCAGCTTCGGCCTGCCGACCGCCTATACGGCCCTGCTGTTCCTCATCATCGGCATGGGCGCGCTGGGCATGGCCAACGGCGCGGTGTTCCAACTGGTGCCGCAGCGCTTCCGTGCGGAAATCGGTGTCATGACCGGGCTGGTCGGCATGTTCGGCGGTATCGGCGGCTTCTATCTGGCCACCAGCCTCGGCCTGTCGAAACAGGCGCTCGGCACCTATCAGCCGGGCCTGATCGGCTTCGCGGCGCTGGCTTTGGTGGCCTTCGGCGGTCTGACCCTGATCAAGCGCCGCTGGCGCACGACTTGGGGAGGAGCCTTAGAGAATGTTCGTATCTAAAACCGCCTTCATGATCTAACGTCAGACGGATCGCGTGCCCCGGCGGTCCGTTTCCTTTTGAGGCCTCTCCCGTCATGACCATCGCAGGCGTCATACTGTGCGGCGGCAAATCGCGCCGCATGGGCCTGGACAAGGCCGGGCTGAGGTTCAACGGTCGGACCTGGCTGGACATCGCCGCACAGACGCTGACGGCGGCGGGTGCGGAAACCCTCATCTACAGCGGGCGGCCCGACCTGCCCGGCGGCGTCGCCGATCCCGCGCCCGACGCCGGCCCGGCAGGCGGCATAGTCGCCGCCCTGCGCCATCTGGGCGACCGCTGCGATCAGGCGCTGTTCGTCCCCGTGGACATGCCCGAACTGCCGCCCGAAGCCCTGACCTTTCTGGCCGCCCAGCCCGGAGCCGGCGCCTTTTTCCACGGCGATCCCCTGCCCTTCGCCCTGCGCCTCAGCCCCACGGTTATCGAGGCCGCTCAGGCCTTCGTCACCACCGCCGCGCGCAGCCCTTCGGTATGGGGCCTGCTCATTCATCTCGGCTGCGTCGAAGTCCCGGCGCCGCCCGGCCTGATCCTGCGCAATCTCAACACGCCCGAAGACGCCGCGACGCTCAAATCCTGATCGCTTTCCTTATCGCGCCTTTATCGGCGTTTCAGGCACTTACGACCCAATCTTACGACCCCAATCTTACGACCCGAGTACAGACCAAAGACGATCACCCGTGCCGGACCGCGCCCCTCCTCTTCGTTCCTCATCCCGACAGCGACGCGGCCCTATCGATGTGCCGGGCGAGGTCTTCCCCTATATCACCCTCAACCGCAAAGGCCGGCTCAGCCTGTCTCAGTCTCTGGCCATGCGCGGCGCGCTGGTGCTGGCGCTGATCCTGGTGGCGCTGGCCGGACACTGGCTCGATCGCGGCGGACTGAGAGACAATACGGACGGGCATGTGTCCACGGTGGACGTGCTCTACTTCACCGCCGTCACCGTCTCGACCGTCGGCTATGGCGACATCGTGCCCGTCACCGACCGCGCACGCATGTTCGACACCTTCGTCGTCACGCCGATCCGTCTGTTCATCTGGGTCATCTTCCTCGGCACGGCCTACAGCTTCGTCGTCAAAAGCACCTGGGAAAGGATACGCACGCACATGATCCGCAAGGGGCTCACTCAGCACATCATCGTCTACGGCTACGGCGCGGGCGGCGAGGCGGCGGTCAACGAACTGCTGCGTCAGAAGGTCGATCCGGGCAGGATCGTGGTGGTGGACAAGGATGCCGACCGCATCACCGCCGCCATGGAACGCGGCGTCATCGTCATCGAATGCGACGCCACGCACAATTCGACGCAGGCCGCCGCCGGCATCGATGCCGCCCATGCCGTCATCGTCTCCATGGGACGCGACGACACCACGGCGCTGGTCGTGCTGTCCGCGCGGGCCATGAACCCGCACGTCTCGATCAGCGCTACGGTGCGCGCGGTCGAAAACGAAGACCTGATCCGTCAGGCCGGGGCGGATCACGTCATCAATCCCGTCTCCTTCGGCGGGCACCTGCTGGCGCGCGCCGCCGAAGGCCGTCACGTCGTGGACTATATCAGCGACCTCGCCTCCGCCGACGGCAAGGTGGTGATGCGTCAGCGCGAGGTGACGGCGGACGAGATCGGCCAACCGCTCGACGCCATCCGCACCGGCATGGGCGTGCGCATCTGCCGCGACAACCACGTCATCGGCTATTGGGAAGACGGCGCGCGCAGCCTGCGCAAAGGCGACATCCTCATTGAAATCATACGCACGGATACGCTCACCTCGTTCGTCTAAATCACCCATTCGACCGGACCACCGCTGAATGAACCTGACCGCGTACGCTTCTCCCGCCCTGCTCAGTTCCCTGATACTGGCCGGGGCGCTTGTGCTTTTCGTTACCGAGCGCGTACGCCACGACCTGATCGCCGTGCTGGCCCTGCTGGCCGGGCTTGTCACCGGCGTGGTCAAGCCGGAAAACGCCCTGAGCGGTTTCGGTGACCCGGCCATCGTCGCCGTGGCGGCGGTGCTGATCGTCGGGCGGACGCTGGAACTGAGCGGCGTAGCGGCGCGGCTTGCCCGCTACATCCTCTTCGGGCGCACGACCTACAGTATGCAGATGGCTATGCTGATGGTGGTGGGGGCGCTTCTGTCGGCCTTCATGAACAATATCGCGGCGCTGGTCATCGTTATGCCGCTGGGGGCCGAGATCGCACGCCAGAACAAGCGCGCCGTAGGCACCATCCTGATGCCGCTGGCCTTCGCCACCATCATGGGCGGCATGATCACCCTCATCGGGACGCCGGCCAATATGATCCTGTCCTCCGTCCGTGAGGAACGGCTGGGGCAGGGCTTCGGCTTTTTCGCCATGTCGCCGGTCGGCAGCGCCGTGGCCGTTATCGGCATCATCTATCTGGCCGTCATCGGCTGGCGCCTCCTGCCGCCACGCCGGGGCACGATGGAAGGCGCGGTTTCGCCGTGGAAGGTGTTTGAACTGACCCTGACGCAGGCTGTTCAACTCAGCCGCCAAGCCGTATCGAAACAACTGCACACCAGCCGCACGCGCCTGCTGCGCCTGATCCGCCGCGACAAGATCCTCCCTTGGCCCGAAGACAACCGCCTCAAGCGCGGCGACCGGCTGCTGCTCCTGTCGCGCTATATGCCCGGCGACGTGTCCGACAGTCTGGAGATGAAGACGGCCGCCCCCCTGCCCGCCGAACAGGAGGTGACAGCGCACATGGTCGTCGCACACGGCTCGCCCATCATCGGCGAGCGCTACGACGCCATCGCCCACCGCACCGGCGGCGCGCTCAATGTGACAGCGGGCGGACCGCGCGCCGCCAAGCTGAAAACGCCCCTGTCGGCCATTTCCATTCAGGGCGGTGACCAGTTGTTCATCCGCGGTCAGGCCGCCGATATCGCGCGCTTCGCCACGCAACAACGCCTGCTGGAAATCGATCGCGCCGATACGGCTCCGGTCAATATCCGCGCGGCCATTCAGACCGTCGGCATCTTTGTGCTGGCCATCGCCGTGACGGTCATTTTCGACGTCTCTCCCGCCCTGACCTTCCTCGCCGCCGCCGCGGCCATGGCGGGGCTGAGGCTCATCCCCGCGCCGGAAATCTATAAATCCATCGACTGGAGCGTCATCGTCCTGCTGGCGGCGATGATCCCGGTCGGCCAGAGCTTCGAAAGTTCGGGCGCGGCCAGGGTGGTCGCCGATACCATGGCCGGCTGGCTGCAGGGCGCGCCGTTGATCGTCTGCATCGCCGCCGTGTGCGGCCTGACCCTGTTCCTGACCATCCTGCTCAACAATGTCGCCACGGCGCTGATCATGGGGCCGCTGGCCATCCAACTGGCGCAGATACTCGACGCGCCGCCCGACGCCCTGCTGCTGGCCGTGCTGGTCGGCACCTCGTCGGACTTTCTGACGCCGATCGGGCACCAGAACAATCTGCTGGTCATGGCGCCCGGCGGCTATCGCTTTACGGACTACGCCCGCGCCGGGGCCCTGCTGGCGGTGCTGGTCGTGGCCACCACCGCCGTCGTGCTGAGCGCCCTGTTCGGGTAGGCGCCCTCTGACGGGCGCCTTCGATCTGTCTTGATAAGTAAGCGGGAATCAACCCGCCGGGACGCTGGCCTTGAGGAAGCCCGATGTCGTGACGCTGAAGCTGGGGCGGTCCTCGAACAGGTAGTTGAGGCCGCTTTCAAAATCCATCAGCACATCGGCATATTCGACCGGCTTCATCGGCTTGCCGGTCTGGATGGCGCGGTTCATGCGGAAGCTCCAGAACGACGCCACGTGGTCCAGCGTGCCGATGATCTCGCCCAGTTCGCTGAACAGGCTCGACCCGTTGAGCAGGAAGCGCTTGAACGGTCCCGGCTTGTTATGGCTGACCAGATCGGCATAGGCCGTGTCGTAGACCTTCAACACGTCATAGGCATGGTTGAGCGCCCGCGCCATGCCGCGCGCCAGACGCATCCGCGCATTGAGGATGTAGTCCTTCACGCGGTCGTCGCTGACGCCGAAGGGCTGATAGGTGCCGATGCCGGCCAGGACTTCGCGCAACTGATCCTGAAGATCGAGATAGCGCCACTTGTAATAAAGGAAGCCGCGCCAGGCAAAGATACCCTCGGCAAACTCCTGATCCGTCATGCGGAAGGTGTCCTTCAGCGGCCACAGTTCGCGGTCGAGCTGATCGGACAGAATCTTGTTGCCGAGCTTCATCGACGCCCCGGCATAGTGGTCGCCCAGCGCCGTGTTCACCAGCCGCTCGATTTCATTCGAGGTAAAGCGCATCATGCGCGACAGGTCCGCCGGCGACAGGCGCAGATAGATGCCCCCCGGACGATGGCCCTGCCGCGCCAGCGTCTCGCGCACCAGAAACGGATCGAGCGACGGCAACTGATCCAGACGACGCAGGATCTTGATGTCCGGGTTCTTGTCGTAGTCCGAGATCGACAGATATTCGCGCGCGAGCTGCTCGAAACCGATCTGGTTGATGAAGATGCTCGACGCCCCCAGACGCAGGTCGAAATGGTCGTAGGGCAGGATGATCTTGGTCACCGTGCGCCGGCTGCCATGATAGAAATGGCGCTCGTTCAGGCGCAGGGTGTGTTTGAGAATGATGGCGCGGTTGAGCAGCGACGACTGAAAGAACGGGTTGTCGCCGTAGTCGTCGTCCTTGTGGTGCAGACGGTAGACGCGCGACAGGTTGAGCACGCGCGTGGACGCCGCCGTCTGACCCAGATTGGCCAGGTTGCGATACTCGCGGATGACCCGGTTCGGCTGCTCCGGTCCACGGGTCATCTTGTAATTGCGGCGGGCCGTAGAAACCATGTTATCCGAGACCTGGGCAGGAAAGGCTGACTATTCCCCAAACCCTAGAAGACAGGTTCAAACAGGCCGTGAATGAAGACGGTTAATCCTCTTCATCCGGGCCCAGAATCATCAGGCTGTCGTCGAAATCCATCAGCACGTCGGCATATTCGACCGGCATAAGGCGCTGACTGGCGGCGGCGCCCGTCATGCGATAGGCCCAGAAGGACGAGATGTGCCCCAGAATGCCGATGGTCTCGCCCAACTCAAAGAACAGCTTCGGCCCGTCGAGCAGGAACTGACGGAAGGGGCCGGGGTTCTGGCCGTGGATCAGGGCGTGATAGGCGCGGTCATAGACGCCCAGCGTGCGGCCGACCTCGTTGATGGCCTTGGCGATGCGCCGCCCCAGACGCGGCTTGACCTCTTTCAGATAGTCGCGCACCGCGTCGTCCATCTGACCCATGGGCTGATAACCACCCAGCCCCTGCAGGACGCGGCGCATCTCGTCCTGAAGCTCGGTCAGACGCCATTTGAAATAGAGGAAGCCGCGCCACGAGAAGATGCCTTCGGAGAATTCCTCGTCGGTCATACGCAGGGTCTGACGCAGCGGCCACAGTTCCTGATCCAGTTCGTTGGACAGTATCTTGCCGGCCAGCTTGATGCTGGCCCCGCCGACCATCACGCTGCCGAAGGCCGTGCGCACCAGTTGCTCGATTTCGGAATTGGCGAAACCGATCATGCGCTGGATGTCGTTGGCGGAGATGTTGAGATAGCAGGTGCCGGGTTTGAAGCCATGCCGCGACAGGTGCTCACGCACCAGAAACGGGTCGAGCGACGGCAACTGATCTAGCAGGCGCAGCACCTGCACGTCGATGTGCGAATTGACGTCGCCGATCCCGAACTGTGTGCGGCAAAAGGCTTCGAAGCCCACCTGACTGACCAGCACCGAACGACCGCCCAGTCGCAGGTCGTTCGGGTCGAACGGCATGACGATCTTGGTCGCCGTGCGGCGGGTGCGCGTGAACAGGTCGCGCTCGTTGGCCCGCAGCGTATGCTTGATCAGTATGGCGCGGTTGAGTTGCTTGTCGCGGAAGAAGGGCCGGGCGATATAGTCTTTTTCGTGCGACGAGACCAGCGCGATGGCCGCCAGGTTGAGTACCCGGCTGGTCGAGGCGCTGTCGCCCAGATTGGCGAGGTTGCGCACGTCGCGCGTGGTGGCCTTGCCCTTGTCCTTGTCCGAACGCGCCTGAAACGCCCCCCTCGCCCGTTCGTAAGTCGCCACCGCGCTCATGCCGACAGTCTCTTCCTCTTTCGCTTGCTCACCAGCGCTTCAAGCTGGCGGATGATGGCCATGGCCTCCGGCAGTTCCTCGTTGCGGAGGTCGTTGAGCCGGCGGATCGAATCCAGATGTACGTCCAGCACCTCCGGTTCGGTATCTTCGCCGAAATATGCCACATATTCCTTTAAAGAACGTGTAGCCTCGGTCAGCAGCTTCTGGCGGTATTTTACCGCCGCCGTTTCGCTCTGGGTGACGCGCTCGACCATATAGTCGAGCGTCTCCCTGTGCAGGCCGTTGCGCGAGGACATCAGGGCACGCAGGCCCTCAAGCTCGACCGAAAGCGTCTCCTGAAACAAGGTCTTGAAATGGCGGTCAGCCGCGGCTTCGACATCGTCGGCGCGGCGCAGCAGGCCCTGATAGCCGGCATCCTTGTGCCGGCGGCGGCACGGGCCGACATAGTTCGCCGAAACGATAAACGGGCGCGGACGGCATAGCGCCGAGGCCAGACCGCGGATCAGACTGCGCGTCGAAAACGGCTTGATGATGAACTCGTTGACCCCGGCATTGCGCGCTTCGGTCACGTCACGCGAACGGTGGCGGCTGGTCAGCATCAGTATGGGGATGCGCGGATTGGGGAAGCGCGGATCTTCGCTGACCGCCGCACGGCGCAGGAGTTGCGTCAGTTCCAGACCCGACAGGCCCGGCATGTTCCAGTCGAGCACCATGATGTCGGGATTATGCGCCTTCAAAAGGTCGATGGCTTCTTCGGCGTCGCGCGCCGGCACGATCTGCAGGAAACCCGCGGAGCGCAACACTTCGGTGACCATACGACGCAAGCCGTCATTGTCCTCGACGACCATCACCGTCATCGAAGCGACATTGATCTTGCTCAGAAGTGCGAACGCTTCGGTTGACATACTCTACCGCAACTCAGTTGCGCAAAGCATAGGCACAAAGTCTTAATTCAAGATTGAACCTATTGAATACACTATAGTTAACCGAAATTAAGCTTACCCGGAAACCGCCTGTAAACCCTGTTGTGCCAGAGTGCGGGCATGAAGAGTACAGGCATGAACAGACGCGAACTTCTCCGATGGCAATTGTCCGGCCTGACCGCAGCGGTATCCGGCGGGCTGATCCTGTCTCCTGCGCAGGCCTCCGCGCCCAAGAAAAAGGGCGGCGGCGCGGATTTCGTGCAGATGCCGCTTTTGACGGTCTTCACCAAGACGCGCGACCGCCGTCACGGCACCCTGACCGTCGAGATCGGGCTCGACACCAACAAAAACGCCAAGCTGGCCGAAGCGATCAGCAAATCGATCCCGCGCCTGCGCGACGCCTTCGTCGCGCGGCTTCAGGCCTATGCGATGGGGCTCACGGCCTCGTCGCTGGTCGATCTCGATTACGTGACCCGCGAACTGCAAACCGCCACCGACACCGTCCTCAAGCAAAAGGGTGTGAAGGTGCTGCTGGGCAGCGTGGTGCTGGCTTAAAGCCTCTTACACCTCCCCAACTTGTTGGGGAGGGGGACCGCACGAAACGGCGGAGCCGTTGAGATGTGGTGGTGGGGTATCTTGCGATATATCCACCCGCCCATTCTGTTGAATGTAAGTAAGAACCCCACCCCCGCGCCCTAGCGGGCGTGGTCCCCCTCCCCGCCAAAGGCAGGGAGGTGTAGGTGGTTACCCGCGTTCCTTGGTGCGCAGGAACTGCACGTCCGGATAGCGTTCGGCGACATAACCGATCTCCCAGGCCGATTTGCCCAGAAACACCGGAAACTCGTCAATATCGGTGCCCATCGCCGAGCGGTGCTTGCCTGCGAAGTCCTCGATCTTGGCCGCATCCCCCCCCAGCCAGCGGGCTTCGGCATAGGGCGACGGCTCGAACACGCAATCCAGCCCGTATTCGTTGGCCAGACGGTCGGCCATGACTTCGAACTGAAGCTGACCCACGGCGCCGACGATAAAGTCCGAACCGATCGCGGGGCGGAACAATTGCGTCACCCCCTCCTCGGCCAGAGACTCCAGCGCCTTCTTCAGGTGCTTGGCCTTCAGCGGGTCCTTGACGCGCACGCGCTGGAGGATTTCCGGCGCGAAGTTCGGCAGGCCCTGAAAACGCACCGTGCCGCTTTCCGACAGCGAGTCCCCGACGCGCAGCACGCCGTGGTTGGGGATGCCGATAACGTCGCCGCCATAGGCGTCCTCAGCCAGTTCACGGTCGGACGCGAAGAACATGATCGGCGCATTGACCGACAACTGCTTGCCGGTGTTCTGCACCTTGAGCTTCATGCCGCGCTGGAATCGGCCGGAAGTCAGCTTGAGCATGGCGATGCGGTCGCGGTGGTTCGGGTCCATGTTCGCCTGAACCTTGAACACGAAGCCGGTGACTTCCTTGTCCGTCGGATCGACCTCGGCATCGGTCCCGGCCTTCGAGGCCGCCACCGTCTTGGGCGCGGGGGCGAAGTTGCCGATGGCTTCGAGCAGTTGATTGACGCCGTAATGGCGGAGCGCCGAGCCGAAGATGACCGGCGTCATATGGCCTTCGAGGAAACTGTCGACCTCGAACGCCTTGAACCCGCCTTCGAGCAGTTCGGCATTGTCCTTCAGTTCGTCCAGTTCCGCCTGATCGAGCCAGCCCCTGGCCACAGCCTCATCGACCGGCGCGGGGTCTTCGTGGCCCTGATCGTATTCGGCGCCGGAGTCGCGGCGGGTGAAGGGATAGAAGAGACCCGTCTTCAACTCGATCATGCCGCGGAAACGGTTGCCGGAGCCGGCGGGCCAGTAGAGCGGCGACGGATCGAGTTGCAGCTTCGACGCCACCTCGTCCAGCAGGGCCAGCGAATCCTCGGCCTCACGGTCCATCTTGTTGATGAAGGTGATGATGGGGATGTCGCGCAGGCGGCACACTTCGAACAGTTTAAGCGTCTGCGGCTCGATGCCCTTGGCGGCGTCGAGCACCATGATGGCGGCGTCGGCGGCCGTCAGAGTGCGGTAGGTGTCTTCCGAGAAGTCTTCGTGGCCGGGCGTATCGAGCAGGTTGAACACGAGGCCAGAGTGCTCGAAGGTCATGACCGAGGACGAGACCGAGATGCCGCGTTCCTTTTCGATCTTCATCCAGTCCGAGCGCGTGCGGCGGTTTTCGCCGCGCGCCCGCACCTGACCCGCGGCGCGGATCGACCCGCCGGCCAGCAGCAGATGTTCGGTCAGGGTCGTCTTACCGGCGTCCGGGTGCGAGATGATGGCGAAGGTGCGCCGGCGCGGCGCTTCGGTCTGAGGGGTATTGGACATGGCGTGGCGTTATATCGCGAGCGTTAAAAAGTAAAGAGCGCGCCCACTTCCTCCTCCCTGTTGCGCAGCAATGGGGAGGTGGCACGCCAAAGCTTAGCGAGGGCGTGACGGAGGGGGGTAGCGCCAAACCTCAATGCTGCTCCGCCCCTTGAAATAGCGGAGCCATCCCCCTCCGTCATTTTCACTGCGTTCAAATGCTACCTCCCCATGCCGGTGGCACAGGGAGGCGATTATAGCGCCAACCGCATCACATGCCGACGCGAGCCGGCAGCACCAACAAAAGGGATCAATGACCGACCAGCACCACGCCGACCAGCACCGCGCACCAGTGCAGAACGGCCCCGGTAATCACATGACCATGCCAGATGGCGCGGCGGAATTTCAGGCGCTTCATCATGTAGAAGATGGCCCCGACGCTATAGACCACACCGCCGATGGCCAGCAGAATCATGGCGGCCGGGGGCACATCGGCGATCATCGGCTTGAGCGCAATAACGACCAGCCAGCCGAGAATGAGATAGAGCGCCACCCATACCCCCTTGCCCACGCCGGGCAGGAACAGCTTGCCCAGAATGCCCAGTCCGGCGAGCGTCCATACCCCGGCCGTCATGCCCCAGGCCCACGCGCCGTCCAGCGCCTGAGTGGTGAAGGGCGTATAGCTGGCGGCGATCATCAGGAAGATGCCGGCATGGTCGAGACGGCGCAGGAAGGGCTGAAAGCGCGGGCTGGCGAAATTATAGGCGGTGGAAAAGGCCAGCATGGCGATCATGCCGAGGGCATAGATGATCACGGCGGCGACCATGCCCAGCAGGCCCTGCGTCACCGCCAGCCCCAGCACAACGCCGCCGCCGAACAGGGCGAAGGCCAGCCCGGTCACGTGCACGATCAGATCGGCATGGCGCGCCCATTGGGTCGGATAGTGCGGCAGAGGGGGCAGGGACAGGTTCATGGGCGGAGGATCGCGCGATAGAGGGCTTGGGTCAATTCAAACCGTGTTGCATTGCGTTTTAGCCGACTGCCGCAACGGAAAGGCAAGCCTTTTCGCGTTCAACCGTTTGCACCTGCGAAACGACGGCCTATATGGAGCCCATGACCGCCCCCCGCCCCCTGTCTCCCGCTCTCGTCGTTCTCTTCGCCTTTGCCTGCGGGGCGATCGTCGGCAATCTTTATTACGCTCAGCCGATCATCGAACTGATCGCGCCCGATATCGGCCTGTCGCAGGCGACGGCCAGCCTGATCGTGTCCCTGACCCAGATCGGCTATGTGGCGGGGATGCTGTTCATCACGCCGCTGCTGGACCTGTTCGAGAACAAGCGCCTGATCCTCAGCACATTGGGATTGGCCTTTCTCAGCCTGATCCTCAGCGCCACGGCGCAGAACGGCGGGCTGTTCCTGTTCGTAGCCTTTCTGACCGGTCTGGGGGCCGTGTCGGTGCAGATGCTGATTCCGCTGGCGGCGCACCTCAGCCCCGAAGAGACGCGCGGGCGGACGGTCGGCAATATCATGGGCGGCCTGCTGACCGGCATATTGTTGTCGCGGCCTTTGTCGAGCTTCGTCGCCGATCATCTGGGCTGGCGCGCCGTGTTCTTCATCGCCGCCGGATTGATGATCGTCATCGGTCTTGTGCTGGCCCTGACCCTGCCGAAGCACAGCCCGTCGCATAAGGCGCGTTACAGCACGCTGCTGGGGTCGATGGCCTCGCTGTGGCTGACCCAACCGGTGCTGCGGCGGCGTTCGCTGCTGCAGGCGACCATGTTCGGCACGTTCAGCCTCTTCTGGACCGCCGTGCCGCTGGAGCTGTTCCGTGCCTTTCACCTCAGTCAGTCGCAGATCGCCCTGTTCGCTCTGGCCGGAGCCGCCGGCGCTCTGGCCGCGCCGTTGAGCGGGCGGCTGGGCGATGCCGGGCACGGCGCGACGGTGACTCTGGCAGGTCTGATCGGCGGGGCAGTGGCCATGGTCAGCGGCGCGGTTCCGGCGCTGGTCAGCATCGCGTCGCTGATGATCGCCGGGATCGTGCTCGATGCCTGCGTGCAGTTGACGATGATCCAGGGGCAACGCGCCATCTACAGCCTCGACCCGCACAGCCGGGGGCGTCTGAACGGGCTCTATATGGCGTCGATCTTCGTGGGCGGGGCGATCGGCTCGGCTCTGGCCAGCCCGCTCTATGGCGTGGGCGGCTGGACGGCCATTGCGATTGCCGGCACGCTGGCCCCGCTGACCGGTTTAGCGATTTACCTGACAGGCGAACGGATGGCCTCGGCATCACCTACTCCGGACCTAAAAGCCTGAATTTTGGATGAGATGCCAGAAGCCTAGCGCCGGCTGTATATGAATACAGCCAAGCGACGGCGACGCCGCAGATCGCCAAAAGGCAGGCTTTTAAGCCGCGTTGCGGTGCCAGACGGCCCCATCCACCTTGGCTGCGTCGAGCTGACCGGCGGCCTGTTGCTGATACATCATGCCCAGAGCCATTTCGTTGAGCGCCTTGAAATCGGCGGCGACGTCGTTCGGCTGACCGCGACCGCCGGTGTCCATGAACTGGGCGGCGTTGACGCGCGGCATCTTGAGATGCAGCAGGTAGCACAGACGGCGGGCGCGCTCCGGATTGAAGCGGTGCGCCTGCGGATTCTCGGCGAACATCTCCTTGCCCAGTTGGGCGATGTAGTCGAGCGACAACGCCTCGAAGCGCTGGGCATCGAGCGGATGCATCATGCGCGAGGGGTCGAGATCGAAGACAACATCGTTGAGGAGGAAGTGCAAAGCGGTCACCTTCTGTGCTTACTGAGGGATCATCCTGACACAGAGGGTTTGAAATCCGGTTTAGGAACAGGGTTTACAAAAGCTGAATGGATTCAGTGAGGAAATGCCGTCCTTCGGTGTCTTCGATCTCCACCACCCACAGGTCGGAGTCGAAGCGGCGCTCGCGCTCGATATAGGTTTCGATGGCTTCCGGGTCGTGCGAAGCGATGGGCTTCATCCATTTTACCTCGTCGCCGGCGGTCACCTGACGCAATATATAGGTCTCGCGCTCGCGCAAATGGGTGATTTTCAGGATCACGGCACCGGCCCGCGCATCGCCCTTTTTCAGCACATAGGCAAAGGCCCCGCCCTGTTCGGCGCGGCGGATGAGGGCCGATACCCAGAGATCGGTCGACAGTAACATCCGGTTTACTCTGTTTGCTCACAGGGACTTAAACCCGTTCGTCTATAGTCGCCCTATCAAGGGATGTCGAACGTGTATCGCTTTAAAATTTCCAAGCGCATGCCGAAAAGTGGGACGCACTTTTCGGACTCAAATGCGCGACCAGACAAAACCCCAGAAAAGCATTCCAATCTGAAAAGATTGGGATGTGTGCTGGGTACCGCTCTCGCGCTGATGCTGACCGCCACCGGTGCCGCCGCTGAAACCGTGTCTCTCGACACGCTGACCAAGCGCCAGTTCATCAGCACGGCCAATGCCCGCTGTCAGTGGTTCGACGGCCCGACGACGCTTGCGCTGAAGGCCGGCCTGCTGCAGAACCGCAATGCCGCGCTCAATCACGGCGTCGCCCCTGCAACCGTCTATGGCGCGCTCGACCGCGCCCGCACCGCCGCCTGGCGCGCCGAATGCAACAATCCCGCGCTGGTCAAGGAAGTCGAGACGATGCGCGGCGCCTATCGCGGCTTCGTGGCGCAGAACCGTCTGAGCCTGCCCGGTCTGCGCAGTGAATGGCTGGCCGACCGCACGGAACAGAACCTGTCGAAATGGCGTCTGGTGCAGTACCAGCAGACCGGCAATGTCTCGATGGCCTTCGGCCTCTACGGTACACTGAAAGGTCAGAATCTGAGCGTTATGGCGCAGTTCAACGGCGAGCAGCCCTATGCGGCGCGCCTGATCGTGCGCGACCCCAAGACCCGCGCCACCGGCTTCATCAATCGCGAAGCTCTGGCCGTATCGGCGCAGATGCCGAAGGGCCTCAGCCGCTACGATCTGAGCTTCGCCGCCTCGAACCGCCGCGAAACGCAAATCGCGCTGAAGAACACACCGCGCGTCAATCTGGCCGGGTTCACGGTCGATGGAAAATTCGCCGGCCACGCCGAAAAGCGCGACACCCTGCGCTTCGACTTCCCGATGAACGCCACGGTGGCCATCGGCAAGCTGGACCCGCGCGAGGATGTCGTGGTGGCGTTCGAGTTCAACAACGGCACGCAATATGCGCGCTTCGAAGCCGGTGACTTCGTGCCGGGGCTGGTCTTCGCGACCCTGCCCTCGCCGTATGGACAGTAATCAGGACTTCGGCGGACGGATGACGAAATCGCTGCCGGTCAGGTCGGGCGGCGTATAGAGGCGGTCTTCCAGCGGCTTGGGCGTTTCCGACGACAGCGCCACCAGAGTTTCGCTTTCCGGTGCGCCCGGCGGGCTGAGCGGCAGTTCCGGTTGATCCGGATTGAAGGCGATAGGCAGCAGCAGGCTGACGCTCGTGCCCACGCCCAGCTCGCTCTCGATCGTCATGCGCCCGCGATGCAGCCCGGCCAGCGCCTGCACCAGCGACAGGCCGAGCCCGGTGCCCAGCACGCGCTGCTCCATCGGTCCCGACTGCTCGTAAGGCTTGCCCAGACGTTTCAAATCTTCGGGCGCGATACCGACGCCGGTGTCGGTAATCTGGATGTCGATGCTGTCCGTGCCCGTATCGCTCAGCATCAAGGTCACGGTCCCGCCCTGCGGCGTGAACTTCACCGCATTGGATAGGAGGTTCAGGCACATCTGCTTAACCGCGCGCTTGTCGGCGGTGACCTCCAGCGGCGCGGGCGGCAGGATCGACTTCACCGTCACGCCCTTTTCGTGCGCGGTGGCGAGGATCAGGCGCAGCGCCGCCGACACCGGTTCGCGCGCGTCGAAACGCTCCAGCGACAGCTCGTACCGGCTGGCCTCGATCTTCGACATGTCGAGCACATCGTTGACCAGATCGAGCACGTGCTGGCCCGACTCCCAGATCAGTTGCGAATATTCGGCGTACTTGTCCGTCATGGGGCCGAACATCTGCTGACGCATGATGTCGGAAAAGCCGATGACGGCATTGAGCGGGGTGCGCAGTTCGTGGCTCATGCCCGCCAGAAAGCGCGACTTGCCCTCATTGAGCGTCTGGGCTTCCTGCTTGGCGGTTTCCAGTTCGTCCTCACGCGCGTGTTGCAGCGAGGCGTCGGCCAGCACGCCGTACAGCTTGCCGTCCGCCCCGCGGCGCAGGCTGAGGCGCACGAAATGGTCCAGCGCGGCGTGCGGCATGAAGCCTACCTCGGCACGGCCGCTTTGCTGCGCCGTCTCCAGCGCCTGCATCAGGCCCAGACGGTGCGGAACGTGGGCGCAGGTGATCAGGCCGTGCTTCATCAGCATACCCATATCCAGCCCTGGCGGCGTCTCGCCATAGGCCGACAGCAGGCGGCCTTCGCTATCGACGGAGAGGATCAGTTGCGGCTGCTCGCTGAGAAGCGTCAAGAAGCGCGCCCGGTCGCTTTCGACGCCGCGCACGGCTTCGGTGCGCACGCGCAGCGCCGGCAGGAGCGACAAACCCAGGCCGGCGACCAGCGTCACCACCGCCACCGAGGCCAGCCAGAAGCTTTCGACGATGTCGGGCAGCGGAAACAGGCGCATCAGCGAGAAAAGGATGGCGAACAGGGTCACCGCCACCGACAGCGCCGCGCCCAGAAGAATCAGCCGACGCTGATTGAGCGCCACGGCGGCGGCCATCGGCGCGGCCACCCACGGCGCCAGTGGCCCCAGCACGCCGCCGGACAGGCCCAGCGCCACAAGACACGCGCCCGCCCAGATCCACACCAGCATCTGACGCGTGCGGAAATCGTCCTTGGTCAGCAAAAAGACGCTGCACACGCCGGGCAGCGCCGCCGCCGCCAGCGCCGCCAGCACATTGACCGAGGCCGGCAGGAAGATGAGATAGATCATCGAGGCCAGACTGACCGCCGACCAGCCGAGGTGCCAGGCGATGACGCCCAGCCGCACGCGACCGCGCGGCGTCGCCATCATGGCCCCGGTGGGTGATCTCAGTTCCTGCAGATAGGATTTCAGCGGCACGTCTTTACTCTTGAAACAACAGTCTATCCTAGCCAATCGCCGCCAAAAGAGAAAGACTCTCGCCCCGCAAGCGAGAAAGGTCCGAAAAAACCTCTTGTGAACGCGCGGTTATGTGGAAACCTCTGCTTAAGACGTTAACTGTAATCTCCGCGTCTGAGTTTCCTCCTTCCGGCGCACCCTTGATGGACAAACAACCGGCGGCCCTTCCCCCGATGGCCAGCCCGACGTCGGATTCCGATATCGGCAAGCGCGCCTTCATGCGCATGGTCAGCCACGAACTGCGCACCCCGCTCAACTCGATCATCGGTTTTGCCGAAGTGCTGACGCACGAGCTTTACGGCCCCCTCGGCGCGCCGCAATACAGCGAATATGCCGGCATCATCCGCGACAGCGGCAAGAAATTATTGAGCCTGTTTAACGATGTGCTGGAACTGGTGCGACTGGAAAGCGAGCCCGGCCTGCTGCGCCCGGAGGTCGACGTCCTGCTGCCGCACATCCACGACGCGGTGCGCCGCCACGCCCCGGAAGCGCAGGCGCGCGGTGTCCACGTCCTGCCCGGACTGGCCGACGCAGAGCTAAGTGCCTGTTTCGATCCGCGAGCCTTAAGCCTGTGTCTTGATCACCTGATCGCCAACGCCATCGACTTCACCCCCGAAGGCCGCGACGTGGAAATCACCGCGCGCCCGGACGGGGACTGGGTCGATATCGCCGTCTACAATCCCGGCAAGGCCCCCGATCCGGCGGATATTCCGCGCCTGATGCGTCCGTTCGAACAGGGCGCCAGCGACTATAACCGCACCCGCGAAGGCGCGGGGCTGGGCTGGCCCATCGTCAGGCTGGCCAGCGTGGCCATGGGCGGGGCCTTCGCCGTGCAGTCGGACCCCCGCAACGGGCTGAAGGCCGTGGTGAGGTTGAAGCGGCGATAGAAAGATTGTGTCATGACGCGCTGTCGCGCTATAGCGACGGCATGACCGACACATTCGACGCCCGCCTGAGCGATCTGCTCGAAGAATTCGCCCTCTTCGACGACTGGGAAGACCGCTACCGCTACATTATCGACCTGGGCAAGACGCTGGCACCGCTAACCGACGCCGAGCGCAACGAGGTGACGCGCGTGCGCGGCTGCGCCTCTCAGGTGTGGCTGATGATGGATGGCGGCGATGACGGGATATTGCGCTTCCGCGGCGATTCCGACGCCCATATCGTCAAGGGGCTGATCGCCATTCTGGTGCGGCTTCTGAACGACCTGCCGCTGTCCGAGGTGCGCGACTTCTCCATCCGCGACACCCTGACCCGGCTGGGGCTGGACGAGGCCCTGTCGTCGCAGCGCACCAACGGCCTGATCTCGATGGTCGAGCGCCTGAAACAGGCCGCAGCTTAGAGCGTCAATCCGACGAGGTCGTATAACCGCTCTAAGTTTTTTGTTTTGCCGCGCATGTGATTCCAAAAACCGCTGCACACTTTTTGGAATGCGCTCTAATCACGCTCTCATCCGGATATCGGCTTCGATCTCGCGCAGGCGACGGGCGCGACGGCGGGCGATCATGCCCATGCTGCCCATGACCGAAAGCGCGGCGCAGAACAGGCCGAACTGGATCAGCCCTTCCGGACGGAAGCCGTAGGCGATGCCCTGCGTGATATAGCCGTTAAGCAGGGCCACCGTCCCCGGCAGGGTGCCGACCGCCACACCGATCGCCGCCCAGACATACTCAGTGACATGCTCGCGCCGCGTTTCGCACAGGGCGTCCAGTTCCTCGTTCGACACCACATGACGCAGCGGCTTGTCCAGCGTGCCACGCAGCGGATTTTTGAGGCTGGTCACTGTACCGGCCGAAAGTTTGTCTTCAGACATGAGGCGTCCTTTTTCCGAACTCTGCACCTATCCTCACCCTGCGAACGGCTGAGGTCAACCGGCACGACCCGCTTTCTGTAACACTGTCATCGGCGCGCTATAGTTCCGGGTGTTTTCGTTTCATTGCGGCACAGCACAAGGTTAAGCGCCGATCCGATAATAAACCGCAAGGCGATCAAACGCTTGCGAAAGTTGCGCCGCAGCATTTTCAGCGAAACCCGCCGCAGCCAGCCGCCAGCCCTCGATGGACACCCGCCGCACCGCACGCGCCATGTCGCCCCCTGCCCCGCTCAGGGCCCGCTCCGCCTCTTCGACCCGCCGGCGCGCGTGGATGCGATAGAGCGAGGCATCCCCCGCCGTCGTCGTACGGCCCCCGCCGCCAAACCGCGCCCAGTTCTGGGTCAGGGCCTCCGCCGCGAATCCCGCCTCATGGTCGCGCCGCCACTGATCGAGCGCCAGGAGCTGGCAACGGTCGAAATAGCCCTCGCGAATCAGGTCGGCCAGATCGACCGCCGTCGGGGCGATCTTCAGGCTCAGACGGCCATCGGCATGGCGCGTCAGGGGCCCCAGAGCCTGCACGGCCTGAAGGTCGGCCTCTTTCAGCCGGTCCACGGCCCGGCGGCGGCCATCGGCGCTGAGGCGCAGTTCGTAGCCGCCCGCCACCGGCTTCAGATGCGCCCCCGCCTGCCCCAGCTTCTCGCGCACGCCTTCCGGTGTGCCGCGCATCAGGCCACCCGCCGGCGCGGCAGGGCCAGTCCCGACGGCAGGTCCTGCAGGCAGGCCTCCAGCCGCTCGATCTGTTCGTCCCACAGCCGATCGTCGCGCAGATCCTCGATACGGCGGCAGGCATGGCCCACCGTGGTGCGGTCGCGTCCGAAGGCCGCCCCGATGCGGTAGAGCGGCCACTGCCACGCCACCGAGATCAGATACATGGCCAGTTGCCGCGCCCGCGCCGTGCGCGCGTCCTTGCGGTCCGTGGCGCTGATGTCGGACAGCGGCACCCCCGTCACCACCGACACCAGCCCCATGACATAGGCCACCTGCGACTTATCGATCTGGGGATCCGCCTGCGTCTCCATTGCCCGTTTCATCACTATCCCCCTTTGCGAGATACAAATGTTGCCAATTTGTTCTCATGTTAAACGAGGGCGATAGTGAGAGGATAGTTTTCCTATTTCAACTCACAAATTGGGCAATTAAGCCTATTTTCGCGCCCAGATAGGGGGATGGATGGCTTCCGCCGCACAGCAAAACCCTGGCGTGCGGGCGCTTTCGTACCCTTTCAGGCGCGCGAAAACCGGCAGGAATCATCTCAGGGAAAAAGGATCAGGCGGCGCGAATGCCGCTGGGGCCGGCCAGATCCGGCTGTCCGATCAGGGCATCGTGACCCAGAATCATATCGACCTTGACGCCGTCGGAGGCGAGCGGCAGGCGCAACCAGAACAGGGCCAGGGACTTTGACCCGCGCCAGGCCATAGAGTGCAGGCCGACGCTGGGCTTGCGCGTCCGCACGACGAAGGTCAGTTCCTCGGCCCAGTACTGCGCCTCGTTCGGCCCGTAGATTTCGTTGAAATGCTTGCCGGTGATCTCCATGCCGTAGGCGGCGTAGAGGTCGGTCCCGGCCAGGCGCTGACGAAACAGGTCCGGCACGTTCGACGGATCGTCGGACAGGACGTCGATGAGGGAGATGGTCGGCAACAGCTTGCGCACGCTGACGGGATCGATGTCGGCGCGGGACGGCAGGCGTCCGGGACGGCGCAGGCTCTTCCAGTACCGGAAGACCTCCTCGTGCATGCGCAAAGCGCTCAGCATTTCCGCCGCCATGCCCGTCATAACTACCCTGAAACCACGCCCCGTATACGAATCACTGATTTTCACCTTCTCTTAATCGGCGATTCCTTGGCAAGCAAAAAAGGGTTAATGAGAGATTTAAACCTTAATAACGCCACAACCTATCCACAGATGTGCGCACACGGCTAACCCCGACAGGATTCAGACTCCTTTTGTTCTCATAAACAGCCATTTTTTGTAAAAAACCGGTATTATTACCTCTGTGAAAAACAAAAAGGCGTTCCGAATCCGGCGATTCGAAACGCCTTGTACTTTGGCGAGTCTTATTAAGCGGGTCGCGCGAGGCGATTCTATAGTTAATGCGACTCTTTATTAGCAACGCGGATCAAGGTTTGGCGCGGGCCGTCGCCGCCGGACGGCTCGATTGCCCCAGCCCCATCTGCTTGGCCAGTTCCGAGCGAGCCTTGGCGTAGCCCGGCGCCACCATCGGATAGTCCTGCGGCAGGTTCCATTTGGCGCGGTATTCCTCGGGGCTCATATTGAACTTGGCGCGCAGGTGGCGCTTGAGCGACTTGAACTTGCGGCCGTCCTCAAGGCAGATGAGGTATTCGCTGGTCACCGACTTGCGCACCGGCACGGCGGGTTCGCGCGCGGCCTCGACCGGAGCCCCGCCGCGAGACAGGGTGATCAGCGCGCCGTGCACGCTCTGGATCAGCGCGGGCAGCTCGGCGGACGGGAGCGAGTTGTGGCCGACATAGGCCGACACGATTTCCACGGCCATATCCGTGGCGCTGGGTTTGATAGTCATTGTCTCACCTGAAAAAGTCTTAATCGAATAAATAAACAAGGTTCCACACAGCCTATGAAATGTCGGCTGTTAAAAAGAGATGCGGAACTTGGCGAAATAACGCGAATATGGCCCTAACGCTTGAGGTCCTGGGCAAAAGCCAGCATAGCCGCACGTTGCGGCACGGACAAGGCGTCTGTTTCCATGGCCTCGCCTTGCGATATGGCGCGGATCATCATCGGCGTCAGGGCCGAGGACAGCGACCAGTTCCAGTAACGCAGCACCGTCTGGGCGCGATCGACCGCCAGGGTGTCGTAGACGATCAGCACGCGCTCAAGATCGGGGTGCACCTCGCCGTCCTTCTGCCCCGGCCGGCGCAGGGCCCGCCACAGATTGCGCAGGTCGGTCTTTTTCAGGCCCGTCGCCTTGCACAGCACGGCCAGCCCTTCGCCGCCGCGGTCGCGCATGATCTTGGCCCCGGTCGAGGGCTTGAGCCCCGACAGGTAGGAGATTTCCTCGGCGGTGTGGCGCGTCATGCCGTTGCGCGCGGCTTCGATGATGGCCGCTTCGAGGCTCTCGAACGGGCTTTTCTTCAGGGCTTCGCGATTGCGCTGACGGCGCTCGATGAATTGCAGGGCCTTGCGCGACAAAGGGTCGCCCCACCCCTCCTTGGCCGCCATGGCGAACACGTCGCCGGCCGAATCCTGCATGACCTCGCGGTTGACGGCGAAGCGGCCCAGAATGACCTTGCGCACCTCGGCGTCGGCCCACCAGAACATGACATAGGCCGAACTGGGGCGCAGTTCGAGGCGACGGATCAGCAGCGGCACGAGGCGCGGCGCGTCCTGACTCATCGAAACGGCGGTTTCGATCGCGCCCTGCGACAGGGTCGCCGTGCGGTTCTTCAGCAGGCACTCGATAGCGTCGATATCACCCGTATCGGTCAGGGCCTCCGCCACCACAGGCCCGATATGTTTGCGGGCGGCCATCAGGCGCAGATGGGCCGGCGTCGCGCGGCGGATGCAAAAAAGCAGGTCGGTTTCGGCCAGAGATTCGCAGTCCTCGATCAGGAAGCGGGCAATCTCCGGCTCGTCGGTGATCAGCAGGCGCACCAGCGTGTGCGGCACTTCGCTCAGCTTGCACAGGCGGCGGGCGACGCGCAGGCGCTCGCCCTTCTGGGCCTCGCGCAGCATCTCGACCAGCAGGTCGGCGGTGACCGCGCGCTCGAAGGCGTTGACGCGGGTTTCCGGCAGGCAAACCACGTCGGCAAGGCGTTTCAGCAGGGTCTGGCGCGCGGGGAAGACCTGTTCCGGCTCGGTTTCGGCCACGCCTTCGCCGGCCACGAGGCTGCCGTCAGCGGACAGTTCGTCTTCGGGGCCGATGGCTGGCGAGTCGGTAGGCGTGCTCATGCGCGCACTATGCCTAGCGAGATATTAAAAGAGGTTAAAAGGGAGTTGGCGGAAAGTCCCTCCCCTCATTTGGCTGCGCCGGACGGCGTTCAGGGGAGGGACTTTAGAGGCTCAGGTTAAAATCGTGAGATTTGACCGGGCGGCCGGTGCCGGCTGTATATAAATACAGCCAGGCGACGGCGACGCACTGATTACCCAAAGACCACGATTTTAAAGGCCGTCGAACAGAGCGGTCGACAGGTAACGCTCCGCAAACGACGGAATGATCGCCACGATGGTCTTGCCCGCATAGGCGTCCTGCGCCGCCAGACGGAAGGCCGCCTTCAGCGCCGCGCCGGACGAAATGCCGACCGGCAGACCTTCCAGTTGCGCCGCCTGACGCGCGGTGGCGAAGGCGTCGTCGTTCGACACCTTTTCGACCTTGTCGATCACGCCCTTATCCAGAATACCCGGCACGAAGCCCGCGCCGATGCCCTGAATCTTGTGCGGGCCGGGCTCGCCGCCCGACAGAACCGGCGACGCTTCGGGCTCGACCGCGACGATCTCGACCGAGGCCTTCTTCTCTTTCAGCACCTGACCGATGCCGGTGATCGAGCCGCCGGTGCCGACGCCGGAGACCAGCACGTCGACCGCGCCGTCCGTGTCGTTCCAGATTTCCTCGGCGGTCGAGATGCGGTGGATTTCCGGGTTGGCGGCGTTTTCGAACTGCTGCGGCATGACCGCGCCCGGCGTAGCGGCGACCAGTTCCTGCGCACGGTTCACCGCGCCGCGCATACCCTTTTCCGCCGGGGTCAGTTCAAGACGCGCGCCGAGAAGCGCCAGCATCTTGCGGCGTTCCAGCGACATCGATTCCGGCATGACCAGAATCAGTTCGTAACCCTTCTGGGCGGCGACGAAGGCCAGCGCAATGCCTGTATTGCCCGAGGTCGGCTCGATGATGACCCCGCCGGGCTTCAGTTGACCCGAAAGCTCCAGCGCCTCGATCATGGCCACGCCGATACGGTCCTTGACCGAGGCCAGCGGGTTGAAAAATTCCAGCTTGGCCAGAACCGTGGCCTTCGCGCCGTATTCGGCCGACAGGCGCGGCAGCTTCACCAGCGGGGTATCGCCGATAGTGTCGAGGATCGATTCGAACACCTTGCCGCGGCCCTTGCGGGCATAGCGGGACTGGGTCGTTTGCGATTGTGTGTCGGGCATGGAAAACCTCCGTAATAGGCTTTTCTGGGAATGTGATCTATAATGGCGGCGTCCCGTGCGGGCTGACCGGCAAGCTGTGGGACACTGCTTACTAAAGATGTCCGGCACTGACCATAGGCCTTAGGGTCAGCGGTCTTATGGCCTTAGCCATCACCGGCATTAAAAACAGTCTCGCTTCGCGGAAATGCGAATTTTGCCGATTATAGCCCCAAGGGTGTTCCCTGATAAGGCAAATCACCTCACACATGGCTCGATAAGAACTAAACTGCCAGCCTCAGCCACAGGATGGCGCCCCTTAACCGCAGAGACCTGAAAAGACCATGGACGACCTCACGCTTGCGACGCCCGAACAGGGTTCCGACACCGCCGCCGAGGCCAAGGCCCTGCCCAATCCGCACGAACTGGCGACGCAACTGGTGGCCAAGCTGTGCCACGACTTCATTTCGCCGACCGGGGCCATCATTTCCGGCCTTGACCTGCTCAGCGATCCGTCGGCGCAGGATATGCGCGACGACGCCGTGAACCTGATCCAGACCTCGGCGACCAAGCTGGTCACCCTTGTCCACTTCGCCCGCGTGGCCTTCGGCGCGGCGACTTCGGCGGAAGCCTTCTCGGCCAGGGAACTCAACAAATCGCTGTCGGACGTTTTTTCCACCATGCGCGCCAATCTCGAATTCGACATCGATGACACTGTCGTCTTCGAAAAGCCCGCCGCCCGCGCCCTGATGAACCTCGGCTACATCGCCGGCAACGCCCTGCCGACCGGCGGGACGGCGACACTGCGCCGCGAAGAGACCGAAGACGCCATCGTCCTGACCTCCGAATCAAAGGGCCCGCGCGCACGCCTCAAGCCCGAAGCCATCGAAGGCCTCAGCGGCCAGCCGCTGTCGGACGGCCTGAGCGGGCAGTGGATTCAGCCCTTCTGGCTCTATAGTGTGGTCAACGAGGCCGGCGGCACGCTGGATATCGTCAGCGAAACGGATTCGCTGAGCTTTAAAATCGTTCTTCCAAAAAAATAACAAAGTTCCTCTCACAAACCCCGTGTGAAAACACTCCTTTAACCAAACCATCTGATGATGGGAGGTCAAAGGCCCGACCCAGACCCTCATTCCGGGTCGGCCGCCAGTGTTCTGACGTGTGTTCTGACGGGGTATAAAGTGGACGATCTTATTGCCGAATTCCTGACCGAAACGGCCGAAAGCCTTGAGGTGGTCGATAGCGAGCTGGTTAAGTTCGAAGCCAATCCGACGGAACGGAAGACGCTCGACAATATTTTCCGCCTCGTTCACACGGTTAAGGGCACCTGCGGCTTCCTGGGGCTGTCGCGCCTCGAAGCCGTCGCCCATGCGGGTGAGACCCTGCTGGGCCGCTTCCGTGACGGCAAGCTGGAAGTCACGCCGATCGCCGTGACCCTGGTTCTGCACTCGATCGACCGCATCAAGGTCATCCTTAACGGCCTTGAGCAGACCGGCAACGAGCCTGACGGCGACGATCAGGACCTCATCTCGCAACTGGAAGCCATGGCCGAAGGCCGTGAAGTGGCCATCGACACCGTCCAGGCGGTTCAGGTTCCCGACCGTCCGATCAATGCCGACATCCCCGAAGTCGTCATTGCCGACGTCAAGCCCGAAGTGGAACGCACCCTGCGTCCGGGCGAGGTTTCGCTCGACGAACTGGAAGCCGCCTTCCTCGCCGCCGAAGCCCCCGACTGGATGAGCGATCCGGAGCCGGAAGCGGTAGCCGAGGTCAAGGAAACCCCGAAAGAAACCCCAAGGATTGAAGCGCCCGTCGCGGCCGCGCCGAAGGCCGAGCCCGCCGAGGCCCCGGTGTCCGGGGCACTGGCCGCCGCCTTGGGGGACGAAAACGGCGGCATCGCCACCACCCAGTCGATCCGCGTGTCGGTCGACGTGCTGGAAGGCCTGATGACGCTGGTGTCGGAAATGGTTCTGACCCGCAATCAGCTCCTTCAGATTTCGCGCAACCGCGAAGACTCGGCCTTCGCCACCCCGTTGCAACGCCTGTCGACCCTGACCGGCGAACTGCAGGACAGCGTGATGAAGACCCGCATGCAGCCCATCGGCGCGGCGTGGAAGAAGCTGCCCCGTCTGGTGCGCGACCTGTCGCACGAACTGGGCAAGAAGATCGACCTGGTCATGGAGGGCGAAGGCACGGAACTTGACAGACAGGTTCTGGAACTGATCCGCGATCCGCTGACCCACATGGTCCGCAACTCCGCCGACCACGGTCTGGAATCGACCGAGGAACGCATCCAGCTCGGCAAGCCGGCCAACGGTCAGGTCAAGCTGGCGGCCTTCCACGAAGGCGGCTACATCGTCATCCGCATCTCGGACAACGGTCGCGGCCTGAACACGGGCCGCATCCGTGAAAAGATCGTCGAAAAGGCGCTGGCGACCCGCGCCGAAGTCGACGGCATGAACGACCAGCAGATCCACCGCTACATATTCGCGCCGGGCTTCTCCACAGCGGCCAAGGTGACCAACCTGTCCGGCCGCGGCGTCGGCATGGACGTGGTGCGCACCAATATCGAGCAGATCGGCGGCCAGATCGACCTGGTCTCGATCGCCGGTCAGGGCACGACCTTCACCATCAAGATCCCGCTGACCCTCGCCATCGTCTCGGCCCTGATCGTCGGCGCCGGCGGCCAGAAGTTCGCCGTGCCGCAGACCGCCGTCATGGAACTGGTCCGCACGGGCGCGAACGCCGAGCACAAGATCGAAAAGATCAACGACGCCCTCGTCCTGCGCCTGCGCGAAAAGCTGCTGCCGCTGGTCCAGCTTGGGCCGACGCTGCAACTGGAAGCCGCCACCGAAGAAAACCCGACCTTCGTCATGGTCATTCAGGTCGGTGAGCGCCGCTACGGGCTCGTCGTCAACGACGTCCTCGACACCGAGGAAATCGTGGTCAAGCCGCTGGCCTCCATCCTGCGCGACGTCAACATCTTCTCCGGCGCGACCATTCTGGGCGACGGTTCGGTGGTGCTGATCCTCGACCCGAACGCCCTGTCCGAGCGTGCCGGGAATATGCTGGAAGAAAAGGCCGATGAAGGCGCCGAAGACGCCATCGCCGAAAGCGCCCAGGGTCAGAAGGTGGCCATGCTGATGTTCCGTGCCGGCAGCGGCGCGCCGAAGGCGGTCGAACTGGAACACATCACCCGCCTCGAACATGTCGAGTCGGACAAGATCGAGCGCATGGACGGCCGTGCGGCGCTGCAATACCGCGGCAAGCTCATGCCGATCCTCAACGTCTCCGACGCCTACGGCCTCAAGGAACAGGATATCCAGCCGCTGCTGGTCTTCACCGGCGAAGGCTACGCCATGGGTCTGGCGGTCGATGAGATCGTCGACGTGGTCGAGGACTTCCTGCAAATCGAGCTGTCGCCGGATCGTCCGGGTGTGCGCGGCACCGCCGTCATCACCGGTCGCGCCTGCGAAATCCTCGACGTCGACCACTATCTCCTGCGCGGTCTGGCCGAACACGCCCGCCGCCAGAACCATTCCGCTCACGAAATCGCCATCGAAGCTGCCTGAGGTTCATAAATGAGTATCCGTGACTATGTGACCCTGCGTGTCGGCGGCCAGTTGTTCGGCGTCGACGCCGCCCGCGTCCACGATGTCTTCCATCCGCGCGGCCTGACCCCCGTGCCGCTGTCGCGCACCGAAATCGCCGGCGTGCTGAACCTGCGCGGCCGTATCGTCACCGCCGTCTGCGCCCGCCGCCGCCTCGGCCTCGGCCCGCGTCCGGCCGACGCGCCGGAGCCGCTGGCCATCGGCCTCGAAGTGCACGGCGACTCTTACGGCCTCGTCATCGACTCGGTCGATGAGGTGCTGAAGCTGGACGACGAGAAATTCCATGCGCCGCCGGGCAATCTGCCGCCGCGCTGGGCCGAAATTATCGTCGGCGTTTATCAATTGGAAAAGGAACTTCTGATAGTTCTGGACCCGCACACCCTTCTGGACGCCGCCCACCTCAAAGCGGCTTAAAGTTTGGCGCGCCATTGAATCCGAAAACCGGTGCCCACTTTTCGGATTGCGCTTACGGGCTCAGGAAAAAAAATCGCCATGAAAACCTGCCTCGTCGTCGACGACAGCCGCGTTATCCGCAAGGTCGCCCGCCGCATTCTGGAAAACCTGCAGTTCGAAGTGGCCGAAGCCAATGACGGCCTCGAAGCCCTGAACTACTGCAAATCCTCCATGCCCGCCGCCATCCTGCTCGACTGGAACATGCCCGTCATGGACGGCATCACCTTCCTGCGCAACCTGCGCAAGGAAGAAGGCGGCACGGCCCCGGTCGTGGTGTTCTGCACCACCGAAAACGATCTCGCCCACATCACCGAGGCCCTGACCGAGGGCGCTTCCGAATACATCATGAAACCGTTCGACGGTGAAATTCTGGAAGCCAAGTTCTCGGAAGTCGGCCTCCTTTAAAGGCAAGTAACGCGTATGTCGCTCAATCCCAACCCTTCCGTATCGCTTCGCCCCCTGCGGGTGATGATCGTCGACGACTCGGCGGTGGTGCGCGGGCTCGTCACCCGCTGGATCGAGGCGGAAAGCGACATGATGCTGGTGGGTTCCGCCACCGACGGCCAGAAGGGCATCGACAAGCTCAAGGAACTTCAGCCCGACGTGCTGATCCTCGACATCGAGATGCCGAACATGAACGGCCTCGAAGCCCTGCCGAAAATGCTGGCGGCCAAGCCGGGCCTGAAGATTCTGATGGCCTCGACCCTGACGACGCGCGGCGCCTCGGTCACCATCCGCGCACTGGAACTGGGTGCGGCGGACTATGTGCCCAAGCCCGACTCCGCCCGCATCGGCGGCGCCGACGGCTTCCGTAACGAGCTTCTGACCAAGGTGCGCGCCCTGTGCGGCCGCACCCGCGCCTGGCCCAATGCCGCCGCGGCCGCCACCGGCTCGTCGGCCCCCAGCGCGACGATCACCCCGGCCTCGCCGACCTCCGGCATCGTCACACCGATCCGCGCCGTCGAACGCGCTCCGACCCCTTCTCCCGTTCAAAATCTCGGCCACGTCGCCGCCACGCCGCGCGTGCGCCCGCTGGCCGGTCCGCGCCGCTGCGACATCCTGCTGGTCGGCGCGTCGACCGGCGGCCCGCCGGCGCTGCGCAACTTCCTCGCCGGCCTCGGTCCCGACTGGCGCATCCCCGTGCTGATCGTTCAGCACATGCCCGCCACCTTCACCACCATCCTCGCCGAACACCTCGACAAGGCCCTGCCGCAGAAGGTGGTCGAGGCGCAGGACGGTATGGCGCTGAAGGGCAGCCACATCTACATCGCCCCCGGCGACTTCCACATGACGCTGAAAGGCACGCCCGGCCAGCCGTCGATCCGCCTCGATCAGACCGCGCCCGTCAACTGGTGCCGCCCGGCGGTCGATCCCCTCTTCAAGTCCGGCGCCGAACTGTACGGCAAGGGCGTGGTCGCCGTGGTGCTGACCGGCATGGGCCACGACGGCCGTGACGGCGCGAAGGCGCTGGTCGACCTCAACGCCACCGTCATGGTGCAGGACGAAAAATCTTCGGTCGTCTGGGGCATGCCCGGCGCGGTCGCCGAAGCCGGCCTCGCCGAATTCATAAAACCCATAGACGGGCTGGCCCAGGCCTGCAGAGCCATCGCAAAAGGTGAGAAAATCATATGACCCCGGAAGATACCGAACACCTTGCGGCCATGCTCAAGCAACGTTCCGGCCTGATCCTCGGCTCGGACAAGACCTATCTCATCGAAAGCCGCCTGGCCCCCGTGGCGCGCCGCGAAGGCTTCGCCAATGTCGGCGCGCTGCTGACGGCGCTGCGCACCAAGCGCGACGAGAAGCTGATCTACACCGTCACCGACGCGATGACGACCAACGAGACCTTCTTCTTCCGCGACAAGACGCCCTTCGACCAGTTCCGTTCGGACGTCCTGCCGGCGCTGGCCAAGGCCCGCACCAGCGACATCAAGATCTGGTGCGCCGCCGCCTCGACCGGTCAGGAGCCCTACTCGCTGGCCATGATGATGGAAGACGCCCGCGCGCAGTTCCCGCGTGTCAATCTCGACATCCTGGCCACCGACATTTCCGAGCGCTGCCTCGAAAAGGCGCAGGCCGGCCTCTATACGCAGTTCGAGGTCCAACGCGGCCTGCCCATCCAGATGATGGTCAAGCACTTCGAGAAGATCGACGAGATGTGGCGCATTTCGCCGAAAATCCGTCAGGCCGTGCGCTTCCGCAAGATGAACCTGCTCGACGATCTGCGCAGCATGGGCCGTCAGGACGTCATCTACTGCCGCAACGTGCTGATCTATTTCGACCTCGAAACCAAGAAGCGCGTGCTGGAACAGATGGCCGGGCTGCTGGCCGACGACGGCTACCTCTTCCTGGGCGCAGCGGAAACCGTGCTCGGCATCACCGACGTGTTCAAGCCGATGGCGGGGATGCGCGGCCTCTATGTCAAGAACCAGATCAGCGCCACCCAACCGGCGCGCAAGTTCGGCTAGAGCGCAATCCGATAAGGTGGGCACCCCTTTTGGCTTCGCCGAACTTCGTTTCGGAAAAATGGCGCGACCACTCAAAAACTGAGAGCGAGATGATGTGTCCACGTTAAATCATCTCGCTCCAAGCGCCACGAAAATCAAAGAAAAAGCCCTCCGTCCGGAGGGCTTTTTTTATTCGGCGATCACTCTGTCCAGCACCGCGTTGATCTGCGTCATCGGTCGCGCCACGACCGCGCCCTTCGGGGTCGAGACGATGGGGCGCTCGACAAGGATTGGATGCGCGATCATCGCCTTGAGCAGAACGGCGTCGGTCGCGCTCTTCAACCCCAGTTCCACGGCCAGCGGCTCCTTGGCGCGCAGCAGGGCCTTCAGCCCGCCCGCCTCTTTGGCCAGCGCTTTCAGGGTGTCCTTGTCCCAGCCGGTTTTCAGATATTCGACCACCTGCGGCGCGTAGCCGTTATCGGTCAGCAGCGCCAAGGCGGCGCGCGAGGTGGAGCAACGGGGATTGTGGTAGATGACAACCGGGAAGTCGGGCGAAAAGTCGGACATGGAAACTCTAAGATTACGCGCAAATCAGGCGGTCTTCTTGTTCCCCGGCTCCGGCATTGTCAACTGACTCCACGCCTCCGCCTGGCCCTGCGCGCAATCGTTCAGCAGATAATCGGCCAGACCCGACAAATGGGCCAGTTCGGCGCTGTAAATGATCGAGCGGCCGCTGCGATAGGCCTTGAGAAGCCCCGCCCCCGTCAGAATGCTGAGGTGGGTCGAGGTGGTGTTGGCGGGGGCCTTGATGGCGCGGGCGATCTCCCCGGCGGGCATACCGGAAGGTCCGGCCCGCACGATGGTGCGGAACGCTTCCAACCGGCCCGGATGGGCGAGGGCGAACAAGGCGACTACGGCATCATCGATATCCATAGTAAAACCATACATGAAACCGCCCCGCCTAAAAACCCCCAACGCGGGAATTGGGACACGAAATCGCTGGGTTTCTAAGGCCTGAATGTAAGCGGGACATAAAGAAAGGGCGGCGGCCGAAGCCACCGCCCTCCCATAGCCGGGGAAGTTGGGGGGAAGAGACAGGAAACGGTATCGGGCCGCCGGATATCACGCCGCCAGGCGGATATAGGCCTCGCCCATGCGCTCAAGACGCGCCTCGGCGGCGTCGCCGGCGAGGAAGGCCGGGCTCATCTGGGTCAGGGTTTCGATGCGCGAGCACAGCGCGCCGAACAGGTCGGCATAGGCGGTGGCGATCATGGCCGGGGAACCCATGACGTCTTCGGGATCGGGCAGGAACCAGTCGACGATGCGCGGATTACCCTTGAATTCCGGCAGGCGGCCCTGCGGCAGGTGGTGCGACAGACGGAAGACGAAGTCGATCTCAGGCGCATCCTCCGCACCAAAGGCTTCGACCGACTTCGGGACCAGCATCTGCATATTGTAGTTGATGCGATGCAGGAGCGCGATGGCGTAGGGGCTGACGGCCACGGCGGGGCTCACCCCTGCGGACCAGGCCTCGAAACGGCCGGCGCCCAGACGGTTGAGCAGGGCTTCGGCCAGGATGGAACGCGACGAGTTACGCTCGGCCAGGAACAGCACGTGGATGGGACGTTGATACATGGGTAGTCTCCGCGGCCCCACACCCCGGCGGCCGTCTGCAGGCGGGAAGAATACGCCTTCCCAAAACCACGTTATCAGGTGTTGATGAGTTTGCGGTTTACAGACACGGTTAAGACAATACTGACAAAAAATGCGGGTAAACCTTATCGTGAGCTTATTTCTCATCGCCCGGAAACGGGCTATGTTCGCCCCATGTCTCTGGAGGATCCCATGCGCCGCAGCCTGCCCATCGTCGCCGCTTCCGTTCTGGCCCTGACTCTCGCGGCCTGCGCCACGACCTCGACTGACGGCGGCATGGCCCCGCCGCCTCCCCCTCCGCCGCCGCCTCTGGCCGCCGAAGCGCCCACGGGCGCGCTCTATACCTGTCAGGACGGCACGGCCTTCCGCATCGCCTTCAGCGAGAACGCCGCGACCGTGACGCTCAACGACGGCACCAAACTGCACCTGCCGCAACAGGTGGCCGCGTCGGGCATCTGGTATTCGTCGGGTCGCCACGACTTCCGCGGCAAGGGCCGCGACGCCACCTGGACCGTCGGCAAGAAGGTCCCGACCCAGTGCGTGACGGATTAAACCTCAGCTATCGAACAACAAAAAACGCCTGCCGTGAGAGGACGGCAGGCGTTTTTTGTAATCTCAGACCGTGAGGTTCAGGCCGCGACGATGCCGCCCTGCTCCTGCGGGTCGCGCAGCACGTAGCCGCGGCCCCAAACGGTTTCGATGTAGGAGTTGCCGTCGTTGGCCACGGCCAGCTTCTTTCGCAGCTTGCAGATGAAGACGTCGATGATCTTCAGTTCCGGCTCGTCCATACCACCGTACAGGTGGTTGAGGAACATTTCCTTGGTGAGCGTCGTGCCCTTGCGCAGGGACAGCAGCTCCAGCATCTCGTACTCCTTGCCGGTCAGGTGCACGCGGTTGCCCGCGACTTCGACCGTCTTGGCGTCGAGATTGACAATGATGTCGCCGGTCTTGATGACCGACTGGGCGTGGCCCTTCGAGCGACGCACAACCGCATGGATGCGGGCGATCAGCTCGTCCTTGTGGAAGGGCTTGGTCATATAGTCGTCGGCACCGCCGCCGAGCGTCTTGACCTTGGTTTCGATTTCCGAGGTGCCCGACAGGATCATGACCGGCGTGTTGACCTTGCCGACGCGCAACTGGCGCAGCACTTCCAGGCCGGACATGTCGGGCAGAGACAGGTCGAGCAGGATCAGGTCGTAGTCGTAGATCTTACCCAGATCGACGCCTTCTTCACCGAGATCGGTCGTGTAGACGTTGAACCCTTCCGACTTCAGCATCAGTTCGATGCTCTGAGCGGTCGCGCTGTCGTCTTCAATCAGCAGTACGCGCATGTAGCCCCTCCCGGCTATGGCAAACACAAAAAACGAAGACGCGGACGCCTTCCGTGGTGAGGATTTGAGGCTAGACCGCAAATCCCTTAAGATTAGTTAAGCCTAACCAATTCTCAAAAAGGGGTACGCTGATTTGCGAATCGCTGACAAGAGTCGCGAGTCAAGCTCTGCGCTTTTCCCCAGTCTTTTTTTAAGCCTTTTTTAAGGGTGAGTCATATTTCGCACACACCTGTGGACGGTTCACAGGAACCCTGTCCGAGTCAGTGTATCGGCAAATTTCTCCGAAAAAACAGCCGGTTTTCGGGCGCTCACGTGACCGGAACATGGCGCGATAGCTCAACGGGCGCAACAGCGTGATTTGCCGACCGTGTCAACCCACAAGGGAAAAACAAACACGATAGTCTTTCGATAAGGGAAAACCCGGTGTCCAACTTTTTTTAATAAAGATTACCCGACGGCGAAGAAAAGGCGCTCATCGCGCGTATCGGCGGCCTCGGTTTTCAGAGTCAGGCCTTCGATCCTCAGCCCCTGCACATGGCGCGCCCACAGGCCCCAGGCCGGCGTGATACCGAACATGGACGGCTCCGGATAGGCGGTCGGCAGGTCATCGACAAACGGCGCGACATCCTCTGGCGACATCCCGCCGCGATAGGTCAGCGAGACGTTTTCCAGCGTCACATTATGGATGGGGCTTTCGGGCAGCCCCATGATCAGCGCGCAGTAGTCGGGCAGGATATCGGTGGCCGTCAGGTTGCGGATGGTCACGTTGCGGATGCCGCCAACGACTGTCCCTTCCGGCCCGCGCAGCCGCGCGCCGACGCGCAGGAAGATCGGCGCCGTCGTAATCTCGGTGAGCGTCAGGTTCTCGCACAGCACGTCCTCGATCCAGCCGCCGTCGACCGTCTCCAGCGCCAGCCCGCGCGAGCGCTCGAACCGGCAGTCGCGAATGCGGATGCGTTTGAAGCCGCCATTCGACTCCGTGCCGATCTTGATGCGGCCGGTCACGCGGTCCTGATCGGGCGAACGTTCCTGCGTGCGGCCGAAGGTACCGTCGAGCAGGGTGCCAAGATCATACCCCGACACAGTGCAGCCTTCGACGCTGATGTCCTCACAAGCCCGCGCCTCGCCCAGAGCGAAGCTCGATTTGAGCACGATGGCGTCGTCATTCGGCGTATTGACGCGGCAATTACGGATGGTCACGCGGCGGCAGGCATCGATATCCAGCCCGTCACGATTGGTGTCGACGGTCAGCCCTTTGATCGTCATGTCGTCGACGCCGGTGGCCAGAAGCGCGAAATGCCCGCCATTCCTGATCGTGAAATCCTTCAGCGTCACCTGGCGGCAGTTCTTCAGCGCGATGGCCTTGTTGCCCAGCCCCTGCATGGCCGATACTTCGGGGGCCAGTTCGGCCATGACCTCGGCCGGCAGGCCGCGCATGGACAGCGGGAACTCACCGGCCTGCGTCTTCCATTGCGAGCCCGGCCCTTCGCGCGTCAGGCCCTCGCCGTCGATCATCCCCTCACCGGTGATGGCAATGTGCGCGGCGTCCTCGGCCCAGATCAGGCTGTTGCGCCAGTGCGAATGGCCGAAGTCCTGATAGAGGTCGGACGGATTGTCTTCGGGCAGGTCGTACTGCCCGCCGTGTTTTGCCGGATCGGCGGCGACCAGAACCGCGCCCTTTTCCAGATGCAGGGTGACGCCGGATTTGAGATTGAGCGAGAAGCTGAGGTAGCGCCCGGCGGGGAAACGCACCGTGCCGCCGCTGACCGCCGCGGCGTCGATGGCCGCCTGAATGACGGTGGTGCAAACGGTGTTCTCGCCAGCCGACACATCCCAAACCGTCACGGCACGCTCCTCATTTGCGCAAAAAAGCCCGATGGTGATCTGTAGTGAGCGGAGCCGGGCTTTTCAATCGCTGTCTTATACCTCCCTGGCTATGCCGGGGAGGGGGACCGCACGAGCCTGCTGAAAGCAGGTGAGATGTGGTGGTGGGGGTTCTTGCAATCCATCCAGCAACATAGCTTGCGGACCTTCAGAAAAGACACCCCACCACCCCGCCCTATGGGCGCGGTCCCCCTCCCCAGTAAACTGGGGAGGTATAATAGGCGTTACTTCGCACTCTCATAAAACACATCCAGATCGACCTTCATCTTGGCGTGCGAGCCTTCATCGACATAGAACATGTGCCCCGCCGGATAATAGGTGTGCGAGATGTTCTTTATCTGCGCCGGCTCCAGCCCGATATGGTGCAGGTCGTACTCCGTCGAGAAGAACGGCGTCGCGGCGTCGTAATAGCCGTACATCGACAACACCTTGAGATTGGGATTGGTGCGCATCGCATTCCCCAGATCCAGCGCCGTGTTCGGGTTGTTCATCTCCATCTGGCCGAAACGCCAGCGCGAGACAGGATGTCAGTTTGAACAGGGATTGCCTTTTTTGATATACTGCATACAGTATAAAAAACGGAATCATTACGCTGTCAACCGGGCGAGGGTTCAGATAAGCCGCAGTCCTTGAGGAACCGCCAGATGCCGTCATAAAATTCCGGCGGCCGGGTCGGATCGTCGGCATCGCCGGGCGGAACGAAAATGACCATGCCCTGCCGCGCGCGGGTCAGGATGACGCGATAAGCGTTCTTCAGATAGAGTTGCGAAAAGTCATCGTTCACATTGCGCCATTTCGTGCCGGCGAACTTGCGGTGCTGCCAGCCATCGACGTAGCGATAATCGGCATCCCAGCAAACGCCGACCCAGTCCAGTTCCAATCCCTGCACATCGAACTCGGTCGCCACGTCCTCCAGATACCAAGACGAACGCACATCGTCGCGGTCGTTGAGGAACCAGTTGGCCGGATCGATCCCGGCCTTCACGTGCAACCCTTCAGGCTTCAGCCGATGCGCGCCGGACGAGGCGACCAGACCGTAACGCTCGGTGCCGCGCGCCTTTTCCCTAAGCCAGTGCCGCGCCGTATCGAGGTCGCGGGTGATGGCGATGGGGTATGCCGTCAAACGCGCATAGGCCGCGCGGGCCGCCTCTGCATCGCCGTTCAGCAGATGCGAAACGAAGTCCGACAGGGTTTCGGCGCGGAAAGAGCGCATCGAAACGCCCAGATGCAGGTCGTCGCTCAGCGTCACCTGCTCCTGCCGGATAAAGGCCTGCGCGTCGCGGTTCAGATCGTAGTCCGGCTGCACAATCTGCGCCGAGGCATGGACCTGCCAGTGCGGGAAACGTGCGCGGATCGCGGCCATCCATTCGGACAACCCGGCTTCGCCCGTATTGATCTCCTGACCGCCGCCGATCAGGCACACCACCGTGCACCAGTCGGGATGCCGGTCCATGACACTGAGCAGAAACTCCGGCTCGGACATGTCGAAATCGGCGATGCCGCGCTTGGCCTGCATGAACTTCGACGCCTGCGCCTTCGTCCAGGCGCGCTGAGCCTCGTCGAAGACCACCACATGCTCGCTGGGTATGGTGGGGCTGCCCGCATAGTCGTCGCGGAAATGATGGATGTTCTGGATGAAGGCACGCACATCGCGGGCCACATGGGATTTGGACCGTCCCGTCCGCGCACTCTGATCGCGCGCCAGCGCCTCACGCAACACATCAACCAACGGCCCGTTCCCCGACAGAAACGTCGCGTGTTCGTCGGCATGAGATTCGCTGCGCTGGGTGGCGATATTGAGGCCTGCCAAGGTCTTACCCGCCCCCGGTACGCCGGTCACAAAACAGACCGTTTTGCGGTGGTGCAACTTGGCGTCCTCAATCACCGCGGAGATAAAATCCTGCGTGCGGCTGAGATTGATGGCGTCCGCATCGGAACGCGCAATATCGCGGACATCGTGCCTGGCATACAGCGCCCGCGCGGCCTCGATAATGGTCGGGGTCGGGCGATAGCCACTTGAGGCCCACGTCCCTACGTCCAGTTGCCGGTGACGATGCTGAGCCGCCGCGTGCCCTATGATGTCGCCCAGATCGATGACGCTGGACAATAGCGGCTTCGAGACCTGATCGAGCGCCAGTTCCGGCTGAGACATCGGCGACGCCTTTGCCCGCGTCGCCACCAATATCGGCACGATCGACAGGTGGTGACTACCCGCGTGGAAGTTCTTCAGATCGAGCGCATAGTCCTCGACCTGCTCGATGGCCGCGCGGTCGAAGGTCTCGCTGCCCACCTTGAACTCGATGATGAAGATACAGTCGCCGATGACCAACACCGCATCCGCGCGCTTGCCCATGCGGGGTATGGTGAACTCGAAATAGAGGGTGAAGGCGTCGATGGCTGTCAGGGCGTTGCGCAGGATGCGTATCTGCTGGAGCCACGCGCCCTTCTGTTCGAGATCGAGCGCGAAGGTATTGGCCCGCGCCAGCTCACCGAGAATCTGATCGTCGGAGTCGCTGAAGAATTTCGCCCGATCGGCGGTATAATAGGCGCGCATTACGTAATATAGCTGACCATGCCCAGACCATGGTCGGCGCATTTCTGGCAGTAGGCTTTTAACGCATCAAAGGCATCGCCCAGATATGCTTTCAGTTCGCCTTCATCGTCGTCCCAAATATTCGGATAGATATCGAGCGCGATCATACGCTTCGCATCGAACCGCCCCAACACGGCCGCGCGATCCAGCGCGTTCAAATGCGCGCTCAGTTCAGCCGTTCGGGAGGCCACAATCGCCATGGCCGGGCCATAACCCACATCTTCTTTGCCGATAGACGGCGCATTAAGCAGATAACGTACCGGCGCTGCGCCTTCATCTGCCGTTCCGGTCAAGAGAAAATAGAGGCCGTGCCATGCCTTGTCGGCATCGAACTCATCGTCGAAAGCATAGGAATCGAAAACCACATCACTGACCTTGGGGCCGGGCTTTTGGAACGGTCGCAATAAACGCGTCAGCCAACCGCCTGTGCTCTCTTCATCAAAGTCCTCTTCGTCTTCGCCGTAGCTGACAAATCGATGAATGGCCTTCGGGCACGCGTGAAGGCGTGCCTGATCCGGATCGGATGCCCGCTTTAAAACAAGAACCATGCCCATATCGATTTCCCCCTTTTGATTTCACAACTTAAAAGGAAGCGAGCAAAACACAAGACGACAATAACAGGCCCCCATCGTTAACCTTTCTTAAGCCGTCATTCACCATACTCCCCGCCATGCAGGACCTTCTCCACACCGCCCGCAATATCGATCCCATGCAGGTCTATGGCCGCGTGGCCGTGGTGAATGGACTGCTCATCGAGGCCAAGGGCGGCATGTCCTTTATGGAGGTCGGCTCGCGCTGCGAGATCATGCGCCGCCACGAAGCCCCCCTCCCCGTCGAGGTCGTCGGCTTCCGTGAAGACAGAGCTTTGATGATGCCCTTCGGTCCTGTCGAAGGCGTGGCGCCCGGCGCCGAAATCCGCATCTCCAACGAAGGGGCCAAGGTCTATCCCTCGACCGCCTGGCTGGGGCGCATCATCGACTCGTTCGGCGATCCCATCGATGGACTGGGGCCGTTACCCAAGGGCGGGGTCGGTTATCCGCTCAAGGCCGCACCACCGCCGGCCCATTCGCGCGCCCGCGTGGGTGAGCGGTTAGACTTGGGCGTGCGCGCGATGAACGTCTTCACCACCTGCTGCCGCGGGCAGCGTCTGGGGGTGTTTGCCGGTTCCGGCGTGGGCAAGTCGGTGCTGCTGTCCATGCTGGCGCGCGAAGCCACCTGTGACGCCGTCGTGGTCGGCCTGATCGGTGAACGCGGCCGCGAAGTGCGCGAATTTGTTGAGGAAACCCTTGGCGAAGCGGGCATTTCCCGCGCCATCGTCGTCGTCGCCACCTCGGACGAACCGGCGCTGAAACGCCGTCAGGCGGCCTATATGACGCTGGCCCTGTCGGAATATCTGCGCGATCAGGGGCTTGAAGTCCTGTGCCTGATGGACTCGGTGACCCGCTTCGCCATGGCCCAGCGCGAGATCGGTCTGGCCACCGGCGAACCGCCGACGACCAAGGGCTATACCCCCACCTGTTTCGCCGAGTTGCCCAAGCTGCTGGAGCGCGCCGGCCCCGGCCCCCTGCTGCCCGACGGCACGCAGACCGGCCCCATCACCGGCCTGTTCACCGTGCTGGTCGATGGCGACGATCACAACGAACCGATCGCCGACGCCGTGCGCGGTATTCTGGACGGGCACATCGTCATGAGCCGCAACATCGCCGAACGCGGGCGTTTCCCGGCCATCGACGTGCTGAAAAGCATCAGCCGGACCATGCCGGGGTGTCAGACCGTCCCCGAACGCGAGGTCGTGCGCAACGCCCGCGCGGTCATGTCGGCCTATAGCAATATGGAAGAACTGATCCGCATCGGGGCCTATCGCACAGGGGCCGATCCCCTTGTCGACCGGGCGATTCAGCTCAATCCGAGCATCGAACACTTTCTCTCACAAAGTCCCGACGAAGCGACGAGTCTTGACGACTCCTTTACCCTTTTGGCTCAGATTCTCAGCTCTGAATAAGGGAGTCGCGTCATGGCTAAATGGGTAAAGTCTCTGATCCGTATTTCGACCTTCGAGGTCGAAACCCTTCAGAAGCGTCTGGCCGAGGTGGCCACCCGCCGTACGCATGTCGAGATGAAGATTTCGACTCTGGATGCCGAGCTGGCGCTCGAAATCGCCCGCGCCGCTCAGGAGGCCGCCCTCAGCTTCGATCTCACCGCCTACAAGACGGGCTGGGCGCGCCGCCGCGAACAGTGCGTGTCGGAACTGGAACTGATCGCGCACGAAGAGGCCGGCATCCGCGATGCCCTCAACGGCGCCTACGAAGAACTGAAGAAGTTCGAGCACGTCGCCGAAACGACTCGCCTGTCGAAGATAGCCGCCGAACTGAAGCGCGAAAACGCCGCCATGGACGAAGCCGCCCTGCGCCTGCGTTTCGCCGGTTAATACGGATCGAGCGGGGGGACATTTGACCGAGCAGACCAAATTCCCCCGCCGCGCTGCCTTGGCTGGCATAGGTGCTACCATGTTAAACGCCTGCACGACGGGCGAAGCCGCCACCAGCAATATTGCGCCGCTCAAATCCCACATCGACTTCCCGCTCGGCATCTGCGCCATGACCGCGCAGATGGACGATCCGCAGTGGAAGTCGATGGTCGCCACCCATTTCGACCGCATCACGCCGGAATGGGAAATGAAGATGGAATACATCCTTCAGCCCGACGGCTCGCTGCGCTTCGACGCGCCCGACCGCATCGTGCGGCAGGCCAGGCTCAACCGTCAGACCGTCTTCGGCCACACCCTGATCTGGTACGCTCAGGACGGCGAACATTTTCAGAAGCTCAAAGGCGACCGCGCCGAATTCGAGATCGCCTATCGCGCCTATATCAGCGGCGTGATGAACCACTATAAGGGCCATGTCGACGGCTGGGACGTGGTCAATGAACCGATCAGGGACGACGGTTCGGACCTGCGCGACTGCCTGTGGCGCGAGGTCCTGGGCGACGCCTATATCGACATCGCCTACCGTGCGGCGCATGAGGCCGATCCGGCCTGCCCGCTGGTGCTCAACGACTACAATCTCGAATATTACCCGGCCAAGCGGAAACGCTTCCTGCAACTGGTCGAGGGAATGATGACGCGCGGCACGCCGCTGCACGTTCTGGGGACGCAGACCCACATCGCCGCCGATCTGCCCAGGGGCGCGATCACCCAGACTATCCGCGAACTGGCGGCGACGGGGCTGAAGATTCATCTGTCGGAACTCGACATCAGCCTGAAAGAGGCGGCGAAGAACGCGCTCGATTTCCGCAATTACCGCGACGCCCAGCGCGCCCTGATCGAAGAGGCCGCCGAGGCCTATGCGGCCCTGCCGTCAGGGCAGCGGTTCGGCCTGACCATCTGGGGCCTGCGGGACAAGGACTCGTGGTATAATCGCGAAAACAGGGGCGTGCGGCCGGACGAACCGCTGCTGTTCGACGACAAGGGCGCGTTGAAACCGCTGGGTCAGGCGTTCGTGAAAGCGCTGGGATAACTCTCCTCCCTGTTGCGCAGCAATGGGGAGGTGGCATCTGAGCGAACGCGAAGATGACGGAGGGGGATAGCGCAGATGCCTAAAACGCGCTCTATCCTTAAAGATTAGCGCCGACCCAACCGAAAGAGTCATCCCCCTCCGTCGGCTTCGCCGCCACCTCCCCACGCTTCGCGCAGGGAGGAGAATTAGTCCGCCTTGTTCGGTACGAAGAACGGATTTTCCAGAATATCGTTGCTGTCGACCGTTTCGGCCGCCGGGGTTTCGGTCGGCGCGGTGAAGACCGGGCTGGCGGCAGGCTCCGCGACCGGCAACGCCCCTTCACTGACGGCGCGCAAGGCCCGCAGGTCGTCGGCAATGCGGAAGATGGCCACATAAAACTCGCAGAACGAGCGCCACAGCAGCATCGCCGCCACGAGGAACAGCAATCCACCGATCAGGAACGGGATAGCCAGAAAGATGCCCCACGGCATTTCCTCGCGCATGGCGATGCCGACCGTGCCGCCGAGCACGGCGAACAGGCCCAGCGCGATCAGCGCCAGACCGGCCCAGTAGATGAGGTGAATGACCGGCTTGGTCAGCAGGCGGTCGAAGGTCATCAGATCGACGACGATGTCTTTCGGCCGGGTGCTGCCGAAGGCTTTCTTGATCACGCCCATTGGATTTCCTGTGTGTAACGCCGTGTACTGAACTGGCTAAGACCTCACGATCCGGGCCGTTGTCAAGTCATAGCCCGAATTCATAACGCAGAATCGCGGGCGGCATAAGGGGCTTAAACCTGCCCCACCGTCCGCAGGCGGACCTTCGGATGGATTTCGTTCTGGCTCATGACGGTGGTGTTGCCGCGGAAGCGCTCGACGATCGAGCGCACATAGGGGCGGATGCCGGGGCTGGTCAGCAGCACCGCCACCTCGCCCGACATCGATACGCGCTCGAACGTGTCGCGCACCGCGCGGATGAAGTCCTGAAGCTGCGACGGGGCCATCGACAACTGGCGCTCCTCCCCCACCCCGATCAGCGCCCCGGCAAAGGCGTTTTCCCAGTCGTTCGACAGGGTGACGATGGGAAGGGCGCTGTCTTCGGCGCGGTTCTGCCAGCACAGTTGCCGCCCCAGCCGCGAACGCACGTGCTCGACCATCTGGGTCACGGATTTCGTATGCGGGGCCACCTCGCCCAGCGCTTCGAGAATGGCCGGCAGGTCGCGGATCGACACCCGCTCCTTGAGCAGGGCCTGCAAGACGCGCTGCAAGGTCGCCACGGTTACGACAGACGGGATCAAATCGTCGATCAGCTTCTTCTGGTCCTCCGGCGCGTCCTTCAGCAGCTTGGCCACCTCGGAATAGGACAGAAGCTCCGACATATTGTCCTTGAGGATTTCGGTCAGGTGCGTGGTAAGAACCGTCGCCGGATCGACGATGGTATAGCCCATGAAGGTCGCTTCTTCGCGCAGGGCATTGTCGATCCACGTCGCCGGGATACCGAAGGCCGGCTCCTTCATATGCTCGCCCGGCAGTTCGACCTGACGCCCGGACGGGTCCATCACCATCAGTTGCCCCAGACGCACCTCGCCGGCCCCGGCCTCCATCTCCTTGAGGCGGATGGCGTAGCCCTGTGTCGGCAGGCGCATATTGTCCATCAGTCGCACGAAGGGCATGACGAAGCCGTATTCCTGCGCCAGCGTGCGGCGCAGCGCCTTGATCTGATCGGTCAGCTTGCGCCCGTCATTGTCGTTGATCAGCCCCAGAAGCCCCAGCCCCAGCTCGACCTTGACGTCGTCGATGGCCAGGGTCTCGGCCATGGTCTCTTCGGCCGGCGCAGAGGGCGCAGCCTCAAGCGCCGCCGCCGCGGCAGCCGCCGGGTCTTCCCTGGGCTTTCGCCCCAGCTTCCACGCCAGATAGCCCGCCCCGATGGCCATGGCGGCAAAAGGGATGATCGGCATACCGGGGACCAGGCCCAGCACGCCCGAAGTCGCCGACACCATGCCCAGCACGACCGGATTGGTGGCCAGTTGCTCGGTCAGCGCCTTGTCCGCCGAGCCGTCGACGCCCGCCTTCGAGACGAGGAAGCCCGCGCCCATCGAGATGATCAGGGCCGGGATCTGCGTCACCAGACCGTCGCCGACGGTGAGCTGGATATAGGTCGAGGCCGCCTCGCCCGCCGGCATGCCGTGCGAAAGTATACCGATCAGGATACCGCCGACAATATTGATGCCGGTGATGATCAGGCCGGCGATGGCGTCGCCGCGCACGAACTTCGACGCACCGTCCATGGCGCCGAAGAAGCTCGATTCCATCTCGACTTCTTTACGCTTCCGCTTGGCCTCGTCCATGTCGATGATGCCCGCCGACAGGTCGGCGTCGATGGCCATCTGCTTGCCGGGCATGGAGTCGAGGGTGAAGCGCGCCGCCACTTCGGCGATACGGCCCGAACCCTTGGTGATGACGATGAAGTTGATCAGGATGAAGATCGCGAAGACGATCAGCCCGATGATGAAATTGCCCTGCATGATCAGGTTGCCGAAGGCCTGAATGGTCGCGCCGGCGGCGGCGTGACCTTCGTGGCCGTGGCTGAGGATCAGGCGCGTCGAGGCGACGTTCAGCGCCAGACGGAACAGGGTGGTGATCAGCAGCACCGTCGGAAAGGCGCTGAATTCCAGCGGCTTCTTGATCAGGATGGCCGTCATCAGGATCAGCACCGACGACGCGATCGAAATGGACAGCAGCAGGTCGAGCAGAATGGCCGGGATCGGGATGATCAGGAAGACAATGATCGTCATGACGCCGACGGCCATCACGACTTCACCGCGCTTCAGCCAGCCCGCCACTTCGGACAGCCTGAAGGGCTGAACCCCCGTATTCGCTGAAGCCGCGTCCGCCACTCAGTATCCCCGATACGAAACCATACACCGTCGGCCCGCAGACGCACTGCGACCTCCACATATCTGACCCGCAATCCGCACGGATTGCGGGTTAGGCAAAAATTACCTATGCCGTGGTGAACAAAGCGTTAAGACCGGTTAAGAAACAGAGGCATCAAACGCCTCCGGCGGGCAGGGGCACGGCCCCTGCACCCGGTAGTTAGCTGGCGTCTTTTTGAGTATATCTCGCAAAGGATTATAACCACGGAAAAGCTGTTGAATCAGCCTTGCCCGAAGGGCCTTTCCCATTGTGCGGCAGGTATAGATGTCTGGCGCTTCGCGCCGACGATGACGCCGACTCCCTTTCCGTGCTTTCCGTGGTTCAATCCCTTGCGCGACGCCCCGCACGCTCGACAAATGAAAACGGGCACAGACCCTACAGCCTGCGCCCGGTTACGGGGTCCGGGGCCAACTGGCCCCGGAATCTTCAGACACGTCTTTCCACCTCAAATTAAGCCGCCGAAGCGCCCGATTGCGGGGCCGGGATGCTCAGACCCTGCGACGCGTACTCGTTGAGCTTGTTGCGGAGCGTCCGGATCGAGATGCCGAGGATATTGGCCGCGTGGGTGCGGTTGCCGAGGCAGTGGCTCAGCGTGTCGAGGATCAGCTTCTGCTCGACCTCGGCTACGGTGGAGCCGACAAAGGTGCGCGCGGCGGTTTCGGCGGCCTGAGCCGCGCGGTTGATATAGTCCATGCCGATCGGGGCCACCGGATTGAGCGGCTGGCCGTCCGGCAGGCGGATGGCTTCGGCGTCGATTTCCGAACCGGCGGACAGCAATACGGCGCGGTGCATGGCGTTTTCCAGTTCGCGCACATTGCCGGGCCAGCCGTGGGCCTGAAGGCGGCGCTTGGCTTCCAGGCCGATGGGCTTCAGCGGGATGCCATTGGCCTCGGAATACTTCTTCACGAAAAATTCCGACAGGACGAGGATGTCGGCCGGGCGTTCGCGCAGCGGCGGGATGGCCAGATTGATGACGTTGAGGCGATAGAGCAGGTCTTCGCGGAAGACGCCGTCCTTGACCGCCTGCACCAGATTGCGGTTGGAGGTCGCCAGCACGCGGATATTGACCGGCACGGGCTTGGCCCCGCCGACGCGGTCGATGACGCGCTCCTGAAGCGCGCGCAGCAGCTTGGCCTGCAGGCGGGCGTCCATTTCCGAGATTTCGTCGAGCAGCAGGGTGCCGCCGTCGGCCTCTTCGAACTTGCCGATGCGGCGGGCCATCGCCCCCGTAAACGCGCCCTTTTCGTGGCCAAACAGCTCGGATTCCAGCAGGTTATCCGGAATGGCGGCGCAGTTGACCGAGATGAAGGGCTTTTGCGCGCGCTTCGATTTCTCGTGAACGTAGCGCGCCATGACCTCCTTACCGACGCCGCTTTCGCCGGTGATCATGATCGAGGCGTCCGACGCCGAGACCTGATCGGCCAGCCGGATCACCGACTGCATGGCCGGATCGTGCGAGATCATCGGGCGGGAATCGTCGGCGACGGCGGACAGCACGGCGGCGATCAGCTCGGCATCGGGCGGCAGGGGGATGAATTCTTTTGCACCGGCGGTGATGGCCTGAGCGGCCTTGCGCGGATCGGGATTGACGCCGCAGGCGACCACCGAAACGTGGATGCGCTCGCGCTCATTGGCTTCGATCAGCGCGCCGATATCCAGCTCGTAATCGACCATCAGAAGGTCCGCACCCTGCCCTTTGCGCAGGGCGTCGGTGGCCTGGGTGACGGTTTCGACGTGCGCCACCTTGGCCCCGGCATCCATAGCCATCTTCACGGCGGCGGAGAGTTGCCCGCTCAGGCGTCCAACAACCAGCAGTCTCATATCCCTACTCCTTACCCGGCCGAATCTTCAGACTTGATGATTTCCGTCATGGTCACGCCCAGACGTTCATCGACCACCACCACTTCGCCGCGCGCGACAAGGCGGTTGTTCACGTAGATATCGATGGCTTCACCGACCTTGCGATCCAGTTCCAGCACGCTGCCCTGCCCCAGTTTCAGAAGCTGCGACACCGACATGTAGGCCTTGCCCAGCACGGCCGAGATATTGACCGGCACATCGAAAACGGGGGCGAGATCGGCCGCGGCCTTGGTGCCTTCGTCGTCGTCGCCGGGCACGAGGGCCTGGCTTTCGCCGAACTCTTCAAGCTCGAAATTCTCAGCCATGACTATGCCTCTCTAGCTAACGGCGCGTGGGCCGGCTTTTGACTGTGGGCCATCTCGGCCATCAAAACTTCTTTCAGCGCGGTGCGCAGCGCTTCGTGAATGCGCTCCGGATCGTAGGCGGCGCGGCCTTCGGGCCACTGGATCTCGAATGCCCCGACGTGGCGGCCCGGCGCTTCCCGGAACTGAATCGCGCCCTGAAACCCGGTCAGGCCGGCGGCTTCGCGTACCGACTTCTGCAAATTGGCGTCGGGCGATGAGGCGGTGATGACCAGACGCGGCGCGCCGGAAATCTCCTCGCCCAGCGCCTCCAGCGCGGCCTTGACCGGCGCGTCGGGGAACAGCTCCAGCGCCTGAGCGGCGATCTTCTGCGCGCAGATCAGGGCCAGTTCGACGCATTCGTCCTTGTGTTGCATCAGCACGGCATTGAGCGCTTCGAGGCCCTGCCCGGCGGCTTCGGCCAGAGCCTGAACGGCCTGAGCCTGTGCCATCTGGGCGCGCGCCATGGCCGACAGTTCGCCCTGGGTGTGGGCCTGCTGACGGATGGCTTCGACCTCTTCGGGCGTGAAAAACTTCTTTTCCTTGGGCGTCGAAGCGACCACGCGCCCGCCGTCGCCATAGACGGTGCCGAAATCGAATTTCTTATATTTGGGCTGTTCGTGGGTCATGCGGGAATCTCCCCTTCTCCCTTGAGGGAGAGGGTGGCACGAAGACGATAGGCTTCGTGACGGGTGAGGGGGAGAGGGTTGAAGCTTTGGGCTCCCCCCTCACCCCGGCCCTCTCCCTCAAGGGAGAGGGGGAAGGAATTGATCTTAATAAATAAGCTCATCATCGACATTTTCCCGCTCACGGCCAAGGGCCTCCGCGAGGGCGGCGAAACATCGCCGGGGCACGCCTGCGCCCTGTCGGCGCCGCTGATCTTAATAAATAAGCTCATCATCGCCTCCCTGACCGGCCAGCATGATCTCGCCCTTGGCGGCGAGGTCCTTGGCGACCTGCACCATGGCCATCTGCGCGGAATCGACGTCCTTGAGGCGCACCGGCCCCATCGAGTTCATATCGTCGCGCATGATCTTGGCCGCGCGCTCGGACATGTTGGAGAAGAATAGGTTGCGCAAGCTGTCCGACGCCCCCTTGAGCGCCAGGCCCAACTGATCCTTTTCCACCGCGCGCAGAAGCGTCTGCACGCCGCCCGGATCGAGCTTCGACAGGTCTTCGAAGACGAACATCAGCGCCCGGATGCGCTCGGCGGATTCGCGGTTGCGTTCTTCCAGCGCGGCGACGAAGCGGCTCTCGGTCTGACGGTCGAAATTGTTGAAGATTTCGGCCATCAGTTCGTGACTGTCGCGCTTCGACGTGCGCGCCAGGTTCGACATGAACTCGACGCGCAGGGTCTGCTCGATCTTGTCGAGGATTTCACGCTGCACCGGCTCCATTCTCAACATGCGCTGCACGCATTCCAGCGCGAAGTCTTCGGGCAGGGCCGACAGGACGCGCGCGGCGTGGTCGGACTTGATCTTCGACAGGACGACGGCGACGGTCTGCGGGTATTCGTTCTTCAGGTAGTTGGCCAGCACCGCCTCGTTGACATTGCCGAGCTTGTCCCACATGGTCCGCCCCGCCGGGCCGCGGATTTCTTCCATCAGGGCGTCGACCTTGTCGGTCGGCAGGAAGGATTGCAGCAGGCGCTGGGTCTGTTCGAACGACCCCATGATGGTGCCGGAGTTCGACAGGCCGGAGACGAATTCGACCAGCAGTTCCTCGACCACGCCGGACGAGACCGAGCCGAGCGACGACATGGCCTGCGAGATTTCCTTGATCTCTTCCTCGTCGAGCTGACGCCACAACTCGGTGTGGTCCTCGCCGAGGGCCAGCATGACGACTGCGGCCTTTTCCACGCCGCTCAGTCGTTTGGGATCGTCGATGATATTCTTCGCCATACGATTACGCCTTAACTGTCATGCAGCCACGACCGCAGAATCGAAATCGATTCATCGGGGTGGCGTTCCACGAATTCCGATACGCGCTTGACCGAAGACGCCTTCACCTGGCCTTCGATCTTGGCGATGTCGATGCGGCTGTCGACCGGCGCGACCGCCAGTCCGGTGCCGCCCTGATAATCGAGCGCGCCCATGGCGCCTGCGGGAACCGGCATGCCGTCGGGCCCCGCGATCATGCCCCCGCTGGCACCCGCCAGAGCCGGCATACCGCTCGCACCGCCGGACGCGCCGTTATTGACGAATTTCAGCAGCGGGCGGGCGACGAAGAACAGCACCAGCAGCGCCACCACCAGCAGGATCAGCCACTGCACCGCCGACACGATATCGTCCTTGGTGAAGTCGAACATGCCCGCCGTCGCCGCCGTGCCGCCCAGACCCGCCGCGTCGCGCGCGAAACGGATATTGGTCACCTTCAGCTCGTCCTTGCGGCCGTTGGGGTCGGTCGCCGTCACATCCGTGTAGCCGATGGCGGCGCGGACCAGTTCCTCGATCTGCTGCATGTCCTCGGCCGAACGCGGCGCATAGGCCGGGGGGGCCTTGCCGTCGGCGGAGGGCGTCCAGGTGCCGTCGACCACCACCGCCACGGCCAGCTTCTTGATGGCGCCGGGCGCGACCACTTCGGTCGTCTTGGTGTTGGAGTTCTGATAGTTGATCAGTTCGTCCGTCGTCTCGGAATTGGAGCCCGTCGCGCCCGCGCCGGCATCGGGGGCAGCGCCAGGGATGTTCTGCTGCGCGGTGACCGTGCCGTCGGCGGTGCCTTCGTTCGAATTGTCGGTCGAAGAACTGGTCTTGGTCGAGACCACGACCTGACCGTCCGGATCGTACTGGATCTGCTCGCGCGTCAGCGAGTTGAGGTCCAGATCCGCCGTCACCGTGACGCGCGCCGCGCCCGGCCCGACCACGCCTTCGACGATTTCCTTGACGCGCTTGCGTAAGGATTCCTCGATCTCGCTCTTGCGCTCGGCCCCGCCCGCGCCCAGAAGCGCATCGTCTTCACCGCCCGCGGCCAGCAGGCGGTTCTTGTCGTCGACCAGCGTCACGGCATTGGCCTTCAGGTTCGGCACGGCACCGGCCACCAGATTGCGGATGGCGCGCACCTGATCCCCGCTCAGCTCGCTGTTGCTCAGACCGACCACGACCGAGGCGGTCGGGGCGGCGGCCTCTTCCTGAAACAGCTCGCGCTTGGGCATGACAAGATGAACCCGCGCCGAATTGATGCCCTTCAGCGAGGCGATGGTGCGCGCCAGTTCGCCTTCCAAGGCGCGCTGGTTGTTGAGGTTCTGCACGAATTCGGTCTGGCCCAGCGCCGGAGCCTTGTCGAACAGCTCGTAACCGACCGAGCCGGCGGTCGGCAGGCCGCGCGAGGCCAGCATCAGGCGCGTTTCGCCGACCGTGTCGCGATCGACCATCAGGGTCGAGCCGTCGCCCTTGGCCTGATACTTGATGTTGGCCTGATCCAGAGCGGCGGTGATTTCCGACGCTTCCTTGAGGTCGAGGTTGGAATAGAGCAGCGCCTGCGGCTTGCCCGTCATGTTCAGCGCAACGGCGGCCAGCACAGCGGCCAGACCGATCGATACGCCAATGATGACCGCCAGACGACTCAGACCAAACTGCTTGAGGAAATTCACGACCGACCCTGTCACCAGATACGACTGAAGACCCGTTTTCGGGTCACTAGGCAGTAATTTCCCAGTGAAGCGTAAACGAGCCGTTAAGGGATCGGGTTAATGGGTAAATTCTTAATGGCGCTTCGCCCCGGCGAAGCGCTGGTGCGAGATGATTTAAAGTGGAAACATCATCTCGCTCTCAGTTTTTGAGTGGTCGCGCAATTTTTCCAAAAAGTGGTGCCCGCTTTATCGGATTGCGCTCTGGTAAAAAAAGCCAAATCCAGGCGAAGGGCCGCCCCTAGCCTGGATTTGGCCCTATTCAATCTACAGCGTTTCGGTCACGAAACGCTGTGAGGGCTACCGATACTGCTGGATGCGCGTGGTGCGCAGACCGGCCATACCGTGGCTGTCGATCGACTTCTGCCAGCCGAGGAATTCCTCGGACGTGATGCCATAGCGTTCGCAGGCATCCTCAAAGCTGAGGAGCCCCCCGCGCACGGCGGCGACCACTTCAGCCTTGCGGCGAATGACCCAGCGTTCCGTACCCGCAGGCGGAAGGTCATTCAGGGTTAACTTGGCACCCGTTGGTCCAATCACGTATTTTTCGCCTTTGCTATCGCGGCGTTGTTCTTGCAGCATGATTCTTCACGCCTTTCTTACCATCACCATGGATGGGAAGATAACGCATGGAATCTAATATCCGCTTAATTGCCTTAGTAAACAGATTACTAATAACGTTAATTCGGGATATTAACCTTCCATTCACCCTGCCTAACCGCGAGTTATTGTAAGTTAATCAAACCCTATACTTAGCGCTTGATATTCAGAAGCTCCTGCAACATCTCATCCGATGTTGTGATGGTGCGCGAATTGGCCGAGTAGGCGCGCTGGGTGACGATCAGGTTGGTGAACTCTTCCGAGAGGTCCACGTCCGAGGCTTCCAGCGTACCGACGCCCAGCAGACCCGCCCCGGACACGCCCGGCACCTTCAGCGTCAGGGGACCGGACTCGTTGGAGACAGTGTAGGCATTGCCCGACACCGGCGTCAGGCCGTCGGCATTGACGAAGGTGGCCAGCGCCAGTTGCGCGATGTCACGGGTTGAACCGTTCATGAACACGGCCGTGACCAGGCCGGACTTCGACACCTGCACCTTGTCCAATCCTGAGAAGGGCGTGCCGTCGGCGTCGACGCGGCTGGTGCTGGCCGAGGTGAGCTGGGTCAGGCCGCCCTGATCGCCGTTGAAATCGACCGCGACGGTTTGCGGCGCGACGCCGATCGAAGTCCGCCAGTTGAAGCTGAGGTTGAGTTGCGTCGCCCCGGTGCTGGCGCCCGTCGGGTCCTGCACGTCGCTGAGCTTGCCGTCGGTGCCGTAGACGAGGCGGCCGCGCGAGACGATGCCGTGGGTCGAGGCTTCGGTGGCGGGGGTGACGGTCGGATCGACCACGTCGGGCGACCAGACTTCGTAGGCCCAGGTATTGGCCCCGATCGGCGGGGTCGCCGTCGCGTCGGCTTCCAGCTTGATCAGCGAGACGGTCAGCTTGCGTTCGCCGCCCTGACTGTCCGAGACGGGGATAGTGATGTCGTAATCCGGACGGGTCGAGGTCGTCGTATCCGGCGCGGAGGCGTCGTAGGCGGCCATGGGCAGGGTCGTCGGGCTGGCGGCATAGTCGTCCGCACGGTCCGACACCGTCTGATTGGAATTGAGGTTGCCGACGATCTGGGCATAGGAGGTCGGCTCGATCTGCGCGGCAATGTTTTCGACATTGATGGTGCGCAACTGGCTGAGGTCGGCCGCCGACAGGGTCGGGCCGCCGCCGGCGACGATGGGCCAGCCCTGAAGGTACAGGTTCGAGGCGTTGCGCAGATAACCGTCTTCGTCGGCATAGAAGGAGCCGTCGCGGGTGAACAGGCGCGCGTCCTCGGCCCCCGGTTCGGCGGTCTGGGTGGTGACGAAGAAGCCCTGCCCGTCGATGCCGAGGTCCAGTTCGCTCGACGCCTTTTGCAGCGTACCGAGCGTTGAGATCATGTGGCGCGTCGTCGAGGTGACGCCGCCGGCATTATAGCCGGTGGGCGTGGACGAGGCCGTCACGATCGCCTGAAAGTCGGTGCGCACGCGCTTATAGGCGGTGGTGTTGACGTTGGCGATATTGTTGGAGATGGCCGACAAGGCGGTGGAATTGGCGGCAAGACCGGACACGCCGGCCTGCATGGCTGCACTCAGACCCATGATTCAGGCTCCATGAAACGCGAAACTAATGTGAGGAAGGATTGATCAGGCAAGGATTCAGGCATTGGCGGTTTCCCGGACGCCGGTGACGTAGGACATGGGAATCAGCGAATAGCCCATGCGCAGGATGATCTCGCCGTCGATCAGCTCGGTGCCGTCGACGCGCTGCTGAACCGAAACGGCGTTGGCGATCGTGGCGCCATTGGCCGAGGTGGCGGTGACCTTGAGGGTATAGTTGCCCTCCTTCACCGTGTTGCCGGACGAATCCTTGCCGTCCCAGGTGAAGCTGTTGTCGCCCTTGGTCAGTTGGTCGGACGTGCCTTTCCAGACGGTCTTGCCGTCGGAATCGAGCACCTCGACATCGACCTTGGACGCGGTGCCGGCCAGTTCGTAATGCCAGGTCAGGTCCTTGTCCTTGAAGGTCTGGGTGTCGATGTCGGCGATGGCCGTCTTGCCGATCATATTGACCGAACCGGCCATGTTGCCGGCGCTCAGACCGACAAGCGCCTGAAGGTATTCGTTAGACTTCAACTGCTGCTCGACGCTGGAATACTGCACGAGCTGATTGGTCCATTCCGCCGAATCCATCGGCGACAGCGGGTCCTGATTTTTGATCTGGGCGGTCAGCAGGCCCAGAAACGTTTCGTAGGTGCTGGCCAGACCGCTGGTGGTCGATGAGGACGACGTATTGGTCGTGGACGTCGTGCTGGTCGTGCTCTGGGTGGACGTAACCATGACGGCTCCTTACACAAGAACGCTGAGCGACAGGGTCCGCGTCTGGCCGTAGCCGCCGGCGGACATCTGGGCATAGAGGGTGGGATCGGCGGACGCCGCGGCCATCAACTGGGCGTCGATGAGGGTGTGGGCGTCGGTGGCCGCAACGGCTTCGGGCTCGGTGACGGGCGCTCCGAAATCGCCCGGCTCGGCTTCGGCGAACTGACGGCCGCGCCCTTGATCGGATGAGGCGAAGTTCAGGGAGGCGTCGTCCATCTGGAAGCCGGCCTGTTCGAGCTGACGGCGCAGATCGTCCTGACGGCCCTTGAATTCACTTTCGGCCACGGGGCTGTCGAAGCGCAGATGCGCCGTCAGCTTGCCGTCATGGCCGATCTCCAGCTTCACATCGACCTTGCCCATGTCGGTCGGACGCAGTTCCATGTCGAAGCTGGTCGACTTGCTGCCCAGCCGCCGCGATATCTGGGCGCTGAGGGCGGCGATGTTTTCCGCCGTGTGCGGCGACAGGGAATAGGTGTGAACCGTCTCCTGCGCCGTGGGCGGGGTCGGCGTGAAGCGCAGACCGCTGTCGTTTGGCGGCGCGACCTGCGCCTGCATCTGAGCCAGCGATTGGGACGTCGCCTGAGTGGCCGTCAGGTTTGCAGCCTGAGTAGTGTTTTGCGATGTCGCGCTCGCGTCGTCCACCGTCTTCATCGCGCCCGACAGGCTTTGCAGCGCGTCTTCGATCGAGGTCTGCCGCGTCTCCGCGCGCCCCTCCGCCTTCGCTTCGGCCGTCTCCCGGACATCGCCGGTGAAGGTGTCGAGCGCTTCGGCAAAGGGGTCTTGCGCCGACGCCTCTTCGCCCTCGCCGTTCAGTTCCGCGCGCAGAGCGGCCGACAGTTCCGGAGCGATGGCGGCGGGATTGGCCGCCTCTGATACGGTTGCGGGCGAGGCCTGCCCCTGCGCCAGAGCCTGAGCCTCGACGGCCTGCGTTTCCGCCGAAGCGGGCGGCGTGACCGGTTGTGGCGTCTGCTGACCCAGCAGAACGGCCAGAAGCTCCGCGCTCAGTTCGCCGGATGCCTTCGCCGTCGCGTCCTCTTGCCTATCGCCGTCCGTCCCCACCGTCTCGTCGAGCGCGGCCCTGTCGTCCTTCTGCACCGACGCCAGCGCCTGACCGAAACGGCCAGCCGTCTCCGCCGCGTCGACGGCCGAAACGGGCGTCGCGGCTTCGGTCGCACCTTGGGCGGGCGTCATGAAAGGTACAGGCAGCAGGTCTGCGGGCACGGTGCGGGCAATCTTGGCTGTGGCCCGTCGCGCTTCGGCAGGACGGATGCGTTTCAGACGAACGCCTTTTGCGTCCGGAAATCGTCGCTAGCTGATCGCAAGGGCCGTGCCAAACTATATATATTTGATTTTATTGGGCTTATAATTAATGCCCGGCGTATTTTGCCGGGAAGAAACGCACCGGTGCCGGAACAAACTTGCCGGGGACCGCCCCTTTTGCAACCGCCACCCGCACTTGGCATCAGAATTGAAACCCTCTCTTCAGTTCATTCGTCACGCCGCGCGCGGAAAATATCAAGCCAATGAAAAATATGAATAAATTTTTCAAACCCTCGCATCCGGATCGGCAAATCTTGCCGCCGGTCGGGCAAGGCTTGCCTGAATCGCACGGGCGGAGGGCCTGATCATGTCGCTCAACTCCATCCTCAATATCGGCGCGTCCGGCCTGATGACGGCGCAAAGCCAGCTCAAGGTCGTTTCGGACAACATCTCGAACGTCAGCACGCCGGGCTATATCCGCAAGATCGGCACCCAGCAGGCCGCCGTGCTGGGCGGTCAGGGCGCGGGCGTCATGTCCGGTCAGGTGCGCCTCGCCGCCGACAAGTACCTGCAGCAGGCCGCCTTGCGCGCCACGTCGTCGGCGTCGCAGGCCGAGGTGTTCCACGACCTGTTCGATCAGATTCAGGCGCAGTTCGGCGACCTGACCGACGCCAACGGCCTGTTCAACCTCGGCGACAAGGCCCTGTCGGCCGCCGCTTCGGCGTCGGAAAGCCCCACATCGAGCGCCGCGCGCCAGGAAGTGCTGTCGGCGCTGGAAAGCTTCTTCGACGAAGGCAAACGTATTTCCGGCGAGATCCAGAGCGCCCGCGCCAATGCCGACGGCCGCATCGCCACCACCGTCAAGTCGATCAACGACCTGATCAAGAATATTTCCGACCTCAACCCGACCATCTCTCAGGCCAGCATCAGCGGCAACGACGCCACCGGCGCGCAGATCAAGCAGGCCGGCTATATTGACGAACTGTCGAAGCTGATCGATGTCGAGATCACCACCAACACCAATGGCGGCGTGACGGTGCGCACCTCGTCAGGCATGGTGCTGGCCGGCGACCAGCAGGCGACCCTCAGCTATCAGCCGACCAATCCGGTCACGGCCTCCTCGACCTTCAACTCGATCATCGTCACCGGCCCCAACGGCGAAAAGCGCGACTTTTCCGACCACATCAAGACGGGCGAATTGCGCGGTCTTCTGGACCTGCGCGACAAGGACTCCGCCGCCGTCAGCGCCCAGTTGTCCGAATATATGTCGGTCTATGCCGATCAGCTCAACGCCGCGCACAATGCGTCTTCCTCGGTTCCGGCCCCCTCCTCCCTGACTGGCAAGGCGATGAACCAGACGCTGGCCGAAGCGCTGAACGGCTTTACCGGCAAGACCAGCCTGGTCGCGTTCAATGCCGACGGCTCGATCGCGCGCGAAGTCGAACTGGACTTTTCCACCATGCAGATGTCGATCGACGGCGGCGCGCCCACCGCTTTCACCGCCGCCACCTTCGAAAGTAGCGTCGACACGGCCCTCACCGGTTACGGTTCGATCGACTTCACCAATGGCAAGCTGAGCCTGCAGGGTACGGGCAGCTACGGCGTGGCCATCGCCGACGACGCCACCTCGCCCTCGGCCAAGAACGGCAAAGGGTTCTCGCACTTCTTCGGCATGAACGACCTGATACGTTCCGACACGCCGATCGACTACGCCACCGGGCTGACGGCGACCTCGGCGCACGGCTTCAACAGCGGCACGGTCAAGTTCGATATCCTGAACGGCTCAGGCTCGCGCATACAGACGACGGAGATCGCCTTCCCCGCCGGCGGCACCATGACCGACCTGGTCAACACGCTGAACGACTCCTCGACGGGACTGGGCCGCTTCGGCACCTTCTCGCTGAGCACGACGGGCGAACTGACCTTCAAGGGCTTCGGCAACCCGGCCAACAGCCTCGGCATCGCCGACGACAGCACAGCCCGCCTCGGTGCCGGCGCGTCGTTCAGCGAAATGTTCGGCATAGGCGGCGCGGCGGCGGAACGCACCGGCAATCTGACGATCGACCCGACCGTCCTCAACAATCTGGACCGCCTGTCTCTCGCCACGGTGAATCTAAACGCCGCGGCGGGCGCCCCGGCGCTGGTGGCCGGCGACGGCAGCGGCGGTCAGCGTCTGGCGGCCATCGCCACCAGGAACGTCACCTTCAAATCGGCGGGCTATAATAACGGCGGCGTCTCGACCCTGTCGCGCTACGGCTCCGATCTGGCCGGTCAGGTCGGCACCATCGCCTCGACGGCCAAATCGCGCATGGACGGCGCGGCGGCCCTGTCGAGCGAGGCGTCATCGCGCCGCAGCGCCGCCGAAGGCGTCAATCTCGACGAGGAACTGATCAACCTCACCACCTATCAGCAGGCCTATTCGGCATCCTCGCGCCTCATCCAGGCCGCGAACGAGATGTACGACGTCCTGCTCAACATGTTCTGAGGCTAGAAAAAGATGCGTATCTCAACCGGTCAGATGTGGGGCAACGCCCTCTCGAACCTCATGCAGGCCCAGATCCGCAAGGACGAGGCCAATAATCAGGTCTCGACGCGCAAGGTCGCCACCGATTTCGGCGGCTACGGCCGCGGCGCGGAAGTCATCGCCGCCTATCAGTCGTCGCTGGAACGCGTCAACGGCTACACCCAGGTGGCGCAGAGCGTCTCCGACCGCCTCGATAGCCAGAACGTCGCCCTCGAACGCGCCGGCGAAGGTCTGGCGACCGGCAAGGACGGCCTGATGGACGCCATAGCCAGCCAGACGCTCGACGGCCTGACCACCGTGCTGCAATCCAGCTACATGGCCTTTGCCGACGGCCTGAACTACAAGCATCAGGGCACCTATCTGTTCGGCGGCGGCAACGAGACCGACTCGCCGCTGGCGGCCAACAACCTGACGGACCTGGCCACCACGCCGGCCGCCGACACCTTCAACAACGGCACGGTGAAGAAGGCGTCGAAGATCGACGGCACCACCACCCTGCAGACCGGTATGCTGGCCAGCGATATCGGGGCCGAAGGCGTGGCCGTCTTCCGCGACATCAAGGCCTTTATCGACGCCAACGCGCCCATGCAGGGCCAGATGACCGAGGCCCAGCAGACCGAGCTTCAGGCCCTCGCCAACCGCCTCGGCACGGCCTACACCAAGATGGTCGACCAGACCTCGCTGAACGGCACGCTGCAGACCCGCGTCGAGAACACGCTGAACTCGCTGGAAGGTCAGGGCAACAGCCTGACCAACCTCATCAACACCAAGACCGAGGTCAATATGGCCGAAGCCTACACCAAGCTGGAGCAGGCGGATCTGACCGTTCAGGCGGCGGCGCAGGTGGTGGCCAATCTCAAGTCGGTGTCGCTGCTCGACCTGCTGCGTTAAACATTATCCTCATACCGCTCACCGCTTTGTGAATTTATCCACAAGGCGCGCGGGTGTATTGTAACGACGTGGTTAAACCACAGGAAAGACCCCGCGTGGGGCCATCGGAATGCAGCGCCGCTCACGTCGGCGGAATGAACGTTTTGAGATGAAAACCCGGGATGCCCTCCCGCCGGATCGTCGCCCCAAAACGTCCGTACCGTCACCTGAACAGCCCATTCGGGATGAAAGCAAAAAGGCCCCGTCTGCGGACGGGGCCTTCTGTTTTGGGACGCATTTCTTATACCTCCCCAGTTCACTGGGGAGGGGGACCGCACGAGCCTGCTGAAAGCAGGTGATCGGACCGCCGATGCGGATGTGGTGGTGGGGGTTCTTTCTTAAACCGAGCGTGCTGAACTATGCCTACGGCGCCTTGCGCATACCGAACGCTCCCCCGGACCGTCCGCCTGCTCACCCCACCACCATTCGCTTCGCAAATGGTCCCATCGCTGGCGAAAGCTATACTTTCGCTGGCGCTATACCCCGACAAGTCGGGGAGGTATAAAATAAATACTTCCGCACGCCCCCTACTCTTTTGTCGCCAAAAGCCTTATCTAGCGCCCCATGAACGCCCCTGTTAGTCCCTCTGCCGCCGCCTGCCCCGTACCCGTTTTCGACGCCGCCGACCTTGGCGAGGCGATCGAAAGCGTGCGCAAGAGCGTCGGCCTGCCGCAAGGCGCACGCGTGGTCGCCGCCATGTCGGGCGGAGTGGACTCTTCGGTCGCCGCCGCCCTTCTGCACGCGGCGGGTTATGAGGTCATCGGCGTCACGCTTCAGCTCTACGATCACGGTCAGGCGTTGAAAAAGACCGGGGCCTGCTGCGCCGGTCAGGACATTCACGACGCGCGCATCGCCGCCGAAAAGATCGGCATCGCCCACTACGTCCTCGACTACGAGAGCCGCTTCAAGGACTCGGTGATCGAGGAATTCGCCGACTCCTATCTGCGCGGCGAAACCCCTGTGCCGTGCATCCGCTGCAACCAGACGGTCAAGTTCCGCGACCTGCTCGACGTCGCCCGTGATCTGGGGGCCGAGGCTATGGCCACCGGTCACTATGTCGAGCGCGCCGTAGTTTCCAAATCTTCCGGGGCAAACCGCGCCGAGCTGCGCCGCGCCGTCGACCGCAACCGTGATCAGTCCTACTTCCTGTTCGCCACCACCCGCGATCAGCTCGACTTCCTGCGCTTTCCGCTGGCCGACATCCCCAAGCCGCAGGTGCGCGACATCGCGCGCCAGATGGGGCTGAACGTCGCCGCCAAGCCGGACTCGCAGGACATCTGTTTCGTGCCGGAAGGCAAGTACACCACCCTGATCGACCGCCTGCGCCCGCAAGGCCGCGAGGCCGGCGACATCGTGCATCTGGACGGGCGCGTGCTGGGCCGGCATGAGGGCATCACCGGCTACACCATCGGTCAGCGCCGCGGCCTCAATATCGCCGTGGGCGAGCCCCTGTTCGTCATCAAGCTCGACGCCGAGGCGCGCCGCGTCATCGTCGGCCCGCGTGAAGCCCTGAACACCGCCGCCCTGGTGATGAAGGAAACCAACTGGCTGGGCGATCATGAGACGCTCGAAGCCGCCGCCGAAGCGGGCCTGCCGGTGCTGGCGCGCGTCCGCTCGACCCGCCCGCCGGTCCCGGCCCGCCTGAGCCTCCATGACGGTCAGGTCGAGGTCGTGTTCGACACGTCGGAAGAAGGCGTCGCGCCCGGTCAGGCCTGCGTGCTGTACGACCCGGCGGACGAAGACCGCGTTCTGGGCGGCGGCTTTATCGAACGCACCCGCGCCGTCGACTACAAAGCATAATGAGAGAGAAGGTGGTGGTTGGAGGCGGGATCGAACCGCCGACCTGTGGGTTATGAATCCACCGCTCTAACCATCTGAGCTACCCAACCAGCCGCATCTTCGCCGGCGGACGGAGGTCCACGTCTTGCGAAGGCGCCCGCTATATCCAAATTGATGCGGGGGTTCAAGTCCGCTTTTTCAGTTTTCGGGCTGAAACCGGTTGATAAGGCTTTTGAGCCGCGCATGACCCGCGATCAGGCCGTAGGTTTCCAGCGCATGGGCCTGCGCATGACAGGCGCGGTCGAGCACGGGCAGCCAGTCCTTCGCCACCGCTTCAATCGCGTCGGCCAGCGCCTGCGGGTCTTCGGGCGGGACCATGCCGGCCAACTCGCCATCGCGCAGGATATGGCGCGGGCCGTCGATGCGCGTGGAGACGATCGGCGCGCCGGCGGCCATGGCTTCGGCCACCACCAGCCCGAACGGCTCGACGCGCGACGACAGGACGAACAGGTCGAGCGAGGCCAGAAACCCGTCCGGCGGCTCGATCCACCCCAATAACGCCACGCGGTCCTCAAGCCTGAGGTCGGCGATCAGTGTGTTCAGCGCCTCTTTTTCCGGCCCGTCCCCGGCGATGACCAGCGACACGTCCGTGCCCCGGTCGCGCAAGACAGACGCCGCGCGGATCAGCACGTCGAACCCCTTGTTGACGTGCAGCCGCCCCAGCGAGCCGATGCGCGGCGCATCGAGCGGGAAGGTCTTGACCGGGTGCATGACCAGCGGCGTGAAATTCTCCAGCAGGTGCGTTTCCAGGCGCGGATAGCGCGCGCGGATGGCTTCATGCACGGCGGGTGAGACAGCGATGGCGGCGCGGACTCTGGTCAAGGTCGGCTTGAAGCGGAAATTGTGCACCACCCCGAGCGTTTTCGCGCCTGAACCCGCGAAGGGATGCCCGGCCAGAGCGATGGCGCGGTTGCCATGGGCGAGGATCAGATCGGCTTTGAAGCGTTTGGCCAGCCCTTTCAGCGTCAGCGCCGCCAGAGGGTCGCCGGTAAAACCGCTGTTGAGCGGGGCGAACTGCGCCGGCCTGACTGTCTCGGCCAGCAGCCCCTTGGCGTGGCCGACGCTCAGCACCTCGAAGCCTTCGGCCGTCAGCGCCTCATGATAGCGTCGCGCCATGCCTTCCAGCCCGCCGCGTCCCCTGGCCAGCATCAGATTGAGAATACGCATCGGGCCTCCCGTCCTGATCTACCGGTTTACCCTCAGCCACCCGCAGCGAAAAGCCCCGAAAAACGCCTTGGGCGTCAAAGGGAGGATTTTCTCAGCGCCTTAACGATCAGCCGACGGATTAAGGGTGGATTTTTTTACAGGATGCGCTCTTATAGAAATGACTTTCCACAAAAAGGCAGGCAGGGGGCAAAGGTGTCCGCAGATATCGACGAATTGGACGCGCGTATTCTGACCCTCGTGCAGGAGGACGCCAACCTGTCGGTGGCCGAGATCGCCGAAAAGGTCAATCTCTCCCCCTCGCCGTGCTGGCGGCGGCTGAAACGACTCGAAGACATCGGCGTCATCCGCAAACGTGTGACCCTGCTGGAGCCCGACCAACTGGGCCTCGGCTTCGAGGTCTATGCGGCGGTCAAGCTGTCCCTGCCTTCGCGCGAGAATCTGGAAGCCTTCGAGGCGCGGCTGGCCGAATGGCCGGAGATCGTCTCCTGCGCCACGGTGACGGGCCGCGAAGACTATATGCTGCGCATCGTCACCCGCGACATGCACGCCTATGACGACTTCATGCGCGACAAACTGCTGGCCTCGGACCTCGTTTCGGCGATCGAGAGCCGCATCGTCATCCGCTCGGTGAAAACGACCACAGCCCTGCCGTTGAAGCTTGTCGTGCCGGGGGCGGATGGCTAAGCCGTCGACCCGCTGAGGCCGAATGCGGTAAAACCCGAAATCCAGAGCGAAATTTCGATTCAATCTGAGAGAAATTCGCTCTAGGTTCTGCGCGGGGCGCAGATAGAGAGACAAGACCGGATGAAGACTTCCCTGATCACGCTGGCGCTGCTGGCGGCGGTAGTGGCTACCCCTGTGGCGGCGCAGAAGGTCGATCCGGCCTCGGACCTCGGCCGCTTCCACGCCCTGCGCGCCGAGGGCATGGCGGCGTTGCAGAAGAACGACCGTCAGACGGCGCTGGACCGGTTGACGCAGGCCGGCGAGATCATCCCGGATTCGCCCTCCGTCCTGCTGTTGCGGGCGCAGGCGGCGCTGGAACTGAAGCGCAGGCCGGTCGCGCGCGCCGCGCTGATCGACTACCTCACGCGCGGCCTGGTCCTCGATCTGGGGCGCTATCCGGAATTCAATACCCTCTGGGACGCCGATCTGGAGTCGCTGCAGGCGGAGAATACCCGCCGCATCGGCAGCCTGAGCGTTTTGCATCGCGTCGAAGGCCTGAACCTGATCGAGGGCGTCGCTGCCATGGACGACGGCACGCTGTTGGGGACCAGCCTGCGTAACGGCGCGGTCGGCCCGGTCAGCGCCGCCGGCATCGACCAACGCCTGTCCCTGCGCGCCGGGGTGGCGGCCAATGCCATCGCACTGAAAGACGGCGCGCTGTGGGCCTCGACCGCCGCCTCGCGTCAGACCGTGGGCTATGCGCCGGACGCCAAAGTCGTTTCGAAGATCATCAAGGTCGATCCGGCCACTGGCAAGATACGGGCGCAATTCGAGGACAAGCGGCCCGATCGCCGCCTGTCGGACCTGCACGCGGGTAAGGAAGACCTCTACGTCTCCGACGGCAATACAGGCGAAGTTTTACGCCTCACCGGCTATCAGGGCCCGTTACAGGTGCTTATCCCCGAAGGCTATCTCGGCTCGCCGCAGGGGCTGAGCGAAAACGCCGACGCCACCGTGCTGATCGTCGCCGACTATGCCTCGGGGCTCTATCGCATCGACCTGACCACCGGCACGCTGGCGCGGCTGAAGGCCCCGGCGGATACGGTGTTGCTCGGCCTCGACGGACTTTATCGATACGGCAACGACCTGATCGCGGTGCAGAACGGCTTCAAGCCCAACCGCATCCTGCGCCTGAAAATGAATGCCGACTGGAGTGCGGTGGAAACCACCGAGGTCCTGCTGCGCGGTCAGCCCGAACTGGAGGAGCCGACCGGCGGTCAGGTGATCGGTGACCGCTTCGTCTTCGTGGCGCGCAGCCAGTGGTCGGAATTCGACGACAAGGGCAATATCAAACGCGACACCCCCGCCCCCGTGGTGATCGGCGAGATCAAACTGAAACCGTAAACAGCGCTTCTAATCGAAGCCCTGTTTACGATTCTGTTTGACGCGCATTTGTATCCGAAAAGTGCGTTCCACTTTTCGGAATGCGCTTGAACCGGTCCCGGTTCGGAACAACCAGCGTTAACCGCGTTATTCAAAATCTCCGAAAATCCCAATCCTCTCAATCGCGTGATTGGTTAACGAAAGCGCTTTACCGCCGTTAACCTTTGTGGCAGTGGTTGGCACTGATCCTGCTTATAGACAGGAAGAAGCGGCGCATCCTGTGCTCATACGGGATAACAGGGCCGCAGGGATAAGGGAGACGAACGGATGCGGGCGCTGATTTCGGCGGTTGTGGGTATTATGTTAGCGGCTTCGGGCCTCGTCCCGGCGTCTGCGGCCGATCTGCGCGCCGATGTGTCCAAGGCTCCCTTCACCGGTCTGTCGGCCTCGCTCAAGGGCGATTTCGACGGCGACGGCCGTCTGGACGACGTGGTGTTCAGCGCCGAGGACGGCGACCGTCAGGCCGTCTACATGCGTCTGGGCGGCGGTGAAGAGGTCAAGGTCATCAGCCTCGATGCCCGTCTGGCCGCGCAGGTGCAGCGCGCCCCGGCCGCCACCTATCAGGTCGATTGCGGCAGCTTCGCCGATCACTGCGGCGGCGACATCCGGACGCAGACCGACGGCCTGATCCTGTCGCTGGACGAAGGCGTCACGGTGCTGGTGCACTGGAACGGCGAAGCCTTCGATCAGGACTTCGTGCGCAGCGACGAAGTACGCCTGAGCCGTGCGGTGGCCACCCTGTTTGCCTTTAATCCGTAAGGTAAAGCAACGCTGTGGTGAATACTTACCCAGACGCTTGAGATATTCCTGTTTTTTGGAATTAAAGGCAGTCTACGGCCTTATTAGCTTTAAATTTTAGGTTTTCATCAACCCCCTGTCCTTAAGCCTTGGGCATGGGGTGTTGCGACGCAATTGCGGCGTCGCGCAGATGAAAAGAAACGAATTTATGGGACGTTCGGCTGACTATTCCAGCGAAAGGTGCGCCATTGCCGCGGCGGTGGACATCGTAGGTGAACCCTGGACCCTTCTCATCGTGAGAAATGCCTTTCTGGGGTACAAACGCTTCGAGCAATGGCAGAAAAGTCTGGGTGTGGCGCGCAATGTTCTGGCCGCGCGCCTGAAGCGTCTGGTGGCGCTGGGTCTGATGGAGGCCGTCCCCTATTCCGAACGCCCGTTGCGCCACGAATACGTCCTGACGGACAAGGGCCGCAGCCTGAAGGGCGTGCTGGTCGCGCTGTACGGCTGGGGCCGGGAACACATCTATGACGATGAGGACGGCCCCTTTTTCGAACTGGTCCACGACGACTGCACCGACCGTTTTATCACCACGCTCAAGTGCGAAGCCTGCGGCGAAATGATCGACGACAACAGCGTGCTTAAGGCGCGCGAGGACGGCAAGGGCATGACGCTGGCCGAGCTTTACGAACGCAAGGGCATTGCGGTCGAATAAGCCGCCGTTCAGGAGCGATGGTCCCCTTTGCGGTTCAGCACGCCGCGCACCCGCGCCGACAGTTCATCAGGCATGTAGGGTTTGTAGATGGTCTCGAATTCGCGCGCATTGGTGTGCCCGTGCACGTCGTCGGCAAAGCCTGTGGTCACGAGGATCGGCAGGTCGGAGTGCATCTGCCGCGCGGCCTTGGCCAGGGCAACGCCGTTCATCTTGCCCGACATGACGATATCGGTGAACAGCAGGTCCACCCGGTCCGTTCCGTTCAGATAGTCGATGGCGTCCGCCGCGTTTTCGCGCGCCACCACCGTATAGCCGTCGGCCTCCAGTATGGCGCAGGCCAGTTCGCGCACCTCGCGATTGTCCTCGACCAGCAGCACGATCTCGCCCTTGCCGCGAATCGGTGAGGCCCCCTCGGTGGCCGGGGCCCGCTCATCCGGCGCGGAGACCGCCGGGAAACACAGGTGGACGGTCGTGCCCTCGCCCGGCGCGCTGTCGACCGAAAAGCCGCCGTCCGATTGCTTGACGAAGCCGTAGACCTGAGCCAGCCCCAGCCCCGTGCCCTTGCCCACCTCCTTGGTGGTGAAAAAGGGCTCGGTGATGCGGCTCAGCACTTCGGGCGGCATGCCTTCGCCCGTATCGCTGACCGACAGGGCGACGCGCTCGCCTTCCGGCGTCGAGCGGTGCGAGGTGCGGATGGTGACGCGGCCGCCGTCAGGCATGGCGTCGCGCGCATTGGCCAGAATATTGATCAGCGCCATCTCAAGCTGCACCGTATCGATACGCGCATTGGTGAGGTCCGGCGCCAGATCCAGCTCGATCTCGACAAAGGCACCCAGTGTCCGCGACAACAGGTCCTTGAGGTCCGAGACGACGCGGTTGAGATTGACGATGCGCGCTTCCAGCGGCTGCTTGCGCGAAAAGGCCAGAAGCTGCTGCGTCAGGATGCGCGCCTTCTGAGCCGCCTGCATCACCGCCTCGTGGTGGCGGTTGAGCTTGTCCGGCTGTTCGGTGACGGTGCGCGCCATCTGAAGGTTGCCGATGATCACCTGCAGCAGGTTGTTGAAGTCGTGGGCGATGCCGCCGGTCAATTGCCCGATGGCCTCCATCTTCTGCGCCCGGCGCAGCGCCATCTCGGCTTCGCGGCGGCGCGTGACGTCGAGTTGCGAGCCGAAGAAATAGAGCAGCTTGCCGTCGCGGTCGAAGATCGGGCTGACGAACAAGGCGTTCCAGAAGGCCGTGCCGTCCTTGCGGAAGTTCTGGATTTCGACGGCAATATCCGTGCGTTCGCGAATGGCGCGGCGGATGTTGGCGACAACTTCCGGGTCGGTTCCCTCGCCCTGCAGGAAACGGCAATTTCGTCCGAGCACCTCTTCCATGCTGTAGCCGGTGGTGTTGAGAAAGGCCTGATTGGCAAAGACGACGGGGTTGTCGGGCCGGTTCGGATCGGTGACGATCATCGGCATACGCGTCATCTCGATCGCGGCGAAGAACAGGTCGTGCCGGTCGCTGGAGTCGATAACACCTCGGCGCGCAGACACCCGTTCGGGGGAGTCTGGCATGCCGCCATCGGTGTCGCGCTTATCTGCGCGTTCCTTCGCGCGCTCAGGCAGGCGCGACAGCCTTTCGTAAGTGAATGCCTGCGCGTTTTCGAGGCTTTGCAGCGCCACACCCGCGATACGCAGGGTCTGCGGATCGTCCTTATGCCTTGCCTGCATCAGTTGCAGACTACCCCTGGCTGCACCGAACATATTGTTCAGGTCGTGAAGGGTCTGGCGGTCTAAGCCACTGAGGTGAGGCTCCTGCGGGGTGTGGTCGTCCGACATGCATCCATCCGCCGGACCGAAGTCCGAACGTTTCATCTGTACTTTCTGCCTCCCTTTTTGAAGACGCAGAGATAAGGATGAAATACGACTCGCTACCCCGGATCAGACTCCCCCCGCCGCCCGTCGCGGGGTGTAGCGGCCCGTTGCCTCCGCACGGGCCCGCACATGGCCTTCCAGCGCGCGGATCATCTGCCCGGCGCTGAAGCCTTCGTTTAAGCCGAGCGTCGGCGCATCCAGCGCCAGCACGATGAGTTGAACATGTCGGCCTCCCTTACTCCAGGAGGCTGGGCCGGACGGTATAAAAATGACAGAGGCCCCGACGCGCGCCGGTTAAAAGCGCCGTAAAACTCAGCCTTTACGCCGCGCCCGCTCCAGCGTCCACAACGCCCCGCTGACCAGCAACCCGCCCAGAAACCACGGCCAGGCCGCCCCGCGACGGCCTTCTGCGGCACCGGTCACGGGCGTGGCGGCGTCCGAAACCTGCGCATAGGTGGCTTCGCGCGCCTCCAGCGCCCGCACCCCCGGCAGGGCATCGGCGGCCAGCACGGGAAAGGGGACGGCCTGCACCGTATCGCTTGAAGTCACACGCAGCAGGTGCCAGCCGGTCTGCGCGGGCCAGACGGCGGCGCAGCGCGCCTCGGCCGTCGCCGGATCGACGAGCGGACGCAACATCCCGCCGTGCGGATCGAGCACCTCGGCCTCGCCGTTCAGGCCGCACAGGCTGACGCGCTGATGGACGCGCGCCGGGGTGACGGTCGGCGCGGCGGTTTGCGGACGGCGCGCCAGCGTCGAAAAGATGCCGCTCCACAGGTCCTGATGGCGAACAGCTTCGCCGCTCAGCGTCAGGCCGAAACTGTCGGTCACGGCCCACAAACCGACGCGGCCGCGCCCTTCGGCGCGCCACAGGCCCAGCGGCTGGTGCGTGCCGTCGAGCGCCAGCGGCACGCCGTCGGCACTGTCCAGGCGCAGGCTCAGCCGCGTGACGGACGGCGGCTTGTCTTTGCTGTCAGGCGGCATGGGCAGGGCGGCGGCGACGGGTTCACCCGTGCCGCTGACGCGCAGGCCCAGCGCCGCCCATTGCCCGCGCGTGGCGTCCGACGGCGCGGCGGTCGGGCGCAGCAAAAGCCCCATGCCGCTGCGCACCGCCGACGCCACCGCGGCGCGTCCGCTATCGCCCAAACCCTCCCAGCCGCGCTCATCGATGACCAGCAGGTCGGTTTCTGACAGCGTCGCGGCGGTCACCGGTTGCGGCGGATCGCCCGCCGCTATGCCGCCGCCCAGCGCGAACTGCGCCTGCATGTCGATGCCGGCATCGGCGGCCCAGCGGCGCAGATATTTGATCTCCGGTCCCGGCGCACCAGCGATGACGCGCACCCGCGCCGCCCGTCCCTCATCGACCCAGATCGGGGCTTCGGCGGTTTCGACCACCGACTTTGCCGCATCGCGCACGCGCACCGAGAAACTCACCGGACCGGCGGCCCTGGCCGCACCGCTGAGCACCGCCGCACCGGCGGCGTCCAGCGTCTGCGTATCGACCACCACGCCCGCCGGATCGAGCAGTTCGACCGTAGCGCTCTTAACGCCGTTGACCGTCACCCCGACGCGGAACGCCCCGCCCGGCGCGACGCGCTTCGGCAGATCCAGCCGCACGATACCGCGCGGCAAGGGCGACGGCGCAAAGCGCAGCGCCCGGCCCTGCGCAGACGGCAGATCGCGCGCGGTCAGGCCTTCGCCCACCACGGTCAGGCGCGCCGCATCGGGATAGAGACGTAGCGCGGTGGCCAGGTCGGGCACACCTTCCGCTCCGGCGACAGACGCTTCGGGCAGGGCGACGACGCGATCACCGGCCTGCGCATCGACAGCCTTTGCGCCGCGCGTAGCGACGATCAACGTACCCGGCGCGGTGGCCAGCGGCGGCGGAAACAGGGTGAGATAAAGCAGCACCGCCGACAGCGGCGTCAGGGCCAGCAGCGCCGCCAGACGCGGCAGCGACCGCTCCGTTCCGGACTTTTGCCACCACAGAACCAACCGTAGCGTGGACGCGGCAACAGCCGCCACAAGCAGCAGGGCAACAATCAACGACAGACTCATGGTTGCCGCTCCAGCGCATCAAGGTAACGGTCTCCCGCCGCCGTGGGTGCCGGACGGTGCGCGACACCAGCGGGCGGACGGGTCAGCACGCCCCACAACCGCGCACGCAGGTCCTGACGGCATTTGGCGCAGTCCGGATCGGCGCGCACGGCTTCGACCGCTGCCAGCAGCGACAATGGATCGCGCACCCTACTCTCATTGGCGCGCAGCCAGCTATCGAGCGCCCCCAGCGGCAGTTCGCCCTTCGCCCCCGGACGCTCGGCCAGCGCGTTCCACAAAGCCACCACCGGCGCATCGGGCGACGGCGCCGCAGTGACGCCCAACGTGGCCGAGGCAATGCCTTCACGCTTGCCCGTCATGCGGCGGTTGTCGTCGATCGGCGGCAATTCCGGCCCGACGCGCGACAGGAAGATGCGCGTCGCCTGCTGCACCGCCTTGATATAGCCCAGCGCCTTATAGGCGTGCGGCAGGGCGGTCTGCGGGTTGCCCTGCCGCAGGTGCAGTTCCGACTGCCACATCTCGTCCAGCGCCTTTTTCAGCGTGGCCCGCGTTTCGGGATCGAGCAGGGTCGCCGCCTCGGTCTCATCGTGGGTATGGCCGTATTCGGCCAGCACATTGCCGCCGTCACCGAAAGCGGGCGACGCACTACCGTGATCATGCCCGTCATCGGCGCTGTGGCCCTCTCCCAAAGACCCTGCATGTCCCGCCGGGGCTTCAGGCTCGCCTTCGGCCTTCTCGCCGAGGAACTGCCCGTAGCGCATCCGCAGCAGGCGCTGATCGACGCCGATGGAGTCCGAGCGGCTGAGGAAGGTGTCGGGTTTCAAGCGCGGCTTTTCCTTCAGCAGGGCTTCGATATCGATGATGATCTGCCGCTGGCTGCGGAAATAGGCCGGCAGGGTCTGACGCGCCAGCCCCTCCAGCCCCGTGCTTTCGGCCCCCAGATCGGACGGCCAGCGCAGGATCAGGCTGGGCGAACGCACGGCCTGCGGCGACGGCGCGCGATTGTCGCGCACCGTCAGTTGCACGATCAGGTCGTCCCCCGTGGCGAAGCCCAGCGCCTTGAGATCGAGTCGCGTCGAAAAGCGTGTCTCCGTCGCGCCGCCATGGCCGCTCAGCGTCATCGTCCGCTCGCGGAAGGTGATGTTTTCGCCCTGCCCCTGCGCCTGAATCACGCGCAATTCAGCGGTGGGTGCGACGCCGTAATCGTCGCGGGCGGCAAAGACCAGCGGCCACTGGGTCTGACCCGGCGTGACGAGGGTCAGGGCACGGTCGGGCAGGACCGCCTCGACCTTCGGCGGCGCGTCCGGCGTGACCTCAAGCCGGTGCAGCGGCTGTTGCGGCAGGCCATCGGCGGCGATGCGATAGAGCCGCGACCGCTCGGCGCTCAGGGTGGCGGTCCATATATCTCCGTCGCGGCGCAGGGCCACGCTCTGACCGTCGTGGAAGACCAGCCGGACGTTTTCGGCATCGGGCGCAAAACGCAACCGCCAGATCAGTTTCGTATTCTGCGGCACTTTCAGATCGAGCGTCGTTTCGCGATGCGCCGCCTGACGCGTGTAGGCGGGCGGAGTAACGGCGACCTCTGCAGAAATCAGACGCACGGGACCGGCGGGGGCCGAAGCTTGCGACGACACTCTATGATCACGGCCTGCCGACTCCACGTAGATGAAGGCCGACAGGGCAGAAATAACGCACACAAGCCCAAGACTCATTAAAGGCCAGTTGAAATCCCAATCCGGGCGCAGCACGGGTGGATTTGTGGAAAGCCGGGCTTTCAGACGGTCGCGTTGAAGCGACTGAAGGCCATTGATGCCCCCATCCGGCGCAAACAACAGATCGGCACTGTCTTCCATCTCCGGTCTGAGATTGAGTTCGTGGATCACCCAGGCTCTATCGAAGCGACGTAAGCGCCAGCACGCGACAATCGCCGTGATTGCCAGAACGACCACAACGCCAAGCCAACCGGATACATGCAGCAAGCGCTCTGCGAAAAGGAGAGGCACCAAGACGAACGGCAGTCCGACAAGCCCGTCGTTTAACAGGCTGCGCAACCGGGCCGGGCCGGTGAATTTTTGATACCTCATGGCGCGGCCCTCCGGCGGGAGGCGGTAGCCAGAATACGCTCGATCAGGAACAGGGCTGCGGCCAGCAGGGCCAGCCACGGGGTCAGGTCTTCCGCCGGGCGGGTAAAGACCGAACGCCCGGTGACGGGGATCAGATCGCGCGACGCCACCCGCGCCGGGGTAACCTGATCGGACAGGATATTATTCAATTTTTCCGGAAATTCAGACTCGATCAATATCGGAAAAGCCGCCGCGTTCAAAGCCCGAGTCAGGCGCAGCATCCGGCCCTTGCCCTCGCTTTGCGCTTCCATCAGCGGCGCACCGGTTTCATCTCGCCAGGCTATGCGGCGGTTCGGGGACTGAGGCCAAACCATCTGCGAACCGAACAGCACCGTGCCGCCGGATCGGGCCCAGTCGCGCACGCTCTGCGGCGCGTCGCCTGCGCCCAACCACACCACTACGCGGTCCTTCGGCGGCAGGGCGGCATCGGTCGCGGCGGCCTCGAACGGCGTCAGCCAGGCCGCCGAAACCGCGCGGAACCAGCGCACATCGGCGGCGCGTTCCGGCGTATGACGCACGCTCAGAACCGGACGCTTCGTCGTCATCGCCTGCGGTGCGGGCATGGCCCCGGCGACGATGCGCCAATCGACCGGGCGGCTCAGGACCGGGCGTTCGGCATCCACACCTTGCAGGGTTTGCGGCACCACGACGGTCAGTTTTACCCCTTGCGGCAGTTGCGCATCCAGTTCGCGCAGCAGGCTGCTGACCGAAGCCGTTGTTTGGGGCGCAGGCCGGTCAGTGGACGGGAAACCGGGTGCCAGCCAGTGCCGTTGCACCTCATCATCGCCCTCGCGCACCGCCGCCAAGTCTACCCCCGGCGCCACGGCGACAAACGGCTTTGCGCTCATCGGCGCGGTCAGTACCGGTCGCGCCAGCACCACCGCCAGCACGGCGATCAGCAGCAGGCGCACGATCAACAGCGGCCATTCGCTGAAGCGAATCCGCTGACGCGGCTTGGGGCGCGGATCGAGCCAGCGCAGGGCGGCAAAGGCCACGGGACGCAGTTCGTCGCGCCGCATCAGGTGGATGACCAGCGGCACGACCACGGCCAGCAAGGCCGCCAGCCCCAGCGGGAACAGGAGCGCGGGCATCACGTCTCCTTTCCTGAGGTTTTTGGACCGAAAAGCCGCCACAACGGCGCATCGACCGGCTCATCCAGCCAGTAATGCGTATGCCGCACCCCCGCCGCGAACAGCCGCGCCTCGAAGGTCTGACGTGCAGCGGCGAAGCGTTTGAGGAAGTCGGCGCGCAAGGCCTTGCCGTCGCCCAGCACTTCGGCCCCGCCTTCCGGATCGTCGAAGCGATAGCCGCCCTGAAACGGAAAGTCGCGTTCCTCAGCCGTCAGGGTCTGGACCATCAGCACTTCGCGCCCGGCCGCCGACAGCCGCGTCATCAGTTCGGTGCAGCCTTCGTCGAAACCGTCGCTGAAGACGACGACCATGTCCTGCGCGCGAATGCGGCCCCATACCGGGGACAACTGCGCCGCGGACGGAAATCCGCCTCCGGCCTTGAGCTTGAACAGTTCCAGTCGCAGCCGGTCGCGCGCCTTCAACCCCACGCCCGCATCGACCACCGCCACGCCGCGGTCGCTGAGCGCGATCAGGCCGAAACCGTCGCCCTGCCGCAGCGCCAGTTCGCCGACGCAGGCCGCCATAGCCCTGGCCGCATCGAGGCGTGACCAATCGGCTCGCGCGGCTTTTTTAGGGGTCGCATTTCCGGGCGAAAAACCGGTACCCACTTTTTCTGGAAATGCTCCGTCCCCCTGCCCCATCGACGCCGACAGGTCGAGCACCATCCATAGCCTGAGCGGGCTTTCGCGCTCGGCCTCACGCACGAAGAACTTGTCCGAGCGCGCATAGAGCTTCCAGTCGATCTGACGCAGTTCGTCGCCGGGTTCATAGGCGCGGTATTGCGCGAATTCCAGCCCCGCCCCGCGCGAACGCGAGGCATGCAGACCGATCCCCGAAGCCCCCGACGCCCGACGCGCAAACAGGCGCAGGCCTTTCAGCCTGTGGCGCACATCGGACGGGATCGGGTCGTAAGTCATCAAATCAGAGCTTGGTTATCGAAGCTTCACGGCGCTCAGGAGGGCGGCGACCACCGTGTCGGGCGCGACGCCCTCGGCTTCGGCGGCGAACGACATCAGCAGGCGGTGGCGCATGACCGGCGCGGCCAGCGCCACCACGTCTTCGCGCGTCGCCGCCAGCCGCCCCTGCAACAGGGCGCGGGCCTTGGCCGCCAGCACCAGCGATTGCCCGGCGCGCGGACCGGCGCCCCATTTGACGTAGGTGTTGACGGCTTCGGGTGCGCCCGGCGCGGGCCGCGTGGCGCGCACCAGCCGCGTGATCCAGGTCAGCAGGTCTTCGCCCACATGCACGTCGCGTACCAGCTTTTGCAGCACCAGCACATCGTCCGCCGCCATGACCTTGGGCACGGCCCCGCCACCTGCACCGGTCGTCTGACGCAGGATGTCCTGTTCCTCGGCCTCGGTCGGGTAATCGACGCGGATGTGCAGCAGGAAGCGGTCCAACTGCGCTTCGGGCAACGGATAGGTCCCGGCCTGCTCCAGCGGGTTCTGCGTCGCCAGCACGAAGAAGGGCGACGGCAGGGTGTGCGTCACCCCGGCATAGGAGACGGTGCGTTCCTGCATGGCTTCGAGCAGGGCGGCCTGAGTCTTGGGCGGCGTGCGGTTCAGTTCGTCGGCCAGCAGCAGATTGGTGAAGACCGGGCCCGGCTGAAAGCGGAAATGACGATGGCCCGTGCCGTGGTCTTCTTCCAGCAGTTCGGTCCCCAGAATATCGCTGGGCATCAGGTCGGGGGTGAACTGCACGCGGCGGAACTGTAGCTCCAAAGCCTGACCCAGCGAGCGCACCAGCAGGGTCTTGCCCAATCCCGGCACGCCTTCGAGCAGGCAGTGCCCGCCGGCCAGCAGCCCGATCAGCAGTTGCTCGACCACGTCGGCCTGACCGACAATGGCCTGGGCGATGGCCTGACGCAGGTGGCCGAGGCGGGCCAGCCTTTCCCTGATCTCGGTTTCACTGATCGACATGATGTCCATAATCCCCAAATGTGAGCCTCATCCCGAAAAGTGCCCGCTCAGACCCTGGGCCGCAGCACTTTTCGGAACAGATGAGGCGATCAACTCGATAAAGCGTAGATAACGATATTGACGGCGAATTTCGTGTTGTCTTCGGCCAGAAAGCGTTTGTTGCGCCAGTCGTAGTCCCACTCGCAGCCATAGTCCTTGTTGGAATAGAGCACGCCCAGACGGCCATCGATCTCGATGCCTTTCAGATAGTCGTGCACCAGATCGTCGCCCCAGCCGTTCAACTCGAACGCGGTGTTGGGCGGGCCGTCGAATGTGAAAAAGCTCTTATAGACGGCGTGGCTGTTGGACAGCTTTTTCAGGGCGGCGGGCCCGAAGATCGAGGCCATCTGCCGCTCGAACGATTTGGCGAACAGGCCGTCTATATCGTGGTTGCAGTCGTCGACGAAGACGAAGCCGCCATTCTTCACATAGGTCTCGAAATTGCGCCGCTCCGCCGGGCTGAAATCGACCAGCTTGTGCCCCGAAAGATAGCAGAAGGGCGCGGTCAGCATCTTCGGATCGGAAAGGTCGATCACATGCTCTTTCGGATCGACGCGCAGGGTGGTGTAGTCGATCAGCGAGGTGATGATATTGGCCGGCATGCGCTGATCGACATCCCAGTCGCCGGAAGCGTATTTCAGGCGCGTGAACCAGAAGTCGTAGGTCGCCGCACCGGCCGGACGCGCAAATGCGGCGGCCAGACCACCGGCCAGAAACGACAGAAACGCGGCACGATTCAGCTCCCTCTCCCTTAAGGGAAAGGGCTGGGGTGAAGGGGGAGTCACAGACTGCATACCGAGTCTTTTGACCTCCCCCTCACCCGGCGCGTTGCGCCACCCTCTCCCTCAAGGGAGAGGGGAGGTTTGCAACTACACCGCATCCGACAACGACGTGAACGTGAAGTCACGCAGCTTCATCGCCGGAATCATCATCACGAACGGCGATTCATCGTCGCCGACGCGCACCGGCTTACCCAGCTCTTCGATATTGTTGAGCATGATGACCGGCGACTCGTTGAAGCGGAAGTTCTTCACCGGGTGCTTGATCTGGCCGTTTTCGACATAGAAGGTGCCGTCGCGCGTCAGGCCGGTCAAAAGCACGGTCTGCGGATCGACCATGCGGATGTACCAGGTGCGCGTGACCAGAATACCCTTCTGCGTCGAACGGACGAGGTCCATGGTCGACTTGGTGCCGCCTTCCATGATCAGATTGCCCGGCGAGGCGTCGGCGGTCTTGCCCTGCTTCTGCGCCCAGAAGCGCGAATATTGCAGATTGACCACCTTGCCTTTTTCGATGATCAGCAGGCGTTTGCGCGGCAGGCCTTCGCCGTCCCACGGCAGAACGGCGGCTTCCGGATGCGACGGGTCGGCGTAAAGCGTGACGCGCGGGTCGTAGACCTGTTCGCCCAGCTTGTTGCCGCCGCCTTTTTTCGACAGGAAGCTGCGGCCTTCGTCGGCCGAGCGGGCGTCGAAATAGTTCATCATGAAGGAGATCAGGCCCGCCGTGGCGGCCGGCTCCATGATCACCGTGTACTTGCCGGGCTCCAAAGCTTTGGCATCGGCGGATTCGGCGGCCTTCTTCATGGCGATTTGGATTTCGGTGTCCGGCTTAAAGGCCGTCACGTCCTGAAGGTTGCGCGCCACCCAGCCCGAACCGCGCCCGTCCTCGGTGCGCACCGTGCAGGTATAGTCCATCGAGGTCGACTTCTGATAGCCGAAATTGCCATTGGAATTGGCGAAGGCCGAGAAGCCCTGCCCGTCCGACAGGAAGCCGGCGGCGATCAGCTTGGCCTGCTTGCACGGGGCGATCGACTTGGCCGCCACCTCGGCGCGCTGTTCCGGCGTCACGGCGGCGGTCGCCTCGGTGAAGGTTTTGGTCGGGGTGTAGGTCTGCTTGCCCACCGCCGGCATGAATTCCGGATTTTCCGGGGCCAGCCTGGCCAGATCCTCGGCGCGGCGCACCACGCGCTCCAGCGAGGCGTCGTCGAAGGCGTTGATCGTGGCGATGCCCACGCGCTTGCCGAAGGCCACCTGGACCCCCAGTTCGGTATTGGTGACGATGCCGCTGGTCGAGACGTTGTTCAGCGCGAAACGGATATTGCCGTTGATGGCGCCCGACAGGGTGGCGGTGCATTCGTCGGCCTTCGACAGCTTGATGACCTTGTCGAGAATGGCCTTGGCTTCGGCTTCGGTAAGGATGCCCATTTCAGTAATCTCCCAATCAGCCGGTTAACCGAGCGACCGCGCGGTGTTGATGACATTGACGCCGTTGAAGCGGGTGGTGGAGGAACCGTGCGACACGGCCGATACCTGACCCGGCTGACCCTTGCCGTCGAAGAAGGAGCCGCCCATGCGGTAATCGCTTTCGTCGCAGATGGCAGCGCAGGCGTTCCAGAATTCCGGCGTGCGGATCTGATAGGCCACGTCCTCGATCATCTGGGTGATCTTGCCGTTCTTGATCTCGTAGAAGAGCTGGCCGCCGAACTGGGCGTTGTAGCGCTGCTGGTCGATCGAGAAGGAGCCGTCGCCGACGATATAGATGCCGTTTTCGACGCCCTTGATCATGTCGGCGACGCTGAGCTTCTTTTTGCCGGGCTCCAGCGAGATATTGGCCATGCGCTGGAACTGCACCGACGACCACGAGTCGGCGTAGCAGCAGCCGTCCGATTCCGTCTTGCCCAGAATATGGGCCTGATCGCGGATGGTCTGGTAATCGACCAGCTTGCCGTCACGGATGATGTCCCACTTCTTCGTCTTGACGCCTTCGTCGTCGTAACCGACGAAGCCCAGCGAACCGAACTGCGTCTTGTCGGCGACGATGTTGACGATGTCCGAACCGTACTGGAACTTCGCCTCGCGCTTGTCCAGCGTGGCGAAGGAGGTGCCGGCGTAGTTGGCCTCATAGCCCAGCACGCGGTCCAGTTCCGTCGGGTGGCCGACGGATTCGTGGATGGTCAGCCACATATTGTTGGGATCGAGCACCAGATCGTACTTGCCCGGCTTCACCGAAGGCGCTTTCAGCTTTTCGCGCGCGTGTTTCGCGGCGGCGATGGCGTCTTCCTTCATGTCGTAGCTGAGGCCGTAGCCGGTGACGCCCGCCGGATCGACGAACTTCTGCTTCGCGTCGCCGTCGAGATATTCGTAACCCAGACCCATCGGGGCCGACAGGCCGTCGCGGGTGCGGAACTTGCCCGACTCCTTGTCGATGGCGGTGACCGTCATCGGGGCCCAGATGCGGTGGACGTCCTGATCGATATAGGAGCCGTCGGTCGAGGCGAAATACTTCTGCTCGTTGACGAGGAACATCATCGAATTAACGTAGTCGGCCCCGGCCTTCAGCGCGGCGGCGTTGACGTCGATCAGCATGTCGGCCTTTTCCTTGATCGGCACGTTCAGGCTGTTCTTCTTGATCGGCGTCTTCCACGTCACCTCGCCCACGCCCTTGACCGGCGCCAGCTTGACCGGAACGGTCTGGATCTTGGCGTTGGCCTTGGCGATGGCGACGGCCTGTTTGGCGGCCCGGGCCACGGCGTCGGTCGTCATGTCGTTGGTGGCGGCAAAGCCCCAGGCCCCGTCGGCGATGACGCGGATGCCCACGCCCAGCGACTCGGTATTGACCACGTTCTCGACGCGATCTTCGCGCGTGATGACGAACTGACGCAGGTACCGCCCGACGCGCACGTCGCAATAGCTGGCGCCCGAAGACGTGGCGGCGTTCAGACCGGCGTCAGCCAGCGTCTTCTTCACCTTGACGTCGATCGTCTCCTGCAGCACTTCGGCGGCGACGGCGCGCCCGTAAAGCGACGGCACGAGCAGGCTGCCCGCCGTCAGCCCGGTCAGGGCCAGAAAGTCGCGTCTTTGCACGGCGTATCTCCTTTGAGATTTGGAAAAGATGCCCGGAAGTAAATGGATTCAACCCCGGAACGCCGCGCTCCCACGCCCGCTCCGTTACGGCTGAGACGATCATCGTGTCAAAAAAGCGTCAAGTTGCTTTTTGTTAATAAACGCCGATTTGAGATATTTTATACAGAAATTCATATCGTCCCTCTCCCTTGAGGGAGAGGGGTTGGGTGAGGGGGTGAAACACCGCGTTTATAATTCCCCCTCACCCGGCCCAAAGACTATCGTCTTCGCGCCACCCTCTCCCTCAAGGGAGAGGGATATAAGAACGTCCCCCTAATTCAGCCGCTTGGCCGACAGCACCTTCACCGGTTCTTCGAGGTTCTGGCCGTCCCAGCCGCCTTCGACCTTCTTTTTGGTGATCTTGCCGTTGAGGATTTTTTTCACCACGCTCATGCCAGACACGACCTTGCCGAAAGCGGCATAACCCTGATTGTCGTCTTCCGGATCGCCGTCGGCGCGGCCGGCGTCCATATAGCTCATATCGCCGACCGAGATGGTGAACTGGTTGCTGGCCGTGCCCACGGCATAACGCGCCGTGGAAATGGTGCCGTCGGTGTGCGACAGGCCGGTCTGCGACGTCGGCTCGTGCGGGATCGGCGTAAAGCGATGACCCGACGCCTCGACCTGAATGAAGCCGCCATTGCCCGACTTCATGGCGCGCCAGAAGCTGGCGTCGGTCATTTTCCCGGAATCGACATATTGCAGGAAGTTGGCGGTCGAGATCGGCGCGCGTTTGCCATCCAGTTCGACGACGATATCGCCCTTGGTGGTCTGGATCAGCACGCGCACCGAATCCGGCGGCACGGCCAGATCGCGATAGAGCGGCTTGGGCCTGGCCGGCGCGGGCTTCGGCGCTTCGACCTTTTCGGCGGGCTTTTCCTGCGAGGGGAAACAACCCTGCAGCCCCGCCGCAGCCAGCAAGGCCACCATGCCGATCATCCATTGCCGCCGCTGCGTCATCATCTTCACCCATCTTGCCATTTACCTCCCACTATCGGGATTTCCGCCGCCTTGGCAAGCAGGGGGCGTGCCCTCATTCGCGCATAATCCGGCCACGAAGACGCGCTATAAAACCACCCTCAATCCCGCGTACATCAACCCCGAATGCACACCCCCTTAGTCAAGCGCCTCTCGCGCGTCATCGCGCCCCTGTTCGTCTTTTCAGGCCTTGCCGCTCTGGTCGCCTGCGCCGGGCGTTTGCCGATCGCTACCTTCCACACCCTTATCGAAGATATGGCCGAGCGCACCACGGCCGCCTTCCCGGCCTATGTCGATTGCCGCGAAGCTTTCGGCGAGCCTGCCCGTGTGACCGGCACAGGCGTTACCGACACAGGCGTCAGCGCCGACCCGCAGTGGGTCGCGGACAATCTCGTAACTGTGCGCCTGCCGTGGAAAGCCCACGCCGCCTGGGACGCGAAACTGCCTATCCGTACGCTTCAGGTGCACCGTCTTGCTGCCCCCTCGCTGGAGCGCGCGCTCGACCGCATCTGGACCGAGGCCGGACAGAGCCAGACCGAGATCAGACGCCTCGGCCTCGACGCCGTGGGCGGCGGCTACAATTTCCGCCCCATCCGCACATCGGAAGGTGCATCGGGAAGGTTGTCGACCCACGCCTATGGCTGCGCCGTCGATTTCGACCCGGCGCGCAATGCGCTGGGCGACGCCGAACCCAACCTGGCCCTGCCGGAAAACCGCTACGTCATCGACGCCTTCCGCGCCGAAGGCTGGGTGTGGGGCGGTCACTGGCCGCAGCCGGACGGCATGCATTTTCAGGCCGCCCGACTGCCCGCCGAAGACAGCCGCAAGGACACCGCTTCGGGTCGCTGACGATTCCGCTTTACGTTCGGACAATCAGTGGTAACGCTTAAGAGCGCATCCCAAAAAGTGTGCAACGGTTTTTGGACCCAGATGCGCGACAAAGATAAAGAGGGAGCGCGCCATGATCCAGGGCCCCAAGCTCGATAGCCTGTTACCGCCACTCTCGCCCGAAGACGTCGCCGGGATGGACGACGAACTGACGCGGCTGCGGCGGCTGATGGAGCGCGGCGAATCCGCCGGTCTGGCCGGTGGGCCGATCCTGCTGTGGTGGGGTGGCGTTCTGGGCATCGGTCATCTGTGCATGAGCCTCGCCTATGCCGGCCTGCTGCCCGCCCTGCCCTATGGCCTGCTCTATTTTGTCGCCGGCCTGATCGGCACGGTGGTGATCGCGGTGCGCGTGCGCCGCCACAGCCTGTTGTCCAACTGGCGCACCGAAGCCGTCTCGGCGGCGTGGCTGTTCGCCGGGGCCGGCATCTTCGTCTATTCGGTGGGCAGCTTCGTCGCGGGCGTCTACAGCCCCGTCTCCAACATGGCGTTTCTGGCCGTCGTCTTCGCCCTGATCAGCGCGGTGACCGGCGCGGCCTGCCGCCGCGACTGGATGATTATTCCCTCCGCCGGGTGGCTGTTGATGTCGGGCCTGACCTTCCTCTTCGACGACAACCATGCCCTGCGCACATTGGCGTTTTCGCTGTCGGCCTTTGTGCTGATGGCGGTGCCGGGCTGGGCCCTCACCGATCTGGCCCGTCAGGCGCGGCAGGTGAAACAGGCGCTGGGGCTACGGCTCACCGGCTCTTGACTTTAAGTTTTATTTAAATTTATATACCTCTCGGATAAATAAATCCGAGGGAGTTTCTCATGTTCGCTTCCAAATGGCCGTTGAGCCAGATCGGTTGGGCCAGCCGCGCCGTCGTCCTGCTGGTCGGCCTCGCCTGGCTGCGCGAACAAACCGCCGCCATCTCTGACCTGCCCTATGTCGAGGGCGATCTGTGGCGCAACCTGATCCTGATTTCCGCATACTGGGTGACCATGCTGGCCACCGGCTTCTACCTCGCCGCCGCGTGGTGCGCGGGCAGCGGCTTCCTGCGGCTGGACAAGGGCGCGGCCTTCGGTCCCGCCTTGGTCAGAGGCCTGCGCGAAATCGGCGGCAACCTGATCGCCGGGGCGCTCACCGCCATCGTCTTCGCCCCGACTGTGCTGCCCATCATCGAAGACCGTTTCCGCGGCGTGCGCTACGATTTCGAAGTCGAACCGCTGACCATCGGATGGATCGGGCTGCTTTTGTGGCTGATCACCGCAGCAGGCGAAAAGCTCCAGACCGAGATGGAGAGTTTCGTATGAAGGCGTTTATTCTTAAAATCCTCATCGGTATCCCGTTGGTAACCATGGTCCTGCTGACGGTCGTTCAGTTGCCAAAACTATGGGCGCATATCGGCCATCGGCCCGACATTTTCGGTCTGGCGCTGATGCAGGGCGGCTTGCCGCTGTTGCCCTATGCCTTCTTCGCTATGGCCCTGTGGTTCGCCGCCGACATGATCGCCCGTGTTCGTCCGGATGCGCCGCTGGAACCGGTCCTGTGTAAGGGCCTGCGTCTAAGCGGGGCGGGGTTGGTCCTTGGCGGTCTGGCTATAGGGCTGAACGTCACGCCGTGGGTATGGCGCGAGGTTTATCACAATACCGGCCGGCAACCCGGCGTCGCGAATGACGTCCTGCTGACCCTGACCTTCGTGGCTCTTGGGCTGATCCTGATCGGTGTCGCTCAGCGCCTGCGTACGCTTCAGGCCCGGCGTGAGGCCCTGTCGGCGGAACTGGAGCAGTACGTCTGATATGCCGGTCAATGTAACGCTCGATGTGATGCTGGCCCGGCGCAGGATGCGGGCCAAGGATCTGGCGGCGCGGGTCGGCATCTCGGAAACGCAGATGTCGCTTCTGCGTACCGGCAAGGTGAAGGGCATGCGCTTCGACACCCTGTCGAAGATTTGCTTCCTGCTGGAGTGCCAGCCGGGGGATATTATGGAATATCTGCCGGACGAGGGTGATCTGGCTGTGAAGGGGGAGTAACGCCATTTCATACCTCCCTGGCTATGCCGGGGAGGGGGACCGCACGAGCGAACGCAGTGAGTGAGATGTGGTGGTGGGGTATCTTGCGGACATTCAGCCTGCGAAACCGCTGGGCCGTTTTAAGAACCCCCACCACCGCATCTAGCGCTTCGCGCGTCGTGCGGTTCCCCTCCCCAGTAAACTGGGGAGGTATGATTCAGAATGCCCCATTTCTGTCACGGCGATACGGCCTTATATGGCGCTGATGAGGAACCCCGCCATGCGCCTACCCGTCCTTCTCACCGCGCTCATGCTGACCGCGCTGCCCGTCGCCGCGCAGGAAACCCTCAGCGACGGCCAAACTCTCCGCGAAGGCCGGGCCATCCGCGACGGCGAGGAATGGATCACCGACGTCGTGGTCACGGCGCGCCTGCCCGGTCCGGCCCTGTGGCGCGTGCGCAAGGGCGACAGCCAGGTCTATGTGCTGGGGGCCATGCCGGTGATGACCAAGCGCGTCTCGTGGGATTCCAGACGCGTCGAGCGCGTTATCGGCCTGTCCAACGTGCTGCTGACCGCGCCAGAAGCGAAAGGCGGGCTGATCGGCGGGACGCGTCTGCTGATGGACCGCCGCCTGCCGCTGGGCAAAAAGCTGGACGAGGTGTTGCCCGCTCCCCTGTCGCAGCGTTTCAACGCCCTGATCGATGCGCATGGTCTCGACCGCGAAAAATACAAAAAGCTGTCGCCGCTGTGGGCCGCCGCCGCGCTGCGCGAAGACGTCTACGACAAGGCCGGCATCGCCACGCGCGATCCGGAAAAGACCCTGCTGCGTTTCGCGAAGGCGCAAAAACTGAAAACCCAACCGTCGGGCAATTTCTCGGTGGCGAAGACGCTGGGCCGCATCGACGATTTCAGTCAGCCGCAGCAGATGGCCTGCGTCGCCGCCACGCTGGACGAGATCGATTTCGCGCTCAAACACGCCCGCGCCGCCACCGAGGCCTGGGCCGTCGGCGACCTTCAGACCGTGCAGCGCCTGTCGCCCGATTCCGCGCTTCTGGCCTGCCTCGAAGGCGCGCCGTCGACGAAAGCCATGCTGGGCAAGGCGGTGGAACAGACGGTCGGCTCGATCACCGACGCCCTGCAAACGCCGGGCAAGTCGCTGATCGTCCTGCCCCTGTCGGCGTTGCTCGCGCCCGGCGGGGCGTTGCAGCAACTGGAGCAGCAGGGCGCGACGGTGACGACGCCGGCTTTATAGCCGCCTTCATAGGAATGTCATTGGACCGCACCCGCCGCCGCCCGTAAAATGCGCGTATGAAACGTCTGCTCCTGCTCGCCGCCGCCCTGCTCGTCGCCACTCCGGCCACCGCCGAGACCCTGCGCGTGATGAGCTACAATATCCGCTACGACAATCCGCAGGACGTGCCGCCGTGGCCGGAGCGCCGCCCGCACATGGCCGCGCAGATCGCCTTCCTCGCGCCGGACGTGCTGGGCGTGCAGGAGGCCCTGCTGCCGATGGTCGACGACCTCGCGCAGGCGCTGGACGGTTATGCGCACTACGGCGTCGGCCGCGACGACGGCGCGAAAGCGGGTGAGACCACTACCGTCTTCTGGCGTCGCGAACGCTTCGAGAAGCTGTCGGCGACGACGCAATGGTGCGGCCAGACGCCGGACACGCCGTCGAAGGACGCCGACGCTGCCCTGCCGCGCACCTTCACGCGCCTGATCCTCAAGGACAAACGCAGCGGGCAGGTCTTCGACGTGCGCAACGCCCATTTCGACCATGTCGGCGTCAAGGCGCGCGACAATTGCGCGGCGCAGATTCTGGCCCTGCCGCAGGTGCCGGGCGCGCGCCTGATCGTGCTGGGGGACTTCAATACCGGTCCGGACAGCGCGCCGTACAAGCGCTTTACCGCCGACACCAGCCCCCTGAAAGACGCCCGCAGCGAGGCCGCCGTCCGTTTCGGTCCTCCGGGCACTTTCAACGGCTTCGACATCCGCCGCACGGATGGCGAGCCGATCGACCATATCTTCGTCGATCGCGCGCTGAAAGTGACGCGCTTCGCCACCCTGACCGACAGCTTTACGGGCAAGGTGATTTCGGACCACTTCCCCGTCGTCGCGGATGTGGAACTGAAGTAACTTATACCTTCCCGCTGGCGGGGAGGGGGACCATGAGCGGAGCGAGTGGTGGTGGGGTGGCTAGCGATCTATCCATCCGCAGATGCATTGCCGCTCAAGCAAGAAACCCCACCACCACATCTCACTCACTGCGTTCGCTTGTGCGGTCCCCCTCCCCAACAAGTTGGGGAGGTATGATTAGGTTGAGGCGATATGATTACTTCGCGTAATCCTTCGCCATCTGGCGATAGAGGCTCAGCAACCCGTTGGCGTCGTAGCGCCCGCCGATAGTGCGTTTGTGTTTCGGGGCCTCGGTCGCAGGCGCCGCACCGGGGGCCTCTGCCGCGTTGATCCCCTGCGACAGCAGGTTAGGACGCGGGCCTTCGCCGGCGTTTTCGCCGTCCTTGTCGAAGATGGCCTCCTGATGCCGCGTCGGCTCCCAGATATAGCCGCCCCAGGCCCCGGCCTTATACGCAATATCGTTCACATAGCGCTTGCGGCTTGAATATTCCGCGACGAAGACGCCCATCTCAGGATAGCGCTTGCCGAAATTGGCGAAGGTGTTTTCCCAGTCGCCTTCCGCCGCCTGCTGATAGCAGGAAAAGCCCACAGCATCGCAGCGCACATCGCGCGCCCTCAGGCTGTCGGTCCAGTGCTTCACGATCTCCCAGTGCCGCCCCAGATGGTTGTGCACGGCGGTCTTGGCTTGCGGCGTCGCCTCGTGCACGCCCGCCAATCCCGCCTTGAGCAGGGCGGCGAAACGGTCGAAACCGCCCGCGCCCGGCACGTTCAGATGCACGGCGTCGGTCTGCGGATTGCCGGTCGGCACGGGCAGCGGCACCCGCCCGTCAGGCCACAATGTGCCAAACGTCGTCTCATTGCCGATCAGCACCAGATCGGGCGCGACACCGGCCGTCTTCATAGCGGTGAGGCTGTCGCGCGTATGGGCGTGGACGGCCTCGACCAGCCTGTCGAAGGGGAGGTCCTTCCACGCGGCGGGTTTGTCCTGATGCTGCGGATCGGCCCAGGTGTCGCTGTAGTGGAAGGTCAGGCTGAGGTGGAAGCCGCGCGCCCGGATACGTTTGGCGAAGGCGATGGATTGGTCGAGGCCGCACCATTTGGCCTGCGGGTCTTTTTTCGAATAGCCGTTTTCCGGATCGACAAACACCCTTAGCTTGATGGCATTGAACCCCGCGCCTTTGAGGATGTCGAGCGGGTCTTTCTGCACGCCGTTCTCGAAAAAGACCGCGCCCTGCGCCTCGTCCTGCGGAATCCACGAGACGTCGGCGCCGATCAGGTACGGCCACGGCCGCGCCGACGCAGCATGCGCGGTGCTCGACAGGGCCAGAGCGCCCATGCCCAGCCCCAGTTGACGACGATCGATCATGTGTGGTTTCCCTGTGTTTGGTTTTGTCGTTCTACGCTTCAGGCGTGGTGTTCCGTTTCTCTCATATCTCCCCATCCATCCGGGGCGGTATCATTTCTTTACGGCACCCGGCCCAGACTATCGGCTTCGACGATGCCCGCACAGGGCCGGTCCTCTCTTCCGCGCCATATCAGTCGCCGATGGTCGCCCTTGAATTTGGCGCAAAAAATTCACATTCATCCACAACTCAAATCCTTGACTCTCGCGGGCCGTGATCCTAACTCAGGGGCGCGTTGGCACTCGCGAGCGCTGAGTGCTAACACATCCACGAATAACATCGGAGACATCACATGAGCTTTCGTCCGCTGGGCGACCGCGTCCTCGTGAAGCGCGTTGAAGAAGAAGCCAAGACCAAGGGCGGGATCATCATCCCTGATACGGCTAAGGAAAAGCCGCAGGAAGGCGAAGTCGTCGCCGTCGGACCGGGCAACCGCAACGACAAGGGCGAGCAAGTCGCTCTCGACGTGAAGGCCGGCGACCGCGTGCTGTTCGGCAAGTGGGGCGGCACCGAGGTCAAGCTGGACGGCGAAGACCTGCTGATCCTGAAAGAATCCGACATTCTGGGCGTGGTTGAACGCTAACGCGTTCGGGCGGGGCCTCTCTGAGCCCTAACCGCCCCCTCGTCCTGTTCTGAAATTACGCAACCAAAGGAACACCCGAAATGGCTGCTAAAGACGTACTGTTTGCCTCGGACGCGCGCGACAAGATCCTGCGCGGCGTCAACATCCTCGCCAATGCGGTGAAGGTCACCCTGGGCCCCAAGGGCCGCAATGTCATCCTCGAAAAGTCCTTCGGCGCCCCGCGCTCGACCAAGGACGGCGTCTCGGTCGCCAAGGAAATCGAACTGGCTGACAAGTTCGAAAACCTGGGCGCGCAACTGATCCGCGAAGTCGCCTCGAAGACCAACGACAAGGCCGGCGACGGCACCACCACCGCCACGGTTCTGGCTCAGGCCATCGCCGTCGAAGGCCTGAAGTCCGTCTCTTCCGGCCGCAACCCGATGGACCTGAAGCGTGGCATCGACAAGGCCGTCGCCATCGTCATCGCCGAAATCAAGGCCTCGTCGAAGCCGGTCACCTCGAACTCGGAAATCGCTCAGGTCGGCACCATCTCGGCCAACGGCGACACCGAAGTCGGTCAGATGATCGCTGACGCCATGGCCAAGGTCGGCAACGAAGGCGTCATCACCGTCGAAGAAGCCAAGACCGCCGAAACCGAGCTGGATGTCGTCGAAGGCATGCAGTTCGACCGCGGCTACCTGTCGCCCTACTTCGTCACCAACCCGGACAAGATGGAAGCGGTTCTCGAAGACCCGTACATCCTGATCTTCGACAAGAAGATCTCGACGCTCCAGCCGATCCTGCCGATCCTCGAAGCCGTCGTGCAGTCGGGCCGCCCGCTGCTGATCATCTCCGAAGACGTCGAAGGCGAAGCGCTGGCGACCCTGGTCGTCAACCGTCTGCGTGGCGGTCTGCGCGTCGCGGCCGTCAAGGCGCCGGGCTTCGGCGACCGCCGCAAGGCCATGCTGGAAGACATCGCCATCCTGACGGCTGGTCAAGTGATCTCCGAAGACATCGGCATCAAGCTTGAGACCGTGACCCTCGACATGCTGGGCCGCGCCAAGAAGGTGACGATCACCAAGGAAACCACCACCATCGTCGACGGCGTCGGTGAAAAGGCCGAGATCGAAGGCCGCGTGGCTCAGATCAAGCAACAGATCGAAGAAACCACGTCGGACTACGACAAGGAAAAGCTGCAAGAGCGTCTGGCCAAGCTGGCCGGCGGCGTCGCGGTCATCCGCGTCGGCGGCTCGACCGAAGTCGAAGTGAAGGAAAAGAAGGACCGCGTTGACGACGCCCTGAACGCCACGCGCGCTGCCGTGGACGAAGGCATCGTTCCGGGCGGCGGCACGGCTCTGCTGAAGGCTTCGAAGAAGCTGGCCGACCTGACCGGCGACAATGACGACCAGACGGCCGGTATCGCCATCGTGCGCCGCGCCCTGCAGGCTCCGATCCGTCAGATCTCGGAAAACGCAGGCGTCGAAGGCTCGATCGTCGTCGGCAAGATTCTGGAATCGGACGACGCCACCTTCGGCTTCAACGCTCAGACCGAAAAGTACGTCGATCTGGTGGCTGACGGCGTTATCGACCCGGCCAAGGTCGTGCGCACGGCGCTGCAAGACGCCGCTTCGGTGTCGGGCCTCTTGATCACGACGGAAGCCGCCGTGGTCGAAAGCCCGAAGAAGGAAGCGGCTCCGGCTATGCCGGGCGGCGGCATGGGCGGCATGGGCGGTATGGATTTCTAAGCGCCTCACCTTCCAATGCAGGCTAACGCCCGCATCGGAAGGTGGCTTTAGACCATACTGTGAAAATTTTTCTCGAAGCGGTTCTTCGAAAAATTTTCGAGTCTTATGTGGAAAGAGCGGGTCTCACGACCCGCTCTTTTTGCTTTGAGCACTACCCGGTTTCTGAGACAGTCGCGTTGAATGAAGAAATCGCTCGATGAACGAATTACTTGAAGACTATGAAATTCATATCTTCTGCGAGACGGAAGACGGCAGCCTAAATGATATGCAGACTCATTACCCGACTGATTTTGGTTACGTGCTTCCCGCCATAGGTGATGAAATACCACACCCAATGAGTTGGTCGGGCGATGTTACGCAATACAAAAGCAATGGCTTCTTAGTCGTTAAACGGCACATTTTTTTGTATCATGACGGAAAAATAGTTCTAATTTGTAAATACAAACAAGCCACTATTTACGATAGGGACATCTACTAACTTATACCTCCCCAGCTCCGCTGGGGAGGGGAACCGCACGAGCCGCCGAAGGCGGTGAGATGCGGTGGTGGGGGTTCTTATATCTTTGAAAAACGCGCCGCTCTTTCCAGTGCCAGCAACCTCACCCCATCCGCGACAGCATCAGCATCCCGGTACACATCAGCGGCGGCGAGGCGGCAAACCTCAAGGCCCTGCGACTGTAACCACGCATCGCGCGTCGCGTCTTTTTCCGCCCGTTCATCCAGACTGTGTAAGGTGCCGTCCACCTCAACAGCCAGCCGTGCCTTGAAGCAATAAAAATCAAGGATATACGGACCGACAGCGTACTGGCGCTTGAAGATGAGCCCATCGGTGCGATGTTTCAGCCGTTCCCACAGCAACCATTCCGGCGTGGTCAACGCTTTGCGCATCTGTCGAGCCAGAGCGGTCTTGCGCTTGATGGCGTCGTTCATCGTGTCCCCCTCAAGATACCCCACCACCACATCTCACCACTTCGTGGCTCGTGCGGTCCCCCTCCCCGGCATAGCCGGGGAGGTATGATTCACTCCGCGTCCAGCGTTGAAACCATCTCATCCAACTGATCGAACTGTTCGTCGAAGCCGCTTGTGGCGCCCGATACCATGGCCTCGTCCAGCGCCTCTTTCGACGGATAAAGGTCGTGCCAGACGACCAGTGTCTTGTCCCTGCGTTCCTCGAAGGTCACCGTGCTCACGGCCCCCTCTTCGCCGCCTTCCTCGTTCGTCCAGACGATGCGGGCGTCGGGCACCACCTCGATATATTTGCCGAAGAAGGCCATCGGCTCCGGCATCGACGGATGGCTGATCACCAGCCGATAGCCGCCACCGGTGCGCACGTCCATTTCGCAGGAATGAATGGTCATGCCGAACGACCTGGGCGTCCACCAGCGTTGAAACAGCGCCGAATCGCTCCACGCCTTGAACACGAGGCGCGCCGGACCGTCGACGGTCCGCGTCACGACCAGTTCGCGATCCGACACCCGCTCCGTCGTGGTATTACCCTTTGTCCCGTCCATCGTCTCTCTCCTTCTGTTTCAATGCCTGAACGACCTGATCCAGCGCGGCGAACGAAGCGTCGAGACGGGCGGCGGAACACTGAACCATTTAGCTCAATATTGACGCGCAATGGCACCCAATGCAGGTCATTTATCCCCGCCGCGCCAACCGCGCTTATCCTTAGGCGATGGCTAGACCCAAGCGCACGCCTGAGGACAATGCCGCGCTGCGGGCGCGGGTCGCCCTGCTGCGCGATTTCGCGGACAAGATCGCCGCCACGGTCGAGGCCCTGCCCGACCCCGAAACCTATCGCGACGGAGAGCGCGCGGCGCGCACCCTGATGGTCGCCGATCGCATCGTCTGCCATCTCCCCGAAGAAATGGAAGGCAAGAGCGAAACCCCGGCCGCGCGGCAGCGCCTGCGCGAGGCCGCCGACCGGCTGCTGGCCCTCGTCACCGCCCTGCCGCAGCCCCAAACTCATCTGGAGGCCATCCGCGCCGGGCGTTTCATCCTCAGCGCCGAGCGCCTGTTCACTCAGCTCTATTCGCCGCCGGTCCCCCTCGACCTCGGCCCGCCGCCTCGACGCGCACTTACGGAAGAAGAGCTTACCGAGCGTTTCCTCAAGCAGCTCCGGCGCTTCAATGGCTGGGCCGAAGGCCATGCCGAACGCGTCGGCAACTGGTTTGACGGCGAGACGTGGCCGGAGGCGCGGCCCGCCGATCCGCACTGGCTGACCTATGGCGATAAGGCGATACTGGACGAGACCGATAAGCCGCTGTGGGACCGCTTTACGCGCATCGCCGCGCGCCGCGCCAATGCCATTACGCAGAGCGAAGCCCACGCGACAGGCCGCTGGCCCGACGGCAAGGCCTTCGATCCGGAGGTTCCCCGCCCCGACTACTGGGCCGTGTCACGACGCTTTGCCTATGTGATGCGCGACCTTCCGACCCCGCCCGGCATGCACAAAGACGAAACGCCCTGCGGAAACGGTTATCCGTGGTGGCTGGTCCACATCGAGGACAGCAGCTAGATCATTATGTTTTCTTATAGAAATAATCTGGATTTTGCTTACGCCCTCGCCGGGCGGTGGCTCCGCCACCTTGGCCGCCGCCGCAATGGCGGCTTGAGCGGAAGGATTCCATCAGAAATCATGCCGCTTTACGCGGCTATCGCCAGCGCATCCATGAACTTCACCCCGACCTCGCCCGATCCGCGACGCGCGATACGGACGCGACGCGCCGGCTCGCCATTGATCTCCAGATCGAAGCTGTCGGGCACCGCATGAACGTCCGGCACGATCAGCTTGGCGCCGCTCTTCGAAAGATTGCGCACCGTGCAGACGATGGTCGGGCGGCCCGGCGCGATGATCACCGCCTGCCGCGACGTGCGCACGCGCGCGTCGAAGCGGCGCTCCTCCATGCCGATGATCCAGTCGTCGAGATTGCGGCCGATCTCCGCCACGCCTTCGGCGGCGCCGTACATGCTGGATGAGATGTCGTTGGTGACGCTCGCCTGCTCCTGCATGGAATGCGCCGCCGTATCGACAAAGCCCTGCACCTCGCTCACCGCTTCGGTGATGGTGTCGAGCGCGCCGGCGACCTCGTCGGACAGGGCCTGCATTCCGGCGATCTCCGAAGAGATGCGCGCGGTGGCGGCGCTGGTCTGACCAGCCAGTATCTTGACCTCGTTGGCGACGACGGCGAAGCCCTTGCCCGCCTCGCCCGCCCGTGCGGATTCGATGGTGGCGTTGAGCGCCAGCAGGTTGATCTGCCCCGCGACCTGCGCGATCAGTTGCACTACGCCGTCCATCGACTGAGCGGCGCGGCGCATGGCCCCGGTCGAAGCGCCCGCCGAAGAGGTGCGGGCGTGTATCTTGTCGACCGCCTCCTTGCTGCGCAGCATGGCGTGGGCGATGTCGTTGACGGCGGCGTTCATCTCCTCGGCGGCGGCGGCCACGGCCTCGACATTGTTCAGCGTCTCTTCGGCCGAGGCCACGGCGCGGGAACGGGCTTCCATATTGGCGGTGATGTCGGTGGCGTATTTGACCACCTTCACCGGCCGTCCGGCAGCGTCAAGAATGGGGTTATAGGTAGCCTGAAGCCAGATGGCGCGTCCGCCCTTGCCGAAGCGCTGATAGATGGCCGACAGCGACTCGCCGCGGGCCAGTTTCTGCCAGAAGGTGCGATAGTCCTCGCCCTCGGCATAGGTCGGGGCCACAAACAGCCGGTGATGCTGCCCCACCACCTCGGCCAGGTCATAGCCCGTCACACGCAAAAAGGTGTCGTTGGCGTCGAGAATCGTGCCGTCGAGCGCGAAGGAAATCACGGCCTGAGACCGGCGAATAGCATCGATCTGGCCTTCATACTCGGCATTACGGCGCTTTTCGGCGGTCACGTCCATGGCGAACTTGACGACCTTCAAGGGGCGGCCTTCGGCGTCCATGATCGGGTTATAGGTGGCGCGAATCCACACTTCGCGCCCGCCCTTGCCGAGGCGACGGAACTCGCCCTCCTGATAGCGTCCGGCCTTGAGCGCGGCCCAGAAGGCGGCATATTGCGGCGACTGCGCCTCTTCCGGATCGACGAACAGGCGGTGCTGACGGCCTCTGATTTCGTCCAGACTATACCCCATGGCCGAAAGGAAGTTATCATTGGCGTCCAGTATGGTGCCGTCGAGGTCGAAGGCGATGACGGCCTGAGAGCGCTGAATGGCGGCGATCTGACCCGCGTCGTCGATGGCGCGCCGCTTGTCGGCGGTGATGTCCGAGGCGATCTTGACGATGCGGGTCACGCGCCCGCTGCCGTCGGTAATGGGGTTGTAGGTGGCCTGCAGCCAGATGTCGCGCCCGCCTTTGGCCACGCGGCGGAACTCGCCCTCGCGGAAATGCCCGGCGCGCAGGTCGGCCCAGAAGGTGCGATAGGCTTCGGTGTCGGCCTGACCGTCGGGCATGAAGACGCGGTGATGGCGGCCCACGATCTCGCTGGCCGCATAGCCTACCGTCTTCAGGAAGTTGCCGTTCGCTTCGAGTATCTTGCCGTCCGTGTCGAAGCTGATGACGGCCAGCGACTGATCAATGGCGCGAACCATGTCCGCATTTTTTTTGAAGGCAAATGCGGTCCGCAAAGACATAGCGAGGACTCCCTGTATGTGTACGCCACTCGACAGGGACGATAGCCTTGCTCCGGTAAACCAAGCCTTAACTCAGACACGCCCAGATTGCGCAAAACGAAAGCACACGGAGGCGCAGTAAAGGGCTACGCCATTTCCGGCTTTCACGTTTCAAAAACCCTTCCTATAGTCACCCCTGCGTCACAGGGGCGCAGATACACATAGGGCTTTAAAATGGGTTTTGTCGAAGCGGTACAAAGCGGTTTGAAAAACTACGCCAAGTTTTCCGGGCGCGCCACGCGATCCGAATTCTGGTGGTTCGCGCTGTTTCAGTTTCTCGCCGTAATCATCCCCGCCATCCTTGGCGCTGTGGAAAGCGCGAATGGCAGCTTCGGTATATTCAGCGTGATACAACTCGTGATCTCGCTGGCCCTGTTCCTGCCCAGCTTGGGCCTGAGCTTCCGCCGGCTGCACGACACCAACCGCAGCGCCTGGTGGCTGTTTATCAGCCTGGTGCCGCTGATCGGCGGCATCGTCCTGCTGGTCTTCTACTGTCTGAAAGGCACCGAGGGCCCGAACAAGTACGGCGGCGGTTCGACCGTCGCTCAGGTCGCCCAGACCTTTGAATAGGTCTGACCGTCAACTGACAGGAAAGAGGCCGGGAGCGATCCCGGCCTTTTAGAGCGCAATCCGATAAAGTGGGCACCACTTTTCGGAAAAATTGCGCGACCACTCGGAAACTTAGAGCGAGATGATGTTTCCACTTTAAATCATCTCGCTCTAGCAAACGGGCAGGCCTTCTACCTGCCCGAAAAGGATCAGGCCGCGACCGATACGGTCGAGCCGTTCTCGACCTGATCGGCCATGAGCGCCGCCATGGACTGCATCCATTGTGCGGTGAGCGCCGCCATCCTGGCCGCCGTCTGGCTGTCGACCGTGGAGGTCGCGTTGGCCGACGACGCGCTGGTCGAGGCGGTATCTTCGCTGTCTTCCGACGACCAGTTCTGCGGGCCCATACCCTGTGGAGGCGGCGGGCCCTCGGCGCGCATCTGCTCATCGAAGGCCGATTTCTCGCTTTCGGTCACCGAGCCGTCACCATCGGCATCCATCTTCGAAAACAGTTCGGTCAGGCGCGAGGTTTTTTCGGTGTCCTCGGTCTCCTCGCTTTCCGACGACGCCAGCATCTCGTCGAGGCTGACCGTGCCGTCCTGATTGGTGTCGAGTTCGTCGAAGGTCGCCGGCTGCTGACCGCCGCCGCCAGCCCCGCCACTCGGCGGCGGCCCCAAGGGTTGGCCACCCCCTTGACCTGCTTCCTGAGCCTGCAACATGCCGCCCAGGGTTTCCGAGGACATCTGGCTCTGGAAGAAACTGAGGCCTTCTTCTTCGGTTACCGAGCCATCGCCATTGGCATCCATGCTGGCGAAGCGTTCGGCGATCTTGGAACTATCCTCGCTGCCGCCTTTGGCCTTACTCTTCTCGGTGGCGGAGGTGGTCATCTCCTCCAGCGTTATTCCGCCGTCGCTGTTTGCGTCGATCTTCGAAAACATCTTCGCGTGCATTTGCGACATGGCGGAGGCAGACATCGATCCGATCTGCATCTGTCATCTCCGTTCAAGCGCCCGCCACTATCGGCAGGCTGTAAAACGGAAACAAAACGCGATTAACAAGGCGTTTAATTAATAACAATTTCAATAACATGCATAATTTGACGCAATTTAGCCCGATTCAATACATGAAATATGCTTTTTCACGACAACGAATACACAAATATGGATTTGCTTTCCGGGCGGCAAAAACGCCCTATCCGGAACGCCGAAAATTTCCGCGTCTGCCAGAATTTTTTCCGAGGTCAGATGTCATCCCCGCCATAATCACACCATGTAAAAATCACATACAGACCCCACAACAGACCAAAATTGGCGGGACCAGAGTCATGACCTCGAAATTTTCTCCCCTTCTCGGCCTCCTGATGGCCTGCACGGCCCTTCCGGCTCTGGCGCAAGGCCCGGCCCTGCCGCCGCGTTCCGGTCCGCCGCCGTCGGGTGAAGAGCCTGCCGGTCCGCCCAGCGGCCGCACGGTCGGACAGTCGGTCTTCTTCAGCCCGTCGGGGGAAGTCTTCAAGGCTCCGCTGAAGGACCCCTATCCGGTGGCCCTGTGGTTCGCCGGCGCCGACACCGACAAGGACGGCGCCCTCTCTCCCGAAGAGTTTCAGGCCGACGCCATGCGCTTCTTCGCCATCGTCGACCGCGACGGCAAGGGCGTCATTACGTCTCAGGACAACACCTTCTACGAAACCGAGCTGGCCCCCGAAATCACCGGCTTCAGCCCAATGGTCGCCCAGCCGAAGACCCCGCGCCGCGCCGAAGACGAGGGCGACAAGAACGCTGCCGCCAACCGCTATGTCAAAAGCGTGCAGGGCGCGGCCCAGTTCGGCCTGATCAACGAGCCTCAGCCCATCCGCGCCGCCGACGCCAATTTCGACTACCGCATCACCGCCGAGGAATGGACCCGCGCCACCTCGCAACGCTTCCGCCTGCTCGACGCCAACAAGGACGGCAAGCTGACCCCGGACGAACTGCCGAAGACACCGCTTCAGCGCGGTCTGGAACAACGCGCCGTCGAGCGAGAAAAGGAGCAGAAGAAAAAGGGCGGCCTTTTCGGCGGCTGGTAAGACCCTCCCGCGCCTATAGTTTAGAGCGGAATGATTTCTGATGGAATCATTCCGCTCAAGCCGCCATTGCGGCGGCGGCCAAGGTGGCGGAGCCACCGCCCGGCGAGGGCGTAAACAAAATCTAGATCCTTATGTTTCCATAAGAAAACATACTGATCTAGTATTATTTGAAGCCGGTTGCCGTATTGTTGCATCGGCAACCGGTTTTCTTTTGTAGCAAAGGAAACTTTCCAGCAAATTTTTGCCATAGCGTGCAAAATTCTTGCAGATAGCACCCCATAAACGGCAAAATCCATCTAATTACACGCCCAAAGCGCGTTTATTCTCGCCGCCCCTTTGCGAACATGCTAACTGCCCTGCCTTTCTCCAAACAGACCAGACCCGCGGCGCAAGACAGTGAAAAAGGTACATAAACTCGGATTGTTCGGACTGGGCGCCTTCGGGCGGCTGATTGTGCGCCACCTCGCGCCCTATTTCGACATCCGGGCCTATGACCCCTCCCCAGAAGCCAAGGCCTACGCCAAACGCCACAATGTCTCGCTGGTGTCGCTGGAAGAGGCCGCCGCCTGCAAGGTGGTGATCCTCGCCACGCCGATCCGCACGCTGAAGGCGCTGGCCGCACAGATCGCGCCGCACGTGCCGCTCAATGGCCTCGTCATCGATGTCGGCTCGGTCAAGGTCAAGCCCGCCGCCTGGCTGCAGGAAGTCCTGCCGCCGCAGGTATCGATCCTGTGCACCCATCCGCTGTTCGGCCCGCAATCAGCGCGCTACGGCATCCACGACATGGAAATCGTCGTCTGCCCGGTGCGGGTGCGCCACCTGAGCCCCATCGTGCGCTTCCTCGAAAAGACGCTGGACCTGAAGGTGTCGATGGCGACGCCGGAAATCCACGACCGCGCCTTGGCCGCCGTGCAGGGCCTGACGCACATGATCGCCAAGGTGCTGAGCGGTCTTGAGCCCCTGCCGCGCGTCCACACCACGCGCTCCTACGACCTGATGATGCAGGGCGTGGGTCTGGTGCAGGGCGACTCGGACGAGCTGTTCATGTCGATCGAGCGCGATAATCCGTTCGCGTCCGAAATCCGCAAGCGCTTCTTTGCCGAGATCGATTCCTTGCGTGATCGGCTGGAAGCGCATCGTCAGGCGGACTGATTTACGTCTGTGCTTTCCGTGTTTTCCGTGGTTAAAAAAATAACGGCGGAACGCGCTTGTGCCTTGCCGATTGGAACCACGGAAAACACGGAAAGCACGGACATCTTAGCCTGCGTTTTGCTTAATCACGTCCACCGCTGACATTGGACTGTAAGACACCTCCGCCGCAGTAACGGAACGGATCAGTTCGCTTCAAAGGCGCATTCGTCTGCGTCCGATTTATCCCCGTTATTCAGATCGAAGCTATATTCGGTCATGCAGTCTTCTCCTCCGTCGTCTTGTCTACACTTCACCTGTGCGCAACGACGTAATCCATGGCCTCCTGAAACGTCACGACCCAGATGTCAGGATGGGATTTCAGATAGGTCACCAGCGCCTGATGCGCCTCGGCCGAAACCTCCAGATAGTCCCCGCCCACGCCGTGGAACTGAAGCACGCCCAAACCACCGGCCGCGCGCACCCGCTCGGCATATTCGATCAAGGTCGCCCCCGAAGGGCTGTCGACCGGCCCGTTGCTGGGCACGTTATAGATATCGAGATCGGCGAAATTGACCACCACAGACTTGTAAGGATCGCCGCCGGTCCGTGCGTATTTGACAAGACCTGACTGGCGCATGGCCGGCACGTAATCGTTCCCGCCGACGAGAGACTGACTGCAGGGATAGGCGTAGGTGTGGACCCGGCGACCGTCGATCCCGAACAGCAGACTGTTCATGGCCGAAACCTCCCGCATCATGCCGTCCACATCGTAGGTCTCGGTCGCGTAGCGCTCGCGGTTCGGCAATATGGTCCGCGGACAGGGATGGAACAGAGAATGATTGCCGAGTTCGTGCCCGGCCTTGTCAGCGACGCGCCACCGCACCATCTCTGCGGGCGTCATTTCGGACCCATTGAGGAAAAAGGTGCCTTTGATCCGGGCGGCGTTCAACTGAGGAATGGCGACGTCCAGATGCGATTTGAGGCCATCGTCATAGGTGAGGACGATAGCCGCCTGCTTCCCTTTGGGCCACTTGAAACCCTGTGAAGCCGGAGCGGCGTGAGCCGTTACCAACCCGAACGCCAGAACCGCACAGAGCCAGGCCCCTGCTGTCTTCAACACCTGCCGCATAGTCCATCCCCGTCTTTTATAATTGTCAGAGGGCCTACCCCTCCACCGCCTTGACGCTGCGTTTCGTGCTGCGCAGGATACGCGGCACGCGACCGTCGGGGGCGTATTTGAGCATGTCCTGCCGGAACTCGTCGCGCTTTTCGTGCACCGAGGCCAGCACCAGACCCATCGGCACGCCCAGATCGACCAGCGTATTTTCCGCCAGTTGCAGCGAAGCTTCGATGGTTTCCGGCACGGCGTCGGTGACCCCCAGCTCATAGAGCTTTTCGGCGTGTCGCGCATCGCGGGCGCGAGCGATCAGGCCGACGTCCTGACGCACCTGACGCACGGCGGCGACCACGGTGTCGGTAAAGGCGGCGTTCGACACGGTGACGACCACGGCGCGCACATTGTCGATGCCCATGCGATGCAGCATGTCCGGGTGCGAGGCGTCGCCGTACCAGGCTTCGACCCCACTCTTGCGCGCCCGTGAGGTGACCCGCGCATTGGCGTCGATCACGGCGAAGGAGATGTCATGCCGGCGCAGCATGTCGGCGACCAGTTCGCCCACGCGCCCGTAACCGACGACCAGCACGTCGACCTGCTCGGAAATCTGCGCCGGCGCGACCGTCGTTTCGGCCTCGGCGGCCGCCGTCTTGCGGTTGAAGCGCGCGCCGAAGGCCGCCAGAACCGGCACAAGGAACATGCTGACAATCGCCGAGACGATGACGGCGTGACCGAAGCCCACCGGCACCAGCTTGCGCCCCACCGCCTCGTCGATGATGACGAAGGCGAACTCCCCGGCGGGCGCCAGCACCAGCGCCGCTTCCAGCGCGCCGCGCCAGCTCATGCCGAAGCCGCGCGCCAGCGGCGCGACGACGGCGACCTTGATGAGGATCAGGCCGAGCGTCAGGCCCAGCACCAGCACCGGCTCGGACATCACCGCCGCGAAGTCGAGGCGCGCACCGACCGTAACGAAGAACAGGCCCAGCAGCAGGCCCTTGAACGGCTCGACCATCATTTCGATCTCGCGCCGGTATTCAGTTTCGGCCAGCAGCACACCCGCGATAAAGGCCCCCAGCCCCATGCTCAGCCCGGCCCAGACCGCCAGTTGCCCGGACACCAGCACGACGAGGAAACAGGCCGCCATGAACAGCTCGGCGCTCTTGGCCATCGCTGCCGAGCGGAACAGGGGCCGCAGCAGAAGACGACCCCCGATGACCAGCAGCGCCATGGCGAACACCGCCGGAATAAGCGCCAGAAGCCCGCTGATGCCGAAGGACTCAGTGCCCGAAGCCAGCACAACGACGGTGATCAGGATCGGGGCCACGGCCAGATCCTGCGCCAGCAGCACGGCGAAAACGCTGCGGCCCGTCGGTGAATTGAGCCGCTTGCGCTCGGCCAGCACCGGCATGACCATGGCCGTCGAGGACAGGGCCAATCCCATGGCCACCGCCACCGCGCCGCCGAGGCTGCGACCGATAAGGAGGAACAGCCCGGTCAGCAGGGCCGCACAGAGGACGATCTGAAACACGCCCAACCCGAACACCATGCGCCGCAAGGCTTTCAGGCGTTCCCAGGTCAGTTCGAGCCCGATGGAGAACAGCAGGAAGACCACACCCAGCTCGGCAAGCTGCCGCACGTCTTCGGTCTGCGAAATGGTGAAGACGGAGACGAACGGAATGAAGTCTTCCAGCCGGCCCAGCCCGAACGGCCCCAGCAGCGCGCCGACCAGCAGGAAACCCAGCACCGGCGACACGCGGAAGCGCTGGAAGAAGGGCACGAACACCGCCGCCGCGATGAGAAAGGCGATCCCCGACGACGATGTGCCCGCATGGGCCACGTGTTGCGCGCTGCCCTCAGGCAGCAGATTCGTCACCAAGGCGATTTTCCCTCGTCAAAAACAATCGATTTCCCTTATCCGGCAAGGTGACCCATGCCACGGGAATATGAAAGAAAATTTATGAGACGCCGGCCAAAAAATGCGCCATGGTGCCGCTTCGTTGCAAATGAACCCATCTGACAACCAAAAATCCCGCAACTGTACGGATATGACTATGCGTCCACACTATCGAATTTTCGCCGGCACCGCCCTCGCGGTCGCTCTGGCCGCGCCTGCTTTTGCCGGTGAACGCGCCTGCCTCGATGAGCACTGCTTTCAACAAAGCCTGACCTCCCTCGACGCGCTGGGCCTCACCGCCGATGCCACCAGCGGCGGCAGCGCCGATGCGACTTCGACCGTCGCCAAGACCTTCGGCACCTGGGGCTTCGACATTGCGGGCATGGACACCTCGGTCAATCCCGGCGACAACTTCTTCCGCTACGCCAATGGCAAGGCCGTCGACGCCATCGAAATCCCGGCGGACCGCACGTCCTACGGCGCGTTCGTGGCTCTGCGCAACCTGTCGGACAACCGCCTGAAGGCGATCATCGACGACCTGTCGGCCAAGACGAACCTGAGCGGCGACGAGCAGAAGATCGCCGACCTGTACAATTCGATGATGGATCAGAAGGCGCGCAATACGCTCGATATCGCGCCCCTGGCCCCAACGCTCGTCAAGATCCGCGGCATCAGGTCGAAGACGGAAATGGCGGCCTATATGGGCAGCACCATGGGTCAGTTCGGTTCGTCCATCTTCGCCCCGGCCATCTATGACGACCAGAAGAACCCGAACATCAACATCCTCTACATGTTCCAGTCGGGCCTGACCCTGCCGGACCGCAACTACTATCTGGAAGATAATTTCAAGGACAAGAAGGCCCTTTACGAGGCCTATGTCACCGACATCCTGCGCATGGTCGGCTATCCCGACGCGGCCAAAACCGCCGCCGCCATCGTGGCGTTTGAAACCGAAATCGCCAAGGTGTCGTGGACGCGCATCGAAAGCCGCGACGACGACAAGACCTATAACCCGATGACGGAAAAGGAAATCGCCGCCTTCGCGCCCGGTTTCGACTTCCCGACCTTCTTCAAGGCCGCCAAACTCGACAAGGCCAGGAAGATCGTCGTCGCCCAGAACACGGCCTTCCCGAAGATCGCCAAGGTCTTCGCCGACACGCCGCTGGAAACCCTCAAGGCGTGGGAAACCTTCAAGACGGTCAACGAGGCCGCCCCCTACCTGTCGGAACGCTTCTCCAACCGCGCGTGGGAATTCAATTCGCGCGACCTGGCCGGCGCCAAGGCGCAGCGTCCGCTGTGGAAGCGCTCGATCTCGGTGACCGAAGGCGCTCTGGGCGAAGCGCTCGGCAAGGCCTATGTCGAACGCTACTTCCCCGCCGAATCCAAGACCATGATGGAAAAGCTGGTCGGCGACCTGAAGACCGCCATGGGCAAGCGCATCGACGGCCTCGACTGGATGAGCGCCGAAACCAAGACCAGGGCCCACGAAAAGCTCGGCAAGTTCGGCGTCAAGATCGGCTATCCGGACAAGTGGAAAGACTATTCGGCGCTGGAGATCAAGGCCGGCGACCTGTTCGGCAACGTCGTCCGTTCGGCGCAGTTCGACTGGGCCGACAGCCTGAACAAGCTGGACAAGCCGGTGGACCCGCTGGAATGGGGTATGACGCCGCAGACCGTCAACGCCTACTATTCCTCCACGCGTAACGAGATCGTCTTCCCCGCCGCCATCCTGCAGCCGCCCTTCTTCGACCCGAAGGCCGATCCGGCGGTCAATTACGGCGCCATTGGCGGCGTGATCGGCCACGAAATCACCCACGGCTTCGACGATCAGGGCCGCAAATCGGACGGCGACGGCTTCCTTCGCGACTGGTGGACGTCCGAGGACGCCGCCAAGTTCGACGCCAAGGCCAAGGTCTTCGGCGAACAGTACGACACCTATGAACCGGTCCCCGGCGCCAAGGTGCAGGGCGGCCTGACCATGGGCGAAAACATCGCCGATCTGGGCGGCGTGCTGATGGGCCTGACCGCCTATCGCCTGTCGCATCCGGACGGCGGCCCGGTGCTGGACGGCTTCACCGGCGATCAGCGCGTTTTCTTCGGTTTCGCTGGCGTCTGGGCCTCGAAGTACCGCGAAGACGCCATCCGTCAGCAGGTCGTCTCCGATCCGCATTCGCCAGCGGAATTCCGCGTCATCGGCCCGATGCGCAATATCGACGACTGGTATAAGACGTTCGGCGTCACCAGCGGCAAATACTACCTGAAGCCGGAAGACCGCGTCCGCATCTGGTAATGTCTTCTCCTCCCTATGCCGAAGGCATGGGGAGGGGGACCGCGAAGCGGTGGAGAGGGCGGCGCAACCGCAAATCTCCACCTGAAAGCCCTCCGGTTCGCGCCGGGGGGCTTTTCATTATCCGGGTCCGTTTTTTGACAATCCGGCCTTAATCGCGTTTCGTAAAGCACAGACCGGCGATTCGCAGCACAGCGCCTATCGCCAGAAGGAAGCCGCCGATCTCGGCCTGAAACTGATAGCGGGTGAAGTGACCGGCCATCTCGTTAGCGTAGGACACGCCGTGCTGCACCTGACCCAGCACGATGTAGATCATCACCAGAGGCGCAAAGGCGAGAGCGCCACCCAGAACCATCATCGTGCGCGAGGAAGACTTAAAACGAACCATGACGACATATCCTCTTCGTAGATAAGAACGCGCATCCGAATCCAAAAACCGCTTCACACTTTTTGGGATGCGCTTAGATAACCGCGCCCTGAACAGCCCGCGCGTGAAGCCTTGCAAGAGGTATGGGCGGAACCGGGGGACACCGGCCCCGCCCTTTCCCCTCATGACCGGAGCCCCGCCCCCGGGGTATTCCGGTCACATCCGTGAACAGCGCTTTCGCGTGGGGACACGATGTGCTATGAACGCCGTTCACAATTGTGATATCGCACAGATTTGAACATCGTTCAATATAAAAATGAACGATGTTCAAATTTTTTACGAAAATGTTCTGACCGAGAGTGTTCATGGCCCCGACCGCCACCGCCCGCCGCCGCGAAGCCCAGTTCGAAGCCCTGATGCAGTCCGCCGAAAAGCGTATCTGCGAAGAGGGCGTCGGCGCGTTGAAGGCGCGCGATCTGGCGGCCGATATCGGCGTGGCGCTGGGGGGGCTTTATAATATCGTCGCCGACATGGACGACCTGATGCTGCGGCTGGCGCAGCGTACCATGACCCGCCTCGACGCGGCGCTGGAGGCCGGGGCGGCGTCCGTGCCCGCCGATCAGCCGGCACAGGTGCTGGAAGGCATCGCGCTGGCCTATTACGACTTCGCGCGGCAGAATCTTCAGCTCTGGCGCGCCCTGTTCGAGATGCGGCTGAAAAACCCCGCCCTGCCCGAATGGAATGTTCAGGCGCAGCTCGGCCTGTTCCGCCATATGAGCGCGCCGATGACGGCCCTGATGCCCCAGGCGTCGGACGAAGACCGGGTGCTGGTCGCGCGCACCCTGTTCTCGGCCGTGCACGGCATCGTCTTCGTCGGGCTGGAGGAACGTCTTATCGCCGTGCCGCCTCAGGCGCTGGCGCAGCAGATTCGCTGGCTGGTCCGCGCCGCCTGCAACGATCTTAACAAATGATTGAGAGAAATTGACGCCTTCGTCAAAACCGAGGTGTCCCGGTTCTGGGACGGCAAACGAAAAGAGGCCCGGCATGGGGGATAATCAATGCCGGGCCTCTTTCCTTGTTAAGCAGGCGTTTCCTCCCCGAAACGCCGGGAACTGACTTCATCTCTCTGGCGAAGTTCTGTTCTCTTGAGACGGAGAAAACAGCTTTTTTGTGCCCGTGTCAACGCTTTTATCGCCAAGCGTCAAAAATATTTAACCGGAACGCGGTTTTGTCAAAAATCCATAAAGATCGTTAATTTTTCTGACAACGATGTCATTGCTGACGCAAGGTAAATATATCACGAATTTACAATGGATTTCAGATGGTTGATCGCTTCCGCGCGGGGCAATGTTACCTGGCCCGGACGGGCTTCGCGCCATTCCTTGTTATCCGTAATTTGAGCCGCCAATAAACGGCCCTGATCCAGATCCTTGATGGTAACGGTATCATTTGCCAGTTCGTCGCCCCCCAGCATGACGACGGCTGGGGATAAACGGCGGTCGGCATATTTCATCTGCGCCTTCATGCCCGAACGGCCGAGATAAACCTCCGCCGCGAGGCCCGCCGCACGGATGTCCGCAGCCAGTTTGAAATAGGCCCCCATGTCCGATTCGGAGAAGGCGATGATGACGATGGGGCCGCGCACGGGCTGCAACGCGCCGTCTTCAGCGAGCGACAAGGCGGCCGCCAGACGCGACACGCCGAACGAGAAACCGGTCGCCGGCACGCGTTCGCCGGTGAAGCGCGCCACGAGGTCGTCATAACGTCCGCCACCGCCGACCGAGCCGAAGCGCACAAGGTTGCCCTTTTCGTCGCGGGTTTCCATCAGCAGTTCGGCCTCGAACACCGGGCCGGTATAATATTCCAGGCCCCGCACGATCGACGGATCGAAAATGGCCTCGGCTTCGGACACGCCCAGCCCGGCCAGCGCCGCGGAGATGCGCGACAGGTCCTCAAGACCCGCCTGTCCTTCCGGCGAATTGGCCAGCACGGCGGCCAGCTTTTCCAGCACCGCGCCGCGCTCGGCCTGACCGCCCGTCGCGTCACGGCCCGCGGCGACGAAGCCCAGAACTGCAGCGATAGCCTGATCGTTCAGGCCCGCGCCCTTGGTGAAGTCGCCCGACTCGTCCTTGCGCCCGCCGCCCAGCAGCAGCTCGACGCCTTCGAGGCCCAGTCGGTCCAGCTTGTCGATGGCGCGCAGCACGCCCATCTGCTGCGCCGGCGTATCGGCCCCCAGCGCGGTCAGAAGACCGTTGAGCAGCTTGCGGTTATTGATCTTGAGCACGGTCGGCAGGGCATTGGCGCGGAACCCGGCCACGGCCAGGGCGATGATCTCGGCATCGGCTTCCGGACGATCGGTGCCCACCGTGTCGGCGTCGCACTGCATGAATTCGCGCAGACGGCCCGGCCCCGGCTTTTCGTTGCGCCACACCGGCCCGAAGGCGTAGCGGCGGAACGGCTTGGGCAGGGTCTCCCAGTTCTGCGCCGCGAAACGCGCCAGCGGCGCCGTATGGTCGTAGCGCAGGGCCATCCATTGATCATCGTCGTCCTGCAACGAGAAGACGCCGACATTCGGACGGTCGGCGTCGGGCAGGAACTTGCCCAGCGCGTCGGCATATTCGAAGGCCGAGGTTTGCAGCGCTTCGAAGCCGAAGGATTCGTAGACTTCCGAAACTTTCGAGATCAGACGGCGCTCGACGGCGATCTGCGAAGCGCGCTTGTCGGCGAAGCCGCGCGGCGCACGGGCCTCAGGACGAAATTCGGTAAATTCGGCGGGATTGGGAGCATTTTCGGTCATGCTGCGCGATTAAAGCAAACAAGGGACAGAGACAAGGGGAGTAAGGTCACTTGCCAAAATGCGAAAGCACGATACTTTGCAATGCTAAGCACAGGGAGTGCACGGGTATGAATGCCTATGCGGCCGTTTACCGAACATCCGGCCCTGTCCGCGGAAGCCGGACAGATATTAGGCCCGGTTCCGAACAGGCTGGATGCGACCATCGAAGTCACCTGCGAGCCTGCACCGCGCGGACGCCTTAAGAACTGCATATCAGACGATGCAAACGCCACGCTGGCTCGGGCCACGGAAACGCTGTTCGAGCGCCATGCGATCACCAGAAGACTGAGCATCGCAGAGCGGCCGTATTATCTGCGCGTGCGTTATTCGTGGACGGGCACAACGCAATGAAGGTTGGAGCGCGAGGTTCATCCGGCATTGAACTGTTTCTTGCCACTGCGATTGCGCTGGCAGTGCATGGATTGGCCGTGTTCAATCTTTCCACCCTGCCTGATTTGCGCAGCCTGTTATATGCGCCCGCTTTAAAGGGCTGTGACGAATGTGCCATTGCCATAGACCTGCCCCCACCACCGGCAACCCTTCCGGCAAGTCGCAATCTCCCGCAAACATGTATCTGCACGCCGCCTGAGCCACCGATGTAAAAGCCCGCCAGGTTTGTGGATATCGATTATCTTCATTTTCCAACGATGGATGAAGCCGGCAAGGCGCTCAACGACGAGACGATCCCGGCGCAAAGCCTGATCCATTTGACCTGCATAGCCGACGAGGCAGGGAAGCTGAGCGACTGCCGGGCGGAGACAAATACCCCATTGGCCCCATTGGCCGCCGCAACCGTGCCCCTGTTCGAGACAGCGGCAGGCATCAAGCCTGTAAAAGGTAAATCCGTCTCAGCACCTTACCCGATCCGCCTAAGCTATATCTGGGCAGCTACAGCATAGAAAAAGCGCCCCGGAAGGTCCGGAGCGCTTTTGATCAGGTGAGGTCTGCGACGCCCCCTCCGCCCCTGCGGGCTGCCACCTCCCCATTGCTACGCAACAGGGAGGAGAGGGGATCAGGCTTCGGCCTCTTCCGACTTCTTGCGGCGGGTGCGGCGCTTGGGGGCCTCGCCCTCTTCGGCAGCGACCTCAGCAGCGGGGGCTTCCGGCGCGGCGGCAGGCACCGGCACGCGCAGGAAGGCCGGCAGGTGGCTGTCGCCAAGCGACTCCGCCGGTGCTTCGGCTTCCACATTGCGGCGGCGGCCGCGCGTACGCGGCTCCGGTTGCGCCTCAGCGGCAGGTGTTTCAGCAATCGGCGCGATCGGCGTCGCTCGCGGCGTCACGACTTCAAAACCGGCCACTTCGGGGGCAGCGGGCGCCGCACCCAGAGGTTCGGTCGACGCGATATGACCGCTGGGGGCCGTATCTTCCTGATCCGTCAGACGTTGCTGGCGGCGGCGCTCGTAACGCTCACGACGGCTTTCGCGACGGGGGCGGTCGTCGCCGTTGTCGCGATCAGCGTTAGGCGCACGCTCGGCATTGGCGTTACGGTCGCCATTACGGTCGTCGCGGTCGCGGTTACGATCACCCCGGTCCCGATCACGGTCGCGATCATTGCGATCACGGTCGCGGTTGCGGTCCCGGTCATTACGGTCACGGTCGCGACGGTTTTCATAGCGCGGCTGATCGCCTTCGCCACCCTCGGCTTCGGGCTGATCGCCCTCGGCCTCGGTCGTTTCCACCGGCTCGCCGTCGAGATCCTCGTCGAAGTCGAAGCCCGTTGAGAAGGGGTCGCGTTGCAGGAATTCCGACACCGGACGCTGGGGCTGCATCTGACGGATCAGGCGGAAATAGTGCTCGGCGTGCTGCAGATAATTCTCCGCCAGCACGCGGTCGCCCGACGAATTGGCGTCGCGGGCGAGTTGCTGATACTTTTCGTAGATGGTCTGCGCATTGCCGCGCACCTTCGCCCCGTCCGGCCCGTTCGATTCGTAGGCGCGATTGGGATTGTTCTGATTACCGGAGGGTTTGCGATTACGGCTGCGTTGCCGTTTCATACCCCGAAAGTCTTTCATGCGATGTAACCGTTAAGGCAAGGCCCCGCATTCATGGGCGCGGGGCGAATCTGTTTATGTGCCGCAGGACCTGTTTGCTGTTTGACGCAGGGCCTTGAATGGAGTGCCGGGTGTGTTTGTGTCGTTTTCAGGGGTTCACGCTGTGGCCTGCACCGGGCTTTGCCCCCCTACGCAGGCGCTCAGGTTTCCGCCTATGGGCACAGCGTTTCGTCTGTGCATGATCTCGGAAGCGGTCAGACCGTCCGGCAATCAATCCATGATGGCGTGAGACATTTTCACTGTTAGCGCCAAATCCGTCCGTTTCCAAGAGAAATTTTCGGAAACAGACGGATTTTCAAGCCTGCGTGCGGTGCACGATTATTGCATGACCAGCTTTTGCCCGATCACGATGCGCGGCAAATCCGACAGGTCCTTGAAGGTCACCACATTGAAAAAGCCCGCCTTTTTCATCAAAGCCTCGACCTCGGCCGATTGATCGTAGCCGATTTCCATCCACGCTGTGCCGCCGGCCTTCAAAATGCGGAAGGCTTCGGGGATCATGTCGATATAGGCGTCCAGACCCGATTCGCCGCCGTCGAGCGCCAGATGCGGGTCGTGTTCGCGCACTTCCGGATCGAGCGTCGGAATCACGTCGCTGCGGATATAGGGCGGGTTGGAGGCGACGAAATCGAAGCTGGCGTCGGCCAGACCCGAAGCCCAGGAGGTGCGCAGGAAGGCCGCGCGCCCTGCGAGGCCCAGATTGGCGGCGTTGTCGCGCGCCACGGCCAGCGCCTCTTCCGACACGTCGGTGCCGAGGCCCCTGGCCGCCGGACGCTCACTGAGGACCGACAGCAAAATGGCGCCCGACCCGACGCCGAGATCGGCCAGGGTGAAGGCCTGCCCCTCCTCCGTCGTCTTGAGGATCATGTCGACGATGCACTCGGTCTCCGGACGCGGCACCAGCACGGCGGGCGTCAGGTCGAACAACAGCTTCCAGAAGCCCTTGCGGCCCAGGATACGCGCCACCGGAATGCGTTTTTCGCGCTTGCTCAGATAGTCGTCCAGCGTCGCCTTCTGCCCGGCGGTCAGCAGCTTGTACGGATCGGTCAGGATGTCGGTGCGCGTAAAGCCGGTCGCCGCCTCCAGCAGCAGCCGGGCGTCGATGGCGGGTGAGTCGATATTCGCGGCCTTGAGGCGGGTCTGGGCGCCCTTCCAGGCGGAAACGAGAGTCAGGTCAGTGTCGGTCATATATACAGCCTCCCCCTCTCCCTTGAGGGAGAGGGCCGGGGTGAGGGGGGCGTTCAGAAATGAGGTGGTGCGGAGTCGCCCCCTCACCCGCCCCTCAGGGGCACCCTCTCCCTCAAGGGAGAGGGGAACGGCGGAACTACAACAGATCCCGCCGGGCGACGATCATATAGTTGACCGAAGTATCGTTTGAAAGGGCCCATGTCGCGGTAAAGGGGTTATAGCTCACCCCGACCGCCGGATCGGGCGTCAGGCCCGTGCCCTGCAAAAAACCCTCGATCTCTTCCGGCTTGAGAAACTTGGTCCAGTCGTGCGTGCCCTTGGGCACCCATTGCAGCACATATTCCGCCGCCACAATACCAAGCGCGTGGGCCTTCAGCGTGCGGTTCAGCGTGGCGACGAACAGCAACCCGCCCGGCTTGACCAGCGAGGCGCAGGTCCTGAGGAAGCTTTCGGGGTCGTTGACGTGCTCGATGACCTCCATGGTCAGCACTACGTCGAAGCCGGGTTCCTTCCCCGCCACGACCTGCTCGACCGTCTGGGCCAGATAACGGATATCGAGCCCGACCTCGGCGGCATGAGCCTTAGCCGTGCCGATATTCTTTTCCGAAGCGTCTATGCCCGTCACGTCGAAGCCCATGCGCTTCATCGGCTCGGACAGCAGCCCGCCGCCACAACCGATATCGATGAGCCTGAGGCCCTCGAAGGGCGCGACGGCGCGCGGGTCGCGCAGGAAATGGTCGACGCAGGTGTCGCGGATGAAGCGCACGCGGTTGGGATTGAACTTGTGCAGCGGCGCGAACTCGCCCTTGGGGTCCCACCACCTGGCGGCCAGCGCCGAAAAGCGCGCCACGTCTTCGGCGTCGATGCTGGGACCGGCCGGGGCGGCCACCGCCAAATCCGTCTCATTTGCAACTGATTTTGCTCGATTTTTTGCCGCTCTGGTCATGTCACGCTCCGAAAACAGCCGTTTCAGGCAGGGAATAGCGCAAAAAGCACCTTACGTATGCGCTTTTTTCGCAAAAAAGCTTCACAGGGGCGCGCACGGGCAGTAAAGCGGGCGCGCATTTTTTGTGTACGTCCTTGTACTGTTTGAAGAGAAAGACGGATTAATGACTCGTCTCGTGATGAAGTTCGGCGGCACCTCGATGGCCGACCTCGAACGCATCCGCAGGGCGGCCCGACTGGTGGCCGCCGAGTTCGATGCCGGTCACCGCGTGGCGGTCGTCGTGTCGGCCATGTCGGGCAAGACCAACGAACTGGTCGCCTGGACCGACGGCGCGGGTAAAGCGACAGGCAAGGCCATCGAAGGCGACGACGAATACGACGTGGTCGTGGCTTCGGGCGAGCAGGTCACCGCCGGACTGCTGAGCATGACGCTGCGCAATATGGGCTACGACGCCGTTTCGATGATGGGCTGGCAGGTGCCGATCATCACCTCGGACGTGCATGGCAAGGCGCGCATCCTCGACATCCCGCCGGCCAGGCTGGAAACCGCGCTGGACGCCGGTCAGATCGTCGTCGTGCCGGGCTTTCAGGGCGTCACGGAATCGGGCCGCATCACCACGCTGGGCCGCGGCGGTTCCGACACCTCGGCCGTGGCGGTCGCCGCCGCCGTCAAGGCCATCCGCTGCGACATCTATACGGACGTCGACGGCGTCTACACCACCGACCCGCGCGTCGAAGCCAAGGCCCGCCGCCTGAAGAAGATTTCCTTTGAGGAAATGCTGGAAATGGCGTCGCTGGGGGCCAAGGTGCTGCAAACCCGCTCGGTCGAACTGGCCATGGGTCAGCGCGTGCCGGTGCGCGTACTCTCTTCATTCGTCGAACCCGGCGAAAACATCGATCAGGGCACCATCGTGTGCGACGAGGACGAAATCGTGGAAAAGCATATTGTTTCCGGCGTGGCCTTCAGCCGTGATGAAGCCAAGATCACCCTGCTGGGCCTGCCGAACAAGGTCGGCGTCTCCGCCGCCGTCTTCTCTAAACTGGCCGCCGCCAACATCAATGTCGACATGATCGTGCAGTCGGAAAAGCGGTCGGGCGAATACGCCAATCAGCTCTTCACCGTCGGCCGCCGCGACGCCAAGGTCGCCGCCGAAATCATGGAAGCCGCCAAGGCCGAGATCGGCTTCGACGCCATCAAGGTCGACGAGAACGTCGCCAAGGTGTCGATCGTCGGTGTCGGCATGCGCTCGCACACGGGCGTCGCCGAAACCATGTTCCGCGCCCTGTCGGACAAGGGCATCAATATCCAGGTCATCTCGACCTCGGAAATCAAGATCTCGGTCCTGATCGACGAAGCCTATACCGAACTGGCCGTGCGCGCCCTTCACGCCGCCTACGATCTGGACAAGATCGGGCAGTAAGCCCCGACCGCGTAAAAAACAGACGCCGTTCAGCGCCCGGCGTTGCGCCGGGTGCCGGACGGCCTTTTTGCGAACGGGACCTGAGAACACGCCGCGTGGGTCACAGTGTTTACGGAAGAGTGGTCAGGCCTTTTACAAGCATAACGATATGAAATCGATTGCTTTTACCTTACGTAACGCAACCCGTACCTGTGAAAAGGGCGGGAACCTTCGGGGTGGGAGCCGGCCTTTTTGTTACAAAATCGCGAAATTTTCAGAAGATGGCTCAAAACAACCCATTGCAGATCATTTCGTATACGAAACCTTTGCCATACCATCGTTTCTTTAATCTACCCGGAGGCAGATTCGATACGCCGACCTGACCGGATTCGCTTAACCTATCGGACCTGCACCCATGTTTTTCTCACCCAAAGATTCCGACGCCGTACTGGCCGCACTGAACGCCGCAATGGCCGTCATCGAATTTTCGCCCAGGGGCGACATCCTCAGCGCCAACGACAACTTCCTCAAGGCGACGGGCTATACGGCCGGCGAACTGCGCGGGCGGCACCATCGCATTCTCTGCGATCCGGCCTATACCGCCTCCCCGGACTATGCACGCTTCTGGAGCGATCTGGCGGCGGGGCAATCGAAGACGGGCGAGTTCCGCCGCTTCGGACGCGACGGTCAGGTCGTCTGGCTTCAGGCCGCCTACACGCCGGTGCGCGACCGCCGCGGCAATGTCGTGAAGGTCGTCAAATGCGCCTCGGACATCACCGCCGCCAAGGAAAGCGAGATCGACGCGTCGGGCAAGATGCGCGCGCTGGGTCAGTCGCAGGCCATCATCGAATTCACGCCGGAAGGTCAGATCCTCACCGCCAACCCCAACTTCCTCAAGGTGATGGGCTATGCGGCGCACGAACTGGACGGCCAGCACCACCGCCTGTTCTGCGAGCCCTCCTACGTCGCCTCGCCCGACTACGCCGCCTTCTGGGCCGACCTGCGCGCCGGGCATTATAAATCCGCCAATTTCAAGCGCCTCGCCAAGGGCAGCCGCCCCGTCTACATTCAGGCGACCTACAACCCGATCATCGACGAAGCCGGCAAGGTTGTGAAGGTGGTGAAGTTCGCGGTCGACACCACCGCCGAGGTCGAAAAGCGCCTGCGCAACGACCACCTGTCGCAGGAGATCAACACCGATCTGGGCGATGTGGTGTCACGTATCGTCACCGCCAACCAGATGGTCGCCGGGGCCGCCGGGGCCTCGACCGAGACCGGATCGATCATCAATTCGGTCGCCGCCGCCGAGGAACTGCGCCAGAGCGTGCACGAGATCGCCCAGAACATGAATCAGGCGCGTCTGGCCGTCGAAACCGCCTTCGCCTCGACGGGCCGCGTGCAAAGCTCCGCCGGGCACCTGACCGAAAGCGCCGACGCGATGGGCAGCGTCGTGATCTTCATTCAGGACATCGCCAGCCAGATCAACCTTTTGGCGCTCAACGCCACCATCGAGTCCGCCCGTGCGGGCGAAGCCGGCAAGGGCTTCGCCGTCGTGGCGTCGGAGGTCAAGTCGCTGGCCAATCAGTCGGCCTCGTCCTCGGCCCGCATCGCGCAGGAAATCGCCTCGATGCAGACCATCACCTCCGATGTCGCCGCCGCGCTCGATGAAGTCATTTCGCAGATGACCTCGGTGCTCGACAATGTGGTGGCCGTCGCTTCGGCGCTGGAGCAGCAGAGCACGGTGACCTCGGAAATCTCCGGCAACATGCACTCGGCTGTCGGCGCGGTAGGCGAGATCGAGGCCAGCCTGGGCCACGTCACCTCGACCTTCGACTCGATCTCGCGCGCCTCGGACGAGGTGAAGCGCCGGGTCGAAACGCTGGTGGCGTAGCTTTACGTCCATTTGTTTCCCGTATGTGACCCCGTAAAGTCTTCGTGACTTGTCTCGGGGGACAAGGCTCTGTAGACAGCCGCGAAAACCTTTCCCATTATCGGGACAAACGGTTGTATGGGGAGCCCAAGCGTTGAGTCCAAGTCTGGTTCAGGGTGCACGCGGTCAGCGCGGTCTGCTGCGGCAGATCCGCGAAGTCATGGCCGATGGCGCCTCGGCCCAGGCCCGTCTGGACCGCGTGGTGGAAATCATCGCCCGCTCGATGATCGCCGAAGTGTGTTCGATCTATCTGCGCCGCACTTCCGAAGAACTGGAACTGTTCGCCACCGAAGGCCTCAACCGCGAAGCCGTCCACAATACGCGCCTGCGCCTCAGCGAAGGTCTGGTCGGTGAGGTCGCCCGTTCGGGTCAGCCGCTGAACCTCAACGACGCGCCGTCGCACGCCAGCTTCGCCTACCGTCCGGAAACCGGCGAAGACCCCTATAACTCCTTCCTCGGCGTGCCCTTGCTGCGCGGCGGCCGTACCATCGGCGTGCTGGTCGTGCAGAATATGGCCATGCGCACCTATGGCGAGGACGAGGTCGAAGACCTTCAGATCATCGCCATGGTGCTGGCTGAAATGGTGGCCGGCGACCTCGTCAGCGATGACGAGCTGAAAGACATCGAAATCGCCCCCCAACGGCCGGAGCGGCTGAAGGGGTCGAGTTTCGCCGACGGCATTGCCATAGGCGTCGTCATCCTGCACGAGGTACCCGTCACCCCCGATCATCTGCTGTCGGACGACGCCATCGCCGAAGAGGCGCGGCTTTTGACCGCCATCGGCGACCTGCGCGATCAGATCGATCAGATGTTCGAAGGTCAGCATGGTCTGGCCGGGCCGACCTTCGACGTGCTCGAAACCTATCGCATGTTCGCCCACGACCGCGGCTGGACGCGCAATCTGGTCGAGGCCGTGCGCTCGGGCCTGACCGCCGAAGCCGCCGTCGAGCGCGTGCGCAACGAACAGCGCGCCAAGCTCAACAATGCCCGCGACGCCTATATGCGCGAGCGGCTGCACGATCTCGAAGACCTCGGCAACCGGCTGTTACGCGTACTGGCGGGCAAGAATACGGTGGCCCGCGAAATCCCCGACAACGCCATTCTGGTGGCGCGCGATCTGGGCCCCGCCGACCTGCTGGAATACGATCGCAAGAAGCTGAAAGGCATCCTGCTCGAAGAAGGCTCGGCGGCCAACCACGCCGCCATCGTGGCGCGCGCCCTGCAAATCCCCTGCGTCGGGCGGCTGGACCGCCTGCGCGACAAGGTCAATCAGGGCGATCAGGTCGTGGTCGACGGCGAAACCGGCGAAGCCTATCTGCGTCCGCGTCCGGACATTCTGGGCGCCGCCGTGTCGCGCATGGACATGCGCGCGGCCCGTCGCGCCGAGTTTGAAAAGCTGAAAGACGTCGAGGCGGTGACGCTGGACGGCCACCGCGTCGCCATGCTGATGAATGCCGGTCTGGAATTCGATCTGGAAATCATGCAGGAGACCGGCGCCGAAGGCATAGGCCTGTTCCGCACCGAGTTCCAGTTCATGGTTTCCGAAGACCTGCCGCGCCTGAAACGCCAGACCGAACTGTACGAGCGGGTGATGGACGCGGCGGGCGACAAGCCGGTCATCTTCCGCACGCTCGACCTCGGCGGCGACAAGATCCTGCCCTACATGGAGACCGAGCGCGAGGAAAACCCGGCTCTGGGCTGGCGCGCCATCCGCATGGGGCTGGACCGCCCGGCCCTGCTGCGGATGCAGGTGCGCGCGCTGCTCACCGCCGCCAAGGGCCGCGAACTGCGTATCATGTTCCCCATGGTCGCCTCGGTCGACGAATTCCGTCAGGCGCGCGAACTGGTCGATATCGAATGTCAGTGGGCCCGCCGCCGCGGCCGGCCGCTGCCGCATATCCTGCGCGTGGGCGTGATGATCGAATGTCCGTCGCTGCTGTTCCACCTCGACGCCCTGCTGCCGATGGTCGATTTCGCCAGCGTCGGCACCAACGACCTGACGCAGTACCTGTTTGCCGCCGACCGCACCAATCCGCGCATGTCGGACCGCTACGACGTGCTGTCGCCGCCGATGCTGCGCGCCCTGTCGGCCATCCAGAAAGCCGCCGAGGATTCCGGCACGCCGGTATCGGTGTGCGGTGAAATCGCCGGCAAGCCGCTGGAGGCCTTCGTGCTGATCGCGCTGGGCTTCAACCGCCTGTCCATGCCGCCTGCCGGCATCGGTCAGGTCAAGCGCATGATCCTGTCGCTGGATCGCGATCAGGCGGCAAAGGCCATCCAGAAGCTGATGGGTTCATCCTATGGCTCGCTGCGCAGTGAGGTACTGGCGCTGGCGCGAAAGCTGAATGTGAATCTGTGATTTCCCTTCTCCCTTGAGGGAGAAGGTGCCGCGATAGCGGCGGATGAGGGGGGAGCCCCACGCTCTGCTCTCGTCGTCCCCCTCACCCCAACCCTCTCCCTCAAGGGAGAGGGGGCATATTTCTGGTGATAGCGTGCTTAAATTTTTCGCGTCGGTCTTCGCGTTTCTCACCCTCTGTTCTGCCGCTCAGGCCGAGCCGGTCAAGACCGCGCACCTCACCACCGAACTGATCGCCGAAACCACCGTCGTCCCCGGCGGTGAGGTCTGGCTGGCCATCCGCCACACGCCGCTGAAAGGCTGGCACACCTACTGGCAGAATCCCGGCGATACCGGCCTTGCGCCGAAAGTCACGTGGACCCTGCCCACCGGGGTCACCGCGTCCGACCTCGTCTTCCCCACCCCCGAAGTGCAGCCCTATATGGGCCTCACCAATTTCGGCTATAGCGGCGAGACGGCCCTCCTGGCGCAGATCACCAACGGCTCAGTGCTGAAGGACGGCGTGCTGCCCCTCCGCGCGCAGGTCGATTTCCTCGTCTGCGAAAAGGTCTGCGTGCCGGAGACGGTCAATCTGACGCTCGACCTCAAGGTCACGCCAAAGTCCGAAGCACTGACGGATTTCAGTAAAATTCGCGCGGCTCTGCCCGTCCCGCTGAAGACCGACGGCGCCTATGCGGTCACCGGTGATACCCTGACGCTGGGCCTGATCGCGCCCGCCGATGCGACGGCGGCAACCGACTTTGCCCACCCCGGCGGGGCCTATCTGTTCCCGCTGAAAGGCGGCGTCATCGACCCCGCCGCCAAACAGGCCATCGAACTGGGTCCGCAGGGTTTTACCTTCGCGCTGAAAACCAAATCCGCTGTCGAAGGCCCATTCGAAGCCGTCATCCGTTTCGCTTCGGGCCGCTCGTACCAGATCAGCGCCGCCCCCGGCACGTTACCCGCTGCCGCGCGCGGATTGGGGGCACCGCCCGCAGCCCGTCCCGCCATCAATCTCGGCAGTGTGCTGGCAGCCATGGCGCTGGCCTTTGTCGGCGGGCTGATCCTCAACCTGATGCCCTGCGTCTTCCCGGTGCTGTCGATGAAGCTGCTGGCGCTGGCCAAGGCCGGGCATGACGGCGCGGCAGGTCGGCGCGAGTCGCTCTTTTACGGTCTCGGCGTGCTGATCACCTTCGCTCTTCTGGGCGGGCTGTTGAGTTGGCTCGGCTCGGCGCTGGGCTGGGGCTTTCAGTTGCAGTCGCCGTGGGTGACGGCGGCCCTGTCCCTGCTGCTGCTGGCCGTAGCGCTCAACATGTCCGGCCTGTTCGAGATTGGTTCCGGCCTGCAATCGCTGGCCGGCGGACGCTTGTCAGTCAATAACCCCGACGTGACCGCCTTGCTGACCGGCGTGCTGGCCGTCGTGGTCGCCGCGCCCTGCACCGCGCCCTTCATGGCCACGGCCATCGGCGTGGCTCTGGCGCAGGGCGGGCTGGTCAGCTTCGCCATCTTCCTCGCCCTGGGGCTGGGCTTCGCCCTGCCGGTCGTCGCCCTGACCTTCCTTATCACCTATGTGCCCGCCGTGGCCGCGAAGATGCCCAGACCCGGCCCGTGGATGGACCGGCTAAGGCACATTCTGGCCGTACCCATGTACGGGGCCGCGTTGTGGATGCTGTGGGTCTTCGCCCAGCAGGTATCGGGGCTGGGCCTGTTCGCGCTGGTGCTGGCCTGTGCGCTTCTGACGGCGGGTCTGTGGTGGCCGCGAGGGCCGCGTGTGTTGCGGCCGGTGTTCATCGTCATGGCGCTGGCCGTCGCCGCGGCTGCCGCCGTGCAGAAACCCGACGCCCCGGTGCGCGTAGCGGTCGATCACGAAGCCTTTTCCACCGCGCGCATCGCCGAACTGCGCGCGCAGGGCAAGCCGGTGCTGGTCAATCTGACCGCCGCCTGGTGCGTGACGTGCAAGGTCAATGAGCGGCTGGTTTTCGAAACGAAAGCCTTCCGCGAGGCGCTGAAGACCACCGGTACGGTGTACATGGTCGGCGACTGGACCAATCAGGACGCGGCCATCTCGCAATATCTCAGCCAGAACGGACGTTCCGGGGTGCCGCTCTACGTCTATTACGGCAAGGGCAATGCCGATCCCGTGGTGCTGGGGCAGATGCTGAGTACGAAGGACGTGGTGAAGGTGTTGAAGAAATAGAACCACGGAAAACACAGAAAGCACGGACTCCGAGCGCTTGAAAAAGCGTGCCCGAAGGGCTCTCACATCAATGGCGTCAATAGCGACATTAGAGCGGAATGATTCCTGATGGAATCATTCCGCTCAAGCCGCCATCGCGGCGGCGGCCAAGGTGGCGGAGCCACCGCCCGGCGAGGACGTAAACAAAATCTAGATCATTATGTTTCCGTAAGAAAACATAATGATCTAGAACGCTTCGCGCGAATAGATCGACGCAATGACGTCCGTGCTTTCTGTGTTTTCCGTGGTCAATAAATCTTACGAGTTCCCGAACTCGATCACGCAGTCGAGACCCGAATCCGTCGTGGCCGGAGTCACGATGACCTCGATATTGTCTTCGAGCAGATAGACCATGTCATCCAGCGCCCCCTTGAGCGCGTCAGGCGTCTTCGCGTCTTCGATGGCTTGCAAACGGATCGGCAAATCGACCGACACGCCCTTCAAAACGCATTTCAGATCGTTGTCCGTGCCCCGCGCCTTGAGGTCGAGATGGCCCTTCAGATTACGCTCCGACAAGTCGCGGATATCATGCGCATAGGACTTGAAGCCCGACGAGCTCAGAAGGCTTAAGGACGGGCTTTTGGCCAGACGTTGCGTGCGGGTCTTCAGCGTCCCGGCGTCCTTGATGATGGCCGCATAGAGCGGCTCCTTCGACAGCGGATTGACCGCAGGCGTCGCGGCCATAACCGGCGTCGTCAGAAGAATAGCGATCAGCGCAAGATGTTTCATGGCGGCTCCTTCGCCCCTACCTATGCAAGAGCGCGGCCAAGAAAGCGTTAACACCCTCCTCCCGCGTGTCGGCATCAACTCTCCTCCCTGTCGCGAAGCGATGGGGAGGTGGCTGCGAACGCAGTGAGCAGACGGAGGGGGACGACACGGAAGAAACCAGGGCCACGGCATATTGAAGTGACGGAGAAATCCCCCTCCGTCATTTTCCGCTATGCGAAAAATGCCACCTCCCCACGCTAAAGCGTAGGGAGGAGAGTTCAGTTTAGCGTCTTGGGTTTCGGCTTTTCGCCGATCGGAATGGGCAGCGGCGCCACCGGCACGCCCTCGTCGATCAGTTCGCGCACCTCGTCGCGGCTGGCCTCGCCATAGATGGGGCGCTCCGGCGCCAGCCCTTCGTGCATGTCACGAGCCTCGCGCGCGAAGCCTTCGCCCACATAGTCGAAATTCTGTTCGACGTGGCTACGCACCTTATACATCGCCTCGGCCACGGCCTTGCGCATATCGGCGTGCCTGTTTTCGGCCGTTTCGGACGTGCGCACCATCGGCGCCATGATGGCCTTTTCCACATGTGCGCTGCCGCAATGCGGGCACTCGACGAGCGCCCTCGCCTTCTGTTCGTCGAAGGCGGCCGAGTTCGAGAACCACGCCTCGAACTCATGCGCGTGCTCGCATTTCAAGGCATAGCGGATCATACGCGTACAAACGTCCTGTCGTGTTGCAACTGAGGGATGGCGGTGCGGGCGCGGGCGACCTCGGACAGGTCGATATCGGCCATCAGCACCGCCGGATGGTCGTGGTCGAGTTTGGCAATGACCTCGCCCCACGGGTTGACGATCATCGAATGGCCCCAGGTCTTACGCCCGTCTTCATGCTGACCGCCCTGAGCCGGGGCGAAAACGAAACAGCCGGTTTCAATGGCGCGGGCGCGCAGCAGCACCTCCCAGTGCGCCTGACCGGTCGGCACAGTGAAGGCCGCCGGCACGGCGATCATCGACGCCCCGCCCTGCGCCAGCGCCCGGTGCAGATAGCCGAAACGCACGTCGTAGCAGATGGTCAGGCCCAGCCCGCCCCACGGTGTCTGGGCGATCACGGCGCGCTCGCCGCCGCATACGCCGGCCGATTCGCGGTAGACGTCGCCATTGGGCGTGGTGGCGTCGAACAGGTGGATCTTGTCGTAGAAGGCCGCCTCTTCGCCGCTTGCATCGAAATAGAGGGTGCGATTGACCGCACGGTCTTCGCCATCGGCGGGCGAGCGCACGATGGCCGAACCCAGCAGGGTCGGGACGCGATAGCGCATGGCCAGCGCCTTGACGCCAGCCACGCAGGGATCGGCGTCCAGCGTCGTCACGACCTGCGCCTTCTTCTCCTTGCGCTGCTCCATCAGGTTGGAACATTCCGGCGTCAGTATAAGCTGCGCACCCGCCGCCACTGCCGTTTCGTACAGGGGTTTAAGCTGTTCGAAGGCGCGCGCGGGATCGGCCGGCGAGGTGAGCTGGAGCAGGGCAACCTTGAACGGGGAAGCGTTGGGCATTTACGCGGCCAGCAAAGGGTCCAGACCGCCGCGCGAGTCCAGCGACACCAGATCGTCGCAACCGCCCACATGCAGACCGTCGATGAAGATTTGCGGATAGGTGGCGCGGCCCGATCGCTCGTTCATTTGCTTGCGCAGCTCCGGATCGTTGGACGCCACGATTTCCGTGTACTCAGCGCCCTTGGCGTCGAGCAGCGCCTTGGCGTGCTCGCAATAGGGGCAGTAGGGCTTGGTGTAGATTTCGATATTCGGCATGGGTTTCACTGTCAAAACGTAACCTTGTCACAAACAATTATATAGGCAAGGGCTTGTAAGTTTTAAAGAAGCGCCTGTGGCCCGCGAATGACAGGGGGAATAAGCTCTTTTTCATACCTCCCCGACTTGTCGGGGAGGGGGACCGCACGAGACGACCAGAGGTCGGCGAGATGTGGTGGTGGGGGTTCTTACTGAATTTGAGCAACTGAGCCGGCGGAAATATCGCAAGATACCCCACCACCGTCTTCGCTATGCTCGACGGTCCCCCTCCCCAGCAAGCTGAGGAGGTATAGGCATCTACACCTCCACCGCCGGGACGGCGCGGGCCAGAACCAGCACATCGACCTGACGCACGCCGGCGTCCAGCAAGGTCCGCGCACAGGCCGACAGCGTTGCGCCGGACGTGAATACATCGTCGACCAACAACACCCGCCGCCCGCGCAAACGGCGCGCCCCCGCACCCGTCACCGCAAACGCGCCCTTCACATTCTCGAAGCGATCTTCGCGACGGCCCTTCGCCGTGCGGGCGCGGCTGAACTGCACATCGGTCGGACGCTGGCGGATCAGGGCGTCCGGCACGAAGTCCTTTGCATATTGTCGCGCCAGAGGCCGTCCCAGTTCCGCCGCCTGATTATAGCGCCGCTGGAACAGCCTGCGCCAATGCAGCGGCACGGGCACAACCACATCGGCCTCGTCCATCAGGTCGGCCCCGGCGCGCGACAGCCAGCCCGACAGGATCGGTCGCAAATCGAGCCGGTCGGCGTGTTTGAAGGCCAGGATCAGCCCCTTCGACGCCCCGTCATAGAGGCACGCCGCCCGCCCCCGCCGGAACGGAAACGGCTTTTGCGTGCAGCCGTCACACAGGACCCCGGCCCCCAGAAACACCCCGCCCTCGAACGGCCGGGCGCACATGTCGCAGCCCTGCCCCGTCAGGAAACGGATGGCGCTCCAGTCCCCCGCCGTCAGACCTCCGGCCTGCACCGCCTCGCGCACCCCGGCATAGTCGCGCAAATCCGGATCGTGATTCAGCGCCTGACGCGGATAGAAAGCGTCGAGCCACCGCGCCCCACCGCCGCGCAGACGCGGTCCGATGGCCTGCGCCTCCGCCCACTCTTTCAGCCCCCCTATGGACAGTCGCATCCCCACCTACCATTTAAGCTGTCGCGCATCTCGTTCCGAAAACCGCTTCACACTTTTCGGGATGCGCTATATCTGCACCGCATGACAACACCGCGCCTCTTCGATCGTCAACTGCTGCGCCGCCGTCTCGACCGCATGGCGGGCGATTTTACGACGGCCAACTTCCTCAAACGCCGCAGCGTCGAGGACATGCTCGATACGCTGGCCGCCATCAATCGCCGCTTCGAGGTGGCGCTGGAGATCGGCCGACGCGACGGCAGCTTTGCGGAGCTATTGGCCGAAATGCCGGATGTGGCGGCCAAGATCGGTTATCTGATCGAGAGCGACCTGTCGGCAAAGCACCACCCCGCCGTCGTGCTGGACGAAGAGGCCCTGCCCTTTGGCGACGAGACGCTCGATCTGGTGGTGTCGTCTCTGGCTTTTCACACCACCAACGACCTGCCCGGCGTGCTGGTGCAGTTGCGCCGTGCCCTGCGGCCCGACGGCCTGCTGATCGCCTCGCAATTCGGCGGCGAAACGTTGCGCGAATTGCGCACGGTGCTGATGGAGGCCGAACTGGAAATTCGCGGCGGCACCGGCGCCCGCATCGCACCGTTTGCCGAAGGGCCGGACTGCGTGGACCTGTTGCGCCGCGCCGGGTTCAACATGCCGGTGGTCGATACGGACAAGGTGGTGGTCAGCTACGCCCACCCGCTCAACCTGCTGCGCGATCTGCGGGCGATGGGGGAAACCAATATCCTGTTTGACCGCCCGCGCAAGGGGCTGAGCCGCGCCATTCTCAGCCGGGCGTTTGAACTTTACGCCGAACGCTATCCGCACCCGGAAGGCGGCGTGCGCGCCACGTTCGAGATCATCACCCTGTCCGGCTGGACCCCGCATGAAAGCCAGCAAAAGCCACTGCGTCCAGGCTCCGCCAAGGTGCGTCTGGCCGATGTGCTGGGGGTGAAGGAAGGGAAGCTATAATTCACAACGGCGTTATACCGCATAGAAGTCAATTGACTCACAGCCCAATTCCCCAAAAATAAACGAGCCATTAACTTTAATTCGAGGGGATATCATGGCCGGTAAAAACGGCGTTACGAAGACGGCGGTCGGAGCGGGTGTTGGCCTTGCCTCTGGCGTCATAACAAAGCATGCTAGCAAATCAGGACCACTCGCTGTTCAGGTTGGTTCTGCCGTGGGCGCAACTCTTGCAACAGGCGGCACAATTGGTACGGCGGCTACGGCAGGTATCGGCATTGTTGCGGCGAAAGCCACTGTGATAGGCGCCGCAACAGTAGCAGGTGCGGCAGCAGCAGCCCCCTTCCTTGCGGGTGCTGCCATAGTCGGCGGAGCCGTATGGGGCATCAGCAAGTTACTTAAAAATTAATCGACTTATCGGGGCCACGACACAATGTCGTAGCCTTTCAAATAAAATCGTTCAGATACGCCACCAACGGCAAGTCCGCCGGCGGCATCGGATAGTCGCGCATGTCCTTAGGCCGTACCCATTTTAGCGCGGTGTGCTCCTTCGCCTGCGGCGTGCCTTCCCAGCGGCGGATCAGGTACAACGGCATCAGCAGGTGAAACGTCTCATAGGTATGCGAGGCGAAGACGAACGGGGCCAGACAGGCGGCCTTGGTCGTGATGCCCAGCTCTTCCTCAAGCTCACGGATCAGCGCCGCTTCGGGGGTTTCGCCGGGCTCGACCTTGCCGCCGGGAAACTCCCACTGCCCGGCCAGCGACTTGCCCTCCGGGCGCTGGGCGATCAGCACCCGCCCGTCATTGTCGATCAGAGCCGCCGCGACGACGAGTACGGTTTTCATGCCACATCCTTGAGATAAGAAACCCCACCACTACATCTCACCGCCTTTGGCGGCTCGTGCGGTCCCCCTCCCCGGCATAGCCAGGGAGGTATGTTTGTCGCATAAGCGTCAGTCTTGAGTCGAGGGCTAGAGCGAGATGATTTAAAGTGGAAACATCATCTCGCTCTAAGTTTTTGAGTGGTCGCGCAATTTTTCCGAAAAGGGGTGCCCACTTTATCGGATTGCGCTCTAGCCGGCTAGCGGCGGCTGCATATGAATACAGCCGAGCGACGACTGCGACGCCATCGGCCAAGACTGGCGCTTACGACCGATAATCGCCGTTGATGCTGATATAGCCGTGCGTCAGGTCGCAGGTATAGACGTGCGCCGAACCTCGACCGACGCCGACATCGACGCTGATCTCCAGCTCTTCGTTCTTCATATAGGCGCTCATCGCCGCCTCGTTATAGGTCAGCGACACCGCCCCGTTTTCGGCCGCCACGAGGTCGCCGAAGCGGATGGCGATATGGTCGCGGTCCACCTCTTCCTCGGTCTTGCCGACGGCCATGACGATGCGGCCCCAGTTGGCGTCTTCACCGGCCCAGGCGGTCTTGCACAGCGGGCTTTCGGCGATCGACTTGGCAATCTTGCGCGCAGACGCGGGCGACGAAGCCCCCGTAACCGTGACCTTGACGAACTTGGTCGCGCCTTCGCCGTCGCGGATAAGCTGGGTCGCCAGAGAATGCATAACTTTCTCCAGCTTGTCGCGGAAGTCGGCCAGACGCCTGTCGCCCGCGCGGCTGATCTTCGGTGCGCCCGCGGCCCCGGTGGCGAACAGCAGCGCCGTGTCGTTGGTCGAGGTGTCGCCGTCCACCGTCACGCTGTTGAAGGTCGTGCGCGTATAGAGGCCGAGCAGACTTTGCAGCACGCCCGCGCTCAGGGTGGCGTCGGTGACGATGAAGGCCAGCATGGTCGCCATGTCCGGCGCGATCATGCCCGAACCCTTGGCGATGCCGGCGATCCTGACCTCCACCCCGTCAATTTGCGCGGTTTCGTACGCGCCCTTGGGGAAGGTGTCGGTGGTCATGATGGCCTGCGCCGCCGCGTGCCAGGCGTCGGCCTTGAACGACTCCTCGATCAGCGGCAATTGCGCGGCGATCTTGGAATCGTCCAGCACCACGCCGATGACGCCGGTCGAAGCCAGCAGGATGTCGCGTTGGCGGCAATCGAGCCGGCGTGACAGGGCAGCGGCAGTGCGGCGGGCGGCGTCGGCCCCCAGCTTGCCCGTAAAGGCGTTGGCGCAGCCGGCATTGACGACCAGCGCGCGGATTTCGTTGCCTTCATTGGCCGCCAGTTGCTTCTTGCACCAGTCGACCGGCGCCGAACCGATGGTGTGGCGCGTAAAGACGCCCGCCGCCGTCGTGCCTTCGGCGAACGTCATCACCAGCAGGTCGGGCCGTGCGTGCTTATAGAAACCGGCCTGAGCGATGGCGATCTCGACGCCCGGCACCGGCGGCATGGGCGGCAGATCGACGGCCAGCGGCGAGACGGCCAGACCCGGCTTGCCCGTGGCCGGCTTCACGGCTTCGGCGGCAGGAGCCGGAGCAGCGGAGGTGTGGACGCCGACCAGTTCGGCCCCGGTCTGAACGGCTTTTTTCAGCACGCTGGCCAAAGGATCGAGCGCCGCACCGAGCGGACTCGACGAGGTACGTTCCTGGCTGGACGCCGCGACAGGGGTGTCGGTGGTTTTGCCGGTCGAGGAAGGCGGCTTGCTCATGGCGCGCGGCTCCAGTCAAAAGGAACAAAAGGCGCGGCTTAGCCTCAAATCATGACGCTGTGAAGACTTTTGTATGGGGCGCGTGCGGAATGGTCCCTCCCCCCCTTCGTGGTCTGGCACCGGCCACCCGGCCCTCTCCCGCTCCGCAGGGGAGGAGAGATTACTTCTTAGCCGCCGACCGCGAAGACGAAGACGATGCCGAAGCGTCGGCGCTTTCCGGCCCTTCGCCCACGCCGTCGCCCGATGAACTGTCGCTGGCGCTGGCCCCCACGGCGCCGGCCGGAGCCGAAGCCGGTTCGCGGTCCTCGTTGCTGTTGAGCCCCTTGACCAGAAACTCGACCCGCGCGCCGTCGCGCAACCCTTCGAGCAGACCGCGCACCTGTTCCAGCTTGAGCGCCGAAACGATGCCCGGACGCGCCTCCTCGATCGTCATCGGCTGTTCCGGGCGGCGTTCCTCGACCTTGAACACGGCCCAGCCGCCGTCGATCTGCACCGGCCCGGCGATCTGACCCGGCCTGGCGGCCATCAGCGTGGCGCGGTAGCTTTCGGGGATGACGTCGGTGGTGAAATAGCCCATGTCGCCGCCGTTGAAGCGCGTCGCCTGATCGACGGAGCGTTCCATGGCCATGGCTTCGAACAGGCTGCCGCCCTGAAGCTGACGCACGACGTTCTCGGCTTCGGGCCGCGTCTTGACGAGGATCAGCCGGGCGCGGATCTCCTCCGATTTCTGGGCCAGCTTGACCTGCTCGTCGTAGAGATCCTTGACCTTCTTGTCGTCGATGGCGGCGTCGACGCTCGATTCCAGCAGCATGTGCCCCAGAATGTCCTCGCGCGCCGCCGCGATGCGCCGCTGCGCCAGCTCGGTGCGGTCGATGCCCTTTTTCAGGGCCGCCTGCGCCAGAAGCTTCTGGTCGATGACCTCTTCGAGCGTGCGGCGGAACAGCGGAGAGGCCAGATCGAAGGGCTCGCCATCGCCGATCAGCCCCTGCTGGATGGCTTCGTAGCGTACGTCCGACGCCCAGATGGTATGGCCGTCGATGCGGGCCACGGCGACGTCGCCGGGCTCCGGCGGACGCTCGTCCAGCGTCGGCTTGTCACAGGCCGCCACGGTCAAGGTCAAGACCGCCACCACGGCCAACTGCCTGAACTTCGTCCAACGCCCCATACTGATCTTATCCCCGATAATCGTCAGCCCAAGCTTACATTGACAGACCGCAAGCGCAAGCTTAAGTCAGTCCGCGCGCTTGAAAAGCGCCGGCTCACGCCTATTTGCCCTATTACGCCTTAACCGTGACACCTTGATATTCGCTAAACAGGTGAATGGGGCGCGGCGGACAGGACAAAAAACAGAAATCTTATTGTCGGGTATCTCATGCTGGCTTTCGCCAAATCTCTGTTCGGCTCCGCTAATGAGCGCAAGGTGAAATCGATGAACGGGCGTATCGCCCGCATCAATGCGCTGGAACCCAGAATGATGGCGATGAGCGATGAGGAACTGGCCCACCAGACCGTCCTCTTCCGCGAACGCATTGCCAATGGCGCGTCCCTCGATTCGCTGCTCGACGAAGCCTTCGCCACGGTGCGCGAAGCCGCCCGCCGCTCGATCGGTCAGCGCCACTACGACGTTCAGCTCACCGGCGGCCTGATCCTGCATCAGGGCGGTATCGCCGAAATGCGCACCGGCGAAGGCAAGACGCTGGTCGGCACGGCTCCTGTCTATCTCAACGCGCTGTCGGGCAAGGGCGTGCACCTGATCACGGTGAACGACTATCTGGCCAAGCGCGACGCCGACTTCATGGGCCGCGTCTATCGCTTTCTGGGCCTGTCCACCGGCGTCATCGTCTCCGGCATGTCGCCCGGCGCGCGCAAGGCCGCCTATGGGTCGGACGTGACCTACGGCACCAATAACGAATTCGGCTTCGACTATCTGCGCGACAACCTCGTCTATAACCGTGAGGAAATGGTTCAGCGCGGCCACCACTTCGCCATCGTCGACGAAGTCGACTCGATCCTCATCGACGAAGCCCGCACCCCGCTGATCATCTCCGGTCCGACTGAAGACCGCTCCGAGCTGTACAAGGTGCTGGACGCGCTGATCAAGGAACTGATCCGGGACGCCGACACCTTCGAACTGGACGAGAAGCAGCGTCAGGTGCTGCTGTCGGAAGCCGGTTCCGAGCGCCTCGAAGAAATGCTGACGGCGGGCGGACATCTGGCCGAAGACACGACGGGCCTCTACGACGCCGCTAACGTCTCGCTGGTTCACCACGCCAATCAGGCTCTGCGCGCCAACACCCTCTACACCATCAATAAGGACTATATCGTCAAGGACGGCGAGATCGTCCTGATCGACGAGTTCACCGGCCGCATGATGCAGGGCCGCCGCCTGTCGGAAGGCCTGCACCAGGCCATCGAAGCCAAGGAAGCCGTGGCCATCCAGCCGGAAAACCAGACCCTGGCCTCGGTGACCATCCAGAACTATTTCCGCATGTACGAAAAGCTGTCGGGCATGACCGGCACGGCGGCGACCGAAGCCGCGGAATTCGGCGATATCTACAAGATGGACGTGCTCGAAGTCCCGACGCACCGCCCTATCAAGCGCATCGACTACGACGACGAGGTCTACCGCACCGAAAAGGAAAAGTTCAAGGCCATCGCCGATCAGGTCGCCGACTGCTATGTGCGCGGTCAACCGATCCTCGTCGGCACCGCCTCGATCGAAAAGTCGGACGCCCTGTCGGAATATCTGAAGGACTACGCCTACGACGTCGAGACCCGCGCGGTTAAGGCTGAATATGCAAAGCTCGACAGGAAGGAACTGGCGAAGCTGGGCGACGCCGCCTACGACGTCGTGACCGGCAAGGGCAAGGGCATCCCGCACAATGTGCTGAACGCCCGTCACCACGAAAACGAAGCCTTCATCATCGCCGACGCCGGCGTGCCGGGCGCCGTGACCATCGCTACCAACATGGCCGGCCGCGGCACCGACATCCAGCTCGGCGGTAACGTCGACATGCGCGTGCAGAAGTGGATCGACGAACAGGCTCAGGCCGGCATCGAGGTCTCCAACGAGCAGATGCTGGCCAAGAAGGCCGAGGTCGAAGGGCAGATCGCCGACCTCAAGCAGAAGTCGCTGGCCGCGGGCGGTCTGTTCGTGCTCGGCACCGAACGCCACGAAAGCCGCCGTATCGACAACCAGCTCCGCGGCCGTACGGGCCGTCAGGGCGACCCCGGCACTTCAAAATTCTATTTGTCTTGTGAAGATGATTTGATGCGCATCTTCGCCGGCGACCGCCTCAACGCCATGATGAAGACGCTGGGCGTCGAAGAAGGCGAGGCCATCACGCACAAGCTGCTCAACTCGGCCATCGCCACCGCGCAAAAGCGCGTCGAGCAGCGCAACTACGAAATCCGCAAGAACCTGCTGAAGTACGACGACGTGGTCAACGACCAGCGCAAGGCCGTCTTCGAGCAGCGTCAGGAGTTCATGGACACCGAGGACCTCTCGGAAATCGTCTCCGAAATGCGCGAAGAGACCATCCGCGACCTCGTCGAGCGCCACCTGCCGCCCAAGGCCTATGCCGAGCAGTGGGACATTGTCGGCCTGCGCGAACAGTGCGAGCGCCTCCTGGGCCTCGACCTGCCGCTGGACGAGTGGGCCGCCGAGGAAGGCATCGCCAACGAGGAGATCGAAGAGCGTATCCAGACCATCGCCGCGCAGAAGATGGAGGAACGCCTCCAGTTGCTCGGTCCGGACCAGATGAAGGCGCTGGAAAAGAACTTCCTGCTGCAGATGATCGACATGCAGTGGCGCGAGCACCTGATGCACCTCGACCACCTGCGCGCCGTCATCGGCCTGCGCGGCTACGGTCAGCGCGATCCGCTGAACGAATACAAGACGGAAGCCTTCGCCCTGTTCGAGACGCTGCTGGTCAATCTGCGCCACAACGTCACGCGCTGGCTGATGACCGTGGAAATCCGCTTCCAGGGCCAGCCCGCGCCGGAGCCGGTGCAGTTCGAGGAAATCCACCTCAACCCGCTGACCGGCGAAAACGAGCGCGCGCCGCAACTGAGCGACGACCTGACGCCGGAACAGCGCGAGGCCCTGCCGGTTTCGGCCCTGCCCGCCGGCTGGGAAGGCACGTCGCGCAACGGTCTGTGCCCCTGCGGTAGCGGCAAGAAGTTCAAGCACTGCCACGGCGCGCTGATTTAAGCCTCCCCCTCTCCCCGCGTGCGGGGAAAGGGTCGGGGTGAGGAGCAATTTTTCAGCGACTCTGCCCCTCATCCGGCCTCATTGCCTTCGTCCACCTTCTCCTCGTTTACGGGGAGAAGGAAGGACAGAGTTCTCTCTAAGAGATTCCGCCGTTGCCACCCGTCCGGGAATTGGTTAACGTCTGGTCTACCCGGCATGGTGTGCGGGTAGCTGGGGGTATCATATGGCGCGCTGGGGTATTCTGACGTCAGGACTCATGATCGCAGGCCTGTTGGCCGGGGGTCATGCTGGGGCGCAAACGACGACGGCTCAGCCGGTCGTGCCGCCCTCGCTGCAGGGCTCCTTCCTTACCCCCGAAGCGCCGCTGGCCCCGAAGATCGAGATCGATCCGGCCCTGATCGGCATGACCCCGCGCATCGAAGGCACGGCCGCCGCGACCGTATCGCCGGAAGACAAGGCCGCCGCCGCGCGCAAGACCCGCCGCGTCGCTCTGTACAAGCAACTGATGGAAGCCAACGGCACGTCGAAAAATGTACGCCTGATCCTGGCCAACACCAAGGCCGCCGTGAAGATGGTCATTCTGGAGCGCAAGGGCGCGACAAACCTGTCCGCCGCCGACGAACTGAAGTTCAACCAGATCGCCGACCGCGTGCTCAAGGAAGCCGAAGTCAGCGTCATCGACCAGATCGCCGCCGCCCAGTCGGCCAGTTTCAGCGAAGAAGAAATCCTGACCCTGATCAGCGCCAATTCGGGTCCGGTCGCCGCGAAATATAACGCCAGCAAGTTCGCCAATCCCGAAGCCAATGCCCAGCAGATCCAGAGCTATATGGTCGAGGCCGTCGTGAAGATCATCAAGACGTTCAAGGAAGCCATTTCGGGCTAAACCGGTAATAGCGGGGCAATGGGTCATATGGGGGTTCGAGTGGTGTATCTGAAAAGCGTATTGGCAGGCTTGTGTCTGCTCGGTCTGGCGGCTCCGGCGGTGGCGCAGGAGCGTGAACCGGGTGCGCGCATCGCCGTCATGCCCAAGCCGCAGCAGAAGCGGATGAACCCGCCGCTGACCGCACCGGAAGCCCCGCCCGCGCCACAAGCCAAGCCATCCGCCCCGACGCCGGTAACGCCCCCCGCTGTCAAAACCACGTCGATGACCCCGCCACCTGCGCTCGGTCCGGCCAGGGTCAACGCCTCGCCCGTCGCTCAGCCCACCGGGGAGATCGCCCCGTCGATCGACATGATCGACACCCCGGCGCGCCCCGTCACCGTTGCCGCGCAGGATGTCGGCCCCGTCGGCCCGGCCCAGAGCAGCGGCGCCTATGGCGAGCGCGTCGAACTGGCCCGTCAGATGCTTGAGGTGGACGGCACCGAAGCCATCATCCGCCATTTCGTCGGCGAAGTGCACATGCGCCTGATTGTGGGTGAAGTGGGCAAATATATCGACTTCAACGGCCTGAGCGAAAGCGACCGCTACCGTCTGGCCACCATCGTCGCCACGGTCTCGACCGATCTGGGCGACAAGATCCTGCTGTTGACGGCGCGCGGCCACGCCCAGAATCTCAGCAAGGAAGAACTGCTCTATCTGGCGCGCGTCAACGACACCGACGCCCAGCGCAAGCTGACCCAGATGCGCATCGACGATACCGGTGAACTGGACAAGAATGCCGAACTGATCATGCAGATTTCCGCGCTGAAGATTGTCCAGGAATTCGAAAAACCGTGATCAAAACCCTCCTGACCAGCCCTGCCGGACGCGCCGTCCTGCTCAGCCTCGGCCTGCTGGCGCTGGCGGCCGCGCCCGCACTCCTGCTGCTGCCCGACGCGCCGGATGCGGTTTCGGACAAGGCCACGCCCGCGACGGTTCTGGCCCTCCGCTGATCGGTATCAATATACCGATGTTATTCTCCCTCTTGGCGAATCCTGAATTTGGGATACAGTATTTACCAATGGCCGGCATGCACCATCGGCCAGGCCGAAGCGAGTGACAGCGTCACTCGCTTCGGACGTTTGTTGTGTCGCAATATGATTGCCGAAAACCGCCTACACTTTTCGGCATATCGCTCTAAAAAGCGCCGCTCGAAACCGGGTTAAGGCGCGGTAAAATTGGGAAAAATCGCCAAGGGAGGCGTCCAATGAAACATCTGGGTAAGATCGCGATCGCCGCGATCGCTGCATCGTCGTTACTGGCCGGCAGCGTCTATGCGCAGGTCGATTGCAAAAAGAAGTGCAACGACGCCTATCAGGCCTGCCAGAAATCCGGCAAGGAAGAGACGAAATGCCTGGCGGCATGGGTCGAGTGCAAAAAGAAGTGCAAGTAGTCTAGATCATTATGTTTTCTTATGGAAACATAATGATCTGGATTTTGTTTACGCCCTCGCCGGGCGGTGGCTCCGCCACCTTGGCCGCCGCCGCAATGGCGGCTTGAGCGGAATGATTCCATCAGAAATCATTCCGCTCCAAAAGCCCAAAGAACAAACGATTGCCCCGGTTCTCCAACCGGGGCTTTTGCATTTAAAAGCGCCTGCCAAAAAGTGTGCAACGGTTTTTGGAAGCCATGCGCGACAGAGCTAAAAACTCAGCGCTTGCCGTTCTCGGCGATAAGCGCATTCGACGCCGCTTCGATGCGCGTCTTGATCTCGCTCATGAACTCGCCGCGCTTGAGACCCGCCGGCACCGGCGGCAGGAATTCAAAGACCACTGTGCCCGGCTTGCGCGTAATGCCGTGCGCCGGCCAGCACTGGCCCGAATTGGTGGCCAGCAGGTGGCAGGGCGTCTCCAGATCGCGATAGAGCGCCGCCACGCCGGGTTTATATTCCGGGTCGGCGCCGACCTCAGAGCGCGTGCCTTCGGCGAAGATCAGGATTTGACGGCCATGGGCCAGACGGTCGCGCGCATCGATCACCATGGCTTTCAGCGCCTTGGCGGCATCCGCACGCCGGATGGGTATCATCTTGGTGCGCCAGATATACCAGCCGAAAAACGGCAGATAGGTCAGCTCCTTCTTCAGCACGAAGCACGGGTTATCCAGCACGACGAAAGGTGCGATCGTGTCGAGCATACTCAGATGCTTGCCCGCGATCAGGGCCGCGCCCTCCGGACGATGTTCCAAACCGCGAAACTCGACCTTGACGCCGCAGATCAACCGCAAACCGAACAAAACCATCTGCGCCCAGAAGCGCACAGCCCGCATCGCCATACGGTCTGAAATGAAAATAAACGGCGTGCCCAGAACGCCGACCAGCACAATCAGGCCATAGAGCCAGACCATGAACACAACGGAACGCAAGAAATTCAAGACGCCGAACCTTCCGCCGAGGCCTCGCTGGCGCCGGCTGTCTGATCTTCTTTATGGTCGAAACGGCTGGTGACGCTGGTGAACAGGTCACGGGCCAGTATGGCCAGATATTTGGTGTATTCGACCACCAGCACGCGCGAACTGCGCCACGACTTCCACCAGGCGCGCGCGTCCAGCGTCGGCGTGGCCACCGGATAGGCGTGCAGCTTCACACCGGGCAAGGTGCCCTTGATCTCCAGTAGGCTGCGCGGCATGTGGTAATCGGAGGTGACGACGATCAGGTCGTCAAAGCCCTTGGCCTTCGCCCATTCGGCCACCTCATAGGCATTGCCGAGAGTCGTCTGCGCTTCGTAGCCGAGGTCGACGCAGCATTCGTAGAGTTTCTTTGAGCCTTCGGTGACCGGCAGAAGCTCTTCGCGCTTGACCTCGCGATTGACGCCGGAAATCAAGAGCCGCGCGCCCTTGCGACGCTCCAGCAGCCGCATACCTTCCTTGATGCGCATATCCGACGCCCCCGTCAGCACCACAATGGCGTCGGCGGCGTCTTCCGGCTCGGCGGCCGGCGTCGAATGGATCACGCGGTCGGCAAAGGCATAGAGCCCCGCCAGCCACAACCCAACGATCAGGAGCACGGCCACAAGGCGGCGCATCAGCTTTTCCCCAGCATCTTCAAGGTGACGATACGCGCCGTTCCCGCGGCAATCAAGGCGGCCAGCACCGGACACGGTAATAATACTAACAGGTCAAGCCACGAAAAGGGAAGAGCCAGCAGCAGGCTTTGTGACGAACCGGTCAGCTTGATCACAGCCATGACCAGAGCGGCCGCCACGCCGCCCAGCAAGCCCGACACCGCCGCCATCTGCGCGAAGCGGAACTGAAACCGCCCGGCGATGAACTGATCCGTCGCTCCACACAGGCTCAGCACCTCGACGATATTGGCGCGCGCCATCAGGCCCGCCCGCGTGGCGAAGCCGACGACCGCCGCCGCCGCCGACGCGATCAGCAGGAAGATACCCAGCGAAATCAGGCGGATGATCAGAGCCGAGGTCTCGATGTCCTGCAACCAGGTCGTATGATCGTCGATCGTGGCGTCGATCTCCTTTTCCGACAGGGCCTCGGACAGGGCCGTCACCTTGGCGGGTTTGGCCTCGTCCAGCCGCACCTCGACCAGATTGGGCAGGGGCAGGTCTTCGAGCACCGCGTCACCCAGCCACGGCTTGATCAGGGCCTTGGCCCGTTCGGGTTCGATGGCCGCGGCTTCGGTGACACCTGGCACTCCGGCCAGCACCTCGGCCGCGCGCGCGGCGGCGACCGAGCCGCTTTCCAGCCCTGTAGGCCGCACCTGCACCGTCACTTCGGCACGGATTTCGCGCGACCAGCCCGACGCCGCGCGGTTCGAGGCCAGCGCGATCAGGGCTGACAAGGCCGCCAGAAAGAACAGGACAGAAATGACGTAGTGCAGCGACACTTCGCGCGTGTCCTGATCGGGCAGCAAATCGCGGCGGCGCAGGCGTTTCCCGGCGGTCATGGGGCCACCTTCACCGTCTGGGTCAGGTCGCGCCTGAACAACCGCCCGTCGCGCAGTTCCAGCACCGGCATGCCCGACGCGCGGATCAGCGCTTCATCGTGGGTGGCGATCAGCACGGTCGCCCCCAAACGGTTCAATTCGATGAACAGCCGCATGATGCGCAGGCCCATGGCGTGATCGATATTGCCGGTCGGCTCGTCGGCCAGAATCAGGGTCGGCCGGTTGATCACAGCGCGCGCAATAGCCAGTCGCTGCTTCTCCCCGCCCGACAGCACGTCGGGCATGGTGTGCAGACGGTTCTTCAGCCCGACCCAGGTCAGCAGTTCGATGACATCGGCTTCGAACCGGCGCGGGTCTTCGCCGCGCACGAACAGCGGCAGGGCGGCGTTATCGAACACATCGAGGTGGTCGAGCAGACGAAAATCCTGAAAGACAATGCCGATGCGCCGGCGCATCTCCGCCGTCTGCCTGCGGTCGGCATAGTTCAACCGCTCACCGAACAGACTGATGTCGCCCGCTGAGGGCTGCTGCGCCAGATAGATCATGCGCAACAGCGAGGTCTTGCCCGCCCCCGACGGCCCGGTCAGGAAATGAAAAGACCCCGACGGCAGCGCAAAGTTCAAATCTTTCAGTATGTAATGCTCAGGATCATGCCCCGTGTGCCCGGCGCCTTCATAGCCCAGACCGACGTCACGGAACACAACCACCTGGCTGTGATCCGGCTCGAAGAGATCGTCGTGTTCGGAGGTGATTACCACGGGTTCCCGTATCGCGTTTTGAGGTCTTGTTAATGCTTTTCGGCCAAAAAGGTTAAGCACCCGTTTGGTTAACGGGCCTTATGTAGCGATTCGTCCACATGCTTCTGACCTGTCCCAAGTGCGCGCTGAGTTACGCGATCGATGAGGCCCAATTGGGGCCTCAGGGCCGCACTGTGCGCTGCGCCTCGTGCAAGACCACCTGGCATGCCGAAAAGCCGGAAGATCCGATCGAGCTGCCGATCGAAAAGGCCGTGGAAAAACCTGCCACGGGCCTCAAGGAAGTCAAGGCGAAGAAGATTCCGTCGCTCTATCGCGACATGATCGAAAGTCAGAAACGCCATAAGGCGCTGATGGCGCAGGGCATCATCTGGGGCGCGCTGGCCGCGACCTTTGTCGTGATGCTGGGCACCGCCTTCCTGCTGCGCGTCGACCTCGTGCGCGCCTTCCCCCGCCTGAGCGGCGCCTATGCCGCTGTCGGCATACCGGTCAACGCCGCCGGGCTGGAAGTGCTGGACAGGAAGCTGGAAAACACCTTGCGCGGCGGCCAGTTCGTCGCCACCGTGACTCTTAAGGTCAAAAACATCCGCAACGAAGCCAATCCGGTGCCGCCCGTGCGCGTCACCCTGATGGACAAGCAGGCGCATCCGTTCGACACCACCCTCATTCCGCCTCTGGGTCTGACGCTCGAAGCCAACGAGACGCGCACCCTGACCTTCGACATTCCCGACCCCCAGAACCGCGTCAAGACCATCGACCTCGCCTTCGACATGCAGGCGATGAAGGACATGGCCCGCGTACGGCCGTCGCTACTCCACGGTTCGGGCGACGATGACGGCGGCGGCGGCGAAGAGGCCGCGCACGGTGGGGACTCTCAGGATGCGGTTGCTCCCGGTACGGAAGACAGCCACGGCGCTCCGGCCCATGATGCCGCACCGGCCGGCGATGCCGGTCACGGTACTGAAAACGCGCATGGAGACGCGACAACGGCGTCCGGTCATGCTACGGAAAAACCAGCCGAGCTGCGGCCCGCGCACGGCGCGCCCTCTGCCGAAGCTCATCACTAGAGTTACCGAGTTCACATGACCTACGACATTCTCCTGAGCGAGGCGGACATCGCCACGCGCATCGAAGCTATGGCCAAGGAGATGGCCCCGCGCCTGACCGAAGACACGGTAGGCATCTGCCTGCTGACCGGCGGCATCTGGTTCGCCGCCGACCTGACCCGCGCGCTGGCCCGTCAGGGTCTGGGCATCGGGTTCGATTCCATGTGGCTGTCGTCCTATGGCGACGGTCGCCAAAGCGGTGAAATGATCCTGCGCGCCGACCTGCAACGCCCGGTGAGCGGCAAGCAGGTTCTGATCATGGACGACGTGCTGGATACCGGTGCGTCGCTGAAGTTCGCGCGCGATCACCTGCTGCGCGCCGGCGCCACGGAGGTGCTCACCGCCGTGATGGCGTCGAAGCCGATCGAGCGCCAGATCGAAGCCGACTATGTAGGTTGGGAAGCCCCGAAACGTTATCTGGTCGGTTACGGCCTTGATGATGGTGGCCGTTTGCGCGGCCTGCCATTTATCGGTGCACTGGACTGAGTTTTCGCTGACCGTTGAACGTAAAAAGCCCGCCATTACAGGCGGGCTTTTTTTATTATGCGCGGCCAACATCGAGGCAAAAAAAAGCTGCCGCGGTAGTGCGCCGGGCGGTTGGTATATTTTGCGATCCGTTGGGTGCGGGAGCCAGATTTGGGTCGCTAATGCTCCCCGAACTTGCCGCACGGGGCGCGGCGGCGTTTGAACTGACATTTTAGCTTAGTCGTCAGTTCAAACGACCCTATCCGGGGTTTAAACACACAAAAGGCCTCCATCAGGAGGCCTTTTGTGTGTTTAAGGCTGGGTGCGGGAGCCAGATTTGAACTGACGACCTTCAGGTTATGAGCCTGACGAGCTACCGGGCTGCTCCATCCCGCGACACCTGGGATACCCGGAGGGTTTAGGCTCTGGGTAAGCAAAAGACCGGTCTTTGGTGGACCGGTCTTTGATGCGTAGAGTGAGTGAAGGGTTAGTGCTTGTGTTTGATAGACCTGGCGGCGACCTACTCTCCCGCGCCTTAAGACGAAGTACCATTGGCCCAGGCAGGCTTAACGACCGAGTTCGGAATGGGATCGGGTGGGGACCGGCCGGCATAGCCACCAGGTCAATCAAACACAAGTTAAGAGAAGACATTGTCGTTATGAACGCGCACGGTTTTCGGTGCGTTTATTTGAGGGAACGATCAAGCCGATCGGATTATTAGTACTGGTTAGCTTCACTCCTCACGGAGCTTCCACACCCAGCCTATCAACGTGGTCGTCTACCACGATCCTCAGCGAGACCTTGTTTTGAGGTTAGTTTCCCGCTTAGATGCTTTCAGCGGTTATCTATTCCATACTTAGCTACCCTGCTGCGCGGCTGGCGCCACGACAGGTCCACCAGAGGTATGTCCATCCCGGTCCTCTCGTACTAGGGACAGATCCTCTCAAGTCTCGAACACCCACGGCAGATAGGGACCAAACTGTCTCACGACGTTCTGAACCCAGCTCACGTACCACTTTAAATGGCGAACAGCCATACCCTTGGGACCTGCTCCAGCCCCAGGATGTGATGAGCCGACATCGAGGTGCCAAACTTTGCCGTCGATATGGACTCTTGGGCAAAATCAGCCTGTTATCCCTAGAGTACCTTTTATCCGTTGAGCGATGGCCCTTCCACGCAGGACCACCGGATCACTATGGCCGACTTTCGTCTCTGCTCGACTTGTCAGTCTCGCAGTCAGGCGGGCTTATGCCATTGCACTCATCGAACGATTTCCGACCGTTCTGAGCCCACCATCGCGCGCCTCCGTTACACTTTGGGAGGCGACCGCCCCAGTCAAACTACCCACCACGCCATGTCCCGGACCCGGATAGACGGGCCGCGGTTAGACGCCAACAGCAATAAGGGTGGTATTTCAAGGATGGCTCCACAAGGACTGGCGCCCCTGCTTCATAGCCTCCCACCTATCCTACACATGTTGCTGCTAACGCCAAGGCGAAGCTATAGTAAAGGTTCATAGGGTCTTTCCGTCTGACCGCGGGAACCCCGCATCTTCACGGGGAATTCAATTTCGCTGAGCCTATGCTGGAGACAGTGGGGAAGTCGTTACGCCATTCGTGCAGGTCGGAACTTACCCGACAAGGAATTTCGCTACCTTAGGACCGTTATAGTTACGGCCGCCGTTTACCGGGGCTTCAATTCGGAGCTTGCACCCCTCCTTTTAACCTTCCGGCACCGGGCAGGCGTCAGACCCTATACGTCGCTTTACAGCTTCGCAGAGCCCTGTGTTTTTGATAAACAGTCGCTACCCCCTGGCTTGTGCCACTCAGTCCTGCTTGCGCAAGGTGAGTCACGCTTATCCCGAAGTTACGCGTGTAATTTGCCGAGTTCCTTCAGCATAGTTCTCTCAAGCGCCTTGGTATGCTCTACCTGACCACCTGTGTCGGTTTCGGGTACAGTCTATGTATGAGTTATTTCCAGGGACAACTTCGCTGCATGCACAATCCAATAAGCACATACAACTTACGCCATCCGTCACTTCATACTGGCTCCGGAATATTCACCGGATTCCCATCGACTACGCCTTTCGGCCTCGCCTTAGGGGCTGGCTAACCCTGCGCAGATTAGCTTTACGCAGGAACCCTTGGTCTTTCGGCGAGAGTGTCTCTCACACTCTTTATCGCTACTCATGTCAGCATTCTCACTTCCGATACCTCCAGCCAACCTCACGATTGACCTTCTCAGGCTTACGGAACGCTCCGCTACCGCTCACTTACGTGAACCCATATCTTCGGCGTATGGCTTGAGCCCCGTTACATTTTCCGCGCAGGATCGCTTGATCAGTGAGCTGTTACGCTTTCTTTAAAGGATGGCTGCTTCTAAGCCAACCTCCTGATTGTCAATGCAATCCCACATCGTTTCCCACTTAGCCATAACTTGGGGGCCTTAGATGATGGTTAGGGTTGTTTCCCTTTTCACGACGGACGTTAGCACCCGCCGTGTGTCTGCCCGATAGTGCTCTTGGGTATTCGGAGTTTGGTTAGTATTGGTACAGCTCGCGCCGCCCGCAACCATCCAGTGCTCTACCCCCCAAGGCATTCGTCGGACGCTCTACCTAAATAGATTTCGCGGAGAACCAGCTATGTCCAGGTTTGATTGGCCTTTCACCCCTATCCACAAGTCATCCCAGAATTTTTCAACATTCACGGGTTCGGACCTCCAGTACATGTTACTGTACCTTCATCCTGCTCATGGATAGATCACCTGGTTTCGGGTCGTCATGCGACGAACTTAACGCTCTATTCAAACTCGCTTTCGCTACGCCTACACCTATCGGCTTAAGCTTGCTCGGCACATGAAGTCGCTGACCCATTATACAAAAGGTACGCCGTCACCCCGCTTGGGGGCTCCGACTGCTTGTAGGCTTCCAATTTCAGGTTCTGTTTCACTCCCCTTGTCGGGGTGCTTTTCACCTTTCCCTCACGGTACTTGTTCACTATCGGTCGTAGAGGAGTACTTAGGCTTGGAGGGTGGTCCCCCCATATTCAGACAGGATTTCACGTGTCCCGCCCTACTCGAGGATCTTGCTAGTTGACGCCTACGGGACTATCACCCGCTATGGTCAGCTTTTCCAAGCTGTTCGGCTTTATATCACAAGATCACTGGCCTGGTCCGATTTCGCTCGCCACTACTTTCGGAGTCTCGGTTGATGTCCTTTCCTCCGGGTACTGAGATGTTTCAGTTCCCCGGGTTCGCTTAATAACCCTATGTATTCAGGTTACTATACCTTATGAGCTCCGCTCATTTTAAGTCGTCGCGCAAGCGCGACAAAGAACCTCGCATAAGCTCGGGCGGCCGGTCGGCCTTGCCTCACCCCAAGGGGCTCGGAAAACCGCGACCATCCAACATCTACGAGTCCAACTTAAAATGAACAGAACACAAAGGTGGGTTTCCCCATTCAGAAATAGCCGGATCAAAGGGTGCTAGCGCCTCCCCGGCTCTTATCGCAGCTTGCCACGTCTTTCATCGCCTCTCTACGCCAAGGCATCCGTTAGAAGCCCTTCAACGCTTGATCGTTCTCTCAACTAAACGCACCGACGACATCCGTCGTTGGCCGCGTTCG